>NZ_JBXHBL010000001.1:0-1286038 GCF_056896895.1 Microlunatus sp. M237 | reverse complement strand
GGGGCGGGATCGGATTCGCTGGGTTTGACTTGGTGGGTTTGGTTGCGTAAGGTTGGTCGAGTTGCCCCAAGCGGATGTCAGTGATGGCGGATGTGCGGTGTGTGCCCGAATTTTGAGAACTCAACAGCGTGCTAAAAGTCAATGCCAAATATGCACTATTGAACCCGTGCTTGGTTGGCTGGCCTCCTCTTTTGGGGTGGTTGGTTGGTCGAGTCGGATTCCTTTGAGATTGAAATTGATTGACCCAGCTATTGGGTTCTGTCAGCGTCAAGCTCGTTGTTTTTGACGATTATCCGGCTTTGCCGGTTGTCGATATTTTTCAACGGAGAGTTTGATCCTGGCTCAGGACGAACGCTGGCGGCGTGCCTAACACATGCAAGTCGAACGGTAAGGCCCCTTCGGGGGTACACGAGTGGCGAACGGGTGAGTAACACGTGAGCAACCTGCCCTTGACTTCGGAATAACAGTTGGAAACAGCTGCTAATACCGGGTATTCATCTTTGGAGACATCTTCTTTGGTGGAAAGCTCCGGCGGTCAGGGATGGGCTCGCGGCCTATCAGCTAGTTGGTGAGGTAATGGCTCACCAAGGCTTCGACGGGTAGCCGGCCTGAGAGGGCGACCGGCCACACTGGGACTGAGATACGGCCCAGACTCCTACGGGAGGCAGCAGTGGGGAATATTGCACAATGGGCGAAAGCCTGATGCAGCAACGCCGCGTGCGGGATGACGGCCTTCGGGTTGTAAACCGCTTTCAGTAGGGACGAAGCTAACGTGACGGTACCTACAGAAGAAGCACCGGCCAACTACGTGCCAGCAGCCGCGGTGATACGTAGGGTGCGAGCGTTGTCCGGAATTATTGGGCGTAAAGGGCTTGTAGGCGGTTTGTCGCGTCGGAAGTGAAAACTCAGGGCTTAACCCTGAGCCTGCTTCCGATACGGGCAAACTAGAGGGATGCAGGGGAGAACGGAATTCCTGGTGGAGCGGTGGAATGCGCAGATATCAGGAGGAACACCGGTGGCGAAGGCGGTTCTCTGGGCATTACCTGACGCTGAGAAGCGAAAGCGTGGGGAGCAAACAGGCTTAGATACCCTGGTAGTCCACGCCGTAAACGGTGGGCACTAGGTGTGGGGGACATTCCACGTTCTCCGTGCCGAAGCTAACGCATTAAGTGCCCCGCCTGGGGAGTACGGCCGCAAGGCTAAAACTCAAAGGAATTGACGGGGGCCCGCACAAGCGGCGGAGCATGCGGATTAATTCGATGCAACGCGAAGAACCTTACCTGGGTTTGACATATACCGGAAAGCTGCAGAGATGTAGCCCCCGCAAGGTCGGTATACAGGTGGTGCATGGCTGTCGTCAGCTCGTGTCGTGAGATGTTGGGTTAAGTCCCGCAACGAGCGCAACCCTCGTCCTATGTTGCCAGCGGATAGTGCCGGGGACTCATAGGAGACTGCCGGGGTCAACTCGGAGGAAGGTGGGGATGACGTCAAGTCATCATGCCCCTTATGTCCAGGGCTTCACGCATGCTACAATGGCTGGTACAAAGGGCTGCGAGACCGCAAGGTTTAGCGAATCCCAAAAAGCCAGTCTCAGTTCGGATTGGGGTCTGCAACTCGACCCCATGAAGTCGGAGTCGCTAGTAATCGCAGATCAGCAACGCTGCGGTGAATACGTTCCCGGGCCTTGTACACACCGCCCGTCAAGTCATGAAAGTCGGTAACACCCGAAGCCGGTGGCCCAACCCTTGTGGAGGGAGCTGTCGAAGGTGGGACTGGCGATTAGGACTAAGTCGTAACAAGGTAGCCGTACCGGAAGGTGCGGCTGGATCACCTCCTTTCTAAGGAGCTAATTGGCGCACGACGGAAGTTGCGCGTCCATTGCGTCCAGTGCCGAGGCGTCTGTTCTCGGCTGGACAAGTTCTGGAATGTGGAACATTGACTATTAAGCAGCTATGAGATTGTCAGTCAGTACAACTGGATCGCCTTTCGGGGTGTGATGGAGTGGAACCTCTGGTGGTGGAGTGGTTGCCTAAGCACGCTGTTGGGTCCTGAAGATTCGGTCACCTCATCTGGACTTTGGTTCGGGTGCTGGGGCGGTCTTCTTGCGGGCCAGGTGGGTTCAAGCCTTTGGGTTTGGGTTCTCTGGTGTCCGCCCGTATTTTGAGAACTTCACAGTGGACGCGAGCATCTTTGTAGTAAAAACAAGCTACTAAGGGCAATCGGTGGATGCCTAGGCACCAAGAGCCGATGAAGGACGTTGTAACCTGCGATAAGCCCCGGGGAGCTGGTAAACGAGCTTCGATCCGGGGATCTCCGAATAGGGAAACCTCGAAAGAAACCGGAGTAATGTCCGGCGACCTCTGCCTGAATATATAGGGCAGTAGGAGGGAACGTGGGGAAGTGAAACATCTCAGTACCCACAGGAAAAGAAAACAACCGTGATTCCGTAAGTAGTGGCGAGCGAACGCGGAAGAGGCCAAACCTCACTTGTGTGATAGCTGACAGGCGTTGCAAGTGTGGTGTTGTGGGGCCGTTCTGACCATGCTGTCAACTGGTCAAAGAGTCATAAATGATCATCGAAGTCGAAGTACTCTGGGAAGGTACGGCAAAGAAGGTAATACCCCTGTAGACGTAACATGATCACTCTTGAGCGTTACCCCAAGTAACACGGAACCCCTGAAATTCCGTGTGAATCTGGCGGGACCACCCGCTAAGCCTAAATACTCCTTGGTGACCGATAGCGGACAAGTACCGTGAGGGAAAGGTGAAAAGTACCCCGGGAGGGGAGTGAAATAGTACCTGAAACCGATTGCCTACAATCCGTCGGAGCAAACACACTTGTGTGGATGTGACGGCGTGCCTTTTGAAGAATGAGCCTGCGAGTTAGTGGTACGTGGCGAGGTTAACCCGTGTGGGGAAGCCGTAGCGAAAGCGAGTCCGAATAGGGCGATTTAGTCGCGTGCTCTAGACCCGAAGCGGAGTGATCTATCCATGGCCAGGTTGAAGCGACGGTAAGACGTCGTGGAGGACCGAACCCACCAGGGTTGAAAACCTGGGGGATGAGCTGTGGATAGGGGTGAAAGGCCAATCAAACTCCGTGATAGCTGGTTCTCCCCGAAATGCATATAGGTGCAGCGTCGCGCGTTTCTTGCTGGAGGTAGAGCACTGGATAGTCTAGGGGGCCCACAAGCTTACCGAAATTAACCAAACTCCGAATGCCAGTAAGTGAGAGCGCGGCAGTGAGACTGCGGGCGATAAGGTTCGTAGTCGAGAGGGAAACAGCCCAGAACACCAGCTAAGGCCCCTAAGCGATTGCTAAGTGGAAAAGGATGTGGAGTTGCGCAGACAACCAGGAGGTTGGCTTGGAAGCAGCCACCCTTGAAAGAGTGCGTAATAGCTCACTGGTCAAGTGATTCCGCGCCGACAATTTAGCGGGGCTCAAGCAATCCGCCGAAGCTGTGTCATTCACGTATTAGCCCGGCCGGCTTTTGTCGGTCCAAGCGCGTGGATGGGTAGGGGAGCGTCGTGTGCGCGATGAAGCGGCGGAGTGATCCAGCCGTGGAGAGCACACGAGTGAGAATGCAGGCATGAGTAGCGAATGAGGAGTGAGAAACTCCTCCACCGAAAGACCAAGGGTTCCAGGGTCAAGCTAATCTGCCCTGGGTAAGTCGGGACCTAAGGCGAGGCCGACAGGCGTAGTCGATGGACAACGGGTTGATATTCCCGTACCGGCGCTAGAACGATCCTGCCGAGGCGAGTGATGCTAAGCACGCAAGACTTCTGGCGACCTTCGGGTCAATAGAGGTTGAGTCTGCGACCCGATCTTGTAGTAGGCAAGCTGCGGAGTGACGCAGGAAGGTAGCCCATCCCGGGCGATGGTAGTCCCGGGCTAAGTGCGTAGGGCGAGGTATAGGCAAATCCGTACCTCACGTGCCTGAGACATGATGGCTCTTGTGCATTCGTGCATCGGAGTGGGTGATCCTATGCTGCCTAGAAAACCTTCGTGAGCGAGTTGTAGAGCCGCCCGTACCCTAAACCGACTCAGGTGGTCAGGTAGAGAATACCAAGGTGATCGAGATAACCGTGGTTAAGGAACTCGGCAAAATGCCCCCGTAACTTCGGGAGAAGGGGGGCCGGACACGTCAACGGATTTACTCCGGAAGGCGTTGAAGGCCGCAGAGACCAGGCCCAAGCGACTGTTTACTAAAAACACAGGTCCGTGCTAAGTCGCAAGACGATGTATACGGACTGACGCCTGCCCGGTGCTGGAACGTTAAGGGGAAGGGTTAGCACGCAAGTGCGAAGCTCTGAACTTAAGCGCCAGTAAACGGCGGTGGTAACTATAACCATCCTAAGGTAGCGAAATTCCTTGTCGGGTAAGTTCCGACCTGCACGAATGGCGTAACGACTTGGGCGCTGTCTCGACCACGGACTCGGCGAAATTGCACTACGAGTAAAGATGCTCGTTACGCGCAGCAGGACGGAAAGACCCCGGGACCTTTACTATAGTTTGGTATTGGTGTTCGGTACAGCTTGTGTAGGATAGGTGGGAGACTTTGAAGCAGCCACGCCAGTGGTTGTGGAGTCAACGTTGAAATACCACTCTGGCTGTTCTGGATATCTAACCTAGGTCCATTATCTGGATCAGGGACAGTGCCTGATGGGTAGTTTGACTGGGGCGGTCGCCTCCTAAAAGGTAACGGAGGCGCCCAAAGGTTCCCTCAGCCTGGTTGGCAATCAGGTTTCGAGTGTAAGTGCACAAGGGAGCTTGACTGTGAGAGGGACACCTCAAGCAGGGACGAAAGTCGGGACTAGTGATCTGACGGTGGCATGTGGAAGCGCCGTCACTCAACGGATAAAAGGTACCCCGGGGATAACAGGCTGATCTTGCCCGAGCGTCCATAGCGACGGCATGGTTTGGCACCTCGATGTCGGCTCGTCGCATCCTGGGGCTGGAGTCGGTCCCAAGGGTTGGGCTGTTCGCCCATTAAAGCGGCACGCGAGCTGGGTTTAGAACGTCGTGAGACAGTTCGGTCCCTATCCGCTGCGCGCGTAGGAGTCTTGAGAAGAGCTGTCCTTAGTACGAGAGGACCGGGACGGACTAACCTCTGGTGTGCCAGTTGTCCTGCCAAGGGCACGGCTGGTTGGCTACGTTGGGACGTGATAACCGCTGAAAGCATCTAAGCGGGAAGCACACTTCAAGATGAGGGCTCCCACAGGATAACCTGGTAAGGCCCCCAGCAGATCACTGGGTGATAGGTCGGATGTGGAAGTACAGCAATGTACGGAGCTGACCGATACTAATAGGCCGAGGGCTTGTTCCTACAAAGATGCTACGCGTCCACTGTGCAGTTCCCGAGATACGGTCGGGAACTGTCATCATCACCCCACCCACCCCTTTGTCGGGGTGTGGTTGGTGGTGAACATATGACAAGTTTTAACCGCTACATCTCCATAGAGTTACGGTGATCATGGCGAAAGGGAAACACCCGGCTCCATTCCGAACCCGGAAGTTAAGCCTTTCAGCGCCGATGGTACTGCACGGGGGACCGTGTGGGAGACTAGGACGTCGCCGGACATACACACTTCAAGGCCGACCACTTCACGTGGCCGGCCTTGAAGTGTTTTGGCATGCCCGCAGGTATTTCAGCGCCCGGCCTTGACCCTGACGCAACGTGAGGACCTATCGTGGCGGTCATGGAGCTCAGCATTGGGGCGGTGGCTGCCCGAACCGGTGTGTCGCAGCGCACCCTGCGCTACTACGAAGATGTCGGGCTGCTGTCGCCCACGCGGGACAGTGGTGGACGTCGACGTTACGACCGGAACAGCGTCGACCGGCTCTATCGGATTCGTCTTCTTCGGCAGTTGGGCACCCCGGTGGCGGAGGTCGATCCCGACGTGGAAGACCTGCGAGCGCTCACCCGGGCCTACCTCACCGAGTTGGACTCCGAGCTTGCCGCGCTGGTTAGGGCTCGCGAACGGGTGCGCGCGGTCGAGGATCGCTTGATGGGCGACCAGGGAGCCAGTGACGAGGCGCTGTTGGACCTGCTGGCGGGCCTGGGCGGCGATGAGTCGGTGGTCACGCGGCGGGTATTGCTGCTCGTCTACGCCGATATCGCCGCGGCGCATGCTTATCTGGTGCAGGTGTTCGGTCTCGGTCGGGGCCCGATCGCGTATGAGAACAGTCGGGCGGTCCACGGCGAGGTCTACGTCGGTGATGGTGCTGTCTGGTTGCACCAGGAGTCCGCTGTGCACCGGCTGTCGTCCCCGATCACCGCAGGGACGTGCACGGCGGCCGTGGCGGTCACTGTCGATGACGTGGACGCCCACCACGCTCGAGTCGTCGCCGCCGGCGCCGAGATCGACTATGCACCGACCGACATGACGTACGGCGTACGTGAGTATGGCGTGCGCGACCCGGAAGGCCATCTCTGGTCCTTCCAGACCCCGCTACGCGACGACCGCGACCTGGAGACCGACCATGGCTGAGCTCACCCCCTACATCTGTGTCTCCGATGCGCGCGCCGCGATTGACTGGTACGTCGCCGCGTTGGGCGCTGTGGTCAGCTATGAGCCCATCGTGATGGACGACGGTTTGATCGGTCACTGTGAGCTGACCGTCGGCGGAGCCCGGTGGATGATGTCGGACGCCTTTGCCTCGGCCGGGGTGGCTCCGCCTGACCCGACTCGAGGAGCCGCAGTCTCGTTGCATCTCGAGATCCTCGACGTCGACCGGCTGGCCGCACGGGTGGCGGCGACCGGCACGCCGATGACGCGAGGCCCCGAGGACAGCCCGCCGGCCGGCCGGGTGGCCGTCTTCACCGACCCGTACGGTCACCGCTGGTTCCTGAACCAGCGCAGCTGACACGTGGCGCGGGGACGGCTCGGATCCCCCGGCGATCTCCCCCCGCGGACCTCGGACGGTGGTGCGGTCGGATCGGTCGTCAGCGGAACTGGAGCTCGGCGAAGTCCAGCACCCGACGGGCGCGGGCGATCGCATCGTCGGCGTCCCGGTCGCTGAGGCTGCCGCCGGCGTACTGTGCCGCAGTCTTGAGCGAGATCAGGCGGGCGAGGTCGTTCGCGGCCCGTGCGGCACCGGTGACACTGCGCAGCAGCCGTACCGACTGGTCATGCGCCCCAACGGAGTAGCGACCCAGGGTGACCACACAGGCCGCGTCGCCGGCGGCAATGCCCGCCAGCACGGCAGACGACACCACTGTCGCGGCTCGGCGGGAGCCGTCCACCAGGTCGCGGCTCACCTCGGCCTGTTGGAGATAGGCCCGGGCATCGCCCAACCGGGTCTGGCCGAACGAGCGGTCAACGGCGCGGATCTTGTCTTCGCGTGCCATCACTGACCACCCAGTCGGCGATCGACCTGCTCGATGGGCGGCGCTGACAACTCCGGTGGGCTCGGACGCTGGTCGACCGACGCCGCCAGCTCCACTCCGGCAGCCAGAGCTGCCGCATTGATGGTGCGGTACGTCCCTGCGCCGGGTCGGTTGCGGGACGGTCCGACGATCTGCGCCATTGCCGTCGCGGGATCTGGCGAGCCGAGCGCCTCTTCGACGGCGCGCGCCAACTGGGGGTCCGGGATGAGATCTGCGAGCGGGGAACCGGCGAGGGGCACCCGAGGCGATCTCAGCACCGGCTCGGCTGCTGCGGCCATGGATACCAGGGTCGGGGCGTCGAACTCCAACACTTCGCATTGGTTGCCGGTCCAGCGGGTGACGGCTGCCTGCAGCTGGACAACCTGGGCGTCCCATGCCGGTGCCTCCTCGTCCGCGAGCAGCGGTCGATAGATCATCAGGTCCACGTCCGACTCGAGGTCGGCCGTACCCGTTGCCAGGGAGCCGAACAGCTCCACCGACAGCGGCTGCAGCCTCCACCCCTCGACTGCCTCTCGGAGGCGACTCTCGAGCCGGGCGGCGGCGGAGTGGAGGAGCTCGATCGCCGGCCACGCCAGGTGGTCCCGGTTGCCTCGGTAGGTGTACAGCGACGCGACCCGCTGCTCGATCACCACCCCTTGCTCGGCGAGTCGACGTAGCACCTTCGTCACGCCGGCCTCACTGGCGTCGCCGACGACAGCCGTCACCTGCTGCCGCGTCATCGGCTCGCTGGACCGGGCCAGCACCCGCAGCACCGGACCGTCGAGCGTCGGGGTGACGGCGCGAAACGGCTGGCTGAAGTCCATTCACATAACCTACTAAAGTAGGACCTCCCGCACAATAGTAGGGTGACGCGAGGGGTGGGGGGAGTCCCCCGCGTGACGGGGGACAAGGGCGCGGTCCAGGGTTACGATCCGGCATGAGTACTGACCAGCAGGGCCCCGACTCGGCCCACCGCATCCCGGCTGACGTCTCTCAGGCCACGGTCGAGGCCCTGGGCGAGCTGTCCGAAGCGCTCGAGACCGTCGAACGTGCCCGAGGCCACCTTTACACCTTCCATCAGCTCACCGGTTCCGCTGACATCGCACTGCAGGGTGCGGTGGAGAGTCTGCGCAAGGCAGGTCACGAGGAAACGGCGGCACGGATTGAGTCCGAGCTCGTGGGGCGAAACGTGATTGCCGGACGGTGGACCTTCCAGATCGTCGAGGACTACGACGACAACTACTGGTCGCTGTTCCGTCGGCTCGAGGAGGCGGCGCGGCAGCAGCACGCCGGCGGACGACGCCATCTGTACGAGGCCCAGATGAAGGAGAACGAGCGCAGCGACGGGCGGGCCGGACACGAAGCCACGCCGGACGATGTGTAGCCACGGCGACAGCCGCGCCGGGCCACCATCCTTCCTCCCCGAGCTGGACCACCAGCTCGGCGCGGACGGGGCCACGTCACTGCGGACGGTGCTGGCCGAGCTGGCCGACAGGCTCGCCGACGCTCTCGGCGCTGACCTGGTCGGGCTGTACCTGACCGGGTCGTTCGCCCTCGGGTGTGGTGACTCGCATGCAGATGTCGACTTCCTGGCCGTCACCCGCCGGGCCTTGTCGGCCGGCGCCCAGCGAGCGGTCCGCGAGTTGCACGCGGCGATGCCGTCTCGCCCTGAGCCTTGGGCGCGCCACCTCGAGGGGTCGTACGTGTCAGCCGCCGAGCTTCGTCGCCGGGCCGACGCGACGCCGTGGCTGTACGTCGACAACGGCCACACAGTGATGGAGTGGTCCAGTCACGACAACAGCGAAGTCTGCCGGTGGGTGCTTCACCACGAGGGGTTGGCGGTCCACGGTCCGGCCGGGTGGAGCCTGCTCGACGACGTCCCGGCGGCAAGTCTGCGACAGGAGGCGGCCCGCCTCGCGGTGTCACGCCACCGAGATATGCTCGCCGATCCCGACTATCTGCACAACGCCTAGGGCCAGCCGCACGAGGTGCTGACCCGCTGCCGGATGCTGTACACCGCCACGCGCGGCACGGTGGCGGGCAAGGTCGGCGCGGGGCGGTGGTGTCAGAACCTGCTGTCCCCGCGGTGGCATGACCTGATCGAGCAAGCGATCGCTGCACGAGCCGATCCGTGGGAGCGTGCCCATCGGGCCGCCGATCCCGCGTTCGCCGCGCTCACCTGGGACTTCGTCGAGCACGTGACGCCGCTGATCGTCGAAGCTGCGAGCACTCCGAACGGGTAGCGCGAAGCCGTGGCTCAGCGCCGGGAACGCATGGCCCGCTTCACCAACACGGCGGTGCCGTCGAGAGCCCGGCCCGCTTCGAACGTCGCATACTCCGCCGAGCTCATCGAGAACAGGGCGACGCGCCCCGCGCCGTCTGCGTGCACGCCCCAGCCATAGCGCTTGGCCAGGTCGCTGGACCGTAGGCAGGGCTGCCCCTTGGCGAAGAAGGCGGTCCGGGCCGAGGCGCGGTCCTCTTCGGCGACACCGTTGCGGTCGGCCCACACCGTGAAGAGAACGTCGTCGGAGGTGAACCGGTACGGGTGGTCTGCGATCAGGCGATAGGTCAATGCGGCCACGCTGGGGGTCGTCCGCGCCGGCGGCGGCGTGCCCTCCACCGCGGTGGTGTCGTCGGCGACGGGAATGAAGGTGTTGACGTAGTTCGTACTGTGCATGCTGCTCATGTTCACGCCAACCGCGGCCGCAGTCTTGGAGAAATGCGACCATGTCGACATGGCGGACCGGCTGATCGACCCTACGGAGCGCTCTGGGGTGTTACACCCGGACAACCTCACCCGCTACCGGGCGCGGTGGTTCGCCCCTGACCCTCGCGTGGCCGACGTCGTGGAGAGGTACTGGTCGGTCGAGTGGCACCTCGGCCCGGAGCGGATCGCCCAGCACATCGTGTCCGCACCGGCGGTGACCCTGACGGTGGAGCAGGGGGAGGTGCCTGCGCCGCTGGTCATCACGGGCGTCCAGCGGCGGGCCTGGGTCCGAGAGATCCACGGGTCGGGTCGCGCGTTCGGGATCCGGCTGCGACCAGCGGGACTCGCCGTAGTGAGTGATCTGGCCCCGGCCACGATCGCCGGCGCGACGATCGAGGTGACCTCCGCGCTGGACGCCCGGCTGTTCGCCTTGCTGCGACAGCTCCCCGCGGACCGTGACCCGCAGGACCAGGCGGCTGCGGCCGACCGGCTTCTTGGCCAGGCACTGGCCGAGCGGGGCATCTCCGCGCTGCAGTCCCTCGCCAATGACGTCGTTGCCGGACTCACACGGTCCGGGCCCACCCCGGTCGCTGAGCTCGGCCGCCGGCACGGGGTCAGCGAACGGACGATCCAGCGCGCGCTACGGGCGACGCTCGGCCAAGGACCCAACCGGGTAGGCCGGTGGATCCGGTTGCAGGAGGTGGTGCAGCTGCTCTCCATGCCGGACGCCCTCACGACCAGCGAGGTGGCAGCCCGGCTGCACTATGCAGACCAGGCTCATCTGGTCAACGACTTCCGTGCCGCGGTGGGGATGACACCCGGCGCCTACCTGCGCTCACTGCGCCTGCTCAATGCACCGGCGACGGTCGACCCAGACCACGAAGTCGCGCCGCCCCGGGGCGCGACCGACCCAGCTGGAGCCGAATTTGCGCGTGAGGGTCGGGCTGGCTAAGGTAGACGACGTCCTACTGCGGGGCTCCACTACGGAGAACCGAACCGGATGGCGGCACTGGAAAGTCGCAGCCAGATGGTGTAGAGTAGAACACCCGAAGGGACGCAAGTGCGAGGTGGGAATCCACCAGCCAAGGCCCGACGGAAAACCCAAATCAAACGATCCACGTGATTCGGTGCGCGTTCTTGCCAGAACCCATCAATTAATCGGTGAGTTTGTGCGGGGGCGGGATCGGATTCGCTGGGTTTGACTTGGTGGGTTTGGTTGCGTAAGGTTGGTCGAGTTGCCCCAAGCGGATGTCAGTGATGGCGGATGTGCGGTGTGTGCCCGAATTTTGAGAACTCAACAGCGTGCTAAAAGTCAATGCCAAATATGCACTATTGAACCCGTGCTTGGTTGGCTGGCCTCCTCTTTTGGGGTGGTTGGTTGGTCGAGTCGGATTCCTTTGAGATTGAAATTGATTGACCCAGCTATTGGGTTCTGTCAGCGTCAAGCTCGTTGTTTTTGACGATTATCCGGCTTTGCCGGTTGTCGATATTTTTCAACGGAGAGTTTGATCCTGGCTCAGGACGAACGCTGGCGGCGTGCCTAACACATGCAAGTCGAACGGTAAGGCCCCTTCGGGGGTACACGAGTGGCGAACGGGTGAGTAACACGTGAGCAACCTGCCCTTGACTTCGGAATAACAGTTGGAAACAGCTGCTAATACCGGGTATTCATCTTTGGAGACATCTTCTTTGGTGGAAAGCTCCGGCGGTCAGGGATGGGCTCGCGGCCTATCAGCTAGTTGGTGAGGTAATGGCTCACCAAGGCTTCGACGGGTAGCCGGCCTGAGAGGGCGACCGGCCACACTGGGACTGAGATACGGCCCAGACTCCTACGGGAGGCAGCAGTGGGGAATATTGCACAATGGGCGAAAGCCTGATGCAGCAACGCCGCGTGCGGGATGACGGCCTTCGGGTTGTAAACCGCTTTCAGTAGGGACGAAGCTAACGTGACGGTACCTACAGAAGAAGCACCGGCCAACTACGTGCCAGCAGCCGCGGTGATACGTAGGGTGCGAGCGTTGTCCGGAATTATTGGGCGTAAAGGGCTTGTAGGCGGTTTGTCGCGTCGGAAGTGAAAACTCAGGGCTTAACCCTGAGCCTGCTTCCGATACGGGCAAACTAGAGGGATGCAGGGGAGAACGGAATTCCTGGTGGAGCGGTGGAATGCGCAGATATCAGGAGGAACACCGGTGGCGAAGGCGGTTCTCTGGGCATTACCTGACGCTGAGAAGCGAAAGCGTGGGGAGCAAACAGGCTTAGATACCCTGGTAGTCCACGCCGTAAACGGTGGGCACTAGGTGTGGGGGACATTCCACGTTCTCCGTGCCGAAGCTAACGCATTAAGTGCCCCGCCTGGGGAGTACGGCCGCAAGGCTAAAACTCAAAGGAATTGACGGGGGCCCGCACAAGCGGCGGAGCATGCGGATTAATTCGATGCAACGCGAAGAACCTTACCTGGGTTTGACATATACCGGAAAGCTGCAGAGATGTAGCCCCCGCAAGGTCGGTATACAGGTGGTGCATGGCTGTCGTCAGCTCGTGTCGTGAGATGTTGGGTTAAGTCCCGCAACGAGCGCAACCCTCGTCCTATGTTGCCAGCGGATAGTGCCGGGGACTCATAGGAGACTGCCGGGGTCAACTCGGAGGAAGGTGGGGATGACGTCAAGTCATCATGCCCCTTATGTCCAGGGCTTCACGCATGCTACAATGGCTGGTACAAAGGGCTGCGAGACCGCAAGGTTTAGCGAATCCCAAAAAGCCAGTCTCAGTTCGGATTGGGGTCTGCAACTCGACCCCATGAAGTCGGAGTCGCTAGTAATCGCAGATCAGCAACGCTGCGGTGAATACGTTCCCGGGCCTTGTACACACCGCCCGTCAAGTCATGAAAGTCGGTAACACCCGAAGCCGGTGGCCCAACCCTTGTGGAGGGAGCTGTCGAAGGTGGGACTGGCGATTAGGACTAAGTCGTAACAAGGTAGCCGTACCGGAAGGTGCGGCTGGATCACCTCCTTTCTAAGGAGCTAATTGGCGCACGACGGAAGTTGCGCGTCCATTGCGTCCAGTGCCGAGGCGTCTGTTCTCGGCTGGACAAGTTCTGGAATGTGGAACATTGACTATTAAGCAGCTATGAGATTGTCAGTCAGTACAACTGGATCGCCTTTCGGGGTGTGATGGAGTGGAACCTCTGGTGGTGGAGTGGTTGCCTAAGCACGCTGTTGGGTCCTGAAGATTCGGTCACCTCATCTGGACTTTGGTTCGGGTGCTGGGGCGGTCTTCTTGCGGGCCAGGTGGGTTCAAGCCTTTGGGTTTGGGTTCTCTGGTGTCCGCCCGTATTTTGAGAACTTCACAGTGGACGCGAGCATCTTTGTAGTAAAAACAAGCTACTAAGGGCAATCGGTGGATGCCTAGGCACCAAGAGCCGATGAAGGACGTTGTAACCTGCGATAAGCCCCGGGGAGCTGGTAAACGAGCTTCGATCCGGGGATCTCCGAATAGGGAAACCTCGAAAGAAACCGGAGTAATGTCCGGCGACCTCTGCCTGAATATATAGGGCAGTAGGAGGGAACGTGGGGAAGTGAAACATCTCAGTACCCACAGGAAAAGAAAACAACCGTGATTCCGTAAGTAGTGGCGAGCGAACGCGGAAGAGGCCAAACCTCACTTGTGTGATAGCTGACAGGCGTTGCAAGTGTGGTGTTGTGGGGCCGTTCTGACCATGCTGTCAACTGGTCAAAGAGTCATAAATGATCATCGAAGTCGAAGTACTCTGGGAAGGTACGGCAAAGAAGGTAATACCCCTGTAGACGTAACATGATCACTCTTGAGCGTTACCCCAAGTAACACGGAACCCCTGAAATTCCGTGTGAATCTGGCGGGACCACCCGCTAAGCCTAAATACTCCTTGGTGACCGATAGCGGACAAGTACCGTGAGGGAAAGGTGAAAAGTACCCCGGGAGGGGAGTGAAATAGTACCTGAAACCGATTGCCTACAATCCGTCGGAGCAAACACACTTGTGTGGATGTGACGGCGTGCCTTTTGAAGAATGAGCCTGCGAGTTAGTGGTACGTGGCGAGGTTAACCCGTGTGGGGAAGCCGTAGCGAAAGCGAGTCCGAATAGGGCGATTTAGTCGCGTGCTCTAGACCCGAAGCGGAGTGATCTATCCATGGCCAGGTTGAAGCGACGGTAAGACGTCGTGGAGGACCGAACCCACCAGGGTTGAAAACCTGGGGGATGAGCTGTGGATAGGGGTGAAAGGCCAATCAAACTCCGTGATAGCTGGTTCTCCCCGAAATGCATATAGGTGCAGCGTCGCGCGTTTCTTGCTGGAGGTAGAGCACTGGATAGTCTAGGGGGCCCACAAGCTTACCGAAATTAACCAAACTCCGAATGCCAGTAAGTGAGAGCGCGGCAGTGAGACTGCGGGCGATAAGGTTCGTAGTCGAGAGGGAAACAGCCCAGAACACCAGCTAAGGCCCCTAAGCGATTGCTAAGTGGAAAAGGATGTGGAGTTGCGCAGACAACCAGGAGGTTGGCTTGGAAGCAGCCACCCTTGAAAGAGTGCGTAATAGCTCACTGGTCAAGTGATTCCGCGCCGACAATTTAGCGGGGCTCAAGCAATCCGCCGAAGCTGTGTCATTCACGTATTAGCCCGGCCGGCTTTTGTCGGTCCAAGCGCGTGGATGGGTAGGGGAGCGTCGTGTGCGCGATGAAGCGGCGGAGTGATCCAGCCGTGGAGAGCACACGAGTGAGAATGCAGGCATGAGTAGCGAATGAGGAGTGAGAAACTCCTCCACCGAAAGACCAAGGGTTCCAGGGTCAAGCTAATCTGCCCTGGGTAAGTCGGGACCTAAGGCGAGGCCGACAGGCGTAGTCGATGGACAACGGGTTGATATTCCCGTACCGGCGCTAGAACGATCCTGCCGAGGCGAGTGATGCTAAGCACGCAAGACTTCTGGCGACCTTCGGGTCAATAGAGGTTGAGTCTGCGACCCGATCTTGTAGTAGGCAAGCTGCGGAGTGACGCAGGAAGGTAGCCCATCCCGGGCGATGGTAGTCCCGGGCTAAGTGCGTAGGGCGAGGTATAGGCAAATCCGTACCTCACGTGCCTGAGACATGATGGCTCTTGTGCATTCGTGCATCGGAGTGGGTGATCCTATGCTGCCTAGAAAACCTTCGTGAGCGAGTTGTAGAGCCGCCCGTACCCTAAACCGACTCAGGTGGTCAGGTAGAGAATACCAAGGTGATCGAGATAACCGTGGTTAAGGAACTCGGCAAAATGCCCCCGTAACTTCGGGAGAAGGGGGGCCGGACACGTCAACGGATTTACTCCGGAAGGCGTTGAAGGCCGCAGAGACCAGGCCCAAGCGACTGTTTACTAAAAACACAGGTCCGTGCTAAGTCGCAAGACGATGTATACGGACTGACGCCTGCCCGGTGCTGGAACGTTAAGGGGAAGGGTTAGCACGCAAGTGCGAAGCTCTGAACTTAAGCGCCAGTAAACGGCGGTGGTAACTATAACCATCCTAAGGTAGCGAAATTCCTTGTCGGGTAAGTTCCGACCTGCACGAATGGCGTAACGACTTGGGCGCTGTCTCGACCACGGACTCGGCGAAATTGCACTACGAGTAAAGATGCTCGTTACGCGCAGCAGGACGGAAAGACCCCGGGACCTTTACTATAGTTTGGTATTGGTGTTCGGTACAGCTTGTGTAGGATAGGTGGGAGACTTTGAAGCAGCCACGCCAGTGGTTGTGGAGTCAACGTTGAAATACCACTCTGGCTGTTCTGGATATCTAACCTAGGTCCATTATCTGGATCAGGGACAGTGCCTGATGGGTAGTTTGACTGGGGCGGTCGCCTCCTAAAAGGTAACGGAGGCGCCCAAAGGTTCCCTCAGCCTGGTTGGCAATCAGGTTTCGAGTGTAAGTGCACAAGGGAGCTTGACTGTGAGAGGGACACCTCAAGCAGGGACGAAAGTCGGGACTAGTGATCTGACGGTGGCATGTGGAAGCGCCGTCACTCAACGGATAAAAGGTACCCCGGGGATAACAGGCTGATCTTGCCCGAGCGTCCATAGCGACGGCATGGTTTGGCACCTCGATGTCGGCTCGTCGCATCCTGGGGCTGGAGTCGGTCCCAAGGGTTGGGCTGTTCGCCCATTAAAGCGGCACGCGAGCTGGGTTTAGAACGTCGTGAGACAGTTCGGTCCCTATCCGCTGCGCGCGTAGGAGTCTTGAGAAGAGCTGTCCTTAGTACGAGAGGACCGGGACGGACTAACCTCTGGTGTGCCAGTTGTCCTGCCAAGGGCACGGCTGGTTGGCTACGTTGGGACGTGATAACCGCTGAAAGCATCTAAGCGGGAAGCACACTTCAAGATGAGGGCTCCCACAGGATAACCTGGTAAGGCCCCCAGCAGATCACTGGGTGATAGGTCGGATGTGGAAGTACAGCAATGTACGGAGCTGACCGATACTAATAGGCCGAGGGCTTGTTCCTACAAAGATGCTACGCGTCCACTGTGCAGTTCCCGAGATACGGTCGGGAACTGTCATCATCACCCCACCCACCCCTTTGTCGGGGTGTGGTTGGTGGTGAACATATGACAAGTTTTAACCGCTACATCTCCATAGAGTTACGGTGATCATGGCGAAAGGGAAACACCCGGCTCCATTCCGAACCCGGAAGTTAAGCCTTTCAGCGCCGATGGTACTGCACGGGGGACCGTGTGGGAGACTAGGACGTCGCCGGACATACACACTTCAAGGCCGACCACTTCACGTGGCCGGCCTTGAAGTGTTTTCAGCGCCAATAGCCGCAGCCACTGTGCGTGATGATTTCGATGTCGCCTTTCCTCATCAATGGATGATGAGGAGCGGCGGCTTTTTGTCGTTGGCGAAGCTTTGGGTTCAGGCCCGCGTGGGTTCTGGCCCGAGCGGTCCGGTGCGGGCGTAGCGTGGTCACGATGTCGCCCTTGAGAACCCACGCCGCCTTCGGCTGGGTGCTCCGTGCCCTGCTCGTGCTCAGCGTCGTTTCGGTGCTCGCCGCGGGGGCGTACGCCCTGGTGCAGTACGGCTGGCTGAGCGGACCGATGAAGACGGCGCGGGTGTCGATCACCGATGGGCCGTCGTTCACCGTCGACGTGGCCGCCACCCCCGAAGAGCAGCGGACCGGGCTGTCCGGACGGTCATCGATGCCCGCCGGGACTGGGATGTGGTTCCCGTTCGATGGCGCCGCCGTGCGGGAAGTATGGATGGCCGACATGCACCTCCCACTGGATGTGGCCTGGGTCCGCGATGGGCGCATCGTCGGCGTCCGCACAGTGCCGCCCTGCCAGCTGGCAGAGATGGCACGGTGCCCCCGTTATTCTTCTGGCGTTGCAGCCGACGCGCTGCTGGAGGTGCCCGCTGGTGCGTTGGCCCAGATCCCTGTCGGCACGCCCATCACGCTGACGATGGACGGCTGACGGCGGCCGGTGTGAGCCCTCGCCCTCCTAGGATGTGAATCCCGGAGAGGAGCACCGTTGCCTGAACACGACTTGGCCGCGATCATCCGACTGCGCCGCGCGCGCGCCAGTGCGGAGGTATCCCGGCTGGACTATCTCCGCGCGGTGGCAGCCGCGGCCACCCAGCTTGGGCCTGAGGATCTCGCCGCCGAGCTGCGGCTCTCCCGCGAGGCCATCAACGACCTCCTGCGCCGCGCCATCCAGGAGCCGGATGCCCGCCCGGGGTTCCATGGTGCCCGGCCGTACGAGATCGCGCAGCGCTACGCCGCGGGACAGCTGACGGCCGACCAGGTCGTCGACGAGCTGAGCCACTGGGCGTACGCGCCCCGGCCAGGTCTAGCGAGTCCCTCCGATGACCTGTGGGCCGACCCGCCCGGGACGGTGGACGAGGTCCGCGCCGCGCTGAGCCACGGCCTCATCGACGACGTCACCTACGACAAGATCCTGACGGCCATCGAGGCGCAGCGATGAGCCCGGAGGTCGGCCCGGACGACGCGGCGGTCACCCGCCACCGGCAACGGCTGGAGGAGCTCTCCCGCGACGACGGTCCGCTCAACGCCTGGGGTCCGCACGCGAGCGTTGCCAACCCCGACTGGTTCCACGTCGGTTCGAAGGTGCCGACGGCCGAGCGGGAGAGGCTGCATGCCCGAATCCTCGCTGACTACGTACGCTCCAAGCCCGACGTCGCGCAGCAGCGCGAGGCGATCGTCCTCGCCGGCCCACCCGGGGCCGGCAAGTCGACGGTCCTGCGCCAGGTCCTCGGGCCTGAGATCGACCGCTGGCGGGTTCTCGACGCCGACTATTTCAAGGAGCAGCTGCTCAGCGAGGCTGTCCGTGACGGCAGCTATCAACGTTCGCTCCTCCCGCCGGAGGTGAGCAGGCTACAGGCGGACGGTGAGCGGTTCTTCCCGCTCGAGATGGCGGCCCTGGTTCACCAGGAGTCGTCGATGTTGGCCGGTCGGGCTCGTAGTGAGGCCATCGCGCGCGGCGACAATCTTGTCGTCGACACCGTCTTGTCGTGGCAGCCGGCGGCCATCCAGACCGGACAGGAGCTGGAGAGGGCCGGCTATCGGGTGCGGGTGATCGACGTGGAGACCACCTACCAGGTCTCGACCGAGCGGATCGCCCACCGCTGGCGGGAGGGCTATCAAGAGGCGGTCCGGTCTGGGGAATCGAATGCGCTGGGCGGCCGGTGGGTCCCGTCGGCGGTGCCCCGCGACCTGTTCGCCGGCGGTGCCGATCAGCCGTCGAAGTCACAGCTGACGGCTCGTGAGCTGGCCGAGCAGTGCCCTGTGGTGCACCGACTGGAGGTCCATCATGTCGCCTCCGTCAGCGCCGAGCCGAAGCTGATCAGTCTGCACGAGCGCGCAGTCCGCGGCGGCCCACTGCTGGAGCAGTCCGCGCTGGAAGCACACCGAGCGAGCGCGCCGATGCGCGCGTTCACGCGCGACCCCGGTCCGCGTCCGGTCCCCACGGACCGGACGCGGCCGTCCTCCCGGCTGGGCGGCGCGTCGGGTCCGGACGTCGACCGGGGTCGGTGAACCGCGGGCAGCTGACCGTCCTGCCGCGAGGTCGGCACTCGTATCGCCCTGCCGCGAGGTCGGCACCCGTATCGCCCTGCCGCGAGGTCGGCACCCGTATCGCCCTGCCGCGAGGTCGGCGCGCGTATCGCCCAGCCGCGATGTCCCCTCCTGTCGGTTACCGGTAGTTCGCCGGTCCGACCTTAGGAGAAGCAGATGTCCGCTCAGATCACGCTGTCAGCCTCGGCCCTCGCCGACCTCGTCGACTCCGTCCTGCGCCCGATACCCAGAGAGCCGGTTGTGGTCGACTCGGCCGGCGCAGTGTGGGCGCGCGGCGACGAGGTGGCGCTCAACCCGCAACCGCTGCCGCCGAAGTCGATCGGCTGGGGACCGGACACCGATCCGGCGCAGTGGGCGGTTGCGGTCCGCGACGTCCTGAGCCGCCACCTCGAGCGGTTCGAGCTGGCTGGCATCATCATCGTCAGTGGCAACGGCGAGAGCGCGGTCGAGGTCACCCGCGCCAGGCTGAACCGACTCGTCGACGAGTTCTGCGGCACCCCGCCCCGGCCGCTGCCCTTTCCCGGCCCGTGGGGTCCCCGGTTCCAGCCCGCGGAGCTGAGCGCCACCCAGCTGTTGGTGGCCGGCGCGCAGTTCCAGCAGGCCGCCGACGCCTTGGTCGACCACCCGCTCACCGCAGCGCTCGAGGACGCTGCCGTGCGACTGTTGGAGACCGGCGCAGCCCGCTCCAGGCAGGGCTGAGCAAGGTTCGCGCCACTCGCTGCAGGCCATCGGCGTACGCCCGCAGCCGGGGAAGCTGTCAGGATCGCACTGGCTAGTGCTGGGGAGCTCGCAGCCAGCTCGGCGCCGGCTCCACCGGCAGTGGGGGCTGTACCCGGTGGTGGGTGGCACTGCAGTCGCTGAACGGCCCCTCGGCATGGGTGAGGGCGGTCAGACACGGGTCGGCGTGGTCGCGCCACCAGACCGAACCGCCGAGCGGGTCGGATCGCAGTGCCTCGAAGGCCTTCCAGCAGGCATCCAGCCGGGCCACGGCCTCCGGATGCTCGAACCAGCGCGAACACCAGCGGAAGTGGCGCTTCTGCTGGTCCACCCGGCGACCGTAGACGGGGGCGACGAACTGTTCCACGAAGTCGTACACGTCGGCGAAGTGGGGCTCCGGTTCCGCCGACTCCCAGCGGCGGTCCCGCTCCGGCTCGCCGCCGTACCCGGCGACCAGCTCAGTCATCGATCCTCCCCACGTTCCACGCCGAACTGGTGTTCGGCACACTCGGGCGGTAGTCCGTCGGCCCTGGAACGGTCGGCGAGTACGGCCGCGGCTGGGAGAAGTCCTCAGTCGGCTGGTAGGACGCGATCGACCGATTGATCTCGGCGGCGTGCGGACCGGAGAACCACGGCTGCGGCTCGATCAGCAGGGCCGGTGTGCCGGAGGCGAACAGGACCGCCCGTCCGGGAGGCAGCTCGCGCAGCTCGGCGACGCTGAGGATGGTCCGCTGCTGGACCGACCGGGTCCGGTTGCGCTGCCCACGGCCGTACGTCTCGCTGCGGACGACCTGGTCGTACGCCCCGATCAGATCACTGAGCCGGCGCAGGAACTTGTCGTCGTCGACCCCGCCGCCGTACACCTTGATGTTGGCCGACGACCACAGCTTCTCCATCCCGGCCGCACCCCAGACCTGCTCACCCTGGGCCCAGTTCTGCAGGATGGTCAGCATCACGATCCCGCGGGAGCCGAAGTGGGAGTAGTACGAGTCGAGGTCGGCGAAGCGGCAGATGTTGGCGGCCTCGTCCAGCACCCCGACGAAGGGGACCGCGAGCCGACCACCGGGACTGGCGGTGGCGAGCTCTTCGGCCGCGTCCACCACGGCCACGGTGAGAGCCGCGACCAGCGGTCCGGCGCTCGCCTCGCCGTCGCGGGACAGCAGATACAACGTGTCGGTGGAGCGGACGAAGGCCCGAGGGTCGAGCTGACGACCGGAACCGAAGGCCGGTGGCGTGATCCAGCGGGTCATCCGGGCGTTGCGGAGGAAGCCCATCAGGGACCGTGCGGTGCCGTAGACGCCGTCCCGCTGTCGGTCCGGCAGCATGATCAGCGCCAGCAGGCTCTCGCCCTGCAGCTGGTAACCCGCGTTCTTGAGCAGGTCGACGGGCTCCTCGTCGGTGGGGTTCGTCAGCCAGGAGTAGACCTGGGTGATCGGTGCGCCTCTCTCGGCCGCGGCCAACAGAAGCAGGCCGATCACGTTCTCGGCCTCGGCGTCGAAGTATGCGTCGGTGCGGGCGTCCGGACGGCGTGCCGAGGCGGCCAGCTGCCGGGCCAGCTTCTCGGCGCGGGCGTCGTCAGTGACATAGCTCAACGGGTTCCACCACCAGTCGGGCTGCTCGCCGGCCACGTTCTGCGGGTCGAAGGGCCAGATCCGACCCTGCTGCGCGCGCAGACCGCGGGTGGCGTCCAGCACATCGCGCTTGTTGCTCGTCACCAGGCACGCACCCGGCGCCTCCAGCACGGCCGGGATGGCGCGGCTGGTCGTCTTGCCCGTACGCGGGCCCCAGATGTCGATCTGCATGTCCTCCCAGGACGCGAAGACCAGCTGCTTGGAGGGCAGTGCCCGACCGATCGGAATGCCCGGTGAGGCACTGGTCACGCCCAGCCGCTGCGCCTTGGCCGCGACCTGTCGTCGGGTCAGCGGGGCGATGTCGCGGCCGCGCGCCAGATGTCGGCTGGAACGGTCTGCCCGGCTCCGCCGGCTGTCTCGCCGCCCGGTCAGGGCGGCGACTCCGATCACGACGGCCACCAGGGCGAGCCCGATCAGTGCGGCCATCGTGGTGGCGGTCGGCGACCAGGGCTGACGACCCCGAGCCAGATCGCGGACCAGCTCGAGCGGGTTGCCCACCGGTGCTGCGGTGCCGTTCCACCACGCCGCCAGGTGGAGGGCGGCCCAGGCGCCACCGGCCATGACGGCGGCCAGGGCCAGCAGCCCCAGCACGACCAGCGTCTCGTCCCGGCGGCTGCCCGGATCGGGCTGACGTGATCTCACCATGACGTCGCCGCCCTCAGCTCGCGGCCTGGACCCAGCGGGCATTGGTGTCATGCAGGTTGAGCTCCGCCTGGGTGAGGCGTACCTCGGTCTGGATGCCGGCGCGTTCGCCGAGCTTGATCAGCACCTTGCCGCAGCCCGGCGGACGGGCCGGTCGGAGGTGACCGGTCACCGGATCGGTGACCATCTTCTGCCGCCAACCCGGCGGGGTCGACCACCGCGCCACCGTGTTGATCTCCACCTCGCTCATCCGCTTCACATCGCTGAGCGAGCGCAGGTCGTCCTTGGCCAGACCGGCCGTGACGACGATCCCGGAGCGCTCGACGAAACCGCGGGCCTTCCAGGTGTCGGCCTGGTTCGACATCGACTCCATGTCCTTGAGGGTGTGGGTGATGAAGATGTTGCCGACACCCTGGCTCCGGTTCAGCCGGGTGATGCCGTCCAACTTGTCGACCAGCCCAGCGCCCTCGATCCGCAGCGGTCGCCACATCTCGTCCATGATCACCAGGTAGTGCCGCTGCGGCTGCAACCCGGCGTCGGACAGCGCGTTCGCGGCCTCGACCGAGGCGAACCCCTCGGACCAGGTGGCGAGCATGATCGCGGCCAGCACGTCGTTGCCGAGCTGCTCCACTCCGGAGATGTCCACGCACACGCCGGTGGCGTCGGTCCGCAGCCGTTCGGTGGTCTGGCCACTGAACGTACGCCCGAGGGCGCCGCCGAGGAGCGCCTTGATCGAGCGGTTCAGCGGCTTCGTGGCTTGGCGGTATTCAGCGTCGTCGTCGGCGAGGGCCGAGTCGAGCATCTCCAGGCTGGGGTGCTGCAGCAGGTAGGACAGGTCCGGCAAGGTGGGCGGTTCGCTGCCGCTGGCACGGTGCTTGTCGGTGAGGATCCGGACCGCCATCGAGATCAGGTTGGCCTCCCAGTCGGCCAGCCGGTCGCGCCGCATGATCTGCACCAGGGTGACGACCATCATCACCGAGCGCTGCAGTGCCTGCTCCCGCAGGGCGTCACCGTCGGTGCCGCCGATCCGGTCCGCCGCCTCGGCCATCGCGCCCTGGTCCAACACATTGAGCCGCTGGCCCTCGCCGAACCGCATCACCTGGCCGCCGAGCGCTCGGATGACGTCCACGTAGTCGGGCTTGAGGTCGCCGAGCACCAGCGGCACAACACCCTGGTCGGCCAGGCCGAGGATCTGACGGACGGCGAACGACGACTTCCCCAGACCCGGCATGCCGAAGATCATCATTGACGGGTTCGAGGCGAGTCCGGCGTTGAACCAGGAGATCGGGTCGCAGCACACCGTGGCCTCGGTCTCGATGTCCTGGCCGATCGGTACGCCGACCACCGGACGGGCGGAGCCGCCGGAGTAGGGCCACAGGCCGCACACCTGGACCGAGGTGCCGCGGTAGGAGCTGGGGGTCGGCAGCAGGTTCCAGGATCCGCCGCCGGCGCCCTTGAAGCCACGGGGGCCCATCGGGTTGCGCATGCTCAGACCAGCTCCCTGACCTTGGCGGGAATGACGGTGTGCTCCCACGGGACGAAGCCGACAGGCAGGGTGGTGGCGAAGGCAGACGCCTGCGAGCCGTAGGAACGGCGCACCCGCAGCGGGATGGCGCCGGCCCGGCTCTCGATGGTGGAGGCGGCCTGGACCAGGTCGTCCTCCTTGGTCACCGTGGCGGTCACCAGGATGGAGAAGCGGACCAGCGCGGCACCGGAGGCCACCTCCTGGCGGGCCTGCTCGGTGGCCCGCATCGCCAGCGACGCGGCGGCGGTGATCTTCTTCTTGCTGGTGCTGGCCACGAAGGTCGCGGTCTGCGCATCGCTCTCAGACACCTTGGCGCTCTCCTCCGGCGTGTGCGGTCGATAGATCAGAGCGACCCGCTTGCGGACGAAGTCGCGGTGCGGACGCAGCACGCCGGCGAGCGCCAGCTCCTTCACCGCCGCCCGAGGCGGCCGGGTCATCTCCCAGGTGATGGAGATCCCGGAGTCGTGGCGGTAGTGGTCCCACGCCGCCTGGTCGGCGACCGGGCCGGCGTCGCCCCACTCGACGTCCTCGTCGAGACCGGCCAGCTCGGCCTGCTCGAGGTAGCGCTGAGCGGCGGGGTCGTACGCCGCCCGGACGATCTTGGGCAGCTCGGACATGGTCACCATGTCGACCGCACCGCCGCCGGCGGCCTGGAGCTGGCCGAGCAGCGACGGCACCTTGCGGGCCAGCTCGGCCAAGATGTCTTCCTCCCGACCCCGCTTGGACAGGCTCCGGCCCCGATAGGTCAGCTCCACGTAGGTGACGTTCTCGCTGGAGGCGACCGGGAAGGTCGCCACGCACTCGTCCATCACCGCCCGGGCGATGTCCGGGCTGTTCGGCACCCGGGTGGCGTGGACCATGGCCCCGAGCCGCCCGCCCGGATCCGGTGCCGTGTCCACGATCGACTTGGCGCAGACCAGTCCCTGCTCCTGCCCGATGCTGGCGAGCACGCCGCCGTAGCCGGCGACCCACATGTTCAGCCGTTCCTGGTCCTGGAGACCGGGACCTTCGGCCAGGCAGCGGGCGACGATGGTGTAGAGGCCACCCGCCCTCGGGTTCTTGATCACGACGAAGGGGTTGCCGAAGGCGTCGTCCTTCGACTTCAAGGTGGTGCGGCCGAGCATCCCGGGGAGCCGGATGCTGGGGTCGGAGTTGAAGCTGAACACGCCAGACCTCCATTGATGTTCACGGTTGCGGACCTGCCGGGCCCAGGCGATCCGGGCGGCGAGGGAGTGGCCGACGGGCGTGGCTACGGCGGTGAAGAGGACGCCGAAGATCCCCACGGTGACCAGGCCCTCCAGTGGCCCGCCGATCATCATGGCGAGCAGGCCGACGAGGAGGCCGGTCAGCATCAGCACGGTGCCGGCCAGACCGAAGCCGCCGATGCCGGGGGAGCGCTGCTCGACCCAGTTGCCGTAGGTCGGGCGTTCAATCGCGGTGGTCGTCATGATTCATCTCCTACGGCGCCCGAGGCGCTGTCGCTGACCCTGGTGGCCACGGCCGCTCCGCGTCCGACGGCCATCCACACGTCGGGGTTCCGACCGCCGCCGTCGGCGCCCGAGGCGCTGCTGCCCGACCCAGCGCTGCCCGAGCCACCACCACCGGATCCACCACCGCTCGATCCGCCACCCTCGGAGCTCAATCCGCCGGAGTGCGCCGTGGTGGCCGACCCACCTTCGGGGCCGCCACCGCCGGGGCTGGAGCTGGTGGAGCCATCGCCGACGGCGCTGGGGCTTGCCGTGCCGCCGGCCGGGTCGCCACCGACGGCGGCCGAGGTGCCGCCCCCACCGCTGGAGGCGGCGCCGGCCGCCTCTCCGGCGCCGCTAGCACCGCCGACCGCCCCGCCACCCGCTCCGGCGGCGCCACCGGCCGAGCCGAGGGAACTGGCAGCACCTGAGCCGGCGAAACCGCCACCGGCCGCCGCGGCGCCGCCGGTGGCCGCGATGGCACCGGTCGCCACGACAGCGCCCACCATCGCCCCGGTGAGCTGTCCCGCCATCGCGCCGGCGTTGCCGCCTGCCATCGCAGCGGTCGCCGGGACCAGAAAACGCATCAGGGCAGGAAGAGCCAAGATGGCCAGCACCATCATGAAGATGCCCGACAGCTGGGTGGCCAGGTCCTGCTCCGAGCCGGCCATCTCGAACGACGCGGCGTAGATCAGAGCGGCCACCGGCTTGTAGATCACGAAGGCGATGGTCCAGGCCACGGCCTTGCTCCACTGCTGCTTGCCGGAACCGGTGTTGCTGGCGGCGGCGGTCAGCGGCAGCACCCCCGCCAGGATGATGATCATGCCGTTGCGGATCAACATCAGTCCGAGCTGGATCACCTGAGCGATGATCACGACGAAGGCGAGGATCAGCACGATGCCGGGGTTGGCGACCGCTGCGAACACCACCGTCTGGGAGAAGTCCAGGTCCGCCTCATCGAGAACCCACTCGGAGAAGGCATCCCCGGCCTCGACACCCAACATGATCAAGAAGCCCGCCGCGCTCGACGCCAGCACCACCCTCACGATCGCCTCGCTCAGCTCTCGGAAGTGGCTGAAGTTGCCCGTGGTGGCGATCCGATAGGCGGCGACGAAGATCGAGAACACCATCACCGACAACACGATGAAATGCAGGTGGTCAGAGACCCACCCGGTGACCGAGGCCGATGAGTCGACGTCGGGTGACGGCGCCTTCAGCCAGGCGGTGCTCAGGTTCTCGATCGCCCACTCGGCACCTTCCTTGAAAGCGCTGGCCAAGGCCTCGAGCACGGCCGAGCCGAGTCCACCGATGGTGTTGTTGACCGCCTCCGTGACGCAGGCGACCGGGTCGGTGACGCCGCAACCCATGGCTCAGGCCCCCCACGGGACGTACTGGCTGGGTGGACCCTGGATGCAGCCGGACGGCGTCTGCCCGTTGGGCTGCAGCCGCAGCTTCCAGTCGCCCTCGCTCCAGAGCACCGCGAACGAGCAGGTCACGTCGGTCTGACCGGCCCCGAGAAAGAGGGTCACGGTCGCCTCGTCGTTGGTGTAGCGGTCGACCACGAAACCCTTGGGCGTGACCGGGGTGGTCGGTGGCTCTTGCGGCCCTTCGGCCAGCCGGGTGGTCTGCCCGACGCCGGGCACTGTCTGCTCCCGGACCACGGTCTCGAAGTCCTCCGCCAGGCCGTCGACCCGCAGCGCGATCGTGTACGCCGCGATCAGCGCCCCGGACGGTGTCCGGGCGTAGCACGACCACGGCCCCGTCTCGGTCCGCCGGCCGGGCCCGTACGCGGGCGAGACCGGATAGGACCAACCGTTCACGCTCTGCCACTGAATGTCGGTCGGCGCCGTGGCCGGCAGCTCGTTGGTGCCGCCCCGCAACCCGCACGACGACGAATAGCCGACGGTCCCCGGGGTCGACGCGGAGGTCGGTGGGGCGTTCGGCGGGGCCGGAGTGGTAGGCGGTGGAGGTGGAGTTGCGGGCGCGGACGGGCTGACCGGAGTCGGGCTGGCCGGAGTGGGGCTGGCCGGAACTGGGCTAGCCATAGTGGGGGGTGAGGTGGTGGCCGGAGGTAGGTCGGCCCGGTCGCCGCCCCGACCGACCACGACCACCACGGCGGCGACCAGCACGGCGACCAGGACCAGCCCAGCGAGGATCGTGCGGGGCTGGGCGAGGAAGGGTCGGGGTGAGTCCGAAGGTGCAGCCATCGGGCGCGGGTGCCTTTCCGGGAGGGGGCGGGGGGACGTGTCCGGCTCAGCCCATGAAGAAGCCGACCAGCGACGCGGCGGAGCCGGCCAGGATGCAGGCGGTAGCGACGCCGCCGAGCATCGAGGCCTTCTCACCGAACTCGCCGCGGCGGTAGGCCAGGGCCATCAGGCCGGCGCACACCAAGAGACCGGCGACGCAGGCCGCGCCGACGACGTACATGCCGAAGGACAGCGCGGTGTTGACCTTCCGCTGGACGGCCTCCGGGGCGTTGCCGCCACCGGGGTTGGGGATCTGCAGCAGCGGCATCCAGAGCCGGTACGGCAGGGCGAGCAGCTTGTCGACCATCTCAGTTCTCCTTCGTTGTCAGGGCCAGCACACTGGCCCCGGTCTTGAAGACGGCCGGGTGTGCCGTCTCGGGTGTCTCGCGCCAAGCCGGGATCCAGGGGATGTGCAGCACGGTGGGTGCCGCTCCCGAGAGCTCGTGCAGGCGCAGCTTGAGGTTCTTGGTGAGCTTGGCGGGGCAGTCCGCCACCACCACCAGGGCCACAACGTCGAGCCCGAGCCGGGCGCCGGAAGCCCACTCGTGCAGGGCTCGCCCGGCGGCGCGGAAGCCGGTGGCGTTCGAACGGCAGACCAGCGCCACGCTGCGCGGCCAGCCGAGCGCCGGGTCGGGCCAGGCGCCGCCGAGGTCGGCGCCGACCTGGCTGTGCCGCGCCAGGGACGTGGCTCCGGCGCCGCCATGGGCCCCGAGCCAACCGAACGGCTGCCGGGTGGGACAGGGCTGGTCGGTGGTGGGCAGCAGCGGACCGGTGACGGGTGGGGCGCCGATCACCTCGGGCAGCGCCTCGGCCGGTGGCGGAGCAAGCAGCTGCTGCTGCGCCACCTCGGTCGCGCCCATGGATGCCACTGCCCACGGGGACGGTGGAGGGGCTTGGTCTCGAGCCACGGCGGGTCCCTTCCGGCTCTGGCCCCGAGGGGCGGTCGACGTCCGAGAAACGACAGTAAGTCGACTGGGTGTCACTTCCGGGCCAACCCTGGACTGCTCCTTTCGCTTGATCATGAAAGCAATTGCTCCGGATGAGGTGAACCGCTCGATCCCTACCCTGGTACGGGTCTGCCGTCCGCGGTGGCGTATCCCCGAGCTGTTCCCTGACCCGACCGGTGGTGTAGATGAGCGACGACGGCGGCACCAACAGCAGTGGGCTGCTGGCCGGCGCCGCCGTGATCCTGGTCCCGTTCTTGATCATGATCGGTCTCCCGCTACTGATGATCATGGCCATGTCGGGCGCGCGCGACCTGCCCGACAGCGGCAGCGGTTCGGGCACCGGATTGAACGAGGCCGCCGTGCCGGCGGAATATCTGCCGTACCTGCTCGAGGCAGCGACGCGTTGTCCTGAGGTGACCGGTCCGGTGCTCGCGGCGCAGATCGAGCAGGAGTCGGGCTGGAATCCGAATGCGCAGTCGCCGGCGGGCGCGCAGGGGATCGCCCAGTTCATGCCCGGCACCTGGGCGACGTGGGGCAAGGACTACAGCGGCGACGGGCGGGCGGACGTCTTCAACGCCCAAGACGCCATCGGCAGCCAGGCCGACTACATGTGCAGCCTGGCCGCCTTCGTCGCGGAGAAGCTGGCGCTCGGCCAGATCAAGGGCGACCCGCTCAGTCTGTTGCTGGCCTGCTACAACGCCGGTCCCGGCAACGTCGTGAAGTACGGCGGCGTGCCGCCTTTCAGTGAGACCCAGGAGTACGTCCGCCGCATCCTGGCGCGGATCCCCGCGTTCACCAGCTCCGGTGGGACGTACGGGGCGGGGGTCTGGGCGCAGCCGCTGAAGAGCTACACCCTGACGGCACGTTTCGGCGACGTCGGCAGCTGGGCGCTCGGCTACCACACCGGGCTGGACTATGCGGCACCGATCGGTGCGACGGTGCACGCCGTGTCCGGTGGCACCGTCACCGCGGTGGGTGGCGCCGGTGACTACGGCACTCGGGTCGTGATCGACCACGGCAACGGCATCATCTCGACCTACAACCACCTCGGTGCGACGAGTGTTCGCCAAGGCGCCACCGTGCAGGTGACGACCGAGATCGGTCGGGTCGGCATGACCGGGCGTACGTTCGGCCCGCACCTGCACCTGGAGATCCGCAAGAACGACCCGCACGCCGTCGACCAGCACAAGGCCATCGACCCGGCGGCCTTCCTACGCCAGCACGGCAACGACCCGAACTCCCCGGTGCCGTTCGACCAGCTGCCCTCCGGCGACGACGGGGGCGGCCAGGGCGGGATCGTCGACGCCGCCCGGCGCTATCTCGGCACCCCGTACGTCTGGGGTGGCGGCGGCACCAACGGACCCAGCGGTGGTGGCTTCGACTGCTCCGGTCTGGTCCAGTACGCCGTCCACACCGGGGCGGGGATCACCCTGCCGCGCACCGCCGACCAGCAGGCGCGCGACTCGCGCGGCCGCACCATCCAGCGCGACTTCTCGCGGCTGCGTCCGGGCGACATCATCGGTTTCTCCGACAGCGGCGGCGCGAACTATCAACACATCGGCATCTACATCGGCGACGGCAAGATGATCCACGCGCCCCGACCGGGCAAGACCGTGGAGATCGCCACCGTGCGCGGCAACAGCTATTGGGAGGCGATGACGTGGTCGGTCAAACGGTTCCACGGGTGAGCAGGCTCGGGCTGGTGCTCGTCGCCGTCGTCCTCGCTGCGGTCGGCTGCTCCCAGGAGTCGGCGCAACCCGCTGCACAGGGCCCGGCCGGTCCATCGGCCACGCCGTTCACCAGCCCGCCGTCCTCGTCGCCGTCGTCCTCGTCGCCGTCGTCCTCGTCGCCCTCGTCCCCGTCGGCCTCGTCGGCCTCGTCCCCGTCGGTCTCGTCCCCTTCGACGGGACCCGGGTCGGCCGAGCCGGTGCCGGCGGGCAAGTCCGGTACGCCGCGCGGCGGGGTGGTCGACCCGCGCCGGGTGGACGAGCGCAGTCTCGACGCGGTCACCGATGCCGTCGTCACGACCATCTGGACCACAGACACCCGGATCGATCGCAGTCCGATGGACGGCTCACGGCGCGCGATGCGGTGGCTGACCGCGGACTATGCGGCGGCGGTGCGGCAACCGATGCCCGGCGGTGGCGGCGCCGACTGGACCGACTTGGCGGCGCACGACGGCTATACCGAGGTCAAGGCCGCCAGGTCCTACGAGCAGGGGCAGCCGAAGGACACCGCGACCACCGGGTATCGGGCCCGCGTGGTCACCGTCACACCACGAGGTCGCGGCGGATGGAGCCAGACGCCCCGTGAGCTCGTCGCATATGTCACGTTGCACCGCGCCCACGCCACCGCCGGCTGGCGGGTCGGCGAGGTCCGCACCGGCTAGACGAGGAGACGAGAAGACATGGCAAAGCAGGCAGTGGTCAAGGTGGCACCGTTCCCGATCGTGCTGCTCACCATCCGAGGGACCGACGTCAGCGTCAACGGTCAGCGGATCGAGCACGACGGTTCGACCGACCCCCACCAGGTGGCTGTGCACGCGGTGGCCCGGACGGTCTGCGCCGAGCTGAACCGGCCGGTCCGCGCCTTGGCCGAGGACGACCACGGCACCACCCGGCTCGTCGTCCACCCCGATGGCCATGCCTCGGATGTGGAGCAGATCACCGCAGCGCAGGCGGCGGCCGACCGGGCTCAGGCCGAGGCGGATGCCGGCTGGGCACCGGGAGGAGGCCGGCCCGGACCGGCGCCGGAGCCGCAGTCCGGCAGCCCGGTGAGCATGGAGGCGTTCCAGCAGTCGTTGCGGCTCCCGCCCGCCCAGTCTCCGCAGTCATTCCCGTTCCAGCCACCCCCGTCCGCTGACCGGTCGAGGTATCCGGGGCCGTTCCCCGGCTCGGCGGCGCCCGCCGGCGAGCCGTACGCTCCGCAGACCCCGATGGCGCCTCAGGGCGGCCACCGCCCGACTCCAGACCCCGATCCGGCGCCCGGCTTCAGCTGGGAGCTGCCGGCGGAACCGCCGGCGTCACGATCCCGCCGCCGCAAGGGTGGCGGGTCGGCGCCGACGGGAGCCTGGGCGCCCGCTCCGATCCCGCCGCAGCAGCAGGAGGCGGTCTCGTGGGCACCGTCGCCGCCTGAGGTCGCGCGCCACCAGCCGACCCCGGCCCCGAGACCGCAGCAGCCTCAGACGTGGTTGAACCCGTTCGGCGGTACGCCGTTGCCGACGTCGGGGCCGAGCGCAGCACCGGTCGGGGCGGGGGAGCCCGACCAGCAGCCGACCCACGTCCCGCGATCGCCGGACACCGCACCCGGTCGCTCCGCACCGATGCCGCAGCCTCGCCCGGCCGCTGGCATCGAGACCCCGCCGGCCGGTCTGCCGGTCGCGGCGCCGCCCGTCGTTGCCCCTGCCGACCGGGCGAGCGGATCCGCTGCCGTTCCGGGGTGGGAGCTCCCGGCGTCAGCGTCCTTCCTCGGCGGTCCCGATGCCGAAGATCCCGCCGCGGTGGGGTTTCGAGGGCTGCTGACCAAGGTCGGCATCCGCACCGCCCCGAGCGAGGCGGAGCGGGCTGAGCGGGCGGACGTGTCCGCGGTCAGCGCGCACTGGCCGGGGCCGCGGACCATCGCCGTGGTCAACGGCAAGGGCGGGGCCGGCAAGACGCCGCTCACCGTGCTGCTGAGCGCGGTGTTCGCCCGCCACGGCGGGTCGGGCGTGCTTGCCTGGGACAACAACGAGACCCGCGGCACCCTCGGTTGGCGGACCGAGCAGGCCACGCACCTGGCCCACTTCCAGGACCTGCTGCCGCATGCGGAGGAGCTGATGCAGCCGGCTGCGCAGGTGGGTCAGCTGGCCGAATTCGTCCATCACCAGCGGGAGGACAAGTTCGACGTACTCCGCTCCAACCCTGCCCTGCTGGCCCAGCAGCAGCGGCTCACCGCCGACTCCTTCGACGCAGTCCACCGGGTGATCAGCAAGTACTACCGGCTGATCATCGTTGACTCCGGCAACGACGAGAGCGCCCCGAACTGGCTGCGGATGATGGACCACGCCGACCAGATCGTGGTGGCCACCACCACCCGGCCCGACCACGCCGAGGCCGGGCGGCTGCTGCTGGACGCCCTGGCCCAGCGGGACGAGCGGTCGGCGCAGCTGGCGGCCAAGGCCGTGGTGGTGGTGTCCCAGGCGGACAAGGAGGAGGCGCTGGCGACCAAGATTGCGGAAGGGTTCAGCGGAGTGGGCCGGACCGCGCTGACGGTGCCGTACGACCAGGCGCTGCGGGCCACGCATCTGCGCTTCGCCGCGCTGGCGCCGCGGACCCAGCGGGCGGTGCTGCGGGCCGCCGCCGAGGTCGCAGCCCGGCTGTAGGCGGTCAGGGTGCTGACCGGGTGACCTCCGGGATCACCTCGGCGACCGGATCTCCCTCGGCGGTACGGCGGCGTCGCGGAGCGGAGGCGAACAGCACCCCGGCCACCACGGCGATCCCGGCTGCCAGCTCGACGGTGTCGATCAGCTCCCCGAACGCCACCCAGGAAGCCAGCACGCCGACCACCGGGACCAGCATCGAGAACGGTGCCACCTGGTTGGACGGGTGCCGCGACAGCAGCGTGTTCCACAGGCCGTAGCCGACCAGGGTGGCGATGACCACCACGTAGAGCAGGCCGAGGACCGCCGGCAGGGCGTCGACGGTGAATGCGGTGGCCAGTGAGTGGCCGATGGCGCGGGGTCCCTCGAGGGCCAGGCTGAGGATCAGCATCGGGATCGGTGGCACCACCGACATCCACAAGGTGAGGTGCAGCGGCTTCGGGGCGGCGGCCTTGCGGCTGCAGACGTTGCCGATGGCCCAGCCCAGCGCCCCGCACAGGGTGAGGACGACCGGCAGCAGGGCGGCGACCTGGGCCCGGTGGACGGCGATCACGATCAGGCCGAGCACCGCGATGCCGATCCCGATCAGCTGCTGCCGGGTGAGCCGCTCGCGCAGCCAGATGCCGGCAAGCAGGACGGTGAACGGGGCGGAGGCCTGCAGCACCAGCGAGGCCAGTCCGCTCGGCATGCCGGCCGCCATCCCGACGTAGAGGAAGGCGAACTGCAGCACGCCGAGGCCGAGGCCGGTGCCGAGCAGCCAGCGGAGCGGCACCTGCGGGCGGGGGACGAGCAGCAACGTCGGGACGGCGACCAGGGCGAAGCGCAGCGCGACCAGGAACAGCGGCGGGAAGTGCTCCAGCGCGAGCGCCGTGGCGGGGAAGTTGATGCCCCAGCAGACGGCGACGATGAGAGCGAGAAGGCGGTCGCGGAGGGGCACGGGTCCATCGTGGCCCGAGTTGGCACTGAAGCACCAGCGAATAGACCTTCATGATCGATGTAGCCTCCCTACATGGATGTCGAGCATCTGGCGGTGCTGCGCGAGCTGGCTGATCGGGGCAGTGTCACCGAGGTGGCGTACGCGACCGGGCGGACGCCGAGTGCGGTGTCGCAGCAACTGAAGCTGCTGCAGCGCGAGGTCGGCGTCACGCTGGTCGAGCGGGTGGGTCGCGGGGTGCAGCTGACCGACGCCGGGCTGGCGCTGGTGGCGAGCTCGCGCGGGATCGCCACGGCCATCGCCGAGGCGGAGGCGGCCTGGCAGGCCTATCTCGGCGAGGTGGGCGGCAACGTACGGTTGGCGCTGTTCTTCTCCGCGGCCGAGCTGCTGCTGCCCGGCGTGCTGGACCGGTTGGCCGCCCACCCGGCCATCACGCTGGAGACGATCGACCAGGATGTGGCCCAGGACGGGTTCGCCGCGCTGACGGTGGACCACGACCTGGTGGTGGCGCACCGCTCCGACGACCGCGAGGTGCCTGACCGCTCCGGGCTGGAGGTGGTGCCGCTGCTGCGGGAGCCGCTCGACGTCGCTCTCCCGCTGGACCATCCGCTCGCCGGTCGGGCCAGCCTGTCGCCATCGGACGTGATCACCGAGGACTGGATAGCGCCGCCGGCGGACTTCCCGATCGACCGGGCGCTGAGTGCCATCGCCGCGCGGGCCGGGTCGCCTGTCCGGGTGGTGCGTCGGTCCACCCATCTGCCGCTGATGGAGAAGCTGGTGGCCCGGGGCCATGGGATCGCGCTGCTGCCCCGGCACACCACGGTGGAGCACGCCGCCGGCAAGATCGCGCTGGTGCCGCTGACCGACATCCGCGCGGGCCGGCATCTCGAGGTCCTGATGCGGCCCGACCGGGCGGCCCGGCGGGCGGTCCAGGTGGTGCTGGCGGCGCTGGTGGCGGAGGCCGCGCTCTATGCCGACTGATCCGTAGTCGCCAGCAGGTGATCGAGCCGATCCGTCCCACCGACGGCGGCGGCGTCATCTGGTGCTCGTCGCAGTGGGCAGCGCCGACGCCGGCCGTTTCGGACAGGACCTGCAGCGGCTCGCCGAGGAACTCCCGGCCGCCGGCGCCGCTGGCAAAGCATTCTGATCGAGCTGTGAGAAACCATCAGCTCCGAGCTGCTCACCAAAGATGTCGCCAGTTCAGAGGCTTCAGATGGTGCGGATATCCCCACCACGGCGGGTGGCTGGCTCTACTGACCGCATCACCGGTCCGTCCATAGCTTGGTCGACATGGACAAAGATTCTGCTGACCTGAATGCTGTCGCTGAGTGGGCGGTCGCGCTGATGGAATCACTGGGTGGTCCGGGCGCCGGTTTGGCCATCGCACTGGAGAACCTGTTTCCGCCGTTGCCCAGTGAAATCATCCTGCCGCTGGCCGGATTTACCGCCAGCCGGGGGACGTTCGGTCTCATCGAGGTGCTGATCTGGACCACGCTCGGCTCCGTGGTGGGCGCGTGGGTCCTCTACGGGCTGGGCGCTTCGTTGGGCCGCGACAGGCTCCGGCGCATCGTGGCCCGGGTGCCTCTTATGAGGGTCTCCGATGTCGACAGGGCGGAGGAGTGGTTCGCGCGGCACGGATCGAAGGCTGTGTTCTTCGGACGGATGATCCCGCTCTTCCGCAGCCTGATTTCGATTCCCGCGGGCATCGAGAGGATGCCACTGGCTCGGTTCACGCTGCTGACCGGCGCAGGAAGCGTCATCTGGAACACCACCTTCGTCTCGGCCGGCTATCTCCTGGGTGAAAATTGGGTTCTTGTGGAGCAGTACGCGGACACGTTGCAAAAACTCGTGATCGCTGCGGTCGCCGTATCCGCGGGCGCGTTCTTGGTGCTGCGGGTGCGTCAGCGCATGTCGGGCAAACTTGTGCCGTGAACCCTGAGACGTCGCAGTACGGAGCGGGCGGACACCGAACCGGGGAGGCCTTCGTGAGCGCAGGACGGGGGCTTGTCGGATCGGTCGCGGGCGCTCTTCTGTTTCCTGCGCAGCTGTCGGCGCTGGTCGCCGCCCCGATCTCCCTGGCGCCCGCTCGGACAGTCTCGGAGTGGGGGGCGCGGCGGCTGGCCTGGACCAGGGGAGCGCCTTCCAACGCCCGGCCGCACGGGGGACGGCTGCTGGGGCTGCTGGCCATCGAGACGCTGCTCGGGCTGCTGACCGCCAGCGTCTTGGCACTGGTCGTGATCGGATTGGTTGTGGCCGTTGAGATGATCTTCGGCGCCGCGACGGGTCGGGCCGTCGCCATCTTCGACGCGGACCCCGGAGCGGTCACCTGGGCGACGGTAGCGCAATACGCACTGCCCGGCGCGCTCTTGATGTTCCTCGCTCTGTCGGGCCTCGCCGGGATCGCCTGGCTCGACCGCCGAGCGTGGCTCGCCCTGGCCCGGCCCGGGGTCGCAGAACTCACCCAGGAGGTGAGTCGGCTCCACACCACACTTGACGACGTGGTCACCGCCGTGGATGCCGAACGGCGCCGCATCGAAAGGGACATCCACGACGGCGTGCAGCAGCGGGTGGTCGCCCTGTCCATCCTGCTCGCGCGAGCTGAACGGACTCATGATCCGGTGATGCGAGCTGACCTCCAGCAGCGAGCACGCGCCGAGACACAGCAGATCCTCGATGATCTGCGAAGCGTCGCCTGGCGCACATATCCGGCAATGCTCGTGCGGGACGGTCTGCCCGCGGCACTCGAGGCCCTGTGTGACCGCACTCCCGTCCGGATCAATCTCCGGCTCAGCGCAGCGGACCCTGGCGACCGTACCGCCGAGGCTGCCGCCTACTTCGTCGCGAGCGAGGCGGTCACCAACGCAATCAAGCATGCGAATGCCTCACAGATCGACATCGATGTCGACGTCGACCGACCCGGAAGCAACCTCCTGCTCACCGTCCGAGACGACGGAAGCGGTGGTGCGGACCCAGCAGGGTCCGGCCTATCCGGGATCGCTTCCCGGGTCGCGGCACGAGGTGGCCGCCTCACCGTCGACAGCCCTCGAGGCGGGCCGACGACGGTCAGGGCGGTGATTCATGCGGATAGCCCTCGCCGAAGACTCCGCCTTGCTGCGCGAGGGCATCGCCCAGCTCTTGGCCGCCGAAGGGCACACAGTCACGGACGCAGTCAGCAACGCGGAGGAGCTCATCCGGGTCGTCGCGGCCGAGCAGCCCGACCTCGTGATCGTCGACGTGCGGATGCCCCCAGAGTTCGTCGACGAGGGTATCCACGCCGCGCTCCACATACGTCGCGAGTGGCCCAACGTTGCCGTCCTGGTCCTCTCGCAATACGTCGAGCGCCGCCACGCGAGCGAGCTGCTCGACGGACGGGGCGGTGTGGGCTATCTGCTCAAGGACCGCGTCGCCGACATCGCAGGCTTCCTCGACGCCCTCGAGCGGGTCGGGCACGGCGGAACTGCGTTCGATCCTGAGGTCATCCGCCAGCTCTTCGCAGCCAAAAGTGAGCCGGACGGACGCTACGCAGGTCTCACCGAGCGTGAGCGGTCAGTGCTCGAGCTCGTCGCGCAGGGTCGCAGCAACTCCTCGATCGCCGCGCAGCTCTACATCAGTCAGAGTGGAATCGAGAAGCACATCGGCACGATCTTTGAAAAGCTCGACATTCCCCCGGACACGACTTACAACCGCCGCGTCCTCGCGGTCCTTGCCTACCTCGGCAACTGCTAGCTCGCCATTCGCACCGGTCCTTCTGGATGAGGCTGCGACCTTCCTGCAGCAACGGCTGCCAGGTGAGGACCTGATCTACGGTCCCCCGGAAGTCCTCGAGGTCGCGCCGCAGCATCCCGCTGCCCGCCGTCTCGGGTCGGGTGTCCTGCTCGTGGGGTGGTGGATGTTGTCGGGCATTCGCAGCTGGCGATCACCACCGACTTGTGTTCGCACCTGATGTCGACGGCGCTTGGCGAAGCCCCGGCGGCTGTGGACCGGGCCTGAGGCGGATGAAAGTGGGGTTGCTGTCAGAGGCGCCTTGTGAGATGCCTGGATGTGGACCAGATCTGCCGAACGCACCTTGGTCAGGATCTTGGTGACGCACCCGGAGACACTCGAACTCCGAACCTTCTGATCCCGATCGGCGACTGGCGGGGTCGCGCCAGAGCAGCATGGAGACGGACAACACCGGGTGCGCGCCGGACAACACCTTTGACAACACCCGTCGGACATCGTCGACCCATCGAGAGATCGAGGGGGAGAGATGGGCGGCATTCGGCGACAGTGGGCACCCGCGCAGCGGTTTCGGATCGTGGCGCAGCTCAACCGCGAGTGGGACGAGCTGCTGGTCGCGCACCATTGGGGGAGCGTGCACCAGTGGTCGACCCGACATGCGGTTCTGACGGGCTGTGCCAGTCTGACCGATGTGCTGGACGCAGTCCGGCTCGAGCCGGATGCCGCCCTTCTTGCTCTTCTGTTCGAGTGCGCTCGAGGTGACGAGCTCGCCGGCCGCGTCGTGCTGCAGACCATGCTCGGCAAAATCGTCCGGATGGCGGCCCGGGACCGGGCGGCCGGCTGCGACGAGTACGTGGCCGCTCTCTGGTGCCGAATCCGGACATACCCGGTGTCGACGCGACCACACCGGGTGGCTGCCAACCTTGCCCTTGACACCTTGAAGGCGGTCAAGCGTGAGTCACCTCTGACGGCCCACGGTGCAGTCTTGATGCCGGTCGACTCGACGTTCGAGCGCATCTACCAGCAGTCAGTGAACCGGCACGGCGGAGGCGTCGACATCACGGCGGACCAGGTCATCGCTGCGGCGCGACAGCTGCGGCTCATCGACGACTCGACCGAAGCCGTGCTCACCAGCGTCTATGCGGAGGGAATGCGAGGTCGAGATGCTGCGGTCCGCCACCAGCTCAAGCCTGAGCTGTTGAGATATCGCTGCAGTCGAGCACTCCGACGACTGGCGCGCCATGCCGACGAGCTGGCCGACATCGCCTGACGGGGCGGGATTGATTTGGACCCAATCGAAGTAACTGACGCATCTATTACAACAGAGGCACCAATTTCGTACCGCCACGCCGGTGAGCCCTGACACATCGATGGACTATGTCTTACGATTCCGGCCAAGTTCCCGCCTCGTCGTTGCCTCGGGAGAGAGTCACATTGACCGCGACTGAATCGCCAGTGGCCCGCACACGATCTGCCATGGCGCGCGGCTTGAAGCCGCCACGACCGACGTCGCGGGCGACAACGCCGAGCATGCCGGAACCGCCGATCCGCGGTCGGCGGAATCCCAAGTGGGTGGCGCTCGGAGTGATGGCCCTCTGCCTGGGGGCGCTCGGCGCCTTCTTCCTCTACAACGAGGTGTCCACGTCCCAATCCGTCGTTGCGGTCTCGTCCACCGTCTATCGCGGTTCGGTGATCGAGGAGGGGGATCTGCGGGCCGTGACGGTGGGGTCCACCACCGGCGTGACCACGGTCCCGGCCGAGCAGCTGGACTCACTCGTCGGGCAGCGAGCCACCGTTGACCTGATGGCGGGAAGTCTGCTGCCCGCCGGGGCGGTCGGTCCCGTCTCGATCCCGGAGGTCAGGCGGGCGATCGTGGGGATCAAGCTGGTGACCGGACGGGCGCCCACCGGCCATCTGGCTCCGGGGAGCCCGGTCCGCCTCGTCGCTGTTCCGCCGGAGGGAGCCGAACCGGGGTTCGAGGACAGCTTCACCAACCTCGCGGTTGTGGCCAAGGTGGTGGACGCCGCTCCGGATCCCGACGGTCTTTCGGTGCTGCTCAACGTGGACGTGACCGCTGACCAGGCAGCTGTGGTGGCGACGCTGTCAGCGCAAGGTCGCATCGCCGTAGTTCGCGACGCGGAGCGCTGACATGGGAGTTGTGGTCCTGACCTCTGCCGCGGGTTCGCCCGGCGTGACGACGACCGGCATCGGACTCGCCCTGTCGTGGCCCCGGGCGGCGTTGCTCGTCGACGCAGATCCCAATGCCCCCCAGGCCGTGCTCGCCGGCTATCTGCAGGGTCGAAGCCGGACCGGCAAGGGATTGCTCCGGGTCGCGGAGGCGCATCGCGACCGTCGCTCACTGGACGAGGTGGTGATCGACCAGTCGATCGAGCTCACGTCAGACAGCGAGCACCGGCGGCTCTTCTTACCAGGGTTCTCCCGACCGGGGAGTGCGGCGCTCTTCTCGACCGCGTGGCGCGACCTGGCCGAAACCCTGTCCCGCCTCGAGGAAGTCGAGATCGACGTGATCATCGACGCCGGTCGCCTCGGAGCGATCGGCCTGCCGACTGCTCTGCTGGAGCGCAGCGGTGTTGTGGCGATGCTGACGCGCACCAGCTTGCGTGCGGTGGCGGCCACCCGGATGCACCTGCCCACGTTGGTCGAGCAGTGCGCCTCGACCGGTGCCGAGACGGCCGCTGGACTGGTCACGCTGGGCGAGGGTCGGCCCTACAGCGGACGTGAGATCTCCAGCCTGCTCGGCGTACCCCTGCTTGGCTCGCTCGCCGACGACCCGGCGAACGCGAGCTGTCTATCGGACGGATCGCCGCGGAGCCGCAAGTTCGGCGCGAGCCGATTCGTGCGGTCCATCGACGATCTCGCCCACGAGCTTTATCGGCACCTGAGGCGCGCGCAGGACCGGGTGGGGAGCAGGCGATGACCGATCTGTCGGATACCGATCTGCGAGACGTCCCCCTTTTCGAGGAGGACACCGAGGTGACCGCACCGACGAGAGCGCTGGCGCCCTCGCCCTTCGGGGTGTTCAAGGCTGCAGACATCGCGCACCGGGATGCGCTCGCGGCCGAGGACGTCGACTGGGCGCAGGTCGTGACCCTGCGCAAGGACGCGTCGGCCAAGATCGCCGACGAAACGCAGGCCTATGTCACGGAGACCGGACGGCCGATGCCAGCCGACGACAGGCTGCTGATGGGCCGAGCTGCCATCCGTAGAGTCGTCGCCGACCACGTCCGAGCGCTGCACCGCAACGGCTCAGCGCTGTGGTCGACCGACACCGAGTTGGCCTATGTCGCGGCGGTGGAGCACGCGGTGTTCGGCTATGGCCGGCTGCAGCCACTCTTCGACATCCCAGCCGCCGAAAATATCGAGATCCACGGCTGGGACTCGGTGGTGGTCCAGTACGGAGACGGTCGTCGGGAGACGCTGCCGCCGGTGGCTGACAGCGATGAGGAGCTCGTCGAAGCGATCAGGTTCCTCGGTGAGAACGCGACCCCCAGTCGCCCGTTCGACGACACCCACCCCACCATGACCCTCGCGCTCGGCGACCGGTTCCGGCTGCACGCCATCGGCTTCGGGTTGTCATACCGGCCCAGCATCGTGATCCGCCAACACATCCTCACCGATGTCAGTCTGGCCGATCTGGCCGACGGGGGACTGATGCCGTACGAGATAGCGCAGTTCCTCGATGCGGCGGTGCTGGCGCGCAAGTCCATGGTGATCTCCGGCGACCAAGGTGCCGGCAAGACCACCTTGCTCCGAGCGCTGATCAACGCGATCCCCGGCAACGAACGGTTCGGCACGCTGGAGACCGACTATGAGCTGATGACCCACCTCCAGTCGGGGCGGAACAACATTCTTGCCCTGCAGGCCCGGGCCGGTCATGGCGAACGGGAGGCCGGCCGGCCGCTCGGGGAGTTCACCGTCGCCGACCTGATGCCGGAGGCTCTGCGCCAGAACCTGTCCAGGCTGGTCGTCGGCGAGGTGCGTGGCGGCGAGGCGGCGGCGATGTTCGAGGCGATGCAGGCGGGCGCGAGGGTAGGGGAATTATACGGTCAACCCTAGATCGCCCCAGTATCTAGGCGGACCGCGACAGTTGACAGACCGGTTATGCTCAGCGGGCGTTTTGGGAATACAGGCTTTGTCCCGCTGAGCATAACCGGTCTGTCAACTGTCGCGGTCCGCTGCGCTACCTACTGGTGTCCCCAGGCCATTCGGCTCGCCACAGGTCCAACACCACTTGATCATCAATATGCGCGACTCCGTTGGAGTCGTAGTCGAGGTCGGGTTCGACGTACTTCTGGAACCCAAAGCTGGACATCAAGCGTACGGAGGGCTCGTTTCGAGGGTCAATGCGGCACTCGATGGTCACTGATTGCTCGGCTTGCTCATCGGCACGCACTCCGATACGTCGGATTATCTCACGCATCACGAGCCGCCCTGCACCCCTGCCCCGTGCTCGGAGTTCGACTGCTAACACGCCGATGTAGGCATAGTCGCCGTCTTGCTGGAAGTGACCGGCGGCGACTATGCCGTTAGCGTCCTCTGCTAGCACTACAAAATCCGGGGGACGTGGGGGGATCGGAAGATCCGCGCGGACATAGGCTTGGGCATCGAGTTCCCACTCTCGACTGTGCCGGCTCAGGTGGTACGGCCAAGTGCGCTTCTCGGGTGCACAACAGGTGAAAGCCTTGAGTCGCTCGCGATCAGTTCGTTTCGGCTCTACCCATCGCAGTTCGTAGGCGGCAGCAGTGGAACTCACTCAGGGATACGGACGGCGGGCGGCTTAGGCAGTCGCCTAGATGCGTCGCGGCGGTCCGCGAAGGACCGATCGAGTCCGGTCTTGCGCTTGTAACTGTCGCTCCGGCGGGCGTCATCATTCGAGATGGGCGCAGGGGAGAAGCTGCGGCGCTTGCCGAGATCGGCTCGCCGCGGTGAGGGCGATGCGGAGTAAGCGTGCGACATCTTCGGAAGCCTCCTGGCTGAGTGCGGTAGTCCCCAAGCTCGACTACTGATGTCTAGTACATCATTCTAGGGCACTCTGTTGCCAATTCGTTACCAACACGTGACCCGAAACCCGATCCCACACTGAGTCCGGGTGTCCGGCCGGTCGCACCACACCGCCTGGACGGTGGGTGTTGCGCAGGAACGGCACCTCAAAGGCTCGAGAGGGGTGCGCCGCCCTTCGATCCGATCCGCCCCAAGGCTAGCGTGATCGGTGTCGTTGACGCATCCCCCAGGAAACCAGCCCAGTGGTGACATGCGCCAGGGGAGTCAGCTTGTTGTGGCGGCTCTTCGGCTCAGCGCTCCGGAGTCGAACCAGTCCACCAAGGTGGCTGCCAACGTGACGGCGGCGCGGGCTTCCTCATGGGTGACGTCGGAGTAGTTGGGACTCCCATGCCGGTCGCGGTGCCCGGACCACAGAATCCGGATGAGTGCCATTACGGTCTCAGGACCTGGGGCGGAAGCCGCCTCCCGGAGGGGCAATCGCCAATCGCCGTCCGCCTTCATCTGCCCAAGCACCGTGCCAAGTGTTGCGGACGTGTTCTTCGGTTGCACTGCGGTGATGGCCGCAATTTCGACTGCGCGCACGGCATCTGCATAGGCCGCACTGTCGTTCGGTTCGAGACCGTGAACATGCGCCCACGCTCGGGCCAACACCGTCCCCGCAGATCCAGCGCTACCAATCACGGACTCGACTACGTCTTGAACACCTGCGGGCACTCGCTCGACCAGTCCGGCTCGGCCTAGGCGGTCGCCGACAGTCCACTTCGACCGCCCGCTAGCGAGGACGTCCTCGAGTTGCCTCACCGGTCCGGCGCCTTTGAACTTGATCCAGTAGCCGACCACGTAGTCGACCAGGGACAGCAATTCTAGGTCGGGTAGGCGCCGGAGGGCTCCGGCAAGAAGGGAAGCCGTTGTGGTCGATGTTGAAGTCACACCTATGCCCACAGACGTGACTCTCTGAATTTCGAGGCAGCGACCATTGTGGGCCCAACTTCCGTCCAGCAAGTATGGACAAAGCCAACCGACCACTGACTCCTTTAGCCACGGCGGCAAGTCAGATACCAGCACTGCGTAGTCAGCCTGCTGTTGTTCAGTCAATCCGAACGGCACCCAGTCCTCAGCCACAACCTGGATCATGCCAGATTAGCCTGTCGCCGCGAGTAATGGTGCCCTTCTCTAGTCGCGGGGAGGACCTACAGCCCGGATTGGGTCACACCTCGGTGTTCCGCAAAGTGACATCTCGGTGTTCCGCAAATAGAAGAGCCAGTGCCGGGACTGGCTTCCTGACCCTGACGCTGAGGGGGTTGCCCCCTGGTACCTCGGGGTCTCCCGGTCAGCGGAAGGGCCAACGGAGGGCTCGTCGTCACCAGTCTCGGCTGTGCTCGATCACGCCTTTGCTCGGGATGGGGTTCCTGAGCTGGAGCCGTCGTCCCTCTGCGGAGTTGCAGCCGCGATGCGCTGGACCCTTGATGTCGTCGATCAGATCGCCGCCCTCACTAAGTGGCGGCTGATGCTCGACTGTCCAGTACGCGGGCGAGTTGCTCTCCGACGTCGGCAGGTCCACATCGATCGGGCCACCACAGATGCAGCAGACGTTGCCTGCGGGGCTCCGCTTCATGTCCGCGCACAGCCGCCGGTACTTGGAACCGAGCGCGCTGCGATAGTGGTTTGGTCGCGTCGTGGTCATGGCCGGGTCCACCCTCCGATAGTGCGATGCCGGTACCCAGGTCGAAACGTGACCTCGGTGGTCTCGCCGTTGAGCGTCAGCCCAGCCGCCTCAACCAGCGCGCGTTCGGCGGCGGTGACGGGTCGGGCGAACTGGCTGCGCCCGGGGTGGCGCTTGTCGTGGTCGGCGGCCTGGGTGGCGTCCTCTGCGGCACGGGTGGTGCAGTCGTTGGTGTGCCGGTAGACCCAGTTGTACAGCCGGGTCCCGCCACACTCGGGGCATTGAGCGTCCATCACATCTCCTGTCGGGGGAGGGTGAGGCCGGGCCTGTCATTGACCCGGCCTCAACGCCTCAGGCTGCGGCGACCTTGACGATTGCGGCGGCCTGGGGGAACCCGAACCCGATCCGCATGGTGCCTCGCACCGCGACCCGGTCGGAGGTGAAGTACACCGACTTGTCCGCCTCGATCCGGGCGTCCTGACGGATCACCAGGTAAGCGCGGGACTTGGGGATGCCCCAGATCACCCCGGCCGGAACTGCGGGGGTGACCAGCAGCGGCCGGCCCTCGATGATCCGCCGCGCGGGCTGGGTCGGGTCAACCGCGAACAGCGACTCGTTGGAGCCGTCGGCCTTCCGCAACTTCGCCAGCACACGGGCGGTGCTGGAACCGGCGACCCAGTAGTCGATGTCGGTGCCCAGGTCCTGGGCCACACCGACCGCGTCGACGAACACGTCGGTGTCGACGAACTCGCCTTCGACCAGGCCGGTGGTGAGCGACCCCAGCCCGGCCTGGGCCGGTCCGGTGAGGTTGCCGAAGTACGCCAAGTCGACCTTGCGGGCGAGGTCGCGCGCGAGCCCGGCCCCAACCTCTTCGATGGCCGACGGGTCAGAGTCCTCGGCCAGTTCGGTCGTGACGGCGGTGAGCCCGGCCAACTTCGATGGGGTGACGATCAGCTCGTCGAACGCGGCGTCGGAGGGGGTGATTTCCTGTCCCTCTGCGACCCACTCGGCGTTCGGGTCGTCGGTGACCATCGGGATCCGGTACGACTTGGATCCGATGACCTTGACGGTGGACACCTGCGCCGCGATCGAGGCGGCCTGAATCGGCAGGATCAGCAGGTCGTTGACCTGTTCCGGAGTCAGGATCGACTTGGCGTTGGTTGTGGTGAGCATGTTGGTTCGTCCGTCCTGGCGCAACCTGGCGGGTGGTGGTTGTTGCGACCTGGAGTCACGGACTCAACAGGGCGGTTGCCCTCGGGGCTGGCGGTGGGCCGGTGTCCGCGCCTGGCGAACGATCCGTGCCCACCACCAGGAAAACACCCCGAGGTTACCCGGGGCCAATCAGGCAGATTTGATCACGTCCGCCATGGTGGCCTTGCGGCTGACGGGTGAACCTACGGCTCCGATCCCGACTTCGCGTGCCGACGCCATCCTCGGCGCCAGGTACGGGCGGGCTTCGATGGCGAGGCCACACACCTGCTTGACCTTGGCCGGGTCGACGTTGCCGTCGTCGTCGAGGCACTCGCCCAGTTCGGCCCCGCTGATCCACAGGGCATCTCCGGCGACCAGGTGCTCGGCGGCGAGCCGCTCGACCTCGGCCCGCTGCAGGGTCTCCAGTCGGGTCCGCAGCCCGTCGCGTTCCGCTTCGGCCTCGCGGAGTTGGCGGCGGTACTTCGCGGCTTCCTTGTTGCCCTTGGTGTCGCCCTGGTCGTCGGTGGGCTCGGTCGGCTCGTCGTGACCTTCGCCGGTCCCGGGCGCTTCGGTGTCGGGGGTGACTGTCTCAGTCGCTCCGGTGGGCTGCTCCTGGGCGGACGTTGCCGTGCCGGGCGCTGCTGCAATGTTCTCGGTCATTTTTGTTCCTGTCTGTTGGGTGTTCGGTGGGTTCGGGTCGGTGGTCATCGCTGCTTCTCCCACAGGGTCGTTCCAACTTCCGCGAGGGCGTCGAGCGCCTTATCTCGGTCGCTGCTGTACCGGTCCAGGACCAGCGCCAGGGTGAGTCCGAGTGCGGTCGTCATCTGCGGCGGTCGGCAGGTCCGCATCACGGCCTGGACGTGCAAGAGGTCGCCATCGCCTAGTGCTCTGGTTAGCTCGAGCGCGTCTTTGTGATCCTGGGCTGTGACGCCAGCCGTGACTGGGCCGGACGGCAGCGTCCACCAGGAACAGAACGGCTTGCCCGGGAGGGATCCGGTCTGGATTTCCACACCCAGTCGACTTCGGGCGTAATCGACTGTGCGTGGCGAGAAGCCCTCGGCGGTCGCCGCTGCCTTGCATTCGGACGACAACGCTGTCCGGTCCGGCTGGCTGCCGAGATACGCGGCGAGCCAGTCCACAGCCTGCTCGGTCTTGGTGCGAATCTTCATGATCATCTTCCATTCTCGGTTCGTGGGTCTGGCTGGTGGTTGAGGGTGTAGTCGGGTAGATCACGTCCTGGGGGGCTGAGCCAGTCGAGCCGATTGAGCCAGTCGAGCCGATCGTTTCGACGGGAGAGAGAGGGTTTTATATACCTCCCCTTCTGCTCCGACTGGCTCAGTCGGCTCAGGCGGCTCAGTCGGCTCACGTCTCCAGGACGGACTGAGCCGACTGGGCTGATCACGGTGACTCGTCGGTTAGTGGCGGCTGCGACGGGCGGTTGGTCAGGTACCAGTACGACTTCCGGGGGAACCCGCCAGATTCCCAGGCAAGGTTCCACTGCGCGCCCTTGTCGAGGACCCGCTTCAGGGTGGATTCGGAGTGGCCTTCCTTGCGCCCGGCGCGCTTGGCGTCAACAGAGGCCGCACGACCATCGGGCTGCGTCGCGAGCCAATCCACCAGCCATTCCGCCGCTTCCTTGGTGGCGGAGTGTTCGCCGGAGTCGGCTCGTTGGCGCATCGACTCACCGATGCTGATATTCACCTCGTCGCCCCACACCATCTGGCTAGTGGTGGCCGTCTCTCCATCGCCAGTCTGGAACTGGTAGGTGCCGATGGTGAACGACAAGGTCGGCAGTGCGGTCGTCCCGAGGTTGTTCTTCGGGGTCCCGAAGAACCGCCGGGTGTCTGTCTCGTCGTCAGGGTCGGGGACGACCGTGTGGACTGACCGTGCAACTGCGGTGAAGGCCTTGGATCCCATCACCAGTTGCAGCGGGTCGGTGCTGCCGGACTTGTTGTGGTGCATCAAGCCCAGCACCGCGAGCCCGGATCGATCCGCCAGCGCCACAAGAGGCTCCAAGGCGTGTCGCACCTCGGCGTCCTTGTGGCTGTCGATCTTGATATCCAGGCGGCTCATCAGCGGGTCGAGCAGCAGTAGGGCTGCGTCGGTCTCACGGGCGGCTTCCTCAACAGCGTCCAGGTCGCGGGGGAGGGAGAGACCGATGTGGATTCCGTCGGCTTCTACCTCGACTCTGTAGACCCGCGCCAGGTCGGCGTTTGCCGCCATCAGCCGGGGGACGATGGTGTGCTCCCAAGAATCCTCACTGGCGCACACCAGTACGGCCTTCGGCTTGCGGCTGAACTCCCCAGGCAGTTGCCCGCGCGTCACTTGACCAGCGAGCCAGTACGTCAGCGTGGACTTGCCAAGACCCTCCCTGCCAGCCAGCAGCCCGAGCGTTCCGAGCGCCAGCCTGCCGTCCCACAGCCACCGGACCCGGCGCGGAGTGATGTCCGACGCGGGAGTGAGGATCAATCTGGGTCCGGCTTCGACGCTGGGGCGGGTTGTCCCAGAGGCAGACACCTTGGTCCAGCTGCGGGCGAACTCCTCAGAAAGCCGCTGACCACTCCCGAACTTGTCGACAGTCGCCGGGTGCGTGGCCACAACCTGTACCGCTTGTTCTCGTGTCAGACCGGCGTCGTGACAAGCCGCGACGAGTCCGTAGGTGCGGGCACTTCGGTCCCCATCCGACCTGTCGAACGCTGCCTGCACGCTCGCGGGCAACGGCTGCCGAGTCGCGCTGACCGCTGGGGCGGAGTGGTGGCGCTCGACCTCAGGTTTCGTAGTCAGGTCGACCCCGAGCCGGGCGGCGAGGCGGTCGGCTGGCCACACTACCCCGCTCGGCTCGACAAGGTAGTCGACGTACGTTGGCGTACCGCCCCGTACCGCCGACTTGTGGTTGAACGTGCACGGCGGTCGAAGGACGTCGTTGTCCAAGTACTTCTCAGCACCACCGAGGTAGTTACCGAGTGCCCGGTTGAGCCGCTCCAACGCCTCCTGGGTGACTGGCTCGTCCAGGTTCAGGTAGACGTGGCCGTTGCCAGGGCTGCCGGATCCGACAGCCCACCCGTCGATGGCTCTGACCAGTTCGAGGTCCAGGTGTCCATGATCAACATCTGCATGTAGCAGACGGCGTACGACGGCATCTCCTTTGGCACGGCGCTGGCTTTTCATTACGTACGGGCACAGGTAGGCGTCGAACGGGTGGTTGGTCAGGTCAGCGGTCAGTTGCGCCCGCTGATCGGGCCACTTGTACGCTCGTGGCTCCCACTGGCTGTGTTGGTAGGTCTCACGGTCGCCGGGGCCGGTGCGCAGTTTCGGTAGGTGACCGAGGGCGGCGTGTGCCCAACCCTTGGTGTCGGAGAGAGTCAGGTCGAGGTAGCGCTGCAGCGGTTCGTGCAGTCGCTCCAAGAACTCGCTGTTGATCTTCATGCGGCGTCCCCGTCCTGCCCGATCTCGGCGTACAGGCATGGTCGGCAGAACTCGAGTCCGATCATGTCGGGGCCTTGTGCCAGCACAGCGGGCACCTCAGACCGCCCGCGACAGCGCCAGCACCTGCCCGCCAGCGCGGGCCGCTCGACCCCGGGTTGGCCGCCCTCTTTGTCGAAGTTGTAGTCGCCGTGCTCCGGGCAAACGTAGGTCTTGGGTCGATTGAACAGCTGAAGGCTTGGACCTTCGGCGAAGGCTTCGCAGCAGAACGCGAACGAACTCCAGTACGAGATGACTTCGAGAACGTCGGTGCGCATCCTCGCGGATGGCTCGAAGTTGGTGATCCGATGCTTGATCCCGTCGAGGATGTAGATGAGGTCGAAGTCACCTTCCTTGCGGCGCATCTGCCGGATGTTGGGGAAGTAGTTCATCGGGCCACCACCAGAAGGTTGGCGATCTTGCGCTGCTGGTCTGTGGTGAGAGGCGGCGCGAGTCGCACGGATGCTTCGACCGCACGCGTGAAGGGGTCGCGCCAGTTAGCCGCGGCCTGTCGAGGGCGGTCCGAATGTGGAGGGTAGGCGTCAGCCATGGGTGTGCTTTCTCTCGGAGTGGTCAACCAGGGTGTTAAGCGGGCATGCTTAAACCCCGGGACCTTCCCCCTTGCCAGCACACTTAGTCATCGGCTGTGTGAGATGTCGGCTCTAGTCCGTAAGAACGGGAGATCGCCTGCTGGTATGTCAATTGAAGCAGGCTCATGTGGCTCTCGCAAGCGGCGCTGTCAGCTAGCGCGATTGCCTCCACTCGATCAGAACGGTCTCCGGGTTGGCATGCCGCACGCCGAACTCCCACACGTAGGCGTTCTCCTTCGTCCCGGGTGCCACAAGCCGGACCGTCATCAGCGTGTCGATGACGCCGCGCTTGCCCTCGGTGGTCAGCGAATCCCAAGCCAGCAACAGATCACGGGCGGTGATCAACTTTCCCAAGGCTCCGCCCGTCTGCGCAGGCATCTTCGCTTCGACCTCAGCCAACCGGGCCAGGAGCCGCTCGTCGGCCTTCTTGAATTGGCTCATCGAGAACGTGCCCTCGGCGTAAGCCTCTGCCAGCCCGTCCATCCTTTGATGGATGCCGTTCACCTCGCGGCGAAGCGCCGCCACATCGACCTCGTCGGTGTCGGGTCGCACCAGTTCGAGTGCGTCCGGTTCGGCCAGGCGACGCAACACCACCGCCTCGACATATTCGTCAACCGGCCCCGCCTCGCGGTACACGTGCCCACCCTTCGCAGAACAGCGGTACCGGCTACGGCCGTTGCGCTTCCCGCCGGACTGGATAGGGGACCCGCATTCGGCGCACGTGGCCACACCTGACAGCAACAACTGCGAGTAGAACGTCGGGGTTGACTTGCGGCTCGGCTCCGACAGCACCGCCTGGGCGGCGTGCCAGGTGTCGGGGTCGATGATCGCTGGCCACTCTGTCGGCACGGGCTCCCCGTCGTCACCGCGGACGATCTCACCGAGGTACACCTTCATCCCGGCCAACCGGGCAGTCTTCAACGTCCTCCCGACCACAGTGCCTGTCCACGCGTTGCCCTTCTGCGGGGTGAGCAGCGCGGCGTCGTTCCATCGCCGGGCGACCTCGCGCAGCGACCCTCCACTGAGGATCAGGTCGTACGCCTCGCGGATTGCCTTGGCTTCGGGTTCGCGGACTGTCACGCCATCGGGCTCGTACCCGAACGGTCGCCTGGTCCCAAAGTGCTTGCCCTGCGCTGCGCGCTGCAGGTTCGCTCGCCGCTGCCGCTCGCCCTTCTTCCGGGACTCGCCAGCCGCCATAGCGCCGTAAATGCGGGCCATGGTGAGCCCGTCTGCGGTGGCTAGGTCGAGGTTGCCTGACTGCACGGTCTCGGTCAGCACGCCCCTGGGGGCGCACAACTCCGCATAATCTTCGAGTTCGCGCGGTTGGCGGTGGAGACGATCGTGGTGGTACACGACCACGGCGTCGACCTGGCCGCCTCTGATGGCGTCGAGCAGGGCCTGGTATCCGGGCCGGACCTTGCCTGAGTATGCGGAGATGTCGTTGTCGCTGTAGACACCGGCCACAGACCAGCCCAGCGCCGCCGCCTTGGCCCGGCAGTCTTGTTCCTGTCGGGTCACCCCGGCCCCTTGGCCTTCGATGTCGCGGCTGATCCGTGTGTAGATGGCGGCTCGGACGGGAGATGTCATGGCATAATTTTACTACCCTGGCGGGCGCCGGCACGCTGTCGACGACCCACTCGCATTCGGCCGAGTCGACGATGGATCGGCTGGCATCACGCGTCGCCCAGGGCGGCGTGTTGAGCATCGACGAGGCCTACCGCCAGATCGCGCACAACGTGCACCTCTTCATCTACGTCAAGCTGGAGGACGACACCTGGAAGGGCGGGGTCCGGCGGCGGTTGGTGGCCGAGATTCGTCAGGTGACCCGGGCGATCGAGTCCGGCCGACCCGTGACGCACCTGACCTACCGCGCCGGGCACGGCTTCTTCCCCAATGCCGAGTTCCAGTCCGAGCTGACCCAGTTCCTGCGCCCCCTGCCCGGCGGCGCGACTGTGGACGGCCCCTGATGCCGGGCGCGGCTGCCGCGGCAATCGGCGCGCTGATCATCGCCGGGCTCCTTGCGATGGCGTACGGGCTGACGCCACATCAGCCGCGCGCGCCGTCAGGCCGCACGGTGGCCGAGAGGTGGACCACCGTGACGAGGCGGCCACCGGGCGGCAAGGGGCGACGACGCGACGTCCTGCTGGGCGTCGGCGTGCTGGCCGGGGTGTTGATCAGTGCGATGACCGGCTGGGTCATCGCGGTGGTCCTGGTGCCGGCCGCCCTGCTCGGTCTCCCGGCGCTGCTCACGGTGCCGCGGGCACGCGATGTGGTGCTGCTCGAGGCACTTGACCGTTGGGTCCGTACGCTCGCGGCCACCCTGCCCACCGGACGATCCATCGCGGACGCGATCCGGGTCTCTCGTCGGACTGCCCCGGAGGCGATCGAAGTGCCGGTCGGCGTCCTCGTCGCGAGGTTGAACAGCCGCTGGGACACCAGGGACGCGCTCCTGCGGTTCGCTGATGACCTGGACAGCCCGGCGGCTGACGGGGTGATCGCGGCACTCATCCTTGCTGCGCAACGCGGATCCAGCGGGGCGTCCGCCACGCTGGAGGCGTTGGCGGACTCGCTGCAGGACCAGCTCCGGGCCCGCCGGGTGATCGAAACCGAACGCGCCAAGCCCTACACGGTCGTCCGGCAGGTCACGGTGATCACCACCGTGACGCTGGCCGGTGCCATGCTTCTCAGTCCAGGTTTCTTCGCTCCTTACGGCACGCCGATGGGTCAGCTGATCTTGTCGGTGCTGCTCACCGCCTACGCGCTGTCGCTGACCCTGATGCGCAGCAAGGCCCGCAGCCGTGCCCGTGAACGCATCCTGGTCACGGCGCCGCGATGACTCTTGCAGTGGTCCTGATGACCGGTATCGTCTTCGCCGCCGCGGCGGTGGCGCTGGTGACTGCGGTACGCCCGGTCACGCCGCATTTGGCCGACGCGCTCGAGGGTCTCGAGGGAGGAAGCTCCCCGATCGCGGCGGACGCCCATCTCGATGGAGCTACCCGCTCGGATCGCATCGGGGCCTGGCTGTATCGCCACAGCCCGCTGACCGTGACCGCACGGCAGCGGCAGAACCTTCAGCTCCGCGACAGGTCAGTGGCCGAGTTCTACGGCGACAAGGCGGCCCTCGCCCTCGTCGGGGCGCTGCTGCCGGCCCTGCTGCTCTTCCTCGGCTCCGTGTGGTTCGGGTGGCCACTCCTAGTGCCGGCCCTCGTCGCGCCCGTCGGGCTAGTGGTCGGCTTCGTCACGCCCGACCTGATGCTTCGCTCCAATGCCAAGTCCGTCCGTACCGACGCCGGCGATGCGTTGCTGACCTTCATCGACCTGGTGACTCTGGAGCGGCTGGCCAATGCGTCGGCGACGCAAGCGCTGCACCACGCCGCCGAGCTCAGTGACATCCCGCTCTTCTGCCAGATTCGGATGGCACTGCAGCGAGCCAGGTTGGAGCAGCAACCACCGTACGGCGAGCTTCGGAAGCTGGCAGCCCAGCTCGACCTGCCCGAGCTCGTCGACATCGCCGACGTCATGCAGCTCGATGAGAGTGGTGCGGCGCTGTCCGCAACGCTGCGGGCCAGGGTCAAAGAGCTGCGTGACGCTCACCTCGCTCGCGAGCATCAGCAGGCCAACGCGGTGTCGGAGGAGATGACCATCTACATGACGGTTCCCGCCCTGATCTTCGGCGTGATCCTGATCGGGGCACCGCTGATGAAGATCGTCTGGGGATGACGGGGTGTTGTCCACAGATCACCGTCTCCCCGCAGCCGGTCGACACCAAGAAGGCGAAGGTGGTCATGCAGGTCCCGCCATTGCCGTGGCCGACGAGCCGAACCACACCGCAGTCGAACCGCACCACAGCCGAACTACACAACAGGAGGAAGCTCGATGAATATCCGCTTATGGATCGGAACCATGGTGACGGTCGTCATCGGTCTGCAGGACCAGGCGAGACGCGACGAGCGCGGTCTGAGCCAGTCGACAGAGAACGCCATCCTGCTGGCCGGAGCTGTCACCATCGCGCTGGCGGTGATCGGCGCGGTCGGGGCCTACGTGTCCAGTCACATGCCGAAGTAGAGCTGATCGTCGATGGATCGACGAGACCAACGCGGCCTGAGCCAGTCCGTCCAGTACGCCGTGCTGTTGCCGATGCTGTTGCTGAGCACGATCGGCATCGTGCAGGCGGCGGTGTGGATCCATGCCCACAACGTCGCGGTGCGAGCCGTCAATGCCGCGGCGGACGTCGCCCGTAGCGAAGGCGGTGCGGGTGGGGCGGAGGCTGCTGCATCTCGGGTGGCGCAGTCGGGCGGCCTCCGCGACGTCGACGTCAGCGTCAGCCGCGGGGCAACCAGCGTGCGGGTGGAGCTGTCCGCGCGGGTGCCGATGTTCTTCGACCTGGGTCTCGGCCTGATCAGCGAGTCGGCGACGGCACCGATGGAGCGGGTGACGGATCCGTGATCAGGCTGCGGCCGGTGGCCTTCGTCCAATCCGCTCACCCGGCAGTTCGGGCGACGCAGAACCAACGAGGATCGACTTCGGTGGAACTCGCCCTGCTCGTGCCCACACTCATCCTCATGCTGGGTCTCATCATGGCGGGCGGGCGGATCTGGATGGCCCGAACCGGCGTGGCTGAGGCGGCGTACAGCGCTGCCCGTGCCGCATCGCTGTCGCGCAGCGCCGCGGACGCGCGTCGGGTGGGAGCCGACGCGGGGGCAGCCGCCCTGGCTACCAACGCGATCGAGTGCGCCAGCCGGTCGGTCACCGTGGACACGTCGGCTTTCGCGGTCCCTGTGGGTCAGCCGGCCACCATCACCAGTCGGGTCAGCTGCCGGCTGCGGTTCGACGACGTGCTCCTTCCCGGCATGCCGGGCTCGCTGACGGTGGACGCCTCTGGGTCGGCGGCACTGGACACCTATCGGAGTCGGGAACGATGAGCGCCTTGCCGACCGGGACGCTACCCGACGAGCAGGGCAACTCGGTCAGTGTCTTCGTCCTCGTGGTCGTCGCAGCGTTGATCATGGCCGCCGGTCTGGTGGTCGACGGCGGCCAGAAAGTGGCTGCCGCGAGCCGGGCGGAGTCGGCGGCCGCCGGTGCCGCCCGAGCAGCGGGAAATGCCGCCGCGACCGGTGCCATCCGCGGCCGGACGGATGCGGCGGCCGCCACCCGAGCCGCCCGCACCTATCTCGCCGCCAGCCCTGGCGTCTCGGGCACCGTCACGTTGCGGAACGGAACAGTTCATGTGAACACCACGGTTGACGCACCGACCGTCTTCCTGTCGATTCTCGGCATCGGCTCGGTCCAGGGCGCCGGGCACGCCGAGGCCACGATCACCGCGACGGGCGGTGGGTGAAGTGCGCGTACTGAGAGGACTGATCGCCCTCCTCGGCTTGGTCGCTGGTCTGGCCGGAGTGCCGTACGTCCTGGTCCGCATCGGGGCCGATGTCTGGCCGGACGAGCGGAGCTGGTCGGCGCTGGCGCAGGCTCTGCTGCGACCCGACGATGGTTCCCTCCTGCTCGGGTTGATCACCGTGGTGGCCTGGCTGGCCTGGGCCGTGTTCGCCATCTCCGTCACGGCGGAGGTCCTGCATCTGCTCTCCGGCCGACGTATCCGTCTCCGACTGCCCGGCCTGGCGGCACCGCAGAAGCTGGCAACGGCGATGGTGGTCGCGGTCATGGCCCTGGTGCCGACCGTGGTCACCAGTGACCACGGTGGTGAGGACATCGCGGCGCGGGTCGACCGGCCGCTGACCCCCGCACCCGCGGCGGACGCGGCGACGCCAGGGTCGGCACGAGCCGTGCCGACCGCTGCGCCGATGCTCGCGGAGCCGGGCGGGGTCGTCCCCACCCCCGCCGGAGCGCTGCAGCACGAGGTCGCCTCCGGCGACGACCTCTGGAGTCTGGCCGAGCGCTACTACGGCAACGGCCGCGAGTGGCGCACGATCGCCGCCGCGAACCCGACCCTGCTCTCCGGTGGCCCCGATCGCCTCGAACCGGGCTGGCGGTTGGTGATCCCCGCAGGCACGGTCCAGCCGGACAGAACGGCGGACTCCGTTGTGGTCAGGTCGGGGGACAGCCTCTCCTCGATCGCGGCGCGACGGCTCGGCGATGCCGACCGGTGGCCCGAGATCTATGCGGTGAACCGGGCCGAGCTGTCTGACCCGGACGAGCTTGCTGTCGGCGCGCGGCTTCGGCTGCCGCCGCAGGAACGCTCGCCCGTGAACGAGCCGGAGACGTCGAAGCGTGCGAACGACAACCCCGAGACACCCCGGGACAGCGAGCCCACCTCGCAGTCGGTGGATTCGCACTCCGCCGGCCTCCAGCCCGACGCGGATCTGCCGAGGACCGCCGCTGTCCCGGCCGAGGCCGCTGTTCCCGACGGTGGCGCCGCGTCACGTGGTGAGGAGATCGCTGCGCAGCACGAGGACTTCGCCGTGCTCGGATTGGCCGGAGTCGGTGGCCTGCTGGCCGCTGGGGTTGTGGTCGCCCTGGCTCACCGGCGCCGACAGCAGCTGCAAGCCCGTCCCCTCGGGCGCCGGATCCTGCATCCGAGCCCGACCGCTCAGTCGGTGGAGGCAACGCTGGGACGGCGCGCCCGGTCGGTGTCGCTGCGTACGCTCGACCTCGCCGTCCGCGCCATCGCCGCACACTGTCGCAGCACCCAGACTCCCCTCCCGAGGCTGTCCATGGCCAAGGTGGGCGACGATCAGCTCGAGCTCGTCATGGATGGCGATGTCTCGACAGCGCCGGTCGGTTTCCGCGTCCGCGGCCGCTCCTGGTGGCTCGACGCCGCCGAGGCGCACTACCTACGTACGGTTCCCGGAGTCGATGAGGCGGCGAGGCCGTACCCGGGGCTCACCACCATGGGCCGCGACACCGAGGGCAGGCTGGTCCTGGTCGACCTGGAGGCGTTGGGGCTGCTGGGTCTGGAGAGCCCGGAGCCCGCAGTGACGAACGCTGCCTTGACCGCTATGGCGGCCGAGCTCGCCATGTCGCTGTGGGCCGATGAGCTCATCCTCACGCTCGTCGGTGGTTGCCGGCTGCCCGAGGCGCTGGGCCACCACAACGTCACCCGCTGCGACGACGTGGACGAGCTGCTATCCCGCCTCGAGCGGCGGGCATCGGTGCAACGGGCCCATGCGCCGCAGGCGGTGCTGGGCCAACATCGCGTCGACCCGGATCTGGCCGACCCATGGGCCCCCGAGATCGTTCTCGTCGCCGATCCGCTGACCGGCGAGCAGCACGAGCGGATCGTCCGTCTGACGACCCAGGCCCCGCGGCCGACGATAGCGGCGGTCCTGGCGGCACCGAGCAAGGACGTTCGGTGGTGTCTTCGGTTGCCGAACGGCGACGACACCGACGGCACGCTTCAGCCGCTGGGCATCACGCTGATTCCACAGCTCATCTCAGCATCCGCCGCTGACGCGTTGCTGGAACTGGTCGAGACGACGGGGAGCGCGGACACTGTCCCGGCTCCGTGGTGGTCACCCCCCGAACCCGAACCGGACGCGGCCGAACCAGCCGAACCGGGCGAGTCGAACGTCCGACATCTCGGCCGTCGCGTAGCCGGCTGGGGCCCGCCGGATGCGAGCGCGCGCACGGAAGACAGCAGGCGGTCAGAGACAGCGACAGAGAGGATCAGGTTGATGGCGACGGAGGTGACCGGCGAAGCGGCCGTGCACCATCCCACGCTGTTGATGCTGGGTCCGGTCGCGCTGGTCGGACCGGCGGGCTCCGCGCCTCCGCGAGCAGCCAAACAGTGTCTGGAGTATTGCGGCTGGATCCTCGAGCACCCCGGCCGGTCGGCGCAGACGATGGCCTCCGCATTGGCGGTGGCCGAGGGCACCCGGCGGTCGAACATGAGCCGACTGCGCAGCTGGCTGGGCAACGACGACCGTGGTGAGGCCTATCTCCCGGACGCGTACACCGGGCGGATCGTTCTGCATCCAGCGGTGAGCTCGGACTGGATCCGGCTGAAGCTGCTGACGGCTCCGACGGTGGACCAGACCAGCACCAGTGGACTTCAGGCTGCGCTTGAGCTGGTGCGGGGCGCTCCCTTGGCGGACGCCGCCCCTTACCAGTGGCATTGGGCGGAGGAGCTCCGCACCGACATGATCTCGGCGGTGCGCGACATCGGTGTGGAACTGGCTCATCGGTCGCTCGCGACCAACGACATCGATCTGGCCCGGTGGGCGGCCGCCCGCGGTCTCGCCGCGGCGCCTGAGGACGAGCTGTTGATGGCGGCACGCATTCGGACCGAGCATCGGGCCGGGAACCGACGCGAGGTTGAGCGGTTGGCGCTGCAGGTGGCAGGCCACGCCCGGGGCTTGGGGCTGGACCTCGACCCCGCCACGGTGGTGCTGCTGCAGGAGGTGATGGAGGGTCGGGTACGGGCCCGGCTCGCCTGAGGAGAACTGTCAGTGGTGGGTGGGACGTTTTGTCACATGACGACGCAGTACTACACCGCCACCAGCATCGACGGATTCATCGCCGACGCCGACAACTCGTTGGAGTGGCTGCTCCAGCTCGGTGAGCCGGGCGATGAGCTGGCCGACACCGGCTATGACGCGTTCATCGCCGACGTCGGCGCCCTGGCCATGGGCTCCACCACGTACGAGTGGATCTATGCGCACGAGAACCTCGCCGACCATCCCGAGAAGTGGGCCTACGAGCAGCCGACCTGGGTCTTCTCCAGCCGCCAGCTGCCGACCGTCGAGGGAGCCGACATCCACTTCGTCTCCGGTGACGTACGTCCGGTGCATGAGGCGATGACGGCGGCGGCGCAGGGCAAGAACCTGTGGCTCGTCGGGGGTGGTGAGCTGGTCGGGCAGTTCCATGATCACGGGCTTCTGGACGAGGTGATCGTCGGGATCGCCCCGGTGTTCCTCGGCTCCGGCGCGCCGTTGCTGCCGCGTCGGTTGGCCACCCCGCCGCTCAAGGTGATCAGTGTGACCGAGGCCGGAGGGACCTTCGTGATGATCCACTACGCCGTGCAGCGCCCGGCCGACTGACTCCCCGGCAAGGCGACGAGTCGACCAGGCGGGGATGACCCTGGCTCTCGGTGGGCGCAGTGTCGTGAATGGCGGAGCCCATTCTGGCTGCACGCACACTGCTTTGATGGTCGGGGACTCGGTAGGCTCGGGTCATGGCGGACGTGCGGTGGCTGGATGAGAAGGAGCTGGCGTCCTGGCGCGCGCTGGCCGGCGTCCTGTTCACGTTGCCTACCGCCTTGGACTCCCAGCTGCAGCGCGACGCCGATCTGAGCATGGGCGACTACATGGTGCTGGCCCTGCTGTCGGAGCAGGACGGAGCGCCGCTGCGGATGAGCGAGCTGGCCGCCATCTCGCAGACCTCGCAGTCACGGCTGTCGCGGATCGTGGCCCGGCTGGAGCTGGCCGGCTATGTCACCCGGTCGATGGCCGACGGCGACCGCCGCGTCGTGGTCGCCCACCTGACCGAGGCCGGTCTGGCCAAGATCGTGGCCACCGCCCCCGGACACGTGGCGGCGGTGCGTTCGCTGGTGATCGACCGGCTCACGCCCGCCCAGGTGGAGGCTATGGGCGAGATCATGCGAGCCATCCTTGCGGCCTCGCCACCTGTCGACCAGGCGTCGGACCCCTGCGTCGAGCTCGAGCCTGGAGCGGGCTGCGACTAGCGCTGGGTGAGGACCAACGGGCCGCTGTCGGTGATCGCCACGGTGTGCTCGGCGTGCGCACCGCGGGACCCGTCGCGGCTGCGCAGCGTCCAGCCGTCGGGGTCGGTGTAGATCTTGTCCGTGCTGTGCAGGAACCACGGCTCGATGGCGACGACCAGCCCCGGTCGCAGCGGCAGACCGCGGCCACGGCGCCCGTTGTTGGGAATGTGCGGGTCACCGTGCATGGTGCGCCCCACGCCGTGCCCACCGAAGTCGGTGTTGATCTTGAGGCCGGCCTTGGTCGCCACCCGGGCGATGGCGAAGGAGATGTCGCCGACCTTGTTGCCGGGCTGGGCAGCCTCGATCCCGGCGGCCAGCGCCTGCTCGGTCACCTCGATCAGCTGCGAGTCCTCGGGCCGGGGCGTACCGACGATCACCGAGACGGCCGAGTCGGACACCCAGCCGTCGACCGCGCAGGCGAAGTCGAGGCTGAGCAGATCGCCGTCGGCCAGGACGTAGTCGTGGGGGAGGCCGTGCAGCACCGCGTCGTTGACCGAGGTGCAGAGCACCTTGCCGAACGGGCTGGCGCCGAAGGACGGGTGATAGTCGATGTAGCAGGAGGTCGCGCCCCGGTCGCGGATCATCTGGTGCGCGATCTCGTCGAGCTCCAACAGGTTGACGCCGACGTCGGCGCGGCGGGTCAGTTCGGTGAGCACCTCGCCGACGAACACGCCGGCAGGCTTCATCTGGTCGATCTCGTGCGGGGTGCGGTATTCGATCACGTCCCCATTGTCCCTCGTCTGATGAGGTGGATCGATTCGCCGCTGCTCGCTGACCACTTTGCGCCCGCAGACCGCAACCGATCGCTAGGGTCGGTGCTGCCCGGTCCGGCCGGGCGCAGACAGATCGGGGCGGCGTGGACGGTGGATCGAGCGACGGCAGACGGCGCGCGGACGCACCCGACCACCCCGGCGCTGTCACCGACCGGCCCGCGACGGCCGAGGCTGACGTGGTGCTCCTGCGGTCGTCGCCGTCGGCACTCCGGCGACGGATGCTCCTGCCGGGGCTATTGGTGCTGTTGTTCGCAGTCGGGGTTGTGGTGACCCGACAGTGGTTCAGCGTGGTCTACGTCCTGCTGGCCGCCGGCTATCTGTCCACGTTCCTCCGCGCTGCCCGCCGAGCCCGCTCCGAGTCCTGGGCGGTGCGGCTGGATCCCGACGGGATCACCACCCGGGACGGCCGATTCCTCGCCTGGAGCGCAGTCGGCGAGGTGCACGCGAGGAAGTCCTTCGCCGGACTGCCACGGACGGCGTGGTGGCTGCCACAGCAGGAGTCGTTGCACTTCGCGACCAAGCACGACGTCGACTTCGAGCGTCGGGCCGGCACCAAGCCGTGGTTGCAGGCATTCACCCTCCAGCCCGGCCTCTATGACGTCGACCGCGAGGTGTTCCTGGCCGCTGTCCGACGGTTCTGCGCCGCCCCGGTCATCGAGGCGTGACTGAATCCCCCACACCGCTGCGGGATGCGCATCGTGGACTCGCCGCGTCATAGCGCTGTCGCATGAGCGGGCCGGCGGCCGGTCCGGCGGCGAAGATGAACCGCGGGTCGTCCACCCGGTCCCCGGTGACGGCGTCGACGACGATGGGCTCCGCGTCCGGCCGGTCTCCGGCGGCCAGCGCGACCAGAACCGGCCGCAGCGACCAGCCGAACTCGTCAGCAGATATTCGTAGCGGACAGGTCGCTCCTGGTACGGCCGTCGTTCGAGGATGCCCCGGTCGACGAGCGACTTCAGCCGGCTGTTGAGCATGCTCGAGGAGATGCCGATGTTGGACTGGAACTCGTCGAACCGGAGTAGCCGTCGACTCAGTCGTGCAGGATCAGCATGGTCCACTTGCCGGCTGCCCGGATCCGGTCCGCGTCTACCTCCTTCTCAGCACCAGCGCCGACCGCGCGGGCGCCATCGTCAGCTTCGCGCCGGACGCCCACGTCACCGATGACGGCATGAATTACCACGGCACCGCCGAGGTGCGGACCTGGCTCGACCGCGGGGTCAGCGAATACACCGACACCACGACGCCGACTGCTGCGGACATCGATCAGCGACCGGGCGCACCACGCTCACCTGTCGGCTCCCGGGGGAACTTCCCGGGAGCCCGGTCGACCTCGACTTCTTCTTCGACCTGACGCGAACTTCCGGATCGCCCGTCTGACCACCGCCGTCCACCAGCCGTAGCCGGCGGAGGGCGTCGAACGACTTCAGCAGCTGGCGGCGGTCTCGTTCGCGGTGGCGCCGGTCTCATAGCTGCCGATCGCGGCGACCTTCTCGGCGGAGGCGGACTCCGGGTCGAAGGCGTAGGCCAGCCACTCGCGGGCCAGCCGCCGGGCCAGCTCGATGCCGATCACGCGCTGGCCGAAGCACAGCACCTGGGCGTCGTTGCTGAGCACCGACCGCTCGACCGAGAAGGAGTCGTGCGCGGTGACGGCACGGATGCCCGGCACCTTGTTGGCGCTGATGGCCACGCCCAGCCCCGTACCGCAGACCAGCAGGGCCCGGTCGGCCTTGCCGTCGGCGATCATCCGGGCCGCCTCGACGGCGACGTGCGGGTAGGCGGTGTTCTCGTCGCCCGTGACGCCGACATCGAAGACCTCCGCCACCCGGTCATCGCCCTGCAGGTCGGCCTTCAGCTGGTCCTTGTACTGCAGGCCCGCGTCGTCGCAGCCGACGACGATCCGCAGCGGAGCATTGCTCGTCATGATTTTCTCCTCGGGTTCGTTACGCCCCAGTCTGCGCCCCGCTGCGAAAGATCAGGGGATGAGGGATACCTTGACCGACTGCTGGCCGCTGGACACCAGGTCCAGACCCTGCTGAAAGTCGGCCAGCGGCAGCTGGTGGGTGCAGATCTTGTCCATCGGCAAGATGCCCGACTCGATCATCCGGATGGCCGCGGGCCAGCAGTGCGGGCCGAGGTGCGCGCCCAGCACGTTGAGCTCCTTGTCGTCGCTGATGATCGACCAGTCGACCGTCACGTCGGAGCCGAAGACGCTGTATTCCACGTACGTCCCCAGCTTGCGCAGCAGGTTCAGCCCTTGCGGCACCGCGGACGGGTGGCCGGTGCCCTCGATGTAGACGTCGGCGCCGTAGCCCTCGGTCAAGCCCTTGACCACCTCGACCGGGTCCTGCTCGGCGATGTTGATCACCAGGTCGGCGCCGCACTCCTTGGCCAGGGCCAGCTTCTCCGGGGCTACGTCGAGGGCGATGACCAGCGCCGGGCTCTTCGCCTTGGCGCCGGCGACCATGCCGAGGCCGATCGGGCCACAGCCGGCCACCACGACCACGTCGTCGAAGGTGATGCCGGCGCGCTCGACCGCGTGCAGCGAGCAGGACAGCGGCTCGGCGAAGGCGGCGTGGGCCGGCGGCAGGTCCGGCGAGACCTTGTGCACCAGCGCGTTGGCGGAGTAGAGCATGTATTCAGCCATGGCGCCGGGGTTGGACCGCTTGAAGCCATACATGTCATGCGGTGCGCACATCCAATACTGCCCGCGCAGGCAGTAGCGGCACTTCCAGCACGGCACGATCTGCTCGCTGACGACGCGGTCACCGACCGCGATGTTCCACCGCTTCGCGGCGGCGGCGTCCAGCTCGACGACAGTGCCGACGAACTCGTGGCCGGGGATGACCTCCGTCTCGGCCCAGGCCGGCCGGTTCTCGTCGCCCCAGAACTTCGGCGCCCCGTGGTAGCACTTCAGGTCGCTGGCGCAGATGCCCACCGCCTCGACTTTGACCAGCGCCTCACCGGGGCCAGGACGCGGCACCGGCACCTGCTCCAGGGTGTAGTTCTCGGGGCCGTGACAGATCACGGCCTGCATCATCTCGGGCAGCTCAACCGCACTGGTCATCTTCGTTCCTCCTGCTGCGGACGGGCCAGACCCGTCAGGCGTGGTCACCGCTCAACCTAGCACCCGCACATTCGTACCGAACAGATGTGCAGAATCGCTGGGGCTGGCTGGTGGTTCAGGACATACTCAGGACGTGACCACCCCCGGTGCCGACCCAGCGATGGACGCAGGGAGCGAGGCCCTGCCCCGAGGTGGCGGCCACCCGCCGGCCCAGCTGTACGCGGTGGCGCGGATGTACTACGAGAACGACGCCACCCAGGCGGAGGTGGCCGCCCGCTTCGGCATCAGCCGGCCCACCGTCTCCCGGCTGCTGTCGGAGGCGCGTCGACAGGGGATCGTGCGGATCGAGGTCATCCCGCCGAACACCCGGACCGACGACCTGCTCGCCGAGCGGGTGGCCGCCGCGCTCGGTCTGCGCCGGGTGGAGCTGTCAGCCCGGCTGCCGTCACCGACCCCGACCACCGCCACCGAGGACGCGCTCGGCAGCGTCTTGGCCCCCGCCGTCGGACGGGCGCTGGCCGATGTCGGGCTGGTCCCCGGTGACGTTCTGCTGGTCTCCTCCGGGCGCACCATGTATGAGGTGTCCGGTCACGAGCTGCCGCGGCTGCCCGGTGTGCTGGTGGTGCCCACGGTCGGGGGCCAGGACCAGCCCGAGGGCTGGTATCAGACCAACGAGATCGCCCGGCGGATCTCATCGCGGATCGGCGGCCGGCCGACGTATCTGTTTGCTCCTGCGCTGCCCGGGGCCGAGCTGTTCGACACGCTGCAGAAGGACCCGGCCATCCAGCGGGTGCTGCAGCTGTGGCCGCACGCCCGCTGCGTGCTGATGGGGGTGGGCGCCCCACCAGTGCTGCGCTCGGTGTTCCCCCAGTTCGTGCCCAGCTCGGCGGCGTCGCTGCTCGCCGCGGTCGGCGACGTCTGCGCCCGGTTCTATGACCGCGCGGGTCGGCCGGTCGCGTACCCCGGCAGTGAGCGGCTGATCGCCCTCGAGCTGGCCGCTCTGCAGCAGCTGCCGACGACCATCGCTGTCGCGGTCGGGACCGACAAGATCGCCCCGATCATCGCCGGCGCCCGCGCCGGCTATTTCAACCAGCTGGTCACCGATCCGGTGACGGCCGAGCAGATCCTGGCGTCGACCGAACCGGCGACATCACCAAAGACCCCGACGGGGTCCGAAGGGAACATCTCGTGAGCGAAGAGCGTCGGCTGAGCGGCAAGCGAACCTTGATCACCGGAGCGTCGCGCGGGATCGGGGCCGACCTGGCTCGGGCGTTCGCGACGGCGGGTGCCTCGTTGGTGCTGAGCGGACGCGACCCGGACCTGCTCCACGAGCAGGCGAGTGAGCTGGCCGCGGAGCATGCGGTGGAGGTGCAGGTGGTGGTCGCCGACCTCGCGGACCCGGCCGCACCCGAGCAGCTGGCCGTGGACGCGCTCGCCGTGTTCGACGGGCTGGACGTGCTGATCAACAACGCGGGTATCTCGCACCCGGAGCTGGCGGTCGACCTGACCGCCGCGCATCTGGACGACGTGCTCGCCGTCAACCTGCGTGCTCCGTCGCTGCTGGCAGCCCGGATCGGCGCGGCGATGGCGACCGCGGGCTCCGGTTCGATCATCACCATGGCCTCGGCGGCGGGACTGCGGCCGTTGACCGAGCACTACGGCTACTGCCTGGCCAAGGCGGGACTGATCATGGCCACCAAGGTGCTGGCCCTGGAGCTCGGACCGTCGGGCGTACGGGCGAACTCGATCTGTCCGACGGTGACGCTGACCGACATGGGACAGCGCGTCTGGCTCGATCATCCGGACAAGGCGACCCCGATGCTGGAACGGATCCCGTTGCGCCGTTTCGCCTTCCCCCGTGAGGTCTCCGAGACCGCCGTCTGGCTCGCGTCCGACGCCGCGGCCATGATCAACGGCGTGGACCTGCCCGTCGACGGCGGCTATCTCATCAGCTGACGGCTCGGTCGTCGCGGAGTCCGACCCGGGGTTGTGTCGCGGGCGCGGCAGGAGGCAGGGTGTGGGCATGACGGGCGCGAACCACGGCCAGGACAGGCACGCTCAGGACAGGCAGGCTCACGAGACAGCCGGCTCCGTGAGCTTCGGCACCGATCCCGGGGACCCCACCCGGGCCCGGCTGCTGGGCGGACCGGGGGAGAGCCTCGCCGTCGCGGACGTACGCCGGTTCGTCCTCGACTCCCTGGCCGCCGCCGACCTGGACGGCAAGCGAGTCTGCCTGGTGGTGCCGGACGGGACCCGTACCTGTCCGTTGCCGCTGCTGCTGACGGCCATGCACGAGGCGATGGCCGGGCGGGTGGCCGGAGTCGACGTGGTCATCGCCCTGGGCACCCACCAGGGGATGAGCGAGGAGCAACTCGGTCGGCACCTGGGCTATCCCCCCGGGAGATCGGAGGACGTGTATCCCGGCTGGGGCATCCACAACCACGAGTCCTGGCTGCCGGAGACCTTCACCTCACTCGGCACCATCGGGGCCGACCGGCTGAGCGAGCTCACCGCGGGGTTGATGTCCGACACGGCGGTCGAGGTGCGGATCAACCGTCTTGTCGCCGAGGCCGACGTCGCGATCGTGGTGGGTCCGGTGTTCCCGCACGAGGTGGTGGGCTTCTCCGGCGGCAACAAGTATTTCTTCCCCGGGGTGTCGGGCCAGGAGCTGATCGACCTGTCCCACTGGGTCGGCGCATTGATCACGAGTGCCCAGATGATCGGCACCCGCGGCATCACCCCGGTCCGTGCCCTGGTGAACGAGGCCGCCGGCATGATCCCGGCGACGCGGCTGGCGCTGTGTCTGGTGGTCGCCTCGGGGACCGAGACACTGCACGCCGCCGCCTTCGGGACGCCCGAGGACGCCTGGGCCGCCTGCGCCGCCGTCTCGGCCGAGACGCACGTGACGTATCTGGACGCACCCGTGCGGCGGGTGCTGTCGGTGATGCCCAGCAAATATGAGGACATCTGGACCGCTGCCAAGGGGTTCTACAAGCTGGAGCCGATCGTCGCCGATGGTGGTGAGGTGATCATCTACGCCCCGCACATCACCCAGGTGTCGGTGATGCACCCGCAGATCAGTGAGATCGGCTATCACAACCGTGACTACTTCCTCGGACAATGGGAGCAGTTCCGGGACCGACCGTGGGGCGATCTGGCCCACTCGACCCATCTGCGCGGACAGGGCACCTGGGACCCCGAGAACGGCGAACACAACCGGGTCACCGTCACCCTGGCGACTGGCATTCCCGAGGACGTCACCCGGTCGGTCAACCTCAACTATCTCGATCCGGCGACCGTCGACATCGCGGCCTACGAAGCCGATCCGGACACGTTCGTCGAGCCCCACGCGGGTGAGGTGCTGTATCGGCTGCGGCCGCCGGGCGCCGACGCAGGAGCCTTCGGCGGGGCCGGTGAACCGGACGGCCGTGACGTACCCGCCGCGGGCCTGGACGGCTAGTGACCAGCCAGGTCCGGCGTCGGTCCGGACTAGCTGTCGGCGCAGCCGACTGCCGTAGGCTCGCGCCATGGCGGCCCTGATCCTGATCAACGGCGCACCCGGCTCCGGCAAGTCGACGCTGGCTCGCCGGTATGCCGACGACCATCCGCTCACCGTCGCGGTCGACATCGACCTCGTCCGCAGCCTGGTGGGTGGCTGGCGGCGGCAGCCGATGGACGCCGGCCGGCTGGCCCGGCGACTCGCCCTGGCCCTGATCCGCCAGGCCCTCGCCGACGGGCACAGCGTGGTCGTGCCGCAGCTGCTCGGCCGCGCCGACTTCGTGGTCGCGCTGGCCGACCTCGCCGTCGAGTGGTCGGTCCCCTTCGTCGAGGTTCTGCTGACCACGCCCCCGGGTACGGCCGAGGGCCGGTTCCGGGCTCGATCCGCCGCCGCGGTCGACGATCACCAGGTCGCCGAGGCCGACGTCGACCCGACCGAGCTGATCGCCGGATATGAGGCGGCGGTCCGTGAGGTGGCCGCGGAGCGCCCGGGCACGGTGGTGATCGACAACCCCGACGGTGGCGCCGACGCGGCCTATCTCCGTCTGGTGGAGTGCGTCCGGGCCGTGGACGCCTCCTAGTCGCCGTACGTACAGCGAAAACGCCTCGCGCGCCGTCGCCCGGGCTTGGCATGATCCGGGCCGTGGAGAAGAGAGCGACGGGACGGGTGATCGTGATCACCGGGGCGATGGCGGCCGGCAAGTCAACGGTGGCTGCGCTGCTGGCCGAGCAGCTGCCCGCGTCGGTGCACGTCCGAGGCGACGCGTTTCGGCGGATGGTGGTGAACGGTCGCGACGACATGACGCCGTCACCGTCCGCCGCGGCCCTCGCGCAGCTGAGCCTGCGCTACGAGCTGGCCGGTCACACGGCCGACCGGTTCGCCGACCTCGGCTTCGACGCCATCGTCCAGGACGTGATCATCGGGGCCGAGTTGGCCACGTTCGTGGACCGGATCCGTACCCGGAATCGGTTCCTGGTGGTGCTGTCCCCGACGGTGTCAGCGTTGGCCCTGCGCGAGCACCAGCGCGCGAAGCAGGGCTACACCGCGTTCAGCCCGACCGAGCTCGACGCGGCGCTGCGCTCGGAGACACCACGGATCGGCTATTGGCTCGACTCCAGCGCTCAGACACCGCAGCAGACGGTGCAGGACATCCTGACCAACCTGGAGTCGGCCCGCGTCTAGCCCGCTCGTGGTGCCGATTCAGCCCCAGCACAGACAGAACGGATGTCCCGCGGGGTCGGCGTAGACCTGGAAGCCCTCTCGAGCGACCGGATCGTCGGCCGGCTGCAGCAGCCGTGCTCCCAACCCCATCACCTCGTCGTGGGCGGTGGCGAGGTCGGGGACGTAGAGGTCGAGATGGATCTGCTGCGGCGAGCCGTCGGGCCAGTGCGGGGCGACGTGGTCGGGGGCGAGCTGGATGCCCATCCGGGGCTGTCCGTCGACGTAGATGCTGTGCCAGTCGTCCTCGGCGTCGACGGTGCCGCCGAGCAGCTCGGCCCAGAAGGTGCTCTCCGGCTGCAGGTCTGCGGCGTCCAGGACGGTGATCATCTGGGAGATCCTCATGCTCCATGGTGGCAGCGTCCGAGGACTGTCGCCAGTGCTTCGCCCGCGGTCTGCGGCACGTAGGTTAAGAGGCATGGACGTCCGACTTCAGCCCGTGTTCGCCGATGTGATCTCCCGCAACCAGGGTGAGCCCGAGCTGCACCAAGCCGTGACCGAGGTCTTCGAGTCGCTGGGACCCGTGCTGGACCGCCACCCCCAATACGCGGAGGCCGAGGTGCTGGCGCGCCTATGTGAGCCGGAGCGCCAGATCATCTTCCGGGTGCCGTGGGTGGACGACGAGGGCCGGATCCGCATCAACCGCGGGTTCCGGGTCGAGTTCAACTCGGCGCTGGGCCCGTACAAGGGCGGGCTGCGGTTCCACCCGAGCGTCAACCTGGGCATCGTCAAGTTCCTCGGGTTCGAGCAGGTCTTCAAGAACGCGCTGACCGGGATGCCGATCGGTGGTGGCAAGGGCGGGTCGGACTTCGACCCGCGCGGCCGCAGTGACGCCGAGGTGATGCGGTTCTGCCAGTCGTTCATGACCGAGCTCTATCGCCACATCGGCGAGTACACCGACGTCCCGGCTGGCGACATCGGTGTCGGCCGGCGCGAGATCGGCTATCTGTTCGGACAGTACAAGCGGATCACCAACCGGTACGAGTCCGGCGTGCTGACCGGGAAGGGCATCTCCTGGGGCGGTTCGCTGGTGCGGACCGAGGCCACCGGGTTCGGGGTGGTCCTGTTCGCCGACCAGATGCTGCGCACCCGGGGCCAGTCACTGGACGGGAAGCGGGTTGTGGTGTCCGGGTCGGGCAACGTGGCCATCTATGCCATCGTCAAGGCCCAGCAGCTGGGCGGCCACGTCGTGGCCTGCTCCGACTCGTCGGGCTATGTCGTCGATCCCGACGGCATCGATGTCGAGCTGCTGCGTCAGGTCAAGGAGGAGGAGCGCCAGCGGATCTCGGTCTACGCCGAGCGGCGCCCGTCGGCGCGCTTCGTCGCCACCGGCAGCATCTGGGACGTCGGTGCGGAGGTGGCCCTGCCGTGCGCCACCCAGAACGAGCTGGACGAGAGTCACGCGCGCAGCCTGATCGCGTCCGGCTGCGTCGTCGTCGCCGAGGGCGCCAACATGCCGGCGACCCCGGCCGCGGTCCGGCTGTTCGCCGAGGCGGGCGTGCTGTTCGGCCCGGGCAAGGCAGCCAACGCCGGCGGGGTGGCGACCTCCGCGCTCGAGATGCAGCAGAACGCCAGCCGGGACGCCTGGACGGAGGAGTTCACCGAGAAACGGCTGACCGAGATCATGGTCGCGATCCACGACCGCTGCATCGAGACCGCCGAGCACTACGGCCGCCCGGGCGACTACGTGGCCGGGGCCAACATCGCCGGCTTCGTGAAGGTCGCGGACGCGGTCCTCGCCCTCGGCGTCATCTGACACCAGCCGCCGGTGCGCTGGCGCAGGCTGCGTCAGCGGGTCCGGTAGTGCGGCAGCATCGCCGGGTAGTAGTCGCGGTCGAAGTCGACGGCGGCGGGGTCCCCACCGTTCTCCGCCGTGACCAACCGGTCCAGATAGAACTCCCAGCCGGGGCCGACGCTCTCGGCGGCGACCGGGTCGAGGCCGGAGTGCGTGAACGTCAAGGTGGTGACGCCGGCGGCCTCGGTGAGGTGGAGGTCGACCATCCACGGGTCGTCCCCGGTGAGCCAGGTCAGCTTCAACGTGGCGGGTGGCGTGCACTCCCGGATCTGCACCTCCTCGCTCGGTGATCCGTCCTCGGCGGTCATCTCGAAGGCGATGTGTCCCGACCACGGATCGCCGGTGAAGGTGCCGATCCAGCGGGCCAGCCGTTCCGGCTCGGTGACGGCGGCCCAGATCGCCTCCCGGGAAGCCCGGAACGTACGTTCGAGAACCAGCCGTGAACGGTCGCCGTCCGGTTCCAGCCGGCCGGTGGGGGTGGGGGTCATGCGCTCTCCTGCTCGGCAGGGCGCCGCTGGGGCGCGGAGGTGGGTGAGGTGGTGCGGTGATCACGGACGGTCCGACGGACCTCGGTCTCGAGGGCGTCGAGCACGTTCGCACTCAGCCGGGTGCGGGGTCCGGACCCGGTGAGCTCGGTCAGAAAGGTGCCGACCGCAGCCAGCCCGTCGGTTCGCAGCGCGTAGTGGCGCTCCCGGCCGCGGTCCTCGACGGTGGTCAGCCCGGCCTCGGTCAGCAGCCGGAGATGCTTGCTGACCGCCGGACGGGAGATCGCGTAGTCAGCGGCCAGGTCGACCACCCGGCAAGGGCTCTTCGCCAGTCGCAGCAGGAGTGTCCGTCGAACGGGATCAGCCAGCGCCCCGAAAGCATCCATTCCCAAATGGTAACCGATTGGATACCAATTGCAAGGGAAGGCGACTCGTTAGCGCAGCGGCGCCCTGAACAACCCCTACCGGGACGCGCCACGACGGTCAGCGTCGCGCTCGCTCCTCGGCGGCGAGCATGATCAGCTCGCCCATCCACGGCGACTCCACCGACGCCAGCGCAACGGCGTCGGCCAGCGGCAGCAGCCGTACCTCGGCCACCTGCTCACCGTCGGGTGGGTTGCCCGGCTCCCCGGCCACCCGAACCTCGCACCAGCCCCACAGCCATGCCTTCGTCGGATGCGCCAGGTGCGGTCGGTAGGCGGTCTCGGCCTCGGAGATGCCCAGATGGGCGCCGATGGGATGGAACGGGCCGACCAGCTCGGCTCCGGCTTCCTCGGCCAGCTCGCGGTGGACCGAGTCGATCACCGATTCGTCCGGCTCGCGGGTGCCGCCGGGCAGGAACCAGGAGTCCGACCCCTCGGACCGGCACAGCAGGATCTTCTCGTCGGCGAATCCGACGACGTGGGTGCTGGCCACCAGCGCATCGGCGGGCAGCGTGGTCGAGAAGGTCATGGTGATTGCCGCCCACTCCCAGCGGTCCGGCCGGTGCAGCAGCGGATACCGGGCCTCGATGGAGTCCATCCGGCCAACCTACTAAGCGGTGCGAACGTGCGCGCCGAGCGGTCGACGTCAGGCGAGCGGTTGTTCGCTGCGAGCGGTCAGCTCCTCGACGGCGGTGACGATCCTCGCCACCGGGTCACCGAGCGCGGCGATCTCGTCGCACAGGACCTGTGCGGCCTGGCGGTACTGCGGCTTGCCGAGGGTGGTCCGGACCGCTGACCGGACTCTGGCGGGCGACGGCGTACCGGTGCGCAGATTGATGCCGGCTCCCGACCACGCCACCCGGGCGGCGACCTCCGGCTTGTCCTCGCTCACCCCGGCGACCACCAGCGGCACGCCGTAGCTGAGGGCTTGCTGGACACCGCCGAACCCGCCGTTGGTCACCATCACGTCGATCTTCGGCAGCAGCTGGTCGTACGGCAGGAACTCCGCCACCCGCAGGTTCGCCGGCTGATCGTCCAGCAGGTCGGTCAGGTGGTGGACCGGTCGACCACCGGTCGACGCCACCACCAGCACCTCCTCGCCCGCGAGGCCACGTACGGCCGGAACCAGCAGCTTGGCCAGGTTGGCGTTGTCCATCGTTCCCTGGGTCACGTGTACCACCGGCCGTCGCCCGTCCAGCTCGTCCCACCACACCGGCAGTACCGTTGCGGCTCGCCGCTCGGGCCGCAGCGGACCGACGAAGCGGACCGAGGACGGCAGCTCGCGGCGGTGGTATTCCAGCCCGGCTGCAGCCAGATGGAAGGTGACGTCGAACCGGGTGGCCACGTCGAAGAAGCTCACCGCCCCGCGCGGCAGGCCGTACGCCGCGAGTCTGTCGTCCAGCGCCCGGTGCACCGGGCGCATCGGGCCGTTGCGCAGCACGGCGTTGAGCAGCCGGTTGCGCCGCCGGGTGTGGGGGGACGAACCCGGGTCGATGCCGGAGCCGAACGGGGCGCAGTCCACGCTCGGCAGGGACAAGGGGGTGGCGGAGATCCCCACCACGGGCACCCGCTGCCCGGGTGCCTGTCCCAGCAGCAGCGGCAGCACGCCCAGGAACGCGGACTCGCAGACCACGGCGTCGAACGTCGCGGTGGCGAGCGTCTCGGTCAAGGCCTGATGCTGGAGCTCCAGCGGGCCGATGAACAGGCCGAGGATGTCGTGGCGGGCAGCAGCGATCCTGCTTCGAGCGTGACGGCCGGGCAGAAAGTGGTCCAGGTGCGCGTCGTCGTAGTCCACCGCCGCGGGCAGGGCCGCGAACTCGAGCCCCCGCGACTCCACGTCCTGGCGATACTTCCGGCCCGTCAGAACGACGACCCGATGGCCCTGACGCCGCAGCCCGCGACCGACGGTCAGCATCGGGCTGACGTGGCCGTACAGAGGGGTGGTGGGCAGCAGAAACGTCGACCTGGACGTGGCCGGCGCGTCGCTCATCGGCCCGTACCCGCTCGGCGGTCGGCGCTGCTGTCCGGGTGCGAGGCTCGCAGCTCACGACCCGGCCGGGTCAGCCGCGCGGCCAGCGCCGTGACCAGGACGACCGCCACGGCGACACCCCATCGGCGCCGTCTCCGGTCGACCTCGTCGGCGTGCTGGCGGCGGATGGGCGGCGCGGTGCCGATGACGCGCCGCGACGACAACCGGTTGACCAGGTAGGACAGCGCGTAGTGATAGCCGAAGGACACCAACACGGTGTGCGCCAGGCCCTGGTCCATCCGGCGGGACGAGGTGACCACCGGGTTGTGGCCATCCCAGACCACCCGGCCGCGGCGTTGCAGCTGTCGCAGCAGGTCCACCTCGTCACCGCCCTGGGTGAGGGAGGTGTCGTAACCCGGGAAGCCCTCGCGGACGAACGCGACGTTGGTCGCGGTGAGATAGAGCACCCGCCCCGTGGTGCGGGCGACCAGCGCGATGAAGATGAACCACAGTGGTGGGAAGACGGCAGCCCACCACGGTGGGTCGGCATAGCGGCAGGGACCGGCCACGGCGAGTACGTCCTGCTCCGCGGCGAACCGCGCGTCGAGCCGGCTCAGCCAGTCGGGTGGGTGCACGGTGTCGGCATCGGTGGAGACCACGATCTCTCCCCGCGCCTGCTCGGTGCCATGTTGCCGGGCGGCGCAGACGCCCGGCTCGGACTCATGCAGCACCCGGACGCCGTGCCGGGTGGCGATCGCGACAGTGTCGTCGCGACTGTTGTTGTCCACGACGATCACCTCGTAGCCGCCGCGGAAGTCCTGCGCCGCCAGCGACCGCAGGGCGGTGTCGAGGTAGTCAGCCTCGTCCAGAGCGGGGATGACGACGGAGAACCGGATGCTCTCAGCCACGGACGCCCCCCGCACCCGCCGACGGTGCCGCACCGGCGCCGGGCACCGGATCGGTCGCGCCGTCGGGCGACGCGGTCGCCGTCGCCAGCGGCACCGGGCGGACGAAGCAGAGCGCGATCATGCTGGCCACCATCAACGGGACCAGGTAGAGGAAGACCGGTGTCATCGCGTCGTTGTAGGACGAAACGACCAGGCCCCGGACGCCGGGAGTCAGACTCCGCAGCCCTTCGGGGCCGAGCGCATTGATGTCCAGGTCGGCGTCGGCCGGCAGCCGATCGGTGAGCAGCCGCTGCAGCCGGACGGTGAACACCGTGCCGACCAGGGCGGCACCCAGGGCGACCCCGATCTCGCGGAAGAAGTTGTTGGCCGCGGTGGCGGTGCCGACCTCGGACTGCGGCACTGCGTTCTGGGCGATTACCACCAGGATCTGCAGGCCGGCGCCGATCCCGGCGCCCAGCACGAACAGATACGCACCGATCGCCGGCAGCGGGCTGGCCACCGTCAGCGTCGACAGCAGCAGCAGGGCCACCGCGACGGCGGCCGAACCGACGATCGGCAGCGCCTTGTAGCGGCCGGTTCGACTGACCACCTGTGCCGACGCCACGGTGGCCAGCCCGAGGCCGCCGATCAGCGCCAGCATCAGCATCCCCGAGCGCAACGGGGACAGCCCGGTCACCATCTGCAGGTACGTCGGCAGGTAGGCGATGGCGCCGAACATGGCCACCGCCATCACCAGTCCCGCCGCGGTCGGCGCGAGGAAGTTGCGTTCGGTGAAGAGGCCGAGCGGGATGATCGGCTGCGCGGCGCGGCTCTCCGCCAGCACGAAGGCCGCGGAGGCCAGCACCGCAAGTCCGGCCAGGGTGATGATGACCGGCGAGCCCCAGGCGAACTCCGTACCGCCCCAGGTGGTGACCAGCACGATGGCGGTGACCCCGACGGCCATGGTGGTGATGCCCCACACGTCGATCGACACGGGATCGGCCCTCCGCTGCGGCACCCGCAGAAAGGCGACGGCCGACGCCACCGCCAGCGCTCCCAGCGGCAGGTTCAGCCAGAAGGCCCAGCGCCAGCCGATGCCCTCGGTGAGCCAGCCGCCGAGCAGCGGTCCGAGGATGGCCGACAGGGCGAACACCGCTCCCACCACTGTCAGATAGCGGGCGCGTTCGCGGGCCGGGATGACATCGGCGATGGCGGCCTGGACCAGGATCAGCACGCCGCCGCCGCCGAGCCCTTGCACAGCGCGCCCCGCGATCAGCCAGCCCATCGACGTCGACAGGCCGCCGATCACCGAGCCGAGACCGAAGATGATCAGGGCGGTGAGAAACATCGGCCGTCGTCCGAGCAGGTCGCCGAGCTTGCCGTAGACGGGCATCGTCACCGTGGACGCGACGAGATAGGCGGTGCTCACCCACAGCATGTGCTCGACCCCGCCCAGTTCGGCGACGACGGTCGGGAGCGCCGTGGCGAAGATCGTCTGGTCCAGCTCGGACAGGAACAGCCCGATCATCAGCCCGGCGAAGAGCAGGTGCAGCTGCCGCCGCCCCAGCGTCGGTCGCTCGAAGATCTCGGACGTGCTCATGCGTAGGGTCTTACCCCGAGCAGCCGGTCCGCTGTCGTGAAGGCGTACCCCTCGTCCCGCAGCCGGTCGATCAGCGGACCGACGGCGGCCACGGTGTTGTGCCGGGGACCGCCCCGGGCCTCGCGCCCGTCGTGCATGATCAGGATCGCGCCCGGCGCGGCCCTGGTCGCCGTGCCGGCAGCCAGCTGCTGTGGTGGCGGTTGGAACACCTCCAGCGGGTGGCCGAAGGTGCCCGAGACGACCTGGAGCCCGGCATCGCTGATGCTGCGCAGCACCCATGGCCAGTGGCACAGCCACGGCGGCCGATAGAGCGCGGGCATCTGGCCGGTCAGGTCGTGCAGCACCGTGGCCGCCCGCCGGATCTCGTCTCGCTGGCGCGGCTCGGTCAGATAGCGCGAGAAGGCATGGCTGTAGCTGTGGTTGCCGAGGACGTGACCGTCGTCGACGACCCGGCGGGTCACCTCCGGGTGGCGCTCGGCGCAGCGCCCGACCTGGAAGAACGTGGCCGGCACCCCGCGGTCAGCGAGGGTGTCGAGGAGCGCTGACGTGTGCGGTTCGTTGGGTCCGTCGTCGAACGTCAGCGCGAGCAGCTTCGCATCGGTGTCTCCCTGGTACGGGAACCGGCCGAACACCTGGGTCCGCGAGCTGAAGCCGAGCAGCTGGGCCGCGGTCACGGCGGTGGCGATGCCGCCGAGGAGGGGGCGCGCCAGGCCGGCGCGCGACCGGCTGCGAGCGGCGGACATTGCTCCAACCTAGATGACGCCGCCGAACGCGGACGCGCCGCCCGCCAATGGGAGCCGATCGCCGACCGAAGGTGACCTCGACCACATTCGAGACCAATTTGTTATATATCGATCTCATAACAACGTTGTACGCGGCACTATGGATGAGCGGCTTCTTCTGGCCTGCGCCCGAGCGAACTGGTGCTAGCCGAAGGAGCCGGCGCACGAGACGACGATCGGGGGATTGCGATCGTGCGGGCTCGGGGGGTGGCGGTCACGCGATCGCCACCCATCCAGCACCGCCCGGTGACTCGGACCTGCGGACCGGGACGGTCACGAACCGAAGCTCTCCGCAGCCCACTGACGTACCCGCTCGTTGCTCTCCTCCTCCGACAGGTCCTCGACGCGGCACATGACCGACCAACGGACGCCGAAGGGATCGAGGATGCTCGCGAAACGGTCGCCCGAGACGAACGTCGTCAGCGGTTCCCGCACGGTGGCGCCGGCGGCCTCCGCCCGGGCGACGACCGCGTCGGCATCGTCGCAGTAGAGCCCCAGCGAATAGCAGGCGTCGCCACCGCCGGGTGGGGGGACGAGGTGGTAATCCGGCATGGCGTCGCCGAGCTGGAGGACACCGTGGCCGTGGAAGTCGAGCACGGCGTGGGCCACCAGCTCGCCGGCTCGGGTCACGTCGACCACCCGGGCGCCGAAGACCTCGACGTAGAAGTCGAGCGCGCGGGCGGCTTCGGTGACCACGATGAACGGCGTTATGGCCGAGTAGCCGTGCGGGATGCCGTGCGTGGTGTGCTGTCCGGTGACGCCGACGGCATGATCGTTCGCCTGCGTGCTGGAGTCCGGGCTGATGGCTTCGCTGGTTTTGGTCATGGACCCACGCTAGAAACCGTCACGCCGTCCGGTCTTGGACTTTCCCGACAGCCGCCATCGCCGGCTCGCTAGCCCACGGTGATCGGAACCGCCGAACCTGGCATCGGGTCTGCGTACGGGCTGCGCGGGTCAAGCCGCAGCACGCGGTCGCACCGGGCGAGCAGCGTCGGGTCGTGACTGATCACCAGCACGGCCGCGTCGGAGGTCAGGGCCAACAGGTCGTCCAGCAGGGCGTCGGCGGTGGAACGGTCCAGGTGCTCGGTCGGCTCGTCGAGCACAACCACCGCGTCGCGGCGGAGCAGCAAGCGGGCCAGCGCGATCCGCTGGGCCTCCCCGCCGGACAGCCGGCTGCCGTGCTCGCCGACCAGCCGATCGAGGGGGAGATCCAGACCGACCCGTCGCAGGACGTCTTCGCAGGCGGCATCGGTCGCGGTCTTGTCGCCGATCCGCAGGTTCTCCGCGATGGTGGTGTCGAAGAGATGCGCATCTTGGGCCAGATAGCCGACGCCGCCACGAACGCGCACCGACCCCGCCCGGGCGGGCAACAGGCCGAGAATGGCGGCGGCGACCGTCGTCTTCCCGGATCCGCTCGGCCCGACCAGGCCCACTCGCTCGCCCGCGCGCAGCTGCAGATCGAGGTGTTCCACCACGGTCGGACCGCCGGGCCAGCCGAGCTCGACGTCGTCGAGGTCGACAGCGCCGACGTCACCGGCCGGAGCCACCGACCTGTCGCCGGAGCCGATCGGCTCGGCTCGGAGCAGCTCGTCGACGCGGCGGAGGGCAGCGCGCGTCCGGTTGCGAGCGGCCACCGCCGCCGGCAGGCCGACGACGATCTCGTGCAGCGCGAGCGGCGTCAGCGCCAGCACCGCCACCTGGACCGGGGCCAGCTCGCCGTCAGCCACGGCGAAGGCAGCGGTCAGCAGCCCGGCCAGGACCGCCGCGCCCGTGGTGAGCAGCTGGGCGGCGCCGGCCAGCCCGGCGACCGTGGCGGCGCGCTGCTCGGCTCGGCGCAGCGCGGCGTCGGCGGTCCGGACGCGGTCCAGCAGAACCTCTGAGCCTCCGTACGCCCACAGATCCGGTGCGGCCGCGTGGGCCTGGGAGATGACCTCAGCCAGCTCACCGCGCAGCGGCGCCAGCGACCGGTCGGCGGCCGCGGACAGCCGCCCCGCCCACCACGGCACCAAGACGGCGCCCAGCAGCGTCGCCGCCAGGATGAGGACACCGGCCGGTGGCCAGATGATGGTGAGCAGCAGGGTGGTGCCGACGGCGACCAGCCCTGCGGACGCCAGCGGGACGATCACCCGCACAACCCGGTCCTGGGCGGCAGAGACGTCGTTGACCACCCGAGACAGCAGGTCACCGCCGCGCCGACCCACCCAGGTGCCGCGGGCCAGCGCCTCGAAGACCTCGACCCGCAGCGCGGCCTGGCGGCGCAGTGCGACGTCGTGCCCGACCAGCCGCTCGAGATAGCGGAACACGCCACGGCCGAGCCCGAAGGCGCGGACGCCGACGATCGCGATCATCAAGAACAACACCGGCGGGTGCTCGGCGGCCCGGGACAGCAGCCAGGCGGAGGAGGCCATCAAGGCGACGCCGGCGGCGGACGAGGCTGTGCTCAAGGCGATGGCGCCGGCGAGGCGACGGTCGATCATCGTGCGACCGCCGTTGCGCCGAGTGCGACCACGCGGTCCGCGGCGTCGAGGACGGCGGATCGGTGACTGACCACCACCGCGCTGACCCCCAACCGGCGCAGGCCGGCGACCGCCACAGCCTCGCTGTCGGCGTCCAGGCCGGCGGTCGGCTCGTCGACGACCAGCAGCTGGCCGCCCCCGCACTGCACCCGTAGCAGCGCGCGGGCCAGAGCCACCCGGCGGATCTCGCCGGCGGACAGTCCTTCGGTGCCGGCCTGCACCACCTGGTCGAGGTCCAGCCGGGGCGCGCCGGCGCGGTCCAGCGCCTCGCGGACCCGGTGTGGGGGGGCGTCGGGTGCGCCGAGCGCGACGTTGCTGCCCACCGTGCCCTGGAGCAGGGCCGGCTGCTGCGGGACCCAGGCGAGCCGGGTCCGCCACTGGTCGGGATCCAGGTCGGCGAGGTCGTGGCCTCCGACGAGCACCCGGCCGGCGGTGGGCTGCGCCAGTCCCAGCAGCAGGGACAGGGCGGTGGACTTGCCCGAGCCGCTCGGCCCGGCCAGCGCCACCATCTCCCCGGGACGGATGGTGAGGTCCAGCCCGGCGAGACTGTCCAGCTCGCTCCCGGGGTGTCGGTAGCCGACACCGACGAGCTCCACGGTGCTGGTCGCCAGATCGGGAACCGGCATTGCCGACCGCTGGGCTCCGGCTGCCTCGGGGCGGGTGCCGGCATCGATCAGGGTGAAGGCCTGTTCGGCGGCGGCCATCCCGTCGGCGGAGTCGTGATAGTGCGTACCGACCTGCCGCAGCGGGAGATAGGCCTCGGGGGCGAGAATCAGCACGAAGAGCGCGGTGGCCAGGTCCAGGTGGCCTTCGACCACTCGCAGACCGATGCCCACGGCAACGACCGCCACTGACAACGTGGCCAGCAGCTCGAGCACCAAGGCCGACAGGAAAGACACCCGGAGGGCAGCCATCGTCTCGCGACGGTGCGCCTCACCGGTGCGGCGCAGGCCCTCTGCCTGGGCCCGGGCGCGGCCGAAGACCTGCAGCGTGGGCAGCCCGGCGACCAGGTCGGCGAAGTGGTGGCCGAGTCGGGACTGCACCCGCCAGCGCCGGGCCACCAGGGTCTGGGTCGTCCAGCCAACCAAGATCATGAAGATGGGGATCAGCGGCAGAGTGAGGGCGACAATGACGGCGGAGATCCAGTCCCGGCTGAGAATCGCCACCCCCACGACGAGCGGCACCGTGGCGGCGAGCACCAGCTGCGGCAGATAGCGGGCGAAGTACCCGTCGAGGGCGTCCAGTCCCTGGGTCACCAGGTTGACCAGGGAGGCCGAGGTGGCCGGTGCGGTCGGGGCCTGCAAGCGGGCGGAAAGGATGTCGACCCGCAGCTGGGACTTGACGGCGGCCGACGCCCGATGCGCGAGAACGCTGCTGAGCCAGCTGAGCACGGCACGGGCGGCGAAGACGGCGATCAGCGCGGGGACCGCGGCCAGAGCCGGGTCGGGCATCCGGCTGTCGAACACGCCGGCGATGGCTCGGGACAGCAGCCAGGCCTGCGCCACGACGAGGATGGCAGTGACGGTGCCGACCACCGTTGCGCCGATCAGATAGCGCCGGGTGGCCGCCGCTCGGCGCCACAGGCGTGGGTCGATCGGCCCCGTCCGCCCGGTGTGCCCGGTCTGCTCCGCCTGCGCGGTTTGCCCCGCCTGCCCGGCCTCCTCGGTCAGCCCCGCCTGTCCGGTGTGCTCGACGGGTGGCGTCGTCACCGGGCTGCCGGCTCGGGGTGGAGCACGTCGTCGCGGATCGAGCTGATGCTGAGCCGACGGCGGAACACCCAGTACGTCCATGCCTGATAGGCGACGACCAGCGGAGTGAAGATCGCGGCGGCCCAGGTCATGATCTTCAAGGTGTAGGGGGTGGACGACGCGTTGGTCGTCGTCAGGTTCCAGGCCGGGTCCAGGCTGCTCGGCATCACGTTCGGGAAGAGCGCCAGGAAGGCGGTGAGGAAGAGGAACGCGATGCAGGTAGCCGTTCCGAGGAACGCCCAGCCCTCACGGCCGACACGGTTCGCGGCGAGCGCCCCCAGCAGACCGACCGCGGCCACAGCGCTGGTGACGTAGGTGATCATCGATCCGTGGTCCAGGTTCAGCCACAGGGCCAGCGCCACGGTCAGCACGGCGGCGACCACGCCGATCCGGGCGGCGAAGGCGTTGGCGCGGACCCGGACGACGCCGTCGGTCTTGAGGGCGACGAACACCGCGCCATGGGTGAGGAAGAGGGTCAAGGTGACCAGACCGGTGAGCAGTGCGAAGGGGTTGAGCAGATTGAAGAAGCCGCCGACGTAGTTGAAGTCGGCGTCGATCGGGACGCCACGGAGGATATTGCCGAAGGCCACCCCCCACAGCAGGGCCGGGATGGCCGAGCTGACCGTGATGGCCAGGTCCCAGCGCTGTCGCCACGCCAGCTCGGTCCGCTTGCTGCGGTAGTCGATGGCCACCAGTCGCACGATCAGCGCGACCAGGATGATCAGCAGCGGGAGATAGAAGCCGCTGAACAAGGTGGCGTACCACTCCGGGAACGCGGCGAAGGTCGCCGCACCGGCGGTGATCAGCCACACTTCGTTTCCGTCGAAGTGCGGGCCGATCGTGTTGACGACGACCCGCCGCTCCCGGTCGTTACGGCCGAGCACGTGCAGCAGCATGCCGACCCCGAAGTCGAAGCCCTCCAAGACGAAGTAGCCGATCCACATGAAGGCGATGAGGGCGAACCAGACGGTGGTGAGTTCCATGGGTCAGACTCCTCAGTACGCGAACTCGAGCGGGGCGTCCTCGTCCTCGTCGACGGGTCGCGGGGTGACGTCCGGAAGACCAGCGCTGATGTACTTCAGCATCAGCTTCACCTCCACCACGGCGAGGACGCCGTACAGCAGGGTGAAGGTGGTCATCGAGGTGAGCACCTCGGCGATGGTGGTCCCGGGCGACACCCCGGTGGCGGTCGGCAGCAGCCCGAAGACCAGCCACGGCTGGCGGCCGGTCTCGGTGAAGATCCAGCCCACGGAGTTGGCGAACAGGGGGAGCAGCGGCAGGGCGATCAGCGCCGGGCGCCACCACCGGCCCCGCAGCTGGCGACCGCCACGCACTGACCACAGCAGGAAGGCTCCGAGCACGGTGCCGGCGGCGCCGAGCGCGATCATCCAGCGGAACGACCAGTAGGTGAGCGGAATGTAGGGGCTGTAGGTGCCGGGGCCGTAGGTCGCCTCGTACGACGCCTGCAGCTCGCGGATCCCCAGCACCCGCCCGTCCGGGTCACCGGTGGACAGATAGGACAGCAGGTGCGGGATCTTGATGGACCACAGCTCTCGCTGCCCGTCGGGGGTCCCGATGGTGATCACCGAGAAGGATGCCGGCTGCTCGGTGTCGTACAGCGCCTCTGCTGCCGCCATCTTCATCGGCTGCACCTGCGTCATCACCTTGCCCTGGAGGTCACCGGTGACGATCACGCCGAGCGCGGCGACCAGCAGGGTGACCGCGCCGAGCTTGAGCGCGGTGCGGAAGGCTGCCCGGTCCGCGGTGGAAGTCGTCGGCGCCGCCGCGGCGGTGCCGCCCTCGACCGCGCCGGTGACCGCTGGGCCGCCTTCGATCGTGTCGGCCGCCGGGGTGGACTCGGCGGTGTCGTCGGCGCGTTCGGGCCGCAACAGGTGCCAGCCGGCGACCGCGGCCAAGAAGGCCCCGCCGACCATGAAGCTGGCGAAGAGCTGGTGCGGGTAGGTGATGAGGACGACCGGGTTGGTGAGCACGGCCACGAAGTCGGTCAGCTCGGCGCGGCCACGCTCGGCGTTGTAGGTGAACCCGACCGGGTTCTGCATCCAGGAGTTGGCGGCCAGGATGAAGTAGGCGCTCAAGGTCGAGCCGAGCGCGGCCAGCCAGATCATGGCCAGGTGCAGCTTCTTCGGGAGCCGGTCCCAGCCGAAGATCCAGATGCCCAAGAAGGTGGACTCGAGGAAGAACGCGAGCAGGCTCTCCAGCGCCAGCGGCGCCCCGAAGATGTCGCCCACGAAGCGGGAGTACTCGCTCCAGTTCATCCCGAACTGGAACTCCTGGACGATGCCGGTGACGACACCCAGGGCAAAGTTGATCAAGAACAGCTTGCCGAAGAACTTGGTCAGCTTCAGGTATTTCTCGTTGCCCGTGCGGACCCAGGCGGTCTGCAGCCCCGCCACCAACGGCGCGAGGCTCAGGGTCACCGGCACGAAGAAGAAGTGATACACGGTGGTGATGGCAAACTGCCAGCGGGCAAGCGATTCGGCACTCATCGAGGCTCTCCTGAAGTCACCCTCAGAACCTACTACGGAACGTCGTACTCAGTCACGTAGTACTGATCGGTGTAGTACGTATCACGTCGTAGGGCACAATGGCGGCGTGAACAGCCTGGGTGACCTGGAGCGCAGCGTGATGGAGCAGCTGTGGGCGGGGTCGGGGGCGTCGGGATCGCAGTCAGTCCGCGAGGTGCATCTGGCCCTCACCCGGGACCGTGCGCTGGCGTACACCACCGTGATGACCGTGCTGGACCGGTTGGCGAAGAAGGGTCTAGTGCTGCGTGAGCGTGATGGGCGGGCCTATCGCTATGCCCCGGCGCAGACGCGGGAAGAGCTGGTGGCCGAGGTGATGCACACCGCTCTGGAGGGCGACCAGGCCCATCGCACGGCCGCTCTGGTGGCCTTCGTGGACCGGATCAGCACCGAGGAGGCGGAGGCGATGCGGATGGCGCTGGCTCGACTCGAAGCCGCCCCGACCGCTGCCCGGGTCGATGTCCGTGGCACCGGCTCGGTTGTCGCCCCCAGTTCATGATTGCGCTGGCGCTGGGTCTCGGCGCCTTGGTCCTGATCGGTCCCGGACCGCTGTGGGTCGCCCGGTGGCGCTTCCTCCACCGGGTGCCGCGGGCCGCCGTGGTGCTGTGGCAGGCCGGCTCGGTCGCGGCGCTGGTGTCGGTGATCGGAGCCGGGGTGCTGATCGTCGCCTCCCAGGTCGACCCGACCCAGCCGCTCGCCGCGTTGCCGCTGCTCGAGCTGGTGCTGTACGGACTGATCCTGCTCTTCACCGTCACGGTCGTCCTCCGGCTGGCCTGGTCACTGGTCACGGTCGCGCACACCACCACTGCTCGTCGTCGTCGGCACCGCGCAGCGGTTGACCTGCTCGGCCAGATCGACGAGACGTCACCGCTGTCCGGCCTGCGCATCTTGTCCGAGCAGCTGCCGGTCGCCTACTGTCTGCCCGGCCTGCGTGAGTCCCGGGTGGTGCTGAGCGAGGGAACCCTGTCGGCGCTGTCGCGAGACGAGCTGGCCGCGGTGCTGGAGCACGAGACCGCGCACGTCCGGGCCCGGCACGACCTGGTCCTGGACGCGTTCTTGGCCCTGCACCGCGCCTTCCCGATCGTGGTCCGCTCCGAGATCCCGTCGGTGCAGTGCCGGCTGCTGGTGGAGATGCTGGCTGATGACGCCGCCCGCCGGCGGACGGGTCCGCTGCCGCTGGCGCGGGCGCTGGTCCGGATGGCCGGTTCCCCGGTGCCGGTGGCCGCGCTGGGGGCCGGCGGCGACACCACGGTGGCCCGGGTGCAGCGGCTGAGCCAGCCCCAGGACCGTCGGCTGCGGATGCTGTCGTGCGCCGTCTACGCCTTGGCCTTCGGGCTGGTGGCGGCGCCGGTCCTAGGGCTGGTGGTGGCTGTCGTGCTGCCCGGGCTGTCGGGCTGAGCCGGGTTGGGGGCCCGCTCCGCGGTGGGGTTCTCCTCTGGCGGGTCGAAGGAGGCCCGGCCGACCAGCGCGGGCAACAGGGTCGCGAGGAGATAGCAGCCGGCGAAGACGAAGAAGGCCGGCGATAGGCCGGTGAGGGCGATCAAGGCGGCGGCGACGAGCCCGCCGAAGGGCATGCCCGACCAGGCCACCGCATCCACCAGGCCGCCCACCCGCCCCAGCAGTGGACGGGGGATCCGTTCGAACAGGATGGCGCTCAGCATCGGGTTGAGGAAGCCGGAGGCGAATCCGCCGACGGCGTAGGCGACAGTGACCACCCAGAGCGGGAGATCGAGACCGAGCACCACGAACGGCGGGGGACCGGCAATGAAGAACGCCGTGAAGTAGGTGAGCCGACGCGGCAGCCGGTGCCCGATCCAGCTGGCGATCAGCGAACTGAGCACCGAGCAGGTGGCGAAACAGGTCAGCAGCAGGCTGATGGCGCCGACGCCGTGGCCCCCGTTGTTCGCCCACACCGGCAGCAACACCGCGGTCTTGCCGGTGTCGAGAAGGTTCGTGACCAGGATCATCGCCGCCAAGGTGACCAACAGGCGGTCGGCCAGCAGGAAGGTCAGGCCTTCGCGCAGCTGCTGCAGATAGCCGGTGGTCGGGGCGGACGCATCGACCACTGCAGGGGTGCCGAGGGAGCGCGGCAGGCCCACCAACACCACAACGGCGCTGAGCCCGAAGCAGACGGCGGTGGCAGCGATCGCGCCGGTGGGGCTGAACGCCGCGATCATCCCCGCAGCCAGTGCGGGCCCGATCAGACCCGAGCTGCGCTCGACCGCCCCGAACAGGCCGGTCACTCGGGACAGTGGGGTGTTGGCGGCTTCTGCCACCAGTGGCACGCAGGTGTCCTTGGCGTTGTCACCAGGACCTCGCAGAGCGCCGGCGAGGGCGACGAGCATCAGCAGCAGTGGGAGGTTCAAAGCACCGACGACGTGGCAGATCGGGATGAGGCCGATCAGCACCGCGCTGGTCACGTCGGCGACGATGCTGACCCGTCGCTGCCCGAGGCGGTCGACGATCGGACCGCCGAGGGCCTTCGCGACCACGTACGGCCCCAGCTCGAAGGCCGCGACCAGCCCGGTCTGGGCGGCCGATCCGGTGCTGGTGAGCACGAACCAGGGGATGGCGATGGCGGAGACGCGGATGCCGATATTGGCCACACCTATCACCACCAGCAGGCTGACCAGGGGCGTACGGCTGCTCACTAGTCCCCGTCCAGCAGGAATCCCTGGTATTGCAGCAGGTACGGCAGTCGTCCCGGCTCGAGCTCGGCCGCGGGATCGTGGCGCCGATAGCGCTCGACCAGGTGGCTCAGGTCCTCGCTGAGCTGGCGCGCCTCCGCGGCGGTGAGGTCCAGCACCAGATCCGAGACGTCGAAGGCTTCGCGCCACTCGGTGGGCCAGTGGCGCTGCGCCCGGGCCGCGCTGGCCAGTCGCTCGATCGACCGGGCTGCCAGCTGCTCGGTCATGCTGTCCGCCTCATCGGTGAGGTCCGGATCGTCGCGGAGGGTGGCGAAGCTCGTCATCTCGTGCGCCGCCTTCCACCACCTGTCCCGACGGTTGCCGCGGCTCTGGTCGTCCTCGATGAATCCGTAGCGCTCGAGCTGGCGCAGGTGATAGCTCAGCGCGCCGCTGGTCAGTCCCAGCCGCTCGGCCAGCATCGTCGCGGTGGCCGGACCCTCGATCCGTAGCAGCCCGAGGATGCGGGTCCGCAGTGGATGGGCCAGACCTTTCAGGTTCTCGGCGGTGACCTGGACGCTCCGGGGCGGGCTCGATGGCTCGGACATGATCCGAGACTAGATCACAAAGAAACATTTGCAAAGCTTTCTTTGCGGTTCGAACGGTTCCCGGCAGGATTCGGGCTGGCGCCGAATGTCGTCACGCCGTCAACCCTGGGGGCCCACGGGAGCGCGCACATCGGTCCCTAGATGACACGTCGCTACGCATCTCGACGTAGCGCCGTACGCATCAGGGCGGACGCGGGAGCGAGCGTCGCGGTTCGGCCGGGGCTCTTGATCGCGGCGCGAGTCGGCTGCGCGGCGCTGCCGCTGCGATCCGCGGGTTGATGACAGGATCGCCGCAGCGGTTCCGCTCGGCTTCGCCGACGGGGTCGCTCCCGTCCACCAGCGACCGAATGGAACCTACGTGAAGCAGTTCGGACAGCACCCCGAACCGACCTACAAGATCCTGCACCTCAGTGACCTGCACTTCCTGGCTGAACGGCGGCTGCAGTTCGGCGTGGTGGATACCGACCGAGCGCTGGTGGCGGCGGTCGCTCGCATCTCGGAGCTGGTGGAAAGTGCCGACGCCATCGTCGTGACGGGGGATATCGCCGACCTGGGCGAGCCCGACGCCTATGACCGCGCTGCTCGGCTGCTGGAGCCGCTGGCCGGTCGACTCGGCGCCGAGCTGCTGTGGGTGATGGGAAACCACGATGAGCGGTCACCGTTCGCCGAGCGCCTCTATCAGGAATCGGAGGTCCGGTCCCAGGATCGGGTCGTGAGGGTCAAAGGACTTCGTCTGATTGCCCTCGACAGCTCGGTGCCCGGCTATCACCATGGCGCGCTCGATGATGATCAGCTCGAGTGGTTGGCCAACGAGCTCGCGGTGCCGTCGCCCGATGGCACGATCCTCGCGCTGCATCATCCACCGCTTCCCACTCCGGTCCGGGTGATGGGGATCGTCGAGCTTCGCGACGTGGATCGGCTGGCGCGGGTTCTCGCCGGAACCGACGTCCGGGCAGTGCTGGCCGGTCACCTGCACTATCCGACCTTCGGGACCATCGCCGGGATCCCCGTGTCCGTAGCGTCGGCGACGTGCTACACCATCGACCCGCTATGGGGCCCGCGAGAGTTCATCGGGACGGATCGCGACCACTCGTTCTCGCTGGTGGAAGTGTTTCGCGGCAACGTTGTGCACTCGGTCGTGTCACCGTTCTCCGCCGACGTCGTCACCTCCTACCCGCCCGAGGTGCTGGCCGAGCTCGAGCTCTTGACGCCGGCTGAACGAGAGGAGCGCTTCTCTCGAAAGCGATGACCTCAGGCCTGGCTGCTGGCGCTACGACGGTGGCGGGCGCAGTCAGAGTGCTTTCACCGCGGCCAGCAGCTTGGCCATCGTGTCTTTGGCGTCCCCGAACAACAACGTGGTCGTCGGCTCGAACAGCAGCTCGTTCTCGATGCCGGCGAACCCGGGTCGCATCGACCGCTTGAGGAAGACCACCTGCCGCGCCCGGTTGGCGTGCAGGATCGGCATGCCATAGATCGGCGCGCTCGGCGTCGTCTCCGCGGCCGGGTTGACAACGTCGTTGGCCCCGACGACCAAGACCACGTCGGTCCGGGTAAACTCCGCGTCGATCTCCGACATCTCCTTGAGCTGTTCGTACGGCACCTGGGCCTCGGCCAGCAGCACGTTCATGTGACCGGGCATCCGCCCGGCCACCGGGTGGATGGCGTAGTCCACCCGGGTGCCGCGCTCCAGCAGCACGTCGACCAGCTGGGCCAGGGTGTGCTGGGCCTGGGCGACCGCCAGCCCGTAGCCGGGAACGATGATCACCCGGTCCGCGTAGCCGAGCAGGATGGCCACGTCGTCCGGGGACGCCGACTTCACCGGTCGTTCGCTCGCGGTGAGCGCCCCGAGGGTGGACCCGCCCTTGAGCGCACCGAACAGCGTGCTGACCAGCGAGCGGCCCATGGCGGCGGCCATCATCCGGGTGAGCAGGGTGCCGGCCGCCCCGACCAGGGTGCCGGCGACCAGCAGCATCGGGTTGCCGAGCACGTAGCCGCTGGCCGCCACGGCAAGGCCGGTGAAGGCGTTCAGCAGCGAGATCACGATCGGCACGTCCGCGCCGCCGACCGGCAGCACCAGCAGCACGCCGAGGGCGAGGCCGACCGCAGCCAGCAGCAGCCCCAGCGCCAGCGACGGGATGAACAGCAACGTGGCGGCCACCGCCACGGCGATCACCATCACCCCGGCGTACGCCACCGGATAGCCGAGGAACACCACCGGCCGGGTCGTCATCAGCTCCTGCAGCTTGGCGAAGGTGACGACCGAGCCGGCGAAGCTGACGGCTCCGACGACGATGGTGAAGGCGCTGGCCAGCAGCTCGACCAGTGCGCCGCTGCTGCCCGGGCCTGTGGCGTGGTGCAGCTCGACCAGCGCCACGATCGCGGCCGCGCCACCGCCCACGCCGTTGAACAGCGCCACCAGTTGCGGCATCTGGGTCATCCGGACCCGGTAGGCACCGACCACCCCGATAGCTGTTCCGGCAGCGATAGCGATCAGGATCGGAACCAGGTGGCGCAGGTCCGCGCTGAGAAAGACCGTGACACACGCCAGCACCGCGCCGAGTGCACCGACGAGGTTGCCGCGTCGGGCGGTTCGGGGATGGGACAGGCCCTTGAGAGCGAGGATGAAGCAGACCGCAGCGACCAGGTACGCCAGCTGCGGCACCACGCCACTCATCGGTCGACTCCAGGCCGGTCCTTCGCCGGCCGTCGGCGGCCGGAGAACATCTGCAGCATCCGGTCGGTGACCACGAAGCCGCCGGCCAGGTTGATGGAGGCGAGAACCACCGCGGCCAAGCTGAGAGCGAGCACCCCGGTGGAGTCGGCCGAGCCGGCGACCAGCACCGCACCGACCAGGATGACGCCGTGGATGGCGTTGGCGCCCGACATCAGGGGCGTGTGCAGGATGGAGGAGACCTTGGAGATCACCTCGATGCCGACGAACACCGCCAGCACGAAGATGGTCAGCCAGACCATGCCCTCGCTCATGATTCCTGCCTTCCGCCGGTGAGCAGGTCCCGAGTCGCGTGGTGCGGTACGTCCCCGGCGTGGGTGATGCACATCGCGGCCACGATCTCGTCGGTGAAGTCGGGGGTGAAGGCGCCATCGGTGGTGAGCAGCTCGATCACCGCCAAGACGTTCTGGGCATAGAGACGGCTGGCCGGGGCAGGCATCTGACTGGGCACGTTGGCGCCACCCCACACCTGTGCGGCCCCCACCCGGACCACCTGACCGGCCCGCACTCCCTCCACGTTTCCGCCGGAGTCCGCGGCGATGTCGACGACCACCGAGCCGGGCCGCATCTGCTCGACCATCGCGGTGGTGACCAGGATCGGCGCCCGTCGGCCGGGGACCGACGCGGTGGTGATCAACGCGTCGGCGGCGGCCAGATAGGGGGTGAGGCGCTCCCGCTGCAGCGCCGCACGCTCCTCGCTCATCTCCCGGGCGTAGCCGCCGGCGCCCTCCAGCGTGGGCAGCTCGAGGTCGATCGCGATCGCGCCCAGGGAGCGGATCTCCTCGGCCGCGGCGGAGCGGACGTCGTAGCCCTTGACCACCGCGCCCAGCCGGCGGGCGGTGGCGATGGCCTGCAGCCCGGCGACACCGGCGCCGAGCACGACCACCTGCGCCGGCGGGACCGTACCCGCCGCCGTCATGCTCAGGCCGAAGAACTGCCGCAGCCGGCCCGCCGCCACGATGGCCGCGCGATAGCCGGCCACCATCGACTGCGAGGTGAGGGCATCCATCGACTGGGCACGGGAGATCCTCGGGACGTACTCCATGGCGAAGGTGCTGAGCTGCCGCTCCCGCCGTCGAGCCACCTCGTGGAGCCGCTGGTTGGCGGCGAAGAAGGAGATCGTCGCCGTGCCGGGGGCCAGACGATCCAGCTGGTTGGCGTCGAGCGGTTGCACGCTGAGCACCAGCTCAGCCCTGCTCAGCTCCTCGTCGAGGTCCGCACCGGCGGCCAGGTAGTCCGCATCGGTGTGCAGCGCGCCGAGGCCCGCCCCCGGCTGGACGCTGACCACATGCCCGGCCGCCACCAGGCGGGCCGCCAGGTCCGGGACCATCGCGACTCTGGCCTCACCCGGCTGGGGCTCCTTCGCTACCGCGATCCGCACTCCTGCAACCTAGTGCCACCACCCCGGTTCCCCGGCGCCGACACGTGGAGCGGCGTTAGTGCGGGACCGGAGCGGGTAGAGACCCGTGAAGGACGGCCGACCTTATCGTCGGTCGAATATTCGACAAGGAGTGGACATGGGACTGGACGAGCTCAAGAACAAGGCCGGCGACGCCGGCGAGGAGAAGGCCAGCGACGCGGGCATCGAGAAGGCCGGTGACGCCGCCGAGGCCAAGACCGGCGGCAAGGGTGCCGAGCAGATCGAGAAGGGCGAGCAGACCGCCGACGACAAGATCGGCGGCCAGTAGTCCTTCACCAGGGGAGCGTCCCGGCGGCGTCGAAGAAGGAGCGCTGGGACGTTCCGGCCTGCCGGTGACCGCCTGGACCAGCACCTCGGCTCCCACCTCGACCGGCTGGGTGCCGCTGTGCCCGTTCAGGTCGGTGGCGGTGTAGCCGGGATCCACCGAGGCGAAGAAGATCTCCGGGAACGCCTTGGCGTACTGGCTGGTGATCATGTTGAGCGCCGCCTTCGACGAGGGGTAGACCAGCGACTGCAGTGTCGACTCGAGCCGTTCGGGGTCGGTGGTGACCCCGAACGACCCGACGCCGCTGGACACCATCACGACCCGGGGTGCGGTGGCCCGCTGCAGCAGTGGCAGTAGTGCCTGGGTGGTGCGGACCGGGCCGAGCACGTTCACCCCGTAGACCGGCAGGAAATGGGCGGGCGTCGTCTCGGCCGGCGACAGATGGCGGCCGGTGATCCCGGCGTTGTTGAGCAGCACGTCGAGGGAGTCGGCGGCGGCGGCGATGGTGTTGGCGGCCGCGGCCACCGACGCGTCGTCGGTGACGTCCAGGGCGATCGGACGCACCTCGCCGGCGGTGGCCACCTCGGCAGCCACCTGCTCGCCGGCGGTGAGGTCGCGCGAGCCCAGCCAGACGGTCCAGCCAAGGGCACTGAGGCGACGGGCCGCCTCGCGGCCGAGACCCCGGTTGGCGCCGGTGATGAGGACGGATGGGGCAGAGAGTTCATGTGTCATGTTCTGAGCATCGGGCGGTCTCTGAAGGTCTTCCAGGGCTGGCGAAGCCTGGGATCGGGAGTCCCAGGCAGGATCGGCGCCCAGGGGGGATGCTGGGACCATGAACCGAGCAGAGCTGGCCGCCGTGCTGCGCCGGAGCCGGGCGCGGTTGTCGCCTGCCGACGTCGGTCTGCCGGCCGGCGACCGGCGCCGGGTCACCGGGTTGCGGCGGGAGGAGGTGGCCCAGCTGGCGGGCGTCAGCGTCGACTACGTGGTCCGGCTGGAGCAGGGCCGCGGTCCGCGGCCCTCGGCTTCCGTGCTGGGGGCACTGGCTCGGGCGCTGCGGCTGAGTGACGACGAACGTGACCAGCTCTTCCACCTGGCCGGCAGCGTCCCGCCGCGACCGGGACGGATCGAGGAGCTGGTCCGGCCGAGTGTCCAGCGGCTGCTGGACCGGCTGGCCGACCTGCCGGTGCTGGTGATCAGCGCCAAGGGCGACATCCTCGCCTGGAACCGGATGACCTCGGCGCTGTTGGGTGACCTCTCCGCGGTCCCGCGGGATCGGCGCAACATCATCTGGCAGCGGTTCCTGGGCGACCCGGACGCCCCCCAGCTTGGGCGGGTGTCAATGAGCACCGAGGAGCGGAAGGCCACCGAGGTGCAGTCGGTGGCCAGTCTGCGGGCGACCGCGGCCCGGTATCCCGACGACCCGGGGCTCCGCCGGCTGCTGGCCGAGCTGCGGGCCGGCAGCGTCGAGTTCTGTCGCCTGTGGGAGGAGGGCGCGACGGCGCCGTGGCGCAGCCAGCGCAAGACCATCGAGCACCCGACCATCGGCCCGATCGTGCTCGACTGCGACACCATGGTGCTGCCGGACGCCGACCAGTCGGTGATCGTCTACTCCGCCGAGCCGGGTACGCCCGCCGCGGAGGCCCTGGCACTGCTGCGGGTGGTGGGGATGCAGGAGATGGCGCCAGCGCGGTGATCAGCGCACTGAGACGCTGATCTCGTGCCGGCCGGAGGCCCCGTCGGGAGCCGGATCGGCTCGGAGGTCCGTCTGGACCTTCCCGTCGGCGTCGGTGGCGCGGACCCGCAGGGTGTGGTCGCCGGTGGTGGCGTCCCAGCTGAGCTTCCACTGCCGCCAGGTGTCCGGACCGGTGGTGTCGGCGAGCTCGGCAGGCTGCCAGGCTCCGTCGTCGATCTGCACCTCGACCTTGGCCAGACCGGTGTGCTGCGCCCAGGCCACGCCGGCGACCGCGACCGTACCGGCGTCGATGCTGCTGTCCCGCGGGGTGTCGATCCGTGATGCCAGCTTGATCGGGCCGCGCTCGGACCAGCCGCGCGGCGTCCAGTAGCCCTGGTCGTCGGCGAACGTGGTGACCCGCAGACTGGTCACCCATTTGGTGGCCGACACATAGCCATAGAGGCCGGGGACGACCATCCGCACGGGGAAGCCGTGCTCGACCGGCAGCGGCTCGCCGTTCATCCCCACTGCCAGCAGCGCCTGCCGGTTCGGATCGGTGAGCACGTCGAGCGGTGTGCCCGCACTCCAGCCGTCCTCGCTGGTCGACAGCACCATGTCGGCGCCCGCGGTCGGTCGCGCTTCGGCGAGCAGCTCCCGGATCGGGAACCCGAGCCACGAGGCGTTGCCGACCAGGGTCCCGCCGACCTCGTTGGAGACACAGGTCAAGGTGGCGACGTGTTCGACCAGCGGCCTGGCCAGCAAGCCGGCGAAGTCGAGAGTGATCTCGTTCTCCACCATCCCGGTGATCGTCAGCTGCCACTTGTCCGGATTGATCGTCGGCACCTGCAGCGCGGTGTCGATCCGATAGAAGTCGTCATTGGCGGTGACGTACGGGGTGAGGTCGGCAACGCCGAGGTCGGCCCCGGCCGGGACGGGCGGGGCCGGTGTGGCGGCAGCCGGGAGGCGTACCGCCTCGCGAGCCCGCAGGGTGGCGTTGGCGGCGGCGGTGAAGGTTCGCCCGAGGGTCGTACCGGCCACGGACAGGGCGCCGATGACAAGCGTCCAGCCGAGGAACTGCCGCCGCGCCGGGGCCACGGCGCCGGCGTAGGCATCGGGGTCGTCGTTGCGGCCTCGGCGCGGCTGCCAGCGGGCCAGCCGGACCACCAGGCTGTTCAGGATCAGATAACCGGCCAGCAGCCCGACCACGGTCGGGACGTAGCTGGCCGCGGTGGCGCTGGGGCGGGTGGCGACGCCGAGCAGTCCGATCGCGGCGACGACGGCGAAGACCACTGCACCCAGATAGTGCCGGCGACGCTCCAGCTGCCCGGCCAGGCCACACAGCACCAAGACACCGAGGGTGATGATGCCGATCAGGATGGGCTTGTCGGCGAGACCGAGGGTGTCCTTGCCCCAGTTCACCAGCCCGGCGGGGAGCGCGGAGATGATCAGCGCGCCGACCGCGGTGACGGGCGAGCCGGCGGGGGAGACGAACGCCGCAGCGAGCTCGGCGATGGCCAGCCCGGCCAGGCCGGCCACGACGCCGCTGCCGCGCGACCACCACCGGGCTGCAGGGGTGTCGGCGGAGGAGGGCCTGCTCGCTCGCTGGTGCACGAGTCCATAGTGCGCTCCCGGTCCGCATGCGACAACGAGTGAGCTCGGGCGGGGCCCCGCTCCCGGTGGGTACGGTGGGCGCCATGGCCTCGACGCAGCCGGATCCGGCGCCCGACTGCGTCCGCCTGTGGCCCGGCTGGGTGCACGAGCCGGCCGCCACGTTCGAGGCGCTGGTCAACGAGATCAGCTGGGAACAACACGACATCACCCTGTTCGGGCGGACGGTGCCGACGCCCCGGCTGACCTGCTGGATCGCTGACCAGCCGTACACGTACTCGGGGGTGGTGAACGCGCCGTCACCCTGGCCGACGGCGCTGGCGGCGCTGCGGGACCGACTGGCCGACGAGCTCGGCCTCGGGTTCAACTCCTGCCTGGCGAACCTGTATCGCGACGGCTCGGACTCGATGGGCTACCACAGCGACGACGAGCCGGAGCTCGGTCCCCGTCCCACGATCGCCTCGGTCAGCCTGGGCGCTCGGCGTCGGTTCGCGCTGCGGCATCGTGTGACCCGCCAACGGTGGACCTGGGACCTGGGTCAGGGCGACCTGCTGGTGATGAGTGGGGAGTCGCAGAGCGCGTACGCCCATGCAGTGCCCAAGACCACCCGGCCGGTCGGTCCGCGGCTGAACCTGACCTTCCGTCGCTTCCTGCCGCGATCACCGGGGTAGCCGGTCGGCCCTCGGAACCGGCGGGTCGGTGCTAGACATGGACCCACCACACTCACCGTCGAGGAGCCCCGATGACCGTTGACCCCGCCGCACCGTTCGATGTCGACGCCGTGATAGCCGAGCTGACGCTGGCCGAGAAGGCGTCGTTGTGCCTGGGCTCCACCTTCTGGCACACGGCTCCGGTGGAGCGACTCGGCGTCAGCAGGATCATGGTCGCCGACGGACCGCATGGGCTCCGGGCGCAGATGGACGAGGCCGACCACGTCGGCATCGGCGGCAGCGTGCCGGCCACCTGTTTCCCCACCGCGGCCGGGTTGGGCTCGTCGTGGAACGTCGAGCTGTTCCGCGAGGTGGGCGAGGCGCTGGGGCGCGAGACCAAGCACTGGGGTGTCTCGGTGCTGCTCGGTCCGGGCATCAATATGAAGCGGTCGCCGCTGTGCGGGCGCAACTTCGAGTATGTCTCCGAGGACCCGTGGCTGGCCGGTGAGCTGGCCACCGCGATGGTGCAGGGCGTGCAGAGTCAGGGCATCGGGACGTCGCTGAAGCACTACGCGGCCAACAACCAGGAGGACGACCGGCTGCGGGTCAGCGCCGAGGTGGACGAGCGGACGCTGCGCGAGATCTATCTGCCCGCCTTCGAGCGGGTGGTGAAGCAGGCGCAGCCGTGGACGGTGATGTGCGCCTACAACAAGGTGAACCAGACGTACGCCAGTGAGCACCACTGGTTGCTGACCGAGGTGCTGCGCGACGAGTGGGGCTTCGAGGGTCTGGTGGTGTCGGACTGGGGCGCGGTGCACGACCGGGTCGCCTCGCTGATGGCGGGGCTGGACCTGGAGATGCCACCGGCGCTCGGCCACAGTGATGTCGCGCTGATCGAGGCGGTCGAGTCCGGGGCACTGCCCACCGATCTGCTGGACCTCGCCGTCCGTCGGGTGTTGACGCTGGTCGCCAAAGCACAGCCGGCGTCAGCCGAACGGGTGCAGCTGACGCAGGCCGAGGGGCCGGGGCTGGACCTGGACGCGCACCACGCCCTGGCCCGCCGAGCAGCCCAGGAGGCGGCGGTGCTGTTGAAGAACGACGCTGCGGTGCTGCCGCTGCAGCCGGTGGCCGGAGCGAAGGTGGTGGTGGTGGGCGAGTTCGCCCGGACCCCGCGCTATCAGGGAGCCGGCAGCTCGCAGGTGAACCCGACCCGGGTCGACGACGCTCTCGCGGCGCTGACCGCAGCGCTGGGTGGCGACGTCGAGCTGGTCTTCGTCCCGGGGTTCACCATTGACCCGGGCCCAGATGATGAGGCGTTGCGCGAGGAGGCGGTGGCGGCGGTTCGCGGCGCCGATCACGTGCTGCTGTTCTTGGGGCTGCCGTCGGCTGCGGAGTCGGAGGGCTTCGACCGTACCCATCTCGACCTGCCGGAGAACCAGCTGCGGCTCGTCGACGCGGTGTCTGCGGTGCACGACCGGGCGGTCGTGGTGCTCGCCAACGGTTCGGCGGTCCGGCTGTCCACTTGGGAGCACCAGGTGGCTGCGGTGCTGGAGTGCTGGCTCGGTGGCCAGGCCGGCGGCAGCGCGGCGGTGGATCTGCTGCTCGGGGCGGCGAATCCCTCCGGGAAGCTGGCCGAGAGTCTGCCGCTGCGGCTGGAGGACAACCCGTCCTACCTGAACTTCCCCGGCGACTCCCAGGTGGTGCGCTACGGCGAAGGCCTGTTCATCGGTTATCGCGGCTATGACAAGCTCGACCAGCAGGTGAGCTATCCGTTCGGGTTCGGGCTGTCCTACACCACCTTCGCGCTGACCGGCATCGACGCAACGATCACCGGCTCAGTGGCCGACGGCGACCTGGCCGTGGCCGTGACCGCCACGGTGACCAACACCGGAGCCGTGGCCGGCGCTGAGGTGGTCCAGGTCTACGTCGGCGACCTGGCGTGCTCGGTCAGCAGGCCGGTGCGTGAGTTGAAGGCGTTCGCCAAGGTCTGGCTGGAGCCGGGGGAGAGCCGAGAGGTGAGCCTCGAGCTGGACGAGCGTTCGTTCGCGTTCTGGTCGGTCGTCCATCGCCGCTGGGTGGTCGAGTCCGGCGACTTCGCGATCGGTGTCGGTACGTCGAGTCGCGACCTGGCTGCCACCGTGGTTCTCGCCATCGAGGCGCCGACGATCGCCGCACCACTCACAGCTGACTCGACGCTGCAGGAATGGCTGGCGAACCCGCGCGGACGGGAGCTGATGAGCAGCGGCGGCGGACCGGGCGCGGTGTTGAACGAGGAGATGATCCGGGTGGTCGGGACGATGCCGATGAGCACCCTGGCGGGCTTCGGTGCGATGGGGTTCGACCGTGACCGTCTGGCGGAGCTGGTGGCTCAGCTCTGAGTCCAGCCGGCAGTAGGCCGGCGGGCGCAACATCGGTCAACTTCGGGTGCGCGCGCGATCAGCTGACCCGTCGCTGTTGGCGAGCTCTTCGACAACCGATCGACGAGGGATCTCCAATTATGTGGACGACGCGACCATTTCCATGGTTATATGAACTTGCCGTCCATTATCAAAGGAGTACCTCATGAACACCACCACCAGCCGCACGGCACTGATCACCGGCGGCGCCGGCGGCATCGGCAGCGCAGTGGTCGAACGGCTCGTCCACGATGGTTTCGCTGTGGGGATCCATTACGCCGGCAACCCGGACCGGGCCGAACGGCTGGCCTCCGATGTGCGCGAGAAGGGCGGCTCCGCCATCACCGTCGGCGGCGACGTCGCCGACGAGGTCGCGATGAGTGAAGCCTTCGACACCATGGAGTCGGCGGTCGGCGGGATCGACGTCGTCGTCAACACCGCCGGCATCATGATCCTCTCGCCGATCGCGTCGCTGGATCTCGCCGACCTGGACCGGATGCACCGCACGAACATCCGTGGGACCTTCGTCGTCGGCCGGCTCGCGGCGAACCGACTGCGCGCCGGCGGAGCGTTGATCAACTTCTCCACCAGCGTCACGCGCACCCAGCTGCCGACGTACGGCGCCTACGTCGCCTCGAAGGCAGCCGTCGAGGCCATCACGCTCGTCCTCGCCCGCGAGCTGCGGGGCCGCGACATCACGGTCAACGCCGTTGCCCCGGGACCGACGGCCACGCCGCTGTTCCTGAACGGCAAGGATGAGGCTGCCGTCGCGCACTTCGCCAAGAGCAACCCGCTCGAGCGCCTCGGCGCCCCGGTCGATGTGGCCGAGACCGTCGCCTTCCTCGCCGGCCCCGGTCGCTGGATCAATGGTCAGGTGATCTACGTCAACGGCGGCATGGCCTGACCCCGATCGGCCACCATCGCGTTCCACGACTGAGAAACGAGAAGGCCTCGGGCCACCGGCGCCTTTCCTACCTGGCGTCGAGACGTCAATCGTCGTCCCGGGACTCGTCGCCGACCATGCCGTCGACTGACGACGCGATCCCTGGTGGGTCTCTAGACTGGCTCACCCCCGCCACGATGGAAGGACAGTGTGTCGACCCAGCCCGCTCAGCCCGCACCCCGCAGGGGCCGCGGTCGGCGTCCAGCCAACGAGGTCAGAGCAGACGTGCTGCGCACCGTCGGGGAGCTGTTGCTCAGCGAGGGGATCGCCGACCTCACCTTCGAACGAGTCGCTCGGCTGTCGTCAGTCAGCAAGACCACGATCTACAAGTGGTGGCCGTCGCGTGGCTCGCTCGCCCTCGACGGTTATCTCCATGCCGTCGAGAAGGCCCTGGCCTTCCCCGACACCGGGGACATCCGCGCCGACCTGCTCAGCCAGTTGCGGGCCTTCGCCACGGTGATGACCAAGACGGCGGGCGGACGCGTGCTGACCCAGCTGATCGGTGAGTCCCAGACCGATCCGGACCTTGCCGCCACCTATCGGGTGCTGTATTCGTCGAACCGGCGCAAGCTCGCGTGCGAACGGCTGGTCCGGGCCCAAGAGCAGGGGCAGCTCCGTCCCGAGGTCGACGCCCAGGTCCTCGTCGATCAGCTCTGGGGTGCGGTCTACCACCGGCTGCTGGTGCCGGACGAGCCCGTCAGTGACGAGTTCCTGGTGGCTCTGGTCACCAACCTGCTCGACGGCGTGGCCCCCCGGTAAGCCGGGGGACCGTCAGCCTCCGGCCGGCGGCCCGACCGGCACGGGTTCGGCCCCAGCGGGTTCCGCGTCTTCGACGGCGCCGGCGAACTGGGAGTTGTAGAGGGCGTAATAGTGCCCCTGCCGCTCCAGCAGCTCCTCGTGGCTGCCCTGCTCGACGATGTTGCCGTTCTCCATCACCAAGATCACGTCGGCGTCCCGGATCGTCGACAGCCGGTGAGCGATGACGAAGCTGGTCCGATCGCTGCGCAGTGCCGCCATGGCGTGCTGCACCAGCACCTCGGTGCGGGTGTCGACCGAGCTCGTGGCCTCGTCCAGGATGAGCAACGCTGGGTCGGCCAGGAACGCGCGGGCGATGGTCACCAGCTGCTTCTCGCCGGCGCTGATGTTGCTGCCCTCCTCGTCGATCACGGTGTCGTAGCCGTCCGGCAGCGAGTGCACGAACCGGTCGACGTACGTCGCCTCCGCTGCCGCGATGATCTCGGCCTCGGTCGCGTCCGGACGCCCGTAGGCGATGTTCTCCCGGATCGTGCCGTGGAACAGCCAGGTGTCCTGCAGCACCATGCCGATGCTGGCCCGCAGCGCCGAGCGGGGGACCGAGGTGATGTCGACGCCGTCGAGGGTGATCCGCCCGCCGTCGATCTCGTAGAACCGCATGATCAGGTTGACCAGGGTGGTCTTGCCGGCCCCGGTCGGTCCCACGATCGCCACCGTGTGTCCGGGTTCGGCGACCAGGGACAAGTCGGTGATCAGCGGCGTCGCCGGGTCATACGCGAACCGGACGTGGTCGAACTCCACCCGGCCACGGGTCGGGTTGAGGGCGCCGGCCGCTTCGACCGACTCCTCCTCCTCGTCCAGCACCTCGAACACCCGCTCGGCCGAGGCGACTCCGGACTGCAGCAGGTTGGCCATCGAGGCCAGCTGGGTCAGCGGCTGGGTGAACTGGCGCGAATACTGGATGAAGGCTTGGACGTCACCGAGGTTCATGGTGCCGCTCGCCACCCGCAGGCCGCCGATGACGGCGATGACCACGTAGTTGAGGTTCCCGACGAACATCATGGCCGGCATGATGATGCCGGACACGAACTGCGCGCCGAAGCTGGATCGGAACAACCCTTCGTTCTTCTCGGCGAAGACCTCCTCCACCTCGTGCTGCCGGCCGAACACCTTGACCAACGCGTGACCGGTGAAGGCTTCCTCGATGTGCCCGTTGAGCTCACCGGTGGTTTTCCACTGCTGCACGAACAGCTTCTGTGACCGCTTGCCGATCAGTCCGGTGATCAGCACCGATACCGGGATGGTGATCAGCGCGATCAGCGCCAACGTCGGCGAGACCACGAACATCATGATCACCACGCCGATGACGGTCAGCAGGGCGGTGAGCAGCTGGCTCAGCGTCTGCTGCAGGGCTTGCGAGACGTTGTCGATGTCGTTGGTGACTCGGCTGAGCAGCTCGCCACGGGTCTGCCGGTCGAAATAGCGCAGCGGCAGCCGGTTGAGCTTGGCCTCGACCTCCGCGCGCATCGCGTAGATGGAGCGCTGCACCGCGCCGTTGAGCAGATAGCCCTGGAGCCACAAGAACAGCGATGACGCCAGATAGAGCCCTAACGCGAGCAGCAGGATCTGCCCCAGCCGGTCGAAGTCGATGCCCTGGCCCGGGATGATGTCGAGCCGCTGCACCATGTCGGCGAAGGTGTTGTTGCCCTGCGCCCGCAGCGACTCGACCACCTGCTCCTTGCTGGCTCCGGCCGGCAGCTGCTTGCCGATGATGCCGGTGAAGATCACGTCGGTGGCCCAGCCGAGGATCTTCGGCCCGACCACGCTCATCGCAATGCCGAAGACGGCGAGTGCGATGACGGCGATCATGACGACGCGCTCGGGGGCCAGGTGGCCGAGGAGCCGACGCAGCGATGGCCCGAAGTTCATCGACTTCTCCGGCGCAGGCCCCTGACCGAACATCCGCGACCCGGCGTTCGGCTGGTATTTGGGACGCTCGGGCGCCTTCGGCGTGGGCACCGACGATCCGGTGGCCGGTGCCGGGTCCGTCGTGGGGTCGTCGGGCCCGTCCTGGGTGCGTGTCGTGCTGGTCATGCGGCCACCTCCTCGGCGCTCAGTTGGGAGTTGACGATCTCGACGTACGTGGCGCACGTCTCGAGCAGCTCGTCGTGGGTGCCGGAGCCGACGATGGTTCCGTCCTCCAGCACCAAGATCTTGTCCGCGTCGGCGATGGTGGCGACGCGCTGGCCGACGATGATCACGGCCGCCTCCCGGGTCTCCGCCTTCAGCGCGGCCCGGAGCCGGGCGTCGGTGGTGACGTCGAGGGCCGAGAAGGAGTCGTCGAAGATGTAGATCTCGGGCTTCTTCACCAGCGCCCGGGCGATCGACAGTCGCTGGCGCTGCCCGCCGGACACATTGGTGCCGCCCTGACTGATCGGGGCGTCCAGCTGACCGGTCATCTCGGCGACGAAGTCAGCGGCCTGGGCCACCCGGAGGGCGTGCCACAGCTCCTCGTCGGTCGCATCGGGCTTGCCGTAGCGCAGGTTGCTGCCCACGGTGCCGGAGAACAGGAACGGTCGCTGCGGGACTAGACCGATCCGGCTCCACAGCAGGTCGGCGTCGAGCTCACGCACCTCCACGCCGTCCACCTCCACCGACCCGCCGGTGGCGTCGAACAGCCGCGGGATCAGCGAGATCAGGGTCGTCTTGCCGGCGCCGGTGGAGCCGATGATGGCTGTGGTCTGGCCCGGGCGGGCGTCGAAGGACACGTCTCGGACGACCGGGTGGTCAGCACCGGGATAGGTGAACTCGGCGGCTCGCAGGGCGACGGTGCCGGTGCTGCGCAGGCTGGTGACCGGGTTGGCCGGCAGCACGACCGAGGAGTCGGTGTCCAGCACCTCCTTGATCCGCTCGGCGCAGACCGCGGCACGCGGCGCGATCATCAGCAAGAAGCTCGCCATCATGACCGACATCAGGATCTGGATCAGATAGGTCAGGTACGCCGTGAGGGAGCCGATCTCCATCGCGCCGATGTCGATCCGTCGCGCACCGAACCACAGCACGGCAACACTGGAGAGGTTCATCACGAACATCACGATCGGGAACATCGACGCCTGCAGCCGGCCCACCGAGGTGGCGGTCGCGGTCAGGTCGGCGTTGGCGCGGGCGAACCGGGCTGTCTCGTACGGCTCGCGGACGAAGGCGCGGACCACCCGGATGCCGGTGATCTGCTCACGCAGCACCCGGTTGACGACGTCGATGCGGGTCTGCATGACGCGGAACAGCGGACCCATCTTGCTGACCAGGATCCCGACCGCCGCACCCAGCAGCGGTACGGCGACCACAACGAGCCAGGACAGCCCGACGTCCTCGCGCAGCGCGAAGATGATGCCGCCGACCATGGTGATCGGGGCGGCGACCAGCATGGTGCAGGTCATCAGCACCAGCATCTGCACCTGCTGGACGTCGTTGGTGTTGCGGGTGATGAGCGACGGCGCGCCGAACTTGTTCAGCTCGCGGGCGGAGAAGGTCTGGACCTGGTCGAAGATCGCGGCGCGGACATCGCGGCCGAAGGCCATCGCGGTCCGCGCCCCGAGGTAGACGGCGCCGATCGAGCAGACGACCTGGATCGCACTGACCAGCAGCATCAGCCGACCGGTGCTCCAGATGAAGCCGGTGTCGCCCTTGGCCACGCCGTCGTCGATGATCGAGGCGTTGAGGCTCGGCAGATACAGCGCCGCCATGGTGCCGAGGAACTGCAGCACCAGCACCCCGAGGAGCAGTTTCTTGTACCGCGCGAGATAGCTGCGCAGCAGTTGGATCAGCATGCGGATCCTTTCGTCATCATGCGGCGCCTGGCGTCGCGGAAGCTTCGGTCGGGATGGCGGCGGGCGCCGCAGGTGCGGCGAGCGGCGCGCATTGGCTACGTTCGGTGACGCCGTAGAGAAGGATGTCGACGATCTGTTCGGGCGTGGTGTGGCCGCGCTCGGTGAGCATCGGGTGGGTGGCGGTGAAGGTGAGCGAGCGCAGCAGGTTCGCAGCGTCCTCGGGGTCGATCCGCAGCAGCGCCCGGTCGGGCATGATCACCGCGGTGATGGCGTCGTTCAGCAGCCGGTCGTCGCGGTGACGCTTCTCCTTGAGCTCGGAGTTGTTCTGACCCTGGAACCGGGTGACGGACAAGGCGCTGAACAAGGAGACGACCCGGTGGATGCGGCGTTGCATGATCGTCGTCACCTCGACCAGTCGATCGTGCAGGTCGAGGGTGGGGTCAACGGCGGCGATCTCGTCGCAGGTCGGGCGCGGGTCGAAGGCCTCGGCCACGATCGCATCGATGATCGAGTCCTTGCTCGGGAACGCGCGGAAGATCGTCCCCTCCGCCACTCCGGCGGCTTCCGCGATCTCCTTGGTGCTGACCATGCGACCGTGCTCGGCGATCAGCCGTTCGGTCACCGAAACGAGATGGGCCCGACGCTCGTCGGGTGGAAGGGGGGTTGCGCGGGGCACCCGTGGATCGTACTGAGTGAGCGCTCACTCAGCAATGCCTTTTCGGAAATCAGCTGGCCCATCGGTCTGGTTCCCACGCGGCGGCTCGGACGCTCTGGCGCAGCCTGACCGCGGTTGGGATGCTGGGGTCGTGACCGACCTCGCTGCCGCCCGGACCTTTGTGCACACCCACGCCCGGCTGGTGGACCGCCGCCGTTTCCAGCACGCCTTCGACGGCCTGCCGGCAGAGCTGGTGCTCGCCGCGGTGCGTGCCTATCGCAATCCTGACGGTGGCTTCGGCGCGCTGGAACCTGACCTGCGGAGTCCGTCCAGCCAACCCATCCCGGTCCGGTACGCCCTGGAGATCCTCGCCACGGTCCCAGCCTCAGCCGACCGCGAGGACCTGGCCCTGGGCAGCCTCGACTGGCTGGCCACGGTCACCAATGACGACGGCGGAGTTCCCTTCGTGCTGGCTTCTGCTGCCGACCAGCCGGCCGCTCCCTGGATGCTGCCCGCGCCGGAGTCGTCGCTGCTCGCCACCGTCCAGCTGACTGCTGCGGCACTGCGGCTGGAGCTCGATCACCCGTGGCTCGTCGGCGCCGCCGCCTACTGCTGGGCGCAGCTCGGTGCCGTGTCAGCGGCCAACGCGTACACCTTCAAATATGTCGTCGACTTCCTCGACGCCACGCCGGACCGGGCCCGAGCCGAGGTGGAGATCGACCGTCTCCGTGGGCTGATGCCGGCCGACGGTCGCATCGTGGTCGAGGGTGGCGCTGAGGATGAGGCGCTCGATCCTTTGGTGATCGCACCGTGGCCGGCGCATTTCGGCACGGGGCTCTTCGATCCAGCGGTTCTGCAGCAGGCAGTGGACGCACTCGAGGCGAGCCAGCAGCCCGATGGCGGTTGGGACTTCGACTGGGCGAAATGGAGTCCGGTCGCGGCCTGGGAGTGGCGTGGCGCCGTCACCGTCGACGCCTTGCGGACGTTGCAGGCATACGGCCGCCTGTGAGGCGGACCTGTGGGCGTGGCCGGGTCTGGTCGGGCGGGGTCCGCCGCCGGCCGCGATAGCATGCCGCCATGCCCGAGGCTTCGATCGGCAGCCCGGCTGCACGTGCTGTACACGGGCATTCCGCCGGGGCCGACGTCGTCTTCCTTGGCCCCGCCCGACCAGTCACGGCTGCGGCCTTCGCCGAGCTCGGACTGGCCGACCACCCGCTGCCCGCCGCCGACCTGGCCGCGCTGGCGCTGATCGCCGGTGCCACCGGCAGCCGCCCCTTGGTGGTGGTCGCCGCCGACCTGGAGATCTCCGGGCCGGCGCTGCTGGACCTGCTGGACCGCCCGGGGGACCGTACCGCTGCGCTCGTCGCCGATCCGTACTCGATCGAGCTGGCGCAGCCGGTCGATGGCGTGGAGCACGCCACCGTCGTGCGGGTGGGACCCGACGGCCGGGCGATCGAGTCCGCCCAGAGTGCTTCCCATCAGGTCGGACGACCCAACCGCATCTCGGTCGGGGTGCTGCGGGTCGCCGGTGCCGATCGTGTCCGGGCGGCCGAGCTGTGGTCGGCCGCCGTCACCGCGCCGGCTCCGGACCTGTTCGACCTGGCCCTGGTCACGCTGGTCCGGGGTGGGGTGGTCGTCTCGCCCCAGACCCTCGGTTTCTTCGGCTGGCGCCGGGGCGCCACCGCGCAGTCCGGGGCTGCCGGCTCGCCCTGGGCACAGCGGCTGCGGACCGCTTCGCGCGGCGGCGACGGCTTCTTCTCCCGGTTCGTCGTCCGCCCCGTGTCCCGCCGCGGGACGGCGCTCGGGCTGCGGTTCGGCTGGTCGCCCAACGCCCTCACCCTGGTCAGCCTGCTGGTGGGGCTGCTCACCGCCGCGCTGATCTGGTCGGGCCAACCGGTGGCCTGGGTGGTCGCCGCCGTCACCTTGCAGCTGGCCTTGGTGATCGACTGCATGGACGGCGAGATCGCCCGCTTCACCCGCCGGTTCTCCACCCTCGGCGCCTGGCTGGATGGCGTCGGCGACCGGGTCAAGGAATACGCCGTCTTCGCCGCTCTGGCCTCGGTCGCCACTCGCCAGGGTCACTCCTCGGGCTGGCTGCTGGCCATCGTGGCGATGGCCGTGGTCACGGCGCGTCACCTCGAGGACCAGAGCTACACCGATCGGCTGGCCCCGAGCAGGCAGAGCAGGCCGACGCTGTTGCCGCTGGACGTGGCCGATGACGGCGTCGCGGGACGGACCACGCTGCGCCGACCGACCCGGCGCGACGTGCTCGTCTTCTGGCTGAAGAAGCTCGTCCATGTCCCGATCGCTGAGCGCTATCTCATCTTGTCGCTCGGGCTGCTCACGCTCCGTCCGACCTGGGTGCTGATCGCGGCCATCGTCACCTCGGGGCTGGCGCTGGCGTGGACCCAGGGCGGCCGGCTGCTGCTGGCGGTGCGCCGCGGTCCCGCACCGGCACAGCTGCCGGATGGGCACGAGCTGCTCGACCAGCTCGACCTCGGTCCGCTGGCCAGGATCGCCGCCCGGTGTGGTCGGCTGCCGTTTCCGGCCGGCTTCGCGGTCACCCTCGCGCTCTGGCTGGGAGCGATCGCGGCCATCGGGGCCGACCGGTTGGGGATCGCCGTGGCCTGCGCCGTCCTCGGCGCCGCGGCCTGCGGGCTGGCCTGCGGGCGGCCGCTGCGGTCCCCGCTCGCCTGGCAGACGCTGCCCCTGGTCTGGGCCGCCGAGGCGGGGGTGCTCGCCGCCGTGTTGTGGATCGGGCCCCTGGGCCCTCAGGTCTTCGTCTTCTTGGCCGTGGTGGCCTACCGCCGCTACGACCTGATCTATGCCACCCGCCTGACCGGGGCCCGACCCGGGCGATGGGGCACCCGGGCGGGGCTGGGGGTCGACGGGCGGATCGTCGCGGTGACCGTGGCGCTGCTGGTCGTGGCCCTCGTCGCCCAGGACCCGGTGGCCGCCATGCGAGTCGTGCTGTTGGTGCTGGCCGGCTGGCTGGCTGTGGTCTATCTAGCAGAATCGGTACGGCAGTGGCGAACGCCGACTGCGCCGACGATCCGAAAGTAGCCAACACGTGAGTCTCGACAAGCTCTTCGAGCTGACCTTCGACGCCGTCATCTTCGACATGGACGGGACCCTGATCGACTCCACCCCGGCGGTGGTGCGCGCCTGGACCATCTGGGCGGGCGAGCACGGGCTGAGTGCGGAGGACCTGGCCGGCCAGCACGGGGTGCCCTCGGCCGGAGTGGTCCGCGCCCTGGTGCCCGAGGATCGCCACCAGGCGGCGATCGAACGGATCAACGAGCTGGAGATCAACGATGTCCACGACATCGTCGTGCTGCCCGGCGCTGCCGAGGCGCTGGCGGAGCTGGCCGACGCCAAGAGCGCCATCGCCACCTCCTGCACGCGCCCGCTGGCCACCGCCCGGATCGCGGCCGCCCAGCTGCAGCCGCCGTCGGTCGTGGTGACCGTCGACGACGTCGAGCGCGGCAAGCCGCACCCTGACCCGTTCTTGGAGGCGGCACGGCGCCTCGGTGTCGACCCCACCCACTGCCTGGTGGTCGAGGACGCGCCGAAGGGCCTGCAGGCAGCGCACGCGGCCGGCTGCCACACCTTGGCGGTGACGACCACCACGCCGGCGGCGGAGCTGATCGCCGACGCGGTGGTCACCACCCTGGCCGATGTGCGGTTCCTGGTGACCGAGGCCGGCATCCAGCTCGCCCGCGCCTGAGCCCCCGGGAGGGACTCGGCGCACGGGATCAGCCTGGCCGGGTCAGCCTGGCCGGGTCAGTCAGCTGGGCCTAGCCGGTCTTGCGGCGGAAGACCCGCTTGGACTCGACCGGACCGTGTGCGTGCACGGTGGGCTGGCCCTCGTCGATGTGGTCCTCGCCGCGGCGACCCTTCTTGGCCTCCAGGGCCTCACGGAACTTGCGCTTGGTGGCTTCTTCGGGGGACTCCCCGGCGGACGTCTGATCGGCGTTCATACGCTCATTCTTACCCGACCGGGCGCATTCGGCCAGCGGATTGCCTCTCGGCGGTGACTGTTCCGTCGCCCAGCCGCTCCGTGCGAGGAGGTCAGTCGCGCGGTGGCCACTGCTGCGGCGGTGGCCATTGGGCGGGTGCGGACACTGGCTGGGCCGGGCTGACCGCCGGTGCGCTCTGCGGTGATAGCGCCGACGAGCCCTCGGCGCGCACACTGGTGCTGTCCGGGTCCTCGGCGGTTTCGTCTCCGGCACCGGACGAGTCCGTCGCCGCGGGCTGGTTCGCCGTCGTGTCCTGTTCCGCGGTCGTGTCCTCGGCCGAGCTCTCGCTCTCCTGCGGCAGGGGGGCGAGCACCACGGCTGTGCCGTAGGCCACCACCTCGCTGAGCGACTGGGTGATCTCGCTGCAGTCATAGCGCAGTCCGACGACCGCGTTCGCGCCCGCCTCCTGGGCCATCTCGACCAGCCGGCCGACCGCGTCCTGCCGGGAGGTGGTGAGCATCGAGACGTACGCCTCGGCCGGGTTGCCGGTGCGCAGCTCGCGCGGCAGCTCGCGGCCCCGGGCGACCACGCCGACCACCTCGCCGAGCACCTCGCTGACCTGGCGACCCGGGACGAAGTCCATCGTGACGACCACGATCGGCCGGTCCACCTTGGTCGGGGTGCGCGGCGCCGGCGGCTGCGGCTGCCACGTCGACGCGGACTGCTGCCCGTACTGCTGCGGCTGCCCCGGCCCGGGCGGTGCCGGCGGATAGCCCTGGCCGTACGGCGGCTGGCCTGGCTGCGAGGGATAGGCCGGCTGCTGCTGTTGCGGCTGGTACGGCTGCTGCGGCTGACCGTACGGCTGCTGGGGCCGGCCGTAGGGCTGGGGAGCGTAGGGGTTCGGCGGCTGCTGGCCGTAAGGGTTCTGCCCGTAGGGCTGCTGACCGTAGTTGCTCATGGCGCCAACATAGTGGTCGCCCGGGGCAGGAGGAAGATCATCCGAGCTGGGTCATCTCCACCGTGACGAACATGCTGGACGCGCCGCCGGAGTACGTCCCGCGCAGCGGCGCGACGTCGCCGTAGTCGCGGCCGTGACCGACCCGGACATAGCTGTCGGACAGCCGTTGACGCGTCGTCGGGTCGTACGCCACCCAGCTGCCGCACCACCACTCGATCCATGAGTGGCTCTCACCGCTGACCTTGATGTTGGGCTGGGCCTCCCGCCCCGGATGCAGATAGCCAGACACGTAGCGGGCCGGCAGCCCGATCGAGCGCAGCGCGCCCAAGGCGACGTGGGCGTAGTCCTGGCAGACGCCGGCACCGCCCTCCCAGACCTCACGGGCTGTGCTGTTGACCCCGGTCGAGCCGCGCTCGTAGCGCAACCGTTCCGACACCAGCCGGCAGACCTCCAAGGCGGCGAGCCGGGGCGGCTGCGCGGCCGCCGCGTCGTGGGCCAGCGCCAGCAGCTCATCGGGCGGCTCGGTCCGCGGGGTGACGGTGAGATATTCGGTCATCGAGTCGATCACGCCACGGTCGTGCAGGGCGAGCCAGCCGAGGTCGTTCTCGGCGACCCGGTGCTCGGTGTCCCAGGGTGTGTAGTCGCCCCGGGTCTCGACCACCGCCTGCGCGTGGACGGTCAGCCGTTCGTGCGGTTCGTGCAGCTCGAAGGTGGTGACGGTGGTGCCCCAGTAGTCGGTGTAGGTGAAGCTCCACGGCGACGGGTCGATGCTGATCCGGCTGCTCCACACCGTCTGATGCTCGCTGGTGGCGGGCAGCATCCGGGCCTCGTTGTAGGACGAGGCGACCGGCGTGGCGTAGCGGAACCCCGTGGTGTGGTCGATGCTCAGCCGCATGTCAACGCGTTCCTTCCGTGATCCAGGCGCGGGGGTCCGCGGCCGCGAAGAAGCTGCGCGACACCGCCGCGGTGACCAGAGCGCAGACGTCCTGCACCGCTTTCATCTCGACGTCGAGGTTGCCGAGCAGCTCGTCCATCGGGGTGTACTCGAGGTGGGCCTGCAGCCGTCCCAGGGTTCGCATCGCCTCGGCCGGCTGCGCCGAGGCGGGGTTGGCCCGGGCGACGTTGGACAGGCACTCCGTCGCTGCCTGCAGTCCGTGCATCACCGAGCGGGGGAACCGTGCGTCGAGGATCAAGAACTCGGCCGCCTCCCGGTCGGCGTGGAAACCGCGGTACGTCCGCAGGAACGCGTCGTGTCCGCCGCAGCCGCGCAGCACCGACGGCCACTGCGTACCGCCGGTGGTCAGCGCGGCGGAGGCCACCAGCCGGGAGGTCATGTCGGCCTGCTCCAGACTGCGGCCGAGCAGCAGGAACTGCCAGCCGTCGTCGCGGACCATGGTGTTGCGGGCCAGACCGGTGAACAGGGCGCTGCGCTCGCGGGTCCAGTCCAAGAAGGTGTGCGCCCGGGCGGTCAGGAAGCGCCCGGACGGCAGCTGGTGCCAGGTCGTGTTGATCGACTCCCACAGGTCCAGGGGGATCACCTCGCGGGCCCGACGGGCGTTGTCGCGGGCAGCCGCCCAGGCGGCGACGATCGAGCTCGGCTCCGACCCGTCATAGCCCAGGACCCGCAGCAGGTCCTCGTGCGTGGGGTCCTCGATGTGGTCGATGCTCATCAGGGCCAGCAGGTTGCGGCAGGCCTCGACCTCGTTGGAGGTGGTCTCCTCGGCCAAGACCCGCAGGTGGGTCTGCAGCAGCCGCGCGGTGTCGTCGGAGCGCTCGACGTATCGACCGATCCAGAACAGCGACTCAGCGATGCGGCTCAGCACGGTGCGCCGCCGATCGGGCCCGGAGCCTGTTGCTGCTGTTCCGGCTGATCACGCAGGTCGACCAACGGCGGGAGCCGAACCGCTTGCGGGCGCGCCACGGTCAGCGGCACCGGAATCGGCGCCGGTGGGGGTGGTGGGTCGTCGGGCTCGGCGGCGACGCCCGGATCGTCTTGCACCGTCCGCACCACCGGAGTGCTGAGCACCCAGGTGTCCTTGGAGCCGCCGCCCTGGCTGCTGTTGACCACCAGCTCCCCTTCGGGCAGTGCCACCCGGGTGAGCCCGCCGGGCAGCACCCACACCTCCTCGCCGTTGTTGACCGCGAACGGCCGCAGGTCGACGTGGCGCGGGGCCAGCCGGTCCTCGATCAGCGTCGGTACTGTCGACAGCTGCACCAGCGGTTGGGCGATCCAGCCACGAGGGTCGTCGATCACCCGCTGGCGCAGGGCGGCCAGCTCCGCTGCCGACGCGCGCGGACCGATCACGATGCCCTTGCCGCCGGAGCCGTCGACCGGCTTCACCACCAGCTCGTCCAGTCGGTCCAGCACCTCTTCGCGGGCCGCCGGCTCCTCCAGTCGCCAGGTGTCGATGTTGGCCAGGATGGGCTCCTCGTCCAGGTAGTAGCGGATCAGGTCGGGGACATAGGTGTAGACCAGCTTGTCGTCGGCCACCCCGTTGCCGATCGCATTGGCCAGCGCCACCCCGCCGGTGCGTACCGCATTCACCAGACCGGGCACGCCGAGCATCGAGTCACTGCGGAAGTGCACCGGGTCGATGAAGTCGTCGTCGATGCGGCGATAGATGACGTCCACCCGCCGCAGCCCTGCCGTGGTGCGCATGAAGACCTTGCCGCGCCGGCATTCGAGGTCGCGGCCCTCCACCAGCTCCACGCCCATGGTCCGGGCCAGCAGGGTGTGCTCGAAGTAGGCCGAGTTGAAGATGCCCGGGGTCAGCACCACCACCGTCGGGTCGTCGACGCCGGGCGGCGCGGCGAGCCGGAGTGCGGTCAGCAGCCGTTGCGGATAGCCCGCCACCGGCCGGATCCGCTGGTTGGAGAACGCGTCCGGCAGTGCGGTGATCATGGCGCTGCGGTTGGTCATCACGTACGACACGCCGCTGGGCACCCGGACGTTGTCCTCCAACACCCGTACGTCACCTTCGGGGGTGCGGACCAGGTCCACCCCGGCCACGTGCACCCGGACCCCGTTGTGCGGCTGCGCACCCCAGATCGCACGGTGGTAGTGGTTCGAGGACGAGATCAGGTGTCGGGGGATGACCCCGTCGGCGATCACCCGGGCGTCGGAGTAGACGTCGGCCAAAAAGGCCTCCAATGCCCGGACCCGCTGGGCCACCCCGGACTCGATGCCCGCCCACTCCGCCGCGGCGATCACCCGGGGGATGATGTCGAGCGGGAAGGGTCGCTCCACGCCGCCGACGTCGAAGGTGACGCCGGCCTGGGTGTAGCTGTTGGCCAACGACTCCGCGATGCTGTGCAGTTCCTCGGGTTTCACACTGCGCAGCACCGTGTGGACGGCGGTGTACGAGGGGCGGACCGCTCCATCCGGATCGATCATCTCGTCGAATGCGACACCGGGGCGGTAGCTCGAGAAGACGTCCGTCATGAGCGGAGCGTACCGAGGTGGTCGTTACCGCGAAGTAAAGACCCTCGGGTGGCCGCCGGCCGGGACGGCGCCACCACTACGGTGGTCGGACGCAACGACGAGAAAGGTGCCATGTCGGTGTCCATGATCGACGCGCCGGGCGGCCCGGTCGGCAGGGCCGAGCGGTGAAGATCATCGGCATGATGTCCGGTACGTCCTTCGACGCGGTCGACGCCGCCGCCGCCGAGATCACCGTGGTCGACGACGTGCTGCGGCTGCAGCCACTCGGTCTGGTCTCGGTGCCGTACGCCCCGGAGCTGGTCGCCGAGCTGGTGGCGGCGCTGCCGCCGGCGCCGGTGACGATGGCAGCCGTTTGCGCCCTCGACACGGCGATCGGACAGGCCTTCGCGGCGGTGGCGGAGCGGGCGGTGGCCGAGCTCGCCGACGGCCGGGCCGACCTGGTCGCGTCGCACGGTCAGACCGTCTTCCACTGGGTCGACGGTGACCAGGTGCGGGGCACCCTGCAGCTCGGCCAGCCGGCGTGGATCGCCGAGCGGACCGGGCTCGGCGTCGTCTCCGACTTCCGCTCGCGCGACGTGGCTGCCGGTGGTCAAGGTGCACCGTTGGTCAGCCTGCTGGACGTGTGGTGGCTGCGGGCACGTCCCGGTCGGCCGGTGGCGCTCAATCTCGGCGGGATCGCCAACCTGACCGCCCAGGTGGGCGGGGATCACCCGGTGGCCTTCGACGTCGGACCGGCCAACGCCTTAGTGGACGCGGCGGTGCGCCGGTTCAGCGGCGGGACCGAGCACTACGACCTGGATGGCGTCCGCGCCGCTCGCGGCCGGGTCGACGATGCACTGCTGGCCGACCTGCTGGCGGAGCCGTACTACGCCCGCCCGGCGCCCAAGACCACCGGCAAGGAGCTGTTCACCGCTGACGCGTTGGCCGAGCTGCTGGGGCGGCACCCGCAGGTGAGCGACGACGACGTGGTGGCCACGCTGACCGAGCTGACCGCCCGCACCGTGGCCGACGCCGTCCGCAGCCAGCAGGGCACCGAGGTGGTCGCCTCTGGCGGTGGCACCCGGAACCCGACCCTGATGGCCCGGCTGTTCGCGGCGCTGGACGGCGTGCCGCTGCGCACCTCCGACGAGCTGGGGGTTCCGTCCGAGGCGAAGGAGGCGCTCGCCTTCGCGCTGATGGGGTTCCTGACCGTGCACGGACTGCCCGCCACGATCGCCTCGTGCACCGGGGCCCGGCGCGACAGCGTGCTCGGCACGCTCACCCCCGGTCGCCGCCCACTCGACGTGCTGCCGCTGGCCCGGGCGCCCCGCGCCCTGCAGATCGGCTGACCGGCTCAGATCTGGAGCAGGATGATGATCATGACGAAGGCCAGCAGCACCGGCAGCACGATCGTCGAGGCGAGGAACGTCAGCATCAGCGTCCGGCCGCGCTGCGGCTGGGGCTGCGGACCGATGGTGGCGGTGGCGTAGCGCCACACCGGGCTGGAGTAGTGCAAGGTGATCAGCTCGCCGGGGGCCACATCGACGGCCGTCTCCGCGCGGCCGTACTCCCTGCGGTTGACCGAGCTGACCTGAAGCCGGTGCGCGCCGGGGCTGACCGGGATGGTGTTGTCGCCCCAGCCCACCGGGACCGGCCGACCGTCGATGCTGGCCTGCGGTGCGGACGGGCCCGGGGTGACGCGGCGGCGGGCCGGGAAGAGCTCTGGGTCGCGCAGGTGCAGCACCAGCCGCCCGGTCGCCGTCACGTGAGCACGCCGACGAGGACCGCCGCGGCGATGACCACGAACACGGCGGCGATGACGCCGATGAGACCCACCTTGCCCGGTGGTTGCTGCGGCTCGAACCCGATCCGGCCGCCCAGGAACGTCAGCAGCGGACCGGCGTAGAAGACCTCGACCGACTGCCCCGCAGCCACGTCGACCGGGAGCTCGGCGCGCCCGAAGGGGAAGAGGTAGTTCGACCGCACCGTGACGAAGCGTCGTCCGGCGGGCGCCGGATAGACGTTTCGCCCCCACTGGCACGGGGCGTTGAACCCGTCGATGGTGACCATCGGCGTGATCATGGAAGCAGACCCGAGCCCGGTCGGCTTGCGCAGGTTCAGCACCAGCTGACCCGAGTCGGCCGGCCGCGCCGACGGCCCGAGCTGTGGATAGCCGGGTTGCTGTGGATAGCCGGGTTGCGGTGGGTAGCCGTGCTGAGGCGCAGGGCCGGACTGAGCGAGAGGGCCGGACTGAGGGGGAGGGCCGTACTGATCGGGCGGGGTCGGCTGGTGCGGATCACGGGGCTGCGCCTGGCCGGGCGGCGGGAACGGCGTCGACATGGCGGTCAGTATTGCAGTCGTCGGGTGCGTTGCCCGCTCGATAGGCTGGCGCGGTGCCAGACCACGAAACGACCAGTACGCCCGCCACCACAGACCCGAGCCCGAGCGACGCCGTGTTGACCGACGATTTCGGTGACGACGTGCCCGAGCAGACTCGGGTGCGCAAGGACAAGCGGGCGCGGCTGCTGGCCGAGGGCAAGGAACCGTACCCGGTGAGTGTGCCGCGGACCCACAGCCTGCGTGAGGTCCGCCAGCGGTGGGGTCAGCTGAGCGCCGGCGAGGAGACCGACGACGCGGTCGGTGTGACCGGCCGGGTGATGTTCATCCGGAACACCGGCAAGCTCTGCTTCGCCACCTTGGCCGAAGGGCTGTCCGTGGAGGACTCCGGGCAGCGCCTGCAGGTGATGTTGTCCCTGGCCGAGGTCGGCGAGGAGGCCCTGGCGGCGTGGAAGGCCGACGTCGACCTGGGCGACTTCGTCTTCGTCCACGGCCGGGTCATCTCCTCCAAGCGCGGCGAGCTCTCGGTCTTCGCCGACTCCTGGCAGCTAGCTTCCAAGGCGTTGCGGCCGATGCCGACGATGCACGCTGCACTCTCCGACGAGACACGGGTACGGCAGCGCTACGCCGACCTGACGGTCCGCGAGGCGGCCCGCGACATGGTCCGCACGAGGGCCGCGATCACCCGCAGCATCCGCGAGACACTGCACGCCGGGGGCTATCTGGAGATCGAGACGCCGGTGCTGCAGCTGGTGCACGGCGGCGCGAACGCGCGCCCGTTCAACACCCACCTGAACGCCTTCGACATCCCCATGACGCTCCGGATCGCACTCGAGCTGTTCCTCAAGCGCGCCGTGGTCGGCGGGGTGGAGCGGGTCTATGAGATGGGCCGGATCTTCCGCAACGAGGGGATCGACTCCACCCACAGCGCGGAGTTCACCATGCTGGAGGTCTATCAGGCGTGGGGCGACCAGTGGTCCATCGCCGCGCTGACGCAGAAGCTCATCGTGGACGCCGCCGACCTGCTCGGCTCCCGGGTGATCGATAGCCCGGCCGGTCAGATCAACCTCGACGGGGAGTGGCCGTGGCTGGGCGTCTATCCCGGGCTGTCCGCGGTCGTCGGCACCGAGGTCACCCCGCGCACCTCGGTCGATGAGCTGCGGGCGCTGGCGGCCGCGCACGACGTGGCAGTTGAGCCCGGCTGGGGCGCCGAGAAGCTGGTGCTGGAGCTCTTCGGGGAGCTGGTCGAGCCGACGCTCATCCAGCCGACCTTCGTCTGCGACTACCCCCCGTCGGCGCAGCCGCTGGCCCGGCCGCACCGCAGCGACCCGGACCTGATCGAGGCCTGGGACCTGATCATCGGCGGGGTGGAGCGTGGCACCGGGTTCTCCGAGCTGATCGACCCGGTGATCCAGCGCGACCGGCTCACCGCCCAGTCCCTGGCAGCCGCAGCCGGTGACCCCGAGGCCATGCAGCTGGACGAGGACTTCCTTGCCGCGCTGGAGTTCGGCGCGCCGCCGATGGGTGGTCTCGGGCTGGGCATCGACCGGCTGCTGATGTTGTTCACCGGCGCGGGCATCCGCGAGACCATCCTCTTCCCGCTGCTCAAACCGGAGAACTGAGTCGGCGTCGGGGGTTTCTGACCCCCCGGGCGATCAGCCCTGCCGCGTCGCCGGCTGCGGGCTCCGGGCCCAGATGTCGGCGCAGGCCTCGCAGGTCTCCTCCGGGATGATCCCGGTCCGCATCACAGCCCGAACATCCAGCAGCCGGCGCAGAACCCGACCACGGACTCCAAGGTGGCGAAGACCAGCAGCACGACGACCAACACCGTCGCCAGCAGCTGTGCCCCGAACGCCAAGGACGCGACCGCGGCCACCGTGGTGAGCGCCAGGCCGATGGCCTGGGCGAACCGCTTGGGCGGTCCGGGGACCATCCGCGGCGGACCGAGCCGCGGAGCCACGACCCGGGTCGCCAGCTGGCCGAGCAAGCTGAACCGGGGTCCCGCCAGCACCCGGGCGCCGAACCCGAGGGTGAGCAGGACGACCAGCCAGTGCCAACCGGTGACCAGGGTGAGCACAGCGAGCAGCACCACTCCACCCGCGACGACACGCGCCGCCTTCTCGTTGACCGGGTTCGGGAACGAGAACACCCGGCGAAGCGACGTCAGAGCCATGTCCGCCAGCGTAAGGACCGCGCCGACGCCGGACGACCCCTTTCAGCTGGTGGACGGCTGGGAATCCGCGGGCGCGGCGGACCCGCCTTCGTGGCCACCGCGGCCGAAATGCGACGTCAGGGCAACAGCAGGCAGGAGTCGCCGAACTCGTGCCAGAGATAGCGCTCGCGCACTGCTTCGTCGTAGACCCGCTGGGTCAGCTCTGCCCCGGCGACCGCCTCGACCAGGAGCAGGTGGGAGGCCTCCGGGTTGTGCCAGCCGGTGATCAACCCGGAGACCACCCGGACCGGGCGCTGCTCGGAGATCACCAGATCGGTCCAGCCGGAGACGGGTGCCACGGTGCCGTCGTCGGCGGCCGCGGACTCGAGCGCCCGGGTCACCGTGGTGCCCACGGCGATGACCCGTGCATCGCGGCGACGCGCATCGTTGACCGCCTGCGCCGTCACGGGTCCGACGCTGAACCACTCGCTCTGCGGCGCCTCGCCGGCGTCCTGCGAGGACACCCCCGTGTGCAGGACGACGGGCACCACCTGGACGCCGAGGCTGACCAGGCGGGTGATCAGCCCGGCGCTGAACGGTCGACCCGCGCTGGGCATCTCGGCGCTGCCCGGTTGCAGCGCGAACACCGTCTGGTAGGCGCTGATCGGATACGTCTTGTCCAGATAGCCATAGCTGATCGGCCGACCGTGTCGAGCGAGATGATCGTTCAACGGCGACGGCAGCTCCACCGCCGCCCGCCACAGCCGGTTGCCACGACCATCCGGGGCGGACCCGACCTGCGGATATGCCGCCAGCAACCGAACCCGGCCGCCGGCGAGCAGCTCGATCTCCTCTTGGGCGCGGGCGTCCAACACCGGGGCGTCGGCGTTCGGCGCGGTGCGGAGCTCGACCACCCGGTGAGCGTCCGCGAGCCGGTTGGCCACGTGCACGACCACCGGCCCGTGCCCGAGTCGTCGACCGTCCAGTTGACCCGGCACCGTGGCTGAGGTGTTGACGACCACGACATCACCCGGGCGCACCTGCTCGGTCAGGCGATCGAACCGGGTGTGCACCACCGCGTCCGGGGTGCCGACCAGGAGCCGGACCTCGTCTCGGCGCAGCCCACGGTGCTCGGGTGGAGCCGGGGCGGTGTGGTCGTCGGGTGAACGGAAGACAGTCCGTGGTGCGCTCGAGAGTCTCATCGCGGTGCCACCCCCGTCAGTGCGGCGTCCGGCGTGGTCGTCGCCGGCAGCCGCTCGTCGCCGGACAGATCCGTCAACCGATACCGGCCACTGGGTGCGGCCGAGGTGATCAGGCGCAGCAGGTCAGGGGCGACGCTCTCAGGCTCCGGCCGGTCGGAGATGTCCTCGCCGGGGAACGCGGCCTGGTGCATGGCCGTGCGCAGGTCGCCAGGATCGACGGCCAGACAGCGCCAGCCAGGATGTTCGGCCGCGAGGGTCGCAGTGAGGTGGTCGAGCGCCGCCTTGGAGGCGCCGTACCCGCCCCAGCCCTGGTAGTGCTCCAGCGCAGCGTCGGAGGAGATGGAGATGATCACCGGGTCGGCGGTGAGGTGGGGTGTGGCTTCTCGTATGAGCTGCAGCGGGGCGACCACGTTGACGGCCAGGGTGCGGGTCAGGGTGCTCTCGTCCAGCGACGCCAGCTCTGGTGGCGGGCTGCCGCCGAGCTCGCTGGCGTTGTTGATCACCGCCGCGATCGGTCCCCAGGATGTCGCGGCCCGGACCAGGGCCTCGCGGTGGTCGGGCTCGGTCACGTCGCCGGGTACGGCGATGACCTCGGTATGGCGGGCCAGCAGCTGGCTGGTGGCGGTGAGCGGCTCCCGACGGCGGCCGTCGATGGCCAGCCGCCAACCGGTGCGGGCCAGCTCGACGGCGATGGCTCGGCCGAGTCCGGCCGAGCCTCCGGTGATCAATGCAGTGGGCATGTGGTCCTCCTTCGGATAGGGGACCAGTCTCGAAAGTGAAGTCGACTTGAGGTCAAGCCCGACCGCTGATGGCGCCGTTCAGCGCAACGAGCTCCGTCGGTGCTGTGGGGCCGGGTGCCGCATTCGTGCGTCCGGTTCGGTGTCAGCGGCGCGGCGGCGTGCTCGCCCGGATGATCACTCTGCCGGCGATGTCGGTCCGTGAGGGTCCCAGCTCCGGTGGCGAGGACAGCGCCTGCTGGATCGCGTTGCGACCCAGCTCGGCCAGCGGCAGCCGTACGGTGGTCAGGGTCGGCGTGACGTCCTGAGCCGTGAGGATGTCGTCATAGCCCGCGACGGCGATCTCCGACGGCAGCGCGCGGCCGGCGTCGCGCAGTGCCGACATGGCCCCGACCGCCATCACGTCGCTGACCGCGAAGATCAACTCCACGTCGTCGAGGCCGGACTCCATCAACTGGCCCGCCCCGGCATACCCACCGTCACGGGTGAACTCCGTGCTGACGATGTTGCGGCGCGGCACCCGAATCCGGTGAGCGCCCAGCCCGGCCAGGAAACCTTGGATGCGGTCGTTGGACGTCATCAGCGCCGGCGCCCCGCCGATCACCGCGAACCGCCGATAGCCCAGGTCGACCAGCTGGTGGGCCAGCTGCGCCGCACCGCCGACGTTGTCCAGGGCGACTGTGTTGAAGGGCAGCGACGGCTGGCTGATCATCACGACCCGCCCACCACCGGCCTCGAAGGCGGACAGCTCGGCCAACAGCGCGTCCGCCTGCGGGTCGTCCACCACCCGGCTGCCTGCGATGATCATCAGCTTCGGCCGCTGGCTGACCATGGTGCGGACCAGGTCGAGCTCGCGGCCGGAGTCGCGCTGGGTGGCCGCCATCGTGACCACCAGTCCCGCGTCCTCGGCGGCGCTGATCACTCCGGACGCGATCGAGGAGAAGTACGGGTCGGCGATGTCGCCCACCAGCAGGGCGACCGTCATCGTGGTGCCGCGCGCGACTGCCTGGGCGGCGAGATTGGGCTTGTAGTTCAGGCGACTGGCGGCGGCCAGGACGCGCTCGCGATAGTCGTCCTTGACTCGGCGTTCACTGCCGTTGATGGCTCGCGAGGCGGTGGCCAGCGACACCCCGGCTTCCCGGGCGACATCGTGCAGAGTGATCGGGTTGTGACCGGCAGACCTGGCCATGGTCCCTCCTCCGCCCGCACGCCCTCGGTGCACGCCGCGACATTCTTGCATGGGCGACGACGGCGTCGAAGAGCCGTCAGGCACCAGCCAACGGTGCCACGGACCGCCGCTCAACCTGCCGGGGCGAGCCGATTCGCCCGGGCGACAGCACTCGGTCGGCAACGGCGGAGCGCGCCGCCACCCGGTGCTGCAGCAGCTTTCCGGCCGCGGTCCACCGACTCAGGCGGCCGACCGACGGACGGTGTTGGTGAGGGTGCCGACCCCGTCGATGACGATGGTGACCACGTCACCGTCCGCCAGCGAGAACGGCAGCTCGGGCACCAGACAGGTCCCGGTGGACAGCCATACGCCGTCGGGGAACTCCTGCTCGCGCCGCAGCCAGGTGACGAGGTCGGTGATCCGCCGGTGCAACTGCTCGGTGCTGGCCGAGCCCTGCCACACCGTCGCGCCGGCACGGTCGATCCGCAGGTGCATGGCGAGGGCGTACGGGTCCTCGATGTCCCAGACCGGCGTCAGCCCCGGTCCGAGCGCGCACGAACCGGTGTAGATCTTGGCCTGCGGAAGATAGAGCGGATTCTCCGCCTCGATCGAGCGCGAGCTCATGTCGTTGCAGACGGCGTAGCCCACCACCTCGCCGACCGCGTTGATTGCCACGGCCAGCTCCGGCTCGGGCACGTCGACCGTCGAGTCGGCCCGGGCGCGCACCTCGCCACCGTCGCCGATGACCCGCCAGGCCACCGACTTGAAGAAGATCTCCGGCCGGTCGGCGTCATAGATCTGCTCGTACACGCTGGCGGCCCGCTCGCTCTCCTCCATCCGGGCGAACTGCGACGTCTCGTACGTCACCCCGGCCGCCCACACCTCGGTCAGCCCGTCCACCGGCGCCAGCGTCGTCACGTCGGCCACCTCGAGCGCCGAGCCGTTGACCTGGCCGAGCCGTTCCCGCAGGTCAGCCAGCGGGAGCCGGAGCAGGGTGGCGAGGTCGTCGCCCAACGGAAAGAGCCGGGTCCCGTCTGTCAGCCCGACGGCGATCCGGCCCTCGTGGCGGTAGCGGATGATCATGATGCGAGCTCCCTCGGTCGACGTCGCCCTCACCCTAGCCGGGTTGCCGGCGGCGCTGGCGGGTATCTCTCCTGCGGCTCGCCCGGTGCCCTCGCCGGAGTCGAGCGTGACAGGATGAGAGAACGGTTTCTCATCCAGGACAGGGAAGGACTGACATGGCCGACCAGCCGGAGCACGCAGATCAGCTGGAGCAGGTCCTCGCCGCCGCGGAAGCGGCTGCGCCGAGGCTCGCACGCGAGACCGTGCCGCACCGGGCGGCGTGGCTGCGCGCTATCGCCGACGAGCTCGAGGCCCACCGCGACGAGCTGGTGGCGCTGGCCGTCGCGGAGACCCACCTGCCCGAGGCCCGCCTGGTCGGCGAGGTCGGGCGGACGACGTTTCAGCTGCGACTGACCGCAGACGCGCTCGAGGAAGGCTCCTGGCTCGAGGCGACCCTGGACACGCCCGATCCGAACTGGCCCACCGGCCCGCGGCCCGACCTGCGCCGGATGCTGCGGCCCGTCGGCCCGGTGCTGATCGTGGCGGCCAGCAACTTTCCGTTCGCGTTCAGCGTGGCCGGCGGCGACACCGCCACCGCCCTCGGCGCCGGCTGCCCGGTGGTGCTCAAGGCCCACCCCGGACACCCCGAGCTGTCCCGGCGTACGGCCGCTCTGGTCCAGGCCGCGCTGGAGCGTACCGGGGCGCCGGGGGGCGCCTTCGCGCTGATCGAGGGCGAGGAAGAGACCCAGCAGGCGCTCCGTGACCCGCGGATCCGGGCCGGCGCGTTCACCGGCTCGGTCCGCGGCGGCCGAGCGCTGTTCGACATCGCCACCTCCCGACCCGACCCCATTCCGTTCTATGCCGAGCTCGGCAGCGTCAACCCCGCCTTCGTCCTCCCGTCCGCGATCGCGGCGCGCCGGACCGAGGTGGTCGAGGGCTTCGTGGCGTCGTTCACCCTCGGGGTCGGCCAGTTCTGCACCAAGCCCGGGGTGCTGTTCGTCCCGCGGACCGACGGCCTGGTCGACGAGATCGCCAGCCGGGTCGAGGCCGTGGCGCCGGCACCGATGCTCAACGACCGGATCGCGTCCGGGCTGCAGGACCGCCTCGGTGATATGCAGGGCCGCTGGCGGTTGCTGGCCGAACCAAGCTTCGACGGGCCGACCGCAGCGGCGAGCCTGTTCACCACCACGATGGCCGAAGCCGGCGGGCAGTTCGATGCGCTGTTCGAAGAGGCGTTCGGTCCCACCGCTGTAGTGGTGGAGTACGACGACCCGCAGGAGCTGGTGGAGGTGGCGGCCAACCTGCCCGGCCAGCTGACGGCCACAGTCCAGAGCGAGGAGGACGACCCCACCGCCCCCGCGCTGGTGGACGCGCTCGCCGACCACGCAGGCCGGATCGTGTGGAACGGCTGGCCGACCGGGGTGTCGGTGACCTGGGCCATGCAGCACGGCGGCACCTGGCCCTCCACCACCGCGTCGTTGCACACCTCGGTCGGACCGACCGCGCTGCGCCGCTTCCTGCAGCCGGTGGCCTATCAGAATGTCCCCGCCTCGCTGCTGCCCGAGCCGTTGCGGGACGAGAACCCGCTGCAGATCTGGCAGCGGGTCGACGGTGACCTGACCCGGCCCGAGGTGCAGCGGTGAAAGCCGAACAGCTGACCGATGTCGTCACCTACCACGGCGAGGGACCGGCGTATTCGACTCGCTGGGCCGGTCCGCGGTTCGTCGACATGATGGCCGGCGACATCCTGGAGCTCCAGCCGGATGGCACGGTGGCTCGCCACCATGTCGGCTCGGTCGCCGCTCTGATCCGCCCCCGGGTGAACGGCGGCCATGTGGTCGCCGGGGAGCGTGGCCTGCTGCTGTCCGACTCCGACGCGATCGACTCGCCGGTCCGGGCGCTGCCGCAGGTGTGGAGTGACGACTCGGTCCGGATGAATGAGGGCGGCTGTGATCCCGACGGCAACCTCTACCTGGGTTCGATGGCCTACGACGGACATCGCGGTGGAGCCAAGCTCTATCGCTTCCGACCGGGGCGGGATGCCGAGGTCGTCCTGGACTCCGTCACCGTCTCCAACGGGTTGGAGTGGAGCCCGGACGGCACCCGGGCGTACTACGCGGATACCGAGACCCACCGCGTCGACGTCTTCGAGTGGTCGAGCGATACAGGTCTCACCGACCGGCGCCCGTTCGTCACGATCGAGGATGAGGGCCGTCCGGACGGGTTGACCGTCGACGCCGACGGGGCAGTCTGGGTCGCTTTGTATGGGGGCTCAGCGGTGCGGCGCTACACGGCTGCGGGAACGCTGGATGCGGTCATCGAGCTGCCGGTCAGCCAGGTGACCGCGGTCACCTTCGCCGGCCCGGAGCTGGACCGGCTGGTCATCACCACCTCCCGCCAGGGCCTGGACGATGATGCGGAGCCGTTGGCCGGCGCGTTGTTCGGCTTCCGGCCCGGGGTCAGCGGTCGCCCGGTCCGCCCGTTCGCTGGCTGACTCGTACTCTGCCCGCGCGCTCGGTGCCGGCGGTCACTGGGACGAGCTGGGAGTACGACTGCCGTGCGGCGGCTTCATCGCTTGCAGCCGCCGTCGGTAGCCGACCTCCACCCATCGCGGCAGGTCGTCGTAGGGCAGCCGGTTCCCGGCCGCGATCAGGAGTCCCGAGACCAGCAGCTCCGTCCCGGTCCACTCCGCCGGCGAGCCGAACCAGAATCCGGCCGTGGTGCCGGCTGACTGCGCCAAGAGGTCGTTGCGACCGTGGGCCAGCTGCCGCAGCTCGTCCACCGCTGACTCGATCGTTCCTCGCTCGACGGCTCGCCGCCAGGCCGTGCCGTGCAGCGCCGAGATCAGCAGGTCATCCTTGGTCGCCATGAATAGAACATACGTTCTAATCTGTCCATGAGCAAAGTGGACTGCGAACGGGTGATCGGGCGGCGATTTGTCAGCGCTTCGATCTAGCGTGGAGCCGTACCGTCGGGCGACCAAAGGAGATCCCATGACCACGCTGCCGAATCGACCGAACACTGCACTGGTGGTGATCGATGTCCAGAACAAAGTGGTGGAGTCCGCGCATGAGCGCGACGCCGTCGTGGCCAACATCGCCACCCTCGTCGACCGGGCGCGCGACGCCGGCGCCAGCATCGTCTGGGTCCAGCACTGTGACGAGGAGCTGGAGCGCGGCAGCACGAGCTGGGAGTACGTGCCAGAGCTGGCGCGGCTCGACCCGGAGCCGCTGGTCCACAAGTCCTTCGGTGACTCGTTCGAGGACACCGAGCTGGAGCAGGTGCTGGCCGAGGCCAAGGTCGGTCGGCTGGTCGTGACCGGCGCCCAGACTGACGCCTGCATCCGCTCCACCATTCACGGCGCCTTCACCCGCGGCTATGACGTGACCCTCGTCGGTGACGCCCACACCACCGATGACCTCAGTCAGTGGGGCGCGCCGACCCCCGACGCTGTGATCGCGCACACCAACCTCTACTGGAGCCACCAGGCTGCACCCGGTCGGGCCGCCGGGGTCACGAGCACGGCGGAGGTGACCTTTCGCAGCTGACGATCACGTTCGCGTGTCGCGCCGGGCAGGCAGCCGGCTGGGCAGCTCGTGCGGCACGCCAGATCAGCTCGTGCGGCACGCCAGATCAGGCCGTGCGGCACGCCAGTCAGGCCCTGCGGTACGCCAGATAGACCACGCCGTTGTCGTACGCCTCGGTGGTCGCCAGCGACAAGACCCCGGGCGCGATCTCCTCGGTGAACAGCCGCGGTCCGGTGCCACGCGCGGTCGGGAAGACGAAAAGGTGCAGCGCGTCGACCAAGCCGTCGGCGAGCATGGCGCGGACCAGGGTGCCGCTGCCGCCGACGTACAGATCGCCGTTGACCTGCTCCTTGAGCCGCCGGATCCGGTCCGGGTGATAGCGGCCGATGATCTCGGAGTTCCGCCAGGTCGGCGTCAGCAGCGTGGCGGACACGACGTACTTGGTGGTGTCGTTGAAGAAGGGCGCTGCAGGGTCGTCCTCGACGGTCTGGTCGGACCAGCCTTGCTCGAACATCTCGTAGGTGTTGCGTCCCAGCAGGATGGCGCCACAGCGGCTGGTCACCGCGTCGAGGGCCTCACCCATTCCCGGGTCGAACCCGTAGTCGGCCGCCCAGGTCGGGGTGTCGATGACGCCGTCCAGGCTGATGAACTCGTGTACGTGTAGTGCTCCCATGTCTCCATCTCGAGATCGATGTGCCGCTGAATGGGCAAGATCGGCGAATCCGCTGCCGGCAGGCCGCAGTCGTCCTACGGTCGAATCATGGCCGACTTCACCGGGAAGGACCTCACGGGATCGAGGTTCACAGACGTTCGGCTGGTCGACGCCAGACTGGAGCGGGTTGACCTCAGCGGCGCCGACCTGCGCTCCGTGTCGTTCGACCGGGCAACGTTTCGCGACGTCACGCTGACCGCGGTGACGCTGCGCGGGGCGCAGCTGGTGGACGTCGAGATCGACGGGGAGATCCGCAACGTGTCGATCAACGGGGTGGACGTGGTCCCGTTGATCGTGGCGGAGCTCGACCGGCGAGACCCCGACCGGGTCGCCATGCGCCCGACGGCTCCGGCGGGCTTTCGCACGGCCTGGGACCTGGTGGAGCGTGGCTGGGGCGAGACCGTGGAGCGAGCTCGCGGACTCGGGTCCGAGCGGCTGCATGAGTCGGTCAACGGGGAGTGGTCGTTCGTCGAGACCTTGCGGCACCTGCTGTTCGTGACCGACTGCTGGGTCCGTCTGGCCGTCCGCGGCGAACCGTCACCGTGGCATCCGCTGGACCTGCCCTGGGACGAGCTGGCCGACGCGCCCGACGTCCCCCGCGACCGGCAGACGCGACCCCCGCTCGAGGAAGTGCTCGAGCTTCGGCGCGACCGGATGTCGCTGGTCCGCGACCTGATGGAGAGCCTGACCGAGGAGTCGTTGGACGAGCAGACGCCGCCGACGGAGCTGCCTGGCCGGTCGGGGGAGGAGAGCTATCCGGTGCGGGACTGCCTGCTGGTCCTGCTGGACGAGGAGTGGACCCACCGACGCTACGCCGAGCGCGACCTCGCCAGCCTCGAGCAAGGCTCGTCGTCGCACCGTTAGCCGGGTCGGCTCAGGCACCGAGGTCGTACGCCGCCCGCCGGCGAGCGAGCCGGGTGTTCAGCAACGGCCGCTGCTCGGGGTCGAGCCATCGGGGCGGTATCCACTCCGGAAGTCCGTCGTCGCTGAGGCGACATCGCCACCCATGACCCACGAAGTGGGTGTGGTGATAGCGACAGAGCAGGGTCAGGTTGGTCACCGTCGTCGCCCCGCCGTTGACCCACTCGGTGATGTGGTGGCGGTCGCACCACTCAGGAGGGTTAGAGCAGCCGGGGAAGGTGCAGCCCTGGTCGCGGGCGATCAGAGCCAGAGTCTGGTTCTTGTTGGCGACCCGTCGGGAGCGTCCCATGTCCAACAGCACCCCCGACGAGTTGAGCACCACCGGGATGATGTCTGCTTCCGCCGCCAGCCGCAGCAGTTGTCGGGTGGGGACCAGGGTTCCGTCCGAGGTCTCGCCGAACCCGAGGCCGCTCATCAGGTCGCGATGATCGATGGTGACGATCACGGTCGCGGGCGTGCCTCCGGAGACGGGCAGGGTGCCGGTCCGCAGCAGCCGGGCACAGGCGTCCTCCGGCGCGTCGTGCATTCGCATGCCGTGGTCTCGGGGATCGCGCGTCGTCTCGGTGGCGGACAAGCTGGATCCCCGGCGTCGGGTGGTGCTCTCCAGATCGGTCCGGGGCCGGGACAGGGGTTGCAGTACGGCGAACAGCATCGCGCCCGCCACACCGGTGAGCCGGCCGGAGACCGCATAGGAGCCGTCGCCGTGCTGGCAGAGGTGCAGGTGCCGCCGGTCGTTGTTGAGCTCGTCGACGGGCCGGGATCCGTCGGGATGGATGACCTCCGACAGATGAGTGCCGATCTTGCGCAGCTCCTGCGGACCGAACTCGGCCGCATGCCCGGTGAGCAGCTCCTCGGCGGCCTCGACGTCACCTGCGGCGAACCCTGGACGGTCGATCTCGACCAGGCAGCGTTCCACGATGTCGACCTGCTCGGGACTCACGATCCCGTCGCGTTGGAGGCCGGCCAGCGCTGCGCGGCGAGGCGGGAGCGTCTCGCCGAGCATGCTGTCCCGCCCGCCCACGGCGCCGGCTGCCCGAACGCGCCGGGCGGCTTCATGCGGTGAGATGCGCAACAGGTGCGTGAGCAGCGTCGCCGTCGTGCGACACGTCAGCTCGGCGGCGACCTGGCGTCGCTCGCAGTCGGCGACCACGCGGTGGTCCACTATCGAGATGCGGTTGCGGGTCTGTTCGAACATACGGAGGAAGTCGAGCAGCTGCTGCGTGTCGTAGTGGTCAAGGCCACCACTCTCGACCGCATCGATCAACGCCGAGAGCCCTGCCTGCAGCTGAGCGAGGGCGCGGTCGACGGCAGTGTTGTCGAGTGACGCACCCCCGTGGTCCATATCACCAGCATAATCGAACACAGGTTCGAATACAAGGGTTCCTGAGATCAGCCCAGGACGATCGACTGCACCACCAGTGCCGCCACCGCCAGCAGCCAGAGGCCCACCAGGGGAACGTGCTGGCGCTCGACGAACCCCGGCAACCGGCCGTACGCGCGCAGGTTGCGCAGGCTCACGTAGCAGAAGATCGGGATGGTCGCCGCCCAGACCACCATGCAGTAGGGGCACAGAGCGTCGATCACGAACAGGCTCGAGAAGATCAGCCAGTGCACGAACACCACCGCCAAGGTGGCGCCGATCTGCAACCCCGTCCAATACCACTGCGCCAACCGACCGCCGGCCAGCAGCGCGGCACCGGTGGTGGCGACGACGGCGAAGCCGGCGATGCCCAACAGCGAGTTGGGGAAGCCGAAGACCGACGCCTGGGCCGACTGCATCACCGAGCCACAGTTCACCTGCGCACTCAGGTTGCAGGATGGCGTGAAGGTGGCATCGGTCAGCAGCAGGTATTTCTCCACTGTCAGGACGAAGGCGGCCGCGAACCCGATCAGCCCGGCGACCAGCAGCAGCCACCCCAGCCGGCGCTCCGATCGGTCGGCGGCGGTGTCAACGAAGTCGGTCATCGGCGTGCTCCAGATCAATCACTGTCATCCCGGCCGACGGCGCCGCCGAGTCCATGGCCATCAGCGCCGCCGGGGCCTGGTCCAGTCCAACCACGGCGCCGACGAGCTTCGCCGGCGCCACGGCGCCGGAGGTGATGAGCTCGAGCAGCGCAGGATACTCATGGGCCGCCATCCCGTGCGAACCGTGGACCGACAGCTCGCGGGAGACGACCAGATCCATCGGCAGGGCCGTGGCCGCGTCCGCGCCGAGCAACAGTCCGACCTGGACGTGGCGGCCCCGGCGGCGGAGTCCGGTCACCGACGCGGCGGCTGTCGACGGGGAGCCGAGAGCATCGATCGAGACGTGCGCGCCGCCGCCGGTGATGGCGAGCACCGCGCGGACCGGGTCGGTGGCGCCGCTGTCGACCGTCTGGGCGCCCAGCTCGGCCGCGCGCTCGAGCGCCGCCGCGGACACATCGACCGCCACCACCTGCGCGCCGAGCGCGCGGGCGATCATCACCACCGACAGTCCGACTCCGCCGCAGCCGTAGACGCTGACCCAGCTGCCGGGACGTACCTGGCCGTGCGCGGTGAGCGCCCGGAACGCGGTGGCGAAGCGGCACCCGAGCGAGGCCGCGGTGACGAAGTCGAGGTCGTCGGGGAGCCGGATCAGGTTGGCGTCGGCGGCGTGCAGTGCGACCAGCTCGGCGAAGGAGCCGGGACCGGTGAACCCGGGCTGGGTCTGGGTCGGACAGACCTGGGCGTTGCCGGACCGGCACACCTCGCACTGCCCGCAGCCACAGACGAACGGCACGGTGACCCGGTCACCGACCTCGAAGCGGGTGACCGCAGGGCCGGTCTCCACCACCGTGCCGGCCAGCTCGTGGCCGGGGATCTGGGGCAGCGGAACCGGGTCGTGGCCACGCCAGGCGTGCCAGTCGGAGCGGCACACGCCGGTCGCCCCGACCCGCACCACCACCCCGTCCGGCGGACAGGCCGGGTCCGGGACCTGTTCGACCACCGGCGTGGCGCCGACCGTGGCGTAGACGACGGCCCTCACCGGACGGCCAGATCGCGTGTGGCCGCCATGCTCAGCGGCGGGTGGTGGAGTCGTCGGGCCCGTCGCTCGGGTCCCGCAGGTCGGAGAAGTCGTCGAAGTCGTCGAACTCGTTGCGCTTGCGCCGGCGTACGCGGCTCTTGTTGGTCACCACCGTGGTCTCGGCGGCGCTCTCCTCGGCGCCCGGTCCGCCCGCCGCTGCCGGGACGAGCCCGCCACCACGTCGCCGCGAGGCGTTGCTGGCCCGGACCACTGCCACACCGACCGCGGTGGTCAGCGGCACGGCCAGCACCAGACCGATGGAGCCGACCAGCGTACGCACGATCTCGCTGGCGAACATCTCGGTCTGGACCACCTCCAGCAGCGGCCGGTCGTAGATCGCGATCAGCAGCAGGACCGGCAGGATGGCGCCGGCCGTGGCGAACGCGATGGTGTAGACCGTGGACGCGATGTGGTCCCGGCCGATCCGCATCGCCCGGGAGAACAGCTTCTTCTGGCTGGGGTCGGAGTCGGCCAGCTCCCAGACGGCCGAGGCCTGGGTGATGGTGACATCGTTGAGCACACCGAGCCCGGCGACGATGATGCCGCAGATGACCACCGACGTCAGCCGGAGGCTGGGCGCGGTGGCCGCCAGCACCAGGTCGTCCTCGGAGGCCACCCCGGTCAGATGCGCCCACTTGGTCGCCCCCCACCCCAGCGCGGCCGTCGCCAGCAGCCCCGACAGCGTCCCGACCAACGCCGTGGTGGTGCGGGCACTGAAGCCGTGCGCCGCGTACAGCACCACGAACATGATCGCCGAGGACCCGATCAGGCCCACCAGGACCGGGTTCTCGCCGAGCAACAGAGCGGGGAACATGAACTTGATCAGGATGAAACCGGCGAACCCGAGGCCGACCAGGGAGAGCAGACCGCGCCAGCGCGCCACCGCCACCACGGCGACCACGAAGGCGATGGTGAGCAGCAGCAGTGGGGTCTGCCGTTCGAAATCGGAGAACTGGTACGTCGCCGGCTGGCCGTCCACCGGCAGCCGCAGCAGCTTGACCTTCTGACCGACCTCGGTGCCGGCGGAGAACACCGCCTCGTTCATCTGGACCTCGACGGTCTGGCCCTTCTCCGGTCCCTCGAGCAGCTCGACGCCGATGGTGGCGCACTGCTGGTCGTTGGAGCCGGGGGTCGAGCCGACCAGGCCCTCGCACGAGATGGTGGTGACGCTGGTGATCTCGCCCGCCGGATACGTGACCCCGGGCACGCTGTAGAGCGACAGGTCCTTGCGAATGCTCGCCGACGCGTCGCCGGGCCACAGGGCGATCAGGCCGAAGAGAGTCCACACCGCCAGCGGGATGAGCACCACGACCATGATCCGCAGCGCCTTGCGGTGTCGCTTCATCTCCTCGGGGGTCGGGGAATGCTCCTCCGGGGAGGTCCGCACATCGTGCGAGTGTGAGTGGGCCACGTTCTCCGCCTAGTCTGTGTTCTCGTGAGCAAATTTCCGCGTGGGAACGCCGAGGACGCCCAACCGGGCGGTTCCGAGCCTCGTCGGCCGACCGGCGAAGGCCCTCGCAGCGGCTCACAATCTACTCTGCGTACGCCTCGTCCTCCGTTGCGTACGCTCCTGCGCCGCCGAGCTGTTGTGGTCGCGACGGCCGTGGCGGCCTGTGTCGCGGGGTCGGCGTCGGTGTCCGCGTTCGGCCCGTCCGACTCGGTCCCGAGCGCTGGGGAGCCGGTGATGGCGACCCCGGCCGCTCCGGCCAGCCGGGCTCCCGAGGCCACGCCGGCACCGGCCAAGACCCCTGCCGTCCAGACGCGTTCGGCGCGGCCGTCCCCGGCCAAGCCCTCGACCCGCGCGGTGCCGAAGGTGGCGGCCTCGGGCCCGGGGACGTATCGACGCGCCGATGTCAGCGTGAAGGCCGCCTCGCGCGGCGGACGGCTGGTCCGCTACGACGTGCGGGTCGAGAAAGGGCTCCCGTTCGACCCGGCGACCACCGCCCGGACGATCCAGACGATCCTCAACGACAAGCGCAGCTGGCGGGGCTCGGGGGAGGTGCGGTTCGAACTGGTCGATGACGCCAAGAAGGCTGACCTGCACGCCTACGTGGTCACGCCCAAGACCGCCGACAAGCTCTGTGCACCGCTGCTGACCCGCGGCAAGCTGTCCTGCCAGAACGGCGCCAAGGTGGTGCTGAACGCTCAGCGGTGGGCGACCGGCGCTCGGGCGTACGGCAAGAACGTGACCGGATACCAGCAGTACCTGGTCAACCACGAGTTCGGGCACGCGCTCGGCCATCAGCACGTCGGCTGCTCCGGCAAGGGCAAGGTCGCGCCGGTGATGATGCAGCAGACCAAGGGTGTGGGCCGCTGTCGCGCCAACCCGTGGCCGGAGCGGGACTGACCCGACGTGCTGATCCTGCTGCCCCCGTCGGAGGGTAAGGCCGCGCCCCGGCACCGTGGCACCGCCGTGGACCTGGCCGGGCTGTCCTTCCCCGAGCTGACCGACACCCGGCGTCGGGTTCTGGCCGAGCTGGTCGCGGCCAGCGAGCGACCCGACGCGCTCGAGCTTCTCGGCGTGGGCGCCGGCGTCGAGCCCGAGGTGCGCCGCAACGTGCGACTGGCCGAGCTCCCCAGTGCCCCGGCGCTGAGTGTCTACACCGGCGTGCTCTATGACGCGCTCGACTTCGCCACCTTGTCAGCCACCGCCCGGCGACGGGCCCGGTCCAGTCTGCTGGTGCAGAGCGCGCTGTGGGGGCCGGTCGGTCCGGCCGACCGGATCGCGCCGTACCGCCTCTCGATGAGCACGTCCCTGCCCGGGACCGGCCCGCTGGCCCGGGTGTGGCGCGAGGTGCTCGACCCGGTCATGAGCCGGGCGGCGGGTCGCGGCGTGATCGTCGACTGTCGTTCCTCGGGCTATGCCGCGGCCTGGCAGCCAGGTCCGGAGTCGGCTCGACGGCTGGTTGCGGTTCGGGTGTTCACCGAGACGGCCGGCCGGCGCACCGTGGTGTCGCACCTGGCCAAGCACACCCGTGGTCTGGTTGCGCGGGCACTGCTGGAGTCCCCGGCGCGGCTGATGAGCGTCCAGGCGGTCGCGGCGGTGGTGGGGCAGCAGTGGCGCTGCGAGCTGGTCGACGCGGGCCGCAAGGGCTGGTTCCTCGATGTGGTCGAGGACGGCGGAGGGCCCCGATGACCTCCGTGGCGGGCACCGTCGAGCTGCACCCGATGCCGCTGACGGCCGCCGCCTCCGTCCTGGTCGGCGACCTGCTGGTCCCCGGTGAGATCGCCTGGCATCGGCAGTATCCGCTCGAGGAGACCATCGGCGCGCTCGGGATGATCGCCGGCGCCCATCGGGCGACCGACTGGGACCACGCCGCGGTGCCGCCCTGGTGGATGCACCAGATCGTGCTGGGGTCCGGCTCCAACCGCCAGGTGGTGGGTGACATCGGCTTCCACCACCCGCCGCTCGGGGACGACCGCGAGGTCGAGATCGGCTATGACGTGGTGCCCGCGCTGCGCGGCCGGGGCATCGCCACCGCCGCGTGCCGGCTGGTGCTCGACATCGCCTGGCGCGACGGCGCCGCCCGGGTGGTGGCCGAGACCGAACCGGACAACCTCCCCTCTCGCCGGGTGCTGATCAAGGCCGGCTTCCGGCTGCTGCCCGACGGCAGATTCGTGGTGGACCGGCCATGACCGCCTCCTCGACCCGGGTGTTGCGGCTGGGACGGCCGGTGGCGCTGGCCACCGTCCTCGAGCCGCACCGGCGTGGCCCCGGCGACCCGACCCACCGCCGTCTCGGGGACCTGTGGCTGCGAGCGACCCGTACCCCGGTGGGCCCGGCGCTGCTCAAGCTGGCGTCCGCGTCGGGAGTGGTGTCGGCCCGAGCCTGGGGTGAGGGGGCCGAGTGGGCCCTGGAGCAGCTGCCCCGGTTGCTGGGGGAGGCCGACGACCCGAGCGGCTTCACCCCGCAGCCGCAGCATCCGCCGCTGGTCGAGGCGCATCGTCGGTTCCCGGCGCTGCGGATCGGTCGCAGCGACGCGGTGTTCGAGGCCTTGGCCCCGGCCTGCCTGGAGCAGGTGGTCACCGGTACGGAGGCGTTTCGCGCCTTCCGGCTGCTGACCCGGGAGTTCTCCGAACCCGCCCCCGGTCCCACCCGCGACCCAAGCTCTGCCGCGTACCGGATGATGCTGCCGCCGACTCCCGAGGTCTGGGCCCGGGTGCCGAGCTGGCGGTTCCTCGCCGCCGGCGTGGAGCAGCGTCGCAGCCGCACCCTGGTGCAGACCGCCGCCCGGGCGCCCGCTCTTGAGCGCACCCTTGCGCTGGCCGGACCGGAGGCCGATCGGGCGCTGCGGAGCCTGCCGGGCGTGGGCCCGTGGACCTCGGCGGAGGTACGCCAGCGCGCCCACGGTGATGCCGACGCCTGGAGCATCGGCGACTATCACGTGGGCAAGGCGATCAGCTGGGCGCTCACCGGGGAGAAGCTCGACGACGCCGCCTGCGAGGAGATCCTCGAGCCATACCGCGGGCACCGCTATCGGGTCCAGCTGCTGCTCGGGATGGCCGGCATGCGTCCGCCGCGGCAGGGCCCCCGGATGACGCTGCCCACCCACACGCCGTTCGCCACCGGCGGGAAGTCCTGACCAAGCGGCGACGAGGTCAGGGCGCGGTCTGGCGCGCGCCTTCCGTTGGAGCCGCCAGCCCTTCGGGCGTGGTCGAGCCGGGGAGGTGGACGGTGAACTCCGCACCGCCTTGGGCTGACCGGCCGGCGCGGACCCAACCGCCGTGGCGGGCCACGGTCTGGCCGACGATCGACAGCCCCAGACCGGTGCCGGGGGTGGCTCGCGCGCTCTCGGAGCGATAGAACCTGTCGAACACGAACGGCAGGTCCTCCTCAGCGATGCCGGGTCCCTGGTCGGCCACCCGCAGCCGGTCACCCTCCAGCTGCACCCGGATGGTGCCGCCGGGCGGGCTCCACTTGATCGCGTTGTCGAGCAGGTTGGTGACGGCACGTTCCAAGGTGTCGGCCTCGCCGACCAGATAGAGCGGGTTCAGCTCGACGTCGAACACCAGCCCCGGCCCGCGGCGCCGGGCCCGGTCCACGGCGGCGTTCACCACGTCGCGGAAGTCGATCGGCTCCGGCGACGGTGCCACCGTGTCGTCGCGGGCCAGCTGCACCAGGTCACCGATCAAGGTGGTGAACTCCGCCAGCTGGGCGGTGACATCGGCGAGGATCTCCTTGCGGTCCTCCGGGCTGAGCATGCCGGTGCTCTCGTCCGCGGCGAGCAGCTCGATGTTGGTGCGCAGGCTGGTCAGCGGTGTCCGCAGCTCGTGGCTCGCGTCGGCGATCAGCTGCCGCTGTCGCTCCCGTGAGGACGAGAGCGAGTGCAGCATCCGGTTGAAGGAGCTGGCGAACCGGGTCAGCTCGTCGCTGCCGGTCAGCTCGATCGGGGTCAGCTCGTCGGTGGCGATGACGTGCTCCACCGCGGCGGACAGCTGCCGTACCGGCCGAAGGGCCGACCGGGCCACAGCGGCGCCGGCCATCGCGGCGATGATCACCCCGGCAGCGCCGAAGATGATCAGCACCAGCCAGAGGGCGCTGAGGGTGTTGTTGGTGGGCTGGAGCGGGCGACCGAGCACCAGCGCGTAGTTGCCCAGCTCGGTCATCGGGACCGCGGCGATCCGGTATTCGGCGCCGTTGGAGGCAACCCCCGAACGGACCGACACCCCGGACTGGGTCCTGGCGATCGCGGTCTCCGCCGGACCCAGCACCAGGTGGACCCGCTCGTCGGGAACGTGCAGCACCAGTCCGTCGGAGCGAACGGCAGCCACCGTGAAGCTGCCGGCCAGGAGCGCCTCCTCGGTCAGTCCGCCGAGCGTACGCAGGTTGGCGGCCACCGGCACGGCCAACGACGAGGCACTGCTGACCAGCTCGTTGTCGAGGTTGCGATAGAGCGAGGAGCGCAGGGTGACGTACCCGGCGGCGCTGGTCACTGCGACCGCGAGGGCCACCGCGATAGTGGTCAGGTAGGCCACCCGCCGCTGCAGGGACAGTCCGTGCAGAGGGGTCTTCAGCCGCCGCAGCACGACCGCATCCCGGTGGGTCGAGCCCGGCGGCTCACGGTGGGGTCTCGCGCAGCACGTAGCCGACGCCGCGGACCGTGTGGATCAGCCGCGGCTCACCGTCGAGCTCGGTCTTGCGCCGCAGATAGCCGATGTAGACCTCGAGCGAGTTCGCTGTGGTCGGGAAGTCGAAGCCCCACACCTCGTTCAGCAGCCAGCTGCGCTCGAGCACCCGGCGCGGGTGATGCATGAACGCCTCCAGCAGGGCGAACTCGGTCCGGGTCAGGCTGATCGACCGGGAACCGCGCAGCACCTCCCGGGTCTGGGTGTTCAGGGCCAGATCGGCGAACGACAGGTTGGCGGTGCTGGGGTCGGAGGAGTCGGCGACCGTCCCGGCGCGCCGGACCAGGGCCCGCAGCCGCGCCAGCAGCTCGTCCAGCGCGAACGGCTTCGCCATGTAGTCATCGCCGCCGGCGTCCAGGCCGTCCACCCGGTCACCCACCGCATCGCGGGCGGTGAGAACCAGGATCGGTACGTCGTTGCCGGCGGCGCGCAGCATCCGGGTGGTCTCCAGACCATCCAGCCGCGGCATCATCACGTCCATGATCACCGCGTCCGGGCGGACGGCGGCCAACCGGGCCAGGGCTTCGACCCCGTCGACCGCCGTGCTGACCTCATAGCCGGAGTAGGCCAGGGACCGCTGCAGGGAGTCCCGGACCGCTTGGTCGTCGTCGACGACAAGGATGTGCATGCCCCAAGCGTGCCAGACCTGGGCGACGGTGCCGCGCAGCAGATCAGGCCGGGACCGAGAGCCCTTGCAGCCAGGCCTGCCAGGCCGGCTCCTCGCGGCGTACGTAGTCCGCGGCGTCGGCGGAGAAGAGGTACGCCCGGACGCCGGCCATCGCCGTGCCGTCGCCGTAGGCGTGCGCGAAGACGCTGAGCAGGCCGGGCACCGGCGCGCTGAGGCGGATCAACGCCTGCCGCTCGCCGACCCGCTCGATGATGCCGGTGGCCCCGCGTACGTCGACAGCTGCGCCCTGCTCACCCAGCTGGAGCGCATCGCGCAGAGTCGACCAGAGCGCGTCCTCGTCGCCGGGGTGAGAGGCGGTGACCTCCAGCAGGGTGGCCGGCTGGCCGGGGAAGTGCGACAGGTAGAGGCGCAGGTTGTCGAAGTACGGCATCCAGTTGGCGCCCATGTCCTCCCAGAACTCCGGCTCCCAGGCGGCACCCGTGCCGAAGCCGCTGCTGGTGACGCGGACGATGCAGGTTCCCCCGGACTGCGCCTCGATGAGGAACTCCGAGGTCAGCGGGCTCAGCTCGTCGGGGTCCTTGCCCATCATGGCGGCCCAGTCCTCCTCGTAGACGAGGCGGCGCGGCGGCTCCCAGCCGGTCACCTGGCCGTCCGAGCCCATCTCGGGGCCCATGGAGAAGTGCAGGGCGCCGCCTTCGCGCTCCTCCAGCTCCGTTGGCAGGAACCAGGCGCTCATGCCCTGGGCGGTGGCGACGGCTTGCCAGACCTGCTCCGGGGTGCCTGGGACCTCAACGCTGAACTCCAGGCGGTACGGGACGTTCGGGATCGTGCTCATGGGTTCTCCTCAGGAAGGGGGTGGGCGGCGACGACGAGCCGGTAATGACGTCCGTCGTCGTGGTGATAACGAGCGGCCAGATCCAGCACCGCTGCGGTCAAGTCGTCCGCGAAGGCGGCCTGGTCGGCGGCCGACGCGAAGCCGATCTGCGTGTCGATGGTCAGTGTCGGCAGGCGCTTGCCCGACGAGCCGGCCCGACGTGCCAGGGCACCGACCTCGCGTACCAGCCGACCGGCCAGGGCGACGAGGTAGCCAGCCGACAGGTGGTCGGCGTTGGCGTCCGGGTCGGCCGCGGCCGCGCTGACGGCGGCCGGTGACACGACGTAGGAGGCTGCCGATGCCTGCAGCACCCGCTCGGTGATTCCGCCGTGCTGGCGCTCCTCGGACAGTTCCACCAAGCCGTGCGCTTCGAGCGCCTTGAGGTGGTAGTTGACCTTCTGCCGGGTGATGCCGACCCTGGCGGCGAGCCCGGCGGCGGACGCCGGGACGGCGGCCAGCTCGTCGAGCAGGCGGGCCCGGACCGGATCCAGCGCGGCGGCGGCTGCCTGAGGGCTTTCGATCACTTCGATGTCCTGCATGACCCCATCGTGGTCTTGACAATAATTATTGTCAAGGGGTTCCGCACCTCAGTTGTGACGCCGGGAAGAGCGCTGCGCCGGCGACCTCGGGCGGTCCGCCCCGCGGCCGAGCGGGACGTCGGTGTGACGCCGGGAGGAACCCTCGCCCCTCCTCACTGCGCCTCAGTCTGGTCAATCACCGCGCCTCAAGGACCCGGCGTCGGATTAATCGCCGCGATAGGCGCGAATTGCTGGATGAGGACAGCTAATTGCTTTATCTATCAAGTTTTTACTCGGTTGGAATTCCTGGCGGAGTCCCGCCTGGCAATCGGAAGATTTCGGCCTGAAATGGTGTGGGAATTGCCGTCGGCATCCTGAACTGACCTTCCAGCGACCCCCTGGCCGGTTAGCGTGCCGATATGACCGAATCCCAAAGAATTGCCCGCCGAACCCTGATGCTCGGCTCCGCCGCCACCGCTGCAGCTGTGGCCGGATTCGAAGCCCTCCCTGCCGAAGCGGCAGTACGTCCCCGACGCCGCGCCAGTTTCGCGGTCTGGGACCCGATCACAGATCGATCAACGACCGCCATGAACCCGAAGCGGGTGACCATCCACATCGCGGTGACCAGAAGCGCCGACATCTATGGTCCTCACAAGAGCCCGGACGGCAGCTATGCGCACTTCTACAACCCGCGCTCGGGCGCCCCACGCCAGCACCAGACCATGGACAGGCGCGCCGCCGCCGACCTCAACGGCAGCAATCGGAGCATCTCCGTCGAGCACGCCGGCATCGTCGGCGACGCCATGACCAACTCCCAGCTGACGAACATCGCAAAGATCTTCGCTTGGTCCGTCATCCACTGCGGCGTACCCAACCGCATCGCCACTGTTGACAACCTCAGCGGCCTCGCCTGGCACCGACTCGGCATCGACGGCAACTTCGGCGCCTACGACCCGAAGGACCGGAGGACCTGGTGCCGCAAGCAGACCGGCGCAGTGTGGTCCAGTGCGAGCGGCAAGACCTGTCCGACGAACAAGTTCATCAATCAGATCCCGACTGTCTATTCACGGGCGCAGGGCTGGCTGAAGACCTGGGGTGGCCAGCCCGGCTGACCGGAGGGTCATCGGGCGCACCCTCAGGGTGCGTCTGATATTCCGCCCTGTCAGAGCTCGCCAAGTGGAACCAAGACTGAACGTCCAGTTGGGCCGACGCAGTCTTCGGCCAAGACAAGCGAATCACCACCACCCCAGTGAGCTCACCAGATGGCCGTCCGCAGACATCCAACTCACCGACGACGACTAGGGCTCCGCCGTAAACACCGGCCCTCCCACGGGCGCCTGCAACTGGCAGCAGTCGACTACGCCGCCGAAGAAAAGGTCATCCGTTCAACGCCAATAGGCGCGATCGGAAACCGGCGGAGGAATAGGGTGCGCGTAAGGCGCCCTTATGACAAGGGCAAGGTGAACGCCTGAGTCCAGCACCGCAACAATATCGGAGAGAAGTAATTGGAGTCCACGGAGGCATTGCTGGAGAAGGACAACGTCATCGTGGACGACTCAGGTGCAGCATTGCGCCGAGAAGCAGGCTGGATTGAACCCGAAGAGGCGAAGGAACTTGTCGCGAATGGAACGCCATTCCTATGCTCTCACTCGCACCAGCCTCGAAGGCGCCTGAGCCGGGCGCTTTGACCGCGGAGGCTGTGTCACGTGCGAAGGCTCGAGCAAGGGCGCGCGACTGCGCCGGCAGATGACACCGTGGGAGGCGCCATCCGAACACCCGGCCGGTCAGCCCAGCAGCAGCGCCGGCCCCCCTCTGCGATTGAGGTGTGATAGCGGCAGCCCTCCGGGCCGACTGGTGCGTCCCATCCGCGCGGATCGCGGCATGGTCGGGCGGATGCCCGCTGAGCGGAATGGTCGGGCGGATGCCCGCTGGGCGGAATGGTCGGGCAGAGCCCGTATGGCGGCCGTGGAGTGCGTTCAGGAACCATCCGACCAGTTGGGAGCCCAGGCAACGAGTCGGTCAGCGAACCCGTCGGTGTCGTGGGGCGAGCGAATCGGGCGACCGCGGTAGAAGGATGTGCCGCTGCGGGCAGTCAACGTAAGTTGACGACCATAGAGAAGTCAACTAGAGTTGACCGCATGGCCGATGTTGATCTTGCATGGATCACCGAGCACACCGATCCCCTCCAAGCGTTGCGCGAAGCGACCGCGCTGCGCCGCCGACTGGAAGGACACGAAGAGGTCCTGGTCCACCGTGCCCGCGTGTCAGGGACCACGTGGGCGCAGATTGCCGAGGCGCTCGGCGTCTCGAAGCAAGCCGTCCACAAGAAGTACGGGGGCCGGCACCTGTTCGGCCGCACGGAGGCATGACGATGATCAACTCGCTCCTTGACGATCTGTCAGGACGAACAGCGCAACGACTCGGCGTTGGACAGCGTGGTGTCGTGGTGGTGGGTGCGCTGCACGGCAGGCAGTCCGCAGTGCACGGCGCAGATCCCGGCACGCAGTTCGAGATCGGTTCCATCACCAAGACGTTCACCGCGCTCGCCTTGGCCCAGCTCGCCGTGCGCGGCGTCGTGGGGCTGGACCAACCCCTGAGCGACCTCCTACCTCGTGACATCACGGCCCCCCAGCGTGGCGGCGAGGTCATCAGGCTGAGGCACCTGGCCTCCCACACTTCTGGGTTACCAAGGCTTCCCAAGGGGACCCTGCCACGGGGCCTGTTGCGAGCAGACCCCTACGCCGGATGCACCGGCGAGCTCCTGATGGACGGGTTGCGGCGCACCCGTTTGCGATCGGTGCCCGGCACCCGCTTCTGCTACTCCAACCTCGGCGCCGGCTTGCTCGGATTCGTCCTGGCACGCCACACCGAGACCGACTACGACTCGCTCGTCCAGGCCGAGATCTGCCGGCATCTGGGCATGACAGACACCCGCGTGGTCCTCGATCTCGAAGGCGCAGCCCGGTTGGCCCCCGGTCACTCCCGCACGGGACGACCACGCCCACCGTGGCACCTGGCCGCCCTCGCCGGTGCCGGCGGCCTTCACTCGACGGTTCCCGACCTGCTCAGGCTCGCGCGGGCCCACCTCGGCCCCGCCCCCGAAGAACTCGCCGAAGCGATCGCTCTCAACCGCACGACCGCGCACCGCATCAACGCACGAGCTGCGATCCATCCCGGCTGGATCGCAGCCAACCTGCCCCGCACCCAGCATCGAGTCATGTTCCACAGTGGCGGCACGGGTGGATATCGCAGCCTGCTGGCTATAGCCCCCGAACACGGCGCCGCAGTCGTGATCCTCAACGCCAACAACCGACCCGTGGATCGTCCCGGCCTCAAGCTGCTCGGGCAGATCATCGACTCCGGACCCGGATTCGGGTCCGATCCCGTCCCGGCCGCCGCCTGACCGACCTGACGTGGGTAGAGAGCTCGGCGAAGTAGCGACCGGTCGCAGTCGGCGGAGTCAGCCAACGGATCCCGCGCATTCACGTGCTCCCGCCCTGCGGCGCACGACTCCGGATGCAACGGATGATCGCCTCAACCAACCGACGCCGATCGTGGGCGGCCGGGGTCAAGCGCAGCCATTTGCACGAGCAAGATCGCCCACAAGTCGACCGGATCTCGGCACGCAAGCGCACCGTCAGCGCATGGTCGAGCGGAGCCCGATGTACGGCACGGTCGGGCGGAACCACTAGGCGGCGGCATACAGGCAACAAAGTCGTGCGGCGGTGCATCTCATGAGGATGATGTCGGGTCGGGCAGGAACGTGTGTCCTCGTGCTATTCGTCAGCGGCGTAGCGCTCAGCGCGTGCAATACGAATGGCAACGAGCAAGAAGAAGCACCGCAACCCCCGCCTCGCACTCCGTCCCCTGCGAACTCCGATGCGGCCGATCGCACCGCGACACCGCGCGCGGTCCCCGCCGCAGTTCCCAGGCTCACCCAGTGTCGCGACGTAGTCGCCCCTACTGGCGGGTTCGGCGAGGGCGACTTCGCCATCAACCCCAGTGAAGGCACCGTCGCCATCCACTTCAGTGACACGCGTGACGGCCGGTACAGGAACGTCGAGTACGTCGTTGACTACCTCACCGACCTGCCCCCGCTGCGATTGAGGTGTGATAGCGGCAGCCCTCCGGGCCGACTGGTGTGTCCCATCCGCGCGGATCGCGGCATGTCCGGGCGCGCTTAGCGGCGCCTGGATTGGATCTTGGTCAGTCGTCGCGCAGGCCTCGGTGCTGGTCCACGTTCCGCCCCGCAAGGGGGTCCGGCACCGGCTCGGCATCGACACTGGCGATGATCTCGTCAAGCCCCCCGCTTGGCGGGAGGCTGCTGTAGTCCTTCGTGACCTTGGCTCCCCTCGGGCGGTGCTCGTCTGCTTGCATCCTTCGACCCTAGTCCTGCAGTCCGATCTTGAACACTCGCTCATCGGCCTGAGCCTGCGTATCGCTGCGCGCTATCACACCTCAATCGCAGAGGGGGGGCCGGCTCCGGCCGGTGCACCCCGCGCGGACGGTAGCCGACCAGGTCAGCCAGACCGACCAGGTCCGACAGCAGCCAGATGATCGCCAGCCACATCTCGGTCCCCTGCAGGCCGGGGATGCTCCGATCCAGCGCTTTGGTGTCGGGGTGCGGAGCCTGGAAGCCGATGCCCTGCCCGTCGGTCCAGCGTCCCAGCGCATCCGACAACAGCCGCCGGGACAGCGCGACGATCTCCTCGGAGCGGTACGCCGTCTGCTTGCGCGCCAGCCACAGCGGGTGCGCGACGTCGAGCACGTTGCAGGCGTTCTGCCGGTCAGCGGCGAACAGCTGCGGGTTGCGCACGTGCTCCAGGACGGTGTCGATGACCCGCTCGGGATAGGGCAGCGGCACGTCGAACTGGGCGAAGGTGCCTCGGGAGGCGCGATAGAACCCGTTCACCACCTGCAGCATGCCTTCCTCGGGCGTGGGGGACCCCCACATCCCGGTCCGGCGGTCGGCGCGGGTGACCAGCCAGCCGAACAGGGCGTCGGCGGTGCCGTCGCGGCCCGAGACGCCACGGGCCAGGTTCCAGCGCAGCGCGGTGCCGATCATGTCGACCCAGGCACCCGAGCCCCAGGCTCGGGTCGTCCAGGGCTGCTGGGCCAGGTCACGGACCAGAGTGTCCGGGTCACAGTCCGCGACGGCGTGGATCGGGTGCTCGAACTCGCTGCCCAGCACGTCGAGGGCGTAACCCACCGAAAGCACGTGATAGATCGCCGGGCCCTCATACATGTCGGTCGGTGCCGGCAGCAGGTGGCCCTCGGCGTCCAGCTCGGGGACCAGACCCGTCTTGGGGTCCTGCCAGCTGCGCAGCCGGGCGATCTGCTCCTCGGCCGGCAGCTGCGTGGGAGCCGTGCCGAGCAGCAGGTCGGCGATCTCGATGGCGTCGTCCTGTGCCCGGACCGTCGGATGGTGGCCGGGTCGATCGACGAACTGGCCGCCGGGCAGGTCGGGATTCCAGGAGCGGGCCAGGATGTCCGGCGCCTGCTCCTTGGCTCGGCGGACGAAGGCCACCAGCCGCTCGCCCAGGTCACCCGAGGGAGTCGGGCCGGCTCCGGTCGCCGGGGGGACCCGCCAGCGGATCAACCGTGCCGGGTTGCCGCCGACCACCGCGCCGGCGGGTACGTCCTTGGTGACCACAGCGCCGGCCGCCAGCACTGACCGGTCACCCACGGTGACCCCGTCCAAGATCACGACATGCGATCCGACCCACACGTCGTTGCCGATGGTGATGCCCTTGGAGCTGATCGGCTGCCGGAAGACCTCCACCTCGGGGTCGGTCATGGTGTGGTTGAAACCCAGGATCGAGGTGTGCGCCCCGATCCGGACGGCGTTGCCCAAGGTGATGTTGCCGCGCACCACGGCGTACGCGTTGATGGTGCAGTTGCGGCCGGTGACCAGCCGGTCCGAGAGATAGGCGCCGGCGGCGATATAGCTGTCGTCGCCGAGCCGCAGCTCGGTGTTCTGCACCTCGGCGAGCTCGCTGACGAAGCACCGCTCTCCGAAGGAGGAGGAGTCCGGCTGCCGGGCGACGAACTCCGCCTGGAGGTCCAGCTGACGCTGCTGCGCAGCCGGCTCAGCGGTGCGCCAGAAGTACCAGGGGGAGAAGTCGTGTGGGTGTCGGTTGAACGGGGACACATCGTGGCTGGACATCGAAGCTCCATCGCTTTCTAGGTGGCACCGGGATACGCCAAACCGCCCGCTGCGCGGATATGGAAAATTTTGGCAAACGTTTGCTGCTGCCTTTTATCTGGCCGTACCTTGATCTCGTGCTCGGCGGCTACGGTCGTCGTGGCTGATTGTTGCCAACGCACCTTGCACCCTTGGTTCAGGCTGAACCCCTCCGACGAAGTAGGTGACGACTCATGAGTCGACAGACAGATCTTGACATAGCGCGCAAGCGCTTTCCGTCAGGGTCCCAGGTTGAGGCGGTGGATCGGCCCGTTCCGACGACGAGCACGGCGGCGCGAGTGCTGAAACGGCTCTCCCGCGACAAGCTGTTGATCCTGCTCGGACTGCCCGGCGCGCTGCTGCTGATCGGCTTCCATTACCTGCCCCTGCTCGGCAACGTGATCGCGTTCCAGGACTACCAGCCCTACCTCGGCATCGGCGAGTCCGAGTGGGTCGGCGTCACGAACTTCTCGTTCCTGTGGGACGGCAACCCCGACTTCCGCAACGCACTGATCAACACCTTGATCCTGACGGTGATCCAGACCGTGCTGGTCTTCCCGATCCCGCTGGTGTTGGCCCTGCTGCTCAGCAGCCTGGCCGGTGAGCGGCTCAAGCGGACGTTGCAGTCGATCCTCTATCTCCCGCACTTCTTGTCCTGGGTGATCGTGGTCGCGCTGTTCCAGCAGATGCTGGGCAACGCAGGCATGCTGAACACCTTCCTGGTGCAGAACGACCTGCCGATCATCCAGATCATCGGCGTCCCGGAGCTGTTCAAGGCGCTCGTCACCAGCCAGGTCATCTGGAAGGACGCCGGCTGGGGAACGATCATCTTCCTGGCGGCGATCTCCCGGATCGATCAGGAGCAGTACGAGGCCGCTGCCGTCGACGGCGCCACCTCCTGGCAGCGGATGATCAACATCACGCTGCCGGCGCTGAAAGGGCTGTTCATCCTGCTGCTCATCCTCCGTCTGGGCAGCAGCCTGTCGGTCGGGTTCGAGCAGATCATCCTGCAGCAGGGACCGGTCGGGTTGGAGGCCAGCGAGGTGCTCGACACCTGGGTCTACAACAACGGCATCGTGGGCGGGAACTGGGGCATATCGACCGCGGCCGGTCTGGTCAAGGGCGTGGTCGGAGTCCTACTGGTGATCGGGGCCAACAAGCTGGCCCACGTCTTCGGCGAGCGAGGGGTGTACGAGAAGTGACCACACTGGAGCAGTCCACCATCGGCGACGACATCGTCCCCCGCCAGGCCAAAGGTGGGCCGAAGCGGCCACCGTGGCAGGAGAAGCCCAACCCGATCGTCCAGCTGCTGAAGTTCATCGTCTTGGCCATCTCGGTGCTGTTGGTGCTGGTGCCGTTCTGGTCGGTCATCGCCACCTCGATCGCGGACCAGGAGACCATCAACGCCTCCGGCGGCGGCATGGTGATGTTTCCGACCGGAATCAGCTTCGAGGCCTACCGAACGGTGCTCTCGGGTGGTGTGGTCACCCGGGCCACGGTGATCTCCGTTCTGATCACGGTCGTAGGCACTCTGCTCTCCCTGGCCGCCACGGCGGGCATGGCCTACTGGCTGTCCCGACCCAATGCGGCCGGCGCCAAGCCGATCCTGATGCTGGTGCTCGGTGCGGTGCTGTTCTCCCCGGGCCTGATCCCGACCTATCTGGTGGTCAAGCAGTTCAACCTGCTGGATTCGTGGTGGTCGCTGATCCTGCCGGTGCTGATCAACGCCTTCAACGTCATCGTGATGCGGGCGTTCTTCCAGGAGCTGCCGCAGGAGCTGTTCGAGTCCGCTGCGATCGACGGTGCGTCGAGCGCGACGATCCTGTTCCGGATCGTGCTGCCGCTGTCCAAAGCGGTGCTCGCGGTGATCGGACTGTTCTACGCGGTGGCGTACTGGAACGCGTTCTTCAATGCCCTGCTCTTCATCCAGACCACTGACAAGTGGCCGATGTCGCTGGTGCTGCGTACCTACGTGGTGAACCAGACCTCGATCGGGGCCGACCAGAACGCCACCGAGGCGCTCCCACCCCAGCTCTCGCTGCAGATGGCCATCCTGGTGATCGCCATCGTGCCGATCCTGCTGCTCTATCCCTTCCTGCAGCGTCACTTCGCCAAGGGCGTGATGATCGGCGCCGTCAAGGGCTGATCCGCCGCTCGATCGCTCGATCGCTCGATCGCTCGCCAGTACGACCCGTACAACTTCCAACCACAAACAGACCGACCACGATGTCGGATCGAGGAGGATCCATGTCAGCCAGTGCATTCAGCCGGCGCAAGCTACTCGCCGGAGCCGGAGGAACGGCCGTGCTCCTGGGCGCGGGCGGCCTCAGTGGCTGCGGTGGCGGTGGCGGCGACAGCGCCACCAACGACGCCAGCGTCAACAACGCGGTCCAGTTGCCCACCTACGTCGGTTACACCGGTCTGAAGCCCGACCTGCCCGGGACCGAGGAGGGCGTCGACCCGGCGTTCCGCAACTTCCCCAGCGACAACCCGAAGTCTGTGGCCGAGAAGCCAGGCAACGGTGAGACCATCACCGGCATGGCGAACATCTACTACGCCGTTCCGCCGGGTCCTGACCGCAACAGCTACTGGGCCGGTCTGAACGAACGCCTCGGAGTGAAGCTCGACCTGCAGATGGTCAGCAACGCCGACTATCAGCAGAAGTTCGCCACCACCATCGCCGGTAACGAGCTGCCCGACATGCTGCAGTTCCCGAACGGTTCGCCGCCGCCGGTGCCAAACCAGCCCCAGCTGCTGGACAAGCGGTTCCAGAACCTGAGTGAGCACCTCGCCGGCGATGCGATCAAGGAATACCCGAACCTCGCCAACATCCCGACCCGCACCTGGAAGTCGGCGATCTACAACGGCGGCATCTACGGCATCCCGATCCCGCGTGGCGCCATCGGCAACTACCACTTCATCCGTCAGGACCTGTTCGAGGCCGCCGGCGTCGATCCGGCTCCGAAGAGCTATGAGGAGCTGGTCGAGACCAGCAAGGCGCTGACCGACCCGAAGAAGCGTCGCTGGGCCTTCGGCCTGGTCAACCAGCCGCGTCAGCTGCTGGGCCGGATGAACGACGAGCCGAACGTGTGGGCCGAGGAGGGCGGCAAGCTCACCCACATGTACGAGACGGAGCAGTACAAGCAGACGATCACCGACCTTGCGGCGATGTGGAAGTCCGGTGTCATGCACCCCGACTCCTTCAACCCGGCGCAGCCGTTCAAGCAGCTGTTCAACGCCGGCACGGTGGCCATCAACGCGGCCGACGGCTATCCGGGCTGGACCCAGTACATCCTCGACAACACCGGCAACCCGGACTTCAAGCTGGGTCTGATGCCGGTCTACCAGCGCGAGGGCGGCGAGCTGGCCCACTGGGCCAATGGCAGCGGCGTGTTCGCCATCAACGCGATCAAGAAGCAGGAGGACCCGGAGAAGCTCAAGCTCATCCTGCGGGTGCTCAACTGGCTCGCGGCGCCGTTCGGCACCGAGGAGTACAAGTACCGGCTGTATGGCCAGGAGGGCGTCGATCACAAGATGGACGGCGACGGCAACCCGGTCCTGACCAAGACCGGTACGGCCAACGCGGTGCTGCCGATCCGCTACCTGGCGGACAGCCCGTACACGATCTACATGCCGGGACGGCCGCAGGACGCCGACACCCAGCACGCGTACCAGTCGCTGGAGATCCCGACCGGGATCAACAACCCGGTCATCGGTCTGTTCTCCAACACCGCGGCGACCAAGAACGCCACCGTGGACAAGGCGTTCAACGACGCGGTGAACGACATCATCCAGGGCCGCAAGCCGCTCACCGGCCTCGACGCCCTCGTGTCGACCTGGCGCAACGGCGCGGGCGACGCGATGCGCAAGGAGTACGAGGAGCAGCTGCAGCAGAACGGCGGCCCGAAGTAAGCGTGATCGACCGGCTCGAACCGCAGGCGTGGTTGGCCGGTGCGACGGACTCGTTCAGCGATCTGCTGGGCGAGGACGGGGCACTGGCCGACCCCGTCTTCGGGGTTCCCACCCAGTACGGCAGTGCCTACTACGGGTGGTGCTGCGCGGTGCTGGCTCAGCGCACCACCGGGGAGCGCCAGGCGGCCTACCGGCGGCGGGCGGAGCTGGTGCTGGATGCCGCCCTGCGGCATACCGGTGACCCGTCGCTGCCACCGCACGCATCGGGCTTCGACCGGACCACGCTGAGCATCACCGGCCGACTGAACCATCGCGACTTCACCTGGCCACCGATCCTCAAGACGCACCTCGCGCTGACCGGTGACGATCCGGCGACGGCTTCCCGGGCCGAGCGGATCGCGGCAGTCGATGTCGAGGCCAGTTTCCGCGCCCGGCCACCGTCCAACTGGGCGATGGTCTGGATGACCGGCGAATGGCTGCGGCTCACCGCAGGGCTGTCACCGACCAGCCGGGAGCAGTTCGACGACTGGCTGGAGATCTTCTTCCGCCGCGGACCGCGGGAGGGACTGCATCTCGAGCTGGGCATGTATCTCGAGCGAGGGCTGCCCAACGCGTACGACCTGTTCACCCGCGCCCATCTGACCGATCTGCTGCAGTCGGGCTACGACGGACGTCACCGCGACCGCATCGCTGACTTCCTCACCACCGGGGTGCGGCGCAGTCTGGCCATGCAGCTGTCGGACGGATCGATGGCCTCCGGTTTCCGCAGCGCCGGCCAGACCTGGGTGCTGGGCGCCCAGATCGCCTTGTTCACCGGTTCGCGGGTGCTGGGCCTCGGCTCGGACGACCAGCAGCACGAGGCGGGCCGTGCCGCCTGGCGCGCGTACGACTCCCTGCTCCGCTGGCAGCGTAACGACCGCAGCATAGCGCCGGTGCAGAACCGGCTGGCGCCCGAGCTGCGGGTCGGCTACGAGAACTACACCGCGGACGGGCACTACTCGCCGCTGGCGCTGGCGTTCCTGGCCTCGGCGGTGATCGCCGGGTTCGGCTCCGACGAGCCGCCGACCGATCTCGACAGCCGGGCCACGATGGCGCTGGCCGAACCGGAGCCGACCTACCGGGGGGTGCTGCACCGCGGCCGGATCTCGGTCGCCGTGCAGAGTCGGCCCGACGATGACTACGACGGAGCCGGCGTGGTGGACGTCACCTTCGGTGTGGACCGGTGGCTGCATCTGGTCAGCTCCGCGCGGCACCTGTCCGCCGCCGGCTCCACCGGTGGCTGGGTCAACCCCGGGCTCGCTGTCCGCTCCGGTCCCGGACCCGCGCCGGTGCGCGCGCTGAGCTCGGTGGCGCACACGCCGCGGACCCAGCTCGCGGTGGCCGACGGTGGTGTGGAGTTCGGTTCGGTGGTGATGCTCGGCGACGTCGGCGAGCGCTCCTACGGTGCCCGGGTGACCTGCACCGACGACGGTATCGCCGTGGTCGAGACCTTGTCCGGGGAGCCGGTGCACCGCACTCTGCTGGTCCCGTACCCGCAGGATCTGGGCGACGGACTGGTCAGCGAGGTGGCCACCACCGCCGCTGGGGTACGGATCACCCTCGGCGCGGAGACCCTCGACGTCGCTGTCGAGGGGGCGGTGGAACGGGTGCTGGTGCTGCCGTACGGCTATGAGAACCGCCGGGCACGATGTGGGCTGGTGCGGATCGATCTGGCAGAGCCGGGTTCCACCCTCTCCTGGTCGCTGGTCAGCTGACCGCTGCCCCACAATGGGGTGATGTCGACCCCGCCGCCGCACGGTCTCCCGAGCGGTCTGTCAGCCACCGCGCCGCTGACCGGGCTGACCAGTGACGAAGCCGAGGCTCGACGACGCGCGGGCGAGGCCAACCGCGCCGTCTCGGTCACCTCCCGCAGCTATCGACGGATCCTGCGGACCAACGTCTTCAATCTCTACAACTCCATCCTGTTCGTCATCGGCGCCGGACTCCTGGCGCTGGGTCGCGACAACGACGCCGTGATCAGCGTGGGGATCGCGGTGCTGAACGCTGCCGTCAGCGCGGTGCAGGAGATCCGGGCCAAGCGCCAGCTCGACCGGCTGCAGCTGCTGGCCCGTACCCCGGTGGTCGTGGTCCGCGATGGCCGGGACGGCGAGCTTGAGCCGGAGGCGGTGGTCCGCGGCGACGTGGTCCGAGTACGCCCCGGCGATCAGCTCGTCGTGGACGGGCCGGTGCTCGAGGGTACGGTCGAGGTCGACGAGTCGCTGCTCACCGGTGAGGCGGACCCGCAGTCCCGCGGCCCCGGTGATGACCTGCTGTCCGGCAGCTACTGCGTCGGGGGAGGCGGGTTCCAGCTCGCCCGCGACGTCGGGTCGGCCAGCTACGCCAACCGGTTGACCGCCGACGCCAGGCGGGCCACGACCGACAGCACGCCGCTGCAGCATCAGATCGCGTTCTGCGTCCGGCTGGTGATGGTGCTGGTGGTGCTGATGGCCGGCGCCATCCTCGCCCAGGCGGCGCTGGAAGGGCTGTCGGTGGTGCGGGTCGTGCAGATCACCGCCGTCCTGTCCGGGCTCGTGCCCTACGGCCTGTTCTTCCTCGTCGTCCTGGCTTACACCGCGGGTGCCGTCAACGCCTCCCGCCGAGGGGCGCTGGTGCAGCGGGTGAATGCGGTGGAGTCGGTCAGCAACGTCGACGTGCTCTGCTTGGACAAGACCGGCACCCTCACCACCGGACGGCTGACGGTGGCCGAGGTGGTGCCGATGGCCGGGCACGACGCCGAGTTGGTGAGCACCGCTCTCGGTTCGATGGCCCGCAGCACCCGTGCCGCCAACCCGACCACCGACGCGCTGGCCGGCGAGCTGCCCGGGCACTCGATGCCGGTCCAGGACGAGGTCGTGTTCCACTCCTCCCAGCGGTGGAGCGCCATCCGAACCGACGGCGCCACCTGGGTGCTGGGCGCGCCGGACGCTCTGGCTGAACACTGCCACGGACCTGAGCTGACCGCAGCGGTGCGCGCCCGGACCACACAAGGGCTGCGGGTTCTGCTCTTCGCCCGCGCCGTCGACCCGGCTGCCGCGCTGCACCATGCCGACGGCAGCCCGGTGCTGCCGGCGGTGGAGCCGCTCGCGGTGGTGGCGCTGGCCGACGAGCTTCGGGCTGACGGCCCGGAGACGATCGCACGGCTGCAGGGCGAGGGGATCGTCGTCAAGGTCATCTCCGGTGACGACCCCGACACGGTTGCTGCTCTCGTCGGCCGGGTCGGGCTGGCCGATGCCGCACCGACGAACGGATCCGACCTGGCGCAGCTGACCGACGCCGAGCTGGCCGCGGTGGTCGAGGGCGGCCTCGTCTTCGGCCGGGTCGCTCCGGAGCAGAAGGAGCGCCTCGTTACAGCGCTGCGGCAGCAGGGCCACTACGTGGCGATGGTCGGGGACGGGGTGAACGACGCTCGCGCGTTGAAGGCGGCCCACGTCGGCGTGGCCATGCGCAGCGGCAGCGCCGTGACCCGCGACGTCGCCGACATCGTGTTGCTGAACGACTCGTTGGCCGCGCTGCTGCCCGCCCGTCTGGCCGGCCGGCGCATTCTCAGTGGCATCGAGACGTCGACCCAGGTCTTTCTCGCCCGGGTGGCCACCCAGGCCCTGGTGATCGTTATGGTCACCATGCTCGGGCTGGGGTTCCCGTACTCGCCGGCCCAGACCGGACTGACGTTGTTCACCGTCGGTCTGCCGACGATCTTCCTCACCGCCTGGGCACCGCCCCGCCGACCGGATCCACACCTGCTGCTCAACCTGGCGCGCTTCGTGTTGCCGAGCGCCGTCCTCACGGCCGGGTGCGGGGTTGCTGTCTACACCTACCTCTACACCCGCGTCACCGAAGCCTTCGACGACCCAGCGCTGGGGGACCGGTTGGCCGCCGAGTTCGAGCAGTACACCGGTCTGACCTACGGTGTGGACGCCGACTTCACCGAGGCGGCGGCCACCGTAGGGGCGCAGACCGGGCTGTCCATCTTCGTCTCGCTGGCTTCGCTGTTGTTGATCTTGTTCCTCGCCCCGCCCAGCCGACTGTTCGCCGCCTGGACCCGGCCGGTGCCGGACCGGCGGCCCGCCATGTTGGTGGTTGCACTGCTGATCGGGCTGGTCGCCGCCTTGGTGATCGGGCCGGTCCGCGACTACTTCGGGCTCGCCCGGCCTGCCCCGCTGGTGTATGCGACGGTGGTGCCGGTGCTGGCATTCTGGTTCGTTGCTCAGGCGGCGACGTATCGCTTGCGCCTGATGGACCGGCTGCTGGGGCTGCCCGAGCCGACGCCGGAGCCGGCTGCGGCGGAGGCCGGGGCGTCGGTTGCGGAGGGGGCGAGTGTGCGGCCGCCGGTGGCTGCCGTGGTCAGTCGGCCCAGCCGTGCTCGCGGAGGGCGGTCTGTAGTGCGCGAGCGTCGCCGCTGACTTTCTGGTGCACCAGCTCGACGTCGGCACCGTCGCGCAGCACCAGGTATCTGCCCTCCACCTCGGCCTCGCGCACCTGGCTGCGGGCCACCCGAGTCCGCTGGTCACCCTTCGTGATCACCACCTCACGCCGGCTGACGGTGATCACCGGCTCGCCGTTCAGGTCGACCGCCGCGAACAGGATCCCGGCGACCAGGCCGATCGCCGGGAGCGCCCAGCGTGGCGTCTTGCCGGAGATGAGTTCCACCAGTTCCAGCGGCCCCCGCAATGGAGCCCACGGCAGTGACAGCACCCACTGGGCGAGTATCGGCAGCAGCGCACCGAGCACCATCCCGGCGACGCCGAGCAGGACGCAGGACCACACGACGTCGCTGCGGGGTGCGGCGATGCGCACCGGATCGGAGTCCATCTCGATATTGGAACATGAATGTTCCAGAGTGGTCAATAGATGTTCTATTCGGCTACGCTGATGCGGTGAGTTCCTCGCCCACCGCATCCCGTACCTCCCGCGACATCGTCGCCGCGGCGATCACCACCTGGTCGGTGGACACCTCTGCGAGTCTGGGCGAGGTCGCGCGTCGGGCCGGCGTCGGCCGGACCACGGTGAACAGATACTTCGGTAGCCGCGAACAGCTGGTCGAAGCCGTCGACCAGGTCTGCCGGGAGCGGTTCGGTCAGGCTGCCGAGCGCGCCCGGCTCGAGGAGGGTACGGGGCTGGAGGCCCTGCAGCGATACTGCCTGAGCCTGCTCGAGCAAGACGACATCCTCGGGCTGGTCTTCAGCGACAACGCCCTCGTGGACCCCGACAGCTGGAGCGACCAGGACACCGACGACGACGCCATGGCGGCTGTGGTTCAGCGCGGGCAGGACGACGGCAGTCTGAACCCCTCGCTGCCGGCGGACTGGATCGGCACAGTGCTGTGGACCTCACTGTTCGCCGCGTTCTTGACGCTGCGCGAAGGCACCCGGACCCGGCATGAGGTCGGCGAGCTGATGGTGCTGACGCTGGCTCACGGGTTCAGCCCCGACGGGCTCGCTCCGTCGGGTCGCGACTGATCAGCCCGCCCCGCCGGTCGGGACTGATCAGGACGCCGGCCCCGGCTCGACCAGTGGGACCCCGATCGTGACGGTGACGGGGTGGGCGGTGATCCCGGCCGGGAAGGGCGGCGGCGGTGGCTCGACCTGGACGACGGTGCCGGCCACGATTCCGAGGAACGGCGCGGGACTGCGGCGTACGGTGAGGATCTTCGCCTCGACCTCCGCGCGGACGGTCGGGGTCAGGAAGGTCAGGCCCTGCGGGAAGCCGTGCCGGGCCAGCGCGTCTGGACCGGCGGCGGGGCCAGTTGCCCCGGGAATGAAGAACTGCACCCAGACGATCTGGTCGCTCGCCACCGGCGTGCGGTAGTCGACCTGCTGGTTGCCGGCCGGTCGGGTGCACGGAGCCTGCTGCGGCCCGTAGCAGTCGAAGCCGCCGGCCTCCAGGCCCGGACCGGCCGCCACCGTGGTGGTGGCGTAGTGGTCGCCGCCGAGCGGCCAGCTCCGGTTCAGCGCCGCTGAGGTGACCAGGTGGGCCGACAGCACCGGGTTGCCGCTGACCTCGGCCAGGCCGGCGACGTGTCTGCCCTCGCCGATGGTGTACCGCGCATTCTTGGTGCTGGCCTCCTCGCGGATCGGTGGATGCGGGTCGTCCGGGTCCAGACCGCCGCCGCCGGCGGCGACCTCAGTGATCACTGAGTGCACCTCCTCGGCGTCGTCGGGCCACAGCGACAGGAACGACGCATCCAGGACCGACCGCAGCCGGTTGACCTGGCCGGGATCGGAGGTCTGGTCGGACATCAGCTCGGGCGCCATGATGTCGGCGTACTGGACTGTTCCGTCCCGGTCGGTGATCACATTGACCACGGTGACGGCCGGGTCAGTCTCAGTCGGTACGGCGGCGCGGCACCACACCTGACGGGTCCGGTCGTTGGCCCGGACCTCGGCGCAGAAGAAGCCCGACTGCTCGAGTCCGGCCGCCACCAGGTCCACCTCGCCGCCGGTGGCGACCGGGACCGCGACCGAGGTCTCGTTCAAAGGTCCGTGCTCGTACGGCTGCTCGGGCACCGTCGGCGGGGCGCTGCAGCCGGTCGCCAGACCCGCCATCATCGCCACAACGAGTGCCGTCGCGCCGAGGAAGCGCAGGACGCCGTGAGGCCGCCTCGAGAACATCCGGTCAACCTAGCGGCTGCCGCGCCGGGCGTCGTCGGTCATTGCGCCGCGGGCATCGCCGGTTCCGCTCGCGGCTCCAGGCCGAACGCTTCGGCGAGCAGGGCGTGGGAACGCCGGCGGGCCACCGGGTCGGCGATCAGGTCCTGCACCATGACCTCATCCGCGCCGCTGGCTTCGACCATCTGCTCCAGGGTCGCTCGGACCTCCTCCGGGCCGCCGGCCACGAACCGCGGCCACCGACCGTCCACGATCTGGGTGGGCTCGTCCTTCTCGGTCGGGGTGAGCTCGCGTTCGCCGTCATCCGCCGAAGGGATGGTTGCCCCACCGCCGACCCGCCGTAGCCGGGCGTAGAAGCCCTTGGCCGAGCTCACCAGGTGCATCCCGTCGGCCAGCGTGTCGCCGACGGTGACGTTGACGGCGAGGATGGCGCGGGGCGCCTCGAGTCCGAACCCCTGCGGCTGGAACGTGCTGCGGTAATGCCGGAGTGCTGGAGCCGCGCCGGCGGGGTTGATGAACCCGGCGAAGGTGTAGCCGATACCGAGGCCCGCGGCGAGGTTGGATCCGTTGGGGCTGGAGCCGAGCAACCAGGTCTGCGGCACCCCGGCCACCGTGTCCACGAGGCGGTTCCCGGCGAACGGATGGTCGCTCGGAAAGGCGTCATACAGCCAGGAGAGCGTCTCGAGGACCTGCTGCTGGTGGTCGGCGCGCGCCGGTTGTTGGCGGTTCTGCTGCAGGGCCAGGTCGATCACCGGACCGGCGGTGGCCCGTCCCATCCCGAGGTCGATGCGGCCCGGAGCCATCGCCTCGAGTTGCTTGAACATCTCGGCAACCTTGAACGGGCTGTAGTGGTTCATCAGCACCGCGCCCGAACCGAGACGGATGCGAGAGGTCTGCATCGCCGCTGCGGCGATCAGCAGCTCAGGGTGGTGCGACGCGCCGGAGCGACTGAGATGGTGCTCGGCGAACCACACCCGGTGGAATCCCACAGCCTCGGCGTGCCGGGTGACGGCCAGCGAGTCAGCCAGGGCTTCGACCTCGGTAGTGCCAGGGGCCACGGTGCCCAGGTCGACAACGGATAGCCTCATGGTGCTCCTTCGACGCGGGCTGCCACGCACCCGATGGCGCGGCGATCGTGTCGGACCGTAGCAGATGCTTAGTCGGGTGATCTTCTTGTTGGTTCGGCCCGGCTGCCAGGCCTGGAAATCCGGTGGCGGCCTCATCAGCGCTGATCCAGACTGCTGTCCGTGTCTGCGAACGCCCCCGCGGTGATCACCACCCATCGAGCGGCCGTGATGCTCGCCGCGGTCAGCAGCCCGCTGCGGCTCCGGCTGCTCGACGCCGTGATCCAGCGGCAGGCGGCCGACCTGCCGGTCACTGTTGAAGGGCTCGCCGACGAACTCGGCTGGGAGGTCCGCGAGCTGATCAAAGAGGTGGTGCGGCTCAAGGAGGCGGGGCTGATGTCGATCACCGGACATCGGGTCGCTGCCGACCAAGGACCCCTGGTCGCGGCCGCGGAGGCGCTGGTGGCGGACCTGCCGATGACCAAGCTGCTGCGCGGCGCCCCAGAGCTCGGCCGGTTCTTCAGCTACGGCAGGCTGACCGAGTTGCCGCACGCCAGTCGGGACGACGACCGCCGTCGGCTGGCCGAGCTGCTCGTGCGGCTGTTCCCGACCGGCGTGGTGCTCACTGAGCAGGAGGTCAACGACCTCCTGGGTCAGGTCAGTGATGACCCGGCCACCTTGCGCCGGTTCCTGGTCGACTCCCGTCAACTACGTCGCGGTGCCAGCACTGACTATCGGCGCGTCGACGACGCGGAATGACCACCTCGCGCTGCCACCTCGGCGGCAGCGCAGGTCCGCCGCGCGCGCTCCTCGTTCGTCGTGGTCAGTCGGTGGGCCGGGTGATCGACAGCAGCAGCTGACGCATCAGCGCTGTGTTGAACGGCGTACCGGTGAGCAGCGCGTCCATCTGCAGCTGGCGGTGAGTGGCACGCATCAAGGCGATGGCATCGTCGAACGGCACAGTGAACTCCACCTTGGCGTACTCCACGGCCTCGGTGATCAGTTCGGCGAACTGGCGGCAGCTGTCCGCCTCGAAGGCGAAATATTCGCCGCGGACCGACGGTTCCCGCGCGGCGTAGAGCAGCAGCTCCTCGGAGGTGAGGATCCACTCGCGGCCCGCGAGACCGCCCTCGACGAAGGCCTCCAGCGCCTTCGAGACCAGATGGTCAGCCCGGTGCTGCTCGGGCAGATCGTCCTCGGCGTTCTCGACGTCCTTGAGCGTGGCCACGGCCTGCTCGGCCGCGGCATACTGGATGGCCTGGGCATGTCGGATGAGCGCGAGGACGAGGTCGTCCTTGCCCGTGAAGTTGGAGTAGAACGCGCCTCGGGTGAAACCGGCGACCTCGCAGATCTGCTCGACACTGGAGCCGATGATGCCGCGCTCGGCGAACACCGCGACGGCCGCCGTCATCAGCTTGTCGCGGGTGTGCGCGCGGCGGGCGGTCAGCGGCGTCGCGGCAGCGCCGAGGAGGTCGGTCATCGCGGTCCGTTTCGAGGTCGGGGGATCGTGGTACGCACCGGCGGGGCGCGGTGTGCGGAGCCAGCAACCAGCAGTGGTCGCATCGTATGTGGCGCGGTTCACGGTATGCAAGGTTTCGATACGTTGGTGTATCGAATACAGTTGCGTATCCGATGCGCCCGCGTATCGGTCAATCGGCGTTGAAGCGGAGCATCTCGTGTCCACCTTTCTCTACGGCCTCGGCCGGGCGGCCTACCGGCGCCACCTCACCGTGCTGCTGGCCTGGCTGGCGGCGCTGGTCCTGCTCGGCGGTCTGGCGCTCGGCATCGCCAAGTCGTTCGACGAGGAGTTCACCCTCCCCGGGACCGAGTCGCAGACCGCGCTCGACTCACTGGCGCTGACCTTCCCGCAGGTCAGTGGCACCTCGGCCCAGGTGATCCTCGTCGCGCCGCCCGGCGATAGCGTCACCGACGCTGAGGTCCGGGACGCGATCGAGGACAGCCTGCCCCGGTTCGAGCAGGTCGGACAGATCGACAGCGTCACCTCACCCTTCGACAAGATGGTCACCGGGGTGATCTCCGACGACAAGTCCGCCGCGATCATCACGGTGCAGCTCTCGGTGTCCGGCCCCGAGATCCAGCAGTCGACCCTCGACGGGCTCCAGCAGCAGACCGATGCCCTCGAGGCCGGCGTGCCCGGCTCACAGGCCTCAGTCGGTGGCGACGCGTTCTCGGTCAACACCGTGCATCTCAGCATCATCGAGGCGCTCGGCGTACTGGTCGCCCTGGTCGTGCTGTTCTTCACCCTCGGCTCGCTCCGCGCGGCCGGGATGCCGCTGCTCACGGCTCTGCTCGGCGTGGCGATCACGATGGTGCTGATCTTCGGCGCGACCGGGCTGGCCACCATCTCCTCCACTACGCCGATGCTGGCTCTGATGCTCGGGCTGGCGGTCGGCATCGACTATGCGCTGTTCATCTTGTCCCGACACCGTGACCAGCTCGGCCGCGGGATGGACCCGGAGGAGTCCGCCGCGCAGTCGGTGGCCACCGCCGGATCGGCTGTGGTCTTCGCCGGGCTGACCGTGATGATCGCGCTCTGCGGCCTGGCCGTCGCCGGCATCCCGTTCCTGACCACGATGGGCGTGGCCGCCGCGATCGGTGTCGCCGTGGCGGTGCTGATCGCCCTCACCCTGCTGCCGGCCCTGCTCGGCTTCGCCGGTGCCAAGCTCACCCCCAAGCAGCGCACCCCGCGCGCGGCCGGGAAGGCCCGGCGCCGTCCGCGCCGTGGCCTCGCCGACCGCTGGGTCGCCGCGGTCACCAAGTGGCCGGTGATCACCATCGTTGTCGTGGTCGCGGCCCTCGGTGCCCTGGCCTACCCGGCCAAGGACCTGCGGATCGCTCTGCCGGACAACGGCAGCGCCGACCCCGGTACGGCGGCGCGGACGACGTACGACCTGGTCAGCGAGCGGTTCGGAGAGGGTTACAACGGTCCGCTCGTCGTCTCGGCGACCATCGTCGGCTCCGACGACCCGCTCGGGGTGATGGAGGGCATCGCCGACGACATCCGCGAGCTGCCGGGCGTCGCGAGCGTCCCGCTCGCCACCCCGAACCAGAACGCCGACACCGGCATCGTGCAGGTCATCCCCACCACCGGCCCCGACTCGCCCGAGACCAAGGAACTGGTGCTCCAGCTGAGGTCGATGAAGGACCAGTTCGCCGAGAAATATGACGTGCCGATCGCCGTCACCGGTTACACCGCCGTCGCCATCGACGTCTCCGACCAGCTGGGCAAGGCGCTGCTGCCCTTCGGCATCTTGGTGGTCGGGTTGTCGCTGGTGTTGTTGACCATGGTGTTCCGCTCCATCGCCGTGCCGCTCAAGGCCACCGTGGGCTATCTCCTCAGCGTCGGTGCCTCGTTCGGAGCCACCGCGCTGGTCTTCGAGCACGGCTGGTTCGCCGGGCCGCTCAACGTCGCCCAGACCGGACCGGTGATCAGCTTCCTGCCGATCCTGCTGATGGGCGTGCTGTTCGGTCTGGCGATGGACTATGAGGTCTTCCTGGTGTCGCGGATCCGCGAGGACTACGTCCACGGTGGGGACGCGCAGGCCGCCATCCGAAGCGGGTTCCTGGCCTCGTCCCGGGTCGTGGTGGCCGCTGCGGTGATCATGTTCGCGGTCTTCGCCGCGTTCGTCCCCGAGGGAGAGGGGCCGATCAAGACCATCGCCTTCGGCCTCGCCGTTGGGGTGTTCGTGGACGCCTTCATCGTCCGGATGATCTTGGTGCCGGCCGTGCTGGCGCTGCTGGGGCGACGCGCCTGGTGGCTGCCGCGCTGGATCGACTCCCGGCTGCCGTCCTTCGACGTGGAGGGGGAGTCGCTGGCGCACCAGGTGTCGCTGGCTTCATGGCCCAGCCCTGATGATGATCACCTCGTCTACGCCGAGGGCCTGGCGGTGGGAGCCAGCACCGACGTCGCCGTCCGGGCCCGGGCCAGGGAGATCGTCGTGGTCGACGGTGCCTCCGGCAGCGGCAAGACATCGCTGCTGCTGACGCTGGCCGGTCGGATGAAGCTGACCTCCGGACGTACGAAGGTGGCGTCGCTGGTGCTGCCGGAGCAGGCCGGCACCGTACGCCGCCGGACCGCCTTCGTCGACTGCGCCGAGCTGACCCGGCCGCAGGCCGGCACCGACCTGCGCCGCGAGCTGCGGGCGGTGCAGGCCGAGCAGCCGGCCGTGATCTTCCTCGACCACGCCGACGCCGTGACCGCCCCGGACGACCGGGCCGCGCTGGCCAACCTGCTGGACGAGGTGGCGGCCAGCGGCAGCTCACAGGCGGTCGTGATGGCGGTCGCGGACCACCGTGCGCTCGCCGACCTGATGCCCAGCACGTACTCCTACCTGACGCTGGGGTCGGCCGCCGAGCCAGCCCCCGCCCAGTTCTAAGTCTCTGCAGCTTTGATCCCGACTCGAACAAGAAGGCAATCGACGATGTTCACCCTGGAACGTGCCGGCACCTCCCGCAAAGCGGGACCGCTGTCCCTGATCGGGCTCATCCTCATCCCGCTGGTCATCGCGGGTGGGTTCCTCTGGGCGACCTGGGACTCCAACACCCGGCTGGACCGGGTGCAGGCCGCGGTCGTCAACCTGGACGAGCCGGTCACCATCGGCAAGCAGCTGGTGCCACTGGGCCGGCAACTGTCCGGCGGGCTGGTGGCGAGCGACGAGGAGCAGAACTTCAGCTGGGTGCTGAGTGACCCCGACGACGCCGCCTCGGGTCTGGCGGCGGGCCGCTACGCCGCAGTCGTCACCATCCCGAAGAGCTTCTCGGCCAGGGCCACGTCCTATTCCAAGGCTGACGCTGACGAGGCGCAGGCCGCCACGATCGACGTACAGACCTCGCAGATCACCGGGTTGTCCGACCCAGCGATCGGTCAGGCCATCGCCGACGCGGCGACGCGCACCCTGAACACCCAGCTGACCGAGCAGTACCTGCAGAACATCTACGTCGGGTTCAACGACGTCTCCAAGCAGTTCGGCACGGTCGCCGACGCGGCGGGCAAGCTGTCGGACGGCGCGGGCGAGCTCTCCAAGGGCATCGACGGTGCGCAGACCGGCACCAAGGACCTGGCTACGGGCCTTGGCCAGCTCGACGACGGCGCCCAGCAGCTGTCCACCGGCGTCGGCGAGCTCGGCACCGGTACGACCCAGCTCGCCACCGGCCTGAAGAAGCTGGCTGACGGCACGGCTGAGCTGCCGAAGCAGAGCAAGCAGCTGGCCAAGGGTGCCGACGACGCGGCCGACGGCGCCGATCAGCTCGCCGACGGCGCGGCGCAGCTGAACAAGAACCTGCCCGCCTTCACCAAGGGCACCCAGGCCAACGCCGATGGAACGGCCACCTTCGCCAAGGGCGTCTCCGACTACAGCGACGGGATGACCGCCTACGCCGCCGGGAGCAAGCAGTACGCCGCCGGTCTGCAGCGCTACTCCCAGGCCATGAAGCAGCTCCAGCGCGACGCCATCGCGTGCCCGCCGGAACTCCAGGGGCCACTGTGCGAGGTGTTCCAGAACGGCGTCCGCGCCGGGGCGACCGGCGCCGTCCAAGGGCTGGCCGATCAGCCGAACAACCAGCCCGGCCTGCTCACCTCGGCCGGCACGCTGTCTGACAACGCTGCCGAACTGGCCAGCGGCGCCAAGAGCCTCGAGACCGGCGCAACCGAGCTGAGCAAGGGCGCCAAGCAGCTCGATACCGGGGCCGATGGCATCGCCACCGGCGTCGACGGGCTGGCCGGCGGGTCGCGTGACCTGGCCACAGGGCTGAAGACTCTGGCCACCGGAACCGACCAGTTCGCCACCGGGATCACCGCGCTGAGCAAGGGCATCGGCCAGTCCAGCGACGGTGCGTCGCAGCTGGCCGAAGGCACCGGACAGCTCGCCACCGGTGCCTCACAGCTGGCGGACGGCACTGCGGCCTCGGCCGAGGGCGCCAACCAGCTGAACGCCGGCCTGGTCAAGCTCAGCGACGGCGGCGGCTCGCTCGCCGATGGCGCCAAGCAGCTGGCCACCGGGCTGGACGAGGGCAAGGACCAGATCCCCACCTACAGCGAGAGTGAGCGGACCAAGCTGTCGGCCGTGGTCACCACACCGGTCACCCACGAGCGGGCCGACTCGATCTTCTCCGACGTGGCCACCACCACCCTGCTCGCCGTCGTCGCGCTGTGGATCGGTGCCCTGGCGACGTACGTGGTGCTGCGTGCGGTGACCGCACGGGTGCTGACCTCGATGAAGCCCTCCTGGCGGCTCGCCGTCCAGGGCTGGCTGCCCGGCGTCGTCGCGGTGTCGGTCCAGGCGCTGGCGTTGACGCTGATGATCCAGTCGCTGCTCGACCTGTCGGCCGGGACCGTCGTTACGCTGCTCGGCTTCGCCCTGCTCACCGGCCTCACCTTCGTCGCGATCAACCACGCGCTCGTCGCCTGGTTCGGCGGAGTCGGCCGGTTCGTCTCGGTGGTGCTGGTCGTGCTCGCGGCCGCCGGCGCGATCACCTCGGCGCTGCCGGAGTTCTTCGACCAGGTGCGGCCCTTCCTGCCCCTGACGCCGGCGCTGGACGGCTTCCGAGCCATCGCCGCTGACGGTACGGGCGCCGGGGGTGCCGCCGGGTTGCTGCTGGGCTGGCTCGTGGTGGCTGCCACCGCCGGGGTGCTGGCCATCGCCCGCCGTCGGGTGGTGCTGCCCGGTCGGACGGTGGTCGAAGCCTGACCGGATGACGCCGGCGGACCCACCCACTTGCACCTTTCGGTGCAGGTGGGTGGGTTCGATCTTGTGGGTCTAGGGAGCTCGCGGCGAAATCCCTAGCGTGGAAGCATGATCATTTCCGCCGCGAGCCGGCCCTTCGATGGGGGTCAATCATGACCCTGACCGCTACCCCAACGACCACCCGCCGACGCGGGCTGGCCGGCGTCATCGCCAGCCACCCGCTGTTGAGCTTCTTCCTGCTGGCCACCTCCATGAGCTGGCTGGCGTGGACTCCCTACATCTTGTCCCTGAACGGACTCGGCCTGTGGCAGTTCCGGTTCCCGGCCGTGCTGGGCAGCAGCCAGATCTCGGGCGTGCTGCCCGGGGCGTACCTCGGACCGATCACCTCGGCCCTGGTCGTCACAGCGGTGGCCGACGGCCGCGACGGTCTTCGCCGATGGGCGCGGCGGCTCTGGCACTGGCGGGTCAGATGGCACTGGTACGCCATCACCCTGCTCGGTGTCCCCGCGGCGCTGATGCTGACCGGAGCCGTCTTCTCCCGCGGTGAGGTCCAGGCTCCCTCGGTGCTCGTGCTGGTCGTCTACCTGCCCGCTCTGCTGCTCCAGATGATCACCACCGGTCTGGCCGAGGAGCCCGGGTGGCGCGACTTCGCCCTGCCGCGGCTGCAGAGCCGGTTCGGGCCCTGGCAGGCATCGCTGATCCTCGGACCGCTGTGGGCGATGTGGCATCTGCCGCTGTTCCTGAGCGACTGGGGTGGCTGGCCGGACGCGCACTGGACCCGCCCGCTCATCTTCATCGCCTTCTGCATCGCGTTCAACTTCGTCATGTCGTGGGTGTTCAACTCCACCGGTCAGAGCCTGCCGCTCGCCATGCTGGCCCACGTCAGTGTGAACAACTTCTCCTCCGTGGTGTGGAGCGAGATGTTCCCCGCGCTGGACTCGGAGCGGACCTTGCTGGCGCAGGCCACGGCAGCCGCGGTGGCCGCCGTGGTGATCTTGATCGCCACCCGCGGTCGACTGGGCTTCGTCGACCAGCAGCGACCCACGGCGTCCGAGTCCTAGGATGCCGCGTGTGAGCGCGACGACACTGCGGCCGCGTCTGGTCGACCTGGCCGTGGCCATGGGGACCTGGGTGGTCGTCGGCGGCGTGCTCGCGCTGCTGCCGATCGCGGCGGCGGCCGACCCCTCGATGCGGGTCGCGCCGCTGGGCAGCCCGACCTGGTGGTGGTGTCTGGCGACCGTCACAGCACAGGCAGTGGCGCTGGGATGGGTCGGTCGCCGGCCCCGGGCGGTGCTGGTGGCCATCGCGGTGCTCCCGCTGCCGTTGGCCATCGCGGGTGCCGGCGAAGCGTTCAGCCTGACCAGTACGCCGCTGACGGTGGCGGTCTTCCTCGCAATATTCCGCTTCTCAGTCACGTTCGTCCGTCCGGCGTTGATCGCTGCCACTGCGCTGGCGGTCGGCACCGGGCTGATCAACGTCTGGAGCGGGCAGGGCAGCGATGCCTCGGGTGTCACCGCGGCCGTCGTCCAGGCAGTCGGCGCGATCGGCGTACCGCTGCTGCTCGGGGCCGCGATCACCGGACGTCGTGACGCTCGGCGAGCGCGCGAGGACGAGCTGCGGGCGAATGCCCGCGAGCATGACGCACTGATCCGGGCGGCGGTGGCCGACGAGCGCGCGGCCATGGCCCGCGAGCTGCACGACATCGCCGCGCACCACCTCTCGGGCATCGCGCTGATGGCGGCGGCCATCGACCAGCAGATCGATACCGATCCGCAGGCGGCCAAGCAGTCCGTACGCGAGGTGCGGTCGCACAGCACCGCCGTGCTGACCGACCTGCGGCGATTGGTCGGGCTGATGCGTGACTCGGCCGACGCGCCGCGGTCGGTGGAGTCGCTGGACGCGGTCCGCGAGCTCGTCGATCAGCGCCGGTCTGCCGGTGCTGTCGTCGAGCTGGACGTGATGGAGCCCCAGGACGGGCGGCCGCTGGCCGCGGGACTGGGGCCGTTCGCACAGCTGGCCGCATACCGGATCGTCCAGGAGGCCCTGACCAACGCCACCACTCACGCCGTCGGCGCCCCGATCCGGGTCGAGATCGACGGCCGGTCTCCCGACACCGTCGACGTGGCCGTGCTGAACGGCCCCGGCCGCGAGGGCGGCGGCGAGCGCTCCGGGTTCGGGTTGGTCGGCATGTCCGAGCGGGCCCAGCTCGTCGGTGCCCAGCTACAGTACGGCGCCACAGCGGACGGCGGCTGGGCGGTTCGGTTCGTCCTGCCCAGAGACCCGGACAGCACGCTGGCCGCCGCCGGGTGAGGACCGAGAGGAGGTCGACATGACACGGGTGCTGATCGCTGACGACCAGGCGCTGGTGCGGGCGGGGCTGTCCGCCCTGCTGAACGCCGAGACCGACCTGGAGGTCGTCGGTGTGGCTGCCGACGGACTCGAGGCGCTGGCGATGGCCCGGGATCTGGCGCCGGACATGGCGTGCCTCGACATCCGGATGCCGGGGCTGGACGGGATCGAGCTCACCCGCAGGTTCTGCGGACCCGACGCCGAGCCCCAGATCCCGGTGCTGATCCTGACCACCTTCGACCTCGATGACTATGTCTTCGGCGCCCTCGAGGCCGGCGCGACGGGGTTCCTCCTCAAGGATGCCGAGCCCGCCTCGATCCTGCACGCGGTCCGCCAGGTCGCTGCCGGGTTCGGCACCATCGACCAGAGCCTCACCCAGCGGGTGTTGCGCGAGTTCGTCCACCGACGACGCCTGCAGCCGGTGAGCGCCGGGCGCGGCAGCGAGCTGCTCACCCCGCGCGAACGAGACATCCTGCTGCTGCTGGCTCAGGGCATGTCGAACGACGAGATCGCGGCGGCGCTGGTCGTCGAGGTGTCCACGGTCAAGTCGCACCTGGCGCGACTGCTGCCCAAGCTGGGCGTACGGTCCCGGCTCCAAGCCGTTGTCTGGGCCTACCAGAGCGGAGTGGTCGACCTGCCCGGCCGCTGACCGGCGTGGCGCCGGGCAGGCTACGCGGCCCGCTGGAGTCGGCGGATCTCCTCCAGCACGCCCGGCATCGCCGCCTCCACGGCGGCGAGGGTGTCCTCGAAGCCGCTGTCCGGGCCGTACCACGGGTCCGGCACGCCGGACCCGGGCTCGGCATCCGGGTCGAAGTCGGTCAGCAACCGTGGCTCGGCGTCGGGGACCAGTCGGCGCAGCAGCGAGACGTGCACGTCCTCCATCGCCACCACCAGGTCGGACTGCTCGAGTTCGGCCGCGCTGACCCGGTGCGCCTCATGATCACTGGAGCGATAGCCGTGGCGGGTCAGCACCGCGGCCGCTCGCGGGTCCATCGGGTTGCCGAGTTCCTCGCTGCTGGTCGCGGCGCTGGTGATCTCGACGTCCACCAGGCCCGCGTCTCGCACCATGCGCTGGGCGACCCGCTCCGCGATGGGCGAGCGACAGATGTTGCCCCAGCAGACGAACAGGACCCGGACCGGGTCAGCCACGACGGCGTGACCGGTCGCTCGTGTCCGGCAAGAAGGCGTTGAGCAAGAAGCTGACGATCGAGACGATGATCGCCCCGAACACCGCCGTCCCGAAGCCGTCGACGCTCCAGCCCAGGTCGAACTTCCCCGAGATCCAGGAGGTGAGCAGCAGCATGCAGGCGTTGATGATGAGCAGGAAGAGCCCGAGGGTGAGCAGCACGAGTGGAGCGGTGAAGAAGGTGAAGATCGGCTTGACCACGGCGTTCACCACACCGAAGATCAGCGCCACGATCACCAAGACGATGGCCTTCTGCGTGGTGGTGTCAGCAGTGAGGGTGATGCCACTGAGCAGGAAGGTGGCGACCGCCAGGGCGGCGGCCGTGGCCAGCAGTCGAAGGATGGTTGCCATGGACCGATCCTGCCACCGACGTCCAGCCGATGTCGCCTCCAGGGCTGACGGGGGTCGTCAGTCCGCCGTGGCGTCGTGCTCGAGGCCGGCGCGTTCGGCACCGATCGTCGTGTCGTCGCCATGGCCGGTCTTGACCACCGTCTCGTCCGGCAGGGCGAACAGCCGCTCGGTGATGCTGGCCACGATGGTGTCGTAGTCGCTGAAGCTCCGGCCGGTGGCGCCGGGCCCACCGGCGAACAAGGTGTCGCCGGTGAACACCGTGCCGAGATCCTCGGCGTAGAAGCAGACGGCGCCGGGGGCGTGGCCGGGGGTGTGCAGGACCGTCAGGGTGGTGCCGCCGACCCGGATCTGCTGGCCGTCCGCCAGGCTGCCGTCGGGTGGGGTGTCGTGGGTGAGTGCCCAGACCGGGGCGTCGTCGGGATGGAGCAGCACCGGTGCGCCGGTGGCCGCACCCAGCGCCGGCGCGAATCGGACGTGGTCGTCATGGCCGTGGGTGCACAGGACGGCCAGCACCGTGCGACCCGCCACCAGCTTGAGGATCGCCTCCACATCGTGCGGCGCGTCGATCACCACACACTCGGTGTCGTCGCCGACCACCCAGACATTGTTGTCGACGTCGAAGGTCTGACCGTCCAGGGTGAAGGTGCCCGAGGTGACCGCGTGGTCGATCCGCGCGCTCACCGTGACACCTGCCCGGCCCCGGCGGCATCGGGCAGCACCACGACCGAGCGCAGCACCTGACCGCCGCGCATCTTCTCGAACGCGGCCTCCAGGTCGTCGATGCCCACCTCCTCGGAGACGAAGGCGTCGAGCGGCAGCCGGCCTTGCAGATAGAGGTCGATCAGCATCGGGAAGTCACGCTCCGGCAGGCAGTCGCCGTACCAGCTGGACTTGAGCGATCCGCCGCGGCCGAAAACGTCCAGCAGCGGCAGCTCCACCGTCATCTCCGGGGTGGGGACGCCGACCAGCACCACCGTTCCGGCCAGGTCGCGGCCGTAGAAAGCCTGCTTCCAGGTCTCCGGGCGGCCGACGGCGTCGATCACCACGTCCGGCCCGAAGCCACCGGTCAGCTCCTGCATCGCCTCGACGGCGTCGCGCTGGCTGGAGTTCACGGTGTGGGTGGCGCCGAGGTCACTGGCCCAGCCGAGCTTGCGGTCGTCCACGTCGATGGCGATGATCGTCCCCGCCCCGGCGAGACGGGCGCCGACCACCGCGGCGGAGCCGACGCCGCCGCAGCCGATCACCGCGACCGAGTCACCGCGGGTCACGCCGGCGGTGTTGATCGCCGCACCGAGGCCGGCCATCACGCCACAGCCCAGCAGGCCGGCGACGGCGGGTCGCGCCGCCGGGTCCACCTTGGTGCACTGGCCGGAGGCGACCAGGGTCTTCTCGATGAACGCGCCGATGCCCAGTGCCGCAGTCAGCTCGGTGCCGTCCTCGAGGGTCATCTTCTGGGTCGCGTTGCGGGTGGCGAAGCAATACCAGGGTCGGCCCCGCTTGCAGGCGCGGCAGCTGCCGCAGACCGCGCGCCAGTTCAAGATGACGTAGTCACCGGGCGCCACGTCGGTGACGTCGTCGCCGACCGCCTCGACGATGCCGGCAGCCTCGTGGCCCAGCAGATACGGGAAGTCGTCGCCGATGCCGCCCTCGCGATAGTGCAGGTCGGTGTGGCACACCCCGCAGGCCTGGATCGCCACCACCGCCTCGCCCGGACCGGGGTCGGGCACAGTGATCGTCACGATCTCGGTTGGCGCGCCTTTGCTGCGGGCGATGATCCCTTGCACCTGCTGGGGCATGCTGGCTCTCCTCGGTTCGGCGGACGGGTCCACGACGAGGCACCGAGTCACTGCGACAGGTTGGTCCTGGCGGTGGTCAGCCGGGGGCCGCGTCTCTCGCATCGTAGATCACCGGTCACCGGCACGCCGGGGACCGAGCCCGCCGCCGAGGCCGGTCAGGGCTGGGGGTCGGGTCCGGTTTCCAGGGCTGCCCGGGGCGCCGGCGACTCCAGCGCCTGCTCCGCGTCGCGCGCCGCAGCCGCGACTGCCTCGGCGAACAGCTCCGGGAACCGGCTGGGCAGCAGCAGCAGCGGCTCACCGCCTCCGATCTGCAGGGTGGTGGCGATCACCGCGTTGCGGCCGAGCGACGCTCCTCGGACCGTGACTGACTCGCGCTGGTCGAAGGGCCGCACCACCTGCGCCTTCAGCCGGTCGGTGACGTAGGAGATGTCCTGCGGGCGGAACTGGGCCACCAGGTCCGGCGCCCACCCCCACACCGTGGCGCCGGCGTGCGTCGTCCGGCCGCCCACCTGGGCCGCGGTGAACCCGACCAGGTCAGAGATCCAGCTCGCCACGCCGGGCGCCGACATGCTGATCACCCGGTAGGTGTCGCGGTCGCCCGCCGGGCCGGCCGCCTCGAACACCGAGAACAGCGCATCGCCCATCAGGTCGTCGCGCGTGGTGGTGCGGATGGTGAGATCGACCGCGGACATCCCGCTGATCGTGCCGCCGAAGCCGCCGACGGCAGTCGAGTGGTTGCCGTATGCGTGGCTGAGGGTGGCGCCGAACATCCGCAGCCGGTGGTTCAGCGTGCCCTCGACCGCGCCGACGGTCTGGGCGTCGAAGTGGCGCTCGATCTCGACCAGCCGGGCGTTCGTCACCACCTGCAGCTCCGGGTCCGGGGCGTACGCGCTGGCCTGGGGGCGGTGCCACAGCTCACGCAGCCGGTCGGCGAGCGCATCGGCGAACGCCCAGTCCCGGCGGTCGAACCGGCGCGCACTCACCTCGCCCACGGTCCCGCGGACGAGCAGCAGACCCGCGACCAGCCCGAGCAGCACGAGCAGCAGGGCTGGGCTCGCGTCGCCGGTCAGATCGGGCGCAGTGCTCGCCAGCCAGGTCAGCACGGTCCACAGCAGCAGCAGCAGCGCGACCCCCCAGCCCAGCGACGTGCGATGGAGCTTGGTACGGGCCATCGGGGACATCGGCCGTGAGGTCGCCATGTCGCGGATCCTAGCGAGAATGTGGTCCCCAACCCGTTGCGCCTGCGGACCGAGCTCAAGCCAGTAGTAGCCTAGGACGGCTCCCCAGGTTGTGCTGACCCTGAGATGGGTACTCACGCTGTGAAATACGTTTGACCTTTAGCGCGCTTGAGGTTGCATAGTAGGACTTAGCTCTGCCGCCCGGCCTCCATTTCTGCCTCGAGGACTTCTCGTATGCCTGCCGATCCCTCGGCCCCCACGTCCACCGCTCCGACCACAGCAGAACCTCCCGTCCGCCGGCTCGCCGGCCAGACGACGTCGTTGGACCGACCCCCCTCGATCCGACCGGCGGCGCCAGTTCGCCTCGGTCGGGACGGCCAGCCGAAGCGTCGCAGCAGCACCTCGCTGTGGCGGATGCGCGGCTACATGCTGCCGTACCGGTCCCGGTTCATCGTGATGGTCATCTTCGCGGCCCTGGGTCTGGCGGCCGGCATCGTGGTGCCGCTGGTGACCAAGGCCGTCATCGACGGTCCGATCGCGAACGCGGACCGCCCCGGGCTCTACACGCTCGCCCTGTTCGCACTCGGCCTGGGGGTGGTCGAGGCCGTGCTGATGTTCTTCCGCCGGTGGGTGGTGTCCAAGGCGACCCTCGGCACCGAAACGGGCATCCGTACCGACCTGTACGCCAAGCTGCAACGACTGCCGATGAGCTTCCACGGTCAGTGGCAGTCCGGCCAGCTGCTCAGCCGGATCATGAACGACCTCGCCACCGTGCGGCGCTTCCTCGGCTTCGGGATGCTGTTCATCCTGCTCAACGTGGTCCAGATCATCGTGGTCACCGCGCTGCTGCTGCACATGTACTGGCCGCTCGGGCTGGTCGTGCTGGCCTCCATCTTCCCGGTCAGCTGGCTCTGCCTGAAGAACGAGCGGGAGTACACCCGGCTGTCCCGGCGGATCCAGGACGAGACCGGCGACGTGGCCTCCTCGGTGGAGGAGGGCGCCCACGGGTTGCGGGTGATCAAGGCGTTCGGTCGCGCTGACCACGTCTTCGCCAAGTTCGACGCTCGCAGTGTGCAGCTCTATGACACCTCGATCGAGCGGGTCCGGCTCACCTCGAAGTTCTGGACCTTCCTGGAGGTCATCCCGAGCGTCACCCTGATCATCGTGCTCGGCTTCGGCGCGATTGCGGCCGGCCAGGACCGGCTGACCCTGGGCACCCTGGTCGCCTTCATCACCATGATGTTGTCGCTGGTCTGGCCGGTGGCCGCGCTGGGATTCCTGCTCTCACAGGCGCAGGAGGCGATGACAGCCGCTGACCGGATCGCCGAGATCTTCGACGCGGAGAACGAGATCACCGACGGCGACACCGACCTCGCCGAGGTCCGTGGCCGGGTGAGGTTCGAGGGCGCCGGGTTCCGGTACGCCGACGCCGACACCGACGTGCTGCACGATCTGAACCTCGAGATCGCCCCCGGCGAGACCATCGCTCTCGTCGGCGCCACCGGCTCGGGCAAGACCGCGTTCACTGCCTTGGTGCCGCGGCTCTACGACGTCACCAGCGGCCGGATCACCATCGACGGCGTCGATATCCGTGACCTCAAGCTGAGCCAGCTGCGCAGCATCGTGGCCACGGCCTTCGAGGAGCCGACCCTGTTCTCGATGTCGGCGCGGGAGAACCTGACCCTGGGTCGTCCGGACGCCAGCGAGGAGGACATCGCCGAGGCGATCGAGGTGGCGCAGGCCCACTTCGTCTATGACCTGCCGTGGGGCCTGGCCACCCGGATCGGGGAGCAGGGCATGAGTCTGTCCGGTGGTCAGCGCCAGCGGCTGGCCCTGGCACGCGCGGTGCTGGCGCGGCCGGCCGTGTTGGTGCTCGACGACACGCTGTCCGCGCTCGACATCCACACCGAGGCGCTGGTCGAGGAGGCACTCACCCGGGTGCTGGTCGGCGTCACCGGCATCGTGGTCGCCCACCGCGCCTCGACCGTCATGCTGGCCGACCGCGTCGCGGTGCTGTCCGGCGGCACCATCACCCACGTCGGCAAGCACCACGACCTGCTGGCCACCGTGCCGGAGTATCGGGCACTGCTGTCCGCGGAGTTCAACCCAGAGGAAGAGCTCGACCAGATCGAACAGGTCTGGCTCGAGGAGGAGGTCACCCGATGACTGCAGAAGCTGTCGACAAGAACGCGGTGACCCCGGCGCCGACCGACGACTCCCTTGAGGAGTGGCGCGGGGTAGGCGCGGAGCATTCCGCCGAGATCAGCGAGAAGGGCAGCGTCTTCCTCAAGCAGCGCAGCCGGGCGCTGCTCGGCTCACTGCTGCGGCCGTACAAGACCTATGTCTGGCTGCTGATCGCGATCGTGCTGGTGGAGAACGCTGCCCGACTGAGCGTCCCGTTGCTGGTGCAGCGCGGCATCGACCTGGGCGTGCCGCCGTTGCTCGAGGGCGGCAGCGGCAAGATTCTCTACGAGACGGTCGGCGTGATGCTCGCCGCGGTGATCATCCAGGCCATCACCCGGGTCATCTTCCTGCGCCAGTCGGGCCGGATCGGCCAGGAGGTGCTGCTGGAGATCCGGCGCCGCCTGTTCAAGCATTTCCAGAAGCTGGACGTGCGGTTCCACGACCGCTACACCTCCGGCCGGGTGGTGTCACGGCTCACCAACGACGTCGACGCCATCATGGAGCTGCTGGCCAACGGCTTCGACGGGCTGATCACCGCGGTGCTGACCATGGTCGGCGTCACCGTGCTGATGCTGACGCTCGACGTCAAACTCGGCGCGGTCTGCCTGCTGTGCTTCCCGATCCTGTTGTTCCTGGTCCGCTGGTTCTCCCGGCAGTCCTCGCTCACCTACCGCGCAGTACGGGAGAACTCGGCCCTGGTGATCGTGCAGTTCGTCGAGACCATGACCGGCATCCGCGCCGTCGAGGCATACCGGCGTGAGCGCCGCAACCAGGAGATCTTCGAGGACCTCTCGGACCGCTACGCCGACGCCAACATCAAGTCCTTCCGGCTGGTGGCCATCTTCATGCCGGGCATCAAGCTGATCGGCAACATCACCATCGGCGTCGTGTTGCTGTACGGCGGCTACCGGGTGATCGAGGGCGACATGACGGTCGGCGTGCTGGCGGCGTTCCTGCTCTACCTGCGGATGTTCTTCGAGCCGATGCAGGAGATCAGCCAGTTCTACAACACCTTCCAGTCCGCCTCGGCGGCGCTGGAGAAGGCGTCCGGGGTGCTGGAGGAGCAGCCGACCGTGGTCGAGCCGACCAACCCGGTCCCGCTGCCGAAGGCTCGCGGGGAGGTGCACCTCGATCGGGTCGAGTTCGGCTACGTCGACGACCGGCCCGTGCTGCCCGGGCTCGAGCTGACCATCCCCGAGGGCCAGACCGTGGCCCTGGTCGGCACCACCGGCGCCGGCAAGACGACCATCGCCAAGCTGATGTCGCGGTTCTACGACCCGACCGGTGGCCGGGTCACGCTGGACGGCGTCGACCTGCGAGAGATCTCCGATGTCGACCTGCGCCGTGCCGTGGTGATGGTGACCCAGGAGAACTTCATGTTCGACGGGTCCGTGGCCGACAACATCGGCTTCGGCCGGCCCGACGCCGACCGTGCCGACATCATCGCGGCCGCCAAGGCGGTCGGCGCACACGAGTTCATCGCCGAGCTGCCGCAGGGCTACGACACCGATGTGGCCAAGCGCGGCGGCCGGCTGTCGGCCGGGCAGCGTCAGCTGGTGGCGTTCGCCCGGGCCTTCTTGGCTGACCCGGCCGTGCTGATCCTGGACGAGGCCACCTCGAGCCTGGACGTGCCGAGCGAGCGACTGGTGCAGCGTGCGCTGGGCACCATCTTGAAGCAGCGGACAGCCGTCATCATCGCCCACCGGCTGAGCACGGTGGAGGTGGCCGACCGGGTGCTCGTGCTCGAGCACGGCCGGATCATCGAGGACGGTTCGCCGGCCGAGCTGATGTCGCGCGAGGGCGGGCGCTACGCCGCCCTGCATCACGCCTGGGAGGAGTCGCTGGCCTGATCCGGGCCCGGCCGTCGAAGGTCCGGATAGGGTCCTGGTCTGTGGCTTCCGAACTCGCGGCGCGACCTTTCCCGGTCGCGCGGACGCTGGTGACCGGGGGCGTCCGGTCGGGCAAGTCCCGCCACGCCGAGTCGCTGCTGGCCGGCGAGCCCGCCGTCACCTATCTCGCGCCCGGGCCGATATCGGACCCGGCCACGGACCCGGAGTGGGCGGCTCGGGTCGCGCGGCACCAGGCGGATCGGCCGGCGCACTGGCAGACCGTGGAGACCACCGATCTGGCCGGGGCCCTCGGCGCTGCCGGCGGCGCCGTGCTGCTGGACTGCCTCGGCACCTGGCTCACCGCCGTGGTCGACGAGCTCGGCACCTGGGACCAGCCGTTGGAGCAGTGGCAGCCGGAGTTCGACCGCCGGCTGGCGGAGCTGGTCCGGGCCTGGCGCACGGCCGCCGGACCGCTCGTCGCGGTGACCAACGAGGTGGGCTGGGGCCTGGTCTCGGAGCATCGGTCGGGCCGGGTGTTCACCGACCTGCTGGGGCGCACGAACCAGGCTGTCGCCGCCGCCAGCGACCGGGTCGACCTGGTCGTCGCCGGCCGGGTGCTGTCGCTGTGAGCTGATCGGGCTCATCCCGGCCAGCGCAGCACCGAGACCACCGCCAGCGCGGTGCAGGCGACCTCGATCGCTGCCCCGATCACGTCACCGGACACCCCGCCGAAGCGGCGTACGCAGCGGGCGGTGAGGGTGGCAACGGCGGCCATGGCGACGAGCCCGGCGGCGACCCCGCTGATCCAGCCGGTGCCGCCCAGCACGGCGACCGCCGCCAGGACCACCAGCGCTCCCGTCCCCACCCCGAGCGCGGCGGCGGTCGGCACCGACCCGGCTACGGCGGCGCCCAGTCCGTCAGCGCGGGCGGCCGGGACCCCGCGGCGGCACACCAGCACCACCGCCACCCGGGAGCAGCACAGCAGCACCGCCACCCGTAGCGGCCCGTACGCCTCCTGCGCCAGCGCGCCCAGCGCCATCGACTGCAGCCCGAGCACCAGCACCAGGCTCACCACGCCCATCGGTCCCACGTCGCCGCTGCGCATCACGGCCAGGGCCCTGCTGCGATCCCACCCCGATCCCAACCCGTCAGCGGTGTCGGCCAGCCCGTCCAGGTGGATCGCGCGGGTGCTCAGGGCGACGGTGCCGACCGCCAGCAGCCCGGTGACGGCCGCACCGGCGCTCAACGCCGTGGCCAGCCAGCACACCAGCGCCGTCAGCACCGCCACCGGAGCCACGGCGAGCGGGGCCAGCAGCATGGCGGTGCGGGCGACCGAGCGGTCCACCCGCTCGATCCTGCCGGTGGGCAGGACGGTGAAGGTGCCGACGGCCAACCGCAGACCCGCGATCACGGGGCGTCAGTCGCCGCAGCGAGGTCGGCCAACGTGGCCATCTCGCGGCTGAGGAGGACAGCGGAGCGCAGCAGCGGGACCGCGGCCACCGCCCCGCTGCCCTCGCCGAGACGCAGACCGAGGTCGAGCAGCGGAACCAGCCCCAGCTTGTCCAGCGCCAGCCGCTGGGCCGGTTCGGTGGACCGGTGGCCGGCCGAACACCAGCCGATCACGCCGGGGGCCAGGTCCTCGGCCACCGTCGCCTCGGCCACCGCGATCAGCCCGTCCAGCAGCACTGGCACGCCGACCCGCGCGGCGGCGACCAGGAAACCCACCCCGGCCACCAGGTCGGCCGAACCCAGCGCCGCCAGCCGTTGCACCGGGTCGCGGGCCCGGTCGCCGACCCGCACCAGCGCAGTGTCGATCAACCTGATCTTGGTCTGCAGGGTGGCGTCGTCCACGCCGGTGCCGCGACCGGCGACCTCGGTGCCGGACAGTCCCAGCGATGCGGCGACGAGGGCGGCGGCGGGGGTGGTGTTGCCGATCCCCATGTCGCCCACGATCAGCAGGTCGGCGCCGGCAGCGAGCTGCTCGGCGGCGATCTGTTCCCCCGCCCGCAGGGCCTGCGCGGTCTCGGCCGCGGTCAGGGCGTCGCGCAGGTGCAGCGGCTCACTGGAGCGTCGGACCTTGTACGCCGTGACCGGGGCCGGCGCCCCGACCAGGTCGTCGTCCACGCCGAGGTCATACACGGCGAGCGAGACGCCGTGCTGGCGGGCCAGCACGCTGACCCCGGCCACCCCGTCGAGGAAGGCGCGGATCATCGCCGCGGTCACCTCCTGGGGATAGGCGGAGACGCCGTGCTGGGCGACGCCGTGGTCGCCGGCCAGGACCACGGCGCGTACGTTCTCGATCGGTCGCGGCGGGCACGCATCCTGGCAGCCGGCCAGCCACACGGCGGCGTCCTCCAAGGCCCCGAGCGCACCGAGCGGCTTGGCCAGCGTGTCGAGATGGCGGCGGGTCCGGCTCGCAGCCGCCGCCGACGGCGGTCGGATCCGGGCGTCGGATCCAGCCACCTCAGGCCGCGACATGGGGCACCGAAGGGGCAGCGGGGCTGTGGGGCATGTTTCCTCCTGGGTTCGGCGACCCGTGGTGATGGAGCCCGAAGGAGGGGTGGGTCTGACTCGAGCCGTAGCTCATACAGTGGCGCGACCGTGCCGGGTTCGCACCGGCTTCCAGGTCCCTCTCGCGAACGCGTGAACTGTAGCTGCGGAGCGAAACCGGCGGCAATGGGCGGTCCGGCCGTCCTCGTTCGCGCACGGCCGTCGGCGACACGTGCCCAGCGATACCCTTCCTCGGTGAGCGTTGCCATAGGTCCGTCGACGATGCGCCGGGTCATCAGCCATCCGTCGGCGATCTTGCTCGCGGTTCAGCTGCTGGGGGTGCTGATCTATCCGTTCATGGAGGACACCGCACTCGGCCGCGGGGCGTTCGAGGTGTTCGGAGCGCTGGTGCTGGCGTTGGCCATCTGGTCGGTGCGCGACTCGGCCGGACCCACCTGGATCGCCATCATCTTGGGTGTGGTGGCGTCGGGACTGGGGATCGCGGACGCGGTGCACCACCTGGACGCGTTGGCGGTGTCGTCGGCGTTCTTCCATGCCGTGTTCTACTTCTGGGCCGCCGGCAGCCTGATGGTCTACATGCTGGCCGACCGGACGGTGACCCGCGACGAGCTGTACGCCGTCGGGGCAACCTTCACCCTGGTCGCCTGGGCGTTCGCGTACGTCTTCGTGATCATCCAGTATCTGCAGCCCGGTTCCTTCATCGCCGCCGTCGAGCCGGAGGCGCAACGGAGCTGGTTCGAGCTGCTGTTCCTCAGCTTCACCAATCTGTCCAGCACGGGACTCTCCGACGTCGTCCCGGTGCTGCCACACGCACGGTCGGTGGTGATGCTGGAGCAGCTCGCGGGACTCGCCTACGTCGCCTTGTTCGTATCGCGGTTGGTCGGTCTCACCCTGTCGCGCCAGCACCAGGAAGCAGTGGATCCGGCCTCCGGGCCGCCCGAGTCCAGGGGCCTGTGATGGCGGCGAGATTGCTGTGGGTGGCGCATGCGGCCACCGTCGGGATGCGCGAGCTGCTGTTCGGTGACCAGACATCGCTGAGCCATCCCCAGTCCGTCGACCGGTGGGTGGGTCGCCGAGTCTCGTGGACCGGCGGACCCGAGCCCGCCTGCGCGGAGACCGCCGCGCGGCTGGGGGTGGAGCCGGCGGTCGAACCGCAGCTGGCCGGTTTCGATGCCGGTCTGTGGCGCGGGCTCAGCTTCGCCGAGGTGATGGACAACTGGTCGGCGGACCTGGCTGCCTGGCTCACCGACCCGGACGCGGTTCCGCACGGGGGTGAGAGCCTCTCAGCGCTGATCACCCGGGTGGGGGAGTTCTGCGAGTCGCGGACCTGGCCGGAGGGAACCAGCAACCTGCTGGTGACCCCGATCGTCGCCCGGGCGGCGGCGGTGCACGCCCTCGGGGTCCCGGCGGCAGCCATCTTCCGGGTCGACGTCGGCCCGCTCGGGCGGGTGGCCATGTCGCGCGGTGGCCTGGGCTGGCGGCTGCAGCAGCTCGGCCCCGTCGGCTGACGGTGACTGCGGTGTCATCCCCTCGGTGGAGGGCACGACCCGACCGGAGGCTGACGTCCGCGGCGGCCGCAGCCGAGAGAGTGGTCCCATGACCTCCAGCACGACCGTTCCTGCGCTCGATCCCGCCCCCCGCTCGCCCCGCCCGCAGCCCGTCGGCTGGCACCGGATCGGATCCGCGTACGTCGTCACCATGATCGCCGCGGTGATCGGGTTGGTGCCCGCCATCTTGTCCCTGGTGGCCGCCGATCGGTGCGATCTGGAGGGGTTCGGCTGCCTGGGCTGGGTGATCTTCGGTGGACTGGCCGGCGCCGTGGTGGCGGCGATCGCGCTGCTGCTGCTGGGTCTGCGCGCCCGCCTCAGCGGGTGGTTCGGCTTGATCGCCGTGGCGCTGCTGGTGCTGGCGGCGATCGCTCCTGGAATGGAGCCGATCCGGGTGGTGATAGGTCTGCTCGCGCCCGGCGTCGCGGCCATCGTCACCGGTCCCCGGCGAACCGAGGGCCTTCGCTGGGAGCGCGGCTGGTGGATCCGGATCGGGGTGCTGCTCGCGGTCGTCGCGCTGGTGCCGCTCGCGTCGGCAGCGACCGAGCTTCGCTCCGCCTCCTATCGCGAGAACCGGTTCGCCCGCGAAGGGGTCACCCCGGTGGCTCCGGGGGACCCGGACACGTGGAAGGTCGAGTGGGCGAGGGAGGACGTGGTCCACCGCGGGATGGCGTATCTGCTGGTCGACGAGCGCGGCCGCGAGCTGCGTGTGTCGGTGGTGCACGTCGACGACGCCGACCTGAACCCGCCGACGAACTGCTCGAGCGATCCGTACCGCACGGTGGCCTGCGAGGAGCGGTCGCCCGACGTCTGGGTCGGACCGGACTCGACCGAGGGCGGCGCGGACCACCGGATCGTGGTCCGCGGGGAGGCGGTCGTGCTGTTGACCGTCGCCAAGGGGGACTTCAGCGGCGGAGAGCTGGACCGGGTCGCCGCCGGAATGGTGGTCTCGTCGCCGCGATGGCTGGCCGAGAGCACCTGCACGATCTGCCGACTGCTGCCGGGCTGACAACCCGGATGCATGGACGGGCTCGCGGCCCTAGGGTCGAGCGCATGGCTGCCGACCAACCGACCATCCTGGCCACCTCCGGCGGGATCGTGCCCGGGTCGCGCACCCGGTACGAGTTCTCGCCGCTGACCGACTATGCCGTGGAGCTGGCCGGGGTGAGCGGGCGTGCCCCGAAGGTCTGCTTCCTGGCCACCGCCAGCGGCGACAACCCGGTGGTGCTGACCTGGCTGTACGAAGCCGCCATGCTGCGCGGCTATCACGCCTCGCACCTGTCGACGTTCTCGATGCCCAACGTGGCCGATCCCACCGCGCACCTGCTGGAGCAGGACGTGGTCTGGGTGATGGGCGGCAGCGTCGCCGGTCTGCTGGCGATGTGGCGGCTGCACGGCTACGACGAGGCGCTGCGGACGGCGTGGCAGGCCGGCGTGGTGCTGACCGGCATCTCCGCCGGCTCGCTCTGCTGGCACGTCGGTGGGACCACCGACTCCTACGGTCCGGAGCTGCGCCCGGTGACCGACGGGCTGGCCCTGCTGCCGTACTCCAACGCCGTCCACTACGACACCGAGGAGCAGCGCCGACCGCTGTTCCAGTCGTTGGTCGGGTCACAGGTGCTGCCGCCGGGGATGGCCACCGACGACGGGGTCGGTCTGCTCTACCGCGGCACCGAGCTGGTCGAAGCGCTGAGCGAGCAGGACGGCAAAGGGGCGTACGCGGTGCAGCCGGCCGGGGACGGCACAGCCGTCGAGACCCGGTTGGACACCCGGCTGCTGGCCTGACCGACCGCCTGCGGGTTTCATCGGACAGCGGCCGAAATCATTGGTCGGGTGGCCGCGCTCGTGTCATGCTCCGCTCATGTCCGCTGACCAGATGGGCCCCGGTGAGGGTCCCTCCTGGACCTGGGATCCGACCTTGTACGCCGGGAGCGCCGCCTACTACGCGATCGGGCGGGCACCGTACCCGCCGGAGCTGGCCGAGCGGCTTCGGGTCGCGCTGCAGCTGGACGGCCGTGGCCGACTGCTCGACATCGGCTGCGGGCCGGGGTCCCTGACGTTGCTGCTGGCGCCCCTGTTCGCCGAGGCGATCGGCCTCGATGCGGACGCCGACATGATCGCCGAGGGGGCACGGCTCGCCGACGCGGCGGGGATCGACAACATTCGCTGGCTGCAGCTGCGCGCCGAGCAGCTGCCCGCCGACCTGCCCGAGATCAGGGTGGCGACCCTGGCCCAGTCCTTCCACTGGATGGACCGGCCCCGCGTCGCCGCCGCCGTGCGCGGTCTGCTGATGCCGGGCGGCGTCTTGGTGCACGTCAGCGCCACCACCCACGAAGGGCTTGCCGGCGACGCCGAACTGCCTTTCCCACAGCCACCGCGGTCGGCCATCAAGGAGCTGGTGCGCCAGTATCTGGGTGAGACTCGTCGAGCCGGGCAGGGGCAGCTGGTGGCCGGAACACCGGCAGGGGAGGACACCATCTATCGCGCCGCCGGATTCACCGGGCCTCAGCGGATCCACGTGGATGGTCGGGTCCTGGAACGCAGCACCGAGGAGGTGGTCGCGTCGGTGTTCTCGCTGTCCAGTGCCGCGCCGCACCTGTTCGGTGACCGGCTCGCCGCGTTCGAGGCCGATCTGCGGCAGCTGCTCGAGCAGGTGAGCCCAGCGGGGCGCTACAGCGAGCGGCAGGGCCCCATCACGCTCAATCTCTGGCGTTGACGGCCGCCCCGTCGCGAACACTCGACCTGTGATCGCCGAGGCCTCAGCCCTGCTTGCTCGCCACCAGCCGTTCGACGCCGTCGAGGATCATCCGTAGCCCGAAGCTGTAGGCCCGGTCGGCGTCCACGGCGGAGTCGTACTCCTGGCCGGCCGCGCTTCCGATCCGGGCGGCGTTGGGGAACCGCTGTGGGTCGATGAGGGCGGCGAGCAGCGGGCCGGCGGTGGCCCACCATTCCTGATCGTCATGGCCTGTGGACTGTGTGGTCTCGGCGACGCCGAGTGACAGCCGTGCTGCTGACTTGACGTGATCAAGGACGAGCGACAGCACCTGATCGATCTCGACGTCGTCCAGGCCGATACCCATCAGCGGCTCCAGCTCGGTGTCGTACTTCGAGGTGGTGCCAGGGCCCAACGGAGGGCGGGTGACGTCGACGCCCAGCAACCATCGGTGCTCGGTGAGGAGGCTCCAGTTGTGGTCGGCGATCGACTCCAGCGCCGGGCGCCACCCCGCGGTCAGCGGCAGATCGCCGGGCGACGAATACAGCCGGCCGTAGACGTGGTCGACCATCAGGTCGACCAGCTCGCCCTTGCCGGGCACGTACGCGTAGAGCGACATGACGCCGACGCCGAGGCGTTCGGCGATCTTGCGCATCGAAAGCTTGTCGATGCCGATCTCCGATGCCACGGCGATCGCGGCGTCGACCACCGCATCGAGGGTGAGACCCGACCGTCCGGTCCGGGGATTCGTCCGCCACAGCAGGCTGATGCTCTGCAGCGGATCACCGGTCCCGGTGTGCTCGGCCACCTCAGTCAACTCCAGCCGTCGTCGGAAGTATTCACCACCATGCTACTCTACGGTACAGTGTACGAAACGTCGTACGGAACAGCGTACGAGAGGAGTCGCGAATGTCATGGGCGATCGAGGCCGACCACGTCGGGAAGCTATATCCGCTGAAGGAGGGTCAGGTGGGGCTGCGTGACTTGAGCCTGCAGGTGGCGCCAGGGCAGGTGCTGGCCCTCCTGGGCCCGAACGGAGCGGGCAAGACGACGGCCGTTCGAGGACTGTCGACCTTGCTCACCTTCGACCGCGGCAGTGCTCGCATCGCCGGCTTCGACGTGCGCCGAGACGGGGCGAGGGTGCGCGAGCGCATCGGCCTCGTCGGGCAGTCCGCCGCTGTCGACGAACAGCTCACGGCTCGGCAGAATCTGCGGTTCTTCGGGCGACTGCGCGGGCTGGACCGCGCCGCCGCGACGAAGCGAGCACAGCTGCTGCTGGAGCGGTTCGGTCTCGAGCAGGCGCAGGACCGCTCCGTGCGCACCTTCTCCGGCGGCATGCGCCGACGGCTGGACCTGGCCGCCAGCTTGATCGTCCCTCCCGAGGTCCTCTTCGTCGACGAGCCGACCACGGGGCTTGACCCCGCCGCTCGTCGCGACCTCTGGGACTCGCTGCGTGCGCTGGTCAGCGCGGGCACCACGATCCTGCTGACCACGCAATACCTCGAGGAGGCAGACGAGCTGGCCGATCAGATCGTGCTTCTCGCCCGCGGAGTCGTCGTGGCGCAGGGGACAGCCGACGACCTCAAGGCGATGGTCGGTCCCGCGGTGATTCAGATCCGGTTCGCGGCCGGGAGCGATGCCGTTGCCGCCCTGCCCGCTCTCCAGCACATCGAGGGAGCGCGGGTCGACAGCTCCGGCGCCAGAGTCCTCGTGCCCGCCGCCGGCAGCGACACGCTCACCCGCACCGTGGCGGCGCTGGCCACCACCGGCGTCACACCGACCGAAGTGACGCTGCGCAAGCCATCCCTGGACGAGGTGTTCCTGACCCTGACGGGCGACGCCGCGGCAACCGAGGTGACCGAATGACCATGACGACTCCGACGCCCGCTCCTCCTCGCCTCCTCGCGTCCACGTGGATCATCGCCCGGCGCACCATCAGCGGATGGCGCCAGCAGATCGGCGCGATGCTGACCGTCTGGCTGTTTCCCGTGTTCACCGCCCTCCTGTTCCTGGGGTTGTTCGGTGGCGCGCTGGAGGTGCCGAACGGCTCGACGTACACCGACTTCTTGATCCCGGGGATGCTCGCCGTCACGGTGCTCTTCGGCCTGGAGACCACCACCCTGTCTGCGGCGGCCGACGCCACCAGCGGCATCAACGACCGGCTGCGGTCGTTTCCCATCAACAGCACAGCGATCGTCCTGGGCCGGGCCGCCGCCGACCTGCTCAGCTCACTCATCAGCCTGGCGCTGATGCTCGGGTTCGGCCTCGCCATCGGCTGGCGCCCCGGGCTGAGCGCCGCCGACGCTCTGCTGGGGCTGCTCCTGCTCCTTGCGCTGCGGTTCGCCCTGCTGTGGATCGGCATCTTCGTCGGGTACGGCGCGCGATCGGTGGAGTCCGTCGCCTACGTCCAGATCCTCGTCTGGCCGATCGCGTTCCTTTCCAGTGTGTTCGTCAACCCTGCGACCATGCCCGGCTGGCTCGGCACCCTCGCTGAGCTCAACCCGGTCTCCGCGGCGGCGACGGCGCTCCGATCGCTGCTGGGCAGCACCTCGTGGCCGACTCAGAGCCTCGCCGGGGACCATGCGGTCACCCTGGCGGTGCTCTGGCCGCTGGTCCTCACCGCGGTGTATCTCCCGCTCGCAGCGCGACGCTTCCGCCGGGGCGGCAAGTGAGCGAACTCCTCGAGCACCTCACCGCGTCAACGGCTCAGCTGGAGATCGCCGATGGGTGGGCCACTGTCTCGCGTGGTGAGGACCGGCTCCGCGTACCCGTGGCCCAGCTGATCGAGCCCCTGATGACGGCGCGGGCCAACCGGCAGATCATCTCCGAGCCGATCCTCGGTCTCAGCGAGGTCGCCCTCCGTGCGTTGCAAGCCGTCGCCGCTCGCACCATCAGGCGAGACGCCGCCAACGGTCGGTGGCAGCTGGGCACGGGCGGCGGTGACGAGAGCCCCACGCCGCGAGGCGCTGCGGAGTTGCTCGCCGACGAGCTGGTGCATGCGTTCGTCACCGGGGACGCCGGGCCGCAGCTCACCGCGGCAGGAGCGCCAGTGACGCTGTTGATCGACGTTCACAGCGAAGGCCGGGCCCACCTCGCGCCTGCCGCGCCGGGGAGTGACCGTGCCACCCGCGACGCGCTGCGATCCGCGGCAGCGATCTGGTCACCGGTCGAGCGGCTCGCCGCCGGAGAGCCGCGCACCGAGCTGAGTGAGGCCGAGGTGGCTGACCTGGTCGATCCGGTGCTCCGCTCCACGCTGCGTGAGGCGGGCATCCAGACGAGGTGGGCGCCCGGCGTCGCCGAGCCCACGTTCTCGGTGGGCCTCGCCGGGAACGACGCGGCGACACTGCAGTGGCAGCTTCGGATCCCGGCGGGCACCCTGAGCCAGGCCGAGGTCGACCAGCTCGCCGCGTCCCACCGGCCACTCGTCCGCGTCCGCGATACCTGGGTGGTGAACGCGCCCCGGCAGCTGGACTCGCTTCGGCGCCGCCGGCCGCGTCGCCTGACGGCAGGCGAGCGCGTCGCCACTGTGGTCACCGGCACCTACCTGAGTGGCGAGACAGCCGTGCCGCTCACCACCTCCGCCGCCGCCGACCGATGGCTCGCGACACTGTCCGCATCCCCGACTGCGGTGACGGAGCCGACGGCGCTGGCGGCGACGCTGCGGCAGTATCAGCTCGACGGCCTGGCCTGGATGCTGCGCAATGCGAGCCTCGGGCTGGGGAGCTGCCTGGCTGACGACATGGGTCTGGGCAAGACGGTCTCGGCGCTCGCTTTCCACCTCGCTCTGCGCGAGGGCGTCTCCCGCGACGGCGTGGCGGGCGGCCCGACCCTGGTCATCTGCCCGGCCTCGGTGCTGAGCACCTGGGAGCGCGAGGTCGAACGGTTCGCGCCGACGCAACGGGCGGTCCGCTATCACGGTGCCTCGCGGACGGTCCGCCCCGACGCCGACCTGGTGGTGACGACCTATGCCACCGTGCGCAACGACCACGAGGCCCTGAGCGGGACGCAGTGGGGACTTGTCATCGCCGATGAGGCGCAGATGATGAAGAACGAAGCGTCCCAGACCGCGCGGGCACTCCGGAGGCTGCCCAGCGCCCATCGGCTGGCACTCAGCGGGACCCCGATCCAGAACCGTCTCGACGATCTGTGGGCGCTGCTCGACTGGACCACCCCGGGACTCCTCGGCAGCAAGCGGGAGTTCAGAAGTCACTTCGCCGTACCGCTGCAGGGCGGTAACGAGGCGGCCCGGCTTCGGCTGGCGAAGCTCACCAGCGTGGCGGTGCTGCGCCGGCGGAAGGACGACCCGCAGATCGCGCCCGAGCTGCCCGCGAAGACGATCATCAATCAGGCCGTGGCGCTGACCCGCGAGCAGGTGGGGCTCTATCGAGCTGTGGTTGACGCCAGCCTCGCCCAGATCGCCGACCTCGATCAGGGCACGCGCCGAGGACGCGTCCTGGCCCTCCTGACGTCACTCAAACAGATCTGCAACCATCCGGCCCAGTACCTCAAGGAACCAGCCCCGGACCTGCAGGGACGATCGGGAAAGCTCGATGCGCTGACCGAGATCCTCGAGATCACCGGTGCGGAGAACTCACCGGCACTCGTCTTCACCCAGTTCGTCGCCATGGGGAACCTCATCGTTACTCACCTGCGCGATCGGGGTCTGGGTGCCGAGATCCTCCATGGCGGCCTGGAGATGGGGCAGCGGCAACGTCTGATCGACGCCTTCCAAGCCGGCTCGCTTCCCAACCTGGTGCTCTCCACCCATGCAGCGGGAACGGGGATCACCCTCACCCGCGCCGAGCACGTCATCCACTACGACCAGTGGTGGAACCCGGCCGTCGAGGACCAGGCGACTGATCGCGCGCATCGGATCGGACAGACCCACCCGGTGTACGTCCATCGGCTCGCCTGCGAAGGCACCCTGGAGGAGCGGATCGACGAGATCCTCCGCTCCAAGCGCGCGCTGTCTGAATCCATCCTCGACGAGGCGGCGGACCTTCGGCTGGCCGAACTCGACGATGCAGCCCTCGCCTCACTCATCACCTTGGACGGGACCCTGTCATGAGGCGATCAGCGTGGCCCGGCCTCCTGCGTGACGCAGTCACCGCGACCGCGCTCGACGAGGACGTGATCAAGGAAGCGCGGCGTTTGAACCGGCGGAACCTGGTGCAGGCGGTCACCTCAGCGCCTGGCCACCTGGTCGGACTGGTCCGAGACGCGGACGGCGTGCATCGGGTCGACTGGAGCATCGTCCCCCTGTCGGACGCGGACTGGACCCAAGTGGAGAAGTGGATCCACGCCAGGCCACTGGTGATGGCGGCTCTGCTGCAGGGGCAACGGCTGGAGCCCAACCGGGATCTGGACGCCATCGTGGCCGAGCTCATCCCCAGCTCGGCGGCCTTGGAGCCGGCTTGCGACTGTGACGACTGGCTGGTGCCCTGCCCGCACGCGCTGGGTGTGGCGTTGACCTTCGCGGATCTGACCCGCGACGACCCGTGGATGCTCTGCCGACTGCGAGGACGAGATCACAACTGGCTGGTCGCCTCGGAGGCTGCAGTTCGAGCGAGTGAGCTCTTGACCCGTTGCGGGCACCGATGATTTTCCGTTGTCGGCGCGGTCGGTACACAGGAGACCGACACGGCTGATGGAAGGCTGACACCGTGCGGAAACTGATCTATTCGATGAACGTGAGCCTGGACGGCTACATCGCCGCGCGCGGCGACGACATCGGCTGGGGCGTCCCCAGTGCCGAGCTGCACCAGTGGTTCAACGACCGAGCCCGCGAACTCGGCGTCTCGCTGTACGGCCGCAGGCTGTGGGAACTGATGAGTGCGCACTGGCCGACCGCCGACCAGCAGCCGGACGCGACGCCGGTGGAGGTCGAGTTCGCCCGCATCTGGCAGAAGATGCCGAAGGTGGTGTTCTCCTCGAGTCTGGACGAGGTCAGCGGGAACGCGCGCCTGGTCACCGGCGACGCGGTGGCGGAGATCACCCGGCTGAAGGCCGACGACGACGCCCCGATGGAAATCGGCGGCGCCGCCCTCGCGGGCGCAGCGATGCGCGCCGGCCTGATCGACGAGTATCAGGTGGTCACGCACCCGGTGCTGGTCGGTGGCGGGACGCCGTTCTTCAGCGCGCTGGACAGCTGGGTGAACCTGCGGCTTGTGGAGACCAGAACCTTCCCCGACGGCGTGACCCTGTCCCACTACGAATCCAGGCGCTGACCTGCAGCACCGCCCGTTTGAAACAATCGCCGTGCGACTGTCGGATCGGGGTGGCGGCGTTCGTCGTAGGAATGAACGGGCGCTCGGCTGGAGCCCCCAGACGCAGGAGATGATCGAGATGCAGTACCTGGTTTCCGTGATCGACGACAGCACCAACTCCGCCACAGCGGAGGAGATGGCCGCCATCGACGCCTTCAACGACCGGCTCCGGGCGGAGAGCCACTGGGTCTTCGCCGGCGGCCTTGCCTCGCCCAGCGCGGCCACCGTTATCGACAACCGCGGCGGCGAGACGTTGTTCACCGACGGTCCGTTCCTGGAGTCGAAGGAGTACGTCGCCGGCTTCTGGATCATCGAGGCGTCCGACCTCGACGTGGCCCTCAAGCTCTCTGCCGAGGGTTCGAAGCACTGCAACCGCAGGGTCGAGGTGCGGCCGTTCCTGTGAGCACGGCCGACACCGGGGAGATGATCACCCGGGTCCATCGCGAGGAGTGGGCGCGGGTGGTCGCCGCCTTGGCCAAGCGCTTCGGTGACCTCGACGTCGCCGAAGACTCGGCGGCCGAGGCGTTCGCCACGGCCGTCGAGCGGTGGCCGATCGACGGCGTACCGGCCAACCCCGGAGCGTGGCTGACCACTACCGCCCACCGAAAGGCGATCGACCGGGTCCGGCGGGAGAGCAAGCGCCTCGCCAAACAGAAGCAGGCCGCGACGCTGTTCGACAGCGGTCCGGTCGAGCCGCGCGACGCTATCGACGACGATCAGCTCCGGCTGATCTTCACCTGCTGCCACCCAGCGCTGGAGATACAGACCCGCGTGGCGCTGACGCTGCGGATGATCGGCGGGCTGACCGTGTCCGAGATCGCCAGTGCTTTCCTGGTGCAGGAGAGCACGATGGGCCAGCGGATCACGCGTGCCAAGGCCAAGATCAGGGCGGCGAAGATCCCCTTCCGGGTGCCGTCCCGCGACGAGCTCCCGGGCCGCGTCTCCGGTGTGCTCGCGGTGCTCTTCCTCATCTTCAACGAGGGCTATCTCGCGACCGGCCCGGACCGCGATCCCATCCGGAGCGACCTCACTGCCGAGGCCATCCGCCTGACCCGGTTGACCCGGCATCTCTTGCCCAACGACGGCGAGGTGGCCGGGCTGTTGGCGCTGATGTTGCTCACCGAGGCCCGGCGCGAAGCTCGGGTAGCGGCCAGCGGTGAGCTCGTCACCTTGGACCAGCAGGAGCGCCAGGACTGGGATCAGACGCTGATCGCCGAGGGTCATCGGCTGGTGCGGGAGCGTCTGGCCAGCGAAGCGGCTCCCGGCCGCTATCAGATCCTCGCCGCCATCAACGCCGTACACACCTCCGCCGCGGACGTACGCGACACCGACTGGTCTCAGATCGTCGCCCTCTATGACCAGCTCCGCCACCTCGACCCGTCGCCGATCGTGGCGCTCAACCGGGCCATCGCCGTCGCCGAGCTCGACGGGGCGGAGGTGGCCCTGGCAGCCATTGACCGGCTGGAGGATTCACTGGCCGGTTATCACTCCTACCACGCGGCTCGCGCTCATCTCCTGCGCCGGCTGGGCCGCAGCCAGGAATCGCGTGCGGCGTACGACAGAGCCATCGAGCTGGCCGGGAACACCGCCGAGATCGCTCACCTGACCCGCCGCCGTGACGAGCTGGGGTGATCGTCCGAATCAGCGAGTGCGGCCCCGTGCCGCGTCGGTCAGTTCCACGAGGCGCGCCAGCTGCCAGCGCAGCGTGTCCGCGGTGATCCGCAGATCCTCTTCTTGGCCCGGCAGCAGTCGTCGGTCGAGCTCACCGGAGACGATGCGCTGGGTCCAGTCGGTCTCCAACGCGTTCACGGCGATGGTGGCAGCCGGGACGGCGGCGAGCTCACCCTCGGTCAACGGGGCCGCATCCCGATAGCCCGCCAGAAAGCGGACCAGGTGTTGGATGCCGTCGGCTGGCGAACCCCCGCGGAACCGGCGGCCCAGGTATTTGCCGATGTCCCACACCCGCGGAGCCATCGGCAGATGGTCGAAGTCGATGAAGCCCGGCGGGCCGGACCGGGAGAGCAGGATGTTCTCCGGGGTGAGGTCACCGTGGACCAGCTGCAGCGGCATGACTGCCAGCGAGTCGATGATCAAGCTGCGCTGCCGAAGGAACGCGTCCCCGACGTCACCCGGAAGCCGAACGTCACCAGCCAGTGACTCAACCACCTGCTCCCGATAGGAGTTGGCGGGCCACGGATAGGTAGCGAGGGCACTGTGCAGCTCGGCGACCGCGCGACCAATGGACGGCTCGATTGCCATCACCTCATCGGCGTTGAGCTGCTCGCTGCGCAGCTCGGGGATCAACACGAAGGAGTCCTCGACCTCACCGGCGAAGAGGGCGGCGCCGTCGGTGATCAGGAACGGTGCCACCGAGATTCCGCAGCTGGACAGATACGCGAGGATCCGGGCCTGGTCTGCGACGGGGAGGTTTCGCCACCGGCCGAGATGCTTGAGGAAGTAGGAACGGCCGTCGGTCGCGGTCACCGACCACAGCTCGCGCCCCTCGTGCTCCGCGCCGAGTTGTGGGTGGTCCCCCAGCACTGTCGCCCACTGGGCGAGCACGGAACTCAGCTGCGGAATGGACAAGATCAACAGCCTTTCGATCGGGTCGGCCGTTCCGGGCCGCGTACTGACCTAAACACACCAGCTGGTCGATCCGCACGACGAGTGTGACACGCATCACAATGCGGGTGTTCGCCGTCAGCCACGCAGGGAACGCTCGAGCGCGGCCAGCTGCTCAGCTATCGGCCCGATCGTGAGCAGTCCGCTCCCGGCGCCGGCGTCCTCTGCCCGTGCCGGGGCCAGCGCGGTCAGGGCTCGTTGCATCATTGGCCGGTCGTCCACGGCGATGGCGGCCCTGGCCGTCAGGCACCACAGCACCTCCAGCAGGTGGTCCGGGGGCGGGTCCGGCAACTGGTGGACGGCCCCGGCGGCATCGGCGGGGCGATGGGTCTGCAGCAGGGCCAGCGGAGTCACCCACGGCCGGTACGGACCCCAGTCCTGGTCCAGGTCCACTGGTGCCGGGCGGCCGGCGCGGAGGCGGGCCGTGAGCAGGGCCAGCGGAAGCAGGCCGCGCTGCAGCCCGGGCATACCGGCACCGTCGAGCCGAACTGCGGCCGCGCGGTAGGCATCTTCGACGTCGGGAAGGGGCGCCGCGGTCAGGGCCAGCCGGCACGCGCGGTACCAGCTCGTGAAGACGCCGACCAGCGGTGACTCGTACTGAGCCGCCAAGGCGTCGGCGGCGCGGGCGTGATGATCGGCGCCGAGAAGGTCCAGCACCGCGGCCCGGGTTTGGATCCGGATCAGGTGTCCCAGCAGCTCGTAGGTGACCAGGCCGTGCCGTCCGGCAAGCTCCACCAGCTCTGCCCCGAGTCGGTCGCGCTGCTCAGCCAGGCCTGCTCGGCGGAAGGACTGGATGAAGACCCCGTTCAGCGCGAACGCCAGCAGCCCCGGATCCCCGAGCGAACGAGCGATCTGCTCGGCCTCGACCGCCGCATCCCGGCCCCGCGGATCGGCAGTCCCGCGCGACTCGACGGCGATGGTGGCGAGCAGCCGGGCCCTGGTCGCGGCCGGTGCGTCGGCGGGAAGCGCCCCGAGCGTACGTTCCGCCGCGGCAACCACCTGCGCCGACTGCTCAGGGTCGTCGGAGCGCGTCCAGATGGCCGGAACGTCGTACGCGCCGATCACCCGGGCGGTGACCTCGGGGTCGCCCAGCTCCTCCGCCGCGAGGATGGTGGTCAGCCGCTGCTGCCGCGCCGCTTCCAGACCTGTGCCGCCGGTGATGGCGAGACTGGTCAGCAGGTCCACGGTGGAGCGGAGCCGGGCGCGGGCGCCGGTGGCCACGGCTTTGTCATAGCTGGCCGCCGCTTCGGACCAGATCCGTTCGGCCGCGGCGTCCGGCCGGGGCGTCAGATCCAGCCGCGGCGACTGGTTCAAGATGTCGTGCTGGAGCCGGCCGAGCGCGGCACCGGGCTGGATGCCGAGCTCCTCATCCAGCAGCCGGGAGGCTCGCCGGAGCACTTCGAGGGCATCTCCCTGCCGGCCGTCGCGATACAGCGCCAGGGCCAGCAGACGCCAGCCCTCCTCGCGCCACGGGTGCTCGCTCATGTGCGCGTCCAGCTCGGCCACCGCATCCGCGGCGTGTCCGGTCTCCAGCCGGGCCGCAGCCCGCAGCTCGACTGCGTGCAACCGCGTCTCGGTCAGCCGGGACCGCTCGGCTCGGGCCCACTGCTCCTCGGCCACCTCCGCGTACGCCGGACCGCGCCACCAGCTCAACGCCGTGTCCAAGATCAAGAGGGCCTCTGTCGGCGGCGAGGTGCCGGCCTGCTGGACGGCCCGCTCGAACCGGAGCGCATCCACGGTGTCCGGGTCGGTCCGCAGTGCGTACCCCGGGCCATCGGTGACCAGCAGCTTCGCGGGCGTGCGTGGTGGGCGTGCCGGTTCGAGCGCACGACGCAACGCGCCGACGAACGTACGGACTGCGCCGACCGCTCCGGGCGGCGGCTCCTCCCACAGGTCCGCGACCATCACGCTGACCGGCACCATCCGGCCGCGGGCGACGAGGAGGCGGGCCAGCACGGCGCGGTGGCGTGGCCCTTTGAGGTCGATCGCCCCACCGTCGTCGTCCCACGCGGTGACGGGTCCCAGCACCCCGAACTGGACCGGCACGCTCTGCTCCTTCTCTGGCCCTGGTTCGTTCATGACGGCGGCGCGAGCTTGCCGCGTGCTGACCGGATGCTCATCCGGCCCCTTCAGGCTGGTTCCTGGCGCTCGGGTGCTCCCGGTGCGCTTCTCGATCAAGCAGAAGGAATCACACCATGACCTCCATTCTTCCCGACTTCGACTATCGGCAGGTTCAGGTGGCCGACGGCATCTCGCTGCAGGCCGCGGTCGCGGGATCAGGCAGCCCGATCGTGCTGCTGCACGGCTTTCCCCAGACACACCTGATGTGGCGCCACGTGGCGGCAGACCTGGTCGGCGATCACACGGTGATCTGCCCGGACCTGCGCGGCTACGGGGCCAGCGACAAGCCGGCCGAAGCCGACGACACCACCTACGCGAAGCGGACGATGGCCGCCGATGTCGTCGCGTTGGCGAAGGCCCTCGGCTTCGACCGGTTCGCGCTGGTGGGTCACGACCGCGGGGCGCTGGTGGCGCTCCGGGCCGGCCTCGACCACCCGGATGTCGTCACCCACCTGGCCTGCCTCGATGTGCTCCCCACGCTGGACATGTGGGACGTGCTGCACGGGGCGTCGGCCGCCGTCGCCTTCCACCTCTATCTGATGGCGCAGCCACCGGGGCTACCGGAGGCCATGATCAGCAGCAGCGCCGAGGCGTTCTTCAGCTATTTCCTGGACAGCTGGGCGACGAAGCCCGGTGCGATTCCACCCGAGGTCCGGGCGGAATACCTGCGAGCCAGCGCCGCCGCGGTGCCGTCCATCGTGGCCGACTACCGCGCCTCCGCCGGCATCGACGTCGCGCACGACCAGGCCGACCGGGATGCCGGCCGCCAGCTCGCCATGCCCGTCAGCGTCCTGCAGCAGGACTGGGGCTCGGCGCTCGGCTATGACGCCGCGGCGGTGTGGCGTGCCTGGGCCCCGGACCTGCACCACCAGACCGTGGGCTGCGGTCACTTCATGGCCGAGGAGGCGCCGGCCGTGGTGGCCGGAGCCATTCGCGACCTGGTCGGCCGCACTCGCGGGTAGCGCGTACCCGGGCGCCGCTCGGCCGAGTGAAGCAGCCTCAGGACTTCTTCTTCGTCCCGGGGCGGCTGATCCGGGTGACCAGCACCGGGCACGGGGCGGAGTACTGCACCCGCTGGGCGGTGCTGCCCAGCAGGACGGTCTCGCTCAGTCCGCGGCTTCCGCTGGCGATGACGATCAGACCGGCGTCCAGCTGGGTGGCCACCTTGATGATCTCGGTGGCGGCTGACCCGCTGCGGAGTCGGCGGTGAACCTTCGGTCCCCAGCCGTCGAACTCCGCCATCACCACGCCCGCGGCGGCCTGCGCCTCCTCGCGGAAGCTGATCGCCCCGGTGTCGTCGCGCTGCCGGCGGCCACTCAGCTCATTGGCGAACGGTACGGCCGCGAGCGGGCTGGTGACGGCCACCACGGTGATGTCGGAGATCTTGGTGGGGTCGGCGAAGGATTTCAGGTGTCGGGCGGCGGCGAGCGACTGCTTCGATCCGTCAGTGGCGACGATCACGTGCATCTGTCAAACCTCCTGGTCCGTCGGGGCCGCCGCGGTGCCGCGGGCGGTTGGGGGAGAGCCGTTGCGGTTGCCGAGTCGGGCGGCGAGGTAGAGCGCGAAGCCGAGCAGCAGCAGACCGCCGACCCAGAGCAGCGAGCCCGGGTCGTCGACGACGACGTAGACCAGCAGGATGGCGTTGCCCAGAATGCCGATATACAGCAGCGCGGTGTTGGCCCGGTAGGTGTCCTCGGTCTCGTCGGTGCCGCGCAGCTTCAGCGCCGAAAAGATCACGAGGGCGTAGATGAACAGGGTGAAGACGACGGTCACGGTGGCCAACCGGTCGACGATGTCCGCCGACGGGTCGATCCTCCTCACCAACGCCCCGATCACCAGCAGCGCGGCCACGACGCCGGCCGAGAAGAGCAGCGCCACCCACGGGCTGCGCCGGGTGGGGTGGATCTTGGCGAAGATCCTCGGCACGACGCCCTCGCGGGCCATCCCGTAGAGGATGCGTGACTGAGTGACCACCGAGACCAGCGTCGTGTTGGTGATGGCGACCATCGCGATGATCGCGAAGATGATGATCATGGCGCCGACCGGCGCGGGCAGGATCCCCGCCCGGACGACCTCGAGCAGGGCGGCATCGGAGCTGCCGAGCACGTCCAGCGGCACCACCAGCGCCGCCGTCATAGCGACCAGCACATAGATGACACCGGCGGCAATCATCCCGCCCACCAGCGCCCGGGGGAAGGTGACCGACGGGTTGATGGTCTCCTCCGCCACATTGGCGGCGTTCTCGAATCCGGTCATCGCGAAGAACGCCAGGGCGACGCCGGCCACGATGCCGAAGATCGGGTTGCCGTCGACGTTGAAGCTGACCAGGACACCGAAGTCGGCGTCACCGCGAGCCACGTAGATGATCCCGATCAACAGCACCAGGGCCAGACCGGCGATCTCGACGAAGGTCATCACCATGTTGGCCACCACCGACTCGGTGATGCCGATGTAGTTGACCAGGTTCAGCAGGGCGATGAACACCAAGGTGATGAGCAGCGCAGGTGGCAGCTCGAAGATCTGCGAGAAGTAGCGGGCGAAGCCGGTCGCCAGCGACCCGGCTGCGGCGAAGACGGCCGACAGCATGCAGATGGTGATCAAGAACGTCAGTATCGGCTTGCGGAACGCCTTGTTGACGTACAGCGCCGCGCCGGCGGCCTGCGGATACTTGGTCACCAGCTCGGCGTACGCCAGTCCGGTCATGATCGCGATGCTCACGCCGGCCGCGAACGCGATCCAGAATGCTCCGCCCACCGCCGCCGCAACGAGGCCGATCAGGACATAGATGCCCGATCCCAGCACGTCGCCCAGCACGTAGAAGAAGAGCAGCCGTCCGGTGATGGACCGCTTGAAATCGCTCTCGCCCTCGTGGGCGGTCGCGGTGGACTCGGTGGACATGTACGGTCCCGCTTCCCGGAGAAGTGCCACTGGGTGGAGTCGCTCAGCCTAACGGCGAACCTGTGCGCTGCACAGGGTGTGCGACCCAGTCATTACCCAACCAGAACAGTGTTCACACCTAGCCTGGATGTACCCGCCCGACCTACCTGCTTCGTCATGCCGGATGCCCGAGATGCCAGAGCCGGCGGTAGTAGTCGGTCCGTGGAGGGTCCGGCTCGACCCCGTACGCATCGAGGAAGACTCCCTGCCAACCGGGGCCGTAGTTCCAGTCCAGGCTCATGGTGGCGACCGCGATGTCGGCCCAGCGGTCGGCCACCCCCAGCGACCCAAGATCAACGTGTCCGCTGCAGCGGCCGAGCCGATCGATCAAGGTGTTGGGTACGCAGGCATCTCCATGGCAGACGACGTCCTGGTCGCTGGCCGGCGGAGTCCCGAGTCGGTCCACCGCGATCCCAGCGGCGACGAGCTCGGCCAGCCTCGACGCCGCCGACCAGTCGAACGGGCACTGCGCGACCGGCAGCTGGTCGTGCAGTCGGCGAAGCCTCGGCCGGCAGCGGTCACCGCCCGCTGCGGCTGGGCCTTCCACCGCGGGCTGATGGCGTTCTCGCCCGGCAGCGCTTCGGTCACGAGCCAGCTGCCGTCCGGGTCCGTACCGATCTCGACCACCTGGGGCACTGCCGCATAGCCAGCCGCCCACCGGCAGCGCTCACTCTCTGCGACCAGATCGAGCCCTGACTCGGTCGGTGCCCATTTGGCGAACCGCCGACGGTCACCATCCCCGAGCTGGAAGGTGATGCCCCCGGAGCCGTTGACCCAGACGGGACTGATGCTCCTGCCAGCCGCGGCCCGGGTGATCTGCCGCGGCACTGGCACTGCCTCGGTGGGGACGCCGCTCGTCACGGGAATGAGCCTGACGCATTCTCGCGATGAATCACAGCGTCTGACGCACCTGCCGGAGCTGACTGACGGCACGCGGTTACGAGACGACAGTTCCCAGTTGGCCGACCTTCTGGCGCCGGAATCCCACGATGATCAGATACAGACCCAGTGAGGCTTCCCAGGCGATCTCTGGCAGGGTCGCGAGCCCAGACCAGACCGACGTCTGGCCGTACGCCCCGAACAGCACGGCAATGCCCGAGACCGACATCAGCGGCCCGCCGATGAGTCCCAGCAGGGCCATTCGCCGGGGCACCAGCTGGGACCGATACATCAGGAATCCCAGCAGCAACCCGTTGCCGATCCCGACGACGAAGCCGGGGCCGAGCAGAAACGTCCAGTCGTGCAGCATCACAAGGGCGTGGGCGACAGCTTCGTACGTCCCCGGGTCCCCGGCCCCAGCGCTGGCGCCGGATCGAAGACTGACGACCGTGAGTACGCAGAGGATGCCCACTGCGATGAGCACGCACTCCATGATCCGAGCGGTGAGGTATCCGAGTGCCGCCGCTTCGTGGTGTCGACGCAGCACGGGATAGAGAACGAGAGCGGTGCCGAGGTTGGTGATCACCAGCACGATTTCGCAGACGGCTCCCAGGAGCACCCGGATGTCCGATCCCGTCCCCGAGACGTAGCCCGGGTCATCCAGGACGGGTCCGTAGAGCACGGCGCCGACGATGGCCGAGATGAACGTGAGGACGAAGAAGACCCCGGCGATCCGGGCGGTGCGGTTGGTGGGCGGCATGGCACTCCTGACACTCAAGGTGTACGGCGTACACCAGCGAGTGAAACGTAGGTGTATGGCGTACACTTTGTCAAGCCGAATGACCACGAACGAGAGGCGCAGTGATGGCACAGCGTGCGGGCGTCCCGCGCCGTCCCCGGCTCAACCGGGAGGCAGTGCTGCGCGCCGGGGTGAAGCTGGCTGACGAGGTCGGGATTGACGGGTTCACCATGCGCACCCTGTCCCAGGAGCTCGGCGTGGTCCCGATGGCGCTCTACAAGCACGTAGCCAACAAGCAGGAGCTCCTCGAGGGCATGGTCGATCTGGTGTGGGGTGAGGTGGTCGAACCGGTTGCCGAGCGCGGCTGGAAGCCGGCCATGCGGGAGCGGGCCGTCTCGCTTCGCGCCGCCCTCACTCGTCACCGCTGGGCGGTCGGACTGCTGGAGGCGCACGGACGCCCGGGGCCGGAGAACCTGCGTCAGCACAACGCGATGATGGGCTGCCTGCGGGAGAGCGGCTTCTCGTTCCGCACCACCGTGCACGTAACCTCGGCGCTGGACGCGTACGTCTACGGGTTTGCGCTGCAGCAGAAGACGCTCTCCTTCGAGACGCCCCAGGAGTCGGCCGCGTCGGCTGCGGCCACGCAGCAGGCGCAGCCTGCCGATGCCGCAGTCCGGTATCCCTATCTGATGGAGGTTGTCGTCGAGCTTGGCCAGCAGGGCTACGACTACGACACCGAGTTCGAGGTCGGGCTCGATCTGATCCTTGACGGCGTCGACTCCTTGCGAGCCTCGTGGCGCGCTACGCCGGGGGAAGCGGTGGTGCAAGCGACCGGGGACGGTTCGCCGCGGCCAAAGGGTTGACAGACTCTAAGTAGCGTGCGGTTACATGGGGGGTCAGTGTTCCGCCGGGAACGTGGGGGTTCGTCACCGTGGCGGTGCTTCATGCATGCGCACGGACGAAAGGAAGAACATGGCTACGGTCCCCCTGAGCGCCAAACTCGGCGCGGAGTTCCTCGGTACGTTCGGTCTCGTCTTCGGCGGTTGCGGCAGTGCCGTGTTGGCCGCGTTGTTCCTGAACGAGGACGGCATCCAGCTCGGAATCGGCTTCCTCGGCGTATCCCTGGCGTTCGGGCTGACGGTGCTGACCGGCGCGTACGCCTTCGGACATGTCTCGGGTGGTCATTTCAACCCAGCGGTGACGATCGGGCTCGCTGTGGCCAAGCGCTTCGCCTGGTCCGAGGCTCCGGCCTACATCGCCACCCAGGTGATCGCCGCGTCGGTCGCGGGTGCTGTGTTGTTCATCATCGCCACCGGAAGTGCTGACACCTCGGCGGCCGACGTGATGGCCACCGGATTCGCGTCCAACGGCTACGGCGATCGGTCGCCGGGCAACTACGGGTTGGGTGCTGCGCTGCTGATCGAGATCGTGTTGTCGGCGGCGTTCCTGTACGTCATCCTCGGCGCAACCGATGATCGGACCTCGAAGGCTGCTGCCCCGGTCGCGATCGGTCTGATGCTGGCCCTGATTCACCTGATCAGCATCCCGGTGACCAACACCTCGGTGAACCCCGCTCGCTCGCTGGGGGTGGCCTGGTTTGCCGGCGGGGGCGCGCTCAGTCAGGTGTGGCTGTTCATCGTCGCGCCGATCATCGGCGCAGCGATCGCCGGAGCGACCTACGCCCTGATCACCGGCGCCAACCAAACCGTCGTCGAGGACGAGGGCATCGCCAACAATCCCGATGCCCAGAATGCCCGCCGTAGAGCTGACCATGACCCCGACCTCGGCAACGACGCCGAGCACTGAGGGCATCCCGCGAATCTCCTCACCCCATCGGGGCCGCGTCGGCGGTGTCTTGGAGATACACCAGACCGTTCCCATCGGGATCAGCGAACGAGAACATCGGTGGCACTCCGTCCAGCTCCACCAGCTCCTCGTTGTGCAGTGTCACGCCGGCGGCTCGGATCCGGTCATGGGCCTGCTGGGCGTTCGTGGTCCCCAGCCGGATAGCCACCGGGACCTCACTATCCGGTGGCAACAGCATCAGCGAGACACTCGAGCCGGGCGGCACCACCTCCACCACCCGTGCACCGGGCCATGCCTCGACGTCCGTCCGCAGCTCGCAGCCCAGGACTTCGGTGTAGAACTTCAGGGCGGAGTCCTGATCGGCCACGGGGACCGACACACTCAATACTTTCGTTGTCATCGTCATAGTGCATTCGACCCCGGCGGGCGGAGTAAATCATCGGGTGGCCGGATTTGTTTGGCTGCTTCCCACGCGGTCGCCAGTGGATAGTGTCGCTTTATGGCTCTGGAACTCTGTGTGCTGCTCTGGGCGACACCAGGCAATGAGGAAGCGCTGTCGCGATACGAGGACACAGTGCTCGACCTGATGCCGAAGCACGGTGGCACGGTGGTGAGCCGCGTCCGGCGCGTCGGCGAGGGCGCCGGGCCCCTCGAAGTGCAGGTGATTCACGTGCCGGATGACGCCGCGTTGCAGGAGTACATCAAGGACCCCGAGCGGGTCGCCTTGGCCGATGTGCATCGGGAAGTGGTGGCGCGGACTGAACTTCTCACGGTGGAGACGATCGTCTGACCCAGTCAACCCGGGCGCTTCCTCTCCGCTGAGTAGCGGTGCGAACCGTCAGCGGACCGGGGACTGTCAGCGACCCGCACTACCGTTTCGATATGGGCAGAGGACCTATCTCCACAGGACCTTTCTCGACAGGGCCAGGGGTGACCATGGCCGGAGTTGACCGCCCGCTCGTCCCGGTCGAGCTGGTCGACCGGGTCGGCGCGATCTGCCTGGCGCTGCCCGAGGCAGTGGAGGAGGCCGCCTGGGTGGGGGTCCGGTGGCGGATCCGGTCGAGCACCTTCGCGCACGTCCTTCGGCTCCACCAGGGCTATCCGGAGGCCATCGCCCGTACAGCCGGCACCGATGGGCCGGCCGACGTGCTGACCTTCCACTCCCAAGGCCCGGAGCTGGAGATCCTCACCACCATGGGTGACCCCTTCTTCCCGGCGCCCTGGGGCAGGGGTCTGGTCGGTCTGATGATGCGTCCCGGGTCCGCGGTGGACTGGCAGGAGGTGACCGAGCTGCTGACCGAGAGCTATTGCGTGCGGGCGCCGAAGAAGCTGGTGGCACAGGTCGCGCGACCGCCGGGCTGACCCGGTCCGGCCCTCTCGCCGGCTGCGGCGGTGGGCTCAGCCGAGCGTTGGCCGGCGAGGGTCGAAACCAACCACCGCACCGATGATGGTCACGGCCGGGGACCGTAACCCCTCCTCGCCGCAACGGGCGGCGATATCGGCCACGGTGCCGCGCACCGTACGTTGACTCGGTAGTCCCGCGTCGGCGACGGTCGCCGCCAGGGTGGCCGGATCCATGCCGCTCCTGCATAGCTCCTCGGTGATGGCCGCCAACGTCGCGACTCCCATCAAGATCACCAGCGTCGTATTGGCCCGGGCGAGCGCGCTCCAGTCCAGCGTCGATCCCTCGTGACCCGGCGGCAGGTGCCCGGAGACCACCGTGAACCCCTGGGTCAGCTGACGGTGGGTCAGCGGGATGCCGGCCAGCGCGGGGGCGGCAGTCGCGGAGGAGACGCCGGGGATCACCTCGACCGGCACCCCGGCGGCTGCGCATGCCTGCCACTCCTCGCCGCCACGACCGAAGATGAAGTTGTCGCCGCCCTTGAGCCGTGCCACCACCCGGCCCAGCTGGGCGTGCTCCAGCAGGAGCGCGTTGATCCGTTCCTGCGAGGTGAACTCACCGCGCGGGATCTTGCCGACGTCGATCACCTCGGCTCCCGCTCGCGCCTGCTGCAGCACCCCGAGCGGGGCCAGCCGGTCGCAGATGATCACATCGGCGGTGCGTATCGCGTCCAACCCGGCGACCGTCAGCAGCCCTGGATCGCCGGGTCCACCGCCGATGAGGATGACCTTGCCCGAGCTGCCGCGGACCGGACTGGTCTCGGCCTCGATGTGGACCACGGGTACGTCGGCCCGCCGCGCCCGCTCGGCCAGCGCATCGTCAGCAGCGGTGAGCACCACCAGCGCTGCGCCGGCCACCTCGGCCCTCGACGGTTCAGCCACCGTCCAGGTGATCAGCCGTCGCTCGGCCAGGTCGCGCAACGAGGTGGCGACCTCAAGATCGACGACCTGCACCCGGGCACCCGCCTCGAGCAGACTGGTCACCGTGCCGAGGGCGGCCGCCGGGCCACCGCAGACCAGCACCGACCGACCAGTGAGGTCGAGCTGGGCGGAAAAGGTCACCGGGCTGCCTCCGTACGTGGGGTCGTCGCGAACCGCCATTGTGATCCAGTCCGAGGTCGGGCCGGGGAACGTCTCCCGTGGCGGACGGCGAACGGGAATCCGGCAGGGCGTGCTCCCACCTCCTCGGTCACCGGGCGATCATCAGATGGGTAGCCGGTCGCCGCGGCCCGCCACCAGCGTCGCCGGCGCCGTCAGTCGCCACGCCTCGTAGGTGAGCTCTGCCAGCTCACGCCGATCCACCCGCTCGAGGCGCACGACCACCCAGCCGAACTGACCGGCGGTGAACTGCACCTCGAACACCTCGGGTCGCTCGGCGACCAGCGCCAACTGCTCGGCCAGTTCCTGCTTCAGCCCGACCGTCTGGGTGGCGGGCCACAGGTAGCCGAAGGTGTGGCCGTGCACTCGGAAGGTGCTGTAGCGGGACCCGTCGCTGCGCTCAACGTCGTCCAGCTGAGCCATCAGCTCGAGCAGGTCCTCGTCGCGCGTACCCATCCTGATATCCAAGCACTGTCCGACGTCGGGCGGCCTCAAGCCGAGACGTCAGATCACCAGCAGCACGGCCAGCACGATCATCAGCACCGCGATGCCGGCGTCGAGGACCTGCCACGCCCGCGGCCGTGCCAGCAGCCGTCCGAGATGGCGGCTGCCGTAGCCCAGCGCACTGAACCAGGTGATGCTGGCGATCACCGCGCCGACGGCGAACCACCAACGTCCGGTGCTGCCCTGCTGATTGCCCAGTGAGCCGAGCAGCACGACCGTGTCGAGATAGACGTGCGGGTTGAGGAACGTCAGAGCCAGGCAGGTCAGCGCGGCCCGCCGCCGCGTTGACTGCCGGTCGGGAGCGGCCTCCAGCGCCGCCGGCCGAAGGGCACGCCGTGCGGCCAGCGCGGCATAGCCCAGCAGGAAGGCGAAACCGACCCAGCGGATGACGGTGAGCAACACCGGGGCCTGCGTGATGGCCACGCCCAGCCCGACGATGCCGGCGGTGATCAGGGCCGCGTCGGCCGCCGCACAGATCGCCACCACAGTGCCCACGTGTTCGCGGCGCAGTCCCTGCCGCAGCACGAAGGCGTTCTGCGCCCCGATCGCCACGATCAGCGCCAACGATGACAGGAGACCGACCAGCAAGCTGTGCACGCGTCGACGCTAGCGTGGCGGACCCGAGTCGGATTCCGATCCCACCTGCTTGTGGGTCCGCTGACGAGTCGGCCAGACTGACCCCCGCCGCCGGGGGACCCCTGTGGTCCAGTGAGCGCCGTCCGAACGGCGCACCCGTCGAGAGGACGCCAGGTGACGTCTCTGAGCACCGGTGCCAGCACCTTCCCGAGAGCGATCGGCCTGCTGGCCGTGCTCGTTGCCCTCGTCTTCGGCCTCGCGCCGACGGCCACAGCTGAACCCACCGCTTCGCCCAGCACCTCAGCGACCCCCACCCCGGACGGCGGACCCACCCCGACCGGCGGGCCCACCCCGACCGGCGGGCCCACTCCGGACGGCGAACCCACTCCGGACGGCGAGACGACACCGCCGATCCCCGATACACCGCCGACCCCGACCGCCGCGTCCCCGACCACCGACAAGGCGTCTGCTGAGTCTCGGCCGAAGGCAAGGACAGCCGGCCAGACCGTCAGTCGACGCGAGGTCGCCCGGCTGGCCGCTGAGGCCAGCTCCGTGGACGTACCGGCGGCCGACCTCACCCCGGCCATCGCCATCTCGGAGGACGGCGCGCTGATCTCGCTCCCGCTTCCGGACTGCGTTATGGGCGGCGCCACCACCGACGTGACGCCGATTGTCGCGGCCGAGGCCGAGGACGCGCCGGGCACTCTGACCTGGCGGGTCACCGGCCCAGGGGTGGATGAATCCGGCATCGTCACACTCGACGAGGAAGGCTACGCGGAATACACCCTTGCGGGCCTTTCCGTCGGGACGTACGCCATCACGTACTCCGCTGAGGGTGCCGTCGTGCTCGAGGATGAGTTCCGCGTGCTGAGCTGCGTCACCGTGGCTGTGGACTGCGTCGCTGTGACCTTCACCAATCCGGACGCCAATCCCGAGGTCTATCTCGCCTACGGCGACCTGTCGTCCGAGGGCGATGACGTCGACCTGGCCGGTGAGGTGACTCTGGCCCCCGGCGGCTCGCAACGCGTGCTCACACCGCGCGCGACGATCGACTACGACGCGATATGGGTCGACGGCGACATCTTCGACGAAGGGCCGGGGATCATCGCGCAGATCTCCTCTGCTGGTTCGGGCACTGACGTGTCCGTGCCGCAGGGCGACTGTGCCGCGTCGATCGTCCGCGTCCAGGCCGGCTGCTCCTCGAACGCTGCCGCGCCCACCACCGGCGTCGTCACCATCAGCAAGCTCGGTGAACTGACGGCCGAGTATGAGGTCTGGCGGACCAGCGACCGACGCCTCATGGCCGAGGGGCGCGTCAGCGTCACGGAGGATCCTGAGGTCACCGAGATCGACGTCGATCTGCTCGGTATCGGGGACTATCAGGTCAGGTTGTTCCTGCTGGGCTCTGACGACATCTACGACATCGTGGAGTTCGCCGTGGTGGAGTGCGTCGAGGTCGAGGTGAGCTGCGCGACGGTCAGCTTCACCAACCCGGCCAGCAACCCAGCGGTCGAGATCAGCTACGGACGTCCCGGGGCCGACCGGGCGGAGGGTGGCATCACGCTCGCGCCAGGAGACTCGACCGAGGTGCACACCGGCGATAAGCGCTTCAGCTATCTCGCGGTGGTCGACGCCGACGCACTGCAGGCGTACGCGGGGGCCGACGACTTGGCCGTCGAGCAGGGCTGCGATGCGAACGGGGTCGGCAACGTGGGCGGTGGCGGCCATCTTGCGGCGACTGGTTCGTCGGTCGGACCGGCCGGGCTGGCCGGATTCGGTGTGTTGCTGGCAGCCGGTGGGGTGCTTGTCATCGGAGGACGTCGCCGTCGGCAGAACTGAACCAACGTGGGCTGTGGATGAGCAGCGAAAGTGTCAGTGGTGGATCGTAAATTGTACGTATGTTCGATTTACGGATGGAGTTGCCGGCTGACACGTCGGCCACTGCGACATGCGTCGCGGAGCTGCACCGGATGGTGGTGGCGGCGGAGACGCGGTTGTTGATGGTTGCCGCGCACTGGGCGGACCTGCACGGCCCGGACCCGGCTGCTGTGCTGGTCGATGGGCCGCCGTGGCAGGAACGGTTCCGTCAGCTCGGTGGGGACGGGACACCGCTGGTGTCGGAGTACGCCGCCGGAGAGCTCGGGGCGTTGCAGGAGACCACCAGCGGCGCGGCGTCGGCGCAGATGGCCGATGCGTTGGATCTGCGGCACCGCTTCCCGCGGCTCTGGGCACGGGTCCTCGCCGGCGAGGTCCGTGGCTGGAAAGCCCGTAAGGTCGCCCAGCACACCCGCCACCTGTCAGCCGACGCAGCCGCGATCGTGGATGCGATGGTCGCCGGTCCGATCGGGGCGATCTCGTGGGCACGGTTTGAGAACCTGCTGCAGGCGGCCGTGATGAGCGCCGACCCCGTAGGTGCGGAGGCACGGGCAAGGTTGTGGGAAGCGGAGCGGTTCGTCCGGGTCGCTCGCACCGAAGTCGGCGGCCTCAAAGTGCTGGTCGCCCGGGCGAATGCTGGTGATGTGGTCTGGTTCGTCGCCATGGTCAACCGGATTGCGGAGATCCTTCGGCTGGAAGGCGATACCGGTCCGGTGGGGGTGCGTCGGTCGAGGGCGATCGGGATCCTGGGTCAGCCGGCGATGGCGTTGGCGATGCTGGGAGCCCATCAGGGCGACCCGTGCGATCAGGTCGAACCCAGTGCCGACGACCCCGGGAACATCGACACGCATCAGTCGGTGCGGTTCGAGGGACCCACGCTGGATCCGGTGAAGGCTCGACCGCAGACGACGCTTTACATCCACCTCAGCCAGGATGCCCTGACCGCTGGGTCCGACCCCACTGGCCTGGTCGGTCGGATCGAGGGTGATGGTCCGGTCACCGTGGACCAGATTCGCCGGTTCCTGGCCAACACCCCGAACACGATCACCGTTCGCCCGGTCCTCGACCCGAACCCGGCACCGGTGGACGCCTACGAGATCCCGCACCGCCATCGTGAGGCGTTGCGGCTCCGCAATCCGGCCGATGTCTTCCCCTACGGCACCAGCCTCAGTCGCACCATGGACCTGGACCACACCATCCCGTACGCGAACCCAGGACCACCCGAGCAGACCAGCCTGGCCAACCTCGGACCCCTCGACCGACGACATCACCGGCTCAAGACCCACGGCCGCTGGCGACTCCGACAACCCGTCCCGGGTGAATATCTGTGGCGCTCGCCGCACGGCTGGGTCTACCTGGTCACCAACCAAGGCACCCAAGCCCTGGGCAACAACGCCTTCACCGACCGCATCTGGCAGGCAGCCACATCGCCGCCGGTCCAGCACGACCGGCGGACAGCTGGCGACGCCGTCGGACGGTTCGCGGATCAGCCGAGCAGGACCCGGGCCTTGTCCGCGCTGCGTCCGGTGCGGATGACCAGCAGGGCGACGACGGCGAGCAACGCCACCACGGCGACCACCTGCACTGGCACCTCGTACGAGGCCAGGGCAATCGCCACCAGCGCCCAGCAGGCGGTGAAGGCGAAGCCGGCTGTCGCGGTCTGGCGCCGTACCGTCCAGAGCGACACCAGCGTCGCCACGACGACGAGCAGCACCGACACCGCCGTCACCCAGGTGGCTCGCTCGGGCATGCCGAACGAGCGCAAGGTGACGCCGAAGCCGGCGGCGCAGGCCAAGGTGGCCCAGCCGAGATAGACGGTGACCGGGAGTCGCAACAAGAAGCGCTCGGCCATGGTGGCCGCGGGGGAGCGCGTGAGCCGCGTCGTCGCCACGATCAGGAACACCACTAGGGCGACGATGATCACCTGCGACAGCCAGATCGTGCGGCTGCCGAAGGCGGGCACCCACAGGGTGCTGGATGCGAACGCCGCGGCGATCCACCAGCCGCTGCGGCGGTGCACGTCGCGGGTGATCTGGCTCGGCAGCAGCTGATAGACGGCCAGGGCCAGCGACAGCAGATAGATGAGACCCCAGATGGAGAAGGCATATCCGGCAGGGGTCACCGGATTGTTGTTGGCGTCGGAGATGGCCCCGGTGTCTGAGCTGTCGCCGAGCAGCCACGTGGTCACCGGAGAGGCGATCACCTGGGTGACAGCCAGCACGGCGACGACCAGCGAACGTACGCGATCAGTCAGCATGCTGTTTATTCTGACCTACGCCAGTTATGGATGCACCCCCCTGCGGTCAGAACCCGCCGTTGGACCACAGCAAGCTGGTCGAACCACCGAGTCGGGCGTCGAACGCAACGGCCTGGGCGTCGGTCAGGCCGCTGACGAAGTCGACGATGCCGCGTCCGCGTCCCATCCGGGCGATCTCGCTCTCGCTGACCTTGCCGTCCAGCCATTCGGGGTGCGACGCGGCGGTCCGCTCATAGCCGAAGGTGGCGGCGTTCACGAGATCCTGCAGCCGTCGTGGTGCGCGCCCGCCGTCAATCCGGTCCGACAGCCAGTTGTCGAACCCGGCCACCAGCCGGAGGATCGTCTCCGCCTGTCCGCGCTGGAACATCGCCAGGTCCGGTCGGTCGAGGATGAAGTACTGGTGGACGAACTTCAGCACCGACACCTCGTGCCACGCGTCGGGGGACAAGGTGACGTAGGCAGATCTCACGCCCGGCTCCGGCTCCAGCCGGACCGAGGCGATGAGGTGGTCGATCCACCGCCCGGTGAACCCGGAGATGGCCCGGTCGGCAGCCATCGACCCGTCGTACGGCACGGCCAGCACCCCGTCGACGAACTCCTCGCCCACCGTCAGGATCGCGTCCGCGAAGATCTCCTCGTCGAAAACCCAGCCGTCCTTGGCAAGCAGCCGCCGCCGCAGCCGCTCCAGCCCGGCCCCGGGTGCATGGCCCAGGGCGGCCAGGGCCGTGTCGTCCAGGTCGGCGAAGCTGCGGCGGTCGTTGGCCCAGGACCGGAACTCCGCCGACACCGGCGAGAACTGCAGCACCCCGCTGCGGTGGAAGTCCTCCACGTCGTGCAGCGAATACGCGATGTCGTCCGCCAGGTCCATCACCGAGCACTCCAGGGTCTGCCGCCCCGGCGGCAGATGCGGGAACGCCGACAGCGCCACCACCATCTCTGGCAGGTCGATCGAATATGCGGAGAACTTCGCAGCCCCAGGCCCGTCCACGCCGTACGCCGCGCCGCGAGGGCGCTCAGGCCAGTCGGTGGGATGCGGTTCGGGGACGTGGAACCGACCCCACGGATACTTGCAGACCGCTGCCAGCACCGCCGCAGTCAGGTTCAGGCCCTCGTCGGCCGGGCCGCGTACCTCCAGCTCGGTGAGGATTCGAAAGGTCTGCGCGTTGCCCTCGAAGCCGTCGCTCAGCCCGAACCGGTCCCGCGCCTGCTGGTCGAGCACCCGCTCGCCCAGGTGGCCGAACGGAGGGTGACCCAGGTCGTGGGCCGCCGCCGCAGCCTGGACCACCACGGGATCGAGACCGCCCAGCTTCTCCAGCAGGTCGAGGTCCTCGGTCCGCAGCAGCCGCACCGCGATCGCCCGTGCCACCGCCGCCACCTTGATGGTGTGAGTCAGCCGGTTGTGCACGACGCCGGAGGTGGCACTGGCCGTGACCACCTGCGTGACCTCGGCCAGCCGGGCGAACGACGGCGCGAACCGGATCCGCTCCAGGTCGGTGCGGAAGTCCGACTCCACGCCGGCGTACTGCCGGTTGGACGGGCCCTCGGTTCGGGCCCGGGCAAGACGGGGATCCATGCCCCGAACCTACTGCGCGGCCCGGGCCCCTGCATCTGGCCCCGCTGGCCCTACCCGGCGAACGGGCGACGTTCGACCAGCAGCTCGGCCCGCCGAAGGTAGAACACCATCGCTGCCACCACCGCATAGCCGGTGGACACCGCCGGATTGGCATCGATCACCAACAGGTTCGTCAGCGTCGCACAGATCATCAGCAGGCAGCTGCAGAGTGCAGCCAGTGCCCGGGTGCGAGGGATCAGCAGACCGACCGCGCCGGCGACCTCCAACGTGCCGACCACCAACCGGAGCCACTCGCCCGCGCCGATGTCGGCGAACAGCTCGATCATGGCCGGGTCACCGATCAGCTTGGGAATGCCGGCGGCCAGCAGGCCGAGGGCGAGCAGCACCTGCAGCACCCAGGTCACGATCACGGCGACCCGCGAGGCCGACGGCGCCCGTTGGGTGGTGGCGCTCATCGCTGGGCCTCCAGATTCTGACGGGTCCACGTGTTGTCCATGACGGAGCTGACCTCCCGAGGCCTCGAAAGTCATCGGTCGCCCGCGGCGGCCCGCGATGGCCGACGGCAACGCGCTCAGTAGGCTGCCAGGTGACGACCACCCCCAGCCAGAGAAGGTTTCGATGAGCGCTCCGGTAGATCCCACCACCACGACAGCCTGGGCCAAGCTCCGTGAGTTCCACGCCGCCCTGACCCCGGACCTGCGCGGCTGGTTCGCCGCCGATCCGCAGCGCGTCGATGCCTTCACCTTCACCGCCGGCGACCTGCACGTCGATCTCTCCAAGAACCTGGTCAACGCTGCGGTGCTGCGGTCGCTGCTGGAGCTGGCCGACGAGGTCGGGCTGGCGGAGCGGACCGAGGCCATGTTCGCCGGTCAGCACATCAACGTGACCGAGGATCGTGCCGTCCTGCACACCGCACTGCGCGACCCGGCCGACACCACCTTGGAGGTGGACGGCACCGATGTGGTGGCCCAGGTGCACGAAGAGCTGGCCAAGGTCTATGCCTTCGCCGAGAAGATCCGCAGCGGCGAGTGGGTCGGGGTCACCGGCCAGCCCATCCGCACGGTGGTCAACATCGGCATCGGCGGCTCCGACCTCGGCCCGGTGATGGCCTACGAGGCGCTGCTGCCGTACGTCCAGCCCGGCCTGTCGGTGCGTTTCGTCTCCAACATCGATCCCACCGACGTGGCCGAGAAGACCAAGGACCTGGACCCGGCCACGACGCTGTTCATCGTGGCCTCGAAGACGTTCTCCACCCTCGAGACACTCACCAACGCGCGGCTGGCCAGGGCCTGGCTGCTTGCGAGCCTGCGGAACGCCGGCGCGATCGAGGACACCGACGACGCGACCTCGGACGCGGTGGCCAAGCACTTCGTGGCGGTCTCCACGGCCCTCGACAAGGTCGCCGACTTCGGCATCGACCCGGCCAACGCCTTCGGCTTCTGGGACTGGGTGGGCGGGCGCTACTCGGTCGACTCGGCCATCGGTACGTCCCTGGTCGTCGCGATCGGGCCGGACAACTTCGCCGACTTCCTGGCCGGCTTCCACACCATCGACACACACTTCCGCGAGACCGAGCCGGCGGCCAACGTCCCGGTGCTGATGGGACTGCTCAACGTCTGGTACGTCAACTTCTTCGGCGCCGCCACGCACGCGGTGCTGCCGTACGCGCAGTATCTGCACCGGTTCCCGGCATACCTGCAGCAGCTGACCATGGAGTCCAACGGCAAGAGCGTCCGCTTCGACGGCTCAGCGGTCACCACCGACACCGGTGAGGTGTTCTGGGGCGAGCCCGGGACCAACGGACAGCATGCCTTCTATCAGCTCATCCACCAGGGCACCCGGCTGATCCCGGCCGACTTCATCGCGGTCGCGACCCCCGCACACCCGCTCACAGACGGCGACGCCGACGTGCACGAGCTGTTCCTGGCCAACTTCTTCGCCCAGACCGCCGCGCTCGCCTTCGGCAAGACCGCCGACGAGGTACGCGCCGAGGGCACCGACGAGAAGATCGTGCCGGCCAGGGTCTTCTCCGGCAATCGGCCGACCACCTCGATCATGGCGCCCGCGCTGACCCCATCGGTGCTGGGCCAGCTGATCGCGCTCTACGAGCACATCACCTTCGTCCAGGGCGTGGTCTGGGGCATCGACAGCTTCGACCAATGGGGTGTGGAGCTCGGTAAGCAGCTGGCCCAGGCGGTCACCCCGGCAGTCGCCGGTGACGCCGAGGCGCTGGCCGGTCAGGATGCGTCGACCCAGGCGCTGATCACCTACTACCGGGAGCACCGCAGCTAGATCTGCGGGCCGGTGGAGCGGAGCTTGTCGACCTCGCTCATCGCGGTCCGCAGCTCGGCCAGCCACGCGTCGGCGTGCTCGCCGACGAGCTTGACGGCCCAGGCGAGCGCCTCCGAGCGGGAGCGGGCCACTCCGGCGTCGACGAGGGTGTCCAGCACCTGACGCTCCGGCTGACGGAGCCGGGTCATCACCGGCACCGAGATGTGGGTGAACAACGTGCGGGTGTCGCCCAGCTGGGCGCCCCACGACACCTTGCGGCGATAGCGGTGCTCCGCCTCCAGCGCGATCTCGATCCGCGCTTCGCGACTGTCCGCACGGAACCGGCTGATCCGCCCCTCGGCGGCGGCGGAGCTGTCCACCTCGTCGGACAGCGTCCCGACGACCAGGATCTCTTCGCGGTCCACCTCGACCGAGATCTCGCGGAACCAGTCGGCGGGGAGCCGACCTTCGAACCAGGCCTGCACGTCGTCCGCGGGCGGCAGATCGACGTTCTGCCAGCCACCGGGGCGACCGAAACGGCCGCCGCGTCGGCGTTCGCGCGGCGTGTCGTCTTCGTCGGAATGTGAGTGAACGTTCATGCGGACACCTCTCCGGGTTACGTAACCGCCGTGATTACATGATTACACCGTAACGCGCTCAGTCAAGTGGTCGCAGACATCCGCATGGTCGTACGCTGTCTGCTCCGACCCCGGCCGGTCGGCCGCCGCCGAATCCGGAGTTGAGCACGCGTGACTGTCTTGAGCCCTGCCCAGACCGACGTACGCAAGGCCCGGTGGGCCACCGGGGCGATGTTCGCCACCAACGGTCTGGTCTTCGCCAACATGCTGCCGCGCTATCCGGAGATCAAGGCGTCGCTGGACCTGTCCAACGCGGGCCTGGGCACCGCCATCGCCGGCTTCTCGGTCGGTGCCCTGGTCGCCGGTCTGATCGCCGGCCGGCTGGTGGCCCGGTTCAGCTCCGCCCGGGTCGCGCTGGCCGGGACCCTGGTGATGATCATGGTGTCGTTCGCCGTCGCCTTCGCGCCCCAGTGGTGGGTGCTGGCGCTGGTGATGTTCTGCGCCGGGGCGATGGACTCGGTGATCGACATCGCCAACAACGCCCACGGCCTGAGAGTGCAGCGGCTCTACGGCCGCTCGATCATCAACTCGCTGCACGGGGTGTGGAGCGTCGGTGCTGTCCTCGGCGGCCTGATCGGTTCCGCGGCCGCCGGCCTGCACATCCCGCTCGCCGTCCACTTCGGCGCTACGGCCGTGATCTTCGCGGCTGTGGCGCTGCTGGCGAGCCGTTGGCTGCTGCCCGGCTCGGACGCTGCTGAGCGCGACGCCACCACAGCCGGTGCCGAACCCCGGCGGTGGTGGCATGCGGGCGTGGGTCTGCGGCTGGTGGGGCTGGGGGCCATCGCTGCAGTTGGTGCCGTGATCGAGGACGTCGGCAGCTCATGGGGCGCGATCTATCTGACTGGCAGCCTGGCCGCACCGGCAGCGGTCGGCGGGCTCGCCTTCGTCGCCCTGCAGGGACTGCAGACGGTCGGGCGTTTCGCCGGCGACCCGCTGGTCACCCACTTCGGGCCGCGTGCGGTGGTCCGCTTCGGCGGGCTCGCCGCCGCGCTCGGCCTCGGCGGCGCACTGGCCTTCCCGAGCGTGCCGGCCACGGTGATCGGGTTCGCCGCCGCCGGCTGGGGGATCGCGGTGATGATCCCGATGGCGATGCACGGCGCCGATGAGATCCCGGGCCTGCCAGCCGGCGCCGGCTTGGCCGCCGTCGGCTGGATCACCAGGATCGGCTTCCTCGTCTCACCGCCGGTGATCGGCGTGATCGCGGACGCCAGCTCACTTCGGGTGGGGCTGCTGTTCGCCCCGCTGGCCGCGGTGGTCGTCATCGTCCTGGCCGGCCTGCTGCCCGGCCGGATCGAGTCGGACCGAGCTGCGAGCAGCGCGTAGCGCGTCGTCCACCCCGGTCTCGACCCGGCCCAGCACCGGCTTTCGTCGCTTCGCCAGGTCGAGCACGGTCTTCACGCACGCCACCTGGTCGCGGATCACGCCCCGACGCCAGGGGTCCGAGAACTGCCGCACAGTGTCGTCGCCGACGCCGTACGCCTCCAGGCCCAGCAGCCGCGCGGTGCCGACGGCACGCGGCACGTGGTAGGTCTGCGAGACCACGACAAGACGGTCCACCCCGAAGACGGCCCGAGCGCGATAGCAGGAGTCGTAGGTGTCGAAGCCGGCGTAGTCCAGCACGATCCGGTCCTCAGGCACCCCCGCCCGCACCAGATAGCGCCGCATCGCCTCCGGCTCGTTGTATTCCTTGGCCTGGTTGTCGCCGGACACCAGCAGCACCTTCACCGTGCCGGCGTCGAACAGCCGCTTGGCCAGGTCCAGCCGGGCCGCGAGGAAGCTGGACGGCATCCCGTCGGGGTGCACCATCGCGCCGAGCACCAGCGCGACCGGCGCCGGCGGCACGTCCTCGGGCGCGTACAGATGGCCGCGGGCCGCGTGCCGGACGAAGGCGACCGAGGCGGCAACCGCCACCCCGGACCCGGCCGCGCCGATAGCGACGGCCCACCCGGCCGCTCGTCCCCATCGCATCACGGGCCCACCTTACGTAAAGTCCTCGCCGCCGCGGGACTCGGCCGCTAGCCTCGCGGGAATGGCCGGTCCCTGGAGCACCCTGCGCCGCCGCACGGCGGACCTGGCCATGTCACGCGACTTCGCCCGGCTCTGGGCCAGCTTCACCGCGACCAACCTCGGTGACGGTGCACTGCTCGCAGCCGGCCCGCTGCTGGTGGCCTCGCTGACCGCCGAGCCCTTCCTCGTCGCCGCCGCGGTCTTCGCCCAGCAGCTACCCTGGCTGGTGTTCGGCCTGTTCGCCGGTGTGCTGGTGGACCGGCTGGACCGGCGCCGCATCATCGTGGTGGTCGACCTGTGCCGGGCGCTGGTCGTCGGGTTGCTGGCGGTCGCCGTCGTCACCGACGTGGCGACCATCGTGGTGGTCTACGTCGCGGTCTTCTGCCTCGGTACGGCCGAGACGCTGGCTGACAACGCCAAGTCGGCCCTGGTCACCCAGGTGGTGCCGCCCGAGCAGCTCGGCGCGGCCAACGCGCGGATCATCGGCACCATGACGGTGGCCAACCAGCTGGCCGGCCCGCCGCTGGGTGCGCTGGCCTTCGCAGCGTCCTCGGCCCTGCCGCTGGCTTTCGACGCCGTCTGCCTGGTGGTCGCTGCCCTGCTCGTGGTCCGGATCCGGACCCGGCCGTCGGTATTGCCGGAGTCGGCGCACGAGCCGGTGTTGACCGCGATGCGTCACGGCATCCGCTTCCTAATCACCCACCCGGGCCTGCGGACCCTGGCGGTGACGATCTTCGTGATGAACGTGACCTTCGTCTGCGCCTTCGCCGTCTGGGTGCTCTACGTCCGGGAGCGGCTCGGGCTGAGCGAGGTGGGGTACGGGCTGGTGATCGCGGTCGGAGCGGTCGGCGGCGTCCTGGGCTCGCTGCTGTATCCCCGACTGGAACGGCGCTTCGATGCGGCGACGTTGCTGCGCGCCGGGCTGGTGATCGAGACGCTGACCCATCTCAGCCTGGCCCTGAGCCGGCACTGGCTGCCGGCGGTGATCACCATGGTTGCCTTCGGTGTGCACGCCACCGTCTGGGGGTCGGTGTCGCTATCCACCCGGCAGCGGGCCACACCGTCGGAGCTGATGGGGCGGGTGACCAGCGTCTATCTGGTCTTCGCCGTCGGTGGGGCCGCCCTCGGTGCGTTGCTCGGCGGCGCGGTGGCGCAGGCCTTCACCCTGGTCACCCCATTCTGGGTCGCGTTCGCCGCAATGGTCCTGCTGACGGTGCTGGTCTGGCGTCGCCTCGGCGTCCTGGCCCGGGCGGCCATCCCGGCGAGCTGACCGAGGCGGGATGGTCCAATGGGTCCATGCCCGAGGGAGACACGGTCTGGCGCGCCTGCCGCCGACTCGACGACGCGCTCGCCGGCCAGCGACTGACCCGGTGCGAGTTCCGGGTGCCGCAGCTGGCCACGACCGACCTCAGTGGGGTGACCGTGCGTCAGGTGGTCTCCCGCGGCAAGCACCAGCTCCTCCGGCTGGACAACGACTACACCATCCACGCCCACTTCCGGATGGACGGCACCTGGCGGATCTACGGCACCGGCCGGCGGTGGTCCGGCGGTGAGGAGTTCCAGATCCGGGTCGTGCTCGGCACCGCCACCCACGACGTGGTCGGCTACCGGCTGCCGGTGCTGGAGCTGCTGCCCACCGCCGACGAGGACACCGTCGTCGGGCACCTGGGCCCCGACCTGCTGGGTCCGGACTGGGACGTGGACGAGGCGCTACGTCGGATCGGTGCGCAACCCGAGCGCAGCATCGGCGAGGCGCTGCTCGACCAGCGCAACCTCGCCGGCATCGGTACGTTCTATCGGGCCGAGGTGCTGTTCTTGCAGGGCATCCACCCACGTACCCCGGTCGCGGCGGTTCAGAACCTGCGCCGCCTCGTGATCCGTGCCCAGCAGCTGCTGTACGCCAACCGCTGGCGCCCCGAGCAGGCCACCACCGGCGACCTCCGGCCCACCCGCCGGGCCTGGGTGTTCGAGCGGGCCCGCCAGCCGTGCCGACGCTGCCGGACGCCGATCCGGACCGAGGAGTTCGGTCCCCGCGGTCAGGAGCGACGCAGCTATTGGTGCCCGCGCTGCCAGCCGGCTCCGTGACGGGTTCAGTGTCAGCCGGCGGCGAGCGCGGCGGCCACCGTGACAGCCGCGGCGGCGGACCAGGCCTGAGGCCGGCAGGCGGCCGGGTACGGGACCGGGTCGGACTCGCCGGACCACAGCTCCGGCAGTCGCTGGTCCCACGCCGCCGAGGCGCGCAGCAGGCCGTCGGCGAGCGGTCGGGCGTACTCCGCGAACCCGGCGCGCACCAGCCCGGCGATGACGATGGCGGTGTCGTGCGGCCAGACCGAGCCGCAGTGATAGCTCAGCGGTGAGTAGCCGCCGGCGAGGGTCGACATCGTGCGCAGCCCGAGGCCGGAGTCGAGGTCCGCCGCGGTGACCCGGCGAGCGATGAGCTCCTCCTCGTGGCGGTCGAGCAGACCCGTGCCGAGCAGGTGGCCGATGTTGCTGGTCACGGCGTCGACCCGCCGCTTGGTCCCGTCCAGGGCCAGCGCGGGATATCGGCCGTCGCCCGTGCCGCACCAGAACGCTTCGCGGAACCGCTGCCGCAGTGCGCCGGCCCAGCGACGGTATCCCTCGGCTCCCTCCATCCCGAGATGGTCCAGCAGCTCCGCGCCGGCCATAGCGGCCTGGTACGCGTAGCCCTGCACCTCGCACAGCGCCACCGGGCCTTCGGCGATCGTGCCGTCGGCGAACCGGACGGAGTCGTGAGAGTCCTTCCAGCCCTGGTTGGCCAGCCCGCGGCCACTCTCGTCGATGTACTCCAAGAACCCGTCGCCGTCCGCGTCGCCGTAGTCGGTCAGCCACGCCAGGGCTCCGACCAGGGTCGGCGCGAGCTCGCGTACCGCGCTCTCGGGCAGCCCGCCCCGCCAGGCGTCATGCAGCAGACAGATCCACAGCGGGGTGGCGTCGATGGTGCCGTAGTAGAGCGGCGGCAGCGAGGTGTCGGAGAAGGCGAGCTGGTCGCGCCGGAGCTCGTGCATGATCTTGCCCGGTTGTGCTGCGGTCTCGGGGTCCATCGTGGTCGCGGCCAGGCGCGCCAGCGTACGCAGGGTGCCCAGCGCGTGCTCGAGGTCGAGGGGCAGCAGCAGTCGTGCCGCCCACAGGCTGTCCCGGCCGAACAAGGTGAGATACCAGGGGGAGCCGGCGGCGAAGAAGGTCAGATCGGGCGCGTCGGCGGTGGCCATCCGCAGGCTGTCCAGGTCCGCCAGGGAGCGGCGCAGCCACGGCTCGAGCCGGGGGTCGGGTGCCTCCAGCGGGTCCAGTGCACGGGCGGTCAGGGCGTCCACCTCCAAGGCCATGCCGGTGGCGGCCACCACCACGCTGCCGGCGTCGCCGATGGTCAACGTCAGGCCCACCTCGGTCACGCCGCCGGCGGGGATCGTGATCGGCCAGGTCAGCACGACGGCTGTCTGCTCCTCGGTCAGGGCCACGTCCGCGCCGGGGGCGCGCATGGTCACCGTCACGTCCTTGGTGCCCCACCTCAGGGTGTCGTCGCGGCGCGACAGCGACAGCGGCCGCGGCGGGGATTGCGCCCCGGACTTGATCTGCTCGATCGGGGCGAAGTCGCTCGCGAGCTCGACGGTGACGGTGGCCGCCACCGGTTGCGCGGCCAGCGAGCTGAGCCGCAGGGTCTCGGAGACCACACCTGGTGACACCTCGCGGATGCGATCGAGCCGGACCTGCGGGTCGGGCGCCGCCGCGAGGTCGGCGTTCAGATAGCGCAGTAGCGACGAGAACGTCGTCGACCGGGTGCCCGAGGAGGTGGCGAGGTGCTCCGGCGGCTGCCCGTCCACCCGGACCCGCAAGGTGCTGACCACGCGGACGTCGGCGTGGATGACGCCCTGTGCGCTGGGGCGTTCGCCGGCGGGGACGAGGTCGCCGTCCTGCGCCGACAACACCTGGGTCGGGGCTGCGAACGTGGTGACCAGCTCGTGCAGAAACGGCTGACGGGCAGCAGACATGTCGATCAGCTCCGCTTCGTCTGAGCACGGCGGGACGGGGGACAAGAGCGCCGGCGCCGCCGAAGCGGCACCGGCGCTCCCGAGTGATTCAGTCGATCACGCGAGCACGGTCGATCAGTTGAGCGTCTCGGGATCCCCACCGATGCGGTTGCCGTGGTCAAGGGCGTCGATCGCGGCGACGTCGTCCGCGCTGAGCTCGAAGTCGAGAACGTTGAAGTTCTCCTCGATCCGCGAGGGGGTGATCGACTTCGGGAAGACGATGTAGCCCTTCTGCAGGTGCCAGCGGATGATCACCTGAGCGGGGGTCCGGCCAAGGGTCTCGGCCAGCCCGGTGATCGTGGAGTTGGTCAGGTCCTCGGCCTGGCCCAGTGGGCTCCAGGCCTCGGTCTTGATGCCGAGCTCGTCGTTGACCGCGACCAGGGCCGACTGGCCGAAGGTCGGGTGCAGCTCGATCTGGTTGACCGCGGGCACGGTGTTGCTCTCGGCCACCACCCGGCGCAGGTGCTCCTCGGTGAAGTTCGAGACGCCGATGCTCAGGGTCCAGCCGTTGGCCTGGATCTCCTCCAGCGCCTTCCACGCCTCGACGTAGTTGTCCTTCGCGGGGGTCGGCCAGTGGATCAGGTAGAGGTCGACGTAGTCGAGTCCGAGCTTGCCCAGGCTCTCCTTCGCCGCGGCGATCGCGTCGTCGTGGGCGTGGTTGGCGTTCCAGAGCTTGGTGGTGACATACAGCTCGTCACGCGGGATGCCCGACTCGGCGATCGCCCGGCCGACGCCCTCCTCGTTGCCGTAGATGGCGGCGGTGTCGATGTGGCGGTAGCCGACCTCGAGCGCCTTCTTGACGGCGGGCACGATGTCGTCGGTCGAGACCTGCCACACGCCGAAGCCCAGCTGCGGGATGGTGGTGTCGTCGTTCAAGGTGATGGTGGGCACCTGGGTCATGGGGACTCCTGAGGGTCGGGTGTCATGGGTGACGAGCGGCCAGACGTTGGCCGGCCACCCGGAGGTGTAACCAACCCTGGCCCCTCGTAATCCGGGGTAGTCCGCATGGTGGATGCGAATCCCGGCGACACCACCGTAGCGGAGGTGAAATACTTGACTCTTGTGTCCTCCCTTCCTTCGCTGCTGAGCTCGCGGATCGAGGCCGTCGCCGGCATCGACCCTGAGCTTCGGCCCGCCACCAAGCCGCAGTTCGGTCACTTCCAGTCCAACGTCGCGTTGCGCCTGGCCAAGTCCGAGGGCAGGTCGCCGCGCGAGGTGGCGGCGCGGATCGTGGCCGAGCTCGACCTCGACGATGTCTGTGAGCCGGTGGAGATCGCGGGCCCGGGATTCCTCAACCTGCGGCTGCGGTCCTCGGTGCTGGCCGAGTCGGTCACCGCCCAGCTCGCCGACCCCGCCGCGGGCGTGGTCCCGGCAGCCCAGCGACAGGTCGTGGTGATCGACTACTCCTCACCCAATGTCGCCAAGCAGATGCACGTCGGTCATCTCCGGTCCTCGATCATCGGTGACTGTCTGAGTCGGGTGCTGGCGGCGGTCGGGCACGAGGTCATCCCGCAGAACCACATCGGCGACTGGGGCACCCAGTTCGGCATGCTGGTCGAGCAGATCCTCGAGGAGGGCGTCGATCCGCAGACCCTGAACCTGTATTCGGCCGAGCAGACCTACCTGCGGGCCAACGCGCACTTCAAGGCCGACGAGGACTTCGCCGCCCGGGCACGTCGCCGGGTGGTCGCGTTGCAGTCAGGAGACGAGCAGACGCTGCAGGTCTGGCGGCAGCTGATCCAGATCTCCCTGGTCGGGTTCAACCAGGCGTACGCCCGCCTCGGCGTCCAGCTGAGAGACGAGCACCTCGCCGGTGAGTCGACCTACAACGACGACCTGGCGAAGGTGGTGGCCGAGCTGGAGGCCGACGGCACCGCGGTCGTCGACGACGGCGCGCTCTGCGTGTTCGTCGAGGGTTTCAACTCGCCGATGATCGTGCGCAAGCGCGACGGCGGCTTCGGCTACGCCACCAGCGATCTGGCCGCAGTCCGGCGCCGGGTCCGCGAGTTCCACGCCGACCGGCTGATCTACGTCGTCGGTTCGCCGCAGACCTTCCACTTCGAGCAGGTCTTCGCTGTCGCCCGCAAGGCCGGCTTCCTGCCCGACTCGGTCTCGGCCGAGCACGTCGCCTTCGGCCAGGTGCTCGGCGCCGACGGCAAGAAGTTCTCCACCCGGGAGGGCACCGCCGTCACGCTGAACAGCCTGCTGGATGCGGCCGAGGAGAAGGCCGCGCCGCCGATCGCACTCGCTGCCATCAAGTACGCCGATCTCTCCACCGGGCTCAACAAGGACTACGTCTTCGACGTCGACCGGATGGTCGCCACGGTCGGCAACACCGGTCCATACCTGCAGTACGCCCACGCCCGGATGTGCCAGGTGCTCCGCAAGGCCGAGGCCGACGGGCTGGGGGAGCAGGGTGCGGTGGCCGTGCTCGATGAGCCGGCCGAGCAGACGCTGGCCCTGCTGCTGTCCCGGTTCGGTGAGGTGGTCGACGAGGTCGCGGTCACGCTCCAGCCCCACAAGCTCTGCACCTACCTCTACGAGCTCTCCGGTGCGCTGTCGGTGTTCTACGAGCAGTGCCCGGTGCTCAAGTCGGAAGGCGAGATCCGGACTTCGCGGCTCGCGCTCTGCCTGGCGACCAAGCGGGTTCTCGCCGCCGGTCTGGACATGCTGGGGATCGAGGCGCTCGAGCGGATGTGATGCCGGCTGCTGCCGGCGGGGCCGTCACAGCAGCAGGTTGGGGTTCGCCACCCGGTCGACCGCCAGCCAGGCGGCGCCGACGATGCCCGCCGTGTTCAGCAGCTTCGCCGGGACGATCTCGGCCTTGAGGGTGAGGTGCGGCAGGAACTTGGCGGCGTCCTTGCTGACACCGCCGCCCACCACGATCAGGTCGGGGGAGAACAGCTTCTCGATCTCCTCGTAGTAGCGCTGCAGCCGCTTGGCGTACTTCGCGTAGGAGATGTCCAGCCGGTCCTTGACGCTGGCCGCCGCCTCGCTCTCGGCGTCGTGGCCGTCGATCTCCAGGTGACCCAGCTCCGAGTTCGGCACCAGCACGCCGCGGTAGATCAGGGCGCTGCCGATGCCGGTGCCCAAGGTGGTGACGATGACGAGACCGGGGTGGTCCTTGGCCGCACCGTAGTGCACCTCGGCGGCGCCGGCCGCGTCGGCGTCGTTCACCAGATAGATGTCGCGGCCGAGCCGCTTCTCGAACATCTTCTCGGCCGGTGCGTCGATCCAGGACTTGTCGATGTTGGCGGCGGACCGGGTGATGCCGTGGGTCACGACCGAGGGAATGGTGATGCCGATCGGACCGTCGCCGATCTGCTCACTGAAGTGCTCGACGATCTCCGCGACGACCTCCGCCACGTTCTCCGGGGTCGACTTCGCCGGCGTCTCGATCCGCAGTCGCTTGGTGGCGAGCGTCCCGGTGGTCAGGTCGACCGGGGCGCCCTTGATGCCACTGCCGCCAATGTCAATGCCCAGTACGGGTCGCTCGGTCATGTTCGGAGCCTATCCAGAAAGACCTCCGACGGCGAGGGGCGGCTGGCTACGCTAACGCCATGGGTACCCCCGCGGTCGTCGAAGCATCCCGCACCATTGCTGCGCCGGCAGCGGAGATCTTCGAGCTGCTGGCCCGACCGGCCTCGCACGCGACGTTCGACGGGTCGGGCACGGTGACCGCCGTTCAGCCGGGCACGCCGCAGCGGCTGACCGCCGGGTCGAGGTTCGGGATGCAGATGCACTGGGGTGTGTCCTACAAGATCCTCAACGAGGTGGTCGAGTTCGAGGAGGGTCGGCGGATCGCCTGGCGGCACTTCGGCGGCCACGTCTGGCGCTATCTGTTGGAGCCGATCGATGCGCGGACGACCCTGGTGCGCGAGGAGTTCGACGCCAGCACGTCGCGGGCGCCGGCGTTCCTGCGGCTGATCGGGGCCGCGGAGCGGAACCGGCGCTCCATTGAGCAGACCCTGGACCGGCTGGAGGACTGGGCGGCTCAGCGGCCGACGGTCTGACCCACGGCGCGCAGCGTGGCCACGCACCAGGCGTACAGCTCGTCCTCGCCCTGCGCCGGGGCGTAGTAGAGCGCGTAGTAGCAGCGGTAGACGTCCAGCCAGTGCCGGATCTGGGGTCCGTACATCGCGACCAGCCGCTCGGTCAGCCAGGCGGCGTCCGCGGCGGCACCGTCGTACCCGTCCAGCTCCAAGAAGCTGACCGCCGCGGCCAGGTCCATCACCGGGTCGGCCAGCAGCGTGTGCGGACTGAAGTCGCCGACTCCGGTGACCACCACCTGGCCTTGCGGCCCGCGGCTGCAGAAGACGTTCGGGGGACACAGGTCGCCGTGGACGACCGCCGGGCGGCACTGTCTGGCCGTCAGGTCGGCGTGCAGCCGGTCCCAGATCGCCGGCAGCTCGGGCACGTCCGGCTGCAGCCGGGCCGCGCTGGCGCCGACGCGGCTCCGTAGCTGGGCGTTGAGCAGGTCGACCAGGGTCGGGAAGGACTGGGGCGCGTCGTCGCCGACCAACCGGGCGAAGCCGGTGACCGGCGCGGGCAGGGCCTGCAGACCCGCGGCGACGTCCAGATAGCTGGCCAGGGCGACGCGGCGGTCCTCGGTCGAGGCGGTGGGGAGCCAGCCGGAGAACGTACGCCCCGACATCCGTACGTCCACGGTCCAGATCCGCCCGTGCGAGCTCCCGACCTCGAGGATGCGGGGAACGTCGAACGGCAGCGACGCCGCGGCCCAGGTGTCATAGAGCGCTCGCAGCTGTTCGGCCACCGGCAGAGGGGACTCGTGGCCAGATCGGTACAACCGCAGCACCCGGTCGGCGCCGAGGGCGAAGACCCGACTCTCGCTGCCCTCGCCGAGCAGCGACCCGGCCTCGATGCCGAAGGCGGCGAGCACCGCAGCTTCCGACCCGTCGGATTCGGATCCGGCGACGGCGGCTCGGGCCCGACGCTCCCGGTCGGCGGCGCGGGCGGCACGGGCACGGTCCAGTTGGCTGAGGGCGAAGGCGCGGGCGTCGGCTTCGTCGAGCTCGCGGGCCACGGCATCGACCGGACCCTTGGGGGTGTCGAGATGGACGTTGGCCAGCCGTAGCCGCCGCTGCAGCGGTCCTTGTTCGATCCGGACCGACTGGGTCTTCGCGTGCGGGACGATGTTGCGGACGTGGGTGAGCAGGCCGTGCTCGGTGATCGCCACCGCATCGTCCCAGCCGTAGCGCAGGGTGTGCGCCCCGACCCAGTGCAGCCGCCGCGCGCGGGCCGGCGCCCGTCGCAGCTCGACCGTGGAGAGGTCGACGCTCGGGAGCACCTGCCCCAGCGCCACCGCGACCTGGGCCGCGTCGGCGATGGGCAGCAGCACACTGGTGGCGTCGGACTCGTTGTTCTCGCCGCTGGAGGCGCCGTAGCCGAGGATGTCGACGTCGACGCGATACCAGCCGAGGGGGCGCCACAGCGCGGACTGGCTGATCTTGATGCCCTGGATCCGGTCCACCGGAACCGACTGGCTGGTGAGGTTGGTCAGGCCGCGGGTGACGCGGAGCCCTCGGGCCGACTGGGCCAAGGTGAAGTGGAACATGCTGATCACCCGGCGGCCGACCATGGAGACCCCACCGATGATCAAGGGGATGAGGCCGGGTAGGGCGTAGCCGACCACCTCGTAGCTGGCCGCCACCCCGAGCACCACCACGGTGATCAGGGCGGTGATCAAGAACTCACCGGACAGCAGGAAGCCGACGACCAGCCGCTGCGGCGTGACGGTGACCAGCGGTACGTCATCGGCGCTGAGGTCGGTGAAGGCACTCGCCACCGGGCCGCCGGCGGCGGCGCGGCTGGCCTGCTCGCCGTGGGCGCGGGCCAGCAGATAGTCGCGCAGCGACGTGGCGTTGGAGCGGCTCAGATAGCGCAGCCGGATGGCGGTGTCGCCGGCTCCCACCTCGAGTCGGAGCTCGGCCAGCCCGAACATCCGGGCCGCCAGCGGCTGGATGATGTCGATCGACTGGAGCCGCTCGAACGGCACCTTCTTCGAGTTCTTGAACACCACCCCGGTCTCGATCCGTAGCTCTTCGTCGTCGATGACGAAGCGGGTGAAATACCAGGAGACGAAGCCGGCCAGTGCGGCCAGCAGGACCGCCGCGCCCAGCGCGGGTAGGACGAAGCGAAGGTCGTCGACGTCGAAGCCGCCTTCCCCGGAACCGTCGGGGACCAGCTCTCGGGAGAAGCCGAAGACGATCGCCACCAGGACCAGCCAGCCCCGGATGAACGGCGTCAGGGGGTGCGGGCGCTCAGTCTGTTTGACCGTGGGCACGCCCGGCAGGGCCGGGGCGAGCGAGACCTCGGGGGGCTCTGGCTGGCTCATAGCCCTGACTGGTGGGCTTCGCCGAGCTCGGTGAGCCGATCGCGGAGCCGGGCCGCCTCGTCGGGATGCAGCCCTGGGATGGTGGCGTCGGTGCTGGCGCTGGCGGTGTGCAGGGTGACCGAGGCGAGGTGGAAGGCTCGCTCCAGCGGACCGGTGCCCACCTCGACCAGCTGCATCCGCCCGTACGGCACGGCGATCAGCGAGCGGAACAGCACCCCGTGGGTGATGTAGAGGTCGTCCTCGCGTTCCACGTAGCCCCAGGAGCGCCAGGTGCGCTCCACCAGAACCCACCGGGTGACGACGATCACCGCGGCGATGCCCCACAGGATCGCTGACAGCCACCACAGTCCGGCCAGCACCCCGACGAGGACGGCGGGGATGCTGAACAGGATCGGGGCGACAAGCACGGTGGTCAGCCGTCGCAGCGAGCGGTAGGCCGGCGATAAGCGTTTCCACTCGTAGGCGGGCGGTGCGAAGAGTTCTTCCATGACAGGGTCAGGCTAGGGCCTTGCGCCAACCCTTCGCCTGCTTGGGCCCGCGAACCTTGATGTCACCCATCACGTTCGTCCCGCGGATGACGATGGTCGGGTGGCTGGGTTCGGGTTCGCCGATCCCCTTGATCGAGGTGCTGCCCATCACGTTGGTCGTCTCGTCGACGACCCGTGTTCCGATCGGGACCCGGAGGAACAGGCTGCCCATCACCTGGGTCGCGTTCAGCTCCACCACCGGTGCATCGAAGGTCGCCTCGGTGAGGTCGAGGTGGATGGTGCCCATGAACGACTGGGCCACGCTGCGCTGGCGCATCCGCCACGGGCCCACCCGTTTCACCTCCGACAGGGCTGCGGTCATCCGGTCCGTCTGGGCGTCGGCCCCTTCGGTGACGACCATCGGGCCGGGCGCGGTGTAGTCGGCGAGGTGTTCCGGTGCCACCGGCACCAGGTCGGCGGTCAGGGGCATCAGCGCGCCGAAGGTCCGGGCGGCGATGGCCACCTCGACTCGTTCGGTGTGCTCGTCGGCGGTGAGGCGGCCGTCGGCGTACGCGGCGTGCAGCAGCTCGATCACGGCGTCACGGTCGGCGTCGGATGCCCGGAGGTTCTCGCTGGTCATCGACGGCGCTTCTTCTCTGGCTTCGGGCCGCGCACCGACACCCCACCGAACAGCGAGAGGCCCTTGATCACCAGCACCGGCGCGCCGGGCAGGGGGTCGCCGATGTCACGGATGTCGGTGCCGCCGAAGATGCCGGCGGTCTGGTCTCGGACCTCGATCCCGGCTGGGACCTTGATGTCCAGCCCGCCGAAGCACCAGATGCCCGAGATCTCCACCTCCTGGCTCTCGAAGATCGCGTTCCGCAGGTCGAGGTCCACGCCACCGAACAGCGCCAGGGCCTGGGTGGAGCGGCGTACCCGCCAACGTCCGCTACGGCTGGCGCCACCGAACACGGCGACGAGCCGGTCAGTCTGGTCGGTCGTCTTGGAGGTGTCGACGGTGAAGCCCGCCGGTGGGGTGGTGGCCAGGTGCGTCGGAGCAGCGGTGACCGGCACCAGGTCGCTGGTGATCGGGAGGAGGTCATCGAAGGTTCGGGCGGCGAGCACCTGCTCGAGCCGCTCGTCGTGCTCCTCGCGGGTCAGCCGGCCCTCTGCGTACGCGGTGCTGAGCACGGTGGCCACCTGGTCGCGATCGGCGTCTGAGGCGCGGAGACTTCCCAGCTGGCCAGGGGTCGTGGCGCTCGGGCGTACCGGATCGGTGGGTCGAGGTTCGGGCAGGGCGTCGGTCACGCGCCCAATCTACGGCCCAGCGCACGGCAACGGCGACCGTCAAGCCACCCTTTCAGGGCCGCACCAGGCACGATCGCGGGTCATCCCTGAGCGGATTCAGGCGTTGCGGGTGCTACCAGCGCACCCGGCCGCGGTCACTGCCGCGACCGGGTTCGCCGGCGGCGATCAGTTCTTGGTCTCCCAGTAGCGCCAGCCCTCCGACTTGCTCGGGAACTTGATGGTGCCGGTGGAGAGAAGGACCGTCTTGCACTGTGACGTCACCCGAGACTTGCGCCAGTGGATGGTCTTGCCCCACGAGACGTACTGAGCATGGCCGTACTTGCCCTTGCTGATCTTGTGGCTGTAGTTGTGCGTGACCGTTGACGAGTTGGTCTTGGTCAGCGAGGCGCTGACCGACACCTTCGCCCTGGCCAGGATCACCCCGACCTCGCTCTCCGCCCCGGCGGTGACCTGATAGCTCGCCGTCTTGGTGTAGTCCTTCGTGACGCTGATGGTGCCGCCTCGCCCGTCCTTGAAGGTCGGGATGCCCTTGAAGGGCACGTGGGTCGACGTGGCTTTGAGGCTGTAGAGGATCTCGTTCGGACATCCGGCGGAAGCGGTACCGGCGGTGGCGGCGACGATGCCGACAGCGCCGAGGGTGGCAGCGGCGGCTGACGCTGCGATCTTGCGGACAAGCTTCATGGGGTTCCTTCGGGAGACAGGTGACCCGGGGACCCGGGCCGATGCTGAGGACGCTAGGGCCAGGGAGGGCCATCTCCCGTGAGTGGGCTGAGAAACCCTCAGCCTGGGGGAGAGTCAATTCCTGGGAGGAGTTTGGGTTAGACTCCTCGGCGTGTCCTGCAGGGCAGCGCGCGGGTGTAGTTCAATGGCAGAACATCAGCTTCCCAAGCTGATAGTGCGAGTTCGATTCTCGTCACCCGCTCCATCTCGAGTCGATTCCGGACCACCCTGGCGTGGTACTCCACGTGGCTTCCTCGGCCGAATCGGCGAACCCGACGACGTCGCCGCCGCCGTGGCCTTCCTCGCCTCCGCCGACGCTGCCTGGATCACCGGTCACACCCGGCCGGTCGACAGCGGATTTCTTACCAGCCACTGATCCTCGGTCGCGCGTGGGGCTAGTCGCGCGTGGGCCCTGGCGGAAGGGCGTCTTCGTCGGTCCCGACCCGGCGAGCGTTGACCAATGGATTGTCGTGCAGGGCGGTGATCAGTGCGGCGGTCCCGCCGATGTCGGTCCAGGTGTCGTCCCAGAGGGCGGAGATGAGCCAGGAGTGATCTGCAGGGAAGAACAGATCGGGCAACGATCCTTGTCCCGCGCGCATGTGACCGGTCCGCCAGGTGAGGGCTTGGTCGGGTCCTGCTTGGACCAGCACATAGCGCCAGTTCCAGTAGAGGGACACCTTCGAAGCGAAGGGGAAGACGATGTCGTGGGCGCCTGTGTCGAGATAGCCCAGCCACCAGGGCTGGTCAGGCGTGCGCTGGCTGAGTACGTCGATCACAGCGCGTTCATGGGCTTGGACACTCACGCCGTCGGGCGGGTAGAAGGTGGCGTAGGCGTCGAACACCGGCGGTATCGCTGTGGTGACACAGAGACCTTCCGTGGTCTTGCCGGCGATCCAGGCGACATCGCCGGCCGTGCCGATCCGCCAGCCTCGCCCGTCCTTGGTGACCTCCATGGAACCCATCATGATGGGATCGACCTTGTCCCACGACAACGTGGCGTCACACAGTCTCAAGCAGTTTCCCCCAGGAGGGCCTGAAGCAGGGAGGCTCGGATGGATCCCGTCCGAGGCTCGTGCACACCGAAGTCGCTGGCGAGATCCCAATAGCACCAGTCCAGCTGCAGCCGGTCCAGTTCGCTGCGGACGTGGCGGGTCCAGGCAGTCCGGTCGGGGAACGGCGCCCGTTCGAAGCTGCCGAACTCGCCCATCAGCACCCGCACCCGATGCTCGAGTGACCAGGCATGGACTCGCGCCACGTCGTCGCTCACTTTGGCGTGGTCTTCCGGGGTGCCCCATCGGGTCCCCAGCGGCAGTACTGGCCCGGGCACCCAGTCGGCCCCCTGGTGGGTGAAGCTCAAGGGCTCGTAGTAGTGCACGGTGGCCGTGACGTTCGGATCAGGCGGAAGAACCAGGTGGTCGAGCCCAGCAGGGTCGTTCATGGGTGCGGTGCCGACGATGATCTCTCGATCCGGGTTGGAGGCTCGCACGGCCGCCCACGCCCGTTGCAGGAGTAGGTTCCACCGGCTGGCGATCTGCTGCCAGAGCGCAAGAAACCGCTCGACGTGGGCGTCCGGGTCGACCATCAGCTCGGTGTAGTGGTGCAGGTTGACGATGGCGTGCAACCCACGCTCTTCCGCCAGGTCCAAGGCCCGGTCGACGAGGGCGGCGAAATCCGCGTCGATGGCGAAGGGGGGCCGATGATCAGCGTGGGTCGACCATCGGACCGGTAGCCGGACGGTGTTGAAGCCATCCTGGTGCGCCATATCGACCAGGACGTGGGTGACAGGCCTGGCCGGACCGTCGAGTGTGTCGAGCGTGTTGCCCAGATTGACCCCTCGGCGTCGCGGCCGACCAGCGGCTGCGACGTGACGTGACGGTGATCCCTCTTCCGTCACCCGGTCACGAGACATCCTGGCCAGCTGGCGGCCGGTGGATCACTGCGCACTGGTGCCATCACTCTGCTTGCTGCCGGCCACCTCGATCGACTCCTGGCTCTGGCCCTGCTGCACCTCGATGCGTCGCGGCTGGCTCTCCGCCGCCCGGGGGATGGTGAGACACAGGACGCCGTTGGTGTAGGACGCCTGCACGTTCGAGGCGTCTGCCGCGTCGCCGAGCTGTAGCTGACGGGTGAAGCTGCCCTGGCTGCGCTCAGCCACCAACACCTTGGCGTCGTCGCCGAACTCCGGCTTGCGCTCGGCCCGTACGGTCAGCAGGTTCTTCTCGGAGGTGACCTCGACCGATCCCGGATCGACCCCGGGGAGGTCGAGACAGACGTGATAGCCGTCGTCGGACTGCCAGACGTCCATCGGCATCCCGATCGGCGTGCGGGTGCCCGACAGCAGCTGGCTGGTCAGTCGGTCCATCTGGCGAAAGGGGTCCCCGAAAGGTCCGAACTGCATGAGACTCATAGCAATCTCCCTACCTGCGTGTCCGCGGCCAAGCGGGTCCCGGCCTCTGCTGCAACCCGTACCCGTGGAATCGGCAATTATGCGGCCCGCGCGGACAATTAGTGGAGTGACTATCGATTTGGTGCGGGACGCGGGTTGTCGGCAGCCGCAACCAGCTGTTCGGCCAGGTGACGCAGCTTGACGTTGCGGGTCTGCGAGAGGCGGGTCAAGAACGCGAAGGCCTGTTGCTCGGAGACCTGATAGCGCTCCATCACGATGCCGACCCCCTCACCGATCTGGGTCCGGGTCTGGAGCGCATCGCGCAGGTTCTTGATCTCGATGCTGTAGCTCAGCGCCACCGCGGCCTGGTGGGCGAAGAGCCGGCCGAGGGCATCGGCGCTTTCGAAGGCGGCGACATCGCGGCTGTAGAGGTTGAGTCCACCAATGGTCCGGCTGTTCTCGAACAGCCGGACGCCGGCCTGGGAGCGGACGCCCGCCGCGGCGGCGACGGGGCCGTAGTTCGGATAGCGCGAGTCGACCAGCAGATCGCGACTGACGACGAGCGGGTCGTTGGTGGTCCCGTCGTAGCAGGGGCCCTCCTGCAGTGTGAACTGCTGCTCGTCCAACGTCTGCAGCAGGTCGTCGGTGAGGGCGTACGAGTCGAGCGTCTGGTCGGGATGGCGCATGGTGATGCTCGAGTAGTGCACTCCAGGCAGCACCTCGACCGCGGCCGCGGTGATGTTGCGCAGCGTGGCGTCCAGGTCGCCTGGCGTCAGCCGTTCCATCAGGGCCTGTGAGGCCCTGAGAATGTCGTTGTCTGTGCTCGGCACGGTCGATCCCTCCTGGTCGGTGAGCACAGGGTACGCCCGGCGCCAGGGGCCACGGCGAAGTGGCGGCGGGGGTCAGCCGGCGATGGTGTCGTAGAGCTGATAGGCGGCGAGCGCCACGAAGAAGAGCGTGACCGCGCCGAGCCCGACGTTGTTGACGGCCTTGTTGCGCCAGGCCCGAGGCGTCCGGTCGGTGTTCAGCAGCATCATCAAGGTGATGGCCAGGAACGGCATGAACAAGGCCCCCAGAACCCCGTACGCCAAGATGACCGCCACCGGCTGCCCCAGCAGCAACAGCAGCATCGGCGGCAGGGTCAGCCACAACACGTACGCCTTGAAGTAGCGGCCACCGGTCCGGGTGTCGGGGTGACCCGACTCCAGGTGCCGAGCGTGGCCGACGAAGTCGGCGAACATCAGCGAGACGCCGTTCCAGACCCCGATCAGCGACGAGAACGAGGCCGCCCAGAAGCCGACCAGGAAGACCTTGCCGAGGACCGGCCCGTAACGTTCGGACAGCACGTTCGACAGGTCCAGCAGACCGCGGTCACCGGTCCGCACCGCGATGCCGGAGGAGTGGAGCAGCTCGGCGCCCACGATGAGCATGGAGACCACGAAGATGCCGGTCATCACGTACGCCATCCGGTTGTCCAGGCGCATCACCTTCATCCACCTCGGCGAATGCCAGCCCTTCTCGCGCAGCCAGTATCCGTAGGCCGCCAGCGTGATCGTGCCGCCGACGCCACCGGCCACGCTGAGCACGTTGATCATGGAGCCGTCCGGGATGCGGGGAATCAGCCCCAGCGCGAGGTCACCGAGGTTCGGCACGGTGATCACTGCCGCGCCGACCACGGTGACGAACATGACCGCGACCAGCACGGCGCAGATCTTCTCGAAGAACGCGTATCGGCCGAACCAGACCAGGGCGAGCCCGATCAGGCCTGAGCCGATGGCGAAGACATTGAACGGCACGTCCGGCAGCAGCGCCGCCAGCGGGAGAGCGGTGGCTGACATGGCCGCGGCCCCGTAGACGAAGCCCCACACGATGATGTACGGGACGAAATAGATCGAGGTCCACCGGCCCAGCGAGCGCCAGCCTTCGAAGATCGACTTCTGCGTCGCGAGCGAGTATCGGCCGGCGCCCTCGACCAGGATGATCTTCAGGATGCAGCCCAGCACGGCGACCCAGAGCAGCGCGTAGCCGTACTTCTGCCCGGCGACGAGGGTGGCGACCAGATCGGCGGCGCCGACCCCGGTGGCGGCCACCAGCAGCCCGGGTCCGACCAGCTTCCACTTCGGCGGCGGGCCGGACTCGTCGAGGAGATCGTCTGTCCGGCTGGTGGCCTCGCTCATGGCACCGTCCTCAGGTCGCTGGTCGCTGGTCGCTGCAGTTGCCAGCCCACCCAACCACAGGGGCGGGCGGTGCGACCAGCCTGCGACACTGACGGGATGTGGCTGCGACATGACCCGGTCCAAGACGAGCGCATCGGTGACCGAGACCTGACCCGCTGGCCGACCGCCCTCGGTCGCGGACTGGCCCGGATGGCGCTGCGGTTGGCTCGGTTCGCCTCCGCGAACGCTGTGCTGGTCGTCTCGGCGTTGGTGGGGGCGGTGCTGGTCCTGGCGCTGACCGCGGTCAGCTCCGAGGTCTACGAGGCGGTCGACGAGGGGGACGGGATCGCCGGGCTGGACCGCCCCGCGCTGGATGCCGCCATCGACCTGCGGACCGCGACCAACACCCGCGTAGCCACCATCTTCACCCATCTCGGCGGGCCGCTGTGGATGAGCGTGATCACCCTCGTCGTGCTGGTCGTCATGGTGGTTCGCTGGCGCTCGCGGACCCCGGTGCTGCTGCTTGTTATCGGGGTGGCCGGCTCACTGGCCATGACGACGGTGGGCAAGGAGCTGGTCGGTCGTGCCCGCCCGCCCATCTCCGATGCGGTGCCGCCGTTCGAGAGCTCGCCGTCCTTCCCCAGCGGGCACACCCTGAACAGCACGGTGATCGCCGGGCTGGTGGCCTACCTCGTGCTGCGCCGGCTGCACGGCGGTTGGGCCCGCGCTCTGACGGTGCTGCTGGCCGTGGCGTGGATGGTGACCATGGGGCTCAGCCGCGTCTTCCTCGGCCACCACTGGCTGACCGATGTCGCCGTCGGCTGGACACTCGGCCTGGCGTGGGTGGCTGCGGTGATCACGGCCCACCGGCTCTACCTGACGGTCCGGCGACGCCACGCCGCCAGGGATCTTGCCGGCTCCGCGTAGAGTCCGAGGAACGGTTCTACGGAGGTACCCATGCCGTCTCGTGTCCTGGTCACGGGAGCATCCGGCTTCGTCGGGTCGGCTCTGTGCGCCGCGCTGGTGGAGGCGGGTCACGACGTTCGCGCTATGACCCGGCGCCCCGAGACGTTCGACGGCGTGGGCGCTCCGGTGGCCGGGAACGTGTTCGACGCCGACAGCCTGCGTGAACCACTGAGCGGGATGGACGCGGCGTACTACCTCGTGCATTCGCTCGGCTCCGACGACTTCGCCCGCAAAGACGCCGACGCCGCCCGGGCCTTCGGCCTGGCTGCCGCCGAGGCCGGGCTCCAGCGGATCATCTATCTCGGCGGACTGGGCAGCGAGTCCGAGCACCTTTCGGAGCATCTGCAGTCGCGGCGCGAGGTCGAGTCGCTGCTGGGCGAGGGTGGCGTCCCGGTGACCGTGCTGCGGGCCGCGATCGTCGTCGGCCACGGGGGAATCTCCTGGGAGATGACCAGGCAGCTGGTCGACCACCTGCCCGCCATGGTGGCGCCGCGCTGGGTGACGACCAAGACGCAGCCGATCGCGCTGGTCGACGTGGTGCGTTATCTCGTCGGTGTGCTGGAGAGCGACGCAGCCCTCGGTCGCGTCTTCGAGGTCGGTGGTCCCGACGTGCTGAACTACGCCGAGATGCTGCGCCGGGTGGCGCGGATCCGTTACGACCGGGCCCTGCCCATCCTGCTCATCCCGCTGCTCACCCCGGGTCTGTCGTCGCGCTGGCTGTCCTTCGTGACCGACGTCGACGTCCGGACCGGCCGCAACCTGATCGACTCGATGTCGAACGAGGTCATCGTGCACGACTGGTCGATCACCGAGCTCGTACCGGGTGAGCCGCTGGGCTACGACGACGCAGTACGGCTCGCCCTCGCCGCCCGCGAGCCGGTGGACAGCCGAGGGTGAGCGAGAACCGCACCCGTCTGGTCGGGCGGATGGTCGGGGTTCTGCGCCCGGTCCTGGTCGACAAGGTCGACCGCGACCACCGCGAGTCCGACCGCGCCTTCGCCCGCCGCCGGATCGTGGTGGCCGTGACCCTGCTCGCCGGGGCCACGCTGCTCGGATTCTCCTTCTCCACCGCACCGGGCGACAGTGCCTTCTATCCGCTGACCCTGGGCCTGGCCGCGACCTGGCTGGTCGGCAGTCTGGCCTCCGGCCCGCTGCACCTGGGTCACATCGCCATCGGTGGCACCTTGCGGCGACCGGTGATCACACCGGTGTTGGTCGGACTGGTCCTGTCGGGGGTGTTCGTCCTCGGTGCCCTGGTCATCCGGGAGATCCCGCCACTGGCCGGCTTCACCGAGGACGTGCTGGGCTACGCCAGGTTCGGCAACCTGCCCCTGGTGGTCGCCATCACCTTGGTGAACGGGATCGCGGAGGAGCTGTTCTTCCGCGGTGCCCTGTTCGCCGCCATCGGCGTCCATCATCCGGTGCTGATCTCCACCGCCTTGTATGCGCTGGCGACCCTGGCCGGCGGCAACCCGGTGCTGGTCTTCGCCGCGATCGTGGTTGGCGCGGTCGTCGGGCTGCAACGCCGGGCCGGTGGTGGCGTGCTCGCCCCGATCCTCACCCACCTCACCTGGTCGCTCACCATGGTGCTGGTTCTCCCGCCGCTGTTCGCCGGAGCGGCGGGCTGACCCCCTACGATTTGGCGCATGAGCGCGATCCGCGCGGCCCGGTTGAGCGACCTGCAGTCGATCAGCCTGCTGGCCGACCAGGCCAGGCGCGCGTGGGCGCGTGACCAGCCACGCTTCTTCCGACCCGCTGCCAACGCCCGCAGCCTGCACACGCCCCACCTGCAACGGCTGATCACCGACCCGGCGGCGATCGCGCTGGTGGAGGTGGCCCAGCCCGAGCCGGCCCGAGCGGAGGTGCGGGGGTTCCTGCTCGCGACGCTGGTCGATGCGCCACCGGTCTACGACCCGGGCGGGCCGTCCTGCCTGGTCGATGACTTCGCCGTCGCGACCGATGACCTGTGGCCGACGGTCGGCGTACCGCTGCTGCGCCGGGCCGTTGTGCTGGCGGCCCGCCGCGGCGCCAGCCAGATTGTGGTCACCTGCCCCTATCCCGACTCGGCTCGCACCGCGGCCCTGGCGGAAGCCGGCCTGGCGGTGACGTCGCAGTGGTGGTCGGCCGGGATCGGCCGACCGTTGGCTCCGCCGGCTACCTGAGCTCAGGACTGTGGCAGTCGTTCGATCAGGTCGGCGACGATCTGCGCCTCGGCGTCGTAGTAGCCGAGCCCCCAGTCCGCCACCAGGGCCGGATAGCGCACCGCTTCGACGCTGCCGAGCGAGTCGCGTACCTGCTGGAGGTCGGTCCGGCGCTCGGCGAGCTGCTCGAGATAGCGCTGCAGCAGCGACCTGGCATGCTCCGGGCCGACCAGTCCCGCCATCAGCAGCCGCAGGGCGACCGGGTGCTTCAGCATCGGGAACTCGGTGTCGGGCTGGACCAGCCACTCCTGGAGCTGCTGTCGACCGAGGTCGGTGATGGTGAAGCGACGGGTACGGCGGCCGGCGTGGGCGTCGACGGCCCCGACCAGCTCCAGCAGCATCAACCGGTCCAGCTCGGTGTAGACCTGGCTCATGGCCGGCGACACCCAATAGAACCGGAGCGTCTTATCGGCGCGCTGCTTGAGCTCATACCCGGTGAGCCCCGGGGTCGGCGTGCCGTCGAAGACCAGCAGGCCGAGCAGAGCGTAGGCGGTCGTCGACAGGTCTTGACTCACAACCGTCACCGTACTATTCCTGTTAGGAACAGCGTGGGGTGACCGGGTCTCGCGTGCAGCAACGGTGCTGGAAGAGGGGCGGGCTGATGAGTGAGGCAGTCGTATTGGTCGGGACGCGCAAAGGGTTGTGGGTGGGCCGCTCCGATGCCGAGCGCCGCGACTGGGAGTGGTCGGAGCCGCGCTTCTTGATGGAGGGCATCTACGGCACCTGCATCGACACCCGCGGCGAGCGACCACGGCTGTTCGTCTCCGCCACCAGCGAGCACTGGGGACCGGGGGTGTATCGCTCTGACGACCTCGGCCGGACGTGGGTGGAGACCCAGGGCGCTGCCGTCCGGTTCCCCGACGACCTCGGCGCCAGCGTCGAACGGGTCTGGCAGATCCAGCCGGGCGGACCTGCCGAGCCGGACGTGGTCTACGCCGGCACCCAGCCCTCGGCACTCTTTCGCTCCGACGACCGTGGCGAGTCCTTCACCTTGATGCGGTCGCTGTGGGACCACCCGCATCGCACCCAGTGGGGGGCCGGGTACGGCGGCCAGGCGATCCACACGATCGTGCCGCACCCCGACGACCCGCAGCGGCTCACCGTCGCCATGTCGACGGGTGGGGTGTACCGCACCGCCGACGCGGGGTCCAGCTGGGAGCCTGCCAACGTCGGGATCAAGGCGTACTTCTTCCCCGATCCGTGGCCGGAGTTCGGGCAGTGTGTGCACAAGGTCGCCGCGCACCCGGCCCGCCCGGAGCGGATGTTCGCTCAGAACCACCACGGTGTCTACCGCTCCGATGACGCCGGCAGCTCCTGGGTCTCGATCGCGGACGGGCTGCCGGCCGACTTCGGCTTCCCGATCGTCGTGCACCCGCACGACCCGGACACCGTGTTCGTCTTCCCGCTGATCGCCGACGGTCAACGGATTCCGCCCGGCGGTCGGGCGCGGGTGTGGCGCTCCCACGACGCCGGCGCCAGCTGGCAGAGCTCGTCGAGCGGGCTGCCCGACAACTTCTACGCTGCCGTGATGCGCGACGCGATGAGCACGGATGCCGCGGAGCAGGCCGGAGTCTATCTGGGCGCTCGGGACGGGTCCGTCTTTCTCAGTACAGATGGTGGCGAGGACTGGCGCCAGATCGCCGGCCATCTGCCGGATGTGCTGTCCGTCCGTGCGGCCGTGCTCGGGTGAGGAGCCGCCGCAGAACATCGGCTCGCGAATTCACCATCGGATCGGTGGAGGTGCTAGATTTCCGACGTCGTCTTCGGGGGCGACGTCTGGTCTCACGACCGGGTGCCGGGCGGCTTTCTTGTGCCCTGGTGTCGAGATCGTGGATCTTGGCCATGCACTGCTCCCGGGTCGTTCTGAGACAGGGATCCTGCGCATCGGGTGCCCACCGTGTCTTGATCGGACGGCCGACGGTGTCCCGCGCCCTTGCGTGACCCGTCACTGCGGTCGTCGCACTGACGACCCTCTCGATCGAAAGGGCACCTGCCACCCCCCTGCGGGTGCCCTTTCTTATCCTTGCTCCAAGGCGCTCGAGTCCTGCTCGCCACGCGTCGAGCGAGTCACGGTGTAGGCGCGGTTCTGGCCGACGATGCCGGTCGGGCCCACCGCTCGGCGCAGCGCATCCCGATACGGCAGGTGGGTGTTGTAGACAGTCCACAGCTCACCACCCGGGACCAGCACCCGACCCGCCTCGACGAACATCGCGAAGGCATCGGTGCTGTCGCGGGTGGTCCCGCGGTGGAAGGGCGGGTTGCACACAACCAGGTCGATGGAGGCGTCCGCGACCTCGCTCAGGTCGGTGCCGCGATGGACGTCCACCCTGGCGGCCACCCCGTTGGCCTCCGCCGTCGCCCGGGCTGAACGGCAGGCCGCCCACGACTCGTCCACCGCGATCACCGTGGCGGTGGGGGTGCGCCGCGCCAGCGTGGTGGCCAAGATGCCGGTGCCGCAGCCCAGGTCCAGGGCGCGGGTCGCCGGGCGCATCCGGTCGGCGAAGCCGAGCAGGAAGCGGGTGCCCAGGTCCACCCCGGTGCCGGCGAACGCGGCGCCGTGGGCGCAGACGGTGAGGTCGAGGTCGGAGTGCTCGACCCGCCGCGGATACGTCGAGGACGGTGTACGACGGGGTCCGCGGCCGAGCAGCGCTCGACACTTCTGGCGGCCCAGGCTCGGTTGCACCAGGTCGAAGTGGTCGGCGAGGACGGCGTTCATCCCGCGGCTCATGTGCTTGTCCCGACCGCCGGCGATCAACACAGCGTCCGGCGAGGCGTACCGCCCGACGGCTTCGGCGATCTCGTCGAGAGCGGCGAGGCTCTTCGGCAACCGCAGCAGCACCACCTGGGCCCCGCCCAGGAGCGACTCGTCGAGGGCGTCGTGGACCTCGACCGCGCGGTGCGTACGCTCAGCCGCGGCCCGGCTGGCGCGCTCGGCGAGCAGGGAGTCGCAGTACAGCCGGACCGGAACCGCCGCGTCCACGCCCGTGACGAGGCCACCGGTCAGGTCGTCGAGGACCACGACGCGGGTCTGGCCGGCGGTCAGCAGCGGAGCGGCCTCGGCAAGGATGATCCGGTCGATCGCATCGGGATCGGAGCTGGGCTGATGATCCTGGGCTGAGTTGTCGTCGGGGCTGGTCACGTCCGCCATTGTGTCGGACCCGGGCCGCACCGAGCGCTGAGTAAGGCTATCCTTACTCGCCAGCGCAGCGACCGAGCCAGAGGAACCAACTTGTCCCAGCCTTCTCCACGCAAGCGCGTGGCCCGCAGTGCGACCGTGGTCCGGACCGAGCAGCTCACCCCGGACATGGTCCGCGTGTTCTTCACCGGTGAGGATCTCCGGGGGCTGCCCGAGCTCGCCTACACCGACCACTACGTGAAGATTCTCTTTCCGCCGCGGGGGGCGGACTATCGGTGGCCGTTCGACCCCGAGGCGATCCGGGAGACCGAGCCGGCCGAGCGGTGGCCGGTCACCCGTACGTACACCATCCGCTCCTTCGACCGGGCCCGCAACGAGCTGGCCATCGACTTCGTGCTGCACGGCGACACCGGACTCGCTGGCCCGTGGGCTGCGCAGGCCCAGCCCGGCCAGACCATCGGCTTCTTCGGCCCCGGCGGTGCGTGGGCGCCGTCGCCGGATGCCGACACGTTCTTGCTGGTCGGGGACGAGGCCGCCATCCCTGCGATCGCGACCGCACTCGAGTGGTTGCCCGCCGACGCGCGGGCCGACGTCTATCTCGAGGTTGCCGGCGCCGACCACCACCAGCCGCTGCCGGTGACGTCGCGGACCACCGTGACCTGGGTGCACCGCGACGAGCACGGCCTCGGCTACGGCGAGGCGCTGACGGCGACCGTACGTGCGGCCGAGCTGCCGCCGGGTCGGTGTGAGGCGTTCGTGCACGGCAACGCGGAAATGGTCAAGGCCCTGCGTCGCTATCTCTTCCTCGAGCAGGGTCTCGAGCGGTCCCGGGTGTCGATCTCCGGTTACTGGCGTACCGGCCTGACCGAAGATCGCTGGCAGGCGACCAAGGGCGAGTTCACCAAGGCGATGGAGGAGGAGGAGGCCGCCGCTGCCGCGAGCTGATCGGGCGCCCGCGCGGTCAGCGGCGGCTCATTCCGCGGCAGCTTGTGCGGGGTGGCCTTATCCTTACCGGTGAACCGGGGCCCGAAGAGCCCGGCGATCGAGTCCGCGCGACCGACGAGGGGACACGTTGATGACCGGCGAGCTGGGGCAGTGGCGGGCGACCTACTCGCCCGGTGACTGGATCGTGCTGTCCGGGCCCACGTCCTTGGTCGTGTTGGAGCCGGCCTCGGAGGATTGGTCGTCTCTGGTCGGCACCCTGTGGGACGAGGTGCTTGCCTCCGCCTCGATCACCGAGGTCGCGGCGCGGCTGGCCACATATCGGATCGACACCATGCCGAGTTTCGCTGCCTTCTTCTGGACCGGCGACGGGATGCGCTCGTTGGTCCGGGGCGCGGTGACGGTTCGCGACCTGGTCGATGGCCGGGTCGTGGCCGACGGTGATGGGGTCCAGACCTGGAGCGAGATCGGGCTGCGCGGCGTGGACCAGGTGCGGGTCGACCTGGAGCATGCCGACGACCCGACGCCGATCGAGCTGCCGGTCGTCATCGGCGCCGTGTTGGCATCCTCGGTCGTGCTGGACGCCCGGGTGGAGTCGCGGGTCACCTCGCCGCAGGCCGCCGGCCCAGCGTCCGCCGAGCTCACCACCCCGGTGAGCGACCTCGGATTCGGCGAGTCCGAGCACGTTGTCGGCGAGGACGGCGAGGACACCGAGCCGTTCGACGTTGAGGCCGACCACGCCGCCGATCCCGTCCCACCACCGGGTGCGATCGAGGAGCTGGGCGCCGAGACCGACTGGCCTGACTGGGCGGGCGGCACCTCGGCGCCGCCCGGTGCCGGCGGTCCGGAGCAGGAGAACGCCGACACCGAGCTGATGGCGCTGCCACCCACCGCGCAGCTGCCGCCGGCGGCCGCCGACCTCGGGATGGCCGGCGAGTCACTCATCTTGGCGGCGTTCTGTCCGCAACAACACACCAACCCGCCCAGGGCGGGCCACTGCCGCCTCTGTGGCAGCCCCATCCCGCCGCAGAGCCCGCGGCTGGTCACCGTGCCGGTGCTGGCCCGGCTCCGGGGTCCCGACGGCGTCGCCGTCGACGTGGACCGGCCGGTGCTGGTGGGCCGCGCGCCGACCAGTGACCGGAGCGAGGCAATGGACCCGCGGCTGATGTGGGTGCCCAGTCCCAGCCACGACATCAGCCGGACGCACGTGCAGGTGGCGCCCGACGGCTGGCAGGTCGCGGTGACCGACCTGCATTCCACCAACGGGACCCTGCTGGTGCCGGCTAGTCCGGGCGACCCGCCCCGACGACTGGAACCCGGGGTGGCCGTCGTGGTCGAACCCGGATCCGTGCTCGAGATCGGCGACGGCGTCGCCCTGGTCGTCGAGGCGCCCCGGTGACCCCCGGACCCGACGGCCGCACCCCAACGACCTGCTGATCTCTCCGACCGAAGACCCGAACGTCCGCCGATAGGAGCAACGTCTCATGTACTCCACCCAGCCAGTGCCCCAGCCCTCGCCCCAGCTGCGGAACACCGGCCTGCCACCGGGCGTGGAGCCGGGCGGCCTCGGCAGACGTTTCGTCGCCCATCTGATCGACTCGCTGGTGCCGGCCGTGGTGATCGGGATCTGCCAGGCCATCGCCCTCACCGTCGACACCACGACGGCCATTGTGGTGCTGGCCATTGTCCAGACGCTGGTGTCGCTGGCCTGGTTCGTGCTGGTGTGGTGGATGTTCGCCACCAAGGCCGCCGGTCCGGGGATGCGGCTGATGAAGCTGCAGCTCGTCGGTCTCGCCGACGGCCGGCCGATCGGCTGGCTGCGGTTTCTGCTTCGCGCCCTGGTGGTGGGCGTCCTCACCGGCAGCGGGCTCGGCGTGATCGTGATGGTGGTCCTGCTGCTGCAGAACCCGCGTCGTCAGGCGCTGCAGGACCTGGCCGTCAGCTCGGTGGTGATCAAGGAACGGGTGCTCGCTCCGCCGCAGGCGCGGCCTGACGTCGCGCGCGAGTCGCTGCCCAGCCAGTCCACGCCGAGCGGCGGCTCGCAGCCGATCTACGGCCCACGGACCAGCCCGTACGCCGCTCAGCTCGAGGAGCCCGCCACCACCGGCGCGCCGGTCGGTGGCTATCCCGAGCAGCAGCAGGCGCCGCCGGCGAGCGCAGGGGCGCACCCGGCGCACCCGGACTCCCGACTGCTGCCGGCTCCCGCCCCGACCCCGACACCGGTTCCGACCCCGGCCGCGCCGGTTGAGGTCGACCACCGACCACTCGACGAGGGGTGGGTGGCGCGGTTGGATGACGGGCGCGAGCTGCCGATCACCGGCCTGGTGCTGCTGGGTCGCAACCCGCAGGGTCGTCCGGGCGAGGATGACGCGGAGCTGATCAAGCTCGCCGACGAGACCCGGACAGTGTCCAAGACCCACCTCGCGCTGGGCGTCGACGCCAACGGCATGTACGTGATGGACCGAGGCTCCACCAACGGGTCGACCGTGACCGACGCCACCGGGGTCTCGACCCCCTGCCCGCCCGGGGACCTGGTCCAGGTCAGCGCGGGAAACATCGTGTCGCTGGGGGACCACTGGCTGGAGATCGTCCGGGTCGACTGAGGCAGTAGGGTCAGGCCATGCTGCTTTCGGATCGCGATATCAAGGCAGAGGTCAGTGCCGGTCGCATCGGGCTCGATCCGTACGACCTGGAGATGGTGCAGCCCTCCAGCATCGACGTACGCCTCGACCGCTATTTCCGCGTCTTCGAGAATCATCGCTATCCGCACATCGACCCGGCCGAGGAGCAGAGCGAGCTGACCCGTCCGGTCGAGCCGGCCGAGGGCGAACCGTTCATCCTGCATCCCGGCGAGTTCGCGTTGGGCTCCATCTATGAGGTCGTCACGTTGCCCGACGACGTTGCCGCCCGGGTCGAAGGCAAGTCCTCCCTCGGCCGGCTCGGTCTGCTCACCCACGCGACGGCCGGGTTCATCGACCCGGGATTCTCCGGGCACGTGACCTTGGAGCTGTCCAACGTGGCCACCCTGCCGATCAAGCTGTGGCCGGGGATGAAGATCGGCCAGCTGTGCTTCTTCCGGCTCACCTCGCCCTCGGAGCACCCTTACGGGTCCTCGGTCTACGGTTCGCGCTACCAGGGTCAGCGTGGGCCGACGCAGAGCCTGTCGCACCTGAACTTCCACCGCACACCGATCTGATCCCGGCGCCGGGGGCGCACCGATCTGATCCCGGCGCCGGGGGCGCACCGATCTGATCCCGGCGCCGGGGGCGCACCGATCTGATGATCAGGCTCGATAGATCGCGATCTCGCCGGAGGCCGTACGCGCCCGGATGGAGACGAACGGCTCGCCGCCGGAGGGCTCGGCGCTCGGCTCCAGTGCGATCCGGATCCGGCCGCTGATCGAGTTCAGGTCCAGCCAGGCCGGCAGGTCGTCGGCCACCCCGACCGTCAGTGAGCCCGAGGCCGACCGGAGGTCGACCGAGCCGCTGGTGGACGGCACCGAGATGTCGCCCGAACCCGAGCTGGCTTGCAGGGCCGCCCCATGGAGGGTACGGATCACCACGTCACCCGAGCCGGACTTGGCCGAGACCGGGCAACGGGCGACCTCCACGGTGACGTCGCCGGACCCCGACGACAGCCGGGCGCCGCTGCCGTCGAGCTCGCCGATCCGCATGTCTCCGGACCCGCAGGAGCAGGTCAGGTCGACGGCCCGATCGACCACGACGTCTCCGGAACCGGTGACGATCTTGCACCGCTCGGCGGCGGCCGTGATGGTCACGTCGGCGGAGCCGGTGGTCACGTCGTAGGTCAGGCCGGGCGGGACGCCGAGCCGCATCCGGATCCGCGAAGAACGCCCGGCGTGGTTCGGCACCTCGATCCGGAGCCGGTCGCCGTCCTGACGTACCTCAATGGCATCGAGGAGGTCGGAGTCGTCCGCGTTGAGGCTGCCCTCCACACTGTTGGCGGCGGGTCCGGCCTCGACGGCGATGGAGCCCGAGCCCACGCCGACGACACTGACGTGGCGGATGTTGTCCAGGACGAAGCTGCGGACGCTCACTTGACCCACCCCTGCACCTTGCCGCCGATGCTGCGATCCCGGTTCCGAGCAGAGCGACGCTCCTCCTTGTTGCCGCCGAACACGCCACCCGCCCCGAACACGCCGCCGGGACCGAACACACCGTTGGGTCCGAACGGGCCGTCGTCGCCGAAGATCGGCGGGACCGGTGGGACCGGCGGCACCGGCGGTACCGGTCCGGTGTCGCCCCGGCGACGGTCGCCGAGGGCGTCCATCACGGCACGGAGCAGCCAGGCGTTGGTCGAAATGCCGTCCGCGTCGGCCATCTCGTCGACCTTGGCCTTGACCGAGGCTGGCATCCGCAGGCTGATCCGCGCCACCGGCTCGTCGTCGAGGTCGGGCTCCGGGTCGGTCGGCGGGGCGGCGTCCGGCTCGGGGTGGGGGAGCAGCAGCGTCGGCTCCGCGCCGGGCGGCGGCAGCTGCACCACGAGCTCTGGATTCTGGCCGACCATCCGCACCTCGACCGAGGCCGGGGCCAGGTCGGCGCTGATACTGCCGGCTGCGTCGGAGAGCGCCGAGATGAGGGCCAGCCGGGTCGATGACTCGATCGCGGTGCCCAGGCGGTGCGCCACTTGCTGGGTGTTGTCGTCGGCCAGGGACGCGGCGTTCGCCACGCCCTGACGCACCGACTCGAGATACGGAGAAAGGTCCATGACGCCAGCATGACATCAGAATGGCGTCATGACAAGCGGTAGTGACATCACGGCGATGAACGGTGGACGGACTCCAGCAGTAGTTGAGCCACATCGAGCACCTCGACCGACGCCGGGGCCGAGCCGTCCGCCTGCTTGGCGGTCAGTCCGTCGGACAGCATCACCCGGCAGAACGGGCAGCCGGTGGCGATCGCTGCGGGGGTCGCGCCGGCGCCGGCGGCACGCAGGGTGGTCAGCGCCTCCTCGGTCCGGTCCAGGTTGATCCGGGTGCCGATTTTCTCCTCCATCCACATCTGCGCGCCGCCCGCGCCGCAGCAGAACGAGGTCTGGCGGTTGCGTGGCATCTCGGCCACGGTGGCGTCGGGAAGGACGGTGAGCAGGTCACGCGGCGGGTCGTAGATCTCGTTGTGCCGGCCGAGGAAGCAGGGGTCGTGATAGGTGATGGTGCGCCCGGCCACCGAGCCCGAGGGCGGCGCCACCGGGGTCAGGCGACCGTCGCGGACGAGCCGGTTGAGCAGCTGGGTGTGGTGCACCACCTCCAGCTCGACGCCGATCTGCGGATACTCGTTCTTCAAGGTGTTGAGGCAGTGCGCGCAGGTGGTGACGACAGCCTTGGCCTTGGCCTGGGTGAGGGTCTCGGCGTTCTCCAGTGCGAGCTGCTGGAAGACGAACTCGTTGCCCGCTCGGCGGGCCGGGTCTCCGCTGCAGGTCTCACCGTTGCCGAGTACGGCGTACGAGACGCCGGCGGTGTTCAGCAGCTCGGCCACCGCCTGGGTGGTCTTCTTCGCGCGGTCCTCGTACGCTCCGGCGCAGCCGACCCAGAACAGGTAGTCGACGCTGGTCAGGTCCTCGAGGTCCTCCCCCACCACGGGGACATCGAACGGGAGACCTTTGGCCCAGTCCATCCGACCGCGGGCGCTCATGTTCCACGGGTTGCCCTTCGACTCCAGTCCCTTGAACAGAGCGTTGAGCTCGCTGGGGAACTCCGACTCCATCATCACCTGGAAGCGCCGCAGGTCCATGATGTGGTCGACGTGCTCGATGTCGACCGGGCACTGCTGGACGCAGGCCCCGCAGCTGGTGCACGACCACAGCACGTCCGGGTCGATGATGCCGGCCAGTCCGTTCTCCACCTGGATCGGTCCGACGAGTGGGCGGGCAGCCTCGGTCCGAACCGCCTCGGGCAGGTCTTCGCGGGCCGCCTCGGCTGCCTGCAGGTATGGCGCTTTCGCGTACGCGTGGTCACGAAGGTCCATCACCACCAGCTTGGGCGACAGCGGCTTCTGGGTGTGCCACGCCGGGCACTGGCTCTGGCAGCGGCCGCACTCGGTGCAGCTGGTGAAGTCCAGCAGTCCTTTCCAGGTGAAGTCCTCCACGCGACCGACTCCCAGCGCGGAGTCCTCGTCGAGGTCCTCGATGTCGGTGAAGTCGACCTGCTTGCCCTCGACGACCAGCGGCGCGAGGGCGCCGAGAGCCGGCTTGCCGGAGGACTCCCGCTTGAACCAGATGTTCGGCCAGGCGGTGAAGCGGTGCCAGGCGACGCCCATGGTGGTGTTCAGGCCGATGGTCGCGAACCAGGCCATCGAGATGACGATCTTCACGGCAGCCACCACCACGATGGCGAGCTCCAGACCGCCGGCCGGCAGGCCTGGCGGCAGCAGGAACCAGGTCAGGGGGAAGTGCAGCCGCGACGTCTCGGCGCCGAGCAGCTGATATTCCAGCGCCCGAAGCGCAAGCACGCAGACCACGATGCCGAGGATCGTCCACTCGACGTAGAGGCCCTGCCAGGTGCGCGAGCCGAAGAAGCGGGACTGTCGGCCGGATCGGCGGGCGACGAACCGGGTCGCCATCAAGAACGCGATGGAGCCCAGCCCCAACCAGGCGATCAGCTCACTCGCCCACTCATAGACCAGCCAGTGGCCGATGAGCGGCAACGCGAAGCGGGGGTCGAAGAGCTGGCCGTACGCGGTGACGAGGGTGAAGAACAACGCGCCGAACGCGACGAACACGAACCAGTGGGCGATGCCGACCCGGGTCCACTGGAGCATCCGGGTGTGGCCCAGGGTCTCGGCGAGCAGGTGCTTCCAGCGGGCGAGCTTGTCGTCGGTTCGCCCGAGAACCGGCCGGCCGAGCCTGACCACGCCCACGATCGAAGCCGCGGCGCGGGCGAAGAGAGCGACACCCACCACCGAGACGGCGAGGGCGACGACGATGGCGACGATCTTCACGTGCGGCTCCATCCGGGATCGGGCGAGCTCCGCGCTCCGCGTCGCAGCTCTGCCCACACGCTAGTGCCTGGCGTCATGCCGGCAGACACGGCGCCGGGCCAATGTTACCAGCGGGTAACTTGGGCCCCGCCGGTCAATCGGAGGCCACGCCGGGCGACCTCCTCGAATTGTCAGAACTGGCGACTAGGGTCGAAGTGACCCTCCACCAGTGGGTTCGCTGCGCCGTGCGTGGTCGACGGCAGACGAAGATGGAGTTCGGTGTGATCGAGTTCGAGTCAGTGAGCAAGACGTTTCGAGACGGTACGACCGCGGTGGTCGACCTGAACCTGACAGTCCCTTCGGACAAGATCACCGTGATCGTCGGTCCTTCCGGCTGCGGCAAGACGACGACGCTGCGGATGATCAACAGGATGATCGAGCCCTCCAGCGGTCGGCTGCTCTGGGACGGTGCGCCACTGCGCTCGAAGCGCAAGACCGCGGTCCGCCGTCAGATGGGCTACGTCATCCAAAGCGGTGGCCTGTTCCCGCACCGGACGGTGCTGGAGAACATCGGCACGGTGCCCGGCCTGCTGGGCTGGGACAAGACCAAGGCGCGGCGCCGGTCGCTGGAGCTGCTCGACAGCGTCGGTCTGGACCGCAAGCAGGCCGACCGCTTCCCGGCTCAGCTCTCCGGTGGCCAGCAGCAGCGGGTCGGCGTGGCGCGGGCACTGGCCGCGGACCCGCTGGTGATGCTGATGGACGAACCCTTCTCTGCGGTGGATCCGGTCGTCCGCGCCGAGCTGCATGAGCTCTTCCTCGGTCTGCAGCGCCAGCTGAGCAAGACCATCGTGCTGATCACCCACGACATCGACGAGGCCATCAAGCTCGGCGACCAGGTCGCGATCCTCCGCGTCGGCGGCCACCTCGCCCAGGTGGGCACCCCGCAGCAGCTGCTGGACGAGCCGGCGGACGACTTCGTGGAGGGATTCGTCGGCAGGGACCGCGGCTATCGCGCGTTGTCATTCCTGTCCGCCGGCAACCTGTCGCTCGGCCGGGTCAAGGTGGTCCGGGACCCCGAAGCAGCCTCGCCCGGCGAACCGCACCTGGTGGTCGACGCCGACGCCCGACCGCTCGGTTGGGTCGACGTCCACCGCTCAGGTCAGCTCTATGCGCTCGGTGCCACGTTCGACCCCGAGCACGACACGCTCCGGTCCGCGCTGGACGCGGCTCTGACCTCCCCGGTCGGCCTGGCCGTCGCGGTGTCGTCGGCCACCGGCCGCTACGCCGGGGTGGTCACCGCGGCCGACATCTTGTCCCAGGTCACCGACGCCCGGGTCGCCGTTGCCGAGTCGGTCTCGATCCGCGAGGCGGAGCAGGCCGCGGCTGCCGCCGGTCCGGCCCAGGACTCCGCGCCGCAGGGCCCTGCCGACGAGTCAGGTGCCCAGGACAGCGCGGACAAACCGGACGAGGGCGAACCGGACGAGGCAGACCAGGTCACCATGGTGCGAGAGCAGCCGATCATGGTGCCCGCCGACGGGTCCGCTGACGTCGACGGGCCCGGTGCCGATGCGGCGCTCGCCGAGGACGACGCGACGGATGAGAGCCCTGCCGCGGACGACGCCGACGAGCAGGACGAGGCCGGCTCCGCACCCGCCGACGACACCCCGACCACGATCAGACCCGCCGGCTCGCACCAGCTCGGTTCGGCTGAGGACGAGCAAGAGGGCGAGCACGCCGAGGGCGAGCACAGCGACGCTGAGCAGGCAGCGGGGACGAGGACCTCGTGATCGACTGGATCCGCAACGAGTCCTTGAACTGGGACTGGTTGGAGCGCAACCGGGCCATGATCGGCCAGCTCACGCTGGAGCACTCCATCCTCGCCGTGCTGCCGGTGCTGGTCGCCTTTGTGATCTCCATCCCGCTGGGCTATCTGGTGTTTCGGACCAAGAAGGCGGCGAACTTCCTGCTGGCGGTGTTCGGCGTCATCTATTCCATCCCGTCGCTGGCGCTGTTCGTCGTCATGCCGATCGTGCTCGGCACGGGCATCCTGAGTCCGATCAACATCGCCGTGGCACTCACGATCTATTCCGTCGCCCTGCTCGTCCGCAGCGTGGTCGACGGCCTCCGGTCGGTGCCCGACGACGTCAAGCAGTCTGCGTCCGCCATCGGCTACGGCGGCTTCCGTCGGTTCTTCACCGTCGAGCTGCCGCTCGCCATGCCCGTCATCTTCGCCGGCCTCCGGGTGGTCACGGTGTCCAACATCGCCCTCGTCAGCGTTGGGGTGGTGATCGGCCTGGGCTCGCTCGGCAAGCTGTTCGACATCGGCTTCAACCGCGACTTCTACACCCCGATCATCGTCGGACTGGTGCTGACCGTTGTGCTCGCCCTGATCGCCGACGCCATCATCTTGTTGATCCAGCGCGGGGTGCTGCCCTGGGCGCGAGGGAAGCGGATCGCATGAACCTCCTGGACTATCTCCTCGATCCGCAGAACTGGCGGGGCGACGGCAGCATCACCACCTACCTGGTGCAGCACCTCTACTACACCGCCTTGGCGGTGGTGCTCGCCGCGGTCATCGCCATCCCGCTCGGCATCCTCATCGGGCACACCCGGCGCGGCTCCTTCGTGGTGATCGGCACCAGCAACGCCGCCCGGGCGATCCCGAGCCTTGGCCTGCTGGTGCTCGTCGTCCTGCTGCTGGGCACCAACCTGGCGCCGATTGTGCTGGTCCTCGGGGTGCTCGCCATTCCGCCGATCCTGACCGCGACCTCCGCCGGTGTGGCCGGCGCCGACCCGGAAGCGGTGCACGCGGCCCGCGCCATGGGCATGACCGGTGGACAGATCGTCCGCCAGGTGGAGTGGCCGCTTGCGCTGCCGCTGGTCGTCTCCGGTCTGCGCAGCGCGACTCTGCAGGTGGTGGCCACCGCCACGGTGGTGGCGTTCACCCCGAGCGGCGGCCTCGGCCGGCTGCTGGTCGACGGTCAGCGCAGTCAGAACTATCCGGAGATGTTCGCCGGAGCCCTGTTGATTGCGGTGTTGGCTATCGTTCTAGACGTCATCATCGGCGGTCTCGGCTACGCGGCGGGTCGGCGGGCTCGTCCGAAGCGCAGGACCTCCCCGGCCACCGTCGCGGCTGCTGCCTGACCCAGTCCGAACTCCTGAACGGAGCACCATGAGATTCAAGCAGATCCTCGTCACCGCCAGCGTCGCGGTGACCACCCTCGCTCTCGCCGCCTGCGGCGGTGGCAGCGACCCGCTCGGCAGCACGTCCTCCTCGCCCTCGGACTCGGCCGCCTCCGGCCCTGTCGTGGTGGGCTCGGCGAACTTCACCGAGAACCAGATCCTGGCCGAGCTCTACGCCCAGGCCATGAAGGCGAAGGGTGTCGACGCCAGCACCAAGCTGAGCATCGGCTCCCGTGAGGTCTACATCAAGGCCCTGCAGGACAAGTCCATCGCCGTGGTGCCCGAATACACCGGCAACCTGCTGACGTACTTCGACAAGAACGCCACCGCCACTACGGCCGCCGAGCTCGAGACCGCTCTGCCGGAGGCCGTCGGCGAGCTCAAGGTCGGCAAGGCGTCCAAGGCCGCCGACCAGGACGTCTATGTCGTCACCAAGGAGTTCTCCGAGCAGAATGGGATCACCTCGCTGGCCGACCTCAAGAAGGTCTCGGCGAACTCGGTCCTCGGCGGACCTTCGGAGCTGAAGGACCGGCCGTACGGTCCTTCGGGTCTGGAGTCCATCTACGGGGCGAAGTTCAAGGAGGTCAAGGCCTACGACTCGCCGCCGATCAAGGTCAAGGACCTCAAGGAGGGCAAGATCCAGGTCGGGGAGTTCTTCACCACCGACAGCGCCATCGGCGACAACGGGTTCGTCCCGCTTGAGGATCCTCAGGCGATGATCCTGCCGCAGAACGTCATCCCGCTGATGTCGGCCGACGTGGGCGGCAACGCCACAGCGGTGGCGGCCATCGAGGCTGTGCAGGACGCGCTGACCACCGAGGACCTGATGGCGTTGAACAAGAAGGTCGACGTCGACCAGATGGACCCCGACCAGGTGGCCACCGAATACCTGACCACCAAGGGTCTGATCTGACCTCTAGGCGGGGAGGCCCCGGGCCCGTAGTCTGAGCGCACGCTCGGGGCGTGCCTGGTTGGAGGACCCGTGTCGTCAGTTCGTTCTGCCCCCCGGTCCCTGCGGATCGCGGCGTTGGCGCTGCTGGTATCCATCAGTGGACTCGGCCTGTCCGGTGTGCATCCGCAATCGGCTGCGGCCGACCCGTCGATCAAGATCACTCGGGTGGTCGAAGGGCTGAACATCCCCTGGGACCTCACCTGGGTCGGCGACCTGATGCTCTACGACCTGCGGGGCGGGCAGCTCTGGTCCAAGCGTGGTTCCGCCGCCCCACGGCGAGTGGGCCTCGCGTTGCCGCCCACACTGGTCAGCAGTGAAGGCGGCCTGCTCGGACTGGTGGCCGACCCGGCAGCGGCCACGAACAAGATCTTCTACACCTGTCAGACCACCGACGAGGCGACCGACAACGTCCAGGTCCGCCGCTGGCGGTTGACGTCGGACACGACTGCGGTGGCCGACGGCACGAACCCGCTGGTCCGCGGCATCCCGGTCAGCAACGGGCGACACAGCGGCTGCCGGCTGCGGTTCGGTGCCGACGGCTTCCTTTACATCGCGACCGGGGACGCGGCACAGGGCACCAACCCGCAGAACCTGAGCTCGCTCGGCGGCAAGGTGCTGCGGATCAGGTCCAACGGGACCATCCCCACCGACAACCCGTTCTACGGTCGCGGCGGCAACGCCCGCTACGTCTGGACGTACGGACACCGCAACCTGCAGGGTCTTGCCCTGCGACCGGGCACCAGCGAGCTGTGGACGGCGGAGCACGGCAGCGGCCGCGATGACGAGGTCAACCTGATCCGACGCGGCGGCAACTACGGTTGGGACCCCGTCCCCGGCTACGACGAGAGCACGCCGATGACGGATCTGCAGAAGTTCCCGAACGCGGTCCGGGCCAAGTGGTCCTCCGGCAACCCGACCATCGCGACCAGTGGTGCCGGCTTCCTCACCGGTCAGGCGTGGGGACGATGGCAGGGCGCTCTGGCGGTCGCGGTGCTCAAGGACAACGGGGTCCGGCTGCTCTTCCTCGACGCGGGCGGCAACGTGGCCAAGGTGGAGAAGCTGGCGGCGGCCCAGGGCTACGGCAGGATCCGCACCGTCCAGCAGGGTCCCGACGGCGCGCTCTACTTCACCACCTCCAACGGGGGCGGCAACGACGTCATCGCCAAGATCACCCCGTCCGCACCGCTGCCCGCGTACCGGGCCGGGATGGACGTCTCCCCGGTCGGGGTGTCGGCGGCCCGTACCGGCACGCAGCTCTATCTCTTCGTTCGCAGCACCGACGACCGCGTCTACTACAAGCGGAGCACCGACGACGGCACCACCTGGGGCGGCTGGGCCGACGCCGGGGTGACCAGCAGCAGCGCGCCGTCGGTGACGTCGTCGGCGGCGGGACGAATCGACCTGATGACGCGCAGCGCCAGCGGGTCGGTGGTGCACACCTGGTGGCTGAACGGCACCCGTGCCGGTCAGCGGGACCTCGGCGGCTACGTCAGCGCCGCCCCCACCGCGTCGTCGGTCGGCGATGGCACCCTGGACGTGTACGTCCGCGGCTCCGCCCCGTACGGGGCCGCGCGCAAGCACTACGCGAACGGCGCCTGGTCGGGCTGGCAGCAGCTCGGTGGCGTCTTCACCTCAGCGATCGGCGCGTCGGCGAACGTGTCCACCAAGGTCACCACGCTGACCGGTCGCGGCACCGACGGCTACGCCTTCGAGCGGACCGTGACCGCCACCGCCAACGGCTCGAGCTGGGTTCGCCGACCGGCGCTCACGCTGTGGTCGGCGCGGGCCCTGGGTGACACCCGCACCGGGGTCGGCCTGGTCGGTGTGTCCAGCGGGTCCGACCGCAACGCCGTGGTCGACCGTGGCGCCCAGGTGCAGGCGATCAGTGCCTATTACAACTCGGCGGCCGATGTCGTGACCCGCGAGAACGGCACCTGGATCATGTTCGGCAGGTCCAGCAACGGGTCGGTCTACCTCTACGACGCCCGCCCCGGGCAGTATCGCAACGTCAACCTGGGCGGCATCGTCCGCTAGCTGCGGCTCGATCGATGCCGGCCCATCGATGCCGGGTCAGTCCGCGTCGGGGACCGCGGGCACCTCGGCGCCGTTGCGCTCGTCCCGGTCAGCCCACTCCAGCAGCTCCGCCAGCCGGTACGGGTGCTCGTCCAGCTCGGCGTGCAGGTCGCCGATCTTGGCGTACCGCTTCGGCATCGTGGCGATGGTGAAGTCACCCGGCTCGGCGTCGCCGATCTCGTCCCACCGCAACGGCGCGGAGACGATGCCCTCGGGCGTACCGCGGACCGAGTAGGCGCTGGCGATGGTGTGGTCCCGGGCGTTCTGGTTGAAGTCGACGAAGATCGAGGCCGGATCGCGGTCCTTGCGCCACCAGGTCAGATCCACCAACCCGCCGGCGCGGCGCTCCACCTCCCGGGCGAAGGCCAACGCGGCCCGGCGCACGTCGCCGAAACCGTGCTCGGGCACGATCCGGACATAGATGTGCAGACCCTTGCCGCCGGAGGTCTTCGGGAAGCCGACGGCTCCGAGCTCGGCCAGCACCTCCTGGGTGATCGACGCCACCTGCCGTACCTCGGCGTAGCCGGCCTGCGGCATCGGGTCGAGATCGATCCGCCACTCGTCCGGAACCTCGACGTCGTCGCGGCGGGAGTTCCAGGGGTGGAACTCCACCGTCGACATCTGCACAGCCCAGATCACGTCGGCGGGATGGCTCACGCACAGCTCGTCGGCGTGCCGGTTGTAGCGCGGAAAGTGAACCCGGACGGTCTCCACCCACTCCGGCGCGCCCTTCGGCAGCCGCTTCTGGTGCACCTTCTCACCGTCCACCCCGTCGGGGAAGCGGTGCAGCATGCAGGGGCGGTGGTAGAGCGCGTTGACGATCCCGTCGGCGACAGATAGGTAGTACCGGGCAAGGTCGAGCTTGGTCTCCCCCCGCGCCGAGAAGTAGACGCGGTCGGGGTTGCTGATCTTGACCACCCGGTCGCCGACCTCGAAATCGATCCGCTCTGCCACGGCATGAGCGTAGCCCGAGGCGGCGGCCCGGGTGCCGCTGAGCGCCAACCGGGTCGACGCCGCGCGGGTCTGTCGTTCCCGACAGTTACGCTCACCCGATGGACGTGCTGCTGGTGTCGGACGACGGCGTCGTGCAGCTGGCTCGATCGGACCGCCCCGATGCGCCGCCCGAGGTGGTCTCCTGGGACGACCTGCCCGAGCGGGTCCGCGCGCTGGAGGCGCACAGCCCGCGGTGGGTGTGGGCGGACACCACCACCTTCGCGCCGTTCCTGCTCGACCACGGCATCCGGGTACGCCGGGCGTACGACCTCCGGCTCGGGCACGCGATCCTGCGGCGGTCGCGCTATCTCGCCACGCCCTTGCCACCGGACCCGCGCTGGCGGACGGCCGACGCCGTCCCGGCCGAGACCGAGCCGAGCCTGCTCGACCTGCCGGGGGCGGCCGACGACCTGCCGATGGCCGAGGTGGCGGCGCAGCTGGACCAGCAGAACGCCGCCGTGGCGACGTCACCGCAGGCCGGTCGGCTACGGCTGCTGCTGGCGGCGGAGTCGGTCGGTGCCCTGATCGCGGCGGAGATGAAGCACGTCGGGCTGCCATGGGATGAGCAGGTCCACGATCGGCAGCTGACCGCGCTGCTGGGCCCGCGGCCGGTGGGTGGCGGACGCCCGGCGCGGCTGGAGCAGCTGGCGGCCACGGTCCGCGAGCTGCTCGGCGCCCGCACCCTCAACCCCGACTCCCAGCCGGAGCTGCTGCGGTGCCTGCGTGCGGCCGGCATCGAGGTGGAGAGCACCCGGCAGTGGGAGCTGGAGCGGGTGGAGCACCCGGTGATCGCCCCGTTGCTGGAATACAAGAAGCTCAACCGGGTGCTGACCGCCAACGGCTGGTCCTGGATGCGTTCCTGGGTCCGGAACGGGCGGTTCCACCCCGACTACCTCCCGGCCGGCGTGGTGACCGGTCGGTGGGCCACCCGGGGCGGGGGTGCGCTGCAGCTGCCCAAGCAGCTGCGCTCGGCCGTCGTCGCCGAGCCCGGTCACAAGCTGGTGGTGGCCGACGCCGCCCAGCTGGAGCCCCGGGTCCTGGCTGCCATGTCACGCGACGAGGCGATGGCCCGGGCCAGTCGGCGGGGTGACCTCTATCAGGCCCTGGTCGACGACGGCGTGGTCGACACCCGACCGCATGCGAAGGTCGCGATGCTGGGCGCCCTCTACGGCGCGACCTCCGGCGAGGGCGGCCTGCTGATGCCGCGGCTGCTCAAGGCGTACCCGACCGCGACCGGGTTGGTGGAGGAGGCCGCACGGATCGGCGAGCGGGGCGGGGTGGTGACCACCTGGCTCGGCCGCAGCTCACCGGAGCCGCCCGCCGCCTGGCACGCGACACAGGCTCGCGCCGGTGAGCTGGAAGCCGGGATCGCCGACCAGCGCCGAGCCCGGCAGCAGGCCCGCGACTGGGGGCGGTTCACCCGCAACTTCGTCGTCCAGGGCACCGCCGCCGAGTGGGCGCTGTGCTGGATGGCGGACCTGCGCCAACGGCTGGCGCAGCTGTCGGACAGCGGTGCCGGCGGACGGGCCGAGCTGGTCTACTTCCTGCACGACGAGGTGATGGTGCACACCCCGGCCGACCTCGCCGACCAGGTCACCGAGGCGGTCCGGGCGGCGGCCGCGACAGCGGGACGGCTGATGTTCGGCACCTTCCCGGTGGAGTTCGCCCTCGGGATCGCCTGCGTGGACGACTACGGTCAGGCCAAGGACTGACCCGGCATACGCGGATCGCCCTCAGGGCCCGAAGGCTCAGCGTGCCTTGAGCCAGGCCAGCACGGCCAGCACCCGGCGGTTGTCGGCGCCCACATCGGGCAGACCGATCTTGGCGAAGATGTTGGACACGTGCTTCTCCACCGCCCCGGCACTGACCACCAGCGCCGAGGCGATGGCTGAGTTGCTGCGGCCCTCGGCTATCAGCGCCATCACCTCGCGCTCCCGCGCCGTCAACCGGGTCAGCGGGTCGGAGCGGCGCGAGACCAGCAGCTGCGCCACCACCTCGGGATCGAGCACCGTGCCGCCGGTGTCGATGCTCCGCAGTGCGTCGGCCAAGGTGTCCAGTGAGGTGACCCGGTCCTTGAGCAGATAGCCCACCCCGCCGCGTCCGTCCGAGAGCAGGGCATCGGCGTACGAGAGCTCGATGTAGGCCGACAGCAGCAGCACGCCCAGCTGGGGTTGCTCGGCGCGGACCTGCACCGCCGCCCGCAGGCCGTCGTCGGTCATGGTCGGCGGCATCCGGATGTCGATCACCGCGACGTCGGGGCGGTGCTCGGTCACCGCCGCGACCAGCGACGGTGCGTCCTGCACCGCCGCCACGACGCTGCAGCCGACCTCGGTCAACAGCCGGACCAGGCCCTCCCGCAGCAGGACCGAGTCGTCGGCCACCACTACCCGCACCGGCCCGCCTCGCTTCGCTGTCGGCTCATCGGCGGATCGCCGGAAGCGTGGCGCTGATGCGGGTCGGACCGCCGGCGGGGGAGGAGACCGCCAGGGTCCCGTCCACGCCGGAGAGCCGGTGCACCAGCCCCGCCAAGCCGTGTCCCTTGGCCACCGAGGCGCCGCCGACCCCGTCGTCGGACACCTTGACCACCGCCGTGTCGCCGACCTGCCACACCTCGATCGAGCAGTGGGTGGCACCGCTGTGCTTCTCCATGTTGGCCAGTGACTCCGCGATCACGTAGTAGGCAGCGGTCAACGCGGTCTCGCTCACCTCGATCGGGGTGACGTCCACCACGGTCGGGACGCTGCCGCCGGCGGCCAGGGCGGTGACGGCAGCCGACAGACCCTGCTCGGTCAGGATGGGCGGGGCGATTCCGCGGGACAGGGTGCGGATCTCGCTGAGCGCGTCCTGCGACTGGCGCAGGGCATCGCCCAGCATCGAGCGCGCCTCAGCCGGGTCGGAGTCCATCCGGCGCTCGGCGGCGGTGATGTCCATCCCGAGGCGGACCAGGCGCTGCTGGGGGCCGTCGTGCAGGTCGCGCTCCAGCCGCCGCAGGGTGTGCAGCTCCGCGTCGCCCGCGGCGGCGCGGCTGACGGTGAGGTCGCTGACTTGCTGGCGCAGGGCGGACGTCTCGTCGACCAGTAGCGCGCGAGCGATACCACGATGGACCGTCACCAAGCCGTGGATCAGCCACGGCGCTGTCACCAGGCAGAGCGAGCCGAGCGCGGTGTTGATCGCCACGTCGGCGAGATGTCCCGGATAGCCCAGCAACTGGGCCAGACCCTCGCTGCCGGCCGGCAGGAACTGACTCCAGTACCAGTACGTGAGCCCGCCGATCGCGCTGGCGAGCCAGCTGATGGCCAGCGGGAAGGTGACCAGGCTGAGGACGAAGGCCACCAGCACGTGCAGCAGGTCGCGCCAGGACTGACCGTAGGCCAACCGCCGCAGCCGACCACGAAGGCCAGTACCGCCGACGGGGTAACGGGGCCGCGGTAGGGGGGCGTACCCGGCGTGCTCCAGCAGGCTGCGGTGGAACCGGGCGAACCCACCGGCCACCCTCGCGGCGGCGACCAGCACGAACAGGCCGATCACCGCCCAGGACAGCGACAGGCCCAGGACGAACACCGGCAGGCAGACGACGAACCCGGCCACCGAGACGAAGAAGGCCGACACCAGATAGCCCAGGTCGCGCCCGGTACGGGCGATCAGGTTGCCGGTGGGCGTGGAGGCGAGATAGCCGCCGGGGGGCGAGTCGATGTCCGGCGGATCGCTGCTCACCAGGTCATTGTGGCCTGTCATGGGCATGCTCGCATCGAGGATTGAGTGGGGATGGGTTGCAGTCGTTGAGGTCATGTCTCCACCCTGGCCACCGGGCCGGGGCGCAACCATCCGGCCGGCAGCCCGAAGTGGGGTGGGGATAACCCCACCAGTCACCTTCCCGGCCGCGGCTGAGAAACCGGTTCCCCAGCGTGGCGTCGGTCGCACTTTCCAACGGCGGGATGCACAGCAGTGGCGACGAGCAGGTCCCTTGACACCGCAGATGGAGGTTGATAGAAAGCGGTTACCGCACGATCCACCGCGGTGCTGTCCGTCGATGCCGGCCTGTTCTCGGGACTGTCACCACTGCGCGGCACCGTTCGACAGGAAGTGAAGGTCAATGACGACTCATCATCCGGCGATCACTCGTAGGGCGGCCCTGGGCCTGGGACTCGGCGCCACGGCGGCCCTGGCACTCACGACAGCCGGCTGCGGCGGCGACAGCGGTGGCGCGGGCGCCGGCGGCAAGGTCGAGCAGCGCTTCACCTGGTGGGGCAACGACACCCGCAACGCCAATACGCAGGCCATCATCGAGGCGTACCAGAAGGAGAACCCGGACGTCACCATCAAGCCGGAGACGGGCGACTGGTCGGGGTACTGGGACAAGCTGGCCACTCAGGTGGCGGCCAACGACGCCCCCGACATCATCCAGATGGACGAGAAGTACATCCGGGAGTACGGCGGCCGCGGGGCTCTGCTCGACCTGTCCAAGTACGGTGTCGATACCGCCAAGTTCGCCCCCGGTACGGTCGAGGCGGGGCAGAGCGCCGACGGGCTGATGGGGCTGAACGCCGGCATCAACGCGCCGGTGATCCTGGCCAACCCAAAGGTCTTCGCGGCGGCCAAGATCGAGCTGCCCGACGACAAGACGTGGACCTGGACCGACTTTCGCGACATCGCCGCAGAGCTGACGGCGAAGAGCCCGACCGGTACGTTCGGCACCGGGTCGCCGATGTCCAACGACGCCGCCATCGGGGCGTGGCTGCGCCAGCACGGCAAGGCCCTGTTCACCGATACCGAGCTCGGGTTCGCGCCCGCCGACATCGCTGAGTGGTTCGACTACAACATGGAGCTGATCCGCGGCAAGGGACTGCCGCCCGCTGACACCATCGTCGAGGATTCCGGCAAGGCACTCGACCAGAGCTCTTTCGCCACCGGCAAGCTCGGGTTCGGCTTCTTGTGGTCCAACCAGGTCAACGCGCTCGACAAGACCACCGGGGAGGACCTGGTGATCCTCCGCTACCCGAGCACGACGGGCGAGGCCGGTGGCGCCAACCTCTGGTACAAGGCGTCGATGTTCTGGTCGGCGTCGGCCCGGACCAAGAACCCGGAGGCGGCCGGCAAGTTCATCAGCTTCCTGGCCAACTCGCGGACGGCCGGAGAAGCCGGGCTGACCGAACGCGGTGTGCCGCCGAACCTTGAGGTCCGCGAGGCGATCGCGCCCAAGCTGGGTGCGTCTGACAAGAAGGTCATCACGTTCTTGGACACGATCGAGCCGGAGCTGGGTGAGGCACCGAAGCCGCCATTGGTCGGCACCGGCAACTTCCCCGACGTCGTCCTGCGCTACGCCCAAGACGTCATGTTCGGGCGACAGTCGTCGATGGACGCGGCCACCAAGCTGGTCGACGAGGTGAAGTCGAACATCTCCTCATGAGCTCCAGAGGCGAGCGCACCCAGCCGCGCTCGACGCGCGTCCTGCACCATCTGACCGGGAGGAAGCCATGAGCGTCATCGGCGAACTCAGCTCGATGCGACGGCCCAAGGGCCAGAAGCGGGCGGAGTTCAAGGAGAAGAACCCGGACAACAAGACGGCGTATGTGTTCCTCGCCCCGTGGCTGGTCGGGCTGTTCGCGATCACCCTCGGTCCAATGATCGCGTCGCTGTATCTGTCCTTCACCGACTACAACCTGATCCAGGCGCCGGAGTGGGTGGGCCTGGAGAACTTCACCCGGGCGGTGGGGGACGCGCGGCTGGCGAACTCGTTGAAGGTCACCTTCATCTACGTGTTCGTGTCGGTGCCGCTGCAGCTGGCGCTGGCGTTGCTGATCGCGTTGGTCCTGGACCGAGGGATGCGCGGCCTCGCCTTCTATCGCTCGATCTTCTACCTGCCGTCGCTGCTGGGCTCATCGGTCGCCATCGCCATCCTGTGGCGCCAGATCTTCGGCGGCGACGGCCTGGTGAACCAGCTGCTGGGGTACGTCGGCTATGCCTCGCCTCCCGGGTGGATCTCGAATCCGGACACGGCGCTCAGCACCATCATCCTGCTACACGTGTGGACGTTCGGCTCGCCCATGATCATCTTCTTGGCCGGCCTGCGGCAGATCCCACGGATGTACTACGAGGCCGCCGAGGTTGACGGTGCGGGCACCTGGACGCGGTTCCTGCGGATCACGATGCCGCTGTTGTCGCCGATCATCTTCTTCAACCTGGTGCTGCAGATCATCGGCGCCTTCCAGTCCTTCACCCAGGCGTTCATCGTCTCGGGCGGCAGCGGCGGCCCGTCGGACTCGACCATGTTCTACACGCTGTACCTCTACCAGAAGGGCTTCGCCCAGTTCGACATGGGTTACGCCTCCGCCTTGGCCTGGATCCTGGTCGTCATCATCGCCGCGTTCACGGCGATCAACTTCCTGGCCGCGAAGTATTGGGTGTTCTACGATGACTGACCTCGACAACCCCCGCTCCGCGTCGAACACCGCACCGGTCACCGATTCGCGACAGGCGATCGTCGAGCCCGACCGGCCGGGCGGCCGAGGCGGCGCTGGGGCGCGGATCCGCTCGGTCGTCAAGCATGCCGTGCTGATCGCCGCGGGCATCGTGATGCTCTATCCGCTGCTCTGGATGGTGGTGAGCTCGCTGCGGCCCAATGAGCTGATCTTCCGTCAGCCCGGCCTGTGGCTGACCACACTGGAGACGAGCAACTACAGCAACGGCTGGACCGCTCTGTCCGAGCCCTTCAGCCGCTACCTGCTGAACTCGGCCGTCGTGGTGGTCGGCTCCATCCTCGGGAACCTCTTCTCCTGTTCGCTGGCCGCCTACGCGTTCGCGCGGCTGCGGTTCCGCGGACGCAAACTGTGGTTCTCCGTCATGCTGCTCACCATCATGCTGCCCTTCCACGTCGTGGTGGTGCCGCAATACATCTTGTTCTCACAGCTGGGCTGGGTGAACACCTTCCTTCCGCTGGTGCTGCCGAAGTTCTTGGCCACTGACGCCTTCTTCGTCTTCTTGATGGTGCAGTTCATCCGCGGCATCCCCCGCGAGCTGGACGAGGCGGCCCGCCTGGACGGCTGCGGCCACGCCAAGATCTTCTGGCACGTGATGCTGCCGCTGATGGTGCCCGCGCTCGCGACGACGGCCATCTTCACCTTCATCTGGACCTGGAACGACTTCTTCTCGGCGCTGATCTATCTGACCTCACCGGACATGTTCACCGTGCCGCTGGCGCTGCGCTCGTTCATCGACTCCACCGGCGGCAGCAACTGGGGCGCCATGTTCGCCATGTCCATCGTCTCCCTGCTGCCAGTATTTCTCGCCTTCCTGTTCGGCCAGAAGTTCCTCATCAAGGGAATCGCCACCACCGGGATCAAGTGACCTGCCGCACACCTGGTGCGGGTCGGGCGAAGATTCGAGCGTGTCGAGGTTTACCGCGTAAACAGCGTGGGTACCCACGGCTTGACCGCAACCAGTTCCGCGCAGCACAGTCACGAGCTGTGTCCCACCGGACGCAAAGGGAGTAATCGTATGACGATCACGACGAGCCAGATCCAGGCGCTTGACCTCGACAACGGCAAGGTCCTCACCGAGCATGGCGACAAGATCGGGGGAGTTGGCCAGGTCTACGTCGACGACACCACCGGCGACCCGACCTGGGTGACGGTGAAGACGGGACTGTTCGGCACCTCCGAGTCGTTCGTGCCGCTCGAGGGGGCCCGCTTGAGCGGCAACGACATCGTCGTCACCTTCGACAAGGATCGGGTCAAGAATGCGCCCCGTGTCGATCCCGACGGCTCGCTCAGCCCCGAGGAGGAGGACCGGCTGTATTCGCATTACGGCATCGCAACCACCGGCGGCGCTGACTACGACACGACCACCAGCGGCACGACCACCAGCGGCACCGGCGATCCCACGGTGGGCACGGCTGGCGTGTCTGGGATCGGCCAGGACGACGTCGACTACGGCAGCACCGGTGACCGCACGGTCGGCAACGACCGGGGCACCGTCGGGCACGACACCTCCGGCCCGACGACCGACGAGGCCATGACCCGCTCCGAGGAGCAGCTCCACGTCGGCACCGAGCGGCGCGAGGCCGGCCGGGCCCGGTTGAAGAAGTATGTGGTCACCGAGCAGGTGACCCAGACCGTGCCGGTCAGCCACGAGGAAGTCCGGATCGAGCGCGAGCCGATCACCGACGCCAACCGAGGCGCAGCCGAGGACGGTCCGGCCATCAGCGAGGAGGAGCACGAGGTGGTCCTGCATGAGGAGCGCCCGGTGGTGGAGAAGGAGGCCGTGCCGGTCGAGCGCGTCCGGCTGGACAAGGAGACCGTCACCGAGAGCGAGACGGTCACCGACGAGGTCCGCAAGGAGCAGATCGACACCGACACCGAGGGTCGGACCCGCTGACGCCACCCGGCGTCTGCTGGGAGAGCTAGCAGGAAACAGACGGGGTCGTACGGCGCTGCCGTGCGACCCCGCTGCGCGTGGGCGCACCCGCGCTGCGCGGCCGAGGCCGATCAGCCGGCGGCCGAGCTCGCCGCCTGCGGCAGGGTGACGGTGAACTCGGTGTGGCCGGGTCGACTGGAGACGCGTACCGTCCCGGCGTGGGCCTCGACCACCGCGGCGACGATGGCCAGCCCGAGTCCGGTGCTGCCGCCCTCGCTGCCGCCTGCGGCCCGAACCCGGCTGGTGTCGGCCCGGGTGAACCGCTCGAAGACCTGGTGCTGGATCTCGTCCGGGATGCCGGGGCCGTCATCGGTCACGGTGATGATGGCCTGTCCGGCGCCGACGCTGAGCCCGGTCGCGACCCGAGTGCCCGGCGGGGTGTGTGTCCGTGCGTTCGCCAGCAGGTTGGCGACGACCTGATAGATCGGGTGCGGGTCGACCACGGCCTCCACCGGTTCCGGGGGCAGCCGCAGGGACCAGTGGTGGTCCGGCCCGGCCGCCCGCGCGTCGTTGACCGCGTTGATGACCAGCTCGGTCAGGTCGGTCGGTCGCCGGTCGAGCGCGGGCCCCGCGTCCAGCCGGGCCAGTAGCAGCAGGTCCTCGACCAGGGTGGACATCCGATCCGCCTCCGCCTCCACCCGCGACATCGCGTACGCCGCGTCGGGGGGCATCGCGTCTCGGCTCCGTCGGGTCAGCTCCGCGTAGCCCCGGATCGCGGCCAGCGGGTTGCGCAGCTCGTGCGAGGCGTCGGCGACGAACTGGCGAACCTTCATCTCACTGGCCTGCCGCGCGGCCAGAGCGCCGGCGACGTTGTTCAGCATGTGGTTGATGGCCTGTCCGACCTGACCGACCTCGGAAGTGGGATCGGCATCCGAGGGCGGCACCCGGACCGCCAGCGCCACCTCGCCGCGGTCCAGTTCCAGCTGGGACACCTGCTGGGCGGTTGCGGCGACCCGGCGGAGCGGTCGCAGACTCCGCTCCACCACCCGAGTCACCGCGGCCACGGTCGCGCCGATGGCGAGCAACGACAAGATCGACTCGAGCCCGACGAGGGCCAGCATCGTCTTGTCCACCTCCGACAACGGCACCCCGACCACGACGGTGCCATCGAAGATCGTGCCGCTGGTCTGGATCCGCCCCTGGTATGCCACCACGCGGTAGCGGCCCAGTTGCTCCAGTCGGATGGAACGCTTCCTCTGATCGGCCGGCACATCGCTCAGCTGCCCGGACACGGCCGCGCCCAGCTGCGGCGGGCTTCCCCGCTCGATCAGGATGCCGGACTGGATCGGAGTGCCGTCAGCGGCGAATGCCGCGTAGATGGTCCCGATCGGCTGACCGGGTTGCAGCAGTCCGTCACCGGGGCCGCGACTGCTGGAGCCGCCCGAGCGGCGCAGTCGGTCGGTGACCGCGTTCAGCTGGGTGTTGGTCTGGTTCATCAGCAGCTGCCACGTCGCCAGAGCGGTGGCGCTGCTGAGCAGGATGGCGACCACGGCGACCAGGGCTGTGACCCGCAGCACCAGCCGTCGTCCCAGCGTCCCGCCACCCATCGCCGAGGTCGGCGCGGGAGCGGGGTAGGGCAGGGGTGGACTCACTCCGCCGCCGGCCGGAGGACGTACCCCGCCCCGCGCATGGTGTGGATCATGGGCGGCCGGTCGGCGTCGATCTTCTTCCGCAGATACGAGATGTACAGCTCGACCACGTTCGCCTGGCCCCCGAAGTCGTAGTTCCAGACCCGGTCCAGGATCTGTGCCTTGCTCAGCACCCGGCGCGGGTTGCGCATCAAATAGCGGAGCAGCTCGAACTCAGTAGCTGTCAGATTGATCGGGACGCCGCCGCGGGTCACCTCGTGACTTTCCTCGTCCAGGGTCAGGTCTCCGACCACCAGGGTCGAGTCGCTCTTGGTGAGGGCGGCGCCGGTGCGCCGCAGCAGTGCCCGCAGCCGCGCGATGACCTCCTCGAGCGAGAACGGCTTGGTGACGTAGTCGTCGCCGCCGGCCGTGAGTCCGCTGATCCGATCCGCCACGGCGTCCTTGGCGGTGAGGAAGATGACGGGTACGTCCGGATCCTCGTTGCGGATACGGCGCATCACCTCCAGCCCGTCGAAGTCGGGCAGCATCATGTCGAGCACGATCGCGTCCGGCCGGGTCTCGCGCGCGGCTTTGACAGCCTCGGTGCCGGACGCCGCGGTGGTGACCTGCCAACCTTCATAGCGCATGGCCATCGAGAGCAGCTCGGTCAGGCTTGGCTCGTCGTCGACGGCGAGGATCCGGATGGGAGTCCCGTCGGGCCGCGTCAGCGGCGTCTTCGAGGTGTCGGTGCGGGGCATGCACCTAGCGTCGCACCGCAGTGTCGGTCGCGGCTATGGCGGACCTGTGCGGTTCTTGTGAAGGGTCAGACGCGGCTGGCGCTGGCCCGGTCGTGCGCCGGGTCGTCGGCCGGATCGTCCTCGGACTTGGTCCGCCGGAACAGCCGGTCGATCGACGCCCGGCCGGCGCCGAAGGCGACGAACAGCAGAGCCAGCAAGCCGAGCGCCACGTTGTACTCATACCCGCCGACCCACGCGCCCTGCTCGGTGGTGAGGTAGATGCCGCGGTAGTAGTTCGTGTAGCAGATGGTGAGGATCTGCTGGACCAGGACCGCGAGCGCCACCAGCGGGGTCAGTGCCCCGACGATGAGGAAGATGCCGCCGACCAGCTCGAGCACGATGGCGCCATAGACCGCGACCTCCGCGTACGGGGTGCCGAACTGGGTCAGATAGTCCACCTGGCTGGCGATACCCAGACCCTGCCAGCGCCGGTACCCGTGGGCGATCAGGATGCCACCCAGACCAATCCGGGCGATCAGCAGACAGAGGTCTCGAAAGACCTGCAAGAACTTGGCCATGACGTCTTTTCTCCTGTGGTCTGCCCGCGGTGGAACTGCGACCACGCTACGCACCCCAGCGGGTGGCGTCGGGGACCCCACGCCGTGACACCGCAGAGAACCGCGGCACCGAACGGGCTGTGACTGTCCGGCAAAGTTGAGTCAAGAAGACTCAACCCCAAAGTTGATAACAGGTGACTCATGGGGCATAGTTGAGTACAGGACGCTCAAGGTGGATACCACCGAGGGCACCATGGACTTGAACAACACACCAGCAAGCTCACGGAGGAACCACACATGGCTCGTGCAGTCGGTATTGACCTCGGAACGACCAACTCAGTCGTCGCCGTACTCGAAGGTGGAGAACCCACCGTCATCCCCAACGCCGAAGGTGCGCGTACCACTCCTTCGGTCGTTGCCTTCGCTAAGGGCGGTGAGGTGCTGGTCGGCGAGGTCGCGAAGCGCCAGGCCGTCACCAACGTCGACCGGACCATCCGTTCCGTCAAGCGCCACATGGGCACTGACTGGAAGGTGAAGATCGACGACAAGGACTACCGCCCGCAGCAGATCAGCGCGTTCGTGCTGCAGAAGCTGAAGCGCGACGCCGAGGCCTACCTGGGTGAGCAGGTCACCAACGCGGTCATCACGGTGCCCGCGTACTTCTCCGACGCCGAGCGTCAGGCGACCAAGGAGGCCGGCGAGATCGCGGGTCTGCAGGTCGACCGCATCATCAACGAGCCGACCGCTGCAGCTCTCGCGTACGGCCTCGACAAGGCCGGCACCGACCAGACCATCCTCGTTTTCGACCTCGGTGGTGGCACCTTTGACGTGTCGCTGCTGGAGATCGGTGACGGCGTCTTCGAGGTGAAGGCCACCAAGGGTGACAACCGCCTCGGTGGTGACGACTGGGACTCCCGCGTCGTCGACTGGCTGGTCAAGCAGTTCAAGAACAAGAACGGCACCGACCTGAGCCAGGACAAGATCGCCCGCCAGCGGCTGCAGGAAGCGGCCGAGAAGGCGAAGATCGAGCTGAGCTCGGCCAGCGAGACCTCCATCAACCTGCCCTACATCACCCTCGGTGAGTCCGGCCCGTTGCACCTGGAGGAGCGGCTGACCCGGTCGGAGTTCCAGCGCATGACCTCCGACCTGCTCGACCGCTGCCGTACCCCGTTCAACGCCGTCGTCTCTGACGCCAAGATCTCCGTCGGCGCCATCGACCACGTCATCCTCGTCGGTGGCTCCACCCGGATGCCCGCCGTCGTCGACCTGGTCAAGGAGCTGACCGGCGGCAAGGAGCCCAACAAGGGTGTCAACCCGGATGAGGTCGTCGCCCTCGGCGCCAGCCTGCAGGCCGGCGTGCTCAAGGGCGAGGTGAAGGACGTCCTGCTGCTGGACGTCACCCCGCTGAGCCTGGGCATCGAGACCAAGGGTGGCGTGATGACCAAGATCATCGAGCGGAACACCACCATCCCGACGCGTCGGGCCGAGGTGTTCACCACCGCTGACGACAACCAGCCATCGGTGATGATCCAGGTCTATCAGGGTGAGCGTGACTTCGCCCGCGACAACAAGTCGCTCGGCAACTTCGAGCTGACCGGCCTGCCGCCCGCACCCCGCGGGGTTCCGCAGGTCGAGGTCGCCTTCGACATCGACGCCAACGGCATCGTGCACGTGCACGCCAAGGACCTCGCCACTGGCAAGGAGCAGTCGATGACCGTCACCGGCGGGTCGGCCCTGGGCAAGGACGACATCGATCGGATGGTGCGCGAGGCTGAGGCGCACGCCGAGGAGGACCGCAAGCGCCGCGAGGCCGTCGAGCTCCGCAACGAGGCCGAGAACCTGGTCTTCCGCACGGAGAAGCTGCTCAGCGACAACGCCGACAAGATCGGTGACGATGTCAAGACGCCGGTCGAGGAGTCCCTGGCCGAGGTCAAGACCGCTCTGGAGGGTGAGGACAACGACGCCGTCAAGAGCGCGGTCGAGAAGCTCAACACCACCAGTGCCGCGCTGGGTCAGGCTATGTACGCGGCGGCCGCTGCCCAGAACGAGGCTCCGACCGAGGCCGGCCAGCCCGGTGACGGCGCCGATGCCAACGGTGCCTCGGCCTCCGAGGACGACGTGGTCGACGCCGAGATCGTGGACGACGAGAAGCCGAGTGAGGCCAAGTGAGCGATCACGACCAGGAACCCACGGGCCCGACGGTGCGGGACAAGCGCCGGATCGACCCTGAGACCTACGAGGTGCGGGAGTCGCCGACGGCGGCTCCCGCCCCCGAGGGCGCAACGGGTCCGGCCGAGCAGGCGGAGACCGCAGCGCCGGTGGAGCCGAGCGAGGTGACCGAGCTGAGGACTGCCCTGGCCGAGCGGACCGCTGACCTGCAGCGGCTCCAGGCCGAGTACGTCAACTACAAGCGCCGAGTCGACCGGGACCGCGACGTGGCCCGGACCGCCGGTGTCGAAGGGGTCCTTCGCGATCTCCTGTCGGTGCTCGACGACCTCCGGTCGGCGCGGCTGCACGAGGAGCTCACCCCGGGCTTCAAGGCCGTCGCCGACGAGATCGAGCGGGTGACCGGCCGGTACGGCCTGGAGGCCTTCGGCGAGAAGGGTGACCCCTTCGACCCACATATCCACGAGGCCCTGCTGCACGCGCACGCCGAGGGGATCGCCGGTCCCACCTGCGTGGAGATCCTGCAGCCCGGCTACAAGATCAAGGAGAAGATCCTGCGTCCGGCGCGGGTGGCGGTGGCGGAGCCCAGCGAGGCGCCGGCCCCCCAGCCCGAGTCGAGCCCCGGGTCTGAGTCGGGCACCGAGCCGGTCGCCGACGACGGCAGCGCCTCCTGACGGCAGGCGCGGCCCGCACGACAGCACACGAAAGACCGGCTTGCAGTGAAGGACCGTACGAGATGAAGGTGGAGGGGAGGCGTCCGTGAGCACCAAGGACTGGATTGAGAAGGACTACTACAAGGTCCTGGGGGTGCCCAAGGACGCCAAGCCCGAGGACATCAAGAAGGCCTACCGGAAGCTGGCCCGGGCCAACCACCCGGACCAGAACCCCGGCAACCCTGAGGCGGAGAAGCGCTTCAAGGAGGTGTCGGAGGCCAACGACGTGTTGTCCAACGAAAGCAAGCGCAAGGAGTACGACGACGCGCGTCGCCTCTTCGGCGGAGGCGGGTTCCGCTTCCCCCGAGGCGGCGGCGCGCAGGCCGGCAGCCCGGTGGACGATCTGTTCCGGCAGGCCCAGCAGGGCGAGGGCAGCTTCTCGGACCTGTTCGGCGGGCTGTTCAACAACGGCGCGACCGGGCCCACGCGCTCCCGCAGCAGCAGTCGGGGCCCACGCCGCGGCAGCGACGTCGAGGGCGAGGTGAGCGTCGACTTCGTCGACGCCATCGACGGAGTCACGGTCGCCATGCAGATGGTGTCGGAGGCGGCCTGTGCGGCGTGCCACGGCACCGGCGCCAAGGCCGGGACCGTGCCGCACGTGTGCCCGACCTGCCAGGGCAGTGGCATGCAGACCTCGACCTCGGGCGGCGTCTTCGCCGTCACCGAACCGTGCCGGGACTGCCGCGGCCGGGGCATGGTGGTCGACGACCCCTGCCCGGTCTGCAGCGGCTCCGGTCGCGCGCGCTCGACCAAGACCATGCAGGTTCGCATCCCGGCCGGTGTGACCGACGGGCAGCGGATCCGGCTCAAGGGCAAGGGCAGCGCCGGTGAGAACGGTGGCGCGGCCGGCGACCTCTACGTGACGGTCCAGGTCCGTCCGCACCCGGTCTTCGGCCGCAAGGGCGACAACCTGACGTTGGACGTGCCGGTGACCTTCACCGAAGCCGCCCTGGGGGCCGAGATCGAGGTGCCCACCCTCAACGGCCCGTCGGTCAGGCTGAGGATTCCCGCCGGTACGCCGAACGGGCGTACCTTCCGGGTCCGGGGCAAGGGCGTCGCCCGACGCGACGGCACCAGGGGTGATCTCCTGGTCACCACCGACGTGGTCGTCCCGGAGTCGCTCACCGACCAGGCACGTTCGGCCCTGGCCCATTACGCCGAGACGGTCGGCACGGTGAACCCGCGGAGCAGGTTGTTCACCAAGGCGTCGACCGGGCGGTCCTGAGGAGGCGTTGGTGATGGCTTTCGGCGACCTTCCGTCGCAGATCGACGAGGACGCCCCCGTCTTCGTCATCTCGGTCGCTGCCCAGCTGGCCGGGATGCACCCGCAGACCCTGCGCAGCTACGACCGGATGGGTCTGGTGTCGCCCCGGCGAACAGCAGGTCGGGGGCGGCGCTACTCCGCCCGTGACATCGCTCGGCTCCGGCTGATCCAGCGGCTGTCCCAGGACGAGGGCATCAACCTCGAGGGCATCCGCCGGATCCTGGCCATGGAGGACGAGCTGCGCGAGCTCCGGTCCCAGGTCGAGGACCTGATGGCCCTTCTGGCCGCGAGCCGGGCGGCGCCGCCCGGAGCCCGGGTCTTCACCGCAGACCCCGTCGGCGGGGTTCATGTTGTCCGCGGCGAGGTCTGGAGGGCGCCGAAAGCACTGCCCAGCCGCGCCTCCGGCTGACCCCACTTCCCATTCACCCGCGGCACTCAGGACTTTTCCGAGTGGGCCGCGGCGGACGAACGACATCTCGCCCGACAACGCACCACACAAGGACAACCATGAACGCAGAGAAACTCACCACCAAGAGCCGCGACGCCGTCTCGGCGGCGCTGCGCAACGCCCTCACCGCCGGCAACCCGAGCGCGGAGCCGTCCCATCTGCTGCACGCGCTGCTGATGGTTCCCGGCAACACGGTCGCCCCGCTGATCAGTGCGATCGGTGCCGATCCCGCCGCGGTCGACGCCGCCGCTCAGAGCGCCATCGCGAAGCTCCCCTCGGCCAGCGGTTCCTCGGTCAGTCAGCCCACCCTCTCCGGTGCGCTCGCCCGGGTGCTGGCCGACGCCGAGACCCGGGCCGAGCAGCTCGGCGACGCATTCGTCGCGACCGAGCACCTGCTCATCTCGCTGGCCACCGTGGACTCCGACGCGAAGACGGTGCTCACCGGTCTCAACGTGACAGCCAAGGCCCTGACCGACGCCTTCAACGCCGCCCGCGGCGACAAGCGGGTAACCAGCGCGGAGTCCGAGGCCACCTCCTCTGCCCTCGACGAGTACGGCCTCGACCTCACCGAGCGCGCCCGCGAGGGCAAGCTCGACCCGGTCATCGGCCGCGACACCGAGATCCGTCGGGTGATCCAGGTGCTGGCCCGGCGGACGAAGAACAACCCGGTGCTGATCGGCGAACCTGGAGTGGGCAAGACCGCGGTGGTCGAAGGACTGGCCCAGCGGCTGGTCGCGGGTGATGTCCCGGACTCGCTGAAGGGTCGTCGGCTGATCTCGCTGGACCTGCCGGCGATGGTCGCGGGCGCGAAATACCGCGGCGAGTTCGAAGAGCGGCTGAAGGCCGTGCTGACCGAGATCCGCGACGCGGAGGGTCAGATCATCACCTTCATCGACGAGCTGCACACCGTGGTCGGCGCCGGTGCCAGCGGCGACTCCTCGATGGACGCCGGCAACATGCTGAAGCCGATGCTGGCCCGAGGCGAGCTGCGGATGATCGGCGCGACCACGCTGGACGAATACCGCGAGCGGATCGAGAAGGACCCGGCGCTGGAGCGCCGCTTCCAGCAGGTCTTCGTCGGCGAGCCGTCGGTCGAGGACACCATCGCCATCCTGCGCGGTCTCCGGGAGCGGTACGAGGCGCACCACAAGGTCGCCATCACCGACACCGCCCTGGTCGCCGCAGCCTCGCTGTCCAACCGCTACATCACCTCCCGGCAGCTGCCGGACAAGGCCATCGACCTGATCGACGAGGCGGCGTCTCGGCTGCGGATGGAGATCGACTCCTCACCGGAGGAGATCGACCAGCTGCGCCGCCACGTCGATCGGATGACCATGCAGCAGCTGGCGCTGGAGAAGGAGCAGGACCCAGGCAGCGTCGAGCGGCTCAACCGACTGCGCGCCGAGCTGGCCGACGCCCAGGAGGAGCTGCGGTCGCTGGAATCGCGCTGGGCCGCCGAGAAGGAGGGCCTGAACCGGGTCGGCGACCTGCGGAAGAAGATCGACGAGCTGCGCAGCGAGGCCGAGCGTGCCCTGCGCGAGGGCGACCTGGTCCGGGCCAGCGAGATCTCCTACGGTGAGATCCCGGCCCTGCAGCAGGAGCTGGCACAGGCCGACAAGGCCGAGTCGGAGACCGCGTCGATGGTCTCCGAGGAGGTCGGCGCCAACGACATCGCCGAGGTGGTGGCCAACTGGACGGGTATCCCGGTCGGTCGGTTGCTGCAGGGCGAGAGCGAGAAGCTGCTGAAGATGGAGGAAGGCCTTGGTCGGCGGCTGATCGGTCAGCGGCAGGCCGTGGTCGCCGTGTCCGACGCCGTCCGCCGGTCACGTGCCGGCATCTCCGACCCCAACCGACCGACCGGGTCGTTCCTGTTCCTCGGCCCGACCGGGGTGGGCAAGACTGAGCTGGCCAAGGCCCTGGCGGAGTTCCTGTTCGACGACGAGCGAGCCATGATTCGGATCGACATGAGCGAGTACTCCGAGAAGCACTCGGTGTCCCGCCTGGTCGGTGCCCCTCCCGGCTACGTCGGCTATGAGGAAGGTGGCCAGCTGACCGAGGCGGTTCGGCGGCGGCCGTACTCCGTGGTGCTGCTGGACGAGGTGGAGAAGGCGCACAGCGAGGTCTTCGACATCCTGCTTCAGGTGCTCGACGACGGCCGGCTGACCGACGGCCAGGGCCGTACCGTGGACTTCCGCAACGTCATCTTGATCTTGACGTCCAACCTCGGTTCGCAGTTCTTGGCCGACCAGACGCTGGAGGCGGAGATGAAGCGCAACGCGGTGATGGGCGTGGTGCGCAATGCGTTCAAGCCCGAGTTCCTCAACCGGCTGGACGACATCGTCTTGTTCGACCCGCTTGGCACCAACGACCTGGCACGGATCGTCGATATCAACCTGGATCGGCTCAACGCCCGGCTGGCCGAGCGGCGGATCCACGTCGAGGTCAGCCAGGCAGCCCGTGACTGGTTGGCTCTGACCGGGTTCGACCCCGTCTACGGTGCCCGGCCGCTGCGCCGTCTGGTGCAGTCGACGATCGAGGACCAGCTGGCTCGCAAGGTGTTGGCGGGTGAGGTCGCCGAGGGCGATCATGTCGCGTTCGACCTCGATCCGGCAGCGGACGGCATCACCATCGTCTCGCCGGAGCTGGTCAAGGCCTGACCGTTGTCAGACACCGACCTGGTGCTCCGCCCAGGTGACGACGGGGTGCGGCTCATCCCCGACCGGGCGTACGCCTCGGCGTACACCCTGCGGATGGGCCGCACCGATCAGTCGTACGTCGACCTCGACGACCCGCTGCGGCTTGAGTTCGACTACGTGCAACGGATGGCCGACGCCGTCGACGCGCACGCCCCGGCCGGGCAACGGCTGCGGGTGGTGCACGTCGGCGGTGCCGCCATGACTTTGCCGCGCTATGTCAGCGTCACTCGGCCGCAGTCCGCGCAGATCGTGCTCGAGCCCGACACCGAGCTGACCGAGTTCGTCCGCGAGCATGTGCCGCTGCCCAAGCGCAGCGGCATCAAGGTCCGCGGCATCGACGGACGTTCCGGGATCGCGGAGCTGCGCGACGACTTCGCCGATCTGGTCGTCGTTGACGCGTTCGAGGGTGCCCGGGTGCCCGCTGAGCTGGGGACGGTCGAGTTCTTCGCCGACGTGCACCGAGTGCTGGTCGACACGGGGGCGATCCTGATCAACCTGACCGAACGGGCACCGTTCGACTACGGTCGCCGGGTGCTGGCCGGCGTCGCTGCGGTGTTCGAGCACACCGTGCTCAGCGCCGAGCCCGCCACGTTGAAGGGACGACGCTTCGGCAACGTGCTGATCCAGGGCTCGTCCGCGCCGCTGCCGATCGAAGAGCTGGCCCGGCGGGCGGGCAGCTCGGCCTTCCCATACCGGGTGGTGCACGGCGCGCGGCTGACCCAGCTCGTCGGCGGCGGCCGGCCGTTCACCGCGGCGGATGCGGAGATGTCGCCTGCGCCGCCGCAGGGGAGGACTCACTTCGGCTGACCCCGCTTCGGGGGAGGGGATACCCCCCGGCCGAAGACGGGTGTGAGGCGGCGTGTGCCGGGCCGGTCGCGTCGACAGGCTGAGGTCATGACTTTTCCCACCCTCCCCTCAGGCCGACCAAGCGCCCAACCGGGCCGGGCCGCCAGCGACTTCGGCCCGTTGGCCGCCGAGATCCGAGCCGCCGGGCTGCTGGAGCGCCGACTCGACTACTACGGCCGCGTCGGGCTACTGATCGGGTTGGCGCTGATCGCCCTGGTGGCCGGACTCACCCTGCTCGGCGCAACCAGCTGGGCGCTTCTGCTGGCAGTGCCGGCCGCGCTGATCTCCGCCCAGATCAGCTTCCTCGGCCATGACGCCGGGCACCAGCAGATCTCCGACTCGCGCCGGACCAACCGCGTCATCGGCCTGGCCTGCGCCAACCTGCTGGTCGGCATCAGCTACGGCTGGTGGCAGGACAAGCACCTGCGACACCACGCCAACCCCAACCACGAAGGGCTCGACCCGGACGTCGGCGAAGGGGTGATCGCCTGGACCGAGGCACAGGCGCAGCGCAAGACCGGCTTCGCCCGCTGGTTCACCCGGCATCAGGCGGTGCTGTTCTTCCCCCTGCTGACCTTGGAGGGCTGGAACCTGACAATGGCCGGCTTCCGCTCGCTGCGGTCCCGGCCACTCGCCTCACGGATCCTTGAGACGGGTCTGCTCGTTGTCCACTTCGCTGTGTATCTCGGCGTCCTGGTGACGTGCCTCGGTCCTCAGCTCGCGGTGCTGTTCGTCCTGATCCACCGCGGTCTCTACGGTCTCAACCTCGGCGCGGCTTTCGCTCCCAACCACAAGGGGATGGCGATGCCGGAGGCCGGCTCCCGGCTGGACCACCTCCGCAAGCAGGTGCTCACCTCACGTGACGTGTCCGGCGGGCCGCTGGTCGACTTCATGCTCGGTGGTCTGAACTACCAGGTGGAGCACCACCTGTTCCCCAGCATGCCGCGGCCGCATCTGGCGTTGGCCCAGCCGATCATCGTGGCGCACTGCGCCCGGGTCGGGCTGCCGTTCCGCATCTGCAGCGTGGTGGAGTCCTATGGCGAGTGCCTGCGCTATCTGCACCGCAGCGGGCGGTGACACAATCTCGCCCGACGCGGCACGCAGTCGCGCAGTCGCGCAGTCGTGCAGTCGCGCAGGGGAGGAGAACCGATGAGCCAGCCCATCCACGGGTCGTTCGTGGTCACCGAGCGGAACACCAGCGTCCAGTTCGCCACCGGGGACGGCCGGGTGAACCTGGTGGTCACCGCGCTCGATCCGATCCCGCGCGCGGGTGAGACCGTCGACCTCGGCACCGGTGAGCTGTTCGTTGTCGAGCACGTCCGGTGGGTCCTGCAGCCCGGCGGCGGTCTGGCCTCGGGCAGCGCCGTCGCCCGGGTCCTGCTGGGTCCGGTTTCGGGTGGCGCCGACCATCGCTGATCGAACCATCGCTGACCGAACCATCGCCGGCCGCTCCCGAGGCGGCCGGCTGCGGCTGGGCCGCCGGCGTGGTCGTTGCTCCGATCGATCCACCTAGGCTGGTCTCATGTCATCACCTCCGGTGCCGTCCGGCCCGCCGCAGTTCTACCCGCCCGGGGCGCCGTCCGGGCGTCCGAGCCGGCCGGAGGTCTCCGTTGCGCCGACGCCGCCCAGTCCTGCACCTGGCTATCCAGGCGCTTCCTATCCGGGCCCTTCCTATCCGAGACAGCCCTATCCGGCAGCTCCGTATGCGGGCCCTTCCTATTCGGGAGCCCAGCCCTATCCGGGAGCCCAGCCGTATCCAGACGGGCGCGGCCGCCAGGACCAGCGCCCCGGTGCCGTTGCGGTGGCGTCCAGCCTGGCGGTCACCGCCTCGGCGCAGTGGCTGTGTGCGCTCGGCTTCGTCTGGTTGGTCGCCTACGCCGCAATCGGTGAGCTGAACAGCTCCGGCGCCGACAGCGTGATCTTCCACATGATGAACCGCTTTCACTACCGGATGCTCGACGGCTTGGCCTGGCCACTTTTCGGGGTGCCTCTGGTCTCGTTGGTCGCCGGGCTGCTGCTGTTGGCACGGCGTCGCTGGGCCCAGTTGCTGTTCGTCGGGACCGGCGTCGTGGCCTGCGCCTGGTCGGCCTGGCTGCTCCGCTCGAACCTGCAGTGGTGGCTGCCGGTGGCGGCCTACATCGGCCTGTCGTGTCTGCTGGTCTGCCTGCCGTCGGTGAACCGTTGGTATCGCGAGGGCTCGCCGACCGCTTGAAGCTAGCCGAGCTTCGCGGCGGGGAGGGTGGCCAGCCGGCGTAGCGCCTCGTCGATCACGGCGTCGGACTTGCAGAACGCCCAGCGGACATACGGCCGGCCCGCGTCAACGCGGTCGTAGAACACCGAATGGGGGATGGCGACCACGCCGCAGGTCAGCGGCAGCCGGCGACAGAACTCGACCCCGTCGTCGAAGCCCAGCGGGCGGACGTCGGTGCTGAGGAAGTATGTGCCTCGCGAGGGCGCAGCGGTGAGACCCAGCTCCCGGAGCCCGGCGCCGAGTCGGTCCCGCTTGGATTGCAGGGCCAGCCGCTGCTGCTCCACCCAGTCGCCGGCGTGCTCCAGGGCGTACGCGACCGCCGGCTGGAAGGGTGAGCCACTGACGTAGGTGAGGAACTGCTTCACCGCGGTGATCTCGGTGATCAGCTCCGGGGTGCTGAGCGCCCAGCCGATCTTCCAGCCGGTGGCCGAGAAGGTCTTGCCGGCCGAGGAGATTCGCACAGTCCGCTCGCGCATCCCCGGGTACGTCGCCAGCGGCCGGTGCACCGCGTCGTCGAAGACGAGGTGCTCGTAGACCTCGTCGCAGACCACCAGCACGTCATGGGCCACGGCCAGCCGGGCGATCTCGGCCAGCTCGGCCTCGTCCAGGACCATTCCGGTGGGGTTGTGCGGAGAGTTGACCAACAACAGCTTGGTGCGCGGTGTGAAGGCGGCGCGAAGCTCGTCGAGATCCAGCCGGAAATCGGGTCCGAACACACCGACGCCGACCCGGACGCCGCCCGCCAGGTCGATCGAGGCGGCATAGGAGTCGTAGAACGGCTCCAGCGCGATCACCTCGTCGCCGGGGTCGACGAAGGCCAGGATCGCCGCCGCCAGCGCCTCGGTGGCTCCGGTGGTGACCAGCACCTCGGTGTCGGCGTCGTAGACCAGGTCATAGTGCCGCTCGGTGTGCGCGGCGATCGCGGAGCGCAGCGCGGGAATGCCGCGTCCGGGCGGGTACTGGTTGGCGCCGTCGGTGATGGCTTGGCGGGCCGCGGCCAGCATCGGCTCGGGCCCGTCGGTGTCCGGGAATCCCTGGCCGAGGTTGACCGAGCCGGTGCTCACTGCCAGTGCCGACATCTCGGCGAAGATCGTCGTCGTCGACGACTTCACCCGGTCCGCTTTCCACGCTGACGCCATGTCCGGCAGCGTAGCGGGGTGGCCGTGCCGGCCGTCGGTGCAGGCCGGTCAGTCGACGGTGAGCTCGGCCATCGCCCGGCGGGCATCCGGCAGCAGCTCCGGCGGGGAGTTCTCCGGAATGGAGGCGTAGAACAGGCCGGCCGTCCCGTCACCGGTGTCCACGATGACGACGATCAGCCGTTCGCTCTTGGCCGCGATGGTGGGGATGTCGAAGTGTAGGTCGGACTCGATCACCCAGGCGGGCTTGCCGTCGACGGTCATCGCCTCGTTGCGCTCGTCGTCCCGCGTCACCTCGGAGTTGCCGTAGAACGTGCCGATGACGCACTTCACGACGATCTCCGCCCCGGCCTGCGGCTGGTAGAAGCCGTCACCCGAGGCCAGCTCGCCGACCAGGACGGCGGCGAGCCAGTCCATTTCACCGCCGGTCTCGACGACGACCGACTGGATGAGGACGTCCTGGCCGAACGCCACCCGATACTCCGGCTCGGGAGCCGACCACGGTGCGCCGAGCTGGGGGTAGGACAGTGACCCACCGTGGACGCGTCCGTCACCCGGCTGCGGGCGGGGGGTGGCACTGGCCTGGGTCGGACAGACCTTGGTGGAGGGGTTGCCGCCCGCCAGGCCGCCGTCCCCGAGTTCGCCGCCGAGGGAGCGCACACCAAGCACGATGAGCACGACGACGACCACGACAAGAGCGAGCAGACCCACCCACAGACCGGTTCGGCGTGACGATGGTCGCCCGGGGCCTGGCTGGATCGGGCCTGACTTGACAGGGCCTGACGGGATCGGGCCTGGGGCCGGCTGCTGGCCGGATGCGGCGGGCGGTGCAGCCGTAGGGGTGGGGGAGAGCGCAGCCGACCAGGTCCGTCCGTCCCAGTAGCGGAACATCCCGCGTTGACCACCCGGATCGGGATACCAGCCGGCTGATGCGCTCACGCCGCCGAGTCTAGAGCGGCGGTGTACCCGTTCCCGATATGGCGCAGCGCTGCGAGGACAGGACCGTCTATCGTGAGTGCATGCGTTTCACCGTCTCGTCCTGGTGGTGGCTGCACAAGCAGCCGTAACGCACACGCGCGCGGGCTGCACGGCAGCCCGCGGTCCTGCGGCCAGGTTCTTGTCCGTGCAGCTCCTTGACCTCGGAGCAGACATGGACTCGTTCACCGCCACCGCCGCCCGGATGCCGACATTGCGGGCCGCCATCGCCGACCACCCGGAGCGCTTTCGCATCCTGACGGGGGAACGCCCCACCGGACAGCTGCATCTGGGCCACTACTTCGGGACCATCGCCGAGCGGGTCCGGTTGCAGGCCGCCGGAGTGGACACCTTCGTCATCCTGGCCGACTACCAAGTGATCACCGATCGGGATCTCGCCGACAACGTCAAGGAGAACGTGTACGGCGCCGTCTTGGACTACCTGGCTGCCGGTCTCGACTGCGCGGCGACGACGATCTTCACCCACTCGGCGGTGCCCGCGCTGAACCAGCTGATGCTCCCATTCCTGAGTCTGGTGACAGAAGCTGAGCTGCATCGCAACCCCACCGTCAAGGCGGAGTTGGCTGCCTCCGGGCGTGCGTTGAGTGCCCTGCTGCTCACCTATCCGGTGCACCAGGCGGCGGATATCCTTTTCTGCAAAGGAAATCTCGTGCCGGTGGGCAAGGACAACCTCCCCCACGTCGAGCTGGCGCGGACGATCGCCCGTCGCTTCAACGATCGTTTCGGCGCCGTCTTTCCCGAACCGGCGGCCTTGATCACCCACACACCGGAGCTGCCCGGGCTGGACGGGCGCAAGATGTCCAAGAGCTATGGCAACACCATTGCGCTGGGGATGACCGAGGACGAGACCGCCCGCGTGATCCAGCGAGCCCGTACCGACTCCAACCGCACCATCACGTACGACCCGGCCAACCGCCCTGGGGTCGCCGGGCTCCTGGCCACGGCGGCGATCTGTCTCGGACGAGCCCCCGAACAGATCGCCGTCGAGCTAGGCGGGGCCGGCAGCGGCGCTCTCAAGAACCTCACCATTGACGCGGTGAACGACTTCCTGCGCGACCACCGCCGACGCCGGAATGCACTCAGCTTCGCTGACGCGGCTGCGGTGCTCCGCGAGGGCAACGAGCGGGCCCGGTCCGTCGCGGAGGTGACCCTCGCGGAGGTTCGCGAGGTGATGGGCATGCTCTACTGATCGCGCCCCAAGACAGCCCCGCAGGCTCGGTCCTGATCAGCTGTAGTCGGCCCAGACGGCGTGAGCGGCGCCGTCCACGGTGACCTCGCCGCCGTACGGCAGGATCCACTGGGGCCGAGTGTGACCGAACGGTATCCCGACACAGACCACGGCGTCGGGGTTGTAACGCCCGATGGTCTCGATGGCGACCTCGCGCTGAGCCAGTCGATGAGCGGCGCGTTCGATCGGGGATGGGCGGAGGCGGCCCAGGTCGGCGGCCGTCGGCCGGGCGACCAGGACCGCGTCGACGGCGGCGAGCACGCCGCGCTCGCCCAGCGAGCGCAGGATCCAACCGAACTCGCGGGCCGAGATGATCTCCTCGCTCGTCTCGAGAAGAAGCACGCCGCCGGACAGCACGGCCGGGTCGGTGTCGAACCTGCCGGCCGTGAGGATCCACTGGAGGACCTCGATACAGCCGCCCCAGGTCGGTCCGGACACCACCCGGGGCGGTCCCGCCCAGGTCCACGGCTCGGTGGGTTCCCGGTCGCCGTACTCGGTCAGGGCCGCCGGGTCGGACCATTCGCGACCGTGGTCCTCCGACTCGCCAGGCTCGGTGAGCCGCAGCCGTTCTCCGGTGATCAGCGCGGCCCGAAGCGCCGCCAAGTGGATCGGGTCCACCTGCGGACCGGCGCCGAGATGTATCTGCGTCGAGCCGCCGTAGAAGCCGGCAACGCCGTTGGTCCACAGCCAGTTCAGCAGATTGGTGTTGTCGCTGTAGCCGAGGAACGGCTTCGGGTCGGCCCGGACGGCTTCGGCATCCAGCAGCGGCACCACGGTGATCTGGTCCTCACCGCCGACCGTGGCCAGCACCGCCCGAATCGACGGATCGGCGAAAGCGGCGTTGAGGTCCGCCGCCCGGTCCGATGCGCTCGCCCCGAGCCGACGGGTGGTCGGATACTCGACCGGGAGAAGACCGGTGAGTTCGGTCAGTCGTCGCAGCGCCTGCTCGTGGACGGCCGGCCCGATTGCTGGGGCCGCGAACGAGGGGGAGAGGACGGCCACCCGATCGCCTGGGCGGGCCTTGCTGGGGTGGAGAAGAGGAAGCGGCACCCCACCATCTGGTCAGCCGCTCCTTCCTGCGTCAAACAGGTTTCCAGCTCGCCCTCGGCCTGGTCGCTCAGGCACTGCCACACGGCGCGCGGGTAAGGCCCATATTCAGAACTGCGGAGCAAGCGGTGGCGCTGGGATTGACGCCCTCGGCAGACTGGAGCGATGGACACCAGCCCTCGCCGTGCCCGCACGCCCTCCGGCGCTGCGACGCCGGGCAAGCGCCCGGGCCGCCGGCGGCTGTCGGCTGCCGGCGTGATCGGGGCTGTGCTGCTTCTCGTCGGGCTCTGCTGCTTCGGCTGGGTCGGCTATCAGTACTTCGGCACCAATGTCGTCGCCCGGAACGCGTTCGAGCAGGAGAAGGACGGCCTGCGGGCCAAGTGGGAGACCGCGCCACGTGAACAGAAGTCGGGCCAGGGCGAGACGAAGCCGGCCAAGCTCGAGGAGGCGCTGCCCGGTGATGCCATCGCACTGCTGCGGGTGCCCAGGTTCGGCGATGACTTCGAGGTGCCGATCCTGTCGGGGACCAGTTTGGACATCCTCTCCCGCGGCGTGGGCCATTACGAGTCGACCGCGGGCCCGGGGGAGAAGGGCAACTTCGCCATCGCCGGACACCGGGTCACCCACGGTCAGCCGTTCTCCCGGCTGCTGGAGCTGCGGATCGGTGACTCGGTGGTTGTCGAGACCCAAGCCGCCATCTACACCTACGTCGTCGACCTGTCCCCGGCCGAGCTCACCGTGCCGGACACCCGTACCTGCGTCATCGACGCGGTGCCGTGCGGATCGGACGCCGCGTGGGGCGGGTCGCTGCTCACGCTGACCACCTGTGAGGACATCTTCCGATCGCCTGACCGGTCGGTCGGGTACGCCCATCTGGAGACCACGCAGAAGAAGTAGGACCTTCCTTCGCCTCGCCCCCGGCGAGTCGCTGGGGAGCCGATTCGAAACGGCGGCGTCGGGGAACTGCCGAGGTAGGACTATCGCCGGAGGTGAGAGACCACCATGTCGCAGCCCACGCCGACCGCCGCTGAGCTCAGTCCCTCCGCGAGCAGCGCAGGTGCGTGCGGGCGCCCGCGGCGCCGCTCCTCGGCAGCCAGTGATTACACCAGCGAGTACGCCCAGCTGCTCCAGACGGTCCGCGACGCCGGTCTCCTCGACCGGCGTATCGGCTTCTACGTCGGCCTCTCTGCGGCGCTGCTGGCCGCACTGGTCGGGGTAGCGGTGGCGATGGTCCAGCTCGGCGACTCCTGGTGGCAGCTAGGGCTGGCCGCGGTGGCAGGAGCGTTGCTGGCGCAGTTCGGGTTCCTGGCGCACGAGGCCGCCCACCGGGAGATCTTCTCCTCCGGCGTGGCCAACGACCGGGTAGGTCGGTGGATCGGCTGCCTGGTGGTCGGCGTCAGCTTCACCTGGTGGAAGGCGGGGCACAACCGTCACCACGCCCACCCCAACATCATCGGCAAGGACCCCAGCGTGGCGAAGGGTGCGTTCTCGTTCACCGCGGAGGACGCCGCGCGGTCCCGAGGGCTCGCGGCCTGGTACACCCGGCACCAGGGCTGGTTCTTCTTCCCGCTGCTGCTGTTGGCCGGGGTCAATCTGCACATCGACGGCTTCCGCGCGGTGCTCGGTCGGCACCGGATCGAACACCGGGCGACCGAGTTGGTGCTGCTGCTGGTCCGCACCGTCGCGTATCTGAGCGCGTTGATCGTGCTGTTGCCGCCCGGCAAGGCGGTCGCCTTCCTTGCCGTGCAGCTGGCCGCTTTCGGGGTCGGCATCGCCTCGGCCTTCGTGCCCAACCACATCGGGATGCCGATCCTGCCGCGGGACACCTCGATCGACTACCTGCGCCGGCAGGTGTTGGCGTCACGCAACATCCGTGGCGGGCTACCGATGACCATGGCCATGGGCGGCCTCAACTATCAGATCGAACACCACCTGTTCCCGTCCATGCCCCGCCCGGCGCTGCGCCAGGCCCGGGTCGTGGTGCGGCGGTACTGCGCCGCGCGGGGGATCGGCTACACCGAGACCGCCCTGCTGCCGGCGTACGCCCAGATCGTGCGCTATCTCAACCGGGTCGGACTGGCCGCCGGTCGGCATCCGCTCCGCTGTCCGGTGGCCTCAGGGCTCGGCCGCTGATCTGGTCGATCTGGCGGTCCTGGCCGTCATCGCGGCGTCCACTAGGGTGTCGGTCGTGTCCGATGACAAGACGACCCTGGTCGACGCCATCAAGTCCCTCGCCGTGGTGCACGGGGAGGTGACCCTGTCGTCTGGCCGTACCGCCGACTACTACGTGGACATGCGCCGCGTCACCCTCGACGGCGCCACCGCGCCGGTGATCGGTCGGGTGATGCGCGACCTGGTCGCTGACTGGGACTTCGAGGCCGTCGGCGGCCTCACCCTCGGCGCCGACCCGGTGGCCACGGCGATGCTGCATGCGGCCGCGGCCGAGGGGACCGTGCTGGACGCGTTCGTCGTCCGCAAGGCGGAGAAGGCGCACGGGCTGCAGCGCCGGATCGAAGGATCACCGGTCGAGGGCCGCCGGGTGCTGGCGGTCGAGGACACCAACACCACCGGTGGCTCGGTGCTGACGGCCGTCGAGGCACTGCGAGAAGCCGGCGCCGAGGTGGTCGGGGTCGCTGTCATCGTCGACCGGGACACGGGCGCTCGCGAGCGGATCGAGAGCGAGGGCCTCGCCTACCGGTATGCCGTCAGCGCCGCCGATCTCGGGCTGGTCTGAGCTCTGCCCCGCCCAGGCACTAGCCTGGGTTCCGGTCAGCCGACGCGGCCGGTCGTTGTGCGCTCCCTGCGTGCGAAGCCGTCCGCCTTTCTCACAGGAGTCCCGATGAGTGCTGTCGTCATCATTGTCATCATCTTGGTGATCGTGATCATCCTCGCCCTCGTGGCGATGGGTTCCTACAACGGCTTCGTCAAGTCGCGCAACCTGATCCAGGAGTCCTGGCGCCAGATCGACGTCGAGCTCAACCGGCGCTACGAGCTGCTGCCCAACCTGGTCGAGACCGTCCGGGCGTACGCCGCGCACGAGCGCAACACCCTCGAGGACATCACCCGACTCCGCAGCCAGGCGCAGCAGATCTCGGCGGCCGACGGTTCGCTGCCGAGCCAGCAGCGCAGTGATGTGGAGGAGCAGCTCTCCGGAGCGGTGCGCAACCTGATCGTGAGCGTCGAGGCGTACCCGGACCTGAAGAGCAACCAGAACTTCCTCGAGCTGCAGCGCCAGCTGGCCGAGACGGAGGACCGGATCGCGGCCGGCCGCCGGTTCTACAACGCCAACGTCCGGGTCTACAACACCAAGATCGACTCGGTGCCCTCCAACGTCATCGCCAATATGTTCAAGTTCGAGAAGGCCACCTACTTCGAGGTCAACGACCCGTCGGTGCGCCAGGCCCCCAACGTGAGCTTCGGCGAGATCGCCTATCGCGGAGACCAGCCCCAGCCCGGCCAGGCCCAGTCCGCTCAGGTCCAGGATCAGCCCGGTCAGCTGCCGCAGCAGCCGTCGGCGCCGCCGGTGAACTTCGACCCGGGAAGCTCGCTGCCGAACCCGCAGCAGACCTACCAGACACCTCCCGGCGGCTATCCGCCCCCGCCGAGCCAGAACCCGAACGACCAGCGCTGACGCTGTCGTCCACCCGTACCTGTTCCAAGGAGCGATTCGACCCGTGTCAGACATGACCTACTCCCAGCTGGGCAACTCCGGGCTCACCGTCTCCACGGTGGGACTGGGCTGCAACAACTTCGGCGCCCGGATGGCCGACGAGGATGTGCCGGCGGTGGTTGACGCGGCCATCGACGCCGGAATCACGTTGTTCGACACCGCCGACGTCTACGGCAACCGGGGCGGCTCGGAGACCTTGCTGGGCAAGGCGCTTGGCGCCCGCCGGGCCGACGTCATCGTGGCCACCAAGTTTGGCGCCGACATGCAGGGCGCCAACGGCCCGGACTGGGGCGTACGTGGGTCCCGGCGCTACATCCGACTCGCTGTCGAGAACAGCCTGCGCCGCCTCGGCACCGACTGGATCGACCTCTACCAGCTGCACACTCCGGACCCGCTCACGCCGATCGAGGAGACCCTCGCCGCGCTGAGCGAGCTGGTGGCCGAAGGCAAGGTCCGCTACATCGGCAGCTCCAACTTCGCCGGCTGGCAGGTGGTCGACGCCGACTGGATCGCCCAGACCAGCGGGTTCGAGGCGTTCATCTCCGCCCAGAACGAATACTCCTGGCTCAAGCGCGGCGTCGAGACCGAGCTGGTGCCGGCCCTGGAACGCACCGGTCAGAGCATGCTGCCCTACTTCCCGCTCGCCTCCGGTCTGCTGACCGGCAAGTACCGGCGGGGCGAGGGAGCGCCCGAAGGCAGCCGCCTGGCCAGCAACGCCGACCGGCTCGCTGCCGCCGACTTCGACAAGATCGAGGCCATCGAATCGTTCGCCACCGAGCGTGGTCTGACCATGCTGCAGGTGGCCATCGGCGGGCTCGCGGCCATGCCGACCGTTGGCTCGGTGATCGCCGGGGCGACGAAGGTGGAGCAGATCGAGGCCAACGTGACAGCCGGCGCGTGGGTGCCGAGCGGCGAGGACCTCGCCACGCTGCTCGAGATCACCGGCTGAGCTCAGGCAGCGCCGCGTCGCGGATCGAGGTCGCGCGCCACGGTAGCGTCGCGCAGTGTGACTGAGCTCAGCGAAGACGATCTGGCCCGGGCGATCGAGCACGGCGTCGGCCCGTACCCGCCGCCGTGGCCCGACGATCCCCGACTGGACCCGGAGCTGCTCGCCGAGGGTGACCGACGCAACGTCGTCGACGGCTACCGATACTGGCGGCTGGAGGCGATCGTCGCCGACCTGGACCGGCGACGGCACCCACTACGGGTCGCGATCCAGAACTGGGAGCACGACTTCAACATCGGCTCGATGGTGCGCACCGCCAACGCCTTCAATGTGGCCGGGGTGCACATCATCGGGCGACGCCGCTGGAACCGGCGCGGCGCGATGGTCACCGACCGCTATCTGCATGTCGAGCACCACCCGGATGTGGACGACTTCGCCGGCCGGCTGGCGGCGGACGGCTATGTCGCCGTGGGGGTGGACAACCTGCCTGGCTCGGTCCCGCTGGAGAGCACCGAGCTGCCGGAGCGGGTGTGCCTGGTGTTCGGCTCGGAGGGCCCTGGGCTGACCGCGGAGATGGTGGCCGTGTGCTCGCAGCTGGTCGCCATCACCCAGTACGGTTCGACCCGCAGCATCAACGCCGGCGCGGCCGCCGCAATCGCGATGTACCACTGGGCGCGGCGGTGGGCGTGACCTCCCGGCAGCGGCCTCGATTCAGCGCCGGCGCAGCGTCCGCGCGGTGGTGACGGTGTCGACCACCGTCTTGATCACGACCAACAGCAGGACCAGCTTCACGCCCGGGGCCTGCCAGCTGTCGGGCAGGACGTCCATCAGCGGCTGGGTCCGCTCCAAGAAGGCGCCCATGCCCGGGTTGGAGTCGAAGCCGGCGACTGCCAGCGTGAAGCCGAGGAGCACGGCCAGATGCAGCACCACGATCCGTGGGTACGGCTGCATCATCGCCTTGGCCGGCGACACGGACTGGCGCTGCCCCGAGCTGCCGAACCACGTCGTGGCGGTCTCGACGGCGTATCGCACCACGATCAGGGCAGCGGGCAGACCGAGGAAGAAGAAGGTCGGCTCGACCCCGATCGTGAACGCCAAGATCCCGGTGAAGACGGCGTGCACCAGGCAGAACAGCCCGTAATGGAAGGTGAAGAACAAGGCGTACAGGCCCGGCGATGAGCCCGCCGGCCGGCCGTTCACCGTCACACCGCCGCCGGTTGAGACGCCACGGGCCGAGAGCACCTTGACCAACGTGACCAGTCCCAGCACCGCGTTCTCGAGCCAGAAGAGAACGAACACGTTGCCGGCCGGCCAGCCGAAGGCGACCACGCCCAGCAGGGTGACCAGGTTGAACGCCAGACCGAGGCCGATCGAGAGGGCCACCGGTCCGCGTGCCGGCGGCTCGTCGGACGCAGGGGTGGCACCACCGAGGAACGGGTTGCCGCCCCGATGCTGCTGGGCGGGTCCGGTCGTCGGCGCCCCGTAGGCCGGGGTTGGCGGGTACGACATCGCTGATTCTTCCTCTCCCACCACGGCAGTCCACGGCGGACCGGGTCGTGGCGCCTGGGTGGACGGGCGCCGCTGGCGTCAGGTTCCGACGCGATGGTGCAGGTCCAGCAGCCGGCAGACGGCGGGGGCGTCGGGTTGTTGGACCTGCGACAGGGGATCATACTGGTATGGAACTGGTCTGCTCAGGGCGGTTCGCAGGGACGAGGAGCACGCAGTGGAACGAGATGTCGACCGGACAGGGCTGTCCAGCTATCGGATCGACCGACCCCTCGGGTCGGCGACCACCAAGCGGGCCCAGGTGCGGGCCATCCTCGAGCAGCTGATCGATGCGGAGCTGAATCCCGGCGACGCCATTCCGTCGGAGCGGGCCCTGGTCGTCCGCCTCGGCGTCAGCCGGGTGACGGTCCGGCAGGCCATCGCCGACCTGGTCGATACCGGCGCCCTGGAGCGGGTGCACGGAAAGGGGACCTACGTCACCGGCCCGCAGGTCGACTCACGACTGCACCTCACCTCGTTCTCGCGGGAGATGCGCGACCGCGGTCTCATCCCGGCCACGGTGGTGCTGTCTGCGACGGAGCAGGTGGCCGACGACGACGTGTCCTACGCGTTGCGGATTCGACCCGGTCGACCGGTGGTGCGGGTCGAGCGGCTGCGGACCGCTGACGGCACCCCGATGGCCTACGAGGTCGGCTATTACCCGTCCGCGCTGTTCCCGGGGCTGCTCGACCGTGAGCTCGGTTCGCTCTACGACGTGTTCGCCAGCGAGTACGGCGTGGTCGTGACCAGTGGTGAGCAGACGGTCCGCGCGGAGTCCGCGGACGCCCACCAGGCGCGCATCCTCGGGATCGCCAAGCGTGCCCCGTTGTTGGTGCAGGAGCGGGTGACGTACGCCGGTGAGCGCGTGATCGAGCTCTCCACCTCCTGGTACCGCGCCGACCGCTACCGGATCCACATGGCCATCACCCCCCGCGGTGCGCGGGAGAACTGAGACCCGATGGAACTGTTCGACCTCGTTCACATGTTCTGGCCGTCCTTCCCCGTCCTGCTCGGCGGTGCCGCGCTCCTGGCCTGGATGATGGCTCAACAACGCCGACCGACCGTGCCGCTGGCGGTGCGTACGCCCGACGGGGTCCACCGCCCGGTCGGATCGCGCGGCGCCCCGCCCAGCGTCTGGCAGGCGATGGTGCTCAACGCGCCGATCGACATCGCGCAGCACGGTGTGCTGGCGATCCACGACGGCATGCTCAACTTCGTCGCGGACGGCGCAACTGAGCCGACCTGGGCGGTGCCGGTGCGGTTGCTGCGGGCCGAGCACCGCGGCGTGTTCCGCCTCGGCCGGGGTGATATCTCGCTGTGGCTGCCCGACGGCCGGCAACTGCTGCTGGTGGTCAGCACCGTGCGGATCAACCGTTGGGTGAACAACGACTTCAAGTCGCTCAGCCAGACCAGTCAGGCGCACACCTTCCTCACCGTTCTAGCGGCCAACGGCGCGGTCTGCGGCCCGGCCGCCCGGCCGCTGCCGGGCCGCACTGCCAGACTGTCGTCATGACGTCAGCGCCCATCGACGAGCTCACCGTGCCCTTCGACCCGACCCGCGCCGGCGCCAAGGCGGACCGCTGGAAGCGCCTGCTGCGGGGCCGGATCATCACCTTCGCCCTCACCTGCATCATCCTTGTCGCGCTCTACCTGTGGCGACGCGACGACTTCACCGGCTCCGGCTTCCTGGTGATCTATGGGGTCGTGATCGCCATCTCGCTCGCCTGGCTGCTCGCCTATCTGCTGCTCTATCTCCGCTTCCGCGCCGCTGCCCGGAAGGTCGGCACCGGCACCGCCGTCCGGATCGATCGCCACGGCGTCGAGATCGCGGGCACTGCGGTCAGGTGGCCCGAAGTCACCAGCCTGGCCGCGCGCCGCGGCCGCTTCCTCGAAGGCCCCGTCCTGCGGCTGGAGCGCAGCACCGGCGAACCGTTGAGCGTGCCGTTCGACCACATGAACGTACGACCCGCCACGTTGGACATGACCGCCCGGGCCTTCTCCGCCGGACGGCACGGGGTGGACCTGCAGGAGCTGGACAACTAGCTGTTGCTGGCATGACGTTGTTGACGTGTTCAGCGTTGCAGCGAGAGCGCCTCGTCGAGGATTCCGGCTGCTTGGTCAAAGGCTCCCGGGTTCGGTCCGGCGAAGTTGAGCCGTAGGTAGCGCCCCGTGGGTTCGGCCGGGAACCATTCGTCGCCTGGCGCGACGGTGAGGCCGCGTGCTTCGGTGTCCTGCGCGAGGCGTGCGAGGTTTGTGGCTTCGGGGAGTTGGACCCAGAGGTTGAGCCCGCCAGGGGGGATCGTCGCGATCGTGGCCTCGGGGGCATGCGATGCGAGCGCGTCCACGAGGAGGTCTCGGCGGCTGCGGAGCTGCTTTCGAAGCGTGCGGAGATGGGACTGCCAGGCCGGTTGTGTCACGACGTCGAGGGCGGCCATCTGGAGCAGCCCACTGACATACATCGACTGGCCCTGCAGGTCGGCGAGCAGTCGTTGGCGTATCGGTCCGCGGGCGATGACGGCCGCCACTCGGATGGCTGGTGAGACGCTCTTGGTGAGCGATCTGACGTACACGACGTGGCCGGCGTCGTCCTTGGTGGCAACCGGGATGGAGTCGGTGGAGATGCCGAAGTCGTGTGCCCAGTCGTCTTCGATCAGGAATGCGCCCTGGGAGCGGACGATGTCGAGCACGCTCTCGGCGCGGTTCGGAGACCACTGCGCGCCAGTGGGATTTGCGTAGTTCGGTTGGGCGTAGAACCCGCGCGCTCCGGTCTCGGTGAATGCTCGTTCGAGGGCGGTGAGTTCTGGCCCGTCGACGGTCGCTGGAACGGGAACCAGCGTGACGCCGACTTGGGCCGCGGCGAGGATCGCTCCCCAGTACGTCGGTGACTCGGTGAGGATCGTTCCTCCGCGGCCGGCGATACTCCGGAACAGAGATCCGAGCCCGAGCTGGCTGCCGGGAAGCACGATCACGTCGCGCGCGGTGGGTGCGGTGAACTGCGTAGGTGTCTGGGAGGCGAGTTCGGTGGCGAACCATGCGCGCAAGTCAGGCAACCCGGCAGGATCTGAGGCCTCGAGGGCGGCATCCCCCCGCGCCGCGCGGGCCAGGCTCGCCCGAAGGAGTCGTTCGGGCAGCAGCTCGCGATCTGGATATCCCGAGTGCAACGAGATGACATCAGGGCGGGTGGCGCGGGTAGCCGCAGAGATCGTGCCTGGAACCAGGGCGGACGCTCCCAGAGCGGCTGTCTGCCAGGAGAAGTCATGAGGCCGCGGAGCGCGGGCTGCACAGACGAACGCGCCGACGCCGGGTCGCGTCTCAATGAGTCCTCGCATCGTCAGCGATCGGAGCGCGGCCTGGACGGTCACTGGACTTACGGCATGGCGAGCGGTCAGTTCACGAGTCGACGGCAGCCGCGCGCCCGGCGATGCGGTGGAGATCCACGCCTGCAGTTCCGCCTCGACTCGATCACTGCTACTCTCGGTCATGAAAGGCAACGATAGCGCTACCGCTCATCTGACCGAACCGCTATCCATCGCCGGCACCGGGTTGGCCTGGGGATTCGTGGGCGTTCTCGCCTTCTCGCTCACCGTTCCGCTGACCCGCCTCGCTGTCGGAGCGGGTCACCTGTCGCCGCTCTTCGTGGGGAGCGCACGCGCGGTCATCGCCGCGGTTCTCGCCGGCTCGGTGCTCGCACTGACCCGGGCTCGTCGTCCTCGGGGGCGCCAATGGATCAGCGTGGGAATCGTCGCCGCCGGCGCGGTGCTGGGCTTCCCGCTCCTCGCCTCCTTCGCCCTGACGCAAACACCTGCCAGCCACGCAGCCGTCGTGATCGCCGTGCTGCCGGCCGCCACCGCCGCCGTATCGGTGATCCGGACAAAGGAACGCCCTCACATCGCGTTCTGGTTGGCGGCAGTCGCTGGGGCGATCGCGACGGTCGTGTTCGCAGCGCTTCAGAGCGGCGGATTCGGGCGGCTGCACCTCGCGGACGGACTGCTGTTCGCTGCGGTCGTCGTCTGCGCCATCGCCTACGCAGAAGGTGGGGTGCTGTCACGACAGCTCGGCTCATGGCAGACGATCTCGTGGGCACTGGTCGTTGCTGCCCCGGTGATGATCGTGCTCACCACACGCTCGATCATCGATCACCCCCCGACCGGCACGCCGATCGAATGGCTCAGTTTCGCCTACCTCGGTGTCGTGAGCATGTTCCTCGGCTTCGTTGCCTGGTATCGAGGCCTGGCACGAGGACCACTCGCCCAGGTCAGTCAGGTCCAGCTCGCTCAGCCCGTTGTGAGCATCGGATGGGCCGCACTCATCCTCCACGAGCACATCGCTTGGCCGACGATCCTCGGCGGGGCCGCCGTCATCGCCTGCGCACTCATCGCGACCCGCTCGCGCTCGGGACAGCACCACCGCCTCAGCATCAGGTCTTGAGAACGCCCGCGGTGGCAGACCACCCGGCGCCCCGGTATTCCCCCGAGACGGCGACGTTTGACAGACTGACGAGTGGCCCGGCCGTACGTCGGCGGGGTGTACGCCCGACGTCCGTCCGCGACGGATCCGCACCAAGAGCAGAAAGAGTCAGACATGCCTATCGCAACTCCTGAGGTCTACGCCGAGATGCTGGACGCGGCCAAGAAGGGCTCGTTCGCCTACCCGGCGATCAACGTGAGCTCGTCCCAGACGCTGAACGCGGCCCTGCAGGGCTTCAGCGAGGCCGGCTCGGACGGCATCATCCAGGTCTCCACCGGCGGTGGCGAGTACGCCTCCGGCCCGACCGTCAAGAACATGGTCACCGGCGCCGTCGCGCTCGCTGCGTACGCCCATGAGGTGGCCAAGAACTACCCGATCAACGTGGCGCTGCACACCGACCACTGCCCCAAGGAGAAGCTCGACGGCTTCGTTCGGCCGCTGCTCGCGATCTCCGCCGAGCGCGTGGCCCGGGGAGAGAACCCGCTGTTCCAGTCGCACATGTGGGACGGGTCGGCCGTGCCGGTGGAGGAGAACCTGTCGATCGCCGACGAGCTGCTCGGGCTGACCAGCAAGGCCAACATCATCTTGGAGATCGAGGTCGGCGTCGTCGGTGGCGAAGAGGACGGCGTCAGCCACGAGATCAACGACAAGCTGTACACCACGGTGGAGGACGGGCTGCGCACCATCGAGGTGCTCGGTGCCGGCGAGAAGGGCCGCTACATCACCGCCTTGACCTTCGGCAACGTGCACGGTGTCTACAAGCCGGGCGCGGTCAAGCTGCGTCCCGAGGTGCTCAAGGACATCCAGCAGGCTGTCGGCGCCAAGATCGGCAAGGAGCAGCCGTTCGACCTGGTCTTCCACGGCGGATCGGGCTCCACCCTCGAGGAGATCCGCGCGGCGGTGGACTACGGCGTGATCAAGATGAACATCGACACCGACACCCAGTACGCCTTCACCCGGCCCGTGGCGGCGCACATGTTCTCCAACTATGACGGGGTGCTGAAGGTCGACGGCGAGGTGGGCAACAAGAAGGCCTACGACCCGCGCGCCTGGGGCAAGGCAGCCGAGGCGGGCATGGCCCAGCGCGTCGTCACCGCGTGCGAGGACCTGCGTAGCACGGGCACCTCACTCAACAAGTGAGTGGCGTCGGTCCCGGGATAGTCTCGACCCGTGACCGACGTCTTGATGCGCCCGACCCCGCTCAGCCGGGTGTGGTCGGGTCGCACCGTCATTGCCGAAGACCTGGATGGCGGCGACCTCGCCGACGTGCTCGAGCTGCAGCCCGACGCGTCGGCGTGGTGGGTCTTGGACCGGAGCCCGGATCTGGCCGCCTCCCAGCTGCGCGACGTGGCTTCGGCGTTGGATCTGGACCAGCTGGCTATCGCCGACCTGGTCGCGAATGACCAGCGGGCCAAGTTCGAGGAGCTCGCCGGCTGCCGGCTGGTGATCACCAACGCGGTCACCTTGGACGCGGAGCGCTCCGAACTACACGTGCACCCCGTCGCGATGGTCGTCACCGACCGCGCGCTGATCTGCCTGGTCAACCCGGTGGATACCGGGTTCCACGTCGCCCGACGGCTCACGGGTTCGGCCGACAAACTGGCCGAGGGCGGTGTGGACAGCGCCCTGCACACCGTGCTGGTCGACGTGCTGGAGTCCTACGCCGCAGCCGTGGACTGGCTGGAGGACTCCAGTGACCAGCTCGCGGACGCACTGTTCGAGGAGCGGCCGCTCACCCGTGACGAGCAGCTGTGGGCCTTCCGGCTCCGGTCGGCGCTGGCCCAGCTGCGGCGCCTGACCGACCCGATGCGAGCAGTGATGGACGAGCTGGTCGCGAGCTATGACGACGCCGACCAGTTGGCCCGCCGGCGCTGGTCCGCGTTGGCGGAGGAGCACCACCGGGTGGCGAACTCCGCCGACAGGCTCTTGGAGACGCTCGCGTCGGTGTTCGAGACCAGCCTGGCGCTGGCTGACCTCCGGATGAACCAGATCATGAAGAAGCTGACCGGCTGGGCCGCGGTGATCGCTGTCCCGACCCTGGTCACCGGCTTCGTCGGCATGAACGTCGCCTTCCCGCTCGACGGCACGCAGCTGGGCTTCTGGGTCTATCTGGGGCTCATGGTCGTCGCCGTCGTGGTGCTCTATGTCGTCTTCCGCCGCAAGGACTGGCTCTGAGTCCTCCACCCAACGCGTGGTCGAAGCCCGCGCCCGAGGGCGGTTACATTGGTCCGGTGACTGAGCCGACCACCCATCAGAACCTGCTGGCCTCCCTGGGCGCGGGCCCCGGCCCGACCCTGCTGCCGATCGACCCAGCCGTGGCGGAGGTGGCTGAGAGCGGCCGCGAGCGCTTCCTCGAGATCGTTGCGGCTCACCCGGCCTCCAGCCTGTGCTGGGCGTTGCTGGCCGAAGGTTCGCTGAACATGCACACCACCGAGGGCGACATCGCGGCGTACGCCTACGCGCGTACCGGCTATCACCGTGGCCTCGACTCGCTGCGCCGGGCGGGCTGGAAGGGCAGCGGCCCGGTGCCGTGGGAGCACGCGCCCAACCGGGGCTTCCTGCGGGCGCTCTGGGCCCTGGCCCAGGCCGCCCAGCGGATCGGCGAGACCGAGGAGTACGAGCGCTGCGCCCAGTTCCTGCGGGACTCCTCGGAGACCGCCTACACCGAGCTGAGCACCGCCCCCGCGACCGAGTCCGCGCGCCAGGACTGAGCGCCGCGAGGCCACGGCCGCCGGCGTCCGCTAGAGTGTCGTTGCAACAGCCCCCCGGCCTAGCGCCGAGGGGCTTCACTCTTTTAGAAGGGCGGCGATCACATGCCGGGCATTGTGGTGGTAGGCGCACAGTGGGGCGACGAGGGCAAGGGCAAGGCGACCGACCAGCTCGGGGACCGGGTGGACTACTGCGTCCGCTATTCCGGCGGCAACAACGCCGGGCACACGTTGGTGGTCAACGGCGAACGCTATGCGTTGCACCTGTTGCCGTCGGGGATCCTCAACCCCGCGTGCATCCCGGTGATCGGCAACGGCGTGGTCGTCGACCTCGACGTGCTGTTCACCGAGATTGACGGGCTGGCGGCCCGGGGGGTCGACGCCTCGCACCTGCTGGTGTCGGCGAACGCGCATCTGATCACGTCGTACCACCAGGTGATCGACAAGGTGACTGAGCGGTTCCTCGGCAAGGCCAAGATCGGCACCACCGGTCGCGGGGTCGGCCCCGCGTACTCGGACAAGGTGAACCGGATCGGCATCCGCGTCCAGGACCTGTTCGATGAGTCGATCTTGCTGCAGAAGGTCGAAGCGTCGCTGGACCAGAAGAACCATCTGCTGCTCAAGGTCTACAACCGCCGCGCCCTCGATCCGGCGCAGGTCACCGAGCATCTGCTCTCACACGCCGAGCGCATCAAGCCGCACGTGGCCGACGTCAGCCGGGTCCTCAACGACGCGCTGGACGCCGACAAGGTCGTCCTGTTCGAGGGGGCCCAGGCCCACCACCTCGACGTCGACCACGGCACCTACCCCTACGTCACCTCGTCGAACCCGATCGCGGCGGGCGCTTGCGTCGGCTCCGGCGTGGGACCGACCCGGATCACCCGGACGGTGGGCATCGCCAAGGCGTACACCACCCGGGTGGGCGAGGGCCCGATGCCGACCGAGCTGCTGGACGAGGACGGCGAGAAGCTCCGCACCATCGGGGCCGAGTTCGGCACCACGACGGGCCGCAAGCGCCGTTGCGGCTGGTTCGACGCGCTCGTGGTGGAGTCGGCGACCAAGGCCAACGCGTTCACCGACATCTTCTTGACCAAGCTGGACATCCTCACCGGCTGGGAGAAGATCCCGGTCTGCGTGGCCTACGACGTCAACGGCACGCGGCACGACACCATGCCGGTCTCACAGACCGACTTCCACCACGCGAAGCCGATCTACGAGATGCTCGACGGCTGGACCGAGGACATCTCCGGCTGTCGGACCTTCGAGGACCTGCCCAAGGCCACCCAGGCCTACGTCAAGTTCCTCGAGGACGCCTGCGGCACGCGGATCTCCGGCATCGGTGTCGGTCCGTCGCGCGAGCAGTCGATCGCGATCCACGACCTGCTCTGATGGCCGAACAGTTGCAGGTCCTGGTGGTCGGCTCCGGCGGACGCGAGCACGCGCTCGCCCTGGCGATGAGCGGGGATCCGTCCGTCGCGGCGGTGCATGTGGCCCCGGGCAACCCGGGAACCGCCACCGTCGCCACCAACCACCCGGTGGATGTGATGGACGCGGACGCGGTGACGGCGCTGGCCATCCGGCTCGGCGCAGACCTGGTCGTAGTCGGTCCGGAGGCGCCGCTGGTCGCCGGCGTGGCCGACGCGGTCCGGGCGGCCGGAATCGCCTGCTTCGGGCCCAGCGCCGCAGCGGCACAGCTGGAAGGCAGCAAGGCATTCGCCAAGGACGTGATGACCGCGGCGGGCGTACCGACCGGACAGTCGCGTCTGTGCCGGACCCGGGCTGAGGCCGAGGCCGCCCTGGACGCGTTCGGCCCGCCGTACGTGGTCAAGGACGATGGTCTGGCCTCCGGCAAGGGTGTGGTGGTCACCGAGGACCGGCAGATCGCGCTGGACCACGCCGGGCAGTGCGCGGCGGTGGTGATCGAGGAGTTCCTCGACGGCCCCGAGGTCAGCCTGTTCGCGATCACCGACGGCACCACCGTGGTGCCGCTGCAGCCGGCGCAGGACTTCAAGCGAGTGGGCGACGGTGACACCGGCCCCAACACCGGCGGGATGGGCGCCTACACGCCGCTGCCGTGGGCGCCCGACGACCTGGTCGAGCAGGTGCAGCGCACGGTGCTGCAGCCGACCGTGGACGAGATGGCCCGCCGCGGTACGCCGTTCTCCGGCCTGCTCTACGCCGGGCTGGCCCTGACCAGCCGCGGGGTGCGGGTGATCGAGTTCAACGCTCGCTTCGGTGACCCCGAGACTCAGGTGCTGCTGGCCCGGCTGCGGACCCCGCTGGCCCAGCTGCTGCACGCTGCCGCGACCGAGACGCTGGCCGACCAGCCGCCGCTGGAGTGGGGCAGCGGCGCGGCGGTGGTCGTGGTGCTCGGCGCCCAGAACTATCCGCAGGCTCCGGTCACCGGGGACGAGATCGTCGGCGCCGACACGGGTCCGGGCGACGGGTGGCACATCATCCACGCCGGCACCGCCCTCGACGCCGAGGGTCGGCTGGTCAGTGCCGGCGGCCGGGTGCTGGGCGTGGTCGGCACCGGCGACGACCTCACCGTCGCCCGGCACGCGGCGTACGACGCGATCGCGTCGATCAAGCTCGCAGGTTCCTTCTATCGCAGTGACATCGCGCAGCAGGCTGCGGAAAGCACGGTCGGATGATCATGAGTGTCCCCAACGTCCTCGCCAACCGGTACGCGTCGGAGCCGATGCGCGACATCTGGTCCCCGCAGAACAAGATCATCGCCGAGCGGCGGCTCTGGCTGGCCGTACTCGCCGCCCAGCGCGACCTCGGCGTCGACTTCGGCGGGGCCGATCCCGACGAGGTGATCAGCGCCTACGAGCGGGTGGTCGCGACTGTCGACCTGGACAGCATCGCGGCCCGCGAGCGGGTCACCCGGCACGACGTCAAGGCACGGATCGAGGAGTTCAACGCCCTCGCCGGGTTCGAGCACGTGCACAAGGGAATGACCAGCCGCGACCTGACCGAGAACGTCGAGCAGCTGCAGATCGTCTCCTCGCTGCACCTGGTCCGGGACCGGATCGTGTCGACGCTGGTGCACCTCGGCTCGCTGGCCGCCCAGTACGCCGACACCGCCATCGCCGGGCGCTCGCACAACGTGGCGGCCCAGATCACCACGCTCGGCAAGCGGTTCGCCACCGCCGCCGACGAGCTGCTGGTGGCGCACGCCCGGGTCGACGAGCTGATCCGCCGCTATCCGCTGCGGGGCATCAAAGGACCGGTCGGCACCAGCCAGGACATGCTCGACCTGGTGGCGGGGGACCGCGCCAAGCTGGCCGAGCTGGAGCAGCGGATCGCCGCCCACCTGGGCGTGGCCCGGGTCTTCACCAGCACCGGACAGGTCTATCCGCGTTCGCTGGACTACGACGTGGTGACCGCGCTGGCCCAGGTGTCGGCCGCGCCGTCCAACGTGGCCACCAGCATCCGGCTGATGGCGGGCCATGAGCTGGTCACCGAGGGGTTCCGCCCGGGCCAGGTCGGTTCGAGCGCGATGCCGCACAAGATGAACACCCGCTCCTGCGAGCGGGTGAACGGGCTGGCCGTGGTCGTCCGCGGCTATGTCTCCATGGTCGGCGAACTCGCCGGCGACCAGTGGAACGAGGGCGACGTGTCGTGCTCGGTGGTGCGCCGGGTCGCACTGCCGGACGCGTTCTTCGCTCTCGATGGCCTGTTCGAGACGTTCCTGTCGGTGCTGGAGGACTTCGGTGCGTTCCCTGCGGTGATCGACGCCGAGCTGCGCCGCTACCTCCCGTTCCTGACCACCACCAAGGTGCTGATGGCGGCGGTACGCGCCGGCGTGGGCCGCGAGGTCGCGCACGAGGTGATCAAGGAACACGCCGTTGCGGTGGCACTCGAGATGCGCGAGACCGGCCGTGCCGACAACGACCTGTGGGACCGGCTCGCCGCCGACGGCCGGCTCGGACTGACCCGTGACGAGCTGCACGCGCTGGTCACCACCCCGCTCGAGCTGGCCGGCACCGCCACCGACCAGGTGGCGACCCTGGTGAGCCAGATCGATGCCCTGGCGCAGGAGAACCCGACCGCCGCCGCGTACCGGCCCGGTCAGGTCCTCTAGCCACCTGTCGGCTCGGCCCGGGCAACACGCCGGTCTCCGACGGCGGCACGCCTGGGACGTTGACCGTTGCGGCGCAGCGTCCTAGTGTCCTGCGATTGTGCGTACCTACCTCGAGCTGGCCCGGGCCGAGTTCGCGCGGTACGCCACCTATCGGATGGCGATCTACGCCGGGGTGTTCACCAACTCGATCTTCGGCTTCATCCGGGTCGGTGTGCTGATCGCCGCCATCACCACAGCCGGCGGGTCGATGGCCGGGTACTCGGTGGCCGAGGCCTCGACCTACGTGTGGCTGGGCCAGGCCTTCATGGCGCCGGTGATGCTCTACGGCTGGGTGGAACTGGCGGACCGGGTCAAGAGCGGTGATATCGCCATCGACCTGGCCCGTCCGGTGGACCTGCAATGGTCCTGGTGGGCCCGCGACCTGGGCCGGGCGGCCTTCGCGCTGCCGACCCGCGGACTGCCGCCTTTGCTGGTCGGCGCGCTGGTAGTCGGCGTGGCCCTGCCGAGCTCGTGGACGGCGTACCCACTGGGGCTGCTCAGCCTCGTCCTGGCGGTCTCGCTCAGCTTCACCGCGCGCTTCACCCTCAACCTGCTGGCGTTCTGGGTGCTCGACGTCCGTGGCTTCCTCGGCCTCTACGTCGTGGTATTGAGCCTGCTGTGCGGGTTCTACCTGCCGGTGCACATCTTTCCCGACTGGCTGCGGACCATCGCGTACGCCTCCCCGTTCCCGTCCATGTTCCAGACCCCCATCGACGTGATGTCCGGTCGCGCCACCGGCAGCGCCGTAGCTCGTCTGATCGTGGTCCAGGTCGGCTGGCTCGCCGTGCTCGTCGGCCTGGCGCGCGTGGTGCTGTGGCGGGCCAGCCGCCGGCTGGTGGTGCAGGGTGGCTGAACACCGCGCCGGACTGAGCCGCACGCAGTCGTACCGGATCCTGATCGGCTCCCGGGTCCGCAGTCAGCTGTCCTATCGGGCCAGCTTCACCGTGCAGGTGGTGAACGGGTTGCTGCTCGGCGTGGTCGAGTTCGCCGAGATCTATGTGCTGCTGCACAACGTGCCGGTGCTGGGCGGGCTGAACCTGTCCCAGGCGGCGCTGGTGTTCGCGCTGGCCAACTTGTCCTTCGCTCTGGCCGACCTGGTCTTCGGCCAGCTCGACTCGATGCCGACCTATCTGCGATTGGGCCGGCTGGAGGCGCTCCTGGTCCGGCCGATGCCGCTGATGGCGCAGTTGATCACCGCCGACTTCGAGCTCCGACGGGGCGGCCGGGCCGCGCTGGGTGTGATCATCCTGGTCGGCGTCCTGATCACGGGCGAGGTGGAGCTCACCGGCGCCGGTGTGTATCTGCTGCTCATCACCCCGATCGTCGGCGCGGTGATCTACGGCGCACTGTTCGCCACCGCGGGCGGCATCCAGTTCTTCGTCATCGACGGCGCCGAGTTCACCAACGCCTTCGTCTACGGCGGCGGGTACGCCGGGCAGCTGCCCGGCAGCGTGCTGATGGCGCCGCTGCGGGTGCTCTTCACCTTCGTGGTCCCAGCCACCGTGACGGCGTACCTGCCGGCACTGCTCATCCTCGGTCTGCCGGGTCCGGCGTTCCTGCCGTCCTGGCTGGGCTGGTTCGCCCCGCTGTTCGCCGTCTGGTCGTGGCTGCTGGCCATGCTGGCCTGGCGAGCCGGGATCCGTCACTTCACCGGAGCAGGAGGCTGACCGCAGATGTCCACGCCAGAGACCATTCTCGAGTTCCGCGATCTTCGTCGCTCGTTCACCGTGCGGACCAAGACCGGGCGGCTGCGTCGGGGCCGACGGGAGGTGCACGCCGTCGACGGCATCAGCGTCACCATCACCGCCGGGGAGTCCTGTGGCTACATCGGCGCGAACGGGGCCGGCAAGTCGACCACGATCAAGATGCTGACCGGGATCTTGGTGCCCAGCGGTGGTGAGGTGCGCACCTGTGGGTTCGACCCGGTGCCGCAGCGCCGTCGGTTGGCCCGCGAGATCGGCGTGGTGTTCGGCCAGCGCAGCCAGCTGTGGTGGGATCTGCCGCTGCGCGACTCGTTCCGCATCCTCGCGGCGATCCACCGGCTCGACCCCGCCGCAGCCCGGGACCGCACCGACCAGCTCGTCGCCGGCTTGGAGCTGGACCAGCTGCTCGACACCCCCGTGCGCCAGCTCTCCCTGGGTGAGCGAATGCGGGGCGAGGTGGCCGCTGCGTTGGTGCACCGCCCCCGGTTGCTGGTGCTGGACGAGCCGACGATCGGACTCGACATGATCAGCAAGGAGCGGCTGCGGCAGTTCCTGGTCGCCGAGCGGGCGAGCGCCGGCACGACGTTGCTGCTGACCACCCACGACATGAGTGACATCGAACGACTCTGCGACCGGGTGCTGGTGGTCGACCACGGCAAGCTCGCCTTCGACGGCACCCTGGCCGGGCTGACCGAACGGGTGGCGCTGTCGCGGGTGCTGGTGGTCGACCTCACCGAGCCGCGGCCGCCGCTGCGGGTGCCCGGGACCGAGCACCGGGGCACTGAGCTGGACGGGCTGCGGCAGCGGTTGTCCTTCTCCCCACAGCAGACCACGGCGGCCCGGGTGCTGGCGGACGTGTCGGCGCAGGCGGAGGTCCGTGACCTGACGTTGGAGGAGCCCGCCATCGAGGACATCGTCCGCACGCTCTACACCGGTCGGTGACAGCCGGATCAACAGACGCAAGCCCCCCGGTCTGCGCGACCGAGGGGCTTGAGCTGGCACCGGGTGGGAAGTCCGGCGCCGGTCGAAGTGGTTGACCTAGGGGATCGGCACTTCGACGTGTGAGGGGTCCGGCAGGATCAGACCTCGTTGGGGATCAGCAGCCAGCCGCCGAGGTAGATCAGGATCTGCGGACCGGGGAGGAGCATGCTGAGCACGAAGATCAATCGCACGACGTTGGCGTTGAGACCGAACCTGCGGCCGAGTCCCGAGCACACGCCCGCGATGATCCGGTCGTTCCTGGGGCGGGACAGTGAAGCCATGTCGAGTGTCCTTTCTGGACGGGTCGAAGAGGTGTTACCTCCACTGTGCCGCACCGCGGCACCCGTTTCGGGGTTCTGCTGGCCCGCTGAGGGACCACCCAGGGGTCAGTGGGGGCCGACCCTCAGCGCTGGCTGGCAGGATGGTCCCGACCACCCGACCCGCTGCCGGATACGAGGATGATGTACGAGAACCAGCTGGACCTGCCGTTGCTGCACTCGGGCAAGGTACGTGAGCTCTACGCCTTGGACGACGAGCGGCTGCTGATGGTCGCGACCGACAACATCTCCGCCTTCGATTTCGTGCTGGCCAGCCAGATCCCGGACAAGGGCGCGATCCTCAACCAGCTGTCGTTGTGGTGGTTCGACCAGCTCGCCGGGGTCGTGGACAACCACGTCATCTCGACCGACGTGCCGGCCGCGGTGGCCGGGCGCGCGGTGGTTTGCGAACGGCTCGAGATGATCGCGATCGAGTGCGTGGCGCGCGGCTACCTCACCGGATCGGGCTGGCTGGAATACCAGCAGACCCGCACCGTCTGCGGCGTCCCGCTGCCCGACGGTCTGGTGGACGGCTCGCGGCTGCCGGAACCGATCTTCACCCCGGCGACCAAGGCGGCCGTGGGGGAGCACGACGAGAACGTCACGTTCGAGGTCGTGGTCGACCTGATCGGTGCCGAGCTGGCCGGCCAGCTCCGCGACCTTACGCTCGGCGTCTACTCCGTGGCCGAAGAGGTGGCCCGCGGACGAGGGATCATCCTGGCCGACACCAAGCTGGAGTTCGGCCGGCGGTCGGACGGCACGGTCGTGCTGGGCGACGAGGTCCTGACCCCCGACTCGTCGCGGTTCTGGGAGGCCGCCACCTGGTCGCCCGGCGGTCCGCTGGACTCGTTCGACAAGCAGTACGTCCGCAACTGGCTGCTCCGCGAGTCGGGCTGGGACCGGGACTCCGACACCCCGCCGCCGGCGTTGCCGGCAGACGTCGTCGCGGCCACCCGGGCGCGCTACGTCGAGGCGTACGAACGGCTGGTCGGCAGCCGCTTCAGCCCGACGTCCCCGCTTGCGCCGGGCCAAGTGAGCCGGCCAGCCGCAGGCTGACTGAGCCGGGGGCGCGTCCGGTGATGTGCACCCGCACCCCGCCGAGCGCGTCGGTACCGTTGAGGAAGGTGTACGCCTCGCCCGGGTCGTAGATCGGGGGCTGGTCGGGTCCGGACCCGCCGCCGGGTCCGAAGGTCACGACGTCGTTCCCGACCTGGTATCGGCCCTCGCCGGCGACCAGCTCATAGCGGTCCGGCTCGGTCAGCTCGCGGGCCCCGGTGAGCACCCCGCCGGGTCGAAACACCAGCTCGAAGGCGTACGACGTCTCGACCCCGGAGAGCTCCGCGTCCAGCCAGAGCTGGTCCTCGCCCATGGTGACGTCGATGGCCGTGTCGAGGCTCACCTCGTCGCTGGCGCGGGCCGAGAACTGCATGGCCGCAGCGAACCGGCCCTCGTGCTCGAGCGCGTAGTCCGCGTCGGCGCGCCGGTCGGTGACCGCCAGCGGCTGGTAGTACGAAGCCGAGACGTGCTCGCGCAGATGCACCACGTTGCCGTCCAGGCGAAGGCCCTGGCTGCGGAATGGACCCAGGCCGAAGAAGTTGCGCGACAGCCTGATCGAGTCGAGCACCACTGAGCCGAACCGCCAGCGCAGGAAGGTGGGGTTGCAGGCCAGACCCGAGGCGATCCGGCCCACGGCCGCGACGTCGGAGCCGCCGTACACCGTGGTCACCGTTCGACCCCGACGCAGCCGTACCAGCCCGGAAGAGGGGAACTCCGACACCGCGGGCATGGTGGCCGCCGCATCGTCGTCGGCCAGCTCGGTCCCCAGCTCGGGCTCGTCCAGCAGCTCGGCCAGCGCGCTGGCCGCGTCGCGGTCCAGGTGCGGCAGGGCGAGCCGGGCCATCTGAGTGCACTCGGGGCAGCTGTGCGTGACGGCGAACCGGCGGTACTGCATCAGGAAGGGGCCGACGTCGAACCCGGTCTTCTGGTCCTGGCGCCGCGAGTGCACCGTCTCCACCTGGCCGTCCACGTCGGTCAGCTCGCGCTGCGCGTGCAGACTGCGGTGGACCAGGTCGAGCAGCTCGACCTGACCCGTGTGCCGGGCCAAGGTGATCAATGACGGGTTGGACACGTGCGCCGCGTAGTTGGGGCTGCGCTCGGAGTAGAGCCCGTCAGGATGGATGTCGACGCCCTCGGCCAGCCACTCCTCGACCCGGGCCGACACCTCCGGGTCCGCGGCCAGCGCGCTCAGCCGCGCCAGGGCGGCGGCGATCTCCCAGCGATGGTTGGGGGTGTGGACGCCGCCGTGGACCAGGAACGGCCGGATCCGGCCGATCATGGTGTCCATCGCCGCACCGAAGGCGGCCAGCTGCTCATCGGCCCGGCCGTCTCGGGCGATCAGCGCCCGGATCATCGCCATGTCGTTGACGGTGAAGCTGGAGTCCGGCGGCGAGGCCAGGTTGTCCCCACTGCGAAAGAAGCCGTGCTCGTCCTGTAGCTCGGCGAGCGCGCCGAGCCAGCTCGGCACCGGCGTCAGCGCATCGGGTCGGGCGTACCAGCGTGAGCGGTCGTTGAGATAGCAGACGACGGCTGTCTTGACGAACCTCATCAGCTGACGGTGACCGAACCCGTGGGCGACCGACTCCGCCGGTCCCGCGGTGAGCGCGTCCAGCTCGGCGTCGGCGCGGTCGGTCAGCGCGGACCAGAAGAGGTCGTCCACCACGATGTCAGTCCTTGAGCCCGGTGTTGATGTCGGCAGTCATGATGTAGCCCTGGAACCCGGCGAAGATGATCACCATCGCGATGATGGAGATGACCGAGGCCGACAACAATAGCGACCAGTCGATGTTCTCGGCGCCGACCATCGTCGCCGGACCAGCGGCGGCGTACGCCGATGCCGGAGCCCGATAGGATCGAGACATGGCGCGAGTTGTGGTCGATGTGATGCCCAAACCCGAGATTCTCGACCCCCAGGGCAAGGCGGTGACCGGGGCGCTGACCCGGCTCGGCTTCTCCGGCATGTCGGTACGACAGGGCAAGCGGTTCGAGATCGAGGTGGACGGCGAGCTGGACGACGCCCGGCTGGAGCAGGTGCGGCACGCGGCGGAGACGTTGCTGGCCAACACCGTGATCGAGTCCTTCGACGTCCGGGTCGAGCCGGCCGAAGCGCCGGTGGCCGGCTGATGGCTCCCCGGATCGGCGTCGTCACCTTCCCCGGTTCACTCGACGACCACGACGCGCTGCGGGCCATCCGCGTCGCCGGCGCCGAGCCGGTCACCCTGTGGCACGCCAGCGACTCTCTCGACGGTGTGTCCGCGGTGGTGCTGCCGGGCGGCTTCTCCTACGGCGACTATCTCCGCTGCGGCGCGATCTCCCGGTTCTCGCCGGTGATGGACCAGGTCATCCGGGCGGCCGGCGAAGGCATGCCGGTGCTCGGCATCTGCAACGGGTTCCAGATCCTCTGCGAGGCGCACCTGCTGCCCGGAGCGCTGATCCGCAACGATGTCCGCCACTTCGTCTGCAAGGACCAGCGGTTGCGGGTGGAGTCGGTCGACACCCCCTGGACGTCGGAGTATCGCCAGGGTGAGGAGATCACCATCGTGCTGAAGAACGGCGAGGGTGGCTACGTCGCTGACGAGGAGACCCTGAACCGGCTGGAGGGCGAGGGCCGGGTGATCTTCCGCTACGTGGGCCCCAATCCGAACGGCTCCTTCCGCGACATCGCCGGGATCTGCAACGAGCGCGGCAACGTGGTCGGTCTGATGCCGCACCCCGAGCACAACGTCGACCCGCTGACCTCGCCGAGTCTGGACGGACGCCCGATGTTCGCCAGCGTGATGAGCTTCCTCGCTGCCAAGGTCTGACCCACCTCGATGGCCTCTCGGACCCGGCGCTGGCCGCTGAGTCGGCGCTGGACGGTCGTGCTGCTGCTCGTGCTCGCCGTCTTCGCCGGACTCCGGGTGGTGCACTCGCTGGCCGAGCCGGCGGTGGAGTCGCCCGTTGTCACCAGCCGGGTGGTCGTGGTGGGAGTCACCGGCCGCTACGCGCCGACCGCCACCGACCGCGCGGTGCTGACTGAGCACCTCGACGACGCCCAGGTCGGTGCGGTGGCTGTCCGGCCGCGCTACGTCGGCAGCTGCGCCGCCGCCGGCTGGATGACCCTGGGCGCCGGTCGCCGGGCGTCGGTCGGCGATCTCTGTGACCCGCAGGTGAGTGGCGCGGTCGTGGCCGACTGGCCCGCCTACACGGCGGCGGTCGCGGCCGATCGCGGTGACGCCCGGGTGGGGACGCTGGCCGGGTCGGTGTCGGGCTGCGTGGAGGCAGTCGGCCCAGGGGCGGCCATCGCCGCCGCGCGACCGGATGGGACGCTGGCCCGCTACCGGACACCGGAGGCCTTCGCAGCCGACGGTGCGAGCCTGTCCTGCCCGATCACTCTGGTCGATGCCGGCGCCGGTTCTGACCAGCTGATCGAGGTGCTCGCAGACCGGCCCGACGTCACCTTGTTCGTGACCGGCATCGGGCCGGCTCCCGGCTCCGACGACCCGGGCCTGCAGGTGGCGTACCGGCTGGGGGCCCCGCAGTCCGGCTTCCTCACCTCGGCCAGCACCCGTCGCAGCGGCATCATCACGCTGACCGACCTCACCCGTACCCTGATCGACTTCGGTCGATCGGGGCCTCCGGCGGCCGAGCTGCCCGTCGACGGTGCCCCGCTCGCGGTGATCCCGGCCACGGTGACGCTGGCCGGCTACGAGGCCGAGCTGGCCTCGGTGGCCGCGCTTTCCGATGCGACGCCGGTCGGCTATCTCGTGCTCGGTGCTGGTGGCGCCGTGCTGTTCGTCGTGCTCGTGGTCTCGCTGCTGCGGCGTCGGTTCCTGCCGGCCCGCGTGATCTTGGTGTTCGGGACGGTGCTCAGCGCGGTGATGATGCTGACCGGTGCGGTGGGCTGGCAATACAGCAGTAACCCGGCGCTCGCCCTCGGGGTGGCGATCTGGGCCTGGGCGCTCGGGCTCACCGCGGCCGCCTTCGGGTTGGCCCGGCTGCTGCGGGTGCCGCCGGAGATCGCCGCCGCGGGGCTGACCGTGGCGGCCTTCACCTGCGACGCCGCCCTGGGTGGGGTGATGCAGCCGGGCTCGCTGCTCAACTCGCGGCCCATCTTCGCGCTGCGCTGGTACGGCTTCGGCAATGTCACCTTCGCCGCGTACGCCGCCGCGGGGCTCGTGCTGGCCGGGCATGTGGCATCCCGGTTCCTGGCGCAGGGGCGTCGGATGGCGGCCGTCGTCGCCGTGGCCGCGATCGGCTTCGGCATCGTGCTCTGCGAGGGCTGGCCGTCGATGGGGACTGACTTCGGCGGGGTGATCGCGTTGACGCCGCCGGTGGTGTGGCTGGTGCTGGTGCTGTCCGGCATCCGCGTCACCTGGCCCCGGTTGCTGGTCGTCGGGGCGTCTGCGGTGGTGGCCATCGCCGCGATCTCGGTCCTGGACTGGCGCCGCGGGGCCGACCAACGATCGCATCTGGGCAACTTCGTGCAGCGGGTGATCGACGGCGACGCCGGCGACGTGGTCTTCCGCAAGGCGGTGGCGTCGGCCGAGACGATCCTCAACGTGCCCGGGCTGATCGCTGTGGTGCTCGGGATCGCGCTGTGGGTCGTCATGCTGCGACACCTGGTGCCGGTGCTGAGCGACGAGTTCTCCACCCTGCGGCCGGTGGCGATCGCCGCGCTGGCGACCGCCGTGCTCGGCACCCTCCTCAACGACGGCGGGATCAGTGTCTGGGTCACGCTCACCGGCGTGTTCGTGATCACCATCGCGTCGCTGTGGGTCGGTCGGGCGCTGCGCGACGGGCAGCTGTCCTGGACCACCCCGCCGAGCCGGTAGCGTTTGCCCCGTGGCGGACACAGTCGAGAATGCACGGCAGACCCCTGAGACCTCCCAGCCGTGGGCGGAGCTCGGGCTGAAGAGCGACGAGTACGACCGGATCCGAGAGATCCTCGGTCGACGCCCGACGTCGGCCGAGCTGGCCATGTATTCGGTGATGTGGTCGGAGCACTGCTCCTACAAGTCGTCGAAGGTTCACCTGCGGCGCTTCGGCGAGCTCACCCAGGAGACGCCGCGGGGCAAGCTGCTCGCCGGCATCGGCGAGAACGCCGGAGTGATCGACGTCGGCCAGGGCTACGCCGTCACGTTCAAGATTGAATCCCACAACCACCCGAGCTACGTGGAGCCGTACCAGGGTGCCGCGACCGGTGTCGGCGGCATCGTCCGCGACATCCTCGCCATGGGCGCCCGTCCGATCGGTGTGATGGACCCGCTACGGTTCGGCCCGCTGGACGCGCACGACACGGCCCGGGTGCTCCCCGGCGTGGTGGCGGGGGTCGGTGGCTACGGCAACTGCCTCGGACTGCCCAACATCGGTGGCGAGGTCGTCTTCGACCAGTCCTATCTCGGCAACCCGCTGGTGAACGCCCTGTGCGTCGGTGTGCTCCGGCACGAGGACCTGCACCTGGCCAAGGCCACCGGTGCGGGCAACAAGGTCATCCTGTACGGCGCCGCCACCGGCGGCGACGGCATCGGCGGTGCCTCGATCCTGGCATCGGAGACCTTCGACGAGACCGGACCGGCCAAGCGGCCGAGCGTGCAGGTCGGCGACCCCTTCATGGAGAAGCTGCTGATCGAGTGCACCCTGGAGCTGTTCGCCGCCCGGGTGATCAACGGCATCCAGGACTTCGGTGCCGCCGGTGTGTCCTGCGCCACCTCCGAGCTGGCGGCAGCCGGCGACGGCGGCATGCACGTCGACCTCGACCTGATCCCGCTCCGGGACTCCTCGCTCAGCCCGGAGGAGATCTTGATGAGCGAGTCGCAGGAGCGGATGATGGCCGTCGTCGAGCCCGGTGACGTCGAGCAGTTCATGGCCATCTGCGCCAAGTGGGACGTGCAGGCGACCGTGGTCGGCGAGGTCACCGAGGACGACCGGTTGATCATCGACTGGCACGGCGAGACCGTCGTCGACGTCGACCCACGTACCGTCGCCCACGAAGGGCCCGTCTACGAGCGCCCGTACGCCCGGCCGTCGTGGCAGGACGAGCTGCAGAGCCGTACCCCGGACGGACTGGCACGGCCGCGGGCCGGCGGCGAGCTGGCCGACACCTTGCTGGCGCTGGTTGGATCGCCGAACCTGTGCGACAAGTCGTGGGTGACCGACCAGTACGACCGCTACGTGCGCGGCAACTCGGTGCTGGCTCAGCCCGAAGACGCCGGCATGCTGCGGATCGACGAGGAAAGCGGGCTCGGGGTCGCACTGGCCACCGACTGCAACGGCCGGTTCACCTATCTGGACCCGTACGCCGGCGCACAGCTGGCGCTGGCTGAGGCGTACCGCAACGTGGCGGTCAGCGGTGCCCAGCCGGTGGCGGTCAGCGACTGCCTCAATTTCGGCTCGCCGGAGGATCCGGACGTGATGTGGCAGTTCACCGAGGCCATCCGTGGTCTGGTGGACGGCTGCAAGGTGCTCGGCACACCGGTCACGGGTGGCAACGTGAGCTTCTACAACCAGACCGCCGACTCCGCCATCCTGCCGACCCCGGTCGTGGGCGTGCTCGGCGTGATCGAGGACGTCACCAAGCGCACTCCGGTGGGCTTCGCCGGGACCGGGGACAGCGTCTGGCTGCTGGGGGAGACCCGCGACGAGCTGGCCGGCTCGGCCTGGGCCCAGGTCGTGCACGACCACCTGGGCGGGCTGCCTCCGGTGGTGGATCTCGAGCATGAGAAGCGGCTGGCGTCGCTGCTGGTCACCGCGGCCAGCGAGGGCGTGTTGAGCTGCGCCCACGACGTCAGTGACGGCGGACTGGCCCAGACCCTGGTCGAGTCCTCGCTGCGCAAGGGCTTCGGCGTCGAGGTGGCCGTACCGGGACGGATCGACCCGTTCGTGTTCTTGTTCTCCGAGAGCACGGGCCGGGTCGTCGTGTCATTGCCGGCTTCGCAGGAGGCGCGCCTGATGGAGCTGGCCGAGACCAACGCGGTGCCGGCGAGGCGGATCGGCACGGTCGGGACGTCCGGCGCGGGCGCGGCATTGGTGATCAGTGGACAGTTCGCCCTGGAGCTCGCAGAGATCCGTGCGGTCTGGGAGGCCCCCATTCCCGCGGCGTTGGCGGCGGATCCGGTGGCTGTGGCGACGAGCTGATCTGGTCGCTGATCGACCGCCAAGATCAACATCGTTCCAAGATCAAGACGGCAACGGGTTGATCACGGCCACCACGGCGTGCTGGGTGTTGTGTCGCTCGTTCGGTGAGGACGCTCCAACCGCGGCCAGGTGCGGACTTCAGCCGTGACCACGGCGATCCGCGCACCCGAACGTTGTCAGCACGCGGCGTTCAACCCCGCCGGTCCAATGCTGGCTACTTTGTCCGGTCGTCGCTGGCGTGCGTCGATCCTGGGCCCGTGGCGACGGCTCGGAGGACGTGGCGACGTCGAGTGTCTGGGCGTGCAGCAGGGTCCTTGCGGTATGGGGTCGTTGCGACGGACCGATCGCCGTGTTCGAGGTCGGCCTGCGTCAAAGTGGTGCTGAGTGCTGAGTGCTGGGGCGATGGGTGCTGGGTGCTGGGTGGAGGTGGGATGCGGTCCTGCCGAGGCGGCATCTTGCTGGCGCGGTGGCCCCTGTGGATGAGCACTGAAACTGTCAGTGGCAGGTCGTAAATTGTACGTATGTTCGATTTACGGGGGGAGTTGCCGGCTGACACGTCGGCGACTGCGACGTGCGTCGCTGAACTGCACCGGATGGTGGTGATGGCCGAGACGCGGCTGCTGGTCGTTGCGGCGCATTGGGCTGACTTGCACGGACCCGATCCGGAGTTGGTGTCCGAACCTGAACCGGTGCGGGAGCAGTTTCGTCAGCTCGGTGGGGACGGGACGCCGTTGGTGTCGGAGTACGCCGCCGGGGAGCTGGGGGCGTTGCAGGAGACCACGACCGGCGCTGCGTCGGCGCAGATGGCCGATGCGTTGGATCTACGGCACCGCTTCCCGCGGCTCTGGGCACGGGTGTTGGCAGGGGAGGTGCGGGGGTGGAAGGCCCGTAAGGTCGCGCAACACACCCGCCACCTGTCAATCGACGCAGCCAGCATGGTCGACGCGATGGTGGCCGGTCCGATCGGGGCGATCTCCTGGGCACGGTTTGAGAACCTGCTGCAGGCAGCGGTGATGAGCGCCGACCCCGTCGGAGCGGAAGCACGGGCCCGGCTGTGGGAGGCGGAACGGTTCGTCCGTGCCGGTCGCACCGAAGTGGGTGGGTTGAAGGTGCTGGTGGCCCGGGCGAATGCTGGTGATGTGGTCTGGTTCGTCGCGATGGTGAACCGGATTGCGGAGATTCTTCAGCTGGAGGGCGATACCGGTCCGGTGGGGGTGCGTCGGTCGAGGGCGATCGGGATTCTGGGGCAGCCGGCGACGGCGTTGGCGCTGCTGCAGGCCCATCAGGGTGACCCGTGTGATCAGGTCGAGCCCAGTACCGGCGACCCCGGCAGCACCGACACCCATCAGTCGGTGCGGTTCGACGGACCGACCGTGGATCCGGTGAAGGCTCGGCCGCGGACCACGCTCTACATTCACCTCAGCCACGAAGCACTGGTGAACGCGACCAAGGACGGAGCTGCTGACGCTCTCCAGCCTCACCCCGGCAGCTGTGCTGGGGCTGGTGACCACACGGGTCGGACCGACAGGGACGCCCAAGTCACCGCCAGCGGTGGCTTCGTGGGTCGGATCCAGGGCGACGGCCCGGTCACGATTGACCAGATCCGCCGGTTCCTCCGTGACACCCCCAACACCATCACCGTCCGCCCCGTCCTCGACCCGAACCCAGCACCGGTAGACGCGTACGAAGTCCCGCACCGCCACCGTGAGGCGTTGCGGCTCCGCAATCCGGCCGATGTCTTCCCCTACGGCACCAGCCTCAGCCGCACCATGGATCTCGACCACACCATCCCCTACGCCAACCCAGGCCCACCGGAGCAGACCAGCCTGGCGAACCTCGGCCCGCTTGACCGACGACATCACCGACTGAAGACCCACGGCCGGTGGCGACTCCGACAACCCGTCCCCGGTGAGTACCTGTGGCGATCACCGCACGGCTGGGTCTACCTAGTCACCAACCAAGGCACCCACGCCCTGGGCAACAACGCCTTCACCGACCGTGTCTGGCAAGCAGCCGCGACCTCACGCCAAATCAAGCCGCGGTCGCGGGCCAGGCCGGTGGCGGCATGAGCGGCGCCCGGGCTTCGTCAGGGGCCAGAAGTGCGGACCCGGTCGCCGTAAGCCTCGCGCAGGCGGTCGTTGTGCTCGTCGCCGCCAGGGATGTTGGCGGAGATGAGAACGGGGACCTCATCGCCGCGCTCGATCAGCAGCCCGCACACCTCGGTCACCAGCATCTGCGCGATCAGGGTGCCCGTCAGCGAGGAGGTGGCCGTGATAGCGCCACGGACCGTGCCGTCCGGTCCAGCGGGAAGCTGCAGTGCGGAGTCGCCGAAAGGTCCGCCGTTGTCGATCACCACGTCAGCGAGCTCGTAGAGCTTCTTGCCGCTGGGGTGACGGGAGGTGATCTTCGTGGTGTGCTCCATCGAGGTGACCACAATCAGCTTGTGTCCGCGCTCCACGGCCAGCCTGGCCAGCTCGACGGTGGAGCCGTTGCCACCCGAGTTCGAGCAGAGGATGAAGATGTCAGCCGGGTGGACATCGTGCACGGACAGCAGCGACTCGGCCAGTGTGTCGTCGCGCTCCAGCAGCGGGTCCAGCACCGCATCCGGCTCCAGGTCGCCGTAGAAGACGAGGTCCGAGAGGGCCAGCTTGTTCGCCGGCACCAAGCCGCCGGCTCGGCCCGCGAGCTCCATCGCGAAGCTGCGCGAGTGACCGGTGCCGAACACCTGGATGATGCCACCAGCGTTGAGCGAGTCGACCACGAGGGCAGCGGCCCGCTCGATCTGCGGCTGCTGCGTCTCCACCACGCGATTGAAGGCGTCTTGCAGCAGCTGCACTGCGGTCTGCTGGTTGATGCGCGGATGGCTCATGTTCCCTCTTCCGGGATCGCTCGACCTGGTGCCGCGATCGGCCACGGCACGGCCCGACATATTACTCATCCGTCTGCCGTCATAGGGTCGTTCCATGAGCGTGCATAAGAACGTGGAGTCGGTTCTTCCCGGTGTTCTGGACGACCTGAAGAAGCTGGTGGCGATCGAGTCGGTGAGTGCCGACCCGGGTCGTTCCGACCAGGTCCACGCCTCGGCGGAGACCGTGGCGCAGCTGCTGCGCGACGTCGGCTGCCCCGATGTTCGCATCACCGCCGAGGGCGGTGCGCCGGCGGTGATCGCGCATTTCCCGGCCCCCGCGGGCAAGCCCACCGTCTGTCTGTACGCCCACCACGATGTGCAGCCCGAGGGTGAGCGAGCCGGCTGGAACACTGAGCCGTTCGCGGCCACTGAGGTCGGGGACCGGTTGTTCGGGCGCGGCGCCGCCGATGACAAGGGCGGGTTCGCCGTCCACCTGGCCGCGTTGCGAGCCTTCGACGGCAAGCCGCCGGTCGGCGTGACGCTGTTCATCGAGGGCGAGGAAGAGGTCGGGTCGCCGTCGCTGTCCCGGCTGCTCGGGGCCAACGCCGACGCACTGGCGTCAGACGTCTTCGTCATCGCCGACTCCGGCAACTGGACAGTGGGAGCGCCCTCCTTCACCACCACCTTGCGAGGCCTGGCCGACTGCGTCGTGGAGGTGCGTACGCTCGACCACGCGATCCACTCCGGCTCGTTCGGTGGTGTGGTGCCGGACGCGCTCACCTCCCTGTGCCGGTTGCTCGCCACCCTCCACGACGATGCCGGCAATGTGGCCGTGGCCGGCCTGGAATCTGGACCCGGTCCGGATCTGGAGTATCCGGCCGACCGGCTGCGGGCGGAGTCCGGCATCCTCGACGGCGTCGCCTACCTCGGCGACGGCACCGTGGTGGAGCGGATCTGGACCAAGCCGGCTCTCGCGGTGATCGCCCTGGACGCCACCCCCGTGGCCAAGGCCTCCAACACGTTGATCCCGGCCGCGCGGGCGAAGATCAGTCTCCGCGTGGCTCCGGGTGACGACGCCGGTCGTGCTCTGCAGCACCTGACCCACCACCTCGAGACCCACGCACCGTGGGGCGCGCAGGTCAGCGTCACCCCGGGCGACACCGGGGAGCCGTCGGTCATCCCCTTCGAGGGTCCTTACGCCGAGGCGGCCCGCGCTGCGTTCGCCGAGGCGTGGGGTGTGGAACCGGTCTTCATCGGCCAGGGCGGCTCCATCCCGATGGTGGCCGAGTTCGCCGACGCGTTCCCCGGCGCCACCGTCCTCGTCACGGCGGTCGGTGACCCCGACTCCCGCGCGCACGGCCAGAACGAGTCGTTGCACCTGGGCGACTTCCGGGCCGCCTGCCTGGCCGAGGCCCTCTTCCTGGAGTCGCTCGGCCGCAGCTGATCACCAACCCGCAGGCGCCGTCACTCCTGCAGATCGAGTGCGGCGCCGATCAGGGCCAGATGGCTGAGGCCCTGCGGCAGGTTGCCGAGGAACGCGTTGTCGGCCGGGTCGATCATCTCGGCCATCGTCCCCACGTCGTTCGGCAAGGTGACGAGCTCGTTCATCAGCTCACGGGCCTCGTCGGTCCGACCGACGAGATGCAGCGCTGACACCGCCCAGAAGGAGCAGGCCAAGAAGGCGCCCTCCTCCTTCTGCGCCCCGGAGTAGCGGTGCAGCAGTGGGCCGGTGCCGAGCTCGGCGCGGAGCGCGTCGATCGTCGCGGACATCCGTGGACCGGTGTCGAACCCACTCCCGGCGTGCAGCAGGATCGATGCGTCGAGCTCGTCGCTGCCCGGATACCAGACATAGCTGTTGCGCTCCGGCGACCAGCACTCGGACTCGACCCAGGCCCGGATCCGCTCGGCTTCGTTGCGCCAGCGGCTCGGGTCGCCCGGGATCTGACCCAGCTCGGCCAGATGGGTGGCGTGGCGGAGTGCCTGCCAGCAGCTCAGCTTCGACGAGGTGAAGTGCTCCTGGCGGAGGAGCTCCCACATGCCGGCGTCGCGCCGGCGCCAGGCGTCGCAGGCCTGGTCGGCGATCCCGGCCAGCAGCCGCCCGGTGCCCGCATCGAGGGCGTGGCCGTTGTCGACGTACAGCCGGACCGTGTCGAACAGGTCGCCGAACACGCTCAGCTGCAGCTGTGACACCGCTCGGTTTCCGGTGACCACCGGTCCGATGCCGCGCCAGCCGGGCACCTCCGGCTCCTCAGTGTCGCCGGGCACAGTGCCGTCCAACCGATAGAAGACACCGATGGTGGGACCGTTCTCGCAGATGGTCCGCAGCAGCCAGCTCACCGCGGAGTGGGTCTCCTCCCGCAGCCCGAACCGAAACAGCGCCTTCAATGCGTACGCGGTGTCGCGGATCCAGGCGTAGCGGTAGTCCCAGTTCTTGCCGCCGTCCAGTGACTCCGGCAGCGAGGTGGTGGCTGCCGCCGCAACCGAGCCGCTGGGGCCGTGGATGAGCAACTTGAGGTGCAGGGCGCTCCGCTGCACGGCCTCGCCCCATTCGCCGAGGCAGGCGAACTGGTCGGTCCACCGCTCCCAGTTGGCGATGGAGCGGTCCAGGCCCCGGTCGATGTCCTCGGCGCTGGGCAGATAGAGCGGCTCGTCGACGGTGGCGACCACACCGACCAGGCGCCGGTCGCCGGGCTCAGCCACGAAGCCGCCGCTGATGGACTGGTCCGTCACCTCCTGCGTCATCTCGCCCATGACCCGGACCGCCATGGTGGCCGGGCCGACCCGCAGCAGAACGCCGTGGGTGGTCTCATGGGCCCACGGCGATCCGGTGTTGAGGCAGGTCCCCGGCGCCACCGTCCATCGCATCGCGACAGCGCCCTCCGCCCCCTCGACCCGGCGGGCGAGCTCGACCCACGGCAGCTTCCCGGCCAGTCCGGTGTTGAGCGCGTCGGTGACCCGGACGACCCCGGTGGCGGTCCGGTGGGTCGTCTCGAGCACGTTCGTGCCGGGCAGATAGCGACGGGTCGTCTGCGACGGCTCCACCGGTGCCAGCTCCATCCGGCCGCCGTTGGGTGCGTCCAGCAGCGCGTTGAAGACCGGCACCGAGTCGAGGTCTGGGATCGGCCACCAGTCGATGCTGCCGTCGCGCGCCACCAGGGCCACGGTCTGGGTGTCCCCGATCGGGGCATAGCTGCGCAGGTCGGCATACCCGTTGACCCGATCCGCGGTGTCCGGGACGGGGGAGCGGACCGGGTCCAGGTCAGGAACAGTCATCAGGGGGTGGGCGACCCGCCGTTCACGTGCAGGGTCTCGCCGATGACATAGCTCGACTCGGGCGACGCGAGGAAGACGAACGCCGGTGCCAGCTCGGCCGGCTGGCCGGGCCGTCCCAGCGGCGTCGCCTGACCGAACTCGGGCAGCTCCTCGGTCGGCTGGCCGCCGGCCGTCTGCAGCGGGGTCCAGATCGGCCCGGGGGCGACGACATTGACCCGGATCCCCTTGGGGGCGAGCTGCTGCGCCAACGCCTTGGAGAAGGTGTTGATCGACGCCTTGGTGGTGGCGTAGTCGAGCAGGTTCGGCGACGGCTGGTAGGCCTGGATCGACGAGGTGTTGATGATGGTGGAGCCGGGCTTGAGGTGCGGCAGTGCCGCCTTGGTCACCCAGAACATGGCGTACACGTTGGTCTTGAAGGTCTCGTCGAACAGCTCATCGGACAGGTCGGCGAGATCCTCGACGTGCTGCTGCTTGCCGGCGTTGTTCACCACGATGTCGAGTCCGCCCAGCCCGTCGACGGCCTTGGCCACCAACTCACGGCAGTACGCGGCGTCGGTGAGGTCGCCCGGAATCGGCACGGCCACCCGGCCGGCCTCCTCGATCAGCTTCACGATGCGGCGGGCGTCCTCCTCCTCGCCGGGCAGGTACGACAGCGCGACGTCGGCGCCTTCCCGGGCGTACGCGATCGCGGTGGCGGCGCCGATGCCGGAGTCCGCGCCAGTGATCAGCGCCTTGCGTCCCTGCAGTCGGCCCGTCCCGCGATAGCTCGACTCACCGAGGTCCGCGCGGTTCTCCAGCTCGCTGTCCAGACCCGACCCGGCCTGCTCCTGCGCCGTGGGGTCGATGTCGGTGTAGATCTTGCTCGGATCGGTGAAGGTGTATTGGTCGTTCGCCATGTCGTCTCCCTGGTACGCCGCCTTGGTCGCGGCCGCTCGCTGGTCTATCGGTCGGTACCCCTGCCCGAGCCCTGCAAAACCGGCGGGCAGCGCCCGGTCGCGATCAGCCGAGCAGCTCCACCACCGCAGTCCGGCAGGCGGCCCAGGCCGGTGAGTCCGGATCGATCATGGCGGAGTGGTCGGCGCCCTCGATCGGCACCACCCGGCTCCGGTCACCGACCCGGGTCGCAGCGGCGACGAACCGCTCGGACTGCTCGATCGGCACGACATCGTCGGCGGTGCCATGGACGCAGATCGAAGGGACACCGGTCGGCGCCTGCTCGGCCGGTGAGGCCAGCAGATACTCCTGCCGCCGCTCCGCGGCGGAGCCGCCCATGAAGTCACCGACGGCGCCACCACCGAGCTGCTGCCGGTCGCCGTGCACCAGGTCCAGCACGCCGGCCTGCGAGACGAAACCGGTCAGCGGCACCCGGGGCGCGGAGCCGGGGGAGCCAGCAGGAGCGGCCCCCCGCCCGGCCAGCCAACCGGCCAGGTGGCCCCCGGCGGAGTGGCCGACGGCCACCACCCGGGTCAGGTCCAGCCGGTCGTCGGCGGCGGCCAGGCAGTCGACCGCGGCAGCCACGTCGAGGCAGGTGGTCGGCCAGCCGCCGCCGCTGCCCGCCCCGGTGCCGACGCGGCGGTACTCCACGTTGAGCGCGGCAATGCCGCGCCGGACCAGGTCGGCGGCCAGCGGAGCAGTCAGGTCGCAGCCATACCCGGTCCGCCAGAAGCCACCGTGGAGAACGACGGCGACCGGCCAGCGGCCCGGGCCCTCAGGGATGGAGAGCTCGGCGTACTGGCTCAGGTCGTCGCCGTAGGAGATCCGGGTCGTGCTGGTCACCGGACCTCAGCCCTGGCCATCGACGATCCGTCGAGCTGCGGCGAAGAACGGCTCCGCCGCCTGGGGTCCGACCACGTCGCCCAGGCAATAGCGGCGGTACGCGGCCCGCTCGTCGCGGAGCTCGTCGGGTCCGCACAGCTGGTCGATCACCGCTTCCAGCTCGGCCAGGTCGGGGTCGATGACGTACGCGACCTTGGCCATCGCGTACTGCGCCCGGAAGGCGTCCACCGACGACTTGGTGGACACCATGGCCAGCGGCTTGCCCGAGGCGAGGTAGTCCGAGGCCACCGACGAGACGTCGGTGATCAGGGCGTCGGAATGGTTGAAGCAGTCCGGAATGTCCCAGTCCTTCTCGGCCTGGCGGCCCCAGACGTGCGCGCGGCCGGTGGCGGCGGCGTCGGCCTCCAGCCGCCGCTGGATGGCGCGAACATAGCCGACCTCGTCCCGGCCGGCGTACGACAGCGGGTGCGGCCGGAACACCACGGTGAACCCGCGCTGCACCAAGGCGTCGACCATCCGCTCCCCCCAGGGCAGCGACGAGTAGTCGGTGCTCGGCCGGCCACCCCGCCAGGTGGGCGCGTAGAGCACAGTTCGCGGTGCGTCCGGCGCCAGCGGCGTGTCGCGGACCTCGATCCGCTCCACCTGCGGCCGACCGACGATGACGAACTTCTCCGGTGGCACCGTGATCCGGTGCGCGGCATAGCGGTCGATCCCGAGCTGGCCGGAGACGAACAGCTTGTCGTAGGTGGCGTGCCGTGGACTGAAGTTGGCCTGCTTGTCGGAGTCGCCGTGGTTCAGCCAGACGTGGGTCAGCCGGCGATAGCGCTGGAAGGCCTGGTTGCCGGGGCTGCCCTGGACGTAGAACGCGGCGTTCATGCTGGGCACCACCATCGCGTCCAGGCTGGGCAACCGGTCGCGGGGGTTCGGCGTGATGACCGGGGCCGTCGTGAGCTTGGCGATGGTCGACACGGTGGAGGCTTCCCGGGTGATGACCACGAAGGGCCGGTTCAGCCGCTCCAGATACGGCAGCCACATCCCGAGCTGGTACGCCGCTCCCTTCACCGCTGCGTAGTAGACGACGAAGGCGGGTGCGTAGTCGGCGAGCACCCCCGGCAGCTGCTTCTCGATCCGGTTCGCGATCGCGGCGGCGCGCAGCGCGTGGCGCAGGGTCAGACCCAGGACCACCGGTCCGACCAGCGTGACGACGAGCAGCAGCGGGGCCGGCAGCGCCAGCGCGGCGCAACCGGCGCCGACGAGGATGGTGAGCAGGGAGATGGTGGTGGACACCCCGGCCGGCACCGGCGGCGTGGGCTGGGTCGGCAACCCCGGCAGGTGCATCGCCCGCTGGGCGGGCACCGCTGCAAGCATCGTCTTGATGGCCGGCTCGGCGAGGGCGGTGATGGCCGCGATCGCGATCGCCACCCAGATCCACCACCGATCCTCCGGCCGCTGCAGCTGGTAGGCGCTGCCGAGCCCGATCAGCAGCAGGGCGCGGACGCTGACATAGGTGGCCAGCAGGCCACTTTGGCTACGGGACCGCAGCGCCCGGCGTTTGCGCATCACCACACTGACGAAGGCGGCCACCAACAAGGCGACTGCCAGGACGCGTCCCCAGTTGATCGTGCCGTCGTTCGGCGCGACGCCGGCGGCGAACCAGATCGCCAGGCCGCTGACCGCGAGTGCGGCCGTACCGGTGCTGACCAACAGGTCCCGGATCATGACGCGGCGCGGCCCCCGGAACAGTCGACGACTCAGTGGCAGGCGCCGCGGGGACGATCCGGTGTTCGTCCCGGAGGTGGTGACCATGGCGGCAAGGCTAGCGACAGGGGACGCGGGGGTGGTCGGTGGCTCGCGGGCGGCACGATAGACTGATGCGGTGTCTCGAGCAGACGGTCGTCTCACTCATGACCTAGACCCCCAAGATCGTGGCCCCCAAGACGCTTGTGGCGTGTTCGGCGTCTGGGCACCGGGGGAAGAAGTCGCCAAGCTGACCTATTTCGGTCTCTACGCGCTGCAGCACCGTGGCCAGGAGGCCGCCGGTATCGCAGTATCCAACGGCAGCCAGATCATGGTCTTCAAGGACATGGGGCTGGTGTCGCAGGTCTTCGACGAATCCACTCTCAACTCCCTGCGCGGGCACCTGGCCATCGGCCACGCCCGCTACTCCACCACGGGAGCCAGTGTCTGGAAGAACGCGCAGCCGACCTTCCGGCCGACGGCTTCCGGCGGTCTGGCCCTGGGCCACAACGGCAACCTCACCAACACCGACGAGCTGGCGGAATGGCTGAGCGAGCGTGACCAGCCGGGTGACTCGTTGATCCCCGGCGCGTTGTCCAATGAGGCCACCAACGACACATCGCTCGTCACCGCGCTGATGGCGACGTACCCCGATCTCACCATCGAGGAGGCTGCCGCGGAGGTCCTGCCGCACCTCAAGGGTGCTTTCAGCCTGGTCTTCATGGACGAGGAGACCCTCTACGCGGCTCGCGACCCGCAGGGCATCCGTCCGCTGGTGCTCGGCCGGCTGGAGCGTGGCTGGGCGGTGGCCAGCGAGACCGCTGCCCTGGACATCGTCGGGGCGTCCTTCATCCGCGAGATCGAGCCCGGCGAGCTGATCGCCATCGACGCGAACGGTCTGCGTACCCAGCAGTTCGCCAAGCCGGCGCCCAAGGGCTGCCTGTTCGAGTTCGTCTATCTGGCCCGGCCCGACACCACCATCTCGGGCAAGCGGCTGCACTCGGTGCGGGTGGAGGTGGGCCGCACGCTGGCCCGCGAGTATCCGGTCGACGCCGACCTGGTCATCCCGGTCCCCGAGTCCGGGACGCCCGCCGCCATCGGCTACGCGGAGCAGTCCGGCATCCCCTACGGCCAGGGTCTGGTCAAGAACTCCTACGTCGGGCGTACGTTCATCCAGCCCAGCCAGACCCTGCGCCAGCTCGGCATCCGGCTGAAGCTGAACCCGCTGCGCGATGTCATCGCCGGCAAGCGGCTGGTGGTGGTGGACGACTCCATCGTCCGCGGCAACACCCAGCGCGCCCTGGTCCGGATGCTGCGTGAGGCCGGAGCGCTCGAGGTGCACGTCCGCATCTCCTCCCCGCCGGTCAAGTGGCCGTGCTTCTACGGCATCGACTTCGCCAGCCGGGCCGAGCTGATCGCAACGGGCCTCAACACCGATGAGATATGCCGCTCCATCGACGCCGACTCGCTGGCGTACGTGTCCCTGGAGGGCCTGGTGGCTGCGACCGAGGTGCCCAAGGACAATCTGTGCCGCGCCTGCTTCGACGGGGTCTACCCGGTCGAGCTGCCGCTGCGGGAGCGGATCGGCGGCGCGAGCCTGCCGGACAGCACGCGGACCGACGTGGACGGCCTCGTCTCCTCGGTCGTCGGCGCGGGTGCGGTCGACGCACTCAGCCGTCCGTGATCGCCCGTTCGATGGCGTCTGAGTCGAAACCCACCCAGGAGCATTCGTGACCCAACCCGTTGGTGGCACCCGATCCGCCTACGCGGCCGCCGGTGTCGACATCGAAGCCGGCGACCGCGCCGTCGAGCTGATGAAGGAGTGGGTCGGCAAGACCCGCCGGCCGGAGGTACTCGGCGGGCTCGGCGGGTTCGCCGGGCTGTTCGATGCCAGCCGCATCGCCGCCTACGCCGCACCGGTGCTCGCTACCTCGACCGACGGCGTCGGCACCAAGGTGGCCATCGCCCAGGCGATGGACTCCCACGAGACGATCGGGTTCGACCTGGTCGGCATGGTGGTCGACGACCTCGTCGTCTGCGGTGCCGAACCACTGTTCATGACTGACTACATCGCCTGCGGCAAGGTCGTCCCGGAACGGATCGCGGCGATCGTCAAGGGCATCGCCGAAGCCTGCGTCGAGGCCGGCTGTGCGCTGCTCGGCGGCGAGACCGCGGAGCATCCCGGCTTGCTTGGCGAGCACGAGTACGACGTGGCCGGTGCGGCCACCGGGGTGGTGGAGCGGGACAAGATCCTCGGGGCCCATCGGATCGTGGCCGGCGACGTGGTTGTGGCCATGGCCTCGTCCGGGCTGCACTCCAACGGCTACTCCCTGGTGCGGCACGTGCTGTTGGAGAAGGCCGGGTGGTCGCTGGACCGCCACGTCGACGAGCTCGGCGGTGCCCTCGGTACGGAGCTCCTCGTGCCGACGAAGGTCTATGCGCTGGACTGTCTGGCTCTGATCCGCGAGGTCGAGGTGCACGCCATGAGCCACGTCACCGGTGGTGGCCTGGCCAACAACCTGGCCCGGGTGGTGCCGCAGGGCGTCTCGGTGCGGATCGACCGTGCCACCTGGCAGCCGGCGCCGGTCTTCGGACTGGTTCAGCAGCTGGGTGGTGTGTCCCAGCAGGACCTGGAAGCGACGCTCAACATGGGCGTCGGCATGGTCGCGGTGCTGCCCGAGGCGGAAGCGGACGCGGCTATCGCCCTCCTCGGCGCACGCGGGCTTCCGGCGTGGGTGTGCGGCACGGTGGAGCCCGCCGACGGCCCCGACGCCGGAGCGCCGGTGCGCCTGGTCGGGCGACACGGGGGCTGAACAGCGGGGCGCGGTTTGCAGCCTTGCTCGCATTGGGTAACCTTGGCCGCACGACATAATCAACCTGAGCCGCGGCTAGCCCGCTGGCGGACAAATGCGAGGGGGTCGACCCGATATGGGGCGCGGCCGTGCAAAGGCGAAGCAGACGAAGGTTGCCCGCGAACTGAAGTACCGGTCCTTGGACACGGACTTCACGTCGCTGGAACGCGAGCTTCGTGGGAGTTCCGAAGAGGCAGAGGTACCTCCCGCTTACGCTGATCTAGCAGACGAATATGGTGACCGCGGGCTTGACTCGCCACCGGACGAGCAGGTTCGAGAGCTTCGCAAGTCGGGGTAGTCCTTCGGGCCGGGTCCTGCCTAGGCTGGGCCCCATGAGCCAGCCTCCCGATAATCATCCAGGTCGGTACGACCCGTCGTACCGAGCAGACCCCTACGGGCAGTGGCAGCCCGACCAGCAGCCTCCGCCTCCGGCGGGCTACCGGCCGCCGCCTGCACCCCCGTTGTCGGCGAGTGACGAGCGGCTGTGGTCGACGCTGGCGCACATCTCGATCCCGTTTCTCGGCTTCATCGGGCCGCTGGTGGTCTATCTGGTCTTTCGGGACCGCAGCCCGTGGCTGAAGGCGAACGCGGTGGAGTCGCTGAACTTCTCCATCCTTTACAGCGTGGCCCAGTTGGCCTGCTCGCTGCTGACCGGCATCGGCATCGGGCTGATCTTGTTGCCGATGGTCTTCGTCGGCGGCATCGTGTTGTGCATCCTGGCGGCGATCGCCACCAGCAAGGGCGAGTTCTACCGCTATCCCGTCAACTGGCGGCTGGTGAAGTAGGACCCGGCGTACGCCACGATGTTCGGTCGGCGGCTGCGTACGCTGAGGAGATGACGACCACCTGGCGCCCGGACTTTCTCGACGGATTCGAGACCGCTGAGATCGAGCTGCCCGATGCCGCTCACGCGGCGGGGGAGCCGAGTGATATCGAGCTGGTGGCGACCCTGGTGCGCCGGGTGCCCACCGGCAGGTCTCGCCGGGCAGTGCTCTATCTGCACGGGTGGAACGACTACTTCTTCCAGTCGCATCTGGCCGCCCACTGGGCCGCGCTCGGCTTCGACTTCTACGCCATCGAACTGCGCCGCTATGGACGCTCCCTGCGCCCCGGGCTGCTTCCCGGCTTCATCACCGATCTCGACGACTACGGGGCTGAGCTCGGCGCGGCGGCCGACCTGATCGGCGCAGATCATGACGAGCTGACGCTGATGGGGCACTCCACCGGAGGTCTGATCGCGGCCCTGTGGGCCGCGCGCAACCCTGACCGGCTGCGTGGGCTGGTCCTCAACTCACCCTGGCTGGACCTCCAGGGCTCGGCGATGGTCCGGGCCCTGGGTACGCCGGTCATCGACCGACTCGGCAGCAGCCTGCCGACCACGGTGTTGCGGCTGCCCGACACCGGCTTCTACGCCCGCTCCCTGCACGCCAGCCTGGGTGGGGAGTGGGACTACGACCTCGACCTCAAGAGGTCACCCACCGCGCCGATCCGAGTGGGCTGGCTGCGGGCCGTGCTGCAGGGCCACCACCGAGTGGCTGCTGGGCTGGCGCTGCCGATGCCGGTGCTGGTGATGGCCTCATCGGCGACCGACTTCCGTCGGCGGTGGCACGAGGATCTGCGCGGCGTCGACATCGTGCTGGACGTGGAGCAGATCGCCACCCGTGCCGTCCGGCTCGGCCGCCACGTCACCGTGGTCAGATTCGTCGGCGGCATCCATGACCTGGTGCTGTCGGCGGAACCGGTGCGTACCCAGGTGCTGTCCGAGCTGGGCCGCTGGACCCACGGCTATCTGCTCGCTGAGCCGAGCGAGGTCGCGGCATCTTCGTGAGTTGCCTCACGATGGACTGCCCACGGGCGGTTCCGGGCGCTCTCGATTGTGGCGCTGCGGCTACGGCTGATTGAATGAAGACATGATCGAAACCCCGCATGTCGTCGTCGTGGGAGCCGGCTTCGGCGGCGTGTCCACTGCCGCCCAGCTGTCCAAAGCCGGGTTCCGAGTGACCCTGATTGACCGGCACCCGTACAACACCTTCCAGCCGCTGCTGTACCAGGTGGCTACCGGCGGCCTGAATCCCGGCGACGTGACCTATTCGCTGCGCTTCTTCGCAGCTAAGCACAAATCCGTTCGCTTCCGTCGTGCCACCGTGACCGGCATCGACCACGACCAGCAGCTCGTGTTGTGCGATGACGGGGTCAAGATCGCCTATGACTACCTGGTGTTGGGCACCGGCATCACCACCAACCACTTCGGAATCCCCGGCGCGGCTGAGTACACGATGTCCATGTACACCCGTGAGGGCGCGCTGAAGGTCCGCGACACCATCTTCGGTGGCCTCGAGACCATCGCCGGAACCTCCGACCCCGGCACCGGTGGCTTCACCGTCGTCATCGTGGGCGGCGGGCCCACCGGCGTCGAGATGGCCGGCCAGCTGGCCGAGCTGAAGATGAACGCCATCCCGACCGTCTACCCCGAGCTCGACCCCGCCCGCGTGCACGTGGTGCTGGTCGAGATGGGTGAGCACCTGCTGGCCCCGTTCGAGGACTCGCTGCGCCGTTACACCCTGCATGAGCTGGTGAAGCGCGGCGTCGACGTACGACTGCGTACGGCTCTGTCCGAGGTGCACCCTGACCGGGTGGACTTCAAGGACGGCACCTCCATGCCGGTCGACCTGGTCATCTGGGCCGCCGGCGTCTCCGGTGACGCGAAGCTGCGCGACTGGGGCCTGCCGATCGGCCGCGGTGGCCGGATCGAGGTCGGTACCGACCTCCGGGTCGCCGGCAAGGAGCGGGTGTTCGCCGTCGGCGACACCAGCCTGATCACCGAGAACCCACTGCCGCAGCTGGCGCAGCCGGCCATTCAGATGGGCAACCACACCGCTGACCAGATCGTCCGGCTGCACCGCGGTGAGGAGACCCAGCCGTTCGAGTATCACGACAAGGGCACCATGGCCACGATCGGCCGCGGGGACGCGGTCGTCCAGCTGCCGAGCGGCATCAAGGTGAAGGGCTTCGTCTCCTGGGTGCTCTGGATCGCGGTGCACATCGTCAGCCTGCTCGGCAACCGCAACCGGGTGCAGACGATGATCAACCTCACCTCGCGCTACGTCGGCCCGAAGCGTTCCGGCGTCATCGTCGGTGACGTGCAGGAACTGCCGGCCCAGCGCGCGGTCCGCGGAGCCGGAACGATCAGTCAGCCGTAGCGGCGGGCCAGCCGGGCCGCCTGCTCACCGTAGGCGGCCCCGTGGCTGACCGCATGCACCAGCAACGGGTGCAGGGCGTGCAGGCCGATCAGGTCACGCCAGCCGGCCTCGAGCTCGGCCTCGGCGGCGTACGCGCTGAGGATCTGCTCCAGCGCGGGTGCGCCGAAGAGGTCCAACATGGCGAGGTCGGTCAGACCATGGCCGCCGTGCGCGGCCGGGTCGATCAGCACCACGCCGCGGTCGGTGAACACCACGTTCCCGGCCCATAGGTCGCCATGGATGCGGGCCGGCGCCGCGTCGTCGTCGAAGACTCCGTCGCGCAGCCGGTCACATACCCGATGCACGGCAGCCAGGCCGGCAGGGCTGAGCGTGCCCTGCGCGGCCGCCGGCTCGGCGTACGGCAGCAGCCGTTGCTCCGCGTAGAAGATCCCCCAGGTGATGGTCGGGCGCAGCGGCAGCTCCTGCCGGCCGATGAAGCCGTCGCCGTCCCACCCCGGCGGTGGCTGGCCGAAAGCGTCCGCCCCGGAGCGGTGGGTGACGGCGAGTGCGCGGCCGAAATCGGCCGCTGCGGCGGCCGTCGGCCGTACGGTGACCAGGCGCTCGAGGCTGAGGTGGTGACGGCCGATCTCCTGCACAGCCACAACCGGCGCTGCATCGGGTCCGGCAGCGGCCAACCATGCCAAACCGGCGGCCTCGACGGCGAAGAAGCCGGGCGGGGCGCTGTCCCAGCGCTTGGTGAACGGGTCCACCGCGCTCAGCTGGGCAGCTCGCCGCGGAGGATGGAGACGCCGGAATGCAACGGGTCGCCGTCGTTCAGCGGCTCGTCGGAGATGTCCACCACCGAGAACAGCTCCAGGTTCAGACTCGGGGCCAGGTTGAACCTGCCGCCGTCGCCTCGGAGATAGCCCAGGTTCGTCATCTTCGTCAGCGTCGGGTCGGCCAGCCAGACCTGCCGATCGCCGTCGACGGGCGTACTCGTCGTCATCTGCACCACCAGGATGCGGTTGCCGTCGGCGTCCTCCTCGACCGTCGCTGAACCCGAGGCACCCGACCACCGCGGCGTCACCGGAGCCAGCGGCGCCTCGGCCACCACGGTCAGCCGGTCCCGGGTGAGCCGCTCCAGAGCGAACCCGGCGCCGAGCCCCACCACGAGCGTGAGAGCGGCCGCCACGGCGGTGACCAGGATCCAGCGGCGCGACGTGGGACCGTCGGCCCGCCGGGAGTTCAACTCGGCGACCGCAGCGCCGGTGGTCGCGTCCGATTCGCTGAAGCCGAGTTCGGCCCTGACCCGCTGCCACACCTCGTCACTGGGCCGGGTCACGGTGTCTTCGCTCGTGGTGCGGCGGCCGATCCCGGTCAGTTCGGCGAGCTCGTTCACCTCAGCCGTGCAGGTCGGACATGACTTGATGTGGTCGTGCTCGGTGGGCGTGCCGACCTCTTCGCCGAGCGCCAACAGGGCTAGCACTTCAGGATTCGTATGCATCTGCTCGGACCTCCAATCGGCTCTTGAGCCTCAGCAGGCTACGTCGGATGTGGCTTTTGACGGTCCCTGCCGGCAGCTGCAACCGCTCAGCGATCTGGGCATGGGTGAGATCGTCGTAGAAAGCCATCCGGAGCACGCGCTGGGGAACGTCGTCCAACCGCGAAATCTCCTCGGCCATCATCAGCTTCAGCGCCACGTCGACCGGTTCCGGCGGCTCGCTCGGACCGGCGTTGACTGCCAGCTCGGAGCGGATCCTGCTCTGCCGGCTGCGAGCCTTGTGAGCGTCGACGACCTTGTTGCGGGTGATCCCGATCAGCCAGGCCGGCAGTTTGGCCCGCTCGGGACGATAGGTCTGGCGTCCCTGCCACGCGGCCACGAAGACCTTCTGGGTGACGTCTTCGGCCTCGGCGACATCACCGAGGGAGCGCAGCGCGACGCTGTAGACCAGAGGTGACCAGCGCTGATAGATCTCCGCCAGGGCGGCCTCTTGGCCCGCGACGAACCGTTCGATGAGGTCATCGGGATCGTCGGCTGCGAAGACGGTCACGGCCGGTGGTCCCCCCTTGTCCTGGTCCGTCGGCTGGAACTCGAGCGCGTGGTGGAACACAGCTAGTTGGTGTCGGGTAGGGCGGTCACGATCACGTTGTCGCTGTAGCCGACGCCCTGATCGTACGCGCCGCCGCAGGTGATGAGCACCAACCTGGCCGATCCTTCCGTGTCGAACACCTCGGCCAGCGGGACGGCGGCCTTCTGGACGGACTGCACAGAGCTGACGACGTAGGAGAGCTGTCGGCCGTCGGCGGTGGTGAGGACAACGGCCGAGCCCTCACGAACCCGCTTCAGCCGGGCGAACGGGCCCAGACCTTCCTCGCGTGAGTCCACGTGGGCGGCCAGCACGGTGGTGCCGACCCCGGTCGTCGGTCCCGCACCGTACTGGTACCAGCCGACGTCGTAGACGCTGGCCGGCAGCTCCATCTGCCCGTCGTCCTGGACGCCCACCGGGACGACGGGCATCTCGATGTCGCGACTGTCGATCTCGAGCCGGACCGGAGCGGGAGCTCGTGGGTCCGGCTGCGCGGTGTGGTCAGCGTTGCGGAGCGGGATGGTCCGGGGAGCCCGCTGCTCCGCCGTGGCCTTGCCGGCGGGGCGAGCAGGGGAGGTGCTCGAAGGCACCGACTGGGCAGACGGGCTGGCCGGGCCGGCGGCTGGGGGGGTGGCGGTCGGCCCGGAGCAACTCGTGACGAGGAGCAGGGCCGTCGCGACCATCAGCGCACCGCGACGGGCGTGATGGTGCACGACGGCCTCACTCATGTGGTCAGCGACCTGCGCGGACCACGGACAGACGACGCAGGCCCAGAGCGGCGACGGCCGCCATGCCTACGCCGATGGCCCACAGCGAGCCGGTGCCCCGGTCGGCCGCCAATCCGACCTCACCGGCGTCGACGCCACTGGGGTCAGAGTGCAACGCGATGGTCTGGACAGCGACCTTGAGGGTCTCCTCCTCCAGGCTTCCCCACGCATACACGATGGTGGAGGTGCTCTCCATGATCTTCACGTCGACCGGACCGATGACCGGGTCGGTGGTCCCGGCGGCAGCGACCGAGGCCTCGATGGTGCTGGCGTCCAGTTCGAGCGTCTCGTCGTCGGGGTTGCTGAGGCCGGAGATGACGGCCTCCTCTCCGGCGAGGATGTCAACCGCGGGAGCGGCCGCTGTGTGCCGGACCGTCAGACGACCCTGACCGTCCTTGGTCTTGGAGGTGTCGTTCTCGTACAGGGTGGCCGTGGGGTCGCCCTCCTCGTTCAGGTGCGCGACGGCCGTGTAGTTGCCGCCGTTGGCCAGCTTGAGGTCGATAGGCCCGAGGAGCGGATCGGAGTCGCCCTCGGCGTCACTGGCGGTGATGGCCACGGAGTAGGTGCCCGCGTCCAGGTCCAGAGGGCCGGCGAGGGTGCCCGGCGTGAAGTCGTCCAGGGTCAGATCGCCGTCGACGTAGACGTCAACGGTGAGGCCGGGGACAGCGTGCAGCACGAACAGCTTGGCACCGTCGGCCGCATGGGCGGGCAGTGCCATGCCGGCGGACAGGAGCACGCCGGCAGCTGCCAGTGCGAGCAATCGGTTACGCATGGGGGAACCTCCTCGAAGGCCTGCCCGGAAGCAGGATGAATGGTTACCCGTTACTTCCGAAGGAGTCGCTGCTTTGGATGCAGCCCCGGCCCGAGGCGGCGAGGCGAGGATCTGGAGACGGTGGCCAGGGCCGGGATCGAACCGGCGACCTTTCACTTTTCAGGCGAACGCTGCTACCAGCTGAGCTACCTGGCCATGATCATCCGAATGACCGGATGAACACAAAAGGTGATGCTGCGTCAGACTTCCTCAGCATCACCAGCGACCCCGACGGGACTCGAACCCGCGACCTCCGCCGTGACAGGGCGGCGCGCTAACCAACTGCGCTACGGGGCCATCTCTGACCTTCGTCGTGCTTTGTGCTTTCCTTGTGCCCGCGAAACTATAGCCTACGTTTGCCCGCAGGAAAAAACGCGGATCCCCAACGACATTCGAACCCGCGACCGCCGACGTGAGAGAGCAAGCCGGCATGGTGCATGGGCCCTCGGTTCGGCACGTGGGGCCACGCGATCAGGACGGCGGCTGGTGCCCGGTGGAGGTGGTGCGTGCCTTGCGGGTGGCTGATGCGCGTCGCATCTTGACGTAGTTGCCGCAGCCGGCCATGGAGCACCAGCGGCGGACCTGGTTACGGGAGGCGTCATAGAACGCCCAACGGCAGGTGTCGCGGGCGCACACCTTGAGCCGGGGCCAGGTGCCTTCCTGGCCGGTCTGGCGGACGGCGTCGAGGAGCTGGCCGAGTGCCTGCCCGACGGGGTCGCTCCGGGTGCTGATCAGCCGGTAGTCGCCGTTGTCGAAGTCGAGCCGGACTGGCAGGTCAGCGAGGGCGTCGCGGAGCGCGGCTCGTGTGCCACCCAAACTTCAGGCGCTCCGCCGCGCCGAAGTCGCCGGTCCCGCGGAGACCGGCCTCCGCTTGCTCAATGATCGGGCCGTAGGGGTCGGCTGGGTGCTCGGCGGTCCAGGGATTGAAGGGGAGGCCCGTCTCGAGGGACGCGAAGACCTTGGCGAATTCGGCCGTCAGATCCGGGGACGGGAGCCCCAGGTTCCAGAACAGCGCCAGTCGTCCGCCGGGGTGCAGCACGGTCGCGGCCTTCGCCGCACCAGCGTCGGGGTCGATCCAGTGCCAGGCCTGCCCGGCGATCACGCCGTCGAAGGTCCGGCCGGCCAGGTCCCAGTCCTCGAATCGACCGGCCTCGACCACGAAGCCTTTGGCGCCCGCGACCGCCGCCATCTTCGGGTCGGGCTCGACACCGAGCACCGTGAGTCCGCGGTCTCGGAAGGGCTGGGCCGAGATGCCGGTCCCGATCCCGACGTCGAGGATCGCACGACCAGGCAGCCGCTCGATGATGGCATCGACGAGCGACACCGGGTCGCTCGACCGGGCACGCCGAGGTCGTCGGCGAGCGATCGAACCATCGCCGACAGGCGATTGGCACGGCGGGCCCCGCGCGCAAGACTTCTGGCGTCAGCAGCTCTCGCTGTGGGCCGAGAACGCCGTCGGAAGGGCTCACCCCCAGCGGCAGAACGGAGGAGAACGTGCAGATCTCGATCACCGCGTTCGTCACGCTCGACGGCGTGATGGAAGCACCCGGAGGACCTGAGGAGGTCGCATGGCCGCACAGCTGACCACCGCACGCCTGGACGTGCCGGGTGCCTCCCTCTACTACGAGGTCCGGGGGAGCGGACCCCTCGCGCTGGTCGTCGGCCAACCCATGACCCACGAACCGTTCGGACCGCTGGCCGACCTGCTCGCGGACAACCGCACTGTGGTGACCTACGACCCGCGCGGTCTGGGTCAGAGCTCGGTCGAGGATACATCGGCCGACGTCACGCCGGAGGTGGAGGCCGACGACCTGGCCCAGCTCGTCGAGGCGCTCGGTGGTGGGCCTGCCGACGTCATCGCCAGCAGCGGCGGTGCCGTCGCCGGGCTGGCTCTGGCCGCCCGTCACCCTGGGGTGGTGCGGACCCTTGTCGCGCACGAGCCACCGGTGACCGAGCTGTTGCCCGACGCCGCGTATATCCGCGCCGTCGTCGACGGCGTCGAGGAGGCCTACCGCGACGGCGGGTCGGGCGCCGGTTGGGCCGGGTTCATCGCGCTCGTCGTGCACGACGGACTGCTGACCGGACCTTCGGTACCACCAGCGTCCTGGCTCCCACCGGGAGACGCCGACCCGGGCACCGCTGGCGACGAGCCGCAGGAGGCGGCGTCCGACAAGGACGCGGCCGACGACGCCCTGTTCTTCCTGCGGATGCTGAAACCCTTCACCCGATACCAGCCTGACGTCGAGGCGCTCCGTTCGGGTGCCACCCGCGTGGTCATCGCCGTCGGAACGAGCTCGGGGGACGCGATCGCGGTCCGCGCAGCCCGGGCGCTGGCCGAGCGGCTCGACGCGACGCCCACCACCTTCCCCGGTGACCACGGCGGGTTCATGGGCGACCCGGTGGCCTTCGCCGACGTGCTGCGCGGGGTGCTGGACGGCGGAGCCCCATGAGCCGCACGCAGTAGGCGACAGTAAGCGGGACTAGACACCCCGGGTGACGGGCCCAGATGGCAGAAGACCTGGCCTGGAGAACCAGCTGTCACGCGTGGTGCCGTAGACCACTTCGCCCTGGTCAGCTCCGGGTAGCGGTTCGTCCCACTCGCGGTGATCAGTGCGCAGGTGAAGCATGCCGAGCCTGGTCATGACCCGGCGGCTCGGTGCGTTGACCGCCATCGTCTCCGCCCAGACCTCGGTCAGGCCCACGGTGGCGAAGCCGTGCTCCAGGACCGCTCGAGCTCCCTCGGTCGCATACCCCTGCCCCCAGTGCCGACGAGCCAGTCGCCAGCCCGCCTCAGCGTCCGCCGGCGCCGCCGGAACTGGCCGGATGGGGGAGAGTTCCCACCAACCCAAGAAGGCATCATCGCTGGCGGACCATCCCACCCACCAACCCAAACCGACCGCATCCGCCTCGCGGTCGGCACAGATCGGCGCCCAATAGTCCTGCGCCTCCTGTGCTGATCGCGCCCTGCCCAAGATGTACCGCAGCACCTCAGGGTCAGCGTCCAACTCCACCAGCAAGGGCAAGTGCTCGGTGGTCATCGGCTCCAGCCGGATGCGCGCGGTGCTCAGGATCGGACGGGTCACTCGACCATTCTGGTCTCAAAACCCTCCGGCCTGGCGCTTCCCGGCGTCAGTGATGCTGGGTGACCCGTTGTTTGGGAAGGTTGATTCCTGACTTCAACCCTGGTGACATCGTCACGGCCACCAGCAGGGGTGGTCGAGGTGATGGCCGGAGGGTCGTTGGGACGTCGACGATAACCTCAAGCAGGAGGACAGCGGGTGGGAGGACGGGACGGTCACGTTTTATCCCAGGATCGGGTCGTCCTCGGCGGGCCCTGACGTCGTCGGCGTTCGACCGGTGTTGTTGGACGGCGTGATCGACCCAGTCGGTGTGCGTGGTGCTGACTGGCAATGAGAGCCCGGAGGTGCGGGTGCCAGGCGTTTCGGGTCCGACGCGTGTGCTGGTTAGCGCGGCGACGGGGCTCCGGAGCCGGCTGAGGTGTGGATTGACCCCTACTGGTCGAGCAAGAACCGTTGGACGGCGCTGAGCCACTTCTCGGGCTGGTCCAGGTGTGTCATGTGGCCGGCGTCCTCGATGACGTGTGCCTGCGCGTGGGGTAGGCGCAGGGCGGCCTGCTCAGCGAGGGCGGCAGGGAAGATCATGTCTTGTCGCCCGTGGAGTAGCAGAATAGGTACGCCGGTGGCAGCAAGCGCTTCAGCAGCGTCGGGAAGCCGGGCTGATGGCAGGGTCCCGGCGACGCGTGCGCCGTGCCAGTCGCCGGAGAAACACACATGGTCGACGCGGTTGAGATAGTCCAACCGTGCTGCTGTGCGGTGCACGTTGCTGGCCGCAGCCGCGACGGCGACCGCCCGCGTGAGGTCGGCGCCGGTTCTCTTCTGGTCGGTCCACGCTGCCGCCTCTTCAGCTCGGGCACGGTCTCGAGCGGTCCAGCCGTCGAACAGCTGCTCCTCTACGGGCAGCACGCTGCTCGAAGCCACGATGAGTCGGCTGACCCGATGGGGCGCCGCGCAGGTGAGCCGCTGTGCGAGAAGCCCTCCATAGGAGAAACCCAGGACCGCTGTCGTGGTTACCTGGAGGGCATCGAGCAGAACGAGCAGGTCGGATACGACAGCGTCAGGTGTGTACCGGTCCGGAGCGAGCCCTCGGGTTGAGCGGCCGCACCCTCGCAGGTCAGGCATCACCACGTGCAGTCGATCGGTCAGCAGCTCCAGGGGTGACCGGAGGTAGCTGTGGTCCCAGTCGGGGCCGCCATGGATGACCAGCAAGCTTCCGCGGCGTGGATCGCCGCCGCGAGGGGCGAAGAGCACGACCCCCTCACCGACGTCCACGTATTCGTCGTCGAGCATGCTTCACAGTCTGACTGACACGACGCCGGAAGATCAGGGCGGTACGCGACTCGCTGTCCGGCAGGCCAGCCGCGGGAAGGAGGAAGAATTCCAATCGGTCAATCTTGGCTACGAAGTGGCCGGCCAGTGTGAGGTCGAAGCGCTGTTTGTTCTTGCCATGTTTCGGCGCCACCGGCGGGCCGCCCCTTGGATGGGCGTGATGGGGCGGCAGTCCATGGCGCACGCACCTGAGCGCGACCACCCGGTTGCGGAGTCTCTCGAGCATGTGAATGCCCTGCCAGGGCAGGCCACGACCGATCGCCGATCGGGCGTGCAGGGCGTACAGCCATCCCCTCATTCAGGGGTTCAGGCGCGGGTTAGTCCTGCGTCCAGGTCCCGAGGGAGGAGATCGCGGCGTCGATGAGGGAGTCGTCGATAGGGGCGTGCTCGATGGTGCTGCGGTAATAGAGCGGGCCAAGGAGCAGCGCAGCGGCAGCCGTGCTGTCGATGTTGAGCTCGAGGTGGCGCTGGGTCTGGGCGTGGTCGAGGGCGGCGGCGAGTCGTTCGGCTAGGACCTGGGCGAGCCTGGCACGTCGAGCATCTATCTCCGGGTCCCATAAGGCGGTGTTGGCCAAGGTGGTGGTGACGGCGCGGACGTCGTCCAGCTCGAGCTGACGAGCGATAACCGTCAACTCGGTCCGCAGCCAGTCCCGTACGGGCTCGGTCGGGGCGGCGAAGAACGGCATCGGCACCGTCGCCATCGCCTCGCCAAGCAGCTGGTCGGCTTTCGGCCAGTGCCGGTAGATCGTGGCCCGGCCCACGCCGGATCGCTCGGCGACCTGGACGTGGGTGACAGCGCCGGGCCCGTGCTCGAGCAGGAGCTGGCGGGCTGCGTGCAGGATCGCTTGCTTGCTCCGCACCGCCCGAGGGTCATCAGATACCGACACGGACCCCACTCTATGAGACACATTGACTCAGAAAGACATCTGGGTCACCCTTCATCTATGAGACAATCTGACTCAAAGTTGACCATGGCCGTCCTCGGCGCCACTGGACGCACCGGCCGCCACGTCGTCGACGCGGCCCTCGGTCGAGGGCATGAAGTGATCGCCTTGGTTCGGCGGTCGCAATCGTTCGTCCCGCCGCAGGAGAGGCTGACCGAGAGGGTCTGGACTGACCTCGCGGATCAGGTGACTCTGGCATCGCTTCTCACCGGGGCGGACGCCGTTATCAGCACGTTGGGCGGGGCAGCCAAAGGTCCAACCACGGTCTGCACTGACGCGGCTCGCTCCCTGGTGCCGGCCATGGGTGCGGCCGGAGTCGACCGGCTGGTCGCGGTCAGCGCTTACGGCATTGCTGAGACCCATGACCGGTCGTTGTATGCGCTCGCGGTCTGGGCTGGTGTGGCCGACCGGCTGCGGGACAAAGAATCCATGGAATCCCTCATCACCGCCTCCGACCTCGACTGGACGCTCGTCCGGCCGCCGGCGCTGAAGAACAACCCTGCGGTCGACCGATACCGCGTCGGCGCCGACCTCCCCATCCACGTGTGGAGCTCCATCGGACGCGCCGACCTCGCCCGCTTCCTCATCGCCGAGGTCGAGCAGCCCCGCTTCGTCCGCGCGTTCCCCCGGATCGCCCGATGACCGGCCAAACCGATCTCGGTGGTCAGGTCGCCGTTGTCACCGGCGCGACCGGGGGGATGGGGCGGGTCATCGCCCTCGAACTCGCCCGCCGCGGCGCTCACCTGGTCACCGTGGCCCGCGACCCCCGACGAGCTGCGCCGCTGCGACACCAGATCGAGAGCGAGGTCGGCAAGGTGATCCACGTGATTCAGGGCGACCTCGCGCGACGCGACGACCTCATCGCGGCGGCCCACCAGATTGCAGACCGGTACGCTGCGGTGCACATCCTGGTCAACAACGCCGGCGCACACTTTCTTGACCGCCGACTGTCTGATGACGGCATCGAGATGCACATCGCTCTCGACTATCTCGCTGGCTTTGGCCTCACCCTCCTCCTCCGCCATCCCCTCATGCGCGGCGGGGCGCGCATCGTGAACGTCGCTTCTGACACCCTCAACGACACCCGGCAGGTCAAGCTCATCGGTCGTCCCCGCCCCGTCACCCTCGACGTCGACCAGCTCGATGACCTTCGCGCACTGAACCCTGGAGCCGCGTTTGTGCCTTTCGAGGCCTACGCCCGCGCCAAGCTCCTCACCGTCATGGCCGGCTACGAAGCAGCCCAACAGCTGGGACCGCACGGAGTCACCGTCAACTCCGTGCACCCCGGCATCGTGGACACCGACATCATCGACGACCTCATCCCACCCCTGCTCACCCCTTTCACTCGGCTGATCCGAGGCATGATGCTGACCCCCGAACAAGGCGCGTCCGCAGCGCTACGCCTCGCCACCGATCCCGAGCTGAGCAGCATCACCGGCCGGTACTTCGTCCGTGCCACCCCGACCGCCACCCCGCCGATCACCGACGACCGCGCCGCCCGTACGAAGCTGTGGGCCACCAGCGCCCGCCACTTCGGGTTCGGCGAGTGACCTCACCGCTTCTCCCCAAGATGGTGAACGGCGCACCCTGCATGAGGTCTCCCGGTCCACGCGTGAGGGGCAGCCCGATCACCATCTCCACGGGCGAGCGAGGTGTTCAACGAGGCGAGTCAACGACAGCGCAGATCTGCTCCGCGAAGGTGACGTCACCGGAGTTGTCTTCACTTTGACCCGCTACGACCGCATCTTCGAGGACTGGTCCAACCAAGCCGTCGACCGCCTGGACGCCCTCCTGCAGGGTCCGCAGACAGTGGGTCCAGGCACTCAGCGCCGGCGAGGCTGAGCCCTGGGTGTGTCCCGAATATGTCCCCGACCCGGTCCGTTCGACCGGTCAGCACCCCGGCCTTCGCCGCAAGCCCTAGTCGGAGGCAGTTCTGCTGGCATCCCCAACGGGATTCGAACCCGTGCTGCCGCCTTGAAAGGGCGGTGTCCTAGGCCGCTAGACGATGGGGACCTGACCGAAAGACTATAGGCCGTGTCAGGGGCTGCGGGCCAATCCCCCCGCCGTGGGCGGCTGGCGCCAAACCGCAGCCGCCGGGGCTGCTCGTGCTGCATCCGCCGTCGAGAACGCTGACCTCGGTGCCGGACTACGAGGTCGCCTCCGGCTGCGTCTTTCTCCCCGGCCTGCCGCACCTCGGCTTGGACCACCGCGCCGCATGGGTCGAGGCGGACGTTGACGGCACCGTCACGCACCTGGTCAGTCGAGCCGGGATCGACCCGCAGACCAACGTGGATACTGCGGCGTTGGCGCTGTTGCTCGCGGCCTGAGGATCAGGCTCGCTCCGCCGCCGTGACGGTCTGCTCCAGCAGGACGGCGATGGTCATCGGGCCCACCCCGCCCGGCACCGGCGTGATCAAGCTCGCCCGCTCCCTGGCCGCGCTCTCGACGTCCCCGACGTTGCCCGCGTTGTAGCCGGCATCGACGACCACGGCGCCCGGCTTGATCCAGGCTCCCTTGATCAGCTCGGCGCGACCCACTGCGGCGACGACCACGTCAGCCTCAGCGACCACGGCGGCCAGCTTTTCGGTGCGGGAGTGGGCGAAGGTGACAGTGGCGTCGCGACCGAGCAACAGCATGCCGACCGGGCGACCGAGGATCGGGCTGCGGCCGACGACGACAGCGCGGCGGCCCGTCAGCTCCACGTCGTAGGCATCCAGCAGCCGAAGGATCCCTCCCGGCGTGCAGGAGGTGAACCCCGGACCGCCGAGCGCCATGGCCGCGAAGGAGGCACCGGTGACGCCGTCGACGTCCTTGCCCGGGGCGATCGCCTCGAATGCCAGCCGTTCATCGATCTGGGCCGGAACCGGATGCTGCAGCAGGATGCCGTCCACTGTGTCATCGGCGGACAATCCGGTCAGCACGGCCACCACGTCGGCGGTCGTCGTGGCGTGGAGATCAATACGACGTGAGGTGATTCCGGCCTGGCGGCATCGGTTCACCTTCATCCGGACATAGGTGTGCGAGGCCGGGTCATCGCCGACCAACACCGTGGCCAGGCACGGTGGTCGCCCGCGCCGGCCGAGCACCTCAGCGGCGCGCACCGCCGCCTCGGCGAGGATCGTACGGGCGACGGCGGCGCCGTCCATCAGGGTCGCAGGATGGGCTGCTGACTGGCCTGCTGTGGTGGTCACGGGCACTCCCTCGATGGGGGAGCACCCAGGCGGTCGATGCTCCGGCGTGTCACTTCCCGGTGGTGGGTCCACCTGCGCCAGTCGTGTGCGCCCAGACTAACCGTCCGACGCGACAACGCGCCGACGCCCGCCCGCCGGTGACCACCGCTCCTCGCAGGAGTCGTTGGTCGCCGACGGGCGGGCGTCGGCCGTCGTGCGTCTGGGGTCTTGCCCTTGATCAGGGGAAGACGGTGATGTGTACGTGGTTCTTGTGGTTGGCCGAGTCGCTGCCACGATCGGCCATGTAGCGCCAGCCCTCGCCGGACCGCTTGATGTTCCAGATTCGCTGGTTCCAGATGACGTACTCGATGTCGAACGAGCCGGCGTTCGCTCGGGCCCAGGCGGCGATCTTGTCCCCGAGCGCCCGTCCGGAGCTGGAGCCGTAGACCGGGATCATCAGGTCCAGCGCCCGACCCGACGGGTGGTCGGGGATGGAGTCAGGTCGCACCCCGTAGTAGGTCTTCACCTGGGGGAACGCCTTGAGCGCGGCCCGGTGCACCTTGATCGCGTTGGGCTTGAGTCCCTTCTCGACCGCGTACGACGGGGCGGTCCCGCCCGAGCTGCCGGGGGTGGTTGGCTTCTTGGTCGACAGGTACATCGCGGTGACCCAACGAACGGTCTTGGCGTAGACGATCTGTGCGCGACCGTTGGCGGTCACGCCGGTGATGCTGAGCGCTGAGCCCTTCTTCACCTCGCCGACGACCTTGTGGTTGGCCGTGCTGGCGGTCCGGATGTCCAGGTCTGCGGTGGCGTACCGGGTGCCCACGATCCGCGGCAGTGCTGGAGCGCTGGGCTTGCTCACCGCCTGGTTGGAGAGATAGCGCGCCGTCACCCAGCGCACAGCGTTGCCGTAGACGATCTGGGCCCGGCCGTTCTTGGTCGTGCCGGTGACCGACAGCTTGGTGCCCTTCTTGACCTCCGTGACGATGCGGAAGTCGTCGTCGGGGGTGGTCCGGATGTTCAGGTCAGCGGTCGCATAGCGCGTGCCGATGATTCGGGGGAGGCCGGTGGCGGAGCTCGCCAGGTATTGCGTGCTCACCCAGCCGCGGGTGCGGGCGATGGTGATCTCGACGAAGCCGCGGGTGGCCTTGCCGGTCAGCGTGACCTTGGACCCGTCCCCGATCACGGTGATCACGCCGTAGGAGAGTCCTGGGCCCTTGCGAACCCGAAGGCTGGTGGTGGTGAGCTTGACGCTGCCGCCGTCGACCGTGGTCGGTGCCGGCACGCTGCCGCTCTTGCTCAGGTATTTGCTGGCGATATAGGCCGACGAGCCGTTGAACCTGATCTTGGTCCAACCCTTGCTGCTGGTCAGCGTGGTGACGGTTTGGCCTCGGTAGAGACCACCGACGACCTTGGTGCTGGTGCTGGGGCCGGATCTGATGTTGACCCCTTCGTTCGCAGTCATCTGCGAATCTGCGGCGGCGGTCTGGATCCCCGTCAGACCGACCACCAGACCGGCTGAGGCCACGAGGGCGCCCACCGATCTCAACGTACGAATGGTGCTCACTGCGTTCCTCCTCAACGGCCTTCCCGGACCGTATGGGTGTGCATGCGTATGGGTGTCGCCACTGCCTCCCCCCGGATTCACTTGAGTAACAACAACCTCAATCTGCCCAGGACTCTAACTGCGTCACAGCCGTAACCACAAGTGGTGAGTACACTTCTGACTTGATTTTCAAGTCAACACGCCGAACAAGTTGCAAAAATTACAGCGATGTGATTGTTGATCACACCGTTGTGATCTCTCCTCGAGGGCCGTCCTGACCGCGTCGCTAGGCTGAGCGCATGAAGCTGCTGGCGGGACACTGACGTGGCCATCGAGATGTCGGTGGCGGCCTTCGAGCAGCTCGTGGCCGAGTCGCTGGACTCGGTGCCACCGGAGCTGGCTTCCTTGATCGACAACTGCGTCATCCTGGTCGAGGACGATGCGCCGGCTGACGATCCGGAGCTCCTCGGGCTGTATGACGGCATCCCGCTGACCGAGCGAGGCAGTGACTACGGCGCGGTCCTGCCGGACCGCATCTTCATCTTCCGACGGCCGACGCTGGCCATCTGCGACACCGAGGACGACGTGGTCGAGGAGGTGCACATCACCGTGGTGCATGAGATCGCGCACCACTTCGGCATCGACGACGAGCGGTTGCACGCGCTCGGTTACGCCTGAGCTCGGACCGGGGCGGGGACCTCAGGTCAGCAAGACATAGCCCAGCGCACCGAGACCGGTGGTCACCGTCAGCACGGTGAGCGCCAGCGGAGCCCGTCCGTCAGCCGTCGGCCGCTGGGCGTGCAGGGCCCGCTGGTTGGCGGCGTAGCGCCGGGTGACCACCCAGCCCAAGCCGAGCGTGCAGATCACTGCGGCCGCGCCGACGACCGCGGCCAGCAGCAGGGACCGGGTGGCGAGCAGCCGGGCGATGACGAGGCCGCCGGCGAGACCGGACAGGGTGGTCCGCTGCCAGGCCAGCCGGGTTCGCTCGTTCTGCAGGCCCGGGTCCCACAGCGGAAGGCTCACTGCAGGCTGATCACGACGAGCGCGGCCAGCGCGACGACCACGATGCCGAGCGTGACGAAGCCGAGCGCGAACGAGGAGGGCAGCGGCTGTCCCAGCCGGAGGGCCCGCTCATTGCGCATCCAGCGGGAGAATCCGCCCGCGCCCGACACCAGCCCGCAGATGATCAACACCAGGGCGGCCAGCCGGGCCTGGAGCTGCAGGTCGGGGTTGAGCCCGGCCACGGCGGCGATGGCGACTCCGGCCGCCACGAACCCCAGCCCGGTACGGATCCAGGCCAGGAACGTACGCTCGTTGGCGAAGGTGAACCGCGGGTCTGGCTCGCTGCCGACGCCGAAGACATGCTGTGGCCAACGGCGGTCGGCGGGCTGGGGAAGAGTCACGCCTGCGATGCTACTGGGACTCGTTGGCGTCGCAGCGGCAACGATTGTCCCAGGACGACCGAGACGAGCACGATCACCGCGCCCAGCACCTGCCAGAGGTTGAGGCTCTGGCCCAGGACGACCCAGCCGAGGGCCGCGGCGACCACCGGATTCACCAGGCTGAGGAACGTGACCGAGGCGGCCGGCAGTCGCTGGAGTCCCCAGAACCACATCGCGTAGCCGACGATGCCGCTGATCAGCACCAGATAGATCAGGCCGGCGATGTTGCGGCCACTGAGCGAGTCCGGCAGACCTTCGATGATCAAGGTGAACGGCAACAGAGTGAGCCCGCCGAGCAGAAACGTCCAACCGGTGAAGTGCATGGCGGTGAAGCCCGGTGGATGTCCCCAGCGCTTGGTCAGCACCGTGGCCACCCCCATCATGATCACGCAGCTGAGCATGGCCAGCAGCCCCCAGGCGTCCAGCCTGGCGTTGGATCGCAGCACCAGCAGCGCGACACCGACCACGCCGAGGGCGCCGGCGACGAGCTGGATCCCGCGGATGCGCTGGCCGAGCCAGGGCACCGACAGCAGCACGACGATGATCGGCGTCAGCGAGTTGATCACCGCGGCCACGCCACCGGGCAGTCGATAGGCCGCGACGAACAGGAGCGGGAAGAAGGCCGAGCAGTAGAGCACCGACAACAGCACGAACCGGGCTCGCCAGCCGACCGGCGGCAACTTGCTGCCGAGCACCAGGACCAGCCCGGTGGGCAGGGAGCGGACCGTGGCGGCCAGCAGCGGGCGGTCCGGTGGCAGGAACTGGGTGGTCAACACATAGGTCGTGCCGAAGATGATCGGGGCCAGTACCGCGAGGTACGCCCAGCGGGGGTCGCGGGTGCTCACCGGGCATCGGCTCCGGTCAGCAGATAGCTGCGTTTGGCGTCGCTGACCCACAGGGTGCAGGTGCCGAGGTGCTCGGGCAGCAGATAGCCCGACTGCAGGTCCGAGCGGGTCAGCACCGCTGCACCGGTGGTGTCGGCCACCGTCTGGCGGGCAGCGTCGTCGGCGGTCACCGCGAGCAGGCGCATCGTGCGCTGGATGTGGTTGACGGCCAAGGTCGCGACCACCTCGTCGGCGAACGTCGGTGCCACCACCACCAGCGGGGTCCGGGTCATGATCATTTTCTCCGCCACCGGGAGTAACTCGCGGATCGAGGTCACGGGCTCACCGCAGACCAGCACGCGGCCATCGGGCACGACGGCCCAGCCGGACCGCGGATCGGTGACGAAATCTCGACCGGCGTAACCGGCCTTGACCGTGACCGTGGCCGGGTCCTGCAACCGGCGCTTCAGCGACTCCCGCTCCGCCGGCCCGAGCTCGAGCGACGCCGCGTCCTCCGGGGTCCGCCGGGCCTGCAGCTCCGACAGATAGCTCGGCGCCGCGGCATCGGGCTTGAACTGGGGGATGTCACGCCGTGGCGGAGCGAGCATCTCCTCGGCGCGCCGCTGGTTCTTGCGCCGGTCCGACAGCGCGCCGTAGATGATCACCACCAGCCCGACCACCACCAGGGCGGCCAGCCCCACGCTCCACGCATCCATGCCGATCAGCCTGCCACACGCGGTTCCGGCGCCGAGTGATCGAGCGCCGCTAGAATGAGATGCCCGACGACACTCGACTGCCCCGAGGTGGTGGCGCCGATGAGCCCGTACGAGTCGTGGATCGACCGGCAGATCCGCGAGGCCCAGGAGAAGGGCCAGTTCGACAACCTGCCCGGCAGCGGGAAACCGCTGCGGGACCTCCGTCGCGACGACGCCAACTGGTGGGTCAAGGGCCTGATCGAGCGGGAGCAGATCAAGCCGTTACTGCCCACCTCGCTGATGCTGCGCAAGGAGGCCGAGGAGATCGACGACACGGTGGCCGACGTGCGGCGCGAGGAGGACGTGCGTGAGATCGTCGATGCGCTCAACGACCGGATCCGCGACTCGCACCGACGTCGGGTCGACGGTCCGTTGCTGGTCACCAAGGTGATCGATGTTGAGGCCGTGGTGTCCCGCTGGCGGGAGCGGCGCAGGAGTCGGTGACCCCGGGTCCCGCCCGCCGCTCGGCAAGGCAGACTAGGGCCCGATCGTCGCCGCCGGCATCGATCGGAAGGGACTCCCATGACCATCACCGAGCAGTCGCCCGAGGCTGCGTTCGCCGACGAGTTCCTCGTTGGGCTGAGTGCCGCCCTCGTGGGAGTCCTCCGCCTGGGGGTGGCGTACTCCGGGGGCGTCGACTCAGCCACGCTGCTGGCCGGCGCCGTCCGGGTGCTGGGTCCCGAGCGGGTGGTCGCCATTCTGGGGGTCTCGCCGAGCCTGGCTGCCGAGGAGCGCGAGGCCGCGCATCAGGTGGCTCGGGTCATCGGCGCGCGGGTGGTCGAGATCGAGACGTTCGAGGGTGACCGGCCGGAATACCAGGCCAACGGCCCGGACCGCTGTTTCCACTGCAAGGACGAGCTGTTCACCCGGATCGGCGACGATGTCGTGTCAGCGCAGGCGCTCGACGCGGTGGCATACGGGGAGAACGCCGACGACGCACGCCGGCCCGACCGGCCCGGCGCTCAGGCCGCGACCCAGCACCGGGTGCTGCGCCCGCTGGCCGACCTCGGCCTGGACAAGGCGGCCGTACGGCGGCTGGCGCGGTTCTGGGAGCTGCCGTGCGCCGACAAGCCAGCCGCCCCCTGCCTGGCCTCGCGGATCCCGCACCACGAGCAGGTCAGTCCCGAGAAGCTGCACCAGATCGACCAGGCCGAGTCGGCGCTGCGCCGACTGGGCTTCGCCGACCTCCGCGTTCGTCACCACGGCGACATCGCCCGGATCGAGCTGCCGGCCGCCGACCTGGTGCGGGCGGTCTCTGACCCGCTGCGAACCGAGGTGCGCCGTGCTGTGACGGGGGCCGGCTTCCGATTCGCCGCCGTCGACCTCGGGGGCATGCAGTCGGGCACCTTCACTCTCACCGTGCTGGGACAGGCCAATGCCTGAGCCGGGATCGGTGGAGAGCTTCGCCACCTTGGACTTCGAACGGACCCGCCGCCGCGGCTATCCGGAGGCAATCTTCTGTGAGGGCAAGACCGCTGACCAGGTGGCGCGGATCGCGGTGGCCGTACGCGAGCGTGGCGAGGGCGCGACGCTGTTCACCCGCGCCTCGGCGGAGCACGCCGAGGCCGTGCTGGGCGAGCTCCCCGATGCCTACGACGATCGCGCCGCCCGACTCCTCGCCTGGCCGCCGGAGCCGCCCGCACCGACCGGTGGGCTGGTCATCGTCGTCTCGGCCGGGACGACTGATCTGCCAGTGGCCCGTGAGGCCGAGCTGACCGCCCGCTATCTCGGCCGACCGACCGAGCTCGTCGTCGACGTCGGTGTGGCGGGCCTGCACCGGGTGCTGTCCCGGCTCGACCAGTTGCGCCGCGGCCGGGTCATCGTGGTCGCCGCCGGCATGGATGGGGCCCTGCCCAGCGTGGTAGCCGGCCTGGTCAGCGCTCCGGTGGTGGCGTTGCCCACCTCGGTGGGCTACGGCGCTGCCTTCGCCGGCCTGGCCCCACTGCTGTCCATGCTCAACGCCTGCTCTCCCGGCGTCGGGGTGGTCAACATCGACAACGGCTACGGCGCAGGACACCTCGCCGCCCAGATCGCCGCCCCACACCCGGAGGACCACTGATGACCACTCACGCCTGGATCGATGCCTCCGCCGGAGTGGCCGGCGACATGCTGCTCGGCGCACTCGTCGACGCCGGGGCTGATCTTGAGGTGCTGCAGCGGGCGGTGGACGCGGTCATCCCCGGCTCGGTCACGCTGACCCGGCAGCCCGTCACCCGGGCCGGGATCGCTGCGGCGAAGGTCGACGTGGAGGTGGGAGTCGACGACCCACCGCACCGCACCTGGCGGACGATCCGCACCATGCTGACTGAGGCGGACCTGGCGGAGCGGGTCCGGCGCGACGCCCTGGCCGTGTTCGAGACCCTGGCCGAGGCCGAGGGCCGGGTGCACGGGGTCTCGGCCGAGGAGATCCACTTCCACGAGGTGGGTGCGCTCGACTCGATCGCCGACGTGGTCGGCGTCTGCGCCGCGTTGCACGACCTCGGGGTCGAGACGCTCAGTGCCAGCCAGGTGGCCGTCGGGTCCGGTCACGTCCGCGCTGCCCACGGGCGGATTCCTGTCCCGGTCCCGGCTGTGACCCAGCTGGCCCGTGGCTGGCGGATCACCGCCGGCGGCGAAGGTGAGCTGACCACCCCGACCGGGATGGCCCTGCTCGCCGCGCTCTGCTCCACCTGTGAGGAGCTGCCGTCTTTGGTGATGAGCGGTATCGGTCTCGGGGCCGGCAGCAAGGACTTCCCCGGGCGGGCCAACGTCACCCGCGTCGTCCTCGGAACGACGGGAGCGGCGGGCACTGCGGAGCCGGCTGACGGCGATCCTGCCGTGCTGCTCGAGGCCAACGTCGATGACCTCGACCCGCGGGTCTGGCCGGACGTCCTCGGTCGGCTGCTGGCCCTGGGCGCGTCCGACGCCTGGCTGGTGCCGATCCTGATGAAGAAGGGCCGCCCCGCGCACACCCTGAGCGTGCTGTGCCATCCCGGCCGTGCGGCCGAGCTGCGCGACGCCATGTTGACCGGGACCAGCACCATCGGGGTACGCCAGCACACCCTGCGCAAGTACGCCCTGCCGCGTGCCTGGGCCGACGTGGCGGTGGACGGCGGCTCGGTGGCGGTCAAGCTGGCGCACCGAGACGGCGTGATCATGCAGGCGAGCCCCGAGTTCGACACCGTCGCGGACCTGGCCGGCGCCGGTGGCCGGCCGCAGCACGTGGTGCTGGCCGAGGCAGTGGCTGCCGCCGCGGCCGCGGGTCTGACGGTGGGTGCACCGCTGCCGGGGACGGCAAGGTCCGCGCGCGGCTGACCCGACCGAGCCGACGAGGAGCAAATGCCGGCCCGGGCAGACGGGGAGGACCCGGAGGAGCACAATGGCCCCATGATTCCTCTGCTCCCCTTCGGTCGGACCGGTCACAACAGCACCCGCATCATCTTCGGCGCCGCGGCGCTGGGCTCGGTCACCCAGGACGAGGCCGATGCGACACTGGAGCTGATCCGCGCCCACGGCATCAACCACATCGACACCGCCCATAGCTACGGCGACGCGGAGCTGCGGCTCGGCCCCCACCTGGAGCAGCACCGCGACGACTACTTCCTCGCGACCAAGACCGGCCAGCGCACCCGCGCGGAGGCGTACGAGGAGATCTGTCGCTCACTGGAGCGGATGCGCACCGACCACGTCGACCTGCTGCAGCTGCACAACCTGGTGGAGGAGGATGAGTGGCAGACCGCGTTCGCACCCGGCGGGGCGCTGGAGGCCGCGGTTCAGGCGCGAGACGAGGGCCTGGTCCGCCACATCGGGGTCACTGGTCACGGGGTGACGGTGGCGGCTCAGCACCGGCGCTCCCTCGAGCAGTTCGACTTCGACTCGGTGCTGCTGCCGTACAACTTCGCCATGTCGCGCAACGCGAACTATCTGGCCGACTTCGATGCCCTGGCCCAGATCTGTGCGGAACGCAACGTCGCCATGCAGACGATCAAGGCGGTCACCAAGGCGCCGTGGGGAGATCGGGAGGCCACTGCCGCCACCTGGTACGAGCCGCTGCGTGACCCGGAGGCCATCCACACCGCGGTCAGCTGGGTGCTGGGCCGCCCGGGGATCTATCTCAACACCGTCGGCGATATCCACGTGTTGCCCACCGTGCTGGCGGCGGCGGAACGGTTCGAGTCCCGGCCCGACGACGCGGCGATGGCCGAGCTGGAGCGGACCTGGGGCCTGGAGCCGTTGTTCGTCTGATCTCGGGCGTGACCCGGCCGGTGCATCCGGCCGGGTCCTGCACGGGCTAGACCTGACGCCAGGCGTCGGACTCAAGGTGCGAGCCGGCCTGCGGCCCCATCTGCAGCATTCCGCCGTCCACCGCCCACGACGCGCCGGTGACATAGCCGGCCGCCGGCGAGGCGAGGAACGCGATCACCGCTGCCACCTCGCGGGCGTCTCCCGGGCGACCCAGCGGGACTCCGGGCCGCGGCTGAGCGGTCGGGTCCTCGTCCGTCTGTCCGGTCATCGGGGTGGAGATCTCACCCGGTGCGACTGAGTTGGCGGTGATGCCGTACTGGCCCAGCTCGAGAGCCATCGTCTTGACCAGGCCGCCGAGGCCGTGTTTGGCCGCGTCGTACGCGCTGGAGCCGACCCGTGGCTGGTGCTCGTGGACACTGGTCACCGCGATCAGCCGGCCGCCATGCCCGGCGCTCACCATGCGGCGAGCGGCCCGCTGCAGACAGACGAAGGCGCCGTCGAGGTCGGCGCTCACGATCTGGCGCCAGGTGTCGTAATCGAGGTCGACGAACAGCGTGCTGTCGCCGGTGCCGGCATTGTTGACGAAGACGTCGACCCCGCCGAGCTCCTCGGCCAGGGAGTCGATCACGTCGCCGCACGCGGGGGCGTCGGTGGTGTCGAGCTGCGCGACGACCGCCGTGCGCCCGTGGGTGCGAATCTCCGCCGCCGTCTCCTCCGCGCCGTCGGCGTCGCTGTGCCAGGTCAGTCCGACGTCCATCCCCGCCTTGGCCAGGGCGACGGCCGTGGCACGGCCGATGCCCGAGTCGCCGGCGGTGACGATCGCGGTACGGGGGGCGAAGGACGGGTTGGTGTTGACGCTCATGTTTGCTCCTTGGATCGAGACGCCGAAGGACCGGGCTCACGCTGCGGGCCCGGTCCTTCGGATGACGGCGTTGCCGGCTCAGTGACGTCGCTCAGGCGTCACTTCGCCAGCGGGTTGAACTTGGCGGCGATGCCGCGCTTCACCGGCTCGGGCCGCTGCTGCTCACCTGCGAAGGCGCTGATGACGACCAGCGCACCGGTGAGAGCCGGAATGGCCCACTGCAGCAGCCGGAGCTGGTTCTGAGCGGCCGCCACGTCGTCGGGCGTCCGGCTGCTGGGCTCGGTGCCGGACTCCGCGGGGACACCGCCGGCCTCCGACACCCGCTTGCCGAGCACCCGGCTGTAGCCGGTGACGCCCAGGGCGAGACAGCTGACCACGGTCTTGGTGACCGCCATCGGGGCAACACCCTTCTGCGCGGCCACCCGGTCGGCGTTGCCCTTGAGCTGGCCGATGGAGCCGAACACGTAAGCGCCGATCGCGGCGGCGTTGACTGGCGTCCAGGCGTCCCAGCCGGCGTTGGTGACGGCGCCGGTGCTGGTCTGGTCAGTGGTGTGGGCCGCCGCGCGGTTCAGCGCCACGGCGTTGGCCAGGGTGCCTCCGAACCAGGCGGACAGTCCCACGTCGTGCAGTGCGCGTGAAAAGACGTTCACGTTCTCTCCTTGGAATCTGGGGTCGTCTTGGGTCAGGCTTCGGTCGAGGTTGGTTCGCTGGCTGGGTACCCGTCGCCTCTGGTGACAAACATCCTCGGCGCTGGATCGGTAGAGTCACTCCATGACCGCCACTCGACCGATCGGATACTGGCTCAAGCTCGTCGACCGGCTCATCGACGAACGGTTCGATGCCATCGTGGAGGAGCACGGCGTGACGCGCCGGCAGTGGCAGCTGATGAACCTGCTGCTCAGTGAACCCGCCGGCCGCGACCAGCTCGAGTCCGCCATCGCCCCGTTCGTGATCGCCGACGAGCCCGAGTCGACGCTCGACCAGTTGACCGAGCTGGTGGACAGCGGCTGGGTGAGCTTGGTCGGTGATAGCTACGCGCTCACCGAGCGCGGTCGCACCTCGTTCGGCCGGCTCGGGGAGGTGGTCGGGCGAACCCGGACCGTCGTGGCCGAGGGGATCACCGACCAGGAGTACGCCGCAACCGTCGGCGTGCTCGAGCGGATGGCTCGCAACCTCGGCTGGGACGATCCGACCGCGACCACGTCTCATCTCTGAGCGGTGCTTCCTGGAGCGGTGCTTCCAGGATCGGTGCTCTCTGGCTCGGTCGTGGCGACGTAGACGGTGTTGGTCGACGGTGCACCCGTGTAGTGGTTGGGAAAGGCGACCACATGCGCCTGCGGTGCGACGAAGACCTGGCCCATCGTCTGCAGGAAGCCGGCGTCGGGTGGGTCGTCGGACCACAAGGCGAAGGCGCCACCAGGGTGCAGCCGGGCGGCCAAGCGGCTGAGGCCCTCGGCGGTGTAGAACGCCGCATGGCTGGGGTGCAACAGATGATGCGGGGTGTGGTCGATGTCAAGGAGCACCGCGTGCCAGCGCTCAGGTGCCTCGCCGCCGAGCCCGTCGGCGGCCACCGTGGCGAAGAAGTCTCCTTCCACCAGGTGGCACCGGGGGTCCGCGGTCAGTTCGGTGGAGTGGGGCAGCAGGCCCTGTTCGTGCCAGTCGATCACGGCAGCCAGGGCATCGACGACGTACAGCGATCCGATCCGCGGGTCTTCCAGCGCCGTCCTGGCGGTGTAGCCCAGACCGAGACCGCCGACCACCACGTCCACCGGCCCGGGCGCGGTCAAAGCCGCCAGCCCCAGCCGGGCCAGCTGCTCCTCGGCTTCGGTGAACAGGCTGGACATCAAGAACTCCTCGCCCAGGCGCACCTCATAGACGTCGACGCCGAGGGAGAGCTCGAGCCGCCGTCGCAGGCTGATCTCACCCATCGGGGTCTGCCGCCAGTCGAGCTCGGCGAATCCTGCTGCCATCTGCATCCTCCATCACCGGTGCGGTCGGGATCAGCCTATTGCCCGACCCGACCGCATCGGTGTCCTACGGTGTCGGTCAGCGACCGGCGGTGCTCACTTGCCCATCGCGTCCTTGATCTTGGCCGTGCCCTTCTCCATCAGGTTAGGCAGCTGGGTGGTGCCGTACAGCCGCGGGTCCGGCGTCGGCGTACCCGGCATCGGGGCGGTCGTGGTGGGACCGTCGTGGTAGGAGAACTCGCCGTGGCCGTCCGGCGTCGGACCGCTGGCCCAGCTGCCCTCGGCGGCCGCTGCGCCGTCGGAGAAGTTGAGGTACTGGTAGCTGACCTTGCGCTCCTCCTTGTTCAGCGGGAAGTTGCTCGGCACCGGCAACGACTCCTGACCTTCGGCCTGCAGCTCGGCAATGGCTGCCGTCCACTGGTTCTGGTGCATGGTGTCGCGAGCCAGCAGGAAGGAGAGCAGATCCTGGACGCCCTTGTCGTCTGTCATGTGATAGAGCCGGGCGACCTGGAGGCGTCCCTGCATCTCGGCGTTGGCGTTGGCCGTGAAGTCGGCCATCAGGTTGCCGCTCGCGGTGATGTAGCTGCCCTGCCACGGGTTGCCGTTGCTGTCGACGGGCCGCGCACCGGCGCCGGCGACAATCGCGTGCTGGATGTCGGTCCCACCGATGACCGCGGCCATCACCGGGTCGGACTTCACCGCAGCCTCGGTGTCGGTGGCCGGGGCCTTCTCCAACAGCTGACCGATCATGATCGCCAGCATCTCGACGTGGCCGAACTCCTCGGCGCCGATCCCGAACAGCAGGTCACGATACTTGCCGGGGATCTTGACGTTCCAGGCCTGGAACCCGTACTGCATCGCGACACTGATCTCGCCGTACTGCCCGCCCAGGACCTCCTGGAGCTTGCGGGCGAAGAGTGGGTCGGAGTGGTCTGGCGTGGACTTGTATTGAAGTTCCTGTTTGTGAAAAAACCTGCGGATCTCCTTTTCGAGGCGGTCCACTGAAAATCGCTGATCCCGGCGGGGTGGGGCGTTGGATCGGGGCCGGCCGAAACGGCCCCTCGGAGATTCCGGCTGAGTGCGTCAGCGGCCGCGGGGTGGGCTAGCTGGTGTCGTAGGACGGGGGCCGCCGGTGAGCGTGCGTTCGCGCGTGACATGAGTGTGATTCGTTTCGAGGGTTCCTTCGAGCGGGCTTCTCGCTTGTCGTCGACGTCGCAACACCAAGATCATCTTGAGAGGATGTGGCAGATCGCAGCACTCAAGGCAGTTCATGATCATCTTCGTGGAGGGCAGGAGGCCAAGACCACTCGATCGGGTCTCGGACTGTTTCAGGAGTTGGTCTGGGCGACGCAGCCTGGGACACTGGTGACCCTGTTTCGACCCGTTGCCGAAGGAAGTTCCCGTGTCACCGCGCACCTTGTTCCGCACAACCGCCATCGCCGAGGCCGTCACCTGGACGCTCCTGCTGCTGGGCATGGTCTTGAAGTACGTGACGCACACCACCGAGCTGGGAGTGCGGATCGGCGGCGGCGTTCACGGGTTCGTGTTCCTGGTCTACGTCGTGGTCGGCGTCTTCAGCGCGGTCAACCATCGGTGGCCGGCAAAGACCACGGCACTGGTGATCGCGTCGGCCGTCATCCCGTACGCCACCATCTGGGTGGAGCGACACCTCGACGCGCAGGGACGGTTGGCGGGCGGGTGGCGCCTCGCCGCCGGCGGAGAGCAGCCGGTCGGCCCGCTCGAGCGGTTGCAGGCGTGGATGCTGCGCCACCTGGGCGCAGCCGCGGTCGCCGCTGTCTTGGTGGTCGTGGTGGTCTTCGCCGTGCTGCTGTCGCTCGGTCCGCCCACGCAGTGGTTCAACTGAGTCCTACTGCTGTGCGGTGCGGCTCGTGGGCGGCGGCTGCGTCCGCGGTGAGGGACGTGTGCGCCGGACGAACAGGTCGATGAGCCCGAGGACGAGCGACACAGCGACGAACGCGACGGTGGTGCGCAGGCTCAGCGAGAGTGCGGCCGCATAGTCGCCGCGGGTGCTGGCGATGGTGGTGAAGAACTGGGCCAGGACCAGCGCCACCCCGATCGCGGATCCGACCCGTTGCGCGGTCTGCAGCATGCCGCCCCCGGAGCCGGCTTGGGCCGGGTCGACCTCGGCCAGCGTCAGGGTGACGTTGGGAGAGACCACCAACCCGCCGCCGAAGCCGGCGAGCAGGAGGGCCGGTGCGAGCTTGATGCCCACGGAGCCGTCAAGGTGGGGGACCAGCAGGTCGATGGCGATCAGTCCGACGGTGACGCCGACCAGGCCGAGCACGACGAGCAACCGGCCGTAGTACTGGACCAGGCGCCCGCCCAGCCAGGCGGCGACCGCCGACCCGATCGCGAACGGCAGCTGAGTTGCGCCGGCTTCGAGGGCCGAATAGCCCAGGCCGACCTGCAGATACAAGGTGATGATCAGGAAGATCGAGGTGAAACCGGCGAAGTAGAACGTACCCAGCGCGACGCCGGCCACGTAGGAGCGGACGCGCAGCAGACCGAGATCGATCAGCGTCTCACGGCCCCGGCTGCTCTCGCGGCGCTCCCAGAAGAAGAAGGCGGCCAGCAGGATCAGCGAGGGGATCAGCAGCCACCAGGGGCGGCTGCGGAGTGACTCGCCCTGCTGGCCCTCGACCAGCGGGAACAAGATCAGCAGCAGGGCGACGGCGAACAGCAGCACCCCGACCAGGTCGAGCGACTGCTGCCGGCTCCCGCTGGCTGTGGGCAGGAACCGCGGAGCAAGGAACAGCAGCACGATCCCGACGGGAACGTTGACGTAGAACACGAGCCGCCAGCCGAAGTCGTCACCCCCGAGGTTGACCAGCAGGCCACCGAGCAGCGGGCCGATCGCGGTGGAGATGCCGATTGAGGCGCCGAACAGTCCGAAGGCCCGGCCGCGCTCCCGCCCGGTGAACAGGTTCTGGATGAAGCCCGAGACCTGCGGCGCGATCATGCCGCCGCCCAGTCCCTGGGTGACCCGGGCGAGTGACAACCAGCTGGGCGCTGGGGCGGCACCCGCGGCCGCGCTCGACAAGGTGAACAGAGCCACGCCGACCATGAAGATGACCCGTCGGCTGCGCGCGTCGCCGAGCCGGCCGGCCGGTACGAGGATGACGCCGAAGGCGAGGGCGTAGCCTGCGACGATCCACTGGATGTCACTGTCATCAGCGCCGAGGCCGGTCCGGATGGTGGGGAGCGCGACGTTGACGATGCTGACGTCCAGGAGGGTCATGGCTCCGGCGATGAGGCACACCCACAGCGCCCGCCAGCGGGCCGGATCGGCAGCAGACTCGGGTTGGCTCTCGGTCACCTCACCAACGTAGTCGACTCCTGTGAAAACTCTTAGAGCGAAGTGGTCGCTTCTCAGGAAGGCGGGAGTGTGGTGATAGCGACGGCGATCTGCGCGACGTCATCGTGCGTGGCTCATGGGGTGTCCAACATATCCAGTTGCTCGTCGGTCAGCTTGACGTCAAGGGTGCCCAGCGCCTCGTCCACCTGGGCGACCGAACTGGCTCCGAAGACCGGGATCAGCTGTGCTCGTCGCTCCGGCAGGTCGGAGAGGCGGCTGCGGTCACTGCCGGCCCGATAGACCACGTTGCTGCGCGGTCCTTGCAGATGCCAGGCCATGATCACCTGGTTGGCGGTGGCGCCTTGGTCGTGCGCGATCGCATGGGCGATCCGCAACCGCTCGACGCTGCCCGGATGATCGTACGGTGGCCGGATCGGCAACCACGGCCGGGCAATCTGCCCGCCCTGCTGCGGTGAGTACGTCATGATCGTCAGCTCGGGATGATCGGCGGCGTAGTCGATCGCCTCCGGGGTCACCAGGGTGTTCTCCTCGGTCCCCGGCTTCGGCCAGTAGACCGAGTGCTCCTGCTGCCAGGCGCCGAACTCCGGGCGGCCGTGGCCGATGCTGTGGGCTCGGGCAACTGCCAGCCGCCAGGTGGCGGTGTTCGAGATACCGGGGACCGCGACCAGGCCTTCCTCGACGAGGGCAGAGAACGTGTCGGCGATCTCGGTGATGTCGCGGTGCCGGTCGTCCACGTGACCGTAGTAGACGCCCAGCCGCTCCAGCCCCAGTCGGTGCAGGCTCTCGGTGATCTCGCGCCGGACGACCTCCGGGGCCAAGCCCTCGTAGTTGGTCGGCGGCTCACCCGACAGCGGCCGGGCCGGGTCCAGCTTCCCTGCGCCGGATTTGGTGGCGACCACCACCTCGTCGGCGACCTTGCGGCTGGCGATCCAGCGCCCGAGCAGGCGCTCGCTGTCCCCGGTCCGGGTGCCGAGGCTCCCCTCGGTCCAGGCGCCGTAGTTGTTGGCCGTGTCGAAGAACCGGCCGCCGCCCTCGTAGAAGCGATCGAGGATGCCAAACGACGTCGTCTCATCCTCCCTGACGCCGAGCATCATGACGCCGAGACAAAGGGCGCTCACCTCGAGATCGGTCGTGCCACTGTGCAAGATTCTGGTTTCCATGCCCGCTAACGTAGGGCGTAATTGGTCCGGAGTCCTCGGCCAATCAAGACGGGAGATTCCAGACCAATGTCACAGTCGACGCCCGGCCGAGCTGTCTTGGCCGATGGACTTGTGCTGGACCTGGGTGACACTGCCGGGCCGCTGACTAGACGCGTGGGCGCCGCGCTCCGCGATGCGATCCGGGACGGCCGCCTGCCCGCCGGGATCGCGCTGCCGCCCAGTCGTGTCCTGGCCGCCGAGCTCGGTTGTTCCCGGTGGGTGGTGACCGAGGCGTACGGCCAGCTCGTTGCTGAGGGCTACCTGGCCGCCACCACCGGGTCCGCCACTCGCGTCCGTCGACTCCGGCAGGCAGCGGCGGCGCCCACCCCGCCGCACCGTGCCGTCCAACGACGGCCGCCGCACGATCTGTCCCCCGGCGTACCCGACCTCGCGGCGTTCCCGCGGACGCGGTGGGTCGACGCCTACCGGCGGGCCGTGATGGGGCTGCAGAACGACCTGCTCACCGGACGCTCCTTGCTGGCCACTACGGCGGCAAGGGTGACGCTGACCGACTATCTTCGCCGGACCCGCCAGGTCCGGGAAGACCCGACGCAACTGAGCCTCAGCACCGGTGCCGCGGCGGCAACCGGTTGGCTGGCCCGACTGTTGGTCGAACTGGGCCATCGCCGAGTCGCGGTCGAAGATCCGTCCTGGGCCGGCTTGCGGGATGCTGCGCGACGGGCCGGTCTCGAGCTGGTCCCCGTCCCGGTCGATGATCAAGGGCTCTGCGTCGAGCAGCTGGATCGGCACCGCGACGTCCGGGCAGTGATCACCACTCCGGCGCATCAGTTCCCGATGGGAGTAGCGCTGGCAGCCGAACGACGGCTCCGGCTGATCGACTGGGCCGATCGGGTCGACGGCTTGATCATCGAGGACGACTACGACGCTGAGTTCCGCTACGACCGTCGCCCGGTGTCCAGTCTGCAAGGAATGTCACCGGATCGGGTCGCTCTGGTCGGGTCGGTGTCGAAGTCGCTCAGCCCGGCGGTGGAGCTGGGCTGGGTGATTGTGCCGCAATGGTTGCTTCGGAGCATTCTCTCCAACGACCTTGATCGAGGAGTCGGGCCTTCGACGTTCACGGTCGAGGCGTTCGCCACCATGATCACCAGCGGGGACTACGAGCGACATCTACGGGCCATGCGGTCCCGATACCGCCGCCGCAGGCAGGCCGTGGTGGAGGCGATCACCGAGCTGCTGCCCGAATGCAGAGTGTCCGGAATGGCGGCCGGGCTCCACCTGATGTTGCAGCTGCCGCCGGGTGTCGATTCCGCGGCCGTAGTCCGCCGCGCGGGTTCGAGAGGCGTCGGCATAGTCGATGCGGCCCGCTATCGCCTCCAGCCGGCGAACGAGCCTGCACTGGTCCTTGGCTACGGAAACCTCCGGGACGGATCCGAACGACAAGCGATCACGCTGCTGGCCTCCGCCATCCGCAGACGCTGACACCACGAGTGAAAGAACGACCGCCGAGGCCAAGGTGCAGCTCAACGTCTATCTGCTGCCGGTGCTGGTTCGGCAGAGCCCGACCAGCGCCACGACGTCACCCGAGGCCGGGTGACGCCTGCGCATGGTGTTCCATTCTCGAAGGTCTCCGGACACGCATAGCCGTGGCTTCGGAAGCCTTCAGCCACGGCCGCGACCTCGGCCCGGGTGAACAGATGCTCTTCGGCGAAGACGTCAACCATGGTGCCGTCGCGGCGCAGCGCCGCCCCGATCAGCGCGGCCAGCGTGGACTTTCCCACCCCAGCTGAGCCAGCCATGGTGATCCAACAACCGAGCACGATCGCAATCTCACCACGACGTGAGCCTCGCCTGTGTCTGGGCCCAGATGAGTTACGCATTCCGACTACGCTGCGGGAATGCGCGTGGGCTTCGCCGAGGGCGTTTCGTCCGACCCGCGCCGACTGAACTGGGGCGGGACCGGCCGGCGGCCATTGCGATGGTCGGCTTGGTATCCGACAGCCGAGCTCGGTCCGCTCGTCGGCGAAGCGCATCCCTGGTTCCGCAGCGACCCGGTCATCCCGGGCGCCAAGCTGCTGAAACGCGGCGAGCCGTCGCCCCTCGTCCTGCTGTCCCACGGCACCGGGGGCGTGGCGCACGGGCTTGGCTGGCTCGCCACCCGGCTCGCCCGCAAGGGCTACGTCGTGCTCGGAGTCGACCACCACGGCAACACCGGCAGCGAGCCCTACTGCGCGGAGGGGTTCCTCTGCCTGTGGGAACGCGCCCGTGACCTCAGCGCTCTGCTCGACGACCCGAGCTGGCGCACGGCACTGCGCGGGCCGATTCAAGACGACGCCTACGTCGCCGGCTTCTCTGCCGGGGCATACACGGCGATGCTCGCGATCGGAGCTCGGGTCGCGTACAGCCAGTTCGAAGCCCGAAATCCGGAGCAGAGCCCAGTGAGGGGACCACGAGAATTCCCCGACCTCGCTGACCGAATCCCTCACCTGTTGCGGACAAGTCCGGCTTTCGCGGCAGCCTGGGAACGTCGTAGTGACTCCTACCTCGATGACCGGATCAAAGCTGCCCTCATCCTCGCGCCGGGGCGTTCGGTGCGCGGTCTCGCAGCTGCCAGTCTGGCAGGGGTTCGAAGGCCCACCCGGATCGCTGTCGGCGGCGCGGACACGATCGCACCCGCTCCGGAATGCTCACAGTGGCTGCACCAGCGGCTACCGGGCAGCCAGCTCCGCATCGTCCATCCGAACGCCGGCCACTATGTGTTCCTGCCCGAACCAACACCGTTGGGGGCTCACGAGGCGCCGGAGGTGTTCAGCGACCCCGCCGACGTCACCCGGTCAGCAGTTCACGACAACATCGCCGACTTGGCGTGCGCTCTCTTCGGCTAGGTACTCGAGGCGGCACCAGATCGCCGACGGCGAGACCTGCGCTGGGTAGCGGGCGGCCCCGGCTCCTCAGTCGAGGGATCTCCCCGCCATCTGCCATGATGGTCCCCGGGCAGATTGGGCCACGCCGGTTGTCCCTAGGGGTCTCCCTAGGGTCGTTCCGACGAAAGTGCCGATGTCTGGGGCCTCTAGCTCAATTGGCAGAGCAGCGGACTTTTAATCCGCGGGTTGTGGGTTCGAGTCCCACGGGGCCCACAAGGGCGGTTGGTCAGCGCGATTGGGAACCGGTGCCAGACCCTCAGAGCGGTGACTGGGGACGCACGTAGGAGTCCAGCGCGCGAGGTTGCCGGCGGTTCGCCGCGCACGCGCCGGAAGGCCTCGCCGTTACTGCGGTCCCGCCAGCCACGCTCGAGTGGCCAACTCCGGCAGGTCGAACCGAGCGGCTGAGCTTCCCAGTGGCGTAGCCACGAGCGGTACTCGTCCAACGTCGACGGTGACCGGGCCCCGCAGATGGCCGTGGTTGGAGGCACGCCGTCTGTGATGGCGCTGCGCCCTCTCGGAACGTTGGGTGGTGGTGGCCGATGAGTTCGGCCTCGTAGCTCGGTCTGCATGAGCATGAGGATCCCCACGGTGAGGCGGGTTCGCCGCAACGGGTGCGCTGGTGACCGGGAGACGATTGTTCGACTTCACCCATGGTTGGGAGGGCCGGCATCCCCGCCTTCGCGCCGGCGTTCGTGTCACGCACCAGACCCCCTATGGCTGGGGTTACCTGCGAGGCGCAGTTCACGTTCGCGACCGAAAGCGTCGCCAGCGCCATCCACCAGGCTCAGAGGGTCGCCGGGGAGAGGGCAGTGGCTGTCGCGAGCGCCGACATTGCCGAACAGTGCCTCACCCTCGGCCTACTCGACGCCATCGTGGTCGACCGCGTGCCGGTCCTGCCGAACGCTCCCGTTGTCGAGGGCAACGGCGTCACCCACCTCACCTATCAAGTCTTGGAGTGACCGTCACCCGGTCAACCAGCCGAAACCGACCAGGAGCACCGATGACACCCGACCAAGACCCCGCAGATGAGTACCGCGAACTCGCCGGCCGCTTCACTGCGCTGGTGGAGGATGTGCGCAGCGACACGGACTGGGAGCAGCCCGCCCCGCCCTCTGGGTGGACGGCCCGCGACGTCGTCCGCCACCTCATCGAGTGGTTCCCATCCTTTCTTCAGCAAGGCTCAGGAATCAGCCTGCCCACCGGACCAGATGTCGAGGAGGATCCTGTTGGCGCCTGGCGCACCTTCAGTGCGGGCGTTCAGGCTGTTCTGGACGATCCGGCCACACGGGAGAAGGTCTTCTCTCACCCGCAGACCGGAGATCTGCCGCTGTCGCAGGCGATCTCCCGCTTCTTCGCCGCCGACGTTTTCATGCACAGCTGGGATCTGGCACGGGCGACCGGTCAGGATGACACCCTCGACCCCGAGCGCTGCGCGATGATGCTCGCCGGCATGGAGTCCTTCGACGAGGTCCTGCGGGCCAGCGGCCAATACGGCCCACGCGTCCACGTGCCCGACGACGCGGACCCACAGACCCGGCTCCTCGCCTTCATCGGCCGCGACCCGCACCAACAACCACGCTAGAGGGCGGGGCGAGACCATGAGCACGCGAAGCCAGAGCTGACCCCTGCGTGCCCAGCACTGCAGTCGTGAGCAGCGCCGTGTCTGGTAGGTACTGACAATGACAGCCCACCTTTTTCGGTTGAGCAGGTCCCTGAGCGACTGCAGCAGTCGGGTGTCGTCTTGCAGGCGAGACCGAATCGCCACCGAATAGAGGCAAGTTGCCTGGCGCCCGAAGAAGAGCGCCGACAATTTGCCACTCCTGACGAAGAAGATCATGGCCGCAGACTCACGGCTGGCATCCGCTTCCACGGTGCCGGTTGCAGCTGGGTGGTTGTAAATCCCGCATCGTGTCATGCGGCAACGGTGTCGCGGTTGCAGTGAGGCCAGGCGCTCGACCCCTGTTGCGGCCCGGGCGCTGATGGCGTGCAGCACGCTGCTCGACAGCTGCCGCGGGCTCGAGGCACTTGCGAACGGAGGAATGTTGTCAGGATCGTCTCCAGTCCGTGTCGCGAGTTTCCTAGCACTCGCTGACAGTTCGCCGCGACTGCGTCGGCGGAGAACCACTCGCTGGGTCCTCGGTGGTGTCGTTGCTGACGCGGGCGGCCCAGACGGTTCGGGTGGTGCGCGCGGCAAGGTCAGGGCGACGCAGGATGCTGCCGGGTGAGGTGGGGTCGAGGAGCCGGTCCAAGGCGGCGAGGTCGTCGACTGGCAGGTGTTGTGCGGCTGCGCGACGGAGGCCTTGGAGGACGGTGAGTGCGTAGGGCGCGACGGCGTCGCTCTGGGTGGTGCTGACCTCTGCGTCGATGGTGAGCTTGTCCTCGAGGACGAGGCCGGCTGCGGTCAGTGTGGGTCCCCAGTCGGCTCCGCGGTGCGGCAGCTGAGCAGCCAGCAGGTGCTGGGTCGCGGCGTGGCAGCGTTCTTCCAGCCCGGGGCGTTCTTCGGGCGCGTTGGGCGGCAGGAACCGGGGGAGTCCGGAGAGCTCGACGACGACCAGCAGCCCGTCTGCCCGAAGAAGGTCCCGGACGGTACGAAGGGCCCGGTCGGGGTCGGCCAGGTGGTGGACGGAGGCCGACGCCCACACCAGGTCAGGGGTGCCGAGGTCGGGCCAGGTTGTCGAGTTGAGATCGGCCTGGACGATGCGGACCCGGTGGCCGAGGCCTTCGAAGCGGGCGCGTGCCTGAAGGAGGTCCAGATGGTCCGCCGACGAGTCGACGGCGGTGACGTGGGCGTGCGGGAACCGGCGAAGCAGGGCGAAGGTGCCGGCCCCGGTCCCAGCCCCGAGGTCCACGATCTCTGTTGGCGCCGGACCCACTGGTAGCCAGGCGGTGATGGCCGCGGTGTGCCTGGCGAAAACCTCGGTGTCCAGGTCAAGCACTCGAACTTGGTCGATTCCCCGTCCGTGGTGGGAGGGCTGGTGGAGGGTCGGGTCGTTTGGCTGGTTCATGGCGGCGGTCACCGCTCTCCCAGTTGTGCGAACACGAACTCGCCGACCATCGCCGACGCTGCGGCGAGTCCGCTGGCTGCAGAGTTGACTACCTGAGCCATTGGCTCGCTGGTGTTGCCGGCGATCCGCACCCCCGGTACGTCGGTGCTGCCGTTCGGTCCGGTTTCGATGCGGGTTGCGACGGTGTGTCCGTTGACGGCGAAGTCGGTGGGGACGAGACCGAGGGGGGCGAGGAAGTCGGCGCGAGCATGCACGACTGTCGCGACGACCAGTGCATCGATGGTGACGCGGGCGCCGTCGGCGAGCCGGACGCCGGTGAGGTGGTCGTGGTCGCTGAGCACTTCCGCCACCGTTCCGGAGACGATGGAGACGCCGCGTCGGGTCAGGTCGTCGGCCTGCTCGGCCGTGGGTGGCGCGGCGTGCGTGAAGAGGGTCACCTGTGGGGTGAGGAGGCGGAACATCATGGCCTGGTGGATGGCCATCGGGCCGGTGGCGAGTACACCCACGTGTTGGTCGCGCACCTCATAGCCGTGGCAGAACCCGCAGTGCAGGACGTCTCGGCCCCACCGCTCGGCCAGGCCGGTCACCTCGGGCAGCTCGTCCCAGGCGCCCGAGGCGACGATCACCCGGCCGGCACTGACCGTGCTCTGGTCCTGCAGCTCCAGCGTGAACGCGCCGAGCTTGCCACGGACAGCCCGTACGGTCCCCGCGACGAACTCACCACCGAACCGAGCGACTTCAGTCCGCCCGATGCGATACAACTCCGCGGGTGACGCGCCGTCGCGAGTCAGCAGATTGTGGACGTGACCCGCCTGGGCGTTGCGCGGGCTGCCCTGGTCAACCACCACAACTGAACGCCTGAACCGAGCCAGCGCGACCGCGGCGCTAAGCCCTGCAGCCCCACCCCCGATCACGGCGACGTCATAGGAAGCTCGCGACGGTGACCGGTCGACGTACTGGTCGGGGGCGATGGTTTCAGCAGGCATACCCCTATGGTTCGCCAGGTCATGCTGTTTATCCAAGGGCTCTTGCGCAAACCGCAAGAAGTCGTTCTGCGGCGGTTCTAGTCCTCAGGAGTCGTCGAGTGGCGGTGGGCCTGCTCGCCGCTGGCGTCGAACATGGTCAAGATCTCCAGCTCGGCGTCCTCGGTGCCGATGGAGTGAGGGGTCATCGTGTCGAACTCGGCGGCCTGACCCTCCTCGACCGTGATCCTGCGCTGGCCCAGGTGCAGCAGTGCCGTTCCGGACAGCACCATGAACCACTCGCGGCCCGGATGCACCGCCAGGTATCCGGGCCCGTGGCGGCGTTGACCGGTGATGCGCATCTTGGCCACCAGCGACCTGCCTGGCTGCGGTGACTCTCGGGACAGCGCCCAGGTAGTCAAACCCGGCTCCTGATGCGAGACGGGACGAATGACCACGTCATCGTCCTGGTCAGATGCGACAAGGTGGTCGATGGTCGTCCCCAACGCGCGAGCCAGCAACACCAGCTGCTCGAGCCCGATGCTGCGTTGTCCGGTCTCGATGCGGCTCAGCGTGGATGGACTCAGCTCACAGCGAGCCGCCAACGCATCCAGACTCCACCCCCGAGCCTGGCGCAACCCGCGAATGCGTTGCCGCACCACCTCCGACAGACCTACGCCAGGATCCTTCGAACTCATTCCGACAACCTATCCTCCGAAAATCGCCTGACCCCGTGCCGCAGCTGCAGTAGCGGCACACACCTCGGAAGCCCTCTGCGGCGCTACCGAAGTCCGTAGGGCGTATCGACCCTGGTTCGTCTCGGTCGACTTCCGCGGGAGGGCGACGACCCGCATGGCTCCACCGGAGCTGGGACAAGCTCCGTGACCGCCACGGGTTCGCTCCAGCGGGCACGCCGAGGTCGTCGGCGAGCGATTGACCCATCGTCGACAGGCGATTGGCACGGGGCGCTCCGCAAGCAAGACTCCTGAGGTCAGCAGCTCTCACGGTCGGCGGAAAGCACGATGAATGGCTCAGCCACCAGCTGCAGAAACGGAGGAGGACCCGTACTGATCTCAGCCAACGCGTTCGTCACCCTCGACGGCGCGCTGCAAGCACCCGGAGAATCTGAGGAAAGTTCCAGTTGGCTCCGGCGAGCCAGCGCCGTGCTTCTCGGCCGAAGGGCCCTCGAGCTTCCACCAACTACGGGAAAGGAGCCACTACGGTGGCCAAACTCGTCTCCACCCTGTTCATCTCGGCCGACGGCATACCCGAGATCGACATCGACTGGCACCTGCCGTACTTCGACGAGCACATGGGCCGAGCGGTGAGCGAGGACTACGACTCCAGTGACGTCCTGCTCATCGGCCGCAAGACGTACGACAGCTTCGCGGGAGCCTGGCCGGACCGCGAGGCCGCAGGCGAGGATGACGCGCCCTTCGCACGACAGCTGGGCGACCTGCGCAAGATCGTGGTCAGCCGCCAACCGCTGGAGTTCACCTGGCGGAACTCCGAGCTGATCGACGGCGACCTCATCCCAGCCGTCACCACGCTCAAGGCCGACCCGGACGTGACCTGTGTCCTCGTTCCCGGATCGATCTCGGTCGTTCAGCAGCTCCTCGCCGCCGGACTGGTCGACGAGCTCCACCTCCTCGTGCACCCGGTGGCCGCCCGCAAGGGCCGGCGTCTCTTCGACGACGGTGACGAGCCCTACCACTTCACCCTGACCGCGACCGAGGTGTTCCCGACCGGGGTGATTCGGGTCATCTACGCACCAACCCCCGCAGCCCACCGGCCGGCGTCCTGAGCCGCGGGTTCAACGACGGTGAGCATGGCTGCCTCGGCCACGCCGAGCGCGAGGTGACCATCGCGCAGGCACCTTCCATCTCGTGGCCGCTGTGCCGATCAACCTAGTCCTCACCTACCGAGAGGTTCTCCAGCCATGAGCGCCCGCGTGATAGCCCAGCAGTGGATGTCCCTGGACGGCTTCGCCGCGGGGACGAGCGGCGAAGAAGAGATCTTCGCTGCGGTCACCGACGAAGCAGACCAAGCGAGCATGCAGTACAACCAGCGGTTCCTCCCGTCCGTGACCGAGGTGCTGCTCGGCCGCCACACCTACGAGTCCTTCGTGACTGTCTGGCCCTTCGCCGACCTGCCCGTCGCCGAACACGTCAACACCCTGCCCAAGGTCGTGTTCTCCCGATCGCTCAGACACGCGCCCTGGGAGGGGTTCGAGCCTGCCCAGGTGGTCACCGATGCGGTGGCCTACGTCGGCCGCCGCCGGGACGAGGTCGACGGGACGCTCCTCATCTGGGGCTCACTTCACCTGATGGCGTCCCTGCTGAGCGCTCAGCTGGTTGACGAGCTTGACCTCTGGGTCGCGCCGGTGGCGTTAGGCGCTGGTACCCACCTGCTGCCGCCGGGACTCCACCTCGACCTCACGCTGGTCGACTTCCAAACCTGGTCCTCAGTCGTCCACCTGCGCTACCGGCTCCACGCCTGATCGCGCCTGTCACAGGCCCCAGAATGACCCCGACAGGCCAACACCGCGTAGGTAGTCCGCTGCCCGGACCGGGTCCCGGCGCCGGTAGCCGCGCGCGAGCCGGCCGTCGTACCAGTGTGCGGCCAAGCGCCAGAGCGTGGGCAGGTCCATGACGTATCCCCGCGGCAGCTCGTGCTGTGTCAGCCAGGCCTCGACGCACGTCTCGGAGCAGAAGATCCGCTGGTGGTCGCAGGTGTAGCGGACGTCCTGCCACATCCGAGCGGCGGGAACGAGGAAGTGCGCCACCTGCTCGCCCGCTGGGGGAGTCTCGAGACCTACGTTCCAGGCATGTGGGTGGGCGCACGCCGGGCACCGGGTGGAAACCAGGACAGGAGCCTGCTCGGGAAGCACGTGAGGCAACGCGAAGGAGTCCCAAGCGCAGCCACCCCAATACAAGGTGCTGGCGCCCATCACAGCGAAACCAAGGGGCACCCCGGAGAAGGGGTGCGCCATGACGACTTCGCCGTGCTCGTCGAGCACGAGGTGGCGCTCGCGGGCGAGCTCGGCCAGACCGGCGTGCACCAGGGTCGGCGTCAAGTTCAGGAGCTGGGCGATCGCGCCGGCCAGGGGCGGTCGTCCGGTCTCGGCGAATTCGTTGTACACAGCCAGCCGCAGGTCCTCGAGCTCCACAGCGTCATCATCCACCCCTTCACGAGGGGAAGGCCAGACTGAGGCCGGCGAAGTGGGCGCTCCGCCACATGCGGCTACTGCCGACGCCCCAGCAATGCTGTCCGTCCGCGCTGGCCACCCGTGCCCAGCGGCGACATCTTCATTCCTCGATCTGCGCTAATCTCAAAGTTCGTCAGTACGCAGAGGAGACACGATGCGGACGATCAGCGTCGATGAGGACGTTTACGGCCTGCTTGAGAAGAACGCTCACGGCTTCCGGGAACCGAACGAGGTCCTTCGTATCCTCCTTGGCCTTGACAGCAAGAGAACTGTGCCCAACTCAGCGCCCCTGGCCCCGAGTGACTATGTCAGCGGCAGCCTCATGGAGCTCATCCACGCCGGTCTCATCTCGCCAGGAGACGTGTTGGCTCATCGCAAGGCCCGTGGCGACCGCGTCTACCGAGCAGTGGTGACGGCCGATGGATGGATCTCGACGCAGATCAAGCGGTACCAGTCGCCCTCGACCGCATTGAGCGAGCTCGTCGGTTCCAAGATCAACGGTTGGGGCGGCTGGGTTCATGAACCGTCGGGCAAGACGCTCCGAGAACTCCGCGACAGCTCGCTCAACTGAGGCTTCGGCGACGCGGCTGCGTACGCCCGCAGCACGGTCGGCTACTGCCTGCGTAGCCCGCGAGCGATGAGTCGCAGCAGTCGCACGCGGCGGTTCCATCGGTGGCGCTGCTTGACCGGCAGACCGAGGTTCGCCGACGCCTGATCAAGGCTGTCCTCCAGCAGTGCGTCGTGCAATGGCCGGAAGACCAGCGGCCAGGTGAGACGCGCGATGCCGCTGGTCCGCATCACCAGTGAGTGGCGCAGGAGCGTGCCCGGGGATCGCGGGATGACGACGTACTCGTGGTAACCGTGGAAGCCAGAAGGTCGTTCAAACTGGAAGCGAACGGTCGAGCCGGCGCTGTAGGCCTCGACCTGGTAGCGGATAGGCCCGTGACCCCCGCGCGCGCCGACGCCTAACGGTCGGTCGAGACGCAGGGCGGGCCATCGCCGCGCGGGCCACAGACGATCATCCGGGCCGCCAAGACTGTCGAGAAGCTGACCTACAGCTCCCGGGGGAGCTGCCAGCAGCCGCTCATGAGTGTTGACGACCACCTCTCAACCCTAGGCCAGGCTGCGACGCAATCGCAGGCGGACAGGACACTTCGACGAGCGATTCTCGACGTGCGACGGCAAGGTCGACTCACCGGGCGGCAAGAGCACCTGGTCTCTCGCCTCCACGGCGCTGGCACGCGGGCCAGTGGAGCCACGATGGTGAGGGCGGGGAAGTGCCATCCGGCCGGCGGCAGCGGACTCCGGCGCCAGAGTCGGTCTCATCGGACGAATCTGCGACCCATATCGATGTCCTGGGTCATCGAGGTACGCGTTAGCCGCCCCAGAAGTCGTCCTCGCGCTCATCGTCGGCGCCGTCGCAAGCGTCGCAGTTCTCACCTGCAAGGCACTCAACACTGCGAGGAGATGTGACTGCGTGCCCACGGCCGGTGGGGCCTGAGCCACCGCCTTGATACGTAGTTGGCGGGCGAGCACTATCGGCGTGGACGACCCTGGATGCAGGGCACGCGAACTACCTCACGGCGCTGTCGCCGTCCCTTTCTCGTCCTCTGCTCCGAGCCATGGCTACTTGCGTGAGCCAGTGGGTGATCAGTCGCAGCATTTGCACTCGGCGGCTCATCGCCGGGCTCCCTCGCCGACCGTCACCTTTTACGTCTCATCCATGCTCCGCACCACCGCAGCCCGTAACCGCGGTGAAGCAGCTCTTATCGACGTTCGAGCCGGAGAATCTTGATCCTGCTCCAATGCGGTGGCGTAGCTGTCGGCCTCACCCACCCATCACGAGTCACCACACTCCAGTCGATCCTTTGGCCCGTGGCGGGTTCAGCGGTCATATGCCCAGTCCACCATCAGCGGAAGCTCCGCCTGCCAGAACGGGTCGCCATGGTCGCCAATCCGTTCGGTCATCACGACGTCGGCATCGGCACTTCGCAACGCATCCGCCCAGCGGGTGGCGTTCTCAAGGAACCACGGCTCCTGCGTCCCGGCGACAAGATAGACGCGCGGAAGAGGGCTGGGCATCACGGCAGGCGGTTGATAGCCACCGCCGGGCGAGGCGCAGAAGATCGCGCCGTAGCGGCCGGGGTGCCGCAGGCCCATGGCGAGCGCGAGCTCTCCACTCGCCGACACGCCGCACACCGCAGTACGTTCAGCGGGCAGCGCGAGACCGAAGCGCGAACTTACCCAGCTGCGGACCTCGCCGACGAAGAAGCTCTCGTGGGCCGCGAACCGCTCCTCGTCGAACGACGGTGAGTATTCACGGATCCGCGCCATCTCGTCCTGGTCGTCAGTGTGGTACGCGCCGACGATCATGGTCGGCGGTACGTCGGCTGCCTCGAGAACGGGGCCCCACTGCGAGATCAGCTGGCCGTCACCGGCGAACACGACGAACTCAGCGGGAACCGGCGGCACGTACACCGTGACCTGGCGGCCGCCGTCATACGCCAACGTCTCCGTGACGAGTTCTCCCGCCATCGGATCAGCATGAGCCTGCTGGGGTCCGGGCTCGTCTGCAGTCATGCCCAGACGCTACGCCGAATCGGCGCTAGGAGATCTGCTGCTGCGGTTCAGGACATGACAGCTGCTCTCGCAGGCGCGTCACCGCGGCTCGGAAGGCGTCGCCTAGCGGGGCGTCGTCGAAGAGCTGTGAGCCGCTGAAGACCTGCAGCCCCCACGAGGGCACGGTGGCGTCGGCCAACTCGTGCAGCGGAGCCGGACCGTCGAGCGCGTCGCCGATCAGTTGCACGACTCGGTCGGCCGGAACGAACCCGGCGCTGGCCTCCAAGACCTCCCGGCCCCACGATGCCGGTCGGCCGCTCTTGGTGGCGTAGACCAATGGGGTGAAGACGTCGATGCTGGGGGCCAGCAGGTCGTAGTCCTGAGCGAACACCCGACGCAGCGCGCCCCCGTGCTCGTCCGGAGTCCATGGGCACATGTAGGCGCCGACCACGCAGTCGGGTAGGGCGTTGCGGATCAACGTGGCGTAGTGGGCGCCGAACTCGGCGACCCGGGCGCACTGGCGCGCGGTCCATGCCGTGGCGTGCACGGTGAGAATCTGGGCGGGGGACGCGTCGATGCCCGTCGCCGCGGCGAAGTCGGCCAGGCAGTCGACACAGAAGCAGCTTTCCTGCAGGTCCGGCTCGGGCGTCTCGAACCAACCGGCTCCGCTGAGGTAATCCAGCCACACCCCGGCCGGCTGGTACGTGCGCAGGCCAACCACCAAATGATCTTCGACCTCGGCCAGGAACTCGCGCTGGGACAGGCACACGCCTTGGACAAGATCGCCGTGCCGGACCGGGCGGCCATCCACACCGAGAGGGGTCAGCTCCGGACGGGCGTTCAGGTCTGCCCGAAACGTCGGGAACTCAACGCAGGCTCGGATCCCGTGGCGCTCGCATAGTTCGAAGGCGTCACCGTCGAAGCCATGGAACCAGGCGCTGTCGGCACCCAGGTCAGCGAAGCGGTCGGCATGCCGCAACGCGGACACCCCGTACGGTCCGAACATCGGGGCAACAGACGGTGACGGGAAAGCGGCGCTGGTCATGGGCTGATCGTAGTGGTCATGGACCGGGGCCTTGCCGGCCGCGATGCCGCTGCCGCGCTGGCGCCAGGTGCCGGCTGACCGAAAGACTTGATGTTTTCCCATATGGGAATATGATGTTGTCATGGCACGGGCAGCAACGACCTCGGACGCGTTCAACGCGATCGCCGAGCCCCAGCGGCGCAACATCCTGGTCCTCCTGAAGGGCGGCGAGCGCCCGGTGGGCGAAGTGGCGCGGGATCTGCAGATGACCCAACCGCAGGCGTCCAAGCATCTGCGGGTGCTTCGAGAAGTCGGACTGGTGCAGGTCCGCGAGGCAGGCAAGCAGCGGCTGTATGACCTGGATGCCCGTGGGCTGCGCCCGGTGCACGAGTGGCTGGGGGGTTTCGAGCAGTTCTGGAGCGAGAGCTTCGACCGACTGGACGACTACGTACGGGATCTGAGAGAGACATCACGAGAGGAGTCATCGGATGGCAACGACCAGGAGTGACAGCACGACCGACCCCGCGATCATGGAGCGCGAGGTCATGGTTTCTCGGCTCATCGGCGCACCTCGAGAGCTGGTGTTTGAGGCGTTCACCGATGTTCGGCACTTGGCGCAGTGGTGGGGACCGAACGGGTTCTCCACCACCACCCGATCCTTCGAGTTCCGTACCGGCGGAACGTGGGACTTCGTCATGCACGGACCGGACGGGACTGACTACCAGGAATGGATCACCTGGCGCGAGATCGTCCCACCAGAGCGGATCGCGCTGCTGCACGGCGAGTCCCGCGATGACCCCGACGCCTTCGAGTCGGTCCTGACGTTCGAGTCGGACGGCGACGCGACCAAGATCGTGATGCGCACGGTGTTCCCGACCAAGGAGCTCCGCGACCGGGCAGTGGAGATCTATCACGCAGTCGAGGGCGGCGAGCAGACCCTGGGCAATCTGGCGACCTACGTCGACGACCTCGCCACGACAGCCACCAGTCAGGTTGCTGATCGAGTGCCGGAAGAGCGGGGCACGTCACGCGTCCGCGTACACAACTTCTCGATCTCCCTCGACGGCTTCGGTGTCGGCGAAGGACAGCGACTGGAGGCGCCGTTCGGCCATGCCGGAGGTCGCCTCGTCGAGTGGGCGGTGCCGACCCGCACCTTCCAGCAGATGGGCTTTCACCAAGCGCAGGAAGGCACGAGGGGTATCGACGAGGCCTTCGCGGGCCGGTGGGCCGGTGGCATCGGAGCGGAGATCATGGGACGTAACAAGTTCGCGCCGAAGGGCGGTCCGTGGCCCGACGACGAGTGGCGAGGTTGGTGGGGGAACAACCCGCCCTTCCACACCCCGGTGGTCGTCCTCACCCATCACCCTCGCCCGCCACTGCAGCTGGACGGAGGCACCACCTTCCACTTCGTCGACGCGGAACCCGCCGAGGCACTCGAGCTGGCCCGCGGGCTGGCGAAAGGTCGCGACGTCCGCATCGGAGGCGGCGCCTCGACGGTCCGACAGTTCCTGCAGGCAGACCTGATCGACGAGATGCACATCGTCGTCGTACCGATCTTCCTCGGCCGGGGTGAACGCCTCTGGGACGGTCTGGAGGGACTCGAGCAGCGCTTCGGAATCGAAGCAGTGACCTCACCGAGTGGAGTCATCCACCTGACCTTCGCGCGACGTCACCGCGACACTGATCCCCAGGGCTGACCGCGCCGGTCGCCTCGCTCCGACTCGTGCGGTGACATCATGCGGTGATGACCGCTGTGCTGACCGTAGTGGGTGGCCTCCCGGCCACCGGCAAGTCCACGATCGCGACGATCCTCGCGGAGCAGTTGTCGACCACCTATCTGCGGGTGGACCGGATCGAGCAGGCGATCGTCGACTGGTCGACGCTGTCCCATCCCGTCGGACCAGCGGGGTACGCCGTCGCGCATGCCATCGCGGGTGAGCAGCTGCGATTCGGTCAGGATGTGATCGTGGAGTGCGTCAACCCCAGCGCGCTCACCCGCGATGCCTGGGTCGCCACAGCTGCGGCCGCCGGCGCCGGCCTGGTCGAGGTCGAGATCGTCTGTCCCGACCTCGCTGAGCATCGCCGCCGGGTCGAGAACCGTCCGACCGATGTCGAGGGTCTGGTCAAGCCGGATTGGGATGCAGTCTCCGGCCGTGAGTACGAACCGTGGGACCGACAGCACCTGATGATCGACACGATGGCTGTCTCCCCGCAGGTCGCTGCCGCACGGATCGTTGAAGCTGTCCGGGCAACCGCGGGGGGATGATCACCGGGGATGGACGCAAGTCGAATTGCCTTGATCACATGGACACCGGCGCCGGTGGGCGGAGAATGAATGGCGTGGCTGCCTCCGACGGTGATACGACCTGGTGTGACGACTGCAACGGTCCGGCCGGCTGCCCGCCAGACTCCGCCAGCTGGAGCCACGAACTCGGCGCCGGCGGCTGGGGCTGCCAGCAACAACAGCACTACACCGACTCCACTGACAACGCTGCGCTGACCGGCGACGGGCACCTCGCCATCACCGCGCTGCGCGGGGCCGACGGCCGCATCACGAGCGCCCGCCTCATCACCAAGGGCCGCCTCACGGCTCGCTTCGGCACGATCGAGGCGAGAATCAAGGTTCCGAGTGAGCCGGGAACGTGGGCGGCCTTCTGGATGCTGGGTCACGATATCGACGAGCGGGGATGGCCCGACTGCGGCGAGATCGATGTCATGGAGCACGTCGCGATCGACCCGGACCGAGTGCACGGCACCCTCCATGGTCCGGGCTACAGCGGGCTTGACGGTGGTGCGGGACGTCCGTACGACCTAGGTCGGCCACTGGCTGACGAGTTCCACCACTACGCCGTCCGCTGGTCGCCCACCCGGGTGCAGTGGCTGCTGGACGAGCAGCCGTACCACCAGCTGACCCCCGCTGACGTGCCGGGTCCGTGGCCGTTCGACCACGAGTTCTACCTCCTGCTGAACCTTGCCGTGGGCGGTGCCTGGCCGGGGAACGCGGCCGTGATTCCGGCCCTGCCGGCGACCATGGTGGTCGACTGGGTCAAGGTCACCTCGCCTGAGCTGACGCTGCGCTGAGACGGGATGGCCGGGCGTACCGGGTCGCCTTGGTCCGCAACGGCTCCGGTTGGAGTGCGGCACGCTGCTGATCAGCTGAGCCCTTTGGACTCCGTCACGATCGTGGGGCGGTGCAGGACAGGGAAGTTGACCGATCGCGCGATGAAACAGTAGTCGCCGACGTCGGTGTGGAGGCGCTCGGCGAGCTGGGCATCGCTGTCGGTGGTGATCACCACTCGCGGGTGGAGGGTCACCTCCGCGAACTGGCCGGCACCCGAGCTTTCCTCCTCCATGGTGGCTGTTGCCTGATCGCGGTAGTCGATCACGACGATGCCCGCCTGGCTGGCGAGGTGCAGATACCAGAGCAGGTGGCACTGTGACAGCGAGGCGACGAGCAGCTGCTCGGGATTCCATCGGTGTGGATCGCCGCGGAAGGCAGGATCGGAGGATCCGGCGATGGGCGGTGCTTCTCCTGTGGCCACGACATGGTCGCGTGAGTAGTGCCGGTAGCCCGCCGTGCCGGCCCCCTGGTTGCCGGTCCACGTCAGTGAGACGGAGTACGTATGGGCCCTGGTCACGGCCGAGACTCCGCGCGGACTCCGCGCGATGGTGAAGCTTCCATATCAGTGAGCATGGCACGCAACGGCGAAAGCGGCGCGCGAAACGGCCCTAGCCGCCGTCGGCTCGCCTGGCCTCGTAGGCCAGGATCGCGAGCTGGATGCGGTTCTCCACCGACAGCTTGGTCAGCGCGCTGGAGATGTGCGCCTTGACGCTGCCGTGCGACAGATACAGCCGCTCGGCGATCTCCGCGTTGCCAAGACCCTCGGCCACGGCCATCGCCACCTCGCGTTCGCGCTCGGTGAGCGGCTCGAGCGGGTCAAGGATGTGCTCGGGAGCGGGCTCCGCCGCAGCGACGTGGTCGATCAGCTGACGGAGCACGTCAGGTGAGACGGTCGGCAGCCCGGCCGCGGCGGTCCGGATGGACTCGATGATGGCCGTCGGTGGTGTGTGCTTGAGCAGGAAGCCCGCTGCACCGGCGCGGAGCGCGTCCAGCACTGTGGCGTCGGTCCGGAAGGTGGTCAACATGATCACGGCCGGCAGCTTCACCAGCCCGGCCGTCCGCAGCAGGCGGATGGCGGTGATGCCGTCGACACGGGACATCCGTACGTCCATCAGCACCACGTCCGGCTCGTGTGTGCGTACGGCGTCGAGCACCTCGTCGCCGTCGGAGACGTCGGCGACCAGCTCGAAGTCGGCGGCACCGCCGAGTAACAACCGCAGTCCGGCGCGGACCAGCGGGTCGTCGTCGACCAGGAGCACGCGGATGACCGGCGTTGGTTCGGTCATGGTGTGCCGATCGGGATGTCGCCACTGAGCGCGAACACCCCGCCGGTCACGCCGTGCCACATCCGGCCTCCGTCCAGCCGAACCCGCTCACTCAGTCCCGCCAGCCCGGTCCCGGCGCCAGGAATCTCGGTCTGGGTCAGACCGAGGGCGACCGGATTGCGGACCTCGACGTACAGGTGGGCGTCGTCGCTGCGGATCGCGACGGTGACCGGCGAGTGCGGTGCGTGCTTGCGTGCGTTGGTCAGGCCCTCCTGCACGATCCGGTACGCGGTGCGCTGCACCGACGCTCGAACACCCGCCCCGGCGGAGTCGTCGATGATCATGTCGACGTGTTGGCCCGCGCGTCTTGCCTCCTCGACCAGGTTGGACACTTGCGCGAGCTGGGGATGCGGGGGAGCCGCGCTGAGCGCGGTCGGATCGACGCCCTCATCTCGCAAGATCAACAGGAGCTGCCGCAGTTCCTCGACCGCCAGATGGGCGTTCTCGCGGATGATCACCGCAGCCTCGTGCATCTCGGCGTCTGTCAACGGTCGCTGGCCCGCCTCGGTCGCAGCCTGGGTGCGGAACTCCAACGCCCCAGCGTGCACCGACAGCAACGAGATGCGGTGTGCGAGCACGTCGTGCATCTCGCGCGCGATCCGCTCCCGCTCGTCGCGGCGCAGGGTGGACAGCTGCAGCTGGTAACGCTCGTGGTCGGCCCGGGCCGTCTGCTGCAACCCCTCGATCACCTGTCGGCGGGCGCGGGACAGCAAACCGAAGCTGATGCAGAGGAGATACATCAGCGGTACGACGACGAGCCAGACGGCCAAGGACATGCCGGGTACGGGAACCGCCCAGTGGTACGGCAGCGCGCAGCCGACGTGGAGTCCCACCAACGGCAGGGAGATCCGCGGCGGGGCGAACGATCCGAGCCGATAGATGCCGGCCAGCACCGCAAACGCGGCGCAGATCGAGAGCGTCCCAGGGATGACGAGCAGCACGCCGATCAGGACCGGATGCCGGCGGCACCACCACAGCATCGCGGCCGCGAGCACGCCCAACGCGATGTCGATCGGCCAGTACCAGGCTGAGATGAACGGATAGGAGTCCCGAGCCTGCGCGGTGACGTAGACGTAGAGAAGTGCGGCCCCGACGAAGATCGCATCCGCCAACCGTGCCCGCGTCATGGCATGAGGATACGGAGAATGGTTCGGGCCGTGACGCCTGTGGCCCTGCGTGAGCCGATCGGCCGACAGTTGTGGCCAGTTGGCCACCTAGATGGCACGGGTTCTGGCCGGCACGGCGATGCGCGCCGGGCGGGGACGACCGCAGACTTTCGGCATGTCCTCAGAAATCTCCTCTGACCCGGTCGATTTCCCGCTGGAGCTGGTCGACCTTCGGCGCGAGTTCGGCGAGAAGGTAGCGGTCGACGACGTGACCCTCCGGGTGCCGCGCGGCTCCCTCTACGGCCTGGTCGGGCCCAATGGCGCCGGCAAGACCACGGCCTTGTCCATGGCCGTGGGGCTGCTGCGGCCGAGCTCCGGTCACGCTTTCGTCGAGGGAACCGACGTGTGGCTGGACCCGGTGGCGGCGAAGAGACAACTGGGAGTGCTGCCCGACGGGCTTGCCCTGCCCGAGCGGTTGACCGGTGGTGAGCTTCTCGCTTTCTGGGGCCGCTTCCGCGGCCTGGACGCCGCCGCAGTCGCCAGTCGCAGTGCTGAGCTCATCCGCATCCTGGAGCTCGAGGAGGCCGAGGCCCTCGGCACGCTCGTCGGCGAGTACTCCACCGGGATGCGGAAGAAGATCGGTCTGGCGACCGCCTTGCTGCACGCGCCGTCGGTGTTGGTGCTGGACGAGCCGTACGAAGCGGTCGACCCGGTCTCGGCCACCGTGCTGACCCGCATCCTGCGGCGGTTCACGGCCGCCGGCGGGTCGATCGTGATCTCCAGCCACGTGATGAGCCTGGTCGAGCAGCTGTGTGACCGCGTCGCCATCGTCGCCGCGGGGCGGGTGGTCGCCGACGGCACTCTTGACGAGGTGCGAGCTGGCCTCTCGCTGGAGGACCGCTTCGTCCAACTCGTCGGATCCCCGACCATCGCCGATGAGGAGCTGTCGTGGATCGGCTGATGATCGCGCTGAAGCTGACGCTGCTGCGCAACAGCTCCCGGGGCCTGCGTCGGGCAGGCTGGGCGATCGGGGCTGCTCTCGTCCTCGGGACCTGGGTGGCTGCGGCCGCAGCCTCGAGCGACGACGTCCGACACTCGGTGCTGACCCTGGCCTTCGCCGGGTGGTTCCTGGGGACGGCCCTCGGCCCGGTCCTGCTCAGCGGTAGCGGCGCCCTGCGCCCTGACTACTTCGCGCTGCTACCGATCGATCGCCGCGCACTCAGCCGCAGCCTCCTGGTGGCGACCTTCGTCAGCATCGCGTCGGCGTACGTGTCGCTGGCCTTTGTGGCCGCGGCGGTGCACGCGGTGCTGCTCGACCCGGTCACCGTGGTGATCGTGCTGGTCGGAGCGCCCCTGACCTGGGTCTTCTCGATCACCGTCTCGCGACTCGTGTATGGGTTGCTGGGGGCCGCGATGCGATCCAAGATCGGCGTGGAGATCGCCGGCATCCAGTTCGGCCTCATGTTCGCCGCCGCGTTCACCGGCTGGATGGTCGTCCAAGCCGCCGTGGAAAGCCTGCCGGCGCTGCTGCGTGACGGTCTGCCCGCCGGAATGATCACCACGGTCCTCGACGCCTTTCCGAGCTCGTGGCCGCTGTTGGCGATTGAGCAGGCTGCCGCCGGCCGATGGTTCTCGGCCGCGCTGCTGCTCGCCGCCCTGGCCGGACTGGACACGGTGCTGGTGATCGCGACCATCGCGGTGCTGACTCCTCGGACGGAGGCGCCGGCGCGTCGGCGCACCGGGCGGCGGCTGTCGGCCGGTCTCGTCGACGGGGGTGGATTCCTTCCGAAGTCGCAGCTCGGCGCGGTGATCGGCAAGGAGTACCGCCAGTGGACCCGCGACCCGTGGCGGGTGCTGGAGCTGCGCACCGCCGTCTGGACCGGCATCGCGATCGGCTTCTTTGCCCTCATCAGCGGCGACTACGCGGTCCTCGCCGCCTTCTCGGGGCTGATCGTCGCGTTCATGATGAGCATCGCCTCGCTCAACCTCTTCGGTCAGGACGGCACGGCCGTCTGGCTGGCCATCGTCGGGCAGGACCGTACGTCCATTCGCTCCGACATCCGGGGCCGGCAGTGGGCCACGTTGCTGGTGTTCATGCCGCACGCGCTGCTGATCACCGTAGTGTTCGTGCTGCTGACCCGACAGTTCTGGGTGACGCCCGTGGTGCTGGCGGCGCTGCCCGCCCTCTTCGGAGCCGGTAGCGGCGCAGCGGTGATCACGTCCGCCGTCGGCGTCTCGCCGGGGGTGGATCCCCGGCGACGGGTCGGACCGAACGACGCCAACGGCAACATCGGGCTCCACGTGTGGGTGGCGCTGGTCCTGACGGTGGTCGGCGTGCTGCCGACGGCCGCCGCCGTCGCGCTCAGCTTCATGCTGCCGTCCGTCGCCATGACCGTGGTCTCGGTCGTGGTCGGGCTGCTGAACGGCTGGCTCGCAGCCTGGCTCTTCGGCAAGGTCGCCATCTCCTACCTCGGTCAGCGGATGCCTGATGTCTACTCCCGGATCCGCTACGGCCAGGTCTTCCGAGGCAGTTCGCGGGGTGCACTGGACTGGCTCGCCAAGAGCACCCTCAAGGGCGAGCAGCAGCTGGCCAGCACGCGTCAGAAGGAACGTCAGACCAAGATCGCGGCACGACCCCGCGGGTGACATAGTGATCGGCGATGCCAGTCGCCGGACGTACGCCCGTGTCGCGCCGCTGGGAGTCGTGGGCGGTCGCCCTCGTCGTCCCGGCACTGCTGGCGTGGTTCGCGGTTGCCGTCCACAGCACCACCGTCACCTCCGAGCCGGCGCCGTCGGCCGCCCGGTCGTACGTACCGGCTGACGGCACCCGCCAGCCCGTCAGCGTCACCCAACAGTGGACCACGCGTCGGGCGATGCAGGAGACGTCGCGGATCGAGGGCGGCTCGATCGCGTTCGCCATGTCACCGGCCGCCTTCACCTATCTCGATCTCCCGGCCGAAGGGGCGCAGAAGGCATCATGGTGGCGCGAAGCCGTGGTCCCGGCCGGGCTGAGTGCGCCGTCCCGCTATCGCATCCGCACGATCAGCGACGACGGGGTGTGGCTGCGGGTCCAGGACTGGGAGGACCTCGGCATCTCGTTCGCCAACTTCCTCGAGCTGCCCGCCGATGTCGCGGTGGGGAAGACCTGGTCCAGCTCCGGCGCCGCACTCGCCAAGCCGACCGACGTGTCGTTGAGCTATCGCAACACCTCCCGCGCCACCGCGCCGATCGACCGGACCCAGGCCGCCGAGGGATGCCTCCGAGTGGAGTCGACCACGGAGCTGATCGGCGGCGCCGAGCAGAGCACCTGGCGCAAGGTCGACGTGTGGTGTCCCGGCCGCGGTGTCGTGGATGAGCGGGGGAGTCTCCGCGGATCGCGCTACGCCGTGGTGCCCGCCTCCTCCGCCACGAACGTCGCCGCAGCCGACCTCGCCGCCGCATCACTCGACGCCTCCGGGATGCTCGGTTGGACGGTGCGGTCCGAGGAGGTGCTGGGCGGTGACGCGACCTTCGGCGCCGACACGTCCGACGTGTTCGCCGGACAGCCGCCCGCAGTCGCTGCCAACGGGGTGATCGCCTTCCCGCAGGCCGACGGTCGCGAGCTGAGTGGCCTGTTGACGCTGCGTCCCGGGTCGCTGTGGTCGCACTGGTGGGCGCGCCCGGGCGGCGAGGTGGTCACCATGACGAGCATCGGCTCGCTGGTGCTCGTCACCACCACCCAGCGGACGCTGGTGGCGTACGAGGCCGGCGGTGACTTCCGCTGGAGCGTCCCGCTCGACGACGTGGCAGTGGCTGCACCGGTGGCCGTCGGCAGCACCATGGTCGCGGTGGGCACGGTCAGCGGTGAGGTGGTCGTGCTCGATGTCACCACCGGCGCGCGGCTGTGGCGTGACCAGCTCGACCACGGGGTGCACAGTGCGCTGGCCACGGACGGCTTGGTGCTGGCCGCCGTGGACACCGGAGCGGGGCTGACCGCCTGGGACGTCGCCTCGGGCTCCCAGCGGTGGCACGTCGACGCAGGATCGCAGTTCATCACCGGGCTGGTGGTGACTGAGGGCGAAGTCGTGCTCGCCACCAACGGTGCGCTGCAGGCGTACGACCGGGGCACTGGCGACCGGCGGTGGGACCGACCCGTCGGCTTGGGACTCACCGCGGTGTCGTCGGCGTTCGGTCAGCTCTGGGTCGACGTCGATGGTGCCCTCGAGTCCCGCTCATTCGAGACCGGTGAGGTTCGCTGGACGTTGCCGGGGGCGAGCGCCGCGGGGGCGACCTGTGCCGGTGCCGATTCCGCCGCCGATCCGCCGGCATTCGCATTCGTCGGCGCCGACCTAGCCTCGGTCGGCCCGGACGGCCGGGTGCACCAGCGGTGGCGCCTGCAGGCTCGGGCCACTGACGTACGCTCCGCGGGCTGCGCCGCCGGCCGACTCTGGGTGATGTCCTACCCGGCCGGCGACAACACCCTGCGGGTCGAGTCGATCGGAGGAGCCCGGTGACCGGCGCCCTGCCGCTGCCGACAACCCCGCGGCCGCGGGGTGCTCGACTTCGGTCGGCCGTCGAGCTGGTCCGCTTCGTTGTCGTCCGCACTGTCGTCGACCCGGTCCGGTCCGGGCACCTCCGCGCCGATGGGTGGCCGCCCGGGCTACGGATGATCGCGGGCGTCTGCATCGCCGCGTACGCCGTCTTGATGATCGCGGCCACGTTCGCCGGGCTGCTGCGCCGCGGCGATCGGCTGCTGTTCTCCCCGCCGAACCTCACCCTGCCGGCGTCCGCACTCGCGCTCGTGCTGGTCGGGATGATCTTGGCCCTGAGCTGTCTGTTCACCGCCGGACTCCATCTTCGGGCGCCGCTGCGGATCGCCACCACGGTCTTCACCATGGCGGTCCTGCTGCACCCGGTGGACTGGGCGGACCCGGGTCAGGCCGATGCGGTGATCATCGGATTGACCGCCTTGTTGCCGGTGTTCGTGCTGCTGCGCTGGCGGTCGACGTTTCGATGGTGGGAGCTGGTGATCAGCCTGGCGATCATCGGACATGCGGTGGTGGTGTTCCAGACCGTGGGACTCGCTCTTGAGCGGGAGGTGACGCCGACCATTCAGCTCAGTCAGCTGAGCCGCGTCACCGGACCGCTGTGGGCGGTCGCCGTACCGGTCGCGGTGCTGGCGGGCGCCGCGCTGGTGGAGATCACCACCGCTGCCGCCACCTGGACCGCGACCGGGGTGTGGCAGCGCGTGGACCGGCATCGCAGTCGTCGCACCGCACTGGTCAGTGCATCGGTGCTCGGTCTGTTGGTGGTCGCGCGCCTGGTGCAGGACGCTGCCCGGCTGACCAGCCGCAGCGAGCCGGTGCTGCCGCGCGAGGTCGTGGTGGGCGCGGTCGTCGGAGCCGTCGTGCTCGTTGCCTGCGCCGCGATGACCACGGTCGCGGACCGGATCCCGCGCGGCGACGCGGCCCGTCGGCCCGATCCGGACGACCTGCTGCCGGTGTGGTCGCGCTACGGCTGGCTGCTGGCCCTGCTCGTGGGCGGCAGCATCAGCGTGCAGCTGCTCGCCTCCGTGGTGGTCCGTGCATTCGGCCAGATCGACCTCGCCCGTGAGGTCCGCGAGTTCGGAGGTACGTCGATCACCATGGTGCTCGCGGTGACAGGGAGCGTGCTGGCGCTGGCCGCCGCGGTGCGGATGGCGAGTCGGGGACGCCGGCTCGTCGCCGTGCTGCTGGCCTCCTTCGCGGTGATGTTCGGCGCCGCCTCGGTGCTGGAGTTCTTCCGCGTCCTGACCCGTACCGACGACATCTTGACCGCGGTCACGGTGGCCACCGTGCTGCTGCTCGGCTGGTTGGCCTGGCGCCGCCGGCTCACCCTCGACGCGCAGGTCGCGTTATCGGGGGTGCTGCTGCTGACGCTCGTCTACCCGTATCGCGCCTGGGTGACCGAGCCCGTGGTGTCCGTGGTGTCCCTGACCGGGGTGAGCGCGGCCCTGCTGGTCGGTCTGCTGTGGCGGCTGCTGACCGACAACGGCTTCACCCGGGGTGACTCGGCCGGCTTTCCCCAGCCCAGCCGGGTGCTGCTGGCCCTGGCGAGCAGCCTGGTCGGTGTCAGCTTCGCCGCCCAGGTCGCCCTCCTCGGCGGCCGCTCCGACCTGGACCTGGCCGTGGCCGAGCAGGTGGGCGACAGCTTCCTCGGGTTCTCGCTGGTCATGGCCGTTGCCTTCACCGGTCTATCCCTCGCGGCGCGGGGGCGTGCGGTGCGCCCCCGCGCCGGTCGGCCTGCCCGCTGAGCAGAGCAGCGCTCAGCCGAACAATCTGGCCAGCTGGGCGCGGAACGTGAAGAACGACAGCGTCCCGAACAGCGCGATGGACCAGCACAACGCGACCAGCCGCACACCGCGGATGCGGATCGCGGCCGGCAGCAGCTTGCGGTTGATCAGGATCAGCAGACCCGAGTAGATGAACATCATGAATCCGCCGACGACAGCGGCGATCACCAGCAGTGCGATGGGCTGGTCGAAGCCCGCCAACAGCACGATGATGCCGACGGCGGCCAGCCCCCACACCAGCCACGCATAGAGCTTGGACTCATTGGAGTTGCGGGCATAGCTGGTCTTGATCACGTCGGCTGCCAGCCGACTGGTGTAGTCGACGATCCCCAATGCCGCGGTGAACAAGGAGAAGGCGCCGACGATCCAGAAGAAGTAGCGGAACCAGGGACCGACCCGCTCGCCCAGGACCTCGCCCTCGGTCTTGATGAAGCCAATGCCGTTGACCAGACCCTCCCGGCCGTAGACGGTCGAATACGACAGGATCGAGGTGAACATGATGGTGAGGAAGGTGATCAGCACGAAGGTGAAGATCTGCTCGATGTTGGAGAACTTCCACCACCCCTTCCAGCGGGAAAGGTTCTGCTCGGTCGGCTCGAAGATGTAGCCGGTGCTCGGCTTCGCCTCGGGTGCCCCGGTGATGGGGCTGACCAGGCGGGGGATGTACTCGCCCATGCCGAAGCCCTTGTCCCGGATCCAGTTGGACTGGACCAGGTTCTGGCCGCCACCGGCGCCGGCGAAGGCCAGCGCTCCCAGCAGGACCGCGAACCCGAGCTGCTCGACCGGCAGTCCGGGGTTCGTGATCACCTGCGGCACGTCTGACCACGCCGCCGCCCCGACCGCGACGATCGAGCCGATGATGAACAACAGCGCCACCGCCGCGACCTTGAGCATCTGGGCCCGCTCCAGCGCGACATACATGACGGGGGCCAGCGTGAGGATGAGAGCGATGGCGACGAGCATCCCGATGGCGATGAACCGAGGTGTACCGCCGAGCATGTACGAGATCAGGGTGGCGCTGCTGGTCACCCAACCGGGCCACAGGTTGGCGAAGTAGGTGAGGAGAGCGAAGACCAGACCCCAGTGCTTCCAGTACCGGCTGAAGCCGGTCAGCGCCGTCTCGCCGGTGGCCAGCGTGTAGCGCTCGATCTCCAGGTTGATGAAGTACTGCGTGCCCAGCCCCACCAGGGCCGCCCAGACGAAGATCAGACCCACCTGGGAGGCGATGTAGGGAAAGATGATGAACTCGCCCGAGGAGAGCCCCACGCCGGCCGCGATGATGCCGGGCCCGATCAGTTTGCGATACTTGGCTGGGGGATCGGGCAGATCGCGGACCTCGGGTCGGCGATGGTTCTTGGTGGGAAATGCATCGGCGGCAGAGCCGGCGGTGCGGCCCCCGTACGCGTCTTCGGTGACGGCCATACGTCATGGTGACAGACCGGTCACCGTCCGGCAAGGGTCAAACGGCACTGCTGATGATCGGCCATCTCAGGGTTTTGGGGCGGCCTGTCCGGGTAACGGATCGGGGACTGTCCCTCAACCGTCTGGAGCGCACCATGACTGAAGCACCGGCCGAGCAGGATGTCGTCGACGTCCTCACCGCGGACCACCACGAGGTCCTTGATCTGGTGGACCAGATCAAGAGCACGACAGACGCCGAGCAGTGTCGCGACCTCGCCGACACGGTGATCAGCGAGCTGGTCCGGCACTCGGTGGCGGAGGAGATGTATGTCTATCCCGCCATGCGCAAGCACCTTCCTGACGGTGACGGGGCGGTGGAGCACGACACGAAGGAACACAAAGAGCTCGAACAGACGATGAAGAAGCTCGAGGGCGCCGACGCAGGTGGACCTGAGTTCCGCGGTCTGATGCAGGAGTTGGAGGAGATCCTCCGCGATCACATCGACGACGAGGAGTCCGACCAGTTCCCGCAGCTGCGGACCCGCATTCCGCGCGATGAGCTGGTCGAGATGGCCCACAAGGTGGAGCTGGCCAAGAAGGTGGCCCCGACCCGACCCCATCCCGGTGCGCCGAACAACCAGGTCTTCCACAAGCTCGTGGGTCCGGGCGTCGGCCTGGTGGACCGGCTCCGAGACAGCCTGGCCAAGCGGAACACGTCCGGCTAGCGCGACCCCGACAGGGCCGTCTTGCGGCGGATGCGGGCGACAGCCCACCAGCAGGTCCAGCTTCCGGCTCCCAGCACCCCCATGCCGAGTGCAGCCAGCTCGACCGGCCATCCGGGCGGTGCGTACGTCAGGGTGATCGTCGAGCCCGACGCCGCGGCCGGCACGCGGACACTGATCAGATACCCGTCGGTCAACGGGGCGAAGGTCGCGCCGTCGACGCGGTATCCGGGCCAGTCCAGCCGGCTGAACACGACGGTGCCGCCTGACGGTGCAACTGAGTCGATCTGGAGCTGCACCTCGGAGGTGCCGGTGGCGACCTCGGTGACCGACAGACCGGGGGAGGTCCACACCACCCCACCGGCGCTGGGAAGTGGCTGCTCGCGTACCCAGGTGACGGTCGCGGCGGTCTCGCCGGCCAATCGCCAGCCCGCGGGCACCGTCTTTGTCAGGCCGGCGCCGGGACGATCCCGGACGATCTGGAGGGTGCTGATCGAGAGCAGGTCGACCCGGAGCCGGCCGGTGACCGGTTCGGGGGAGAACAAGGTGTCCAGCAGCTCGGCACAGGTGGCTCCGTCGAACCGCATGCAGTAGCGCTCGTTGAACGCGGTGAAGCCGATGGTGGAGTAGACGTTCTGCACCGGGTGCGGGTTGACATACCAGGAGCTGGCGATCAGCAGGTCCGAGACGCTCTCCGGGTTCGTCAGGACGACCAGTTCCGGGTCACCGACCACCATGACGTCGCCGACGGCGCCCGGTGCCTGCGTGCGATAGCCGGCGATGTCGGCCGGCATATGCCGGTCGACGGCGGTGGGCTGCGGGTAGTAGTGGTGCTGCACCCCCATCACGCCGACGCTCCACAGTGCGAGGAAGACCGCGACGCCGGCCCGGGTCCGGCCGAACCGGCCGCCAGTGCCCAAGGCGGCCTGGCGGGTCAGCCACCAGGCCAGCGCCAGACCGGCCGCGACGACGATCGCGCTCAGCACCACCATCGCCCGGAACTCCCAGAACCGTGCGATCACCAGATACGCCCCGAACCCGGTCCAGGCCAGGCTGGCCACCAGCCGGGACAGCGACGGCGCGGCCAGACCTGCCTTCGACCACAGCACCACCAGCAGCACCACCACGGCCAGCGTCACCACCGGCATCACCCGGATGGGCCAGCGCAGTGGTCCGATCTGATTGGGGCCGAGCACCCACAAGACGGCGACGCCGCCGACGACCAGCAGCCCGACCAGCTGCCGGATCACCGCACGCGCCCGGGAGAGGTCCAGCCACGCGAACATCGCCAAGAACCAGACCGTGTAATGCGCGGGGAAGACCACGGCGGGTGGCGCCGGTGACGACGGCGACAGCACAGTCGGGATCATCGACGACACCAGACCGGGCAGGTCCCCCTGCAGCCGCCCCGTGCTCAGCACCTCAGATCCCGCCCGCGTCGTCACCGGGGCCGACAGCACGCCTGGGAGATAGACGGCCACCGCGACCAGCGCACAGCAGACGCCGACGCCGAACACCCGTAGGGCGCCGGCCCGGTTGCGCGCCAGCAGGGCGTCGACCAGGCAGGCGATGATCACCAGCGCGAGATAGATGGTGCCGTAGACGTAGCCGACCGTCACGGTGAGCATCCCCAAGATCAACGCCGCGAGCGGCCCCCCACCGCTGAGGGCGAGCCTGCGCAGTGCCCACCAGGCACCCGGCAGCAGGGCCCACACCATCAGCCCTGTCACCCAGTCCGGGGCGTCGAGATACTGGGTCGCGCCACCCAGGGTGACGGTGACACCGGCCAGGTACGCCGCGTACGGCGGCACCTGATAGGACCGGACCAGACCGAAGACCCCCAGCGCGGCGGTGACCAGCAGCGCGAACTTGATCGCGGTGACGAAGACGACAGCGTCGGTGATCACCGTGGCGGCCAGGCCGATGGCCATGGTGAGCGGGCTGAACAGGCCCCACTGGCCCTCGGCCACGTAGTTGCCACCGTGCCAGGCCTGCAGATCGATCAGCGGCCACTGGCCACTGCGCAGCTTGGCGCCGAGGTGGTACCACTGGCCGAAGGCGCCGACCTGGGTGTCGCCGAGGAAATAGAAGCGCGGGTCGAAGGCCAGTGGGATCAGCGCGGCCAGCAAGACGGTGATCATCGTGGCGATCGGCCACCCCCAACGACCGAAGAGGCGGTCGCGCAGGCGCGATGGGCTCGTCTGACGTGCCGAAGCGGCGTCCGCGGGATCGCCCGAAGCGGGCAGGGCGCCCCTCGTGAGCAGCATGAACTTCCTCCAGCGGTCGACAGCGCTCGCAGGATATAGGTCCCGGCCGCGCGGGGCCGCTTACGACGTACCCCCGCGCAGGCGGGCACCGGGCCGTCAGGCGGCGGTCGACGGCGCGTGCAGCAGCCGGGCCACCTCCTCGTCGTCGACCTCGCTGAAGAACTCCCCGACCACGTCCTCCACCTGCGCGAACCCGTCGGCGCAGAACAGCACCGGCTGATACTGGGCGATGTCGTACGTCTGCACGCCCATCCGGGCGATGTCGAGTGGTCGCAGGTCGGCACGCTCCACCTGCTGGATCTCGCCGTAGGAGGACAGCAGCCCGGCACCATAGCTGCGTACCGTCCCTGCCTCGCGCAGCACGCCGAACTCGAGGGAGAACCAGAACACCTTGGACACGAACTCCAGCGCCGGCAGCGTCCGGACCCGGCGGGCTGCCTCGCCCGCCGCCCGATAGAGCGCGGCGAACCGGTCGTGGGCCAAGCAGTTGCCGTGCCCGTAGACCTCGTGCAGCACGTCGGGCTCGGGGGTGTAGAGCGGGACCGAGTGGTGGCGGACGTATTGGGTGGAGTGGAAGACGGCGTCGGCCAGCGAGCCGTAGAAGTCCTCCAGCGCGACCAGCCCGGCGGCGGGGACGTAGGAGAACCCGGTCAGCGGGCGCAGCGCCTCGTTGACGTCCACCAGCTGCGGGATCCGGTCCTCCGGCAGCTGCAGCCGGTCCTTGCCCTCCAGATAGGTGGTGCAGGCCAGCCGCTGGTGGAGCTCATGCAGCTCGGCGCAGACGATCCGCCAGACCTCGTGTTCGGCCGCGGTGTATGGGGCCGTCGGCGGCGGCGTGCCCGGCTGCCACTCCAGGGCCAGCGTGGCCAAGGCGTTGCGCCGGGCGCGGTAGTTCGGGTCGACGGCGCCCGGGTGGTTGTCGCCGAGATGGACGGTGATGTTCCCGTCGTCGGTCCGGGTGACGGGTGCGTAGAGCTGGCCTTCTTCGAACATCGCTGTGCCTCCGGGGTGACCGGACGTCGCTGTGCGCGTCGGGAGTGCGGACGGTCCCGTCGCTGGCCGGATCACGGACGTCGACGGCCGCTGGACCTCAGGTGGTGGTCCTTTTCCCAGGTTCGCACATCGGATGCGCCAGGCCCAGAGGCCAGCAGTCGCGACTGCGAGGACGTCTCCTGCTGGCGACAGCCGCGCAGACGCCCACACTGGCATTAGCGTGTTGATCGCCAGGTTTCGCCCGATCGAGCCGGAGAACTGCATGACTACCTTCACCAAGTCCAATCAGCTGCAGGGCGCGGAGTTCGTCGGGGCCGATCTGCGCGGGGCGCGCTTCGTCGAGGCCGATCTGTCGGGAGCCGTGATGCGAGGGGTGGAGGTGCGTGAGCTCGACATCGACGCTCCCTGGCTGTCGGACGGCACCAGCTTCCTCCGGGTCAATGGGGTCGACGTGATCGGTTTCGTGGAGGCCGAGCTCAACCGTCGGTTCCCGGGCCGCGCCGAGCGGCGCGCCACGGACCCCGAGGGCCTGCGCGCGGCCTGGGCCGCGGTCGAGCGGACCTGGGCGGCCACCCTCGAGCGGGTCGCCACCATGCCCGCCGGAATCGTGGATGTCTCGGTCAGCGGTGAGTGGTCCTTCGCCCAGACCCTGCGACACCTGGTGCTGGCCACCGACACGTGGTTGGGTCGGGCGATTCTGGAGCTCGACCAGCCGTTCCACCCCCTGGGGCTGGCGGGACCCCAGGCCGAGGAAGACGGCTTGGATCTGTCCGTGTTCACCACGAGCCGTCGTACGCCGACATCTGCCAGGTTCGCTCGGAGCACCAGCAGCTGGTGCGCGACTTCCTCGCCACGGTCACCGCAGCGGACCTGGCGACGCCCCGGAGGAACCCGTGGGCGCCGGACTATCCGGAGACCACGTTGTCCTGTCTGCACGTCATCCTCGAGGAGGAGTGGGAGCACCACCGCTACGCCGTACGCGACCTCGATGCGATCGCGGCGACGGCCGACAGTTGAGCCCGGTGGGCCTCAGCCTGGTCCAGAACCAGGCAGCGTTGCTGCCCTGACCACCAGTCAGGAGATCACTCGAGGATCGGCTGACCGGCCGCGTCACGGGCGGCGTGGAGGCGGCGGCGGTTTGCGGCCGGCAGGTCATCGGGGAGGTCGGTGAACTCGAACCAGGCTGCATCGGTGGACTCGTCCTGGTCGGGTCTGGCGTCCCCGGAGACCGAGCGCAGCGGAAGACCATCAGTACGAACTGACACTCGTCACCGTTGGGGTAGGTCACCGGCTCGCCGGTCGTGAGCAGAGCGAGCCGCTCGACCTTGCCTGTCACGCCGGTCTCCTCCGTCAGCTCCCGCAACACCCCGACGACGGGAGACTCACCGGGCTCGAGGATGTCGCCGGTCAGCGCCCAGCACCGCCGGCCCGGCGTGCCTGCCGCAGCCGTTCGGCCCGCCGGTTCAGATAGCGCTGCTCCGGCACGCTCGCTGTCAGCCGGGCGGCGACGACGTACTCATCGGCCGCCGCGGGGTCCCCGGTCAGTTCGAGCAGGTGCGCCCGGACGGCATGCGGGCGGTGCTGGCGTTGCAGGGCGGGCTCGAGGAGCAGCCGGTCGACGAGCTGCAGGGCCTGGGCCGGACCGGCGACCATGCTCAGCGCGACGGATTTGCCGAGGGTGACCGCCGGACCTGGTGCGGTGTGCTCCAACATCTCGTACAGGAGGAGGATCTGTGGCCAGTCGGTGTCCTCCCAGCGGGTCGCCTCCGCGTGCACGGCGGCGATGGAGGCCTCGAGCTGGTAGCGGCCGACATGTCCGCGGGGGAGCACCTGCTCCAGGATGCGTACCCCCTCGGTGATCAGCGACTGGTTCCAGCGTCGGCGGTCCTGGTCCGCCAGCGCGACGAGGTCGCCGTGGTCGTCGGTCCGGGTGGACTCACGTGCCTGCGTGATCAGCATCAGCGCCAAAGCGCCGGACAGCTCGGCGTGGTCGGGCAGGCGGGCACTCAGCTGCCGGGTGAGGCGGATAGCCTCCGAGGTGAGGGACTGGTCGACCAAGGCGTCTCCGGCGTGGCGGGTGTAGCCCTCGTTGAACATCAGATGCAACACGTCGAGGACCGCGGCCACCCGCTGCGGCAGCTCGTCTGGCTCCGGCAGTTCGAATCGCGCGCCGGCTGAGCGAAGGGTGCTCCGGGCCCGGCTGAGCCGCTGCGCCATCGTCGTCTCGGGCACCAGGAACGCGGCAGCGATGGCCGCGGTGGGAAGCCCCGATACGGCCCGCAAGGTGAGGGCCACCTGGGACGGGCGGGTGAGCGCCGGATGGCAGCACAGCAGCAACAGCTGCAGGCTGTCGTCGACCGGCTCATCCTGGTCGGCGGCAGGTGCGACCAGCGCGGCTGCGGACCGCCCACGGGCGACGGTCTGCTCCCGCCGGAACTGCGCCGACGCAGCTCGCCGCTGGTCGACCAGCCGCCGGGAGGCGACCCGGATCAGCCAGCCCCGGGGGTTCTCCGGCACGCCCTGGTCGGGCCACTGGCGGGCGGCAGCCTCCAGCGCCTCCTGCGCCGCGTCCTCGCAGTCGCCCAGATCACGGTGGCGGCGTAGCAGGGCGCCGAGGACGTGCGGCGACTCGCGTCGCCACACGTCCTCGAGCTCCCCGGGCGTCACTGGTCGTCGCCACCAGGCCACATCGCGGGCCGCAGCTCGATCGTCTCTCCAGGGCCACTGAACCGGGTGGCGATCTCCTCGGCGCGAGCCTGGCTCTCGACATCGATCAAGAAGAAGCCGGCCAGGTGCTCCTTCGCCTCCGAGTACGGACCGTCGGTGGCGAGCGGCCGGCCGGTCTCCCAGCGATAGAGCCGCGAGGTGGTGGGATCACCCAGCGCCTCGCCGCTCAGCAGCTCCCCGTTCTCCGACATCTGCTGCAGCAGGGCGTCGAAGTCGCTGGTCAAGGCGTCGCGCTGCTCCTGCGGCAAGGCCTGGTTCTCGGCGACGAAGTCTCCGGTCGGGTGTCCCCAGGGCTGCGGGTTGGAGTGGATCAGGATGACGTACTTCACGGTGAGCTCCTTCTCGTGGGTGCGGAGGTCCGGCGTGGCCTCCACCGAGACGTCGTAACCGAGTCGTCGGCATCGACATCGCCCGGCGCGCGGGCGGAATGAGTTTCCCGGCTCGGCGCGTGACCCGGCAAGCGCTAGGTGGTGCGGGTTGTGACGTTGTTGGAGCCATCGTTCTGAGGGGCGTCTGAGTCTGTGACTTCGAGGCGTTCTCGGCGGAGTCGTTCCTGACCCCATGCCCCGAGCGGGCGGAGCGCTTCGTTGAGGGAGGTGCCTGCCTCAGTCAGGGAGTATTCGACCTTCGGTGGCACTTGTGCATAGACCTCCCGGTGGACAAGACCGTCCTCCTCCATCTGGCGGAGATGCTGAGTGAGCATCTTCTCGCTGACGCCCGGCAGTCCGCGACGGAGTTCGGCGAACCGCCGGATGCCGTGGGTGGACAGCTCCCACAGAACCAGGCCCTTCCACTTGCCGCTCACGACGTCCAGGGCGGCGTCGATGCCGCAGACGTACGGCCCCGACCTGGGTCCCTTTGCCATGCCGATCTCCTCACTAACCAAACAGTAAGTACCGAAGAAGATAGTGGGTACTTCCCACTTGCCGCGGGTGCCGGTCAGCATGGACGCATGACTTCACCGACCACAACCGCTGCACCACGATCCGGCGTCACGATGCTCGGACTTGGGGCGATGGGCAGCGCCCTCGCCGGAAAGCTTCTCGAGGCCGGCCACCCCGTGACCGTATGGAACCGGACCGCCGACCGCGACACAGACCTGGTCGATCATGGCGCACAGCGCGGCGCAACCGTCGCGGATGCAGTCTCCGCGCAACCGCTGGTCATCGCCTGCCTGCTCAAGCACTCCTCGGTGCATGAAACCCTCGACCCTGTCGTCGACCGGCTGCGCGGAAGAACGCTGATCAACCTCACCACGACCACCCCGACCGAGGCACGAGAGTTGGCCGCCTGGTCCGCCGAGCACCGCATCGACTTTCTCGACGGCGCGATCGTGGCCGTGCCCGGCATGATCGGGTCACCTGCCGCGCAAGTCTTCTACAGCGGCGCGCGGTCCGTCTTCGACGAGCACCGCTCGGTCCTCGACACGTGGGCTACGAGCATCTTCGACGGCTCGGACGCGGGCAGGGCGTCGCTGATCGATCTGGCCATGCTGTCCGGGATGTACCAGATGTTCGCCGGCTTCATCCACGGCGCGGCGATGGTCGGCTCAGTTGGCATGACCGCGACGGACTTCGCCGCCCGCACGATCCCCTTCATCAGCGCCATGACCGAAGGGCTCGCCGGCTTCGCGCAGATCATCGACGGCGGCGACTACACCGCTGCCGGCCAGCAGAGCCTCGACTTCTCCGACCTGTCTCACATTGTGCGCGCCAGCGATGAGCAGGGCGTGAACCCGGCAACGATCGCCGCGGTACAGGGACTGATCACCCAGCAGGTTGGCACCGGACACGGCTCCGAAGGATTCTCGCGGATCTACGAGAGCTTCCGGGTCGCAGCGGAGCCGAAGTCGGCGTAGGAGTGACGTCCGCATGGCGCGCCACCGTCCTTGTGCGGACTCGATCTATGAACTGCCCGTCGGCGAGGCGCACTTCACGACCGGCGGGTCGCCTTCGACGCGCGTGGTCCGTCTCGGAGCCGGGCGATGTCGCCCGATTCCATCGCAGCGAGCAGGGCAGGTCCCGATCGTTGCAGGCGGGCGCGGGTCAGGATCGACAAACCGACTGCTGCTCCCGCACCGATGATCGCGCCGAGGGAGACGTGCATCAGCCACGTGGGTTCCGCGGCGCCGAGGTTGATCAGGAGCAGAGGCAGTACGGCGACCGCGCCGACGGCGGCGAAGGCCGTGTATTGCGCGCCAGCGGCATTGCCGGTGCGGCTCGTCGAGGACACGCGCTCGCGCGCGTCTGCGCCGATGGCAGGCATCAGCGCGCCGAGCAAAGGGGCGCCCGCGCAGGCCGCCCCGATGGCGGCGAGGGTCATTCCGGACGCGACCGCCGATAGGGGCGATTCGCTGACGACGCACAGCACGAGGGTCAGAGCGAAGGTGGGGATACCGAACAGCAACAGCCAGGCGACTGGTCGGCCGCGCACATCGGCGCGAATCGCTCCCGGAGTGGTGAGGAGCTGCCACAACGCGGTGCCGTCGAGGGCGTAGGTGTTCACGGCGACCATCGCGCCGAGCGCGGCAGCCATGACCCCGATGAACGGAAGCGACCACGACCAACTTGTCGGCGCAACGAGGGCGACCATCAGCAGCGGGGTGATCCACGCGTGGATCATCCCGAGTCTGCGGTGCGGGTCCCGGAACCATGTCTTGATCTCGCGGGAGGTCACGGCCCGTGTCGCCCCACCGGGTCGCGGTTTCCGGGTGGACGCGCTGGGCCTTGCGGTGACGTTACTCGGCGTTCGGGCTGGGGGCTTGCTGAGCGCACGTGCGGTCAGCGCGATCCAGATGCCGCGAAGCAAGAGCGTGCCCACGATGAGTCCCAGCAAGGGCATGGCCCCGCTGACCAGCGGGGCGGAGGTGGTCACGGCGAGCACGGCGGCGAGACCCCACCCCGTCGGCAAGAAGAGCAGTACGTTCTCGATTCCGGTGGGCACCGCGCCCGCCACCGACGGGGTGACGAGCTCCGTTCCACCTTCGCCGAGATCGGGCAGCACCAGGGCGGCGATTGGGACCCAGCCGGCGAAGGAGATCGCGAGGAGCACCGACATCTGCACCGCCGCCAGCCACGTCCCCCCTGTCGAGCGGAGCAGAGCGGCGACCACGGCCGCAGCACATCGTCCGAGCCAGAGCAGGAAGAGCAACTGCACGGCCATGGCCACCACCGCGACGATGGCGGCCACCGGGCCGTGGCCGGCCGCCACGATGAGAAAACTGCTCAGAGCTAGCGCGGTGAGGATCGTACCGACACTGATCGCCTCGCTCGGCGCGAGCTCCCGGGCGATCTGGCGTGGTCTCCTGGGCAGCGTCCGAAACCACTGCGGATCCAGGGTCGGTGATGATCCTGGAAGGAGGATCGGGCCGATCAACCAGGTCACGCCGAACAGGAAGATCCCGACGGTCAGCCAGCTCGGGTGCAGTGTGCCAGCGCGTCCAAGTGCTGCCAGCACGATGACCCCGGATGCTGCGACCAGGCCGACGACGAGACCGAAGCCGCGCTCGTCGTGTGGGCCGTGCCGGATGATCCTCCATCGCATCGACGCGAACGTCGCGCTCATGCTCACGCCAGCCACGTGAGCTCGCGTTGCACGGGAGCGCCGACGAGCTCCACGAACGTGTCGTTCAGTGTGCGGCCCGCCCTGACCTCGCCGACGGTGCCCTCAGTGAGGATGCGGCCGTCTTTGATCAGCGCCACCCGGTCGCAGATACGCTCCACGACATCCATCAGGTGGCTCGATAGCAGGACCGTGCCACCCCCAGCCACGAACTGATCAAGAAGTCCTTCGATGGCCCTCGCGGATACCGGGTCGATAGCCTCGAAGGGCTCGTCGAGCAAGAGCACGCGGGGGCGGTGCAACAGAGCCATCGCGAGCCCGATCTTCTTCCGCATCCCGGTGGAGTAGTCCACGATCAATGTCGATGGGGCTCTGTCGAGGCCCAAGACCTCCAGCAGATCGGCGGCGCGCTCCGGCCACCCGTCCCCGATCCGACGCAGGCGGGCGGTGTACTCGAGAAGTTCCGCGCCGGTCAACCGCTCCGGGAGGGAGAGACCTTCCATCATGATCCCCAGCGCACCGAGCACCTGATCACGGTCCCTGGCGGCATCCACTCCCGCGACCGTGACGGAACCGGAATCGGGGGCAAGCAATCCCGCGATCATCAGCAGCGTCGTCGACTTCCCGGCTCCGTTGGGGCCGACGATGCCGTAGAACGTGCCCGAGGGCACCGTCAGGTCGATCCCGTCGACGGCGACGTGGTGGCCGAAGCGCTTGGTGAGCCTGCTGAGCTGGACAGCCGGGGCGACCTCCGTGGTCATGCTTGGACTCCCTGGAGAAACAGGGAGGTCAGCTCGCGCGCGTAGCCGTCGACGTCGAAGTCGGGGTCGGCGACGATCTTCAACGCTGCCCCGTCAATGCAGCGACGCAACGTGTAGGCAGTCAGACGGGCATCCACCGACCGGAACTCGCCCGTGCTCAGGCCGTACTCGAACAGCAGCGCAGTGCCGACGATGATCGGCTCCTCCGCATCGGTACTGGCGTGCAGGGCGCCATCTTTGCCCCGCAGGTTCGGCATCACCTGCCCCAGGGCGGCCATCTCCCGCCGGTGCGCACCGATGAACCGGAGATTGCCCTCGATGTACGCCTGCAGCTTGGTGGCCGCCGTTGGCGCCACGTCGATGCCCCGCTGCATCTCCTCCGACCCGGTGGCAAAGACCGTGGCCACCACGCTCTCGAGAACTGCCTCATACAGGTCATCGCGACCGTCGAAGTGATACGAGATCAAACCGCGACTGATCCCGGCTTCGGCCGCAATCGTGGCCAGCGTGGTGCCATGCCATCCGTCGCGGGCGAGGCAGTCGATCGCCGCATCGATGATCCGGCGTCGGCGCACCTCTTGCGTCAGGGTCGGCCTGCGAACGGCACCCATCCCACCTCCTGGCATCTGAACCAATAGTTTGGCATTGATGCCAAGATAGCGGAGTCTGACGCCGCCGGAGCTCGTTGCTGAGCTTCTCGGTGTGCGGCTGCCGGTCGCCCGGCCTGGTCGGTTAGCGTGGCGTCATGTCCTACTTTGCCGACCCCGACCGTTATGACGTGCAGCCCTACCGACGCTGCGGCCGCAGCGGTCTCCAGCTCCCGGCGGTGTCGCTCGGGTTCTGGCACAACTTCGGCGACGACAAGCCGATCGAGACCCAGCGCGCGGTGATGCGCCGCGCCTTCGACCTTGGTGTCACCCACTTCGACCTGGCCAACAACTACGGCCCGCCGTACGGGGCAGCCGAGCGCAACGTCGGCAGGATCCTGGCCGAGGACTTCGCGTCCTACCGCGACGAGCTGGTCATCTCCAGCAAAGCCGGCTGGGACATGTGGCCGGGGCCGTACGGCAACATGGGCTCGCGGAAGTATCTGACCGCCAGCCTGGACCAGTCGCTGACCCGGCTCGGGCTCGACTACGTCGACATCTTCTATCACCACCGTCCCGATCCCGAGACGCCGCTGGAAGAGACGATGGGGGCGTTGGACGCCGCCGTCCGGGCCGGCAAAGCGCTCTACGTCGGAGTGTCGTCGTACTCGCCCGAGCACACCGCCCAGGCAGCGGCGATCCTGCGCGACCTGGGTACGCCGATGGTGATCCACCAGCCCTCGTACTCGATGTTCAACCGCTGGATCGAAGAGGGACTGCTCGACGTGTTGGAGCAGGAGGGGGTTGGCTGCATCGCCTTCACCGCACTCGCCCAAGGGCTGCTGACGAACCGCTATCTCAACGGTGTGCCCGAAGACTCCCGAGCCGCCCAGGGCAAGTCGCTGTCGCAGGACGCGATCAGCCCGGAGAACCTGGAGCGGGTCAAGGCGCTCAACGAGATCGCCTCCGGTCGTGGCCAGACGCTGGCCCAGCTGGCGCTGGCCTGGGTGCTCCGCGACGCGCGCGTCACCTCCACCCTGATCGGCGCGAGCAGCGTCAAGCAGCTCGAGGACAACGTCGCCGCGGTCGGTCGACTGGACTTCACGCCCGACGAGCTGGCCGAGATCGACCAGCACGCCGTCGAGTCCGGCGTGGACCTGTGGGCAGGTGCCCGCAGCTCCACCGGATAACGCGTTGCCGGCCAGCGGGTTCGCCAACTGATCCGGGCGAGCCGGCCGAAGGGTCAGCCCGCCTCGACCAGCGGCTTGACCTCGCGGATCAGCCGGGTGATGGTCTCCTCGTCGTACGGCGGCTGCATGGAGCAGGTCATGGTGGTGAAGCCGAGGTCGACATAGGTGCGGAGCCGCTGGGCGACCTGCTCCACGGTGCCGCTCCAGTGGAACGAGCTCGACGGGTCCGGCGGCGTGGCGCCGTTCGCCCGCGCGATGGCGACCGCCGCCGCGTGGGCGTCGGTGTCGGTGTCCCTGATCATGGGCCCGCAGTCGATCATGAACTCGATCTCGGCCGGGTCCCGGCCGGCGTCGGCGCAGTGCGCGGTGAGGACGTCGATCTTGTGCTGGGCGTTGTCCAGGTTCACCTGGGCGTTCCACAGGTCGGCGTAGCGCGCCACCGTCCGCAGCGTCTTCTGCTCGCCGACTCCGCCGACCATGATCGGGAGATGGTCCTGGACCGGCCGCGGCGTCAAGATCAGGTTCTCGGCGCGGTAGCGGTCGCCGGCGTGGGTGATGGTCTCGCCGCGCAGCAGCGGCGCGATCATCGAGAGCGCCTCGTCGAGCCAGTCGAGACGCTGACCGGGACTGCGCCCGAAGTCGACCCCCCAGGCCTCGTGCTCCCGGGCGTGCCAGCCGCCGCCGAGACCGAGCACGGCACGGCCACCGCTGATGTGGTCGATGGTGGTGACCGCCTTGGCCATCACCGTCGGGTTGCGGAAGGTGTTGGAGCCGACCAGGAGGCTGAGGCGGACGGAGCGGGTCGCCGCGGCCAGGGCTGCGATCGCGGTCAGGCCCTCGAAGATCACCGCGTCCTCGGGTCCGTGCAGCGGCGTCAGGTGGTCCGGCATCATCAGGTAGTCGTATCCGAGGTCGTCGACCAGCCGGGCCGCAGAGAGCACCGTCTGCCAGTCCTCGCACTGGGAGAACAGCTGGATGCCGAGCTTGATGGAGGTCATGGGCTCAGCATCGCAGCATCACCGCGCGACCGTGCCGGCATCGCACTCCTCGCCGCTGGGTCCCTCGCCGGGGCTGAAATGTGAGCCAGCGTGGGACTGCGTCACGATCCGGACCACTTCTGACCGGCAAACGTGCCGAGAACCACGTCCCAGCGGGTAAGTTCCGAGGTAGAAGATGTGGATGCGACGAGGCTCAACGTCTCACGTCAGGAGATTCCATGCGTGTCGATACCAAAGATGGTGGCGACGGGGTTCCGTGCTGGAACCGTTCGGCGATCGCGGCCTTCACGACCACCGCCAATGAGCGCGAAGCGCGGCTCGCGCAGAACAACCCCGACGTGGTCGTCACCGAAGGGCTGATCAAGTGCTACGGCTGCGAGGTGATGGAGCTGGACATGGGCACGCGCTGCACTGCGGAGATGACCTTGACCCGCTATGGCATCGAAGGGGAGCTGCAGCCGCGCGCCGAGGACTGCACCGGCTCGTTGCTGAGCATTCCCGGCCTGCGCACCCGGATCGCGACCGAGACGCCGGCCGACAAGCCGGACTACACCGCGCCGCCGGAGTGGAGCGCCGCCGGAGGCAAGCGCAGCACCGGTCTGCGAGGGCTGCTGCACCGCGCCTGACCAGCGCGCTCACCTGAGCCGGTTCTGGTCAGTTCCATCGACGCCTCGGCGCCCGACCGAGACACGACGTACGAGGCAGGAGTGGTGTGGACGTTCGCCGAAGAACCGTGCTCGCCGGCGCGTTGAGTGCGCCGGTGCTCGCCCTCGCGGGCTGCGCGGGAACCGTGGCCAAGCCCGGCGATCTCTCCCGGCTGCGGATCATGGCGCCGGCCAGCCCGGGTGGTGGCTGGGACACCACCGCTCGTCTGCTGCAGCGGGTCATCCGGTCCACCGGCCTGGCGCGCAACGTCCAGGTGTTCAACGTGGAGGGTGCGGGCGGCACCATCGGCTTGGGCCAGCTCAGCCGGGAGAGTGACGATGCGCTGCTGATGATGATGGGCCTGGTGATGGTGGGCGCCGTCGAGATCAACAAGTCACAGGTGAAGCTGAGCCAGGTGACTCCGGTGGCCCGGTTGCTCGGCGAGCCGGAGCTCATCGTCGTTCCCCGCGACTCGCCGTACGAGACACTCAAGGACTTCGTCGAGGAGTGGAAGACCAAGACCCGACAGCTGCCGGTGGCCGGTGGCTCGGCCGGTGGAACCGACCAGATCCTGGCCGGGCTGCTGGCCCAGGCCGGTGGGGTGGACGCCACGAACATCAACTACATCCCATACTCCGGCGGTGGCGAGTCGCTCGCGGCGCTGCTGGGCGGCAAGGTGGCTGCCGGCATCTCCGGGGTCGGCGAGTACGGACCACAGGTCACGTCGGGCGACCTGAAAGGGCTGGCCGTGTCCAGCGAGCAGCGTTCCGCGCAAGTACCCGATGTCCCGACCATCACTGAGGCGGGCTATGACGTCGTGGTCTCCAACTGGCGGGCGCTGATGGCCCGGCCCCAGATGGACCCCGAGGCCGAGGCCGACCTGATCGACCTGGTGACCCGGGCGCACGACACGGCGGACTGGAAGGACGTGCTCGCCAAGAACGGCTTCGACGACACCTTCCTCACCGGCGCCGAGTTCGACACCTTCTTGGTCGATGAGGAGAAGCGCGTGCGGACCATCCTCCAGGAGATCGGGCTGATATGACCGAGGCACCCACCCGCGGCGGTGCTACCGACGTGACCGAGAGCGACCGCGAGCCTGCCCGCGATCGCGCATCATCGCGAAACTACGGCGAGCTCGCCCTCAGCGTCGTGCTGCTGGGTCTGGGTCTGTACGTCATCATCGACGCCGGCAGCATCGCCGTCCCGGGATCGTCCAACACGGTCGGGCCGCGGTTCTTCCCGTACCTGGTCGGGGCCGCGACCGCCGTGGTCGGTGCCGTGCTGGCCGTCCGGATCCTTTTCGGCGACCAGGGACCGGCCGAGGCAGGGGAGGACATCGACCCCGACGCACCCACCTCCTGGCGGTCGGTCGGCATCATCGCACTCGCCTTCGGGGCCCATGCCCTGCTGATCAACGTCATCGGCTGGCCGCTCGCCGTCACGCTGATGTTCGGGGTGGTGGCCTGGGCCCTCGGCGCCCGCGGCGTGGTCCGCCCGCTGCTGGCCGGTGGCATCGTCTCGGTCGTCATCTGGCTGCTGTTCGTCAAGGCCCTGGGGGTGGTGCTGCCCGGTGGCATCCTCCTCGAGCTCGCCGCGAGCGGGATCTGATGGAAGCGCTCAGCCAGCTGCTCAACGGGTTCGCCGAGGCGGCGACCCCGATCAACCTGCTCTTCGCCCTGCTCGGTGTGCTGCTCGGCACCGCCGTCGGCGTGCTACCGGGCATCGGCCCGGCCATGACGGTGGCGTTGCTGTTGCCGATCACGTACGTCCTCGACCCGACGGCGGCCTTCATCATGTTCGCGGGCATCTACTACGGCGGCATGTACGGCGGGTCGACCACCTCGATCCTGCTCAACACCCCCGGTGAGTCGAGCTCGATCATGACCGCCCTGGAGGGCAACAAGATGGCCAAGGCCGGCCGGGGCGCGGCCGCCCTCGGCACCGCGGCCATCGGCTCCTTCGTCGCCGGCACCATCGCCACGCTGCTGCTCGCGTTGGTCGCGCCCACCGTGGTCAAGCTCGCGATCATGATCGGGCCCGCGGACTACTTCGCGCTGGCATTGCTGGCCTTTCTGGCCGCTGCCACGGTGCTCGGTTCCTCACCGATCAGAGGGCTGGCCTCGCTCTGCATCGGGCTGTTCCTCGGTCTGGTCGGCACCGACCTGCTGACCGGGCAGCAGCGGTTCAATTTCGGCATCCCGCAGCTGGCCGACGGCATCGACGTGGTGATCGTCGCCGTGGCGCTGTTCGCGGTGGGCGAGGCGCTGCACGTGGCGTCGCGGCTGCGGCACGGCCCTGTGCAGGTGATGAACAGCAGCGGCTCGTTCCTGACCCGTGCCGACTTCAGCCGCTCGTGGAAACCGTGGCTGCGGGGGACGGCGCTGGGGTTCCCGTTCGGGGCGCTGCCGGCCGGCGGCGCTGAGATCCCCACCTTCTTGTCCTACGCCACCGAGCGGAAGCTGACCAAGCATCCCGACGAATTCGGCCACGGCGCCATCGAGGGGGTGGCCGGGCCAGAGGCGGCCAACAACGCCGCAGCGGCCGGGGTCCTCGTCCCGCTGCTGACCCTGGGTCTGCCCACCTCCGCCACCGCAGCCATCCTGCTGGCGGCGTTCCAGGGCTATGGCATCCAGCCGGGCCCGACGCTGCTGACCACCGAGTCCACCTTGGTCTGGACGCTGATCGCGTCGCTGTTCATCGGCAACCTGATGCTGCTGGTGCTGAACCTGCCGCTGGTCGGCATCTGGGTCAAGCTGCTGAAGATCCCGCGGCCGTACCTCTACGCCGGCATCTTGCTGTTCGCCTCACTCGGGTCGTACGCAGTCAACGCCGACCCGTTCGACTTGATCATCCTGCTGATCCTGGGCCTGCTCGGCTTCGTGATGCGCCGCTACGGCTGGCCGGTCGCCCCCGCCGTCATCGGGCTGATCCTCGGCCCGGTGGCTGAGACCAACCTGCGCCGGGCGCTGGCGATCAGTGACGGCGACCTGTCGACCCTGGTCGACTCCTGGTTCAGTCGGGTGGTGCTGCTGGTGGCTCTGCTGGCTGTGGCCGGCCCACCGCTGGTCCGCCTGCTCCGTCGTCGTCGCCAAGGAGTCACCGCATGAGTGCAGTTGTCGTCGGGTACGTTCCCACCCCACCCGGCCGGGCCGCGCTGGCCCAGGGCATCGAGGAGGCGCGGCAGCGCGGGGCGCGGCTGGTGGTGGTGAACACCACCCGGGGTGACTCCCTGGTGGACGAGCGCTATCTGCAGGGAGCCGGCGCCGAGGAGCTGCGCCAGGAGCTGGCAGCGCTGGACATCCCGACCGAACTGCGCCAGCTCAGCGGACTGGACGTGGCCGAGGAGCTGGACGCGGTCGCCACCGAGGTGGGTGCCGCGCTGATCGTGATCGGGCTACGCCGCCGGACCCAGCTCGGCAAGCTGATCCTGGGCAGTGCCGCCAGTCGGATCCTGCTCACCGCCAGCCACCCGGTGCTGAGTGTCAAGCCCTGAACCCTGGCGATCGAGGCCGAAGGCGCGGTCCGCGACCCGACTCAGTCCGACGCCAACCGGGCGTGCAGATGCTCGTCGCGATAGCGGCCGTCGGGATAGCGGTAGGACTCCCGGAGGGTGCCTTCCAGCAGGAATCCGGCCCGGTCGGCGACCCGGCAGGACGCCGGGTTCTCGATCGCGTGGAACAGGTGGATCCGATGCAGCGCCAGCTCGGTGAAGCCGAACTCGGACGCCGTGGTCAATGCCAGCGAGCCCAGCCGTCGCCCCCTGGCCCACGGCGCGACCCAGTAGCCGACCTCGGCGTCGCCCTGCTCCAGGTCCACCTTGTGCAGGGAGACCGAGCCGAGCAGCTCGCCGCCGGTGCGAGCGACCGCCCAGCTGGCGTACTCGCCGCTGCTCCAGTCGTTGCGGCCGGCGATCCAGGCCGCGGTTGCGGCCGACGCGTCACCGTCGGGGCCGACCGCCGGGCCCGGCGCCCAGCGCCGCATGTCCTCGTCGCCGAAGGCCAACAACAACGCCGGCACATCCTCCTGGTGGAAGGCGCGCAGCACCACCTCTGGTTCGGTGGTCGGTCGGAGTCGGCTGCCTACGGTGTCCACCAGCTCAGGCTAGACCGGGCAGACCCTCTGGCGGGCTGACCGCAGGCGGAGCGCCGTGTAACCGCTGTTCGGGCGGGTAACACCTTCGCGGGTCCGGCTCGGGCTCGTGTCGAGGGAAGGTGCCGCTGTGCTGATCTTCGGACTGGGAGTCTCGGAGACCCTGCTGTCAACCCTGGTGTTCGTCTGCGAGCGCTGCGGCGTCAACGCCGCACACCAGCTGGTGAAGCGGGTCCGCAAGTTCTCGTTGTTCTTCATCCCGCTGTTCCCGGTCGGGACCCGCTATCTCGACACCTGCACAAACTGCGGTCGGGTGCTGGAGGTCCCTCGCGAGCAGGCGGAGGCCGCCGCGAACCAGGTGGGACCGGACCTGCGATGAGTGGCGAGGTGCTGGCTCCGACGGCACCCGGACGCCGGAGCGCTGTCCTGCTGACCGTGCTCGCCCTCGCGATCGCCGCAGTCGGACTGAGCTGGGCCAAGTGGCTGCCGTACGCCGACCGGGTGGCGGGCCTGGCCGCCTCCGGAACCTGGAAAGGGTCATCCCTGCTGCTCGTCGGCGAGGGAGAGCACCCGTTGGCCCGGGCCTGGCACTTCACCTGGCTCTACACCGAAGCCGTCTGGAAGGCGCTGCTGGTGGCGTTGGTCGTCGCAGCCTGCGTGGACGTGCTGGTGCCGCGGCGGTGGCTGCTGCGGGTGCTCGCCCGGCGGACGCCCCTCGGCGGTTCCGTGGCCGGCGGCCTGGCCTCGCTGCCCACGATGATGTGCACCTGCTGCACAGCTCCGGTGACGGTGACCATGCGGCGCGCAGGCGTCCCGACCTCGGCGGCCCTGGCCTTCTGGCTCGGAAATCCGGTGCTGAACCCCGCCGTGCTGGTCTTCCTCGCCATCGTGGCTCCCTGGCCCTGGGTGGTGGTCAGGGCAGTGTTGGGGCTGGCGCTGGTGGTCGGGGTCAGCGCCCTGATCGGTCAGCTGGCCGACCGGCGGCTGCGTCGGCAGGCCGTCGTCGGGACGGGGACTTCTGCCGTCGTCGGGGCGTCGCCGGTCGTCGGGGCGGGGGCGTCGGCGGTCGTCGGGACGGGGGGGTCGGCGGTCGTCGGGACGGGGAGGTCGGCTCGAGGGGACGGCGCACTACGACGCGCGGATGCGTCAGTCCGCGAGGCGATGGCTGAGCCTGGTCCCGACCTGGCGACGCGGGAGATCCCCGGCCGGTTGCTCCGCAGCTTCGGTCGGCTGGTGATCGTGCTGGTGCCGGAATATCTGGTGGTGGTGTTCGCCGTCGGTCTGGTCGGCCAGCCGCTGGGCCGGTTGCTCGGCGAGGGCGGTGCTATCGCGGTGCTGGTGGCCGCCGCAGTCGGCGTGGTGCTGGTGCTGCCGACGGGTGGGGAGATCCCCATCGTGCTGGCCCTGGCGGCGGCCGGCGCAAGCGCGGGGGTGCTGGGCGCCCTGCTGATCGCGCTGCCTGCGCTGAGCCTCCCGTCTGCGGTGATGGTCGGACGGGCCCTCGGCTGGCGGGTGACTGCGGCGACGGCTGGGGCCACCGTGGCCATGGCCGTGGTGGCCGGCGGTCTGCTGACGGTCGCGGCCTGACCCTGAGTCGACCCGGACCGGCCCCTGAGGCCGGCCAGGGGAGAGTTGTGCGCAGTAGAGTCGAGGTCCAAACCGGCCACGTCCGTGATCGGTTGAAGCAGAGGAGAATCAGATGCGGTTGATCAGAGGACTCGTCAAGGGCGCCGTCGTCGCCAAGGTCATCCAGGTGGCCCAGCGCGAGCTCAGCAAGCCGGAGAACCAGCGCAAGATCAAAGACGGCCTGCGTAAGGTGCAGCAGCAGACCCGCAAGCGCTGACCCAGCCGCAGATCCTAGACTTCGGCCATGGAGTATCGACAGCTCGGCAGGTCGGGTCTACGCGTCTCGACGATCACGCTTGGCACCATGGGCTTCGGCGGCAGTGGCTGGGCCGCGGCAGTGGGCCAGATCGACGTCGACGGGGCGCGACGGCAGATCAACCTGGCGCGGGACGCCGGGGTCAATCTGATCGACACCGCCGACGTCTACTCCAACGGTCTGTCCGAGGAGATCGTCGGTCAGGCTCTGGGCAAGGACCGCGACGAGGTGCTCGTCGCGACGAAGGTCCGGATGCCGATGGGCGACGGACCCAACGACGCGGGCCTGTCGCGGCACCACATCATCCGGGCCGCCGAGGCGAGCCTGCGCCGGCTGGGCACCGACTACATCGATCTCTACCAGGTGCACGAGTGGGACGGGCAGACCCCGCTGGAGGAGACGCTCAGCGCCCTCGACTCCCTGGTCCAGTCCGGCAAGGTGCGTTACATCGGCGCGTCCAACTATGCCGCCTGGCACCTGATGAAGGCGCTGTGGACCTCCGACCGCAACCATCTCGAGCGATTTGTCAGCCAGCAGATCTACTACTCGCTGCAGGCCCGTGACGCTGAGACCGAGCTGGTGCCGGTCTCGATCGACCAGGGCCTCGGCATCCTCGTCTGGAGCCCGATCGCCGGCGGCCTGCTGTCCGGCAAGTATCGCCGCGGGGTGGAGGCGCCGGCCGGGAGTCGCCACCTGGGTGAGTGGAGCGAGCCGCCGGTGCACGACGAGGACAAGCTCTACGACACCATCGAGACACTGGTGGAGATCGCCGAGGGCCGTGGCGTGTCGGCCGCGCAGGTCGCCTTGGCGTACACGATCGGCAAGACCGCCGTCACGTCGGTGATCGTCGGCGCCCGCACCGAGGAGCAGCTGATCGACAACCTCGCCAGCGCGGAGCTGAAGCTGTCGGTCGAGGAGATGGCCCGGCTGGACGCCGTCAGCGCCGAGCCGCTGCGCTACCCGTACTGGCACCAGCGCAACACCTCCAGCGACCGGCTGAGCGCGGCAGACCTGAGTCTGATCGCGCCACACCTCGACTGAGCGTGGCGGCGCTGGCCGAGCCGAGCTCAGGTGGGCGGCTCCGATGACGGTCTGGGTATCGCTGCTGCGCGGGATCAACCTGGGCTCGCACAACCGGGTCAACATGCCACAGCTGCGCGCCGCCCTCACCGAGGCCGGCTTCCGTGATGTGCGGACGTACGTCCAGAGCGGCAACGTCGTCGCCGACTCCGCTCATCGCAAGCCCGAGACGGTGTCGCTGGCGGTGCACGAGGTGCTGCGACAGCGGCTCGGAGTCGAGGTGCCGGTGATCGTCCGATCACCCGCCGAGCTCCGCGCCGTACTCGACTGGTGCCCGTTCCCCGAGGACGCGGCGAACCGACCCACAGCGGTGCACGTGCTGCACCTGAGCCGGGAACCCTCGCCCGAGGACGTCGCCACGATGCTGGCCGCGGACTACGGCGACGATGGTTTGGCGGTTCGGGGTCGTGAGCTCGTCGTCCGCTACGGCGACACCATGCACACCAGCCGGGGCCCGCACGTGGCGGTGCTCAAACGGCTGGGCACGGACGGGACGGCCCGCAACTGGCGCACGCTGCGGGCACTGGTCGACCTGACCACACCGTCACATCCCTGAAAGCTGGCTCAGCCGCGGTTGACCCGGCGATGCCCACTGTCCAACCGGAGGGTCCAGCCGCGGCGGTCGAGATGCTCCAGCAGCGGGATGGCCACCCGGCGGGTGGTGTCCAGTGCCTGCCGGGCCTGACTGGTGGTGAAGGGCTGCGGCAATGCGGACAGCACTCGCATCGCCAGCGCCGGCCCGGTCGGCAGCAGCACCACGTCGGAGCCGAGGCGGACCAGCCGTCCGATCCGTTCCGCCGCCGCCAGCTCGGCCACGCCGAGGCCCCACTGATCCAGCTCCGGCTTCTCCGGGGCGGCGAACGGCCGCACGCGCAGCCGCTCCTCGAGAGCCTGCAGTCCGGCCTCGGCCGGGCCCAGTCCGGCGGGCGGCTGCTCGGCTGCGATCCGGCCGTCGGCGTGCACCAGTCCGGCCGCGTCGGCCACGGCGAGCAACAGTGCCCGGTCCGGTACGTCAACGCTCCGCCGTGCCGCCTCGACGCTCAGCCGAGGATCCAGCGGGGAGGTCCGCGCTCGCTCCTCGACGGCGGCCCGCAGCAACCCCTGCCACGCTCGCCACCGATCGGGGTCCACCAGCCAGTCACCGCTGACATGCACGCCGGTCGTGTCGTCGGTGGGTACGCCCACCGCGGCCAGGTCGGAGCGCCGGACCACACCACGTCGGCGCACCTGCTCGGGCAGCGCGGTGCTGGTCGGACTCTCCAGGGCCTGGGCTCGGGCGGCGGCCGCGCCGCGTCGGGTGAGCGTCGGTGGGTCCGCGTCCAGCACCAGGGCTCCGGCGGCGACGGCATGTCGGCCGGGGTCGCGGATCACCAGCCGGTCGCCGGCCTCGATCGGCAGTGGGTCGGCCAGAGTCAGCCTGACCATCGCGCCGCCGAGGGGGCGTAGCCGGACCGGGACGGCGGCCGTACCGAGGTGGAGCACCAGCTCTGCGGGCAGATCCGCGACGGTGGCGTCGACCGGTGTGCAGCGGACGTCGACCACGTCGGTGAAGCGCCAACGGTCCGGGGTCAGGAGCGCCACACCGCGGCCGACGGCGTCCACCTCGACCGCGCGCAGATTGACCGCGACCCGGGCCACCGCGGGCACCTCGTCGTGTTGCTGGCCGAGAGTCTGCAGCCCTCGGACCCGGACCAGCCGGTCCCCGAGCGCCAGCTGGTCACCGACCCGCAGGGTGCCGGCGGTGAGCGTTCCGGTCACCACCGTGCCCGCCCCGCGGATCGAGAAGGCGCGGTCCACCCACAGCCGCACCCGGGCATCAGTCCGGGCGGGCGGCAGGGTGTCAGTCAGGGCGAGCAGGGCAGTACGCAGCTCAGCCATCCCCTCGCCGGTGACCGCCGACACCGCGACCGCCGGCACCGGACCGAGGCTGGAGTCGGCGAGCCGCCCGCCGGCCTCGGCCAGTGCAGGACCGGGATCGGCGAGGTCGCTGCGGCTGACGACCAGCAGCCCGTGCCGTAGCCCGAGGGCGTCGACGGCGGCGAGATGCTCGGTGGCCTGACGGCGCCACCCCTCGTCGGCGGCGACCACGAACAGCACCGCCGGCGCGGGACCGAGGCCGGCCAGCATGGTCGCGATGAAGCGCTCGTGCCCGGGGACGTCGACGAAGGCGAGTGTCTGGTCACCGACGTCGGTCCACGCGTAGCCGAGGTCGATGGTCATGCCGCGGCGGCGCTCCTCGGCGAACCGATCAGGCTCCATCCCGGTCAGGACCCGGACCAGGGTGGACTTGCCATGGTCGACGTGCCCGGCGGTGGCGACGACGTGCATCTAGCCGGCTTCCGTACGCTCGCCGGCGGCGAGGACGGCGTCGTACAGCACCTCATCCGCCTCGACCGGGACGCAGCGCAGGTCCAGCAGGCAGCGGCCGCGCTCGGTTCGACCGACCACGGCCGGCGACTGGAGCCGCAGCTCTCGGGCGTACGTCTCGGGCAGGCTGACGGCCCAGCCCGGCAGCACCATCCCCGGCGCCCCGCCGCCGCCCACGGCGCCGTCGGCGGGGACGGCCTCGGCGTCAAGACCCTGCCCGCGCAGCTCCTCAGCCAGCCGTACGGCCCGACGGCGGAGCTCGGCCGGGGCGGCCCGCAGCGCCACCCAGGTGGGGGGACGTGGTCCCCGTAGCGTCGCCTCGACGGCGGCCAGGGTCAGCTTGTCGACCCGGAGGGCCCGGGCCAGCGGGTGGCGGCGGAGCCGTTCCACCACCTCGGCGCTGCCCAGCAGCAGACCGGCCTGTGGTCCGCCGAGCAGCTTGTCCCCGCTGCCGGTGACCAGCGAGGCGCCCCGGCGCAACGCGGTATCGGCGTCCGGCTCATCGGGGAGCAGCGGATCCGGTCGGAGCAGCCCACTGCCGAGGTCGGCGACGACCGGGACGCCGAGCCGGGCGAGCTCGTCGACCTCGACCGCCCCGGTGAAGCCTTCCACCCGGAAGTTGCTGGGATGCACCTTGAGGATGCAGCCCGTGTCCGGGCCCACCGCGGCGGCGTAGTCGGACAGCGAGGTCCGGTTGGTGGTGCCGACCTCGCGGAGCCGGGCGCCGGTGGAGGTGATCAGCTCGGGAAGCCGGAAACCGTCGCCGATCTCGACCATCTCGCCGCGGCTGATGATCACCTCGCGGCCCGCGGCCAGCGCCGTAGTGGCCAGCACCAGGGCGGCGGCGCCGTTGTTGACCACCAGCACCGACTCGGCCGCCGGAACCGCCTGCTGCAGCGCCGCGAGGGCGCCACGCCCACGGCGGGCACGCTGTCCGGTGGCCAGGTCGAACTCCACGTCGGCATAGCCGGCGGCTGCCACCATCGCGGCCACGGCGCCGGCGGAAAGGCTCGCCCGGCCCAGGTTGGTGTGCAGCACCACCCCGGTCGCGTTGATCACGGGCCGCGTGGAGCTGAGCGAGGTGGGCAGTGCGGCCAGGATCGCCTCGACGGCCTGCTCGGGTGGGATCCGGCCGCTGCGGACCTCAGCCTGCGTGGCGGTGACCGCACCCTTGACCACGGCGGATCCGAGCGTGGCCGTCGCAGCCTGCAGCCGGGGATCGCGCAGCAGCAGGTCGGTGCGGGGCACGAGACGGCGGGGGTCCACCGCCGACTGCTCCGAGGTGTCGGTCATGGCCTCACCTTTCCCGTTGTGCGGGTGAGCCAACCGCCGGGCGAGGCCCACTCGCGCGGCACCACCCACGTGGCGGAGGCGGACGGGAATCGAACCCGCCAAGCCGAGATACTCGACTTCACCGGTTTTGAAGACCGGGAGGGCCACCAGGCACCTGTACGCCTCCCTCGGACCGACTCGGTCGCGCCGGCCGAAGCCGAACCAGGTCGCGCCGGCGCGAGGCGTCCATTACAACAGGTGCCGCCGCGGCAGTCGACGGGTGTCTAGCGCGGGCCCACGTTGGTCGGCCGTACCGCCGACATCACACCGCGCACGATCAGGCTTCCCAGCGAGACGACGAACGTCGCCGACCCGGCGAAGACCAGCACGACGGCGGTCCACAGGCCCAGGCGCAGCAGACCGTGCGGGTCCTTGGACTGCCCGGGCAGTGGGTCACTCAGCATCGCCGGGAAGAGGACAAGGGCGAGCAGCAGGCCGACCAGCGCCAGCACCAGTCCGACCAGCAGCGCACGCACCGCCCACGGCGAGCCTGCCCTGATCATCTGCGGCTCCCACGGGTCGGCGGCGCGGTCGGATCGACCGGTTGCGAGGCCATGCGCGGCATCGTAGCCGTGGGCCCCGCTCGAGGCCTGGCCCAGCCGTGCTTCCGCCTGAGCGAGATGACACGATGGTGTCACTGACGACCCGAAAGAGGGGTAGCGGAGTCGATGACCGACGACCCGACCAAGATTGACATTCCCGCCATCCCAGCGCCTGGGGTGGTTGATCCGCGCGCCGGCGACGGCGAGGTGACCACCGACATCAACTTCGACGAGCAGTTCTACCCGGCGCGGCCTCGTGGGCTGCGACCGCGGGCTCGGCGCAAGCTGACCTTCAGCGGCGACCTGATGCCGCCGTTCGAGGCCATCGGCACCAACAAGGCGTACGTCGAGTGGCTGGTGAACCAGTCGATGCTGGGTGACGCCGTGATGATGGCGCGCCAGCTCGCCGGGCAGTCGAGCATGTGGAACAACCCGTACGCGCATCCCAACCCGCGGCATGCGGTGGACACCGCATCGGTCTGGTTCACCGCCTATCCGCTGTCGCTGATCACCGGCAAGAACCAGTCGTTCCTGGCCGCGCTCGGGTCGGAGGATCTGTGGGCCGCGTTCGAGGAGGTGGGGATCCGGGCGATCCACACCGGTCCGGTGAAGATGGCCGGTGGCATCAGCGGCTGGGACCCGACCCCGAGCATCGACGGTCACTTCGACCGGATCAGCATGGCCATGGACCCGTTGTTCGGCACCGAAGACGACTTCCGCACGATGTGCGAGTCGGCCGCGGCCCACGGCGGCACCATCATCGACGACATCATCCCCGGGCACACCGGCAAGGGCGCTGACTTCCGCCTCGCCGAGATGAACTACCGCGACTACCCCGGGATCTACCACATGGTCGAGATCCCCGAGGAGGACTGGGGTCTGCTCCCCGACGTCGCCGAGGGCCAGGACTCGGTCAACCTCGACTCCGACTGCGAGACCAAGCTGCAGGAGGCCGGCTACATCATCGGCCAGCTGCAGCGGGTGATCTTCTACGAGCCGGGCGTCAAGGAGACCAACTGGAGCGCCACGCCCGAGGTGGTCGACACCAAGGGGGTCACCCGACGCTGGGTCTATCTGCACTACTTCAAGTCAGGTCAGCCCTCGATCAACTGGCTCGATCCCACGTTCGCGGGGATCCGGCTGGTGATGGGTGACGCGCTGCACTCGTTGATCGACCTCGGCTCCGGCGGCCTCCGGCTGGACGCCAACGGGTTCCTCGGGGTGGAGAAGTCGGCCGAGGAGTCACCTGCCTGGTCCGAAGGTCACCCACTGTCGGAGACGGCGAACCAGCTGATCGGGTCCATGGTCCGCAAGGTGGGTGGCTTCACCTTCCAGGAGCTGAACCTGACCATGGACGACATCTACGCCACGTCGCGGTCCGGACCCGACTTGTCCTACGACTTCGTCACCCGGCCCGGATACCACCATGCCTTCGCCACCGGGGACACCGAGTTCCTGCGCCTCACCCTGCGCGAAGGGCTGCGGATCGGCCTGGACCAGGCCTCGTTGGTGCATGCGCTGCAGAACCATGACGAGCTGACCTATGAGCTGGTGCACTTCGCCACCACGCACGGTGACGACCTCTACACCCTCGGCGGGGTGGAGATGACCGGCAGCGACATGGCCGAGAGCATCCGCGAGACCCTGCGGCAGAAGCTCACCGGCGAAGCGGGACCGTACAACGCGATCTTCACCCAGAACGGCATCGCCTGCACCTCGGCCTCGATGATCGCGGCCACCCTCGGCATCCACGACCTGGCCGAGCTGAAGGACAGCGATGTGGAGCGGATCAAGTCGGCGCACCTGCTGCTGGCCATGTACAACGCCTTGCAGCCCGGGGTCTTCGCCCTGTCCGGCTGGGACCTGTGCGGCACCTTGACCCTGGACCGGGCGGAGGTGAAGTCGCTGATCAGCAGCGGCGACACCCGCTGGATCGAGCGAGGGGCCCACGACCTGATGGGTTGGGACCCCGAGGCTGTGCACTCGTCCTCGGGCATGCCCAAGGCGGTCTCGCTCTACGGCACGCTGCCGGACCAGCTCAGAGACCCGAACTCGTTCGCGGCCAGGTTGTCGGCGATGTTGAAGGTCCGCGAGGACCACGGCATCGCCACCGGCATGCTGCTGGACGTACCGGAGGTGCCGGAGCCGGCGATGCTGGTGATGGTCAACCGACTCGCGGTGGGGGCGATCCAGGTCACCGTGCTGAACTTCTCCGAGCGCGAGATCGGTGGCGTCGTGACGTCACCGGAGCTGCCCGTGGGTGGCCTGGTCAGGGACCTGGCCACCGGCGAGGAGCTGACCACGGTCGACGCCGACAACAGCATGAAGATCAGCCTGGGCGCCTTCGGTGGGGTGGCGCTGATCATCGAGGAGGCGGGGCTCTCGCCGGTCACGTGAGTCGATACGTAGAGTGACGTCATGAGTCCAACGACGACCACTCAGTCGACCACCTATCGGTTGACCCAGTACGCCCACGGCGGCGGCTGCGCCTGCAAGATCCCTCCCGGTGAGCTGGAGCAGATCCTGGCCGGCCTCACGCCGTGGACCTCAGCCGAGCTGCTGGTCGGGCTGGACTCGGGCGACGACGCGGCCGCGGTCAGGATCAACGACGACCAGGCGATGATCTCCACCGCCGACTTCTTCACGCCCGTGGTCGACGACGCGTACGACTTCGGCCGGACCGCCGCCGCCAACGCCCTCTCCGACGTCTACGCCATGGGCGGGCGGCCGGTGGTCGCGGTCAACCTGGTGGGGTGGCCGCGTGACGTGCTGCCCGGCGAGCTGCTGCGCGAGGTGCTCCGTGGCGGCATGGACATCGGCCGGGAGGCCGGCTGTCACGTGGCCGGCGGACACAGCATCGACGACCCCGAACCGAAGTACGGCATGGCGGTCACCGGGCTGGCCCACCCGGATCGGCTGCTGCGCAACGATGCCGCCCAGGTGGGACTGCCACTGAGCCTGACCAAGCCCCTCGGCGTCGGGGTGCTGAACAACCGGCACAAGTCCACCGGCGAGGTGTTCGAGCAGGCCATCGCCTCGATGGTGGCACTGAACGCTGCCGCTTCGGCCGCGGCGGTCGCCGCCGGTGTTCGCGCCGCCACCGACATCACCGGGTTCGGGCTGCTCGGGCACGCCTTCAAGATGGGTCGGGCCTCGGGGGTCACGCTGCGGATCGACGCGGCGGCGGTGCCCTATCTGGACGGTGCCCGCGACGCGCTCCGCGACGGCTATGTCAGCGGCGGCACCCGGCGCAACCTCGACTGGGTCCGCGATCACCTCGATGCGAGCGTCGACGAGGATGAGCTGCTGTTGCTGGCCGACGCCCAGACCAGCGGCGGGCTGCTGGTGGTCGGCGAGATCCCGGGTGCCTCGGTCATCGGCGAGGTCGTCGCGGCGGGGGACCACACCCTCGTCGTTCGCTGACCTGCCCTGCGATGCAGACCTTCGTGCCCTACGCGGATTTCGAGGCGACAGCCCGGGCACTCGACACCAAGAGGCTCGGCAAGCAGCGGGTCGAGGTGATCCAGATCGTCCGCGCCCTCACCGTGCCCGGCTATGCCTGGTCCTCGCACCCGGCGGTGCTGATGTGGAAGGGGTACGAGGAGGCGCTGGGCCGCTACGGGGTCACCATGTGCGAGGTCTGGCTGGAGCGTGGCTTCGACGACACCTGTGCCGCCACCATCACCGCCGACCTGGCCACCGCGGGGATCCCTCGGCTGCGGACGTACGCCGAGCTGACCGCCGCCGATGCCCTGCCCGGCTGGCTGTTCGACCCGGCGGTGCAGCGTAGTCACCGCTCCGCGCTGGTGCGCAAGGAGCCCGAGCACTACCGGGCGTTGTTCCCCGACGTGCCCGACGATCACGACTACGTCTGGCCGGTGCGCTCAGCTGCAGTGGTGGAACGCGAGCTCCGCCGAGCGGACAACGCCCGGAAGCGGCAGGAGCGGGCCGAGGAGGCAAAGCTGGCGGAGCTGGCCAGGGCTCGGCGGCGGCGTAGCGCGGCGGCTCGCCGCGGCTGGCAGACCCGTGCCGCTCAGGAGAGCCGGGCGCGGGACTCAACAGGGGACTAGCGGGTCGCGGCCTGACCGGCGCCGTCGGATCGGTGGCGCTGCAGCAGAACCCGCGCGGCTCGGCGCGGCGACCTCGGGCACGACGCGGGTGGCGTCAGTGGTTGCTGGAGACGCTGCCGACGCGGTCTGCTGTGTGCCGCCGCAGGGTGAGCGCGACTGCGGCCAGCACGATGACCAGCATGGCGATGTTGTGACCGTATTTCGCCGACCTCGCCACCTCGCCGACGAGCGGGTCGTAGGTGAAGGCGAGCAGCCCACGCACCAGAAGAGGTGCCGCAGCGGCGAGGGCGACCTGACCGGCGCCCCACCCGCGCGACCGCGACCAGCGCCCGAGCAGCAGTCCCGCCCCCGCCAGCGCAGTGGTCGCCATCGCGACCCCGGTCCAGGTCTCCGCGGCGAACGCGTGCACCATGGCCGGCACCAGCAGCACCGCGAGCACCACCCAGGGCCGCGGGGCCACTCCCTCAGCGGTCGAGCGGGCGGGCCGCGGCAGAAGCACCGCGGCCAGCACCAGGCCGGCGACCAGCAGCAGCGACACCACCACCTGCACGATCGACGCGTGCGCGGCCTCGGAGGTGAGGTGTCCGAACAGGACCAGAGCCGAGGCGCCGACGTACAAGACCGCCACGACGGCCAGAGCGGACCGGCTCAGCCAGGGCACCTCCGCCGTCGTGGGCCGCGCACCCTCCACCAGCGCGATGGGTGCGCAGATGCTGAAGACGACGTGCCCGCCGACGAAGTTGACCAGGTTGAATGCGCTGATTCCCAGCGGAGCGATCAGGGTCGCCCGGTATGTCTCGTCCCACCCCTCGATCTGCCGGTAGTCAGCGCTGAACAGGGACTGGTCCACCAGGCCTGCCTGCACCAGCCCGAAGGCGGTGGCCAACAGCACCATCCCCCGCCATCGGAGTTGGCGTCGGCGCGCGACCTCGCGGATCAACAGGGCCGGGCATCCGTACAGGGGCACGAAGACCAGCAGATTGGCCAGCAGGCGGACCGGGTCGCCGGTCGAGTCGTCGTAGGCCGCCAGGTATTCCGCGCAGACGGGAGCCAGCACGAGCAGACCGGCCACCTGGGCCGTCCTGGCCCAGTCGTGCCGTCGCCAGCGCCGGATCCGGACCTGCGCCAGTAACGCGACCACTCCGGTGATCAGCGCTCCGAGCGCCGCGATGAGCTGCACCCACAGCGCCGCCCCGACCAGCGCGCTGCTGGGCCGGTCCAGCACGCCGGAGTCGAGCAGCTGGAACACCACCGCCCCGGCGGCCAGGGTCGACAGAGCGAGGGTGAGGGGACGCTGCACCGCCAGCAGCATCGCGGCGGCCACCACCAGCAGCACCAGACCCGGCGGGACCACGTAGTTCTGCATCGAGCCGGTCGCCCACCGGACGGCGACCGCGCCGGCAGCGATCACCAGGCTCAGGATCTGCAGACCGGTGCACCGAGCGAGGAATGAGCGACGTTGCAGCACAGCAACAAGTGGAACATGCATGTCCCATTCTAGTCAAGCGTTGTTCCACTCACCCTAGCTGGTCGTGGCCTGACCGGCGTCGTCGGACCCGAGCGCGCCCTCGTCCGCGTCGCGGCGGACCCGAGGCATCCGGGTGACCAGCGGCAGGGCGCAGGCGATGAGCGTGATGATGCCGATGGTGGTGTAGGCGGAGGTGTAGTTCTTGGTGCTGCCGATCAGCGACGAGGTGAGCAGCGGCCCGACGACACCCCCCAGGCTCCAGCCGATCAGCATCAGCCCGTAGATCCCGCCGGCGTTCTTCACCCCGAAGAAGTCTCCGGCCGTGGCCGGCATGGTGCCGAACGCACCGCCATAGCAGAGGTAGATCAGGGCGGCCAGGGCGAAGAACAGCGCTTGGTTGGAGACGTGCGGCAGGAGCAGCAGGCCAAGGCCCTCCACGGCGAGGATGACCAGGAAGGTCGGCATCCGGCCGATCCGCTCCGACAGGGCGGCCAGCACCACCCGGCCCGCCCCGTTGAAGATCGCCAGCACCCCCACCGCGGCAGCCGCGCCGGCGGCGGTGTAGCCGGCGACGTCGGTGGCCGTGGCCGCAGCCTGCGAGATCAAGGAGATGCCCGCGACGACGGCGAGAGTCAGGATGGCGGTCAGGGCATACCACTGCCAGGTCCGCAGCGCCTCCCCCTGGGAGTAGTCCCGGCCGCTGTCGACGACCCGTCCCGAGGTGGCGGGGACGTACCCGGGGACCGAATAGCCCGCGGGTGGGTTGCGGAAGAACGACGCACCGGCCACGGAGCAGATCAGATAGCCGATCCCGAGCGGCAGGAAGGCCGAGGTGGGGGTCTCGGGGTTGCGGTTGATCAGCCACTGCGCGATGGGCGCGGTCAGCACCGCACCGAAGCCGAAGCCCCCGACGGCGAGGCCGGTGATCAGTCCTCGGCGGTCGGGGAACCACTTCTGCAGCATGGCGATCGGCACGATGTAGGCCAGGCCGAGGCCGAAGCCACCGATCACGCCATAACCGATCACCAGCAACGGGAGCTGGGAGGCGTCCCCGGCGAACGATGCCACGATGACGCCCGCGCCGTAGATCGCGCCACCGATGATCGCCACCGTGCGCGGTCCGCGCCGATCCTGGATCCTTCCCCCGATGTAGGTGCCGATGAAGATCATCCCGATCGTCACTTCGAAGGGCAGGGTCGACTCGACTTTGCCCAGTCGGAACGGTTCTGCTGTCTGGAGCGCCTTGCTGAACACACTCCAGGCGTAGACGGCGCCGATGGAGAACTGCAGCAGCAGAGCGGCGGCGACCAGGCCCCAGCGACCGCGGGTCGGGTTGTCGGTGGTCGAGCCGGTGGTGCGGGCGGTGCTCATCGGACCTCCTGGGGCGGCTACGAGCCTGCGGGTGGCGTGGTGCGGGCGGGCTCCCCGGCCGCGGGACCCGTCTCGGAGCCGCGGGTCGTCTGTGCCGCTCGGCGGCGGTTGAGTCGTTCCCGCTGCGGAACGACTGTGTACTTGGGATCTCGGGCCGACTCCTGACCGGCCTCGAACACTCCGAACCGGGTGCAGGCCGAGCCGGCGAGCAGGGCGGCTCCACTGAGAGCGGCCGCCAGCCGGCTGCGGCGGCCCAGGACGACGGTGCCGAGCGCTCCGGCACCGGTCAGGATCTTGCTCGCCGTCATCAGCCGACCCGCGGTGCCGGTGTGCAGCGCCTCCGCGGACAGGCCCATCGACCGCTCCATCCGGTGCTCGACGGCGAGCTCGGCGATGGCGCCGGCCACGGCCAGCCGGCGGGCCGGGCCGGTCTCGCTCACCGGAGACGTGATCATCGCCAACCCACCGGAGGCAGCGGCGGCAGAGGACACGAACACGAACGGCAACTCGCGGTGGGCGTCGTGCCAGGCCGGGCTGGCCGTGTCGGTCAGCAGCACTGCGGTGTAGGACGCCACCGCCGGCGCGATGCCGGCGGCGGCGATCCCGGCCGGTCGGGCGGTGAGCTCGAGCAGCCGGCTGACCACCGGGATGCGGAACGGCAACAGCGCCAGGATCTCCGCCCCACCGGCCACGACGGCGCCCGGACCGTACGCGGTGAGCACCCAGGTGCCCACCGACATCGGGGAGGTGGGCTTGATCACCCGCAGCATGTTGAGAAAGCGGGAGGGTCGGCCGAGGTCGTGCACCAGTGCGAGGAGGCTGACGCTGATCGCGCCCAGGGCGCTGATCCGGGCCGAACGACGCAGCACCGGGCGGTCGGTCAGATCGGCGCCGGCACCGAGCAGCGAGGAGCCGGCGGCCACGCCGCCCAGGAACAGGTACGCCGGGATGTCGGCCGCCCACGGAGACGGCTTGACCACCGGCCGACCGTAGTAGGAGGTGAAGGTGGCGTCCGGCACCATCTTCTCCTCGGCGCGACCACGGCCACCACGTCGTCGGCCGCCCCGACCCGAACCCGGTCGCTCGTTCAGCCGCGTATCGGCCGCCCGGGCGCTGCCCCCACCGCCGGTGCCGACGGTGGCCTGCCGGCCTGCCGCCCCGTCCGGCGGGTTGGCAGCGGACTCCGGTGTCGGGGAGCCGGGGCCGTGGCTGGGGTTGCTCATCGCCGCCCCCCGGCGAAGGCGGCGACCGCGGCGGTCAACAAGCCGACCGCGGCCAGTCCGGCGTGCTTCCACATCCGCGGCAGGTCGGCGGTGGTGACGATCGGGTCCGGCGGCAGGCCGTACACCTCGGGTTCGTCCAGCAGCAGGAAGAAGGCACCGGCACCCCCGGTGCCGCCCTCGGGGTCCTCGCCGTAGAGTCGCGCGTCTGCGATGCCGTGCTGGTGCAGCGTGGCCACCCGATCCACCGCCCGCTCCCGCAGCTCCGAGAGGGTGCCGAACTGGATCGACTGGGTGGGGCAGGCCTTGGCGCAGGCCGGCGTCTGGTCGTCCTTGAGCCGGTCATAACACAGCGTGCACTTCTGCGCGATGCCGACATTCTTGGTGTTCTGATCGCCGATCCGCCGGTCGATGACGCCGTACGGGCAGGCGGCCACGCAATAGCCGCAGCCGTTGCAGATGTCCTCCTGCACCACCACGGTGCCGAACTCCGTGCGGAACAGCGAGCCGGTCGGGCACACATCCAGGCATGCCGCGTTGGTGCAGTGCTTGCAGACGTCCGACGACATCAGCCAGCGGAAGTCGGTACGCTCCGCGGCGTCCGGCGACGAGCTCGGCAGGTCGAAGGCGGGCATCCCGAGGTCGACCTTCGCCCGTTCCGGCTGGGTCGCGGTCTGCGGCACAGCGATGGTGACGCCGGTGTCCTGAGCCCCGAGCGGCTTGCGCTGCTCGATGAAGGCCACGTGCCGCCAGGTGTCGGCGCTCAGCTGCCCGGTGTTGTCGTAGGAGCTGCCGAGCATGGTGAAGCCGTCGTCGGGAACACCGTTCCACTCCTTGCAGGCGACCTCACAGGCCTTGCAGCCGATGCAGATCGAGGTGTCGGTGAAGAACCCGACCCGGACCTCCGGGTCCTCCCAGCCGGCGTCCGCCGCCGGGCCGAGGGGGTCCGACGAGCCGAACGGTTGGGTGCTCATGGCGCTCCATCCCCGACCGGTTGGCCGTTTGAGTCTGACCCGGCACCGTTGGCCGGGTCGGCCACGTTGCGCAGCTCGTTGCCGGTGTCGACGGTGATACCGGCTCGGCGGAGATACCCCGCGACGTACTCCCGCAGCGCGGGACCACGGGGACGCCGGCCCGGCTGGATGTCGCAGGACGCGACCTTGGATTCCTGGATGTGCACGTTCGGATCCAGGGTCACACCGAACAGGTCGTTGGCCGAGTCGCCGCTGACGAGGGCGTCGCCGCCAACGCCCCAGTGGTACGGCAGCCCGATCTGGTGGATCACCTTGCCGCCGGCCCGCAGCGGCACCACGCGCTCGGTGACCAGCACCCGGGCCTCGATCGCGGTCCGGGCGGTGATGATCGTGGCCCAGCCGTTGTTGACCAGTCCGCGCTCGCGGGCCAGCTCGGGGGAGACCTCGCAGAAGAACTCCGGCTGCAGCTCCGACAGATACGCCTGCCAGCGCGACATGCCGCCCGCCGTGTGGTGCTCGGTCAGCCGGTAGGTGGTGAACACGTAGGGGAACACCTCGGCCCCGGCCTCGTTCCCGGACGGGTTCGAGTAGTTGTCGGTCCGCCGATAGACCTCGCGAGTCGGGTTGGCCTGCTGGCTGTACATCGGGTTCCTGACCGGGGACTCGTGCGGCTCGTAGTGCGTCGGCAGCGGTCCGTCCACCAGTCCGGTGGGTGCATAGAGCCAGCCCTTGCCGTCGGCCTGCATGATGAACGCGTCGTCGCCACGCAGCGCCGCCGGTCCGGCCGCACCATCGGGCGGCCGATACGACGGGGGCTTCGTCAGCTCGAAGTCGGGTACGTCGTGACCGGTCCACTTCTGCTGGTCCTCGTCCCACCAGACGTACGCCTTGCGCTCGCTCCACGGCTTGCCGTCCGGGTCGGCGGCCGCCCGGTTGTAGAGGATGCGCCGGTTCATCGGCCACGCCCAGCCCCACTCCGGAGCCACCCAGGACTGCTCCCGGCCCGGCTTGCGGCGCGCTGACTGGTTCACCCCGTCGGCGTAGACGCCGGAATAGATCCAGCAGCCGCCGGAGGTGGAGCCGTCCGGGGCCATCTCGTTGAAGCCGGTCAAGGTCTGGCCCTGCTTCGCACCACTGAGATGGACGCCGTTGATCTCGCGCAGTACCGCTTCGGCAGAGATCTCCCCATCCTCGGTGGGGTAGTCCCAGGTCAGGTCGAGCAGTGGCCGGTCCCGCGGGTCGGTGGAGGCGGCGAGCCGGTCACGCAGCTTCTGGCCCAGCAGGTAGAAGAACTGCAGCTCGCTCTGGGCGTCACCCGGCGGGTCGACCGCCTTATGGTGCCACTGCAGCATCCGCTGCGTCTGGGTGAAGGTGCCACCCTTCTCGACGTGGGCCGCGGCCGGGAAGAAGAACACCTCGGTGTCGATGTCCGTCGTCGTCAGCTCACCCGTCTCGATCTCCGGGGCGTCCTTCCAGAAGGTGGCCGACTCGATCAGGTTCAGGTCGCGCACGACCAGCCACTTCAGGTGGGCCAGACCCAGCCGTTGCATCCGGCCGTGGGCTGAGCCGACGGCCGGGTTCTGGCCGAGCAGGAAGTAGCCGTCGATCTCGTCGCGGAGCATCGACATCACGGTGGAGTACGTGCCATGGTCACCATTGATCCGGGGCAGATAGTCGAACGCGAAGTCGTTCTCGGCAGTGGCCGCGTCTCCCCACCAGGCCTTGAGCAGGTTGACGGTGTAGGTGCGGGCGTTGGTCCAGAAGCCCTTCTGGTCCGGGCTGGCGATCTGGGCGACGTAGTCGTCCAGCGTGTCGTGCTCGCCCGCCTTGGGCATCGGCAGATAGCCCGGAAGCAGGTTGAACAGGGTGGGGATGTCGGTCGAGCCCTGGATGCTGGCGTGCCCGCGCAGCGCGAGGATCCCGCCGCCGGGTCGGCCCATGTTGCCCAGCAGCAGCTGGATGATCGCCGACCCGCGGATGTACTGGACGCCGACGGTGTGATGGGTCCAGCCGACGGAGTACACCCAGGTGGTGGTGCGCTCCCGACCGCTGTTCTCGGTGACCGCCTCGCAGACCTCCGCCAGCTGCTCCGCGGAAATGCCGCAGACCTCCTGGACCAGCTCGGGGGTGTAGCGGGCGTAGTGCCGCTTGAGCACCTGGAACACCGTCCGCGGGTGCTGCAGGGTCTCGTCTCGTTCCACGTCGGCGTGTGACAACGGGGCGCCGTGGCCACCGAGCTCCTGTCCGGCGCCTCGGTCCCCGGACGACTCCGTGCCTTCGCCGCCCTGGCCACCGGCGTCGTCCTGCCCGCGTTCGGCGGCGGTGTTGGCACCCTCGTACGCCCAGCTGGTCGTGTCGTAGGTGCCCGTCTCCGGGTCGTAGCCGGAGAACACGCCGTCCAGGTCGTCGACGTCACGGAAGTCCTCGGTCACCAGCGTCGCGGCGTTGGTGTAGGCCACCACGTACTCGTGGAAGTACTTCTCGTTGCTGAGGATGTAGTTGATCACCGCACCGAGGAACACGATGTCGCTGCCGGCGCGGATCGGGACATGGGTGTCGGCCGTCGCCGAGGTCCGGGTGAACCGGGGGTCGATGTGGATGACCTTCGCGCCGCGCGCCTTGGCCTCCATCACCCACTGGTATCCCACCGGATGGCACTCGGCCATGTTGGAACCCTGGATGACGATGCAGTCAGCGTGCTGCAGATCCTGCAGGAAGCCGGTGGCGCCGCCCCGGCCGAACGAGGCTCCCAAACTGGGAACCGTGGCGCTGTGTCAAATACGGGCCTGGTTCTCGATCTGGATGGCACCGAGCGCGGTGAACAGCTTCTTGATCAGGTAGTTCTCTTCGTTGTCCAAGGTGGCGCCGCCGAGGGCGGCGATCCCCATGGTGCGGCGCAGCGGGGCGCCGTGCTCGTCGCGGTCCTGCCACCACCGGTTCCGCGACGCGACAATACGGTCGGCGATCATCTCAGTCGCCTCGTCGACGCCGATCTTCTCCCAGGTGGTGCTATTGGGCCGGCGGTAGAGCATCGTGGTGGCTCGTCCCGGGCTGGTGACCAGCTGCTTGCTGGCCGACCCCTTCGGGCAGAGCCGACCGCGCGACACGGGGGAGTCCGGGTCGCCCTCGATCTGCACGACCTTCTCGTCCTTGACGTACACCCGCTGGCCGCAGCCCACCGCGCAGTAGGGGCAGATGCTCTGCACCACCCGGTCGGCGGTCGAGGTCCGTGGCTCCGAGGCGCGGGTGTGAGCCGACTGCACAGCCGCACCGCGGCCCAGCGGGTCGGAGCCCGTCAGCTGCCGGAGGACCGGCCATTCCAGAAAGGTCTTGCGGATGTCCATCCCAACCTCCTACCGCTCACCCTAGCCGCGCCCTGCGCGGGTGTCAGTACCCGTGAGGTCCGGGCGTAACCGCTGCGGGCAGCGGGACGGTCGTCGCGTCAGGCCAGCGTGGCCAGCAGGGACGCGTCGAAGTGCTCGAGCAGGTCGGCCGGGTCCTCGTACACCTGGTCCGCCCCGGCCTCGGTCAGCTGCTGGCGCGAGATCCCGCCGCACGCCAGCGCGATGCAGCGGATGCCGGCGTCGTGGGCGGACTTGACGTCCCAGACCGTGTCACCGACGGCCACCGTCCGGGCCGGATCGAGGCCGTGCTTCTGCATCGCGGTCAGCATCAGGTCGGGCGACGGCTTGGCGGCGTCGACGTCGCCCGAGGTCGCGGCGCCGGTGACGCGATCCTCGGCTCCGATGACCCAGGTCAGCCGGTCAGCTCCGGGTCGGGAACTGGCCTTCCTCGCTGATCCGCTTGTTCAGCTCCGCGAGATACTCGTCCTCGTCGAACTCGAGCGGGACCTCACGTCCGGTCCAGCTGGACAGGTGGATGGCGTTGGCCAGCCGGACGCCGTTGATGCCGTCCGAGCCCGGTGCCAGCAGCGGGGTGCCGTCGAGGATGTTGGCGGCGAAGTTCTCCAGCACGCCGGCGTGCTGGCCGCCCCACTCGGACGGGAACTCGATCACCTCGTCGGTGTAGTAGTCAGACGTCTTGACCTGGCCGCGGAAGAGCTTGGCCACGTCCTCGGGGGCGATGCTGTTGCTGATCTCCACCTCCGGCTTGACCAGGCGGGTCACCGTCGCGGTCTTGCTGCCGGTGACGACGATCTTGCCCGCGTCGCCGAGGATCTCGAACCGGTCGGTGCCGGTCATGTCGTGGGTCGCGGTGACGAAGACGCCGGTGGCGCCGCCGCCGTAGTCCACCACTGCGGTGACCTCGTCCTCGACCGCGATGTTACGGCGGAAGCCGTACGCGACCTTGGCGTAGACGGTCTTCGGTACGCCGCAGATCCACTGGAAGAGGTCGAGCTGGTGCGGTGCCTGGTTGACCAGCACGCCGCCGCCCTCGCCGCCCCAGGTGGCGCGCCAGGCGCTCTGGTCGTAGTAGCCCTGCGGCCGCCACCAGGTGGTGATGATCCAGTTGGTCCGCCGGATGGCGCCGATCTCGCCGGCGTCGACGATCTCCTTCAGCCGCTTGTACAGCGGGTTGTTGCGCTGGTTGAACATGATCCCGAAGGACAGCTCGGGCTTGGTCGCGGCGAACGCGTTGAGCTCGCGCACCTGGCTGGTGTAGACGCCGGCCGGCTTCTCCACCAGCGCGTGGATGTCGCGCGAGAGGGCGGCGATGCCCATCTCGGGATGCAGGTAGTGCGGGACGCAGGTCACGACGGCGTCGACGTCGCCGCTTTCCAGCATCGCCACATAGTCGTCATAGAAGGGCACGCCCGGATGCTCGGTGGCCGCCCGCTCCTTCTTGGCCGGGTCGATGTCACACAGCGCGCCGATCTCCATGTTGGGCACTTTCCCGTCCCGCAGGAAGGTGGCATACATGCCGCCCTGGGTGCCGAAGCCGATGATGCCGAGTCGGACTGTGGTGCTCATCTGTTGAATCTCCATCACGTCGTGTGCCAGTGGACCTGCATCGCTGCAGGAGGAGCGAAAACCCCTCAGAAGAGGTCGGCGTGGCCGAGGGCCACCAGGTTGTCGTACGAGATCTGCAGGGCCTCCCAGACCGTGCGCCCGTAGAGCTGGTCCTGCTCGACCAGCAGGTATTCCGCGCCGGCGCTCAGGCTGTGCTCGATGATCGAGGCGAAGTCGAGGTTGCCCTCACCGACCTCGGCGAACTGCACCACGTCGCGGAAGTGGGTGAAGAAGCCGGCATGGTCGCCGTTGGCCAGCATCGCGAAGGCCTCTTCGGGGACCCGGCCGATGCGGTAGTCCTTGAGGTGGATCATGGCCGCCTGACCGGCGTACTTGTCGATCGTCCGAACCGGGTCCAGGCCGCCCCGCTGCACCCAGTGGACGTCGATCTCCAGGCCCATCGCCGGGGAGTTCTCCGCGATCAGGTCGAGCAGGTAGCGCCCGTCGTACTTGGTGAACTCGACATGGTGGTTGTGGTAGTAGAGGCGAATGCCGACATCGGCGAAGCGCTCGGCGTAGCCGTTGGCCCGCCGGGCGAAGTCCAGCACCGTGTCCAGCGAGCGCAGCGCAGGCAGCGGCAGCATCCCGATCCGCAGCATGGAGGCGCCCACGGTCTGTGCGTCGGCGACGATCTTGTCGAAGTCGCGGTCGAGGGAGTCGTTCGGCGCACCGGGGGGCGAGTCGATCGACACCGACAGCGACGCGATGTCCATGCCCAGCTCCTCGCGGGCCTTCCGAAGCTCGGCCACCGTCTCCGGCGTCATCGGGATCTGCGAGACCTCCACGGCGTGGTAGCCGATGTCGCTGATCTTCCGCAGCGTCTCGAAGGCTCCCACCTCCGCCACGCTGTCCTTGAGCATCATTGCCTGTACGCCGATGGTGGCCATGTCTTCTCCTTCGCGCACGCCGGCAGCCCTGCCGGTGTGGGTGGTGTCGCGACGAATGTACGGAGCCCCGGTTGGGAATGGCAACCGATTGCCACTATTTGCCATCCCGGGCCGTGCGGCGTCGTCGAGGGGCCCGACTGGATCGCGGCGGCTACCATCGACGGGTGCCGCGCCGGTCCGGGCGTGGCAGAGGTCTTGACCCGTCCGCGTGCTGCAGAGCCCGGTGCGGCGTGGATGGAGTGGTGACGTGAACAGCCAGGAGATGGGCACAGGGCTTGGTGCCTACGTCCGGTTGCTGCGGTACGGACCCGCGGCGGGTCCCTTCTTCGCCGCCTTCGTCGCCCGGTTGCCGGTGTCGATGGCGCCGTTGGCCATCCTGCTGCTGGTCGAGCACGAACGGTCGGCATACAGCCTGGCCGGTTTCGTCACCGGCGCCTTCGCGATCGGGTCCGCCGCCGGCACACCGCTGTGGGGCCGGCTGATGGACCGGTTCGGCCAGGTCGGCGTGCTGCTGGCCACCTCGCTGACCAGTGCCTCGTTCCTCGTCGCTGTGGCGTTGGCCACGATCTCCGGCGCGCCGATCGTGACGCTGGTCATCCTCGCGGCGCTGGCGGGCGTGTTCTATCCCCCGATGAGTCCCGCCATTCGGGCCGCCTGGCGGGTGATCTTTCCCGACCTGGCGTCGCGGCGGGTGGCCTTCGCCCTCGACGCGACGGCGGTCGAACTGGTCTTCGTCGGCGGCCCGCTGCTGCTCGCAGGGCTGCTGGCCTTCACCGCACCGGTGGTGCCGCTGTTGGTGACCGCGCTGCTGATGGCCGGTGGCGGCGTGGCCTACTGCCGGACCGCGGCGGCACGAGCCTCCCGACCGGATCGGAGGAAGGGGACCGAGGTGCGGGTGGACGCCGGTGTGCCGCGTTCTGCGCTGGCGGCGACCGGCGTCGCCGCTGTGCTGGTCACGATGCTGGCCCTGAGCACCGGCTTCGGACAGCTCGACACCTCCATGGCGGCCACCGCGGGCGAGGTGCTCGGGAGCACCGAGAAGGTGGGCATCCTCTTTGCGGCGATCGCCGGGGGCAGCGCCGTCGGCGGGCTGGCGTTCGGTGCCCGCCACTGGGGCTTCACCGAACGGCGCGCGGTCCCGGTCATGCTGGCGGTCTTCGCCGTATCGCTCTCGCTGATGGCCTTGATGCTCACCTTTGAGATCGTCTCGCTGTGGGCGCTGCTGCCGCTGTTGTTCGTCACCGGTCTCACCATCGCGCCGACGCTGATCATGCAGCAGGCTCTGCTCGACCACCTGGCTCCGTCCTCGCGGCTGAACGAGGCGCAGGCCTTCCTGTCCGCCGCCAACACCACCGGCGCCGCGGCGGGCACCGCGCTGGCCGGCCTGTTGATCGACTTCCACGGTCTGGGCTGGTCCTTCGGCGGCGCCGCCATCGGCGTGGCCCTCGCCTGCGGCGTCGCGTTGGCCAGCCAGGGACACTGGCGTACGGCCGCGGCCACGGTGGAGGCCAATGCGGCACCGGCGGTGCGCTGACGCTGAGGGCTGCCGCAGTGGGCGGAGCGGACGGCACTAGGCTGCCCGCCATGGTTGTCCAGCGCGAGTCCATCCGGTGGGGCATCATCGGCGTCGGGAACGTCACCGAACGCAAGAGCGGCCCAGGATTCCAGCAGGCGCAGGGCTCCGAGCTGGTGGCGGTGATGCGCCGCAGCGCCGACCTGGCCCAGGACTACGCCCGACGGCACGGCGTCCCTCGCTGGTATGCCGACGCCGACGAGCTGATTTCCGACCCGGAGGTCGACGCGGTCTACATCGCCACCCCGCCGGACTCCCATGCCGACTATGCGGTGGCGGTCGCGGCGGCCGGCAAGCCGGTGTACGTGGAGAAGCCGATGGCACGGACCTCCGCCGAGTGCGAGAAGATGATCGCCGCCTGCGAGTCGGCCGGAGTCCCGCTCTTCGTGGCCTACTACCGGCGAGCGATGCCGCGTTTCGCCACCGTCAAGGACCTGCTCGACACGGGCCGGCTCGGGACCGTGCGGTCAGTGGTGGTGCGCAACCAGCGCCCCGCGGACATTCTCGGCGCGGAGCTGCCGTGGCGGCTACAGCCGGAGATCTCCGGCGGCGGTCACTTCGTCGACCTGGGATCGCACGCGCTCGACGCCCTCGACTGGCTGTTCGGGCCGGTCACCGAGGTGCACGGCACGGCGACCGGTCGATCTGAGGTGTCCGCGGCCGAGGACCTGGTCACCGCGACCTTCACCTTCGCCTCCGGAGTGCAGGGTGTCGGGCTGTGGGACTACGCGGCGGGCGATGTCCGTGACGAGATCGAGGTGGTCGGCACCGGCGGCGTGCTGCGGTTCTCCTGCTTCGGTCAGGAGCCACTGCGATTGACGACCGACGAGACCCTCGAGGAGATCCGGGCGCCCTACCCGGACCCGGTGCAGCTGCCGTTGATCCAGCAGATCGTGGATGAGCTGCTGGGTCGTGGCACCGCGGCCAGCACCGGGCACACCGCGCTGCGGACGGCGCAGGTGATGGACGCCTTGCTGGCCGGTCACCGCTCTCAACGGCAGTGATACCGCTGCCAACGGCAGTGACCTAGACCTCGTTGACAGCCTCCGCGGCCGGTCCTACGGTCGAGTCGACCTGACCCTTGGTGGCCGGGTCCTCGCGCCGGCGGTGATGGCGGCGCCGGCTGGCCCGCACCGAAAGGTTTCCGATGACCACCCTCGACCCGCGCAGCCTTCCGGAGGCGAAAAGCCTCAGCGTCGAGCTCAACGGCATCAACCTGATCGAGGAGCACGAGCGCAAGGGCCGCCCGCGTGACCTGTTCTGGCCCTGGTTCGGCGCCAATGTCTCGGTGCTGGGCATCAGCTATGGCTCCTTCGTGCTCGGCTTCGGGATCTCCGCCACCCAGGCGGTAGTCGTCGGGGTGGTCGGCATCGTGGCTTCCTTCTTGCTGTGCGGCATCGTGTCGCTGGCCGGCAAGCGCGGCTCCGCGCCCACCATGGTGCTCAGCCGGGCCGCGTTCGGTGTTCGCGGCAACCGGGTCCCGTCGGTCATCTCCTGGCTGCTGACCGTGGGCTGGGAGACGGCCCTGACGGCGTTGGCCGTGCTGGCCACCTCGACCGTCTTCACCGAGCTCGGTTTCGCCGGTGGCACCACCACCAAGGTCATCGCCTTGGTGGTGGTCGCGGCGCTGATCATCGCCGGTGGGGTGGCAGGGTTCGACGTGATCATGCGGATGCAGCTGGTGATCACTGTGGTGACCGGTGTGCTGACCGTGGTCTACGTCGCGTTGGTGCTGGGGTCGATCGACATCGCCACGGTGGCTGCGATCCCGGCCGGCTCGGCGCCCTCGGTGATCGGCGGGCTGATCTTCATGATGACCGGCTTCGGCCTCGGCTGGGTCAATGCGGCAGCGGACTACTCCCGCTATCTGCCTCGGTCGGCCGGCAGCGGCGGGGTGGTCGGCTGGACCACGTTCGGCTCGTCCCTGGCCCCGGTCCTGTTGCTGATCTTCGGGGTGCTGCTGGCCGGCTCCTCGACCGATCTCAACGAACGCATCGCCGCCGACCCGATCGGGGCGCTCACCTCGATCCTGCCGACGTGGTTCCTGGTGCCGTTCGCCGTCGTCGCGGTGCTCGGCCTGGTCGGCGGGGCCGTGCTCGACATCTATTCCTCAGGGCTGGCCCTGCTGAGCGCGGGGCTGCGGGTTCCGCGCTACGTCGCGGCCGGCATCGACGGCGTGCTGATGATCATCGGCTCGGTCTATCTCGTCTTCTTCGCCAGCGACTTCCTCGGGCCCTTCCAGGGCTTCCTCATCACCTTGGGTGTCCCGGTCGCGGCCTGGTGCGGCATCTTCATCGCCGATCTCGTCCTGCGGCACGCCGACTACGCCGAGACCGACCTGTTCGACCGGACGGGGCGCTACGGCGACATCCGCTGGCTGCCGATCGGCCTGATCGTCGTGGCCACCGTGGTCGGCTGGGGTCTGGTCACCAACTCGATGGCCGGCTGGCTCGGCTGGCAGGGCTATCTGCTCGGGGCCACCGGACTCGGCGGCCGTGAGGGCGGCTGGGCGTACGCCAATCTCGGGGTGCTGGTGGCGCTGGTCATCGGCTTCGCCGGCTATCTGGCACTGGGTCGCGGCGCGGTCCGGACCCAGGAGCGGGCCCACGCGACGGTGGGCGCATAGCGGTGAGCGGCTCGCGCTGGCTGGTCGTCGTCGACCTGCAGACCATCTTCCGTGGCCCGGACAGCGACTGGGCCGCGCCGGAGTTCGACACCATCGTGCCGGTGGTGACGGCGTTGGCGGAGCGCTTCGGTGACCGGGTGGCGTACACCCGCTTCGTCGCTCCGCGCCGACCGGCCGGTGCCTGGCGCCCCTACTACCAGCAGTGGCCGTTCGCGTTGGTGCCACCCGAGGACCCGCTCTACGACCTGGCGCCCGAGCTGGCCGTGGCCGGACACCCGGTGGTGACCCGGACGACGTTCGGCAAGTGGGACCACGAGCTGGCCACCCTGCTCGGTCCGGACGCGACGATGGTGCTGGCCGGGGTGTCCACGGACTGCTGCGTACTCTCCACCGCTCTGGCCGCGGCGGACGCGGGCATCCGCGTGGAGGTGGTGACCGACGGGTGCGCCGGGGCCAGCGACGCCGACAACACCCGAGCCCTGACGGCGATGAGTCTGTACGCCCCGCTGATCACCTTGACCTCGGCGGCTGAGGTCGAGGTCTGAGCGGGACCGTTCGTCGATCGCCACCGGGCTGGAATACCTGACCGGACGCGGTGTTGACCTGGTGTGAGCCCACGCCCGATCGCAGCCCTGTCCGTCCTCGACCTTGTTCCCGTCCGCGGTGACCAGACGTCCGCCGACGCGGTACAGGCGTCGATCGAGCTGGCCCAGGTGGCCGACCGCCTCGGGTATGCGCGGTACTGGGTCGCCGAGCACCACAACATGGCCGCCGTGGCCGCCACCAACCCGCCAGTGCTGATCGCGATGCTGGCCTCGGCCACCGATCGGATCCGGGTCGGCTCGGGCGGCGTGATGCTGCCCAACCACGCCCCGCTGGTCGTGGCCGAACAGTTCGCCCTGCTGGAGGCGGCGTTCCCGGGTCGGATCGACCTCGGCATCGGCCGCGCGCCCGGCAGCGACCCGGTGACCAGCTGGGCCCTGCGGACCGGCGCGGGTCGTGGCGACGAGGACATCACCCGGTTCCCCGACTACGTCTCCGACGTGATCGCGCTGATGGATGCCGATGGCGTCGCGTTGGATCTCCAGGGCCGCGCGTACGGTCTGAAAGCAACCCCCCAGGCGTCCAGCATCCCGACCGTGTGGTTGCTCGGCTCCTCGATGTACTCCGCCGAGCTGGCCGCGGCCAAGGGCCTGCCGTACGTCTTCGCCCACCACTTCTCCGGCCAGGGCACCGCTGAGGCGCTGCGCACCTATCGCTCCAGCTTCCAGCCGTCGGATCTGCTGGCCGAGCCCCGGACCTTCCTCACCGTCAACGCCGTGGTGGCCGAGACCACCGAGCTGGCCGACCGGTTGGCGTTGCCACAGCTGCTCGGGATGCTCGCACTGCGGACCGGCGGACCGATGCAGCCGCAGCTGTCGGTGGAAGAGGCCGAGCGGGTCGAGGTGCCGGCGGCGCACCTGCCGCTGGTGCAGGACATGAAGCAGCGCTGGGTGATCGGCTCGCCGATCGAGGCTGCTGCCGAGCTCCGGACGCTGGCCGAGACCTTCGACGTGGACGAGGTGATGGTCAACCCGGTGGCCGGATCGTTCGACGAGTCCGACCCCCGCCGCGCGGAGACCCGGGTGCAGACGATACGGCTGCTCGCCGGCGAGATGCTGTCCGCCACCGCACTGGACCGGTTGACAACTACCTGAGTTCTGCGATGTCATCGTCTCATGGCGATGAATGAGGCGGCGAATGACTTGCGCGAGCTGGCCGAGGCGGCCGACGCCTCGACCGAGTTCGACCCGAGTGGCGCCGTGGCGCTGTTCCGCAGTCTGGCCGACCCGGCCCGCCTGCTGATCCTGCGGCATCTCGCTCTCGGCGAGCACCGTGTCGTGGACCTCACCGCTCATGTCGGCCTGGCCCAGAGCACCACGTCCGCCCATCTGGCCTGCCTGCGTGACTGCGGTCTGGTCTCGGTACGCACCGTGGGCCGAAGCTCGGTCTATGCGCTCGCCACCGCGCCAGAGCTGATGGAGCTGCTCGGCGCTGCAGAGCGGCTGCTGTCGGTGACCGGCGACGCCGTTGAGCTGTGTCCGACCAACGCCGCGCCGGTGTCGGCCTGATGACCGACCTGCTGGTGCCCGTCACCTCCGCCCGGACCGCGCTGCTGCACCGCCGCGTCCGTCTGCTCGTCGCCGGAGTGATCGGCTACAACGTGGTGGAGGCCATCGTTGCCATCCTGGCCGGCAGCCGGGCGTCGTCGAGTGCGCTCATCTCCTTCGGTCTGGACAGCTGCGTCGAGGTCCTGTCCGCGGCGGCGATCGCCTGGCAGTACGCCGGAGCTGACCCACGAGTGCGGGAGCGGAAAGCGCTGCGGACGGTGGCGGTCTCCTTCTTCCTGCTGGCCGGCTACGTCGGACTGGACGCCGTCCGGCGGTTGCTCGGGAACACCGAGGCAGAGTCCAGCGTCGTCGGTATCGCGCTGGCAGCGGTCAGTCTGGTGGTGATGCCGCTGCTGTCCCTGGCTGAGCGTCGGGCCGGCCGCGAGCTGGGCTCCGCCAGCGTGGTGGCCGACTCCAAGCAGACCCTGCTGTGTGCCTGGCTGTCAGCAGTGCTGCTGGCGGGTCTGCTGCTCAACAGCGCCCTCGGCTGGAGCTGGGCGGACCCGGTGGTCGCGCTGGTCGTGGCCGTCGTCGCCATCCGCGAAGGCGTAGCGGCCTGGCGCGGCGACGCCTGCTGCACCCCAGCCTCGGCGATCCTCACCACGGACACCTCGGCCCTGGCCGGCAGCGCCTCAGTCGAACCCGGCTGCTGCGCCGACTGCGGCTGCGACCGGGCGGAACGCTGATGGGCCACGACCACACGTCCCACACCGCCACCGGCCGGCAACGATCGCGGCTGGTGGTGGTCATCGCCATGACGGCCGGCGTCTTCGTCCTCCAGGTCATCGGCGGGTTGCTGTCCGGATCGCTGGCGCTGCTGGCGGACGCCGGTCACATGTTGACCGACTCCACCGGCCTGGTCATCGCCCTGATCGCCACCGTCCTGGCCGCCCGTCCCGCCACCAGCGCACGGACGTACGGACTGCAGCGGGCCGAAGTGCTGGCCGCGCTGCTCAACGGGCTGCTGCTGGTGGCCGTCGCGGTCTGGGTGCTGCTGACCGCGATCCGGCGGTGGGACGAGCCGGTCGAGATCGCCGGGCCGCTGATGCTGGCGGTCGCGGTCGTCGGCGCTGTAGTGAACCTCGCCGGCCTGCTGGTGCTCCGTCGGGGTGCCGCAACCAGCCTGAATCTGCGCGGGGCCTACCTCGAGGTGGTCGGGGACCTGCTCGGGTCGGTGGCGGTGATCATCGCCGCCGGAGTGATCCTGCTGACCGGCTGGCACCGGGCCGACTCGATCGCCTCACTGGCGATCTTCGCCATGATCATCCCGCGGGCCTGGTCGCTGCTGCGCGAGGTGGTCGACGTGCTGTTGGAAGCCACGCCCCGCGGCGTCGACCTCGACCAGGTCCGCGACCACATCGTGGAGGTGCCCGGCGTGGTGGACGTACACGACCTGCACGCCTGGACCATCACCAGTGGCAGTCCGGTGCTGTCGGCGCACGTGGTGGTCGACGCCACCTGCATCGCCGACGGTCGGTCGGGGGAGGTGCTGGACCAGCTGGGGGAGTGCCTCGGTGAGCACTTCGCGCTCGAGCACTGCACCTTCCAGCTGGAGCCTGAGGGTCATCTGGACCACGAGCACCGGTCCCACGCCTGACGTCAGTGCGACTCGCGGGAGACCGCATCGCCGCTCGAGCCGACCAGGAAGTCCAGGTCGGCCCCGGTGTCGGCCTGCATCACGTGGTCGACATAGAGCCGCTCCCACCCGCGTGCCGGGGCGGCGAAGCCGGCGAGGGTGGCGGCGTTGGGCGTTCGCGCGGCCAGTTCCTCGGCGGGTACGTCCAGCTCAAGGCGCCGGCCGGCGATGTCGAGGACGATGTAGTCGCCGTTCTCCACCAGCCCCAGCGGGCCGCCGGCAGCCGCCTCCGGGGTGACATGCAGCACCACCGTGCCGTACGCGGTGCCGCTCATCCTCCCGTCGCAGATCCGCACCATGTCGCGGACGCCCTGCTCCAGCAGCTTCTGCGGCAACGGCATGTTCGACACCTCGGGCATCCCGGGATAGCCCTTGGGTCCGCAGCCCTTGAGCACCAGGACCGAGTCGGCGTCGACGTCGAGGTCCGGGTCGTCGATCCGCGCGTGCATGTCCTCGACCGAGTCGAAGACCACTGCGCGACCGCGGTGCTCCAGCAGCCGCGGCGAGGCGGCCGACGGCTTCACGATGGCCCCGCGCGGCGCCAGGTTGCCGTACAGGACGGCGATGCCGGCTTCGTTCTGCAGCGGCGTGCGGCGCAGCCGGATGACCTCCGGGTCCCAGATCGGGGCGTCCGCCAGATAGTCGACCAACGGCGAGCCGGTGACGGTCAGGGCCGAGGGGTCCAGCAGGTCACGCACCTCGCGCAGCACGGCGAGCAGCCCGCCGGCGCGGTGGAAGTCCTCCATCAGGAACCGGCCGGCCGGCTGCAGGTCGACCAGCAGCGGCACCCGCGACCCGATCCGGTCGAAGTCGTCCAAGGTCAGCGGTATGCCCAGTCGGCCGGCGATGGCCAGCAGGTGCACGACGGCGTTGGTCGAGCCGCCGATGGCGGCGAGGGCCACGATCGCGTTGTGGAACGAGCCGAGGGTCAACACCGACGACGGGCGGCGTTCGGCGGCGACGAGCTCCACCGCGAGTCGGCCCGCGTCGTGGGACGCGGCCAGCAGTCGTGAGTCCGGCGCCGGCGTCCCGGCCAGGCCGGGCATGATCATCCCGAGTGCCTCACTCACCAGCGCCATGGTGGACGCGGTTCCCATCGTGTTGCAGTGACCCCGGCTGCGGATCATCGACGACTCCGACCGGGTGAAGGCCTCCTCGGACAGCGTTCCGGCCCGCACCTCCTCGCTCAGCCGCCAGACGTCGGTCCCGCAGCCGAGCGCCTGACCGCGGAACGTGCCGGTCAGCATCGGCCCGCCGGGCACCACCAGGGCCGGCAGGTCCACCGAGGCGGCGGCCATCAGCAGCGACGGGATCGTCTTGTCGCAGCCACCCAGCAGCACCACCCCGTCGATCGGGTTGGCCCGCAGCAACTCCTCGGTGGCCATCGCCGCCATGTTGCGCCACAGCATCGCTGTGGGGCGGACCAGGGTCTCGCCGAGCGACACCACCGGCAGGTTCAGCGGGATGCCGCCGGCGGCGTACACCCCCTGCTTGACGCTCTCGGCCAGCTCGTCGAGGTGGGAGTTGCACGGGGTGAGGTCGGAGGCGGTGTTGGCGATGGCGATATGCGGGCGCCCGTCGAACGCAGAGCTCGGCAACCCGCGGCGCATCCAGGCCCGGTGGATGTAGGCATTGCGGTCAGTGCCGGCGTACCACTGGGAGCTGCGCTGCTCGGGCATGGACCCTCTTTCCAATTCTCGGAACGACGCTCTACGATTTGGAACGCCATGCATGCTACGACAGAGCCCCAGATCGCGGAACCCGGCCCGGGATCGCGACTGGTGGGTTCTGACCGGGTGCTGGCGGTGCTGACGGCGCTGGCCGATCACCCGGACGGCGTCGGGCTGGACCAGCTGAGCCGGGAGGTGGACAGTCCGAAGCCGACCGTCCACCGCGCCCTGGTCTCGCTGCGCCGCGCCGGCTTCGCCCGTCAAGGCAGCCGGGGGCAGTACGTGCTCGGCGACGAGCTGATCCGGATCGCCTTCGCCCATCATGAGGCCCGGCCGGAGCACCAACGGGTACTCCCGCTGCTGCAAGAGCTGACAGCCAGGTTCGGCGAGACGACCCACTACGCGGTCCTCGACGGCGACACGGTCGTCTACCGCTCCAAGGTGGACCCACCCGCCGGGGCGATCAAGCTCGCCTCCACTGTGGGTGGCCGGCAACCGGCGCACTCGACGGCGGTGGGCAAGATGCTGCTCGCCTTCGCCCTGCCGGACCGGGCGGCGGTCAGGGACTGGGTCGCCGGGCAGCGGCTGACCCGGTTCACCGAACGGACGCTCACCTCGGTGGCCGCCCTGCACGCCGAGCTGGTCCGCATCCGCGCCCAGGGCTACAGCCTCGACGAGCAGGAGAACGAGCCGGGGATCAACTGCCTGGCCGTACCGGTGTTCTGGGCGTCGCCCGCCCGACCCAGCGGAGCGGTCAGCATCAGCGCCCTGGCCTACCGCACCCCGGTGTCGGAGCTGGTCGCCGAGCTGCCCGTGATCCGTGCCATCCTCGCGACCTGACCCAGCTTTGCCCCAACCAACCCATAGATGGAGTGTTCATGCAGCTCATGCGTATCGGCGATCTCGGTGCCGAGAAGCCGGTCGTCCGTGTCCACGAGGACGGCTACGTCGACGTGTCTGACGTCGTTCCCGACTTCGACGAGCAGTTCTTCGGCTCCGGCGGGATCGAGCGGCTGCGCCCGGTCGTCGAGGAGCGGTCGGCGGCCGGCCAGGTCACCGCGTTCGCCGGTGAGCGGATCGGCGCCCCGATCGCCCGCCCCCACCAGATCTTGTGCATCGGGCTGAACTACAGCGACCACGCCGCCGAGACCGGCCAGGCGGTGCCGGCCGAGCCGATCCTGTTCACCAAGTCCCCGAACACGTTGGTCGGGCCGAACGACGACGTCCGGATTCCCCGCGGCTCGACCAAGACCGACTGGGAGGTCGAGCTGGGGATCGTCATCGGTCGCCGGACCAGCTATCTGGACAGCGTCGAGGACGCCCGCGACGCCATCGCCGGCTTCGTGCTGGTCAACGACGTCAGCGAGCGCGCCTTCCAGACCGAGCGCGGCGGGCAGTGGTCGAAGGGGAAGTCGGCGGAGACGTTCAACCCGTGCGGTCCCTGGGTCAGTACGCCGGACGAGATCGCCGACGTGTCCGAGCTGGGCATGTGGCTGGATGTGAACGACGTCCGCCGGCAGACCGGCTCGACCGCGACGATGATCTTCGACCCGTACTTCATCGTGCACTACCTGAGCCAGTTCCTGGTGCTGGAACCGGGCGATCTGATCAACACCGGCACCCCGCCCGGCGTCGGTATGGGCTTCCGGCCGCCGATCTATCTCCAGGCCGGCGATGTGATGAAGCTCGGCATCGACGGGCTGGGCGTCCAGCAGCAGACGGTGCTCGCGCCTCGATGACCTTTCCGGGCAGGCAGTCGGCGGTGTGGGTGTGAGGGCCTTCGTCCTCACCGGCCCGCGCACCTGCGAGGTGCGCGAGGTCGAGCCGCCGACCGCCGGCCCGGGTCAGGTGGTGGTTGACGTGGAGCGGGCCGGGGTCTGTGGCACCGACGTGGAGCTCTACAGCGGCGAGATGGCCTATCTGCACGAGGGTCACGCGGCCTACCCGCTGCGGCCCGGGCATGAGTGGAGTGGGACGGTGGCCGCCGTTGGTGCCGGTGTGCCGGTCCACTGGCTCAAGACCCGGGTCACCGGCGACACCATGCTCGGCTGTGGGTCCTGCGCCCGTTGCCGCAGCGGCCGCCAGCACGTCTGTGCCGACCGGTTCGAGGTCGGCATCCGCCACGGCTGGCACGGTGCCCTGGCCGAACAGCTGCTGGTACCCGTCACCGCCCTGCGGGCACTGCCCGACACCGTCGATCCGGTGGCGGGAGCGTTGGTCGAGCCGGGCGGCAACGCGGTGCGCGCCGTGCAGGCGGCCGAGGTCGGCCCGGGCGAGCGGCTGCTCGTTCTCGGGTCGGGCACCATCGGTCTCCTGGTCGCCCTGTTCGGCCGAGCCGCCGGGGCCGAGGTGCACCTGTTGGGCGTCTCCGCGGACTCGTTGCGCTTCGCGCGGTCGCTCGGGTTCCGGCGCAGCTGGACCCGAGCCGAGCTGCCCCGGCTCGGTTTCGACGCAGTGGTCGACGCGTCCAACGCCGCGGAGCTGCCGGGGCTGGCGGTCGAGCTGGTCGAACCGGGCAAACGGGTGGTGTTCGTCGGACTGGCCGGGAGCCCCAGCCTGCTCGACGCCCGTTCGCTGACCCTCGCCGACGTCACCGCGGTCGGCATCCTGAGCGCCTCACCGGGCCTGGACGCCGCCGTCGCGGCGTACGCCACCGGCGCGGTCGACCCGCGACCGCTGGTGGCGGCCACCATCGGGCTTACCGAGCTGGCGCCCGTGCTGGCGGGGGAGCGTACGCCCGAGCCCGGCTCGGGCCCCAAATTCCAGGTGGATCCCCGGCGCTGACGAGCCCGGGCGCTGCGCTCAGCCCTTGACCGCGCCGGCCGCGATGTTGGCGATGAAGTGCCGTGACCCGATCAGGAAGATGCCGATCAGCGGGAGGACGCTGATGAACGCGCCCGCCATCACCATGCCGTAATCGGTGGCGTAGACCGTGCTGAGCTGTGCCAGGGCCACCTGCAACGGCTGCTTCTGCGGGTCGATCATCACAATCAGCGGCCAGACGTAGTCGTTCCAGGCGGTGATGAAGGTGAAGATGCCCAGGAACGCCAGACCGCCGCGCAGCATCGGGATGGCCACGTTGGTGTAGGTCCGCCAGAACCCCGCTCCGTCGATGACCGCCGACTCGACCAGCGAGTCCGGAATGGAGCTCTGGGCGAACTGTCGCAGCAAGAAGATGCCGAAGGCGTTGGCGGCACCCGGGATGATCAGTGCCTTGAGACTGCCGATCCAGCCGAACTCCGACATCAGCACGAAGCTCGGCACCAGCGACAGCTGGCCGGGAATGATGAAGGTGGCCAGCACGATGATGAACAGCACGTTCTTGCCCGGAAAGTCATATTTGGCGAAGGTGAAGGCGGCCAACGAGTCGAAGAACATCACCAGGACCGCGCTGCTGGCTGCGACGACGAACGTGATCCCGACGGAGCGCAACAGGTCAACACTGGTGAACAGGTTGGTCATGTTGGCGCCGAAGTTGTCGCCGAACCACAGCTTGGGCGGATAGCCGAAGATGTCGGCGGTGGTGTTGGTCGACATCACCGCCAGCCAGTAGAACGGGAACACCGACAACAGCACCCCGACGATCAGCGCCGCATGGGTGAGAGCGGCCTCCGCGCGAGTACGTCGCCTGGCCACTCGGGTGTCGCGCGTCGGGTCGTCGAGCTGGACTCCGGCGCCCTTGAACTGGGTCACGGCACTCATGCCTGGTCCACCTTCCATGCGGCGCGGCGAGGTTCACGTTCTTTGGTCAGCCACCAGTTGAGGGCGGCGACCACCCCGGCGATGACGAAGAGACCCCAGCCGATGGCGGAGCCGTAGCCGTAGTCGAGGCTGTCGAAGGCCTGCTCGTACTGGTAGAGCACGATGGTCAGTCCGGACTGGCCCGGTCCGCCGTTGTTGCCGAGCAGGACCTGTGGTTCGGTGAACAGCCCGAGCCCGCCGATGGTGGAAGTGATGACGGTGAACACGATCACCGGTCGCAGATTGGGGATCGTGACCCGGGTGAAGATCTGCCAGGTGTTGGCCCCGTCGATCCGGGCCGCCTCGTAGATGTCGGTGGAGATGGCCTGCAGGCCGGCGAGATAGATGATCGCGTTGTAGCCGGTCCAGCGCCAGATGACGATGGCGGCGATGGTGACCTTGATGCCCCATTCCGACGACAACCAGGCCACCGGGGTGGCCTGCAGCGAGGTCAGCGCGGAGTTGACCAGGCCGAACGAGTCGGAGAACACCGAACCGAAGACCAGCGCCATCGCCACCATGGAGGTGACATTGGGGATGAAGAACGCCGCCCGGTAGGCGCTCTTGAACCGCAGCCGCTGGTGGAGCAGAAAGGCCAGCAGCAGAGCGATGAAGAGCATCGGCACGGTGGAGATCACGAAGATGACGAAGGTGTTGTAGACCGACTGCCAGAAGATGGGGTCGGTCACCAGGTATTGATATTGCGCCAGACCGACGAAGGTCATGTCGCCGATGCCGTCCCAGTCCTGGAACGACAGATAGATCGAGAAGCCGATCGGGAACAGCCCGAAGACGGCGAACAGGATGTAGAACGGCGAGATGGCCGCGTACTGCGGCAGGTGGTCGCGGATCCGGTGACCGCGGCGGGTGGGCTCCCCGCGCGGTGGTGGCGAACTGGTCGGGGTGAGCGTGGACGCGGCGGTAGTGACCATGGTCAGAGCCCTTTCTTGTCGAGCTGCCGGTTCACGATGACCATGGCGTCGGACCACGCCTGGTCGGGATCCTTGCCATTCGCGTCCACGTTGGTCAGCTCGATCGTCAGCGGGCTGGAGACGAGGCTCTCGTACGGGCTGACGAAGGAGATGGGGACCGCTTTGGCGGACTCGCCGAAGAACGTGAAGATGTCCTGCCCGGCGAAGAACTCGTCCTCGGTCGGCAGATCGGGGTCGTTCAGCGCCGCGACCGCCGACGGGTAGAGCTCCAGCTCCTCGTACGCGTCACCTTGGTGCTCGGGACTGGTCAACCAGGTGACGAAGTCGTAAGCCGCTTGCGGGTCCTTGCAGGTGGTTGGAATCGCGAGGAACGAACCGCCGCTGTTGCCGGGGACATTGGGCTGGCTGGCCACCTGCCAACGACCCTTGGTGTCGGGGGCCAGGTCCTTGAGAATGGCGGCCCACCACACCGCCTCGACCCTGGCGGCGATCTTCCCGCCGGAGTACGCGGAGTTCTGCTCGGTGTCGGTGTCAGTCCCGAGCTGGGCCGTCACCCCGGCCTGTGCGGCAGCGACGGCGACATCCCAGGCCTTGCGCACAGTGCTGTCCGACTCGGTGAACAGCGCGGTGGCATCGGGAGCGAAGTATCGTTCGGTGCTCGAGTTGATCACCGCGTTGAACACCGCCGTCGCGTTGGCCGCGATGGCGATGTCCCCGTCAGCGCGCAGCTTCTTGCCGACCTCGACGTAGCCCTCCCAGGTGCGGACCTCCTCGGTGACGTCCTCAACCGACGTCGGCAGACCGACCTTCTCGAACAGGTCCTGGCGGTAGTACAAGCCGGTCGGCCCGGTGTCCATCGGCCAGAAGCACATCCGGCCGCTCGGGGTGGTGCCGAGGTCCCACTTCCAGGGGAGGTAGTCGGCCTTCTTCTCCGCAGCTCCGAACTCGTTGAGGTCAAGAAACTTGTCCTCATTCGGGAAATAGATCGACACGTTGGAGTTCAGTGCGGTGATATCAGGGATATAGGCGTCCCCAGCCAGGCTCGTCCTCAGCTTGGTGTCGAACCCACCGCCGATGACGTCGGTCCGTAGCCGTCGGTCCGATCCGGGGATCTGTCCGCGGGCCACGTCCAGCAGCTTCTCGCTGATGGAGCGGGTCCAATACCAGAGCACCAGTTCGTTGGGGTCCTGCGAGATGGACGGGCTTCGACTGCAGCCCGTCACACCCGCGGTGGCCAGTGCCGCGGCACCGGCGAGAAGCGTGCGGCGGGAAATACCGCTCATGACGGACCATCTCCTTTGAGGCGTCAGCGATGACGACACTGTACGACCGCACCCACGTCGAGGGAAGGACATCGCAGCCAAGATCACCAAGACGTGATGCGGCGCCAAGGAAATTCACAGGTTCTTGACCGGTCCGTGTTGTTGATCATGGCTGGTCTGCGGCACGGGCGATCGTCGGCCGTTGGCCGAGAATGGCCGAAGTTGGCCGGTTCGACGCGTAAGATGCAGGCCTGCCCGCCGCGCCACCCCGGCCGCGTGCCCGACGGAGGAGACCTCAGATGACCGCCTTCTTGATCATCGGCGCGGTCGGGATCGCTCTCCTCGTCCTCTCCCTGGTGCTGGGCGACGTGCTCGACGGGGCATTCGAGGGCTTCGGCGGCGACCTCTTCTCCGGCGCGGCGCTGGCCGGATTCCTGGGTGCCTTCGGCTTCGTCGGTGCGCTGGTCGTCGACAGCACCGACAGCACCGGGATCGCCATCGGGTCCGGCATCGTCGCGGGGATCGCCGTCGGTGCCGGCGTGGGCTGGTTGTCACTGAAGCTGCGTAACGGTGGGGACGAGGCCACGGTGTCGACGGCCGCGCTGACCGGGCGTACCGGCACGGTGATCAGTGACATTCCGGCCGCGGGCTACGGCGAGGTCAGCGTCGTCGAGGCCGGGCACATCACCAAGCTGAACGCCCGCGCCGCCGTCCCGCTGCCCGCCGGCACCCCGATCACCGTCATCGCCATCCTGTCGGCGACCTCGGTCATGGTGGAGCCCCGGAGCTAGCCGTTCGCACGTCCCGGCGGCCACCGACGGCCGCCCCCTGCCTGTCAGTCACCGCTCGACGCCCGTTATCCGAAGGAGAAGTACATGGAGCTGTTCACACCCACCTTGTTGGCGGTGGTGGGCCTGATCGTCGTGGTCGTGCTGCTGCTGGCCCTGATCACGACCCGCTACAAGGTGGCAGGGCCGAACGAGGCCTTCATCGTCACTGGGCGCAAGGGCAAGCCGGTCAAGAACGTGGAGACCGGTGTCGTCTCCAAGGAGCTCTCCGGCCAGAAGGTCGTCATGGGCGGTGGCGTGTTCGTGGTCCCGTTCGTCCAGAAGCGGCACACCATGGACCTGTCCAGCCGGCGGATCATGGTGCAGATCCGCGGCGCGGTCTCCGGTCAGGGCGTCAAGCTCAACCTGGACGGCGTGGCCATCGTCAAGGTGGGTGGCAACGAGGACTCCATCCGTGCCGCCGCTCAGCGTTTCCTCAGCCAGCAGGACGAGATCGAGACCTTCACCCAGGAGACCCTGGCCGGGTCGCTGCGGTCGATCGTCGGCTCGCTGTCGGTGGAGCAGATCATCCGGGACCGGGCCGCGTTCGCGCAGCGGGTCGCCGACGAGTCCGAAACCTCCCTGACCGGTCAGGGCCTGGTGCTCGACACCTTCCAGATCCAAGACATCACCGACGACGGCTCGTACCTGTCCGACCTCGGCCGGCCCGAGTCGGCCAAGGTCGGCCAAGTCGCCGCGGTGGCCGAGGCCGCTGCCCGGCAGGCGGCCGAGCAGGCTCGGATCGTGGCCGAGCAGGAGATCGCCGTATCGCAGCGCCAGCTGGCGCTGAAGGAGGCCGAGATCAAGGCTGAGACCGACGCGGCCCAGGCCCAGGCGGCGGCCGCCGGACCGCTGGCCCAGGCCGATCGCGACCAGGCCATCCTGGCCGAACAGGAGAAGGTGGCCGTCCGTCAGGCCGCGCTGAAGGAGCGCCAGCTCGACAGTGAGGTGCGCAAGCCCGCCGACGCGGAGCGCTACCGGGTGGAGACCGAGGCCGAAGGTCGGCGCAACGCCGAGATCTTCGAGGCAGATGCTCGCAAGGCCGCGGCCATCGCCGCCGCCCAGGCCGACGCCGAGAAGGCACGCCTGACCGGTGAGGGCGACAAGTCACGGCGTTCGGCACAGGCCGAGGCGGAGGCGATCGAGGGCGCCAAGCGCGGTGAGGCCGAGAAGGCTCGCCGTACGGCCGAGGCCGACGCGACCCGCGCCGAGGGCGAGGCGCAGGCAGCCGCGATCCTGGCCACCGGCAACGCCGAGGCCGAAGCGATGAACAAGCGGGCCGAGGCGTTCGCCCGATACAACGACGCCGCTGTGCTGCAGATGCTCATCGAGGTGCTGCCGCAGGTGGCCAAGGAGGTGGCGGCGCCGATGGCCAACATCGACAAGCTCACCGTGGTCTCCACCGACGGCGCGGGGCAGCTGCCGAAGCAGGTGACGAGCAGCATCGTCCAGACCATGGAGCTGTTGAAGAACACCACCGGCGTCGATCTGGAGTCGATCGTGCACAAGTACACCGGGTCCGCGACCGGAACCGGTGATCCCGTGCTCCAGGGTGATCCCGTCAACCACAGCTGAGCAGCACCACCTGCGAGGGCGTACCGGCTTCGGTCGGTGCGCCCTCGCTGTCTGTGATGATCCGGAACGTGAGACGCCTCCCCGGCGACAGGCGGCAGAGATAGCGTCGGGCCATGAGCAATGACTGGTCATTCGAGACGCGGCAGATCCACGCCGGTCAGCAGCCCGACTCCGCCACCGGGGCCCGCGCGCTGCCCATCTATCAGACGACGGCCTATGCCTTCCGCAACACCGACCACGCCGCCGACCTCTTCGCCTTGAAGGAGTTCGGCAACATCTACACCCGGATCATGAACCCGACCCAGGACGTGGTCGAGCAGCGGATCAACTCCTTGGAGGGTGGCGTCGGCGCACTGCTGGTGGCCTCCGGCCAGGCCGCGGAGATGCTGGCTCTGCTGAACCTCGCCGAGGCCGGATCGCACATCGTGGCCAGCCCGAGCCTCTACGGTGGCACCTACAACCTGCTGCACTACACCTTCGCCAAGCTCGGCATCGAGGTGACCTTCGTCGAGGATCCCGACGACCTGGCGTCCTGGCGCTCCGCCGTCCGGCCGAACACCAAGGCGTTCTACGGCGAGACGATCCCCAACCCCAAGCAGGACATCCTCGACATCGAGGCCGTCGCCGCGGTGGCGCACGAGGTCGGGGTGCCGCTCGTCGTCGACAACACCGTCGCCACCCCGTACCTGGTCCGCCCGCTGGAGTGGGGCGCCGACATCGTGGTGCATTCGACCACGAAATACATGGGCGGCCACGGCACCAGCATGGGTGGCGTCATCGTCGACAGTGGCCGGTTCGACTATGCAGCCGACCCCGAGCGGTTCCCGCAGTTCAACACCCCCGACCCCAGCTATCACGGCTTGGTGTACGCCCGCGACCTCGGCGTCGGAAGCCCGCTGGGTGCGAACCTCGCGTTCGTCCTCAAGGCGCGGGTCCAGCTGCTGCGCGACCTCGGCCCGGCCATCTCGCCCTTCAACGCCTTCCTGCTGTCGCAGGGCATCGAGACGCTGAGCCTGCGGATGGAACGCCACGTCAGCAACACGACCCGGGTGGCGCAGTGGCTCGAGGGTCGCGACGAGGTGGAGAGCGTCGCGTACGCCGGACTGCCCAGCAGCCCGTGGTACGACCGCGCCCAGAAGTACGCCCCACTCGGCGCCGGCGCCGTACTCGCCTTCGAGATCAAGGGTGGCGTCGAGGCCGGGAAGCGCTTCGTCAACTCACTCGAGCTGCACAGTCACGTGGCCAACATCGGTGACGTACGGTCGCTGGTCGTCCACCCCGCCTCCACCACCCACTCCCAGCTGTCGCCGGAGGAGCAGCTCGCCTCCGGGGTGACGCCAGGCCTGGTCCGGTTGGCTGTCGGCATCGAGCACATCGACGACATCCTCGCCGACCTGGAAGCCGGCTTCCGCGCCGCCAAGGTGGACTAGTCGTCGTGGGTACCGGTGGCGACGACCCGCTCGTCGCGACCAACGTCATATCCCCGCCGCCGGCCGCCCGAGCCTGGCGGGACTCCGACCCGGTGGGTCGGCGCCGGTTCGTCGACGTCGGGACGCTTCAGCTCGAGTCGGGCGCGACGTTGCCGGATGTCCGGATCGCGTACGAGACCTGGGGCGAGCTGTCCCCGGCCGGCGACAACGCCGTGCTGGTGCTGCATGCCCTGACCGGCGACAGCCATGTCGCCGGTCCGGCCGGTCCCGGTCACCCGACCGCCGGCTGGTGGGACGGACTGGTCGGACCGGGGCGGGCGCTTGATCCCGCTCGGTGGTTCATCGTCGCCCCGAACATCCTCGGCGGCTGCCAGGGGACGACCGGCCCGGCCTCGACCGCTCCCGATGGCCGGCCGTGGGGCAGCCGGTTCCCGCTGCTGACCACGCGCGACCAGGTCCAGGCGGAGCGAGCGTGGGCTGACGCACTGGGCCTCGACCGCTGGGCGGCGGTGGTCGGTGGGTCGGCCGGGGGCATGCGAGCCCTGGAGTGGGCGGTGACCACGCCCGAGCGGGTGCGTCGACTGCTGTTGCTGGCCACCACGCCGTACACCACCGGGGACCAGCTCGCCTGGTGCACCAGTCAGATCGAGGCCATCCGGGCCGACCCGCTCTATCGCGACGGGGACTACTACGACGCGGCCGAAGGGCCGTGGCGCGGTCTGGCGTTGGCCCGGCGTATCGCTCACACGACGTATCGCTCCCGCCTGGAGCTGGACGAACGGTTCGGCCGGGCGGCCCAGGGGGCGGAGGATCCGATGCGTGGCGGCCGCTATGCCGTGGAGAGCTATCTGCAGCACCACGGCGACAAGCTGGTGGGCCGCTTCGACGCCAATTCCTACGTCGTGCTCACGTCGGCGATGAACAGCCACGACGTCGGTCGGGGCCGAAACGGTGTGCCGGCCGCGTTGCGCCGCGTCACCGCGCGTACGGCTGTTGCGGCTGTGAACTCCGACCGGCTCTATCCTCCCGACCTCAGCGAGCTGATGGCCGCTGAGATCCCCGGGGCGCTGCCGCTCGAGCTGATCGCCTCCGACTACGGCCACGACGGGTTCCTGATCGAGATGGCGTCGGTGGCCAAGGTGCTGACCGGCCTGCTCGCCGAGCCAGACCCGCGCTGACTCAGCGCGCGCCGTGTCCGATCGGGCCGGCGTGGACCACGGAGCCGAAGAGCTGCAGCACCGGGGTGACCCGCGCGACGTCGGCGGCGTGCCCGCCCACGTTGATCAAACTGGACTCCGTCGGGCTGGTCGGACTCGACAGGGGAGCATCCACCAGCCGGAGCATGCCGGCCGTCTGGTGGTTCAGCGTGCGGGCCAGTTCCTCGATCCGCTCCAACGGGACCTGCATGGTGAGCAGCATGGTGGTGCGACTGTGCACACCGGCGAGGAACCCCGACGGCCCACGCAGCAGCCGGATCACGTCGTCGAGGCTCGCGCCGGTAGCCAGCACCACCTCGCTCCGCGCGGCGAGGTCGGCGGCGCTGACCGCACACTGCGCACCGCGGTCCGCGAGCGCCCTCATCGCGTTCGTCGCGCGCCCGAAGACCGTCACCTTGGTCGGCGCCGGTAGTCCGGTCAGGATGCGATGGGCCAGGGGCAGTCCCACCGGACCGAGCCCGAGAACCCCGATCGACCGTGGGAACTCTCGTTCAGGGGGCATTCGGTCATGCTAGAGCACGACATCGCAGACCCGGCGCGCGACGACCAGCGACCTCGGCGCGTCAGTTCCCGAGCACGATCTGCACCACGCGCTGCAGTTCCGGGGTGAGGTCCTGCTCGGGGACGATGAGCTGCTGCTCCCCGTACTCGACGGTGTAGACGAACCGGTCCGGCGCCGGAGCTGTGCCGGCGCTGAGCAGCGCCGGATCCACGGTGGAGAGCAGCGTCCTGACTTCGTCGCCGAACGGAGCTGCGCTCAGATCGAGCTCAGCAGAGCGCACCATTCCGGCGAAGCCGCCCGTGCGGCGTACGGCGACATGGTCCACGGCGACATGCTGCACCGGAATCGGGGCCGGCTCCGACTCCGCCGCGACCGGCACACCGACCTCGGCCCAGGCGTCGCGGACCTGCCCGACCACCGCAGCGTCAGGCCCGAAAAGCACGACTGCCGCGTTCACCGTCGCGGCAGCGAACCCGGCGAAGTCGGTGTCGGGGGTGATCTCGCCTCCGGTGAGCGCCGAATACCAGATGCGACCGGTCTGCTCCCACGCGTGCCCACCGACCGACAGGCTGGCCAGGGCGAAAGCGCGGTTGGGGATGCCGGAGTTGAGGTGCACCCCACCGTTGTCGTCGGTGGTCTCCACATAGTCGGCCATGGAGCCGACCTGCGGGTCGCGGCCCAGCTGCGGATCGTCGTAGGCGGTGCCGGGTCGGATCATCGAGCGCAGCGCGGTGGCCTGGATCGACGGCATGAACAGGCCCTCTCCGATCAGCCAGTCCGCCTGGTCGGCCGTCTCGCCCGCCACCCACTGCTTGGTCAGCGCAGCGAAGACGTCCGACACGCTCTCGTTCAGGGCACCGGACTGGCCCTGGTAGGCAAGCCCGGCGGTGAACTGGGTGACGCCGTGGGTGAACTCATGGGCCAGCACGTCCATCGGCTTGGTGAACCGGTCGAAGATCTTCTGGTCACCGTCGCCGAACACGAGCTGGGAGCCATCCCAGAAGGCGTTGTCGTAGTTCGTGCCGAAGTGCACGGTGACGGTCACGGTGCTGTTGGCGTCGTCGACTGACTGCCGGTCGAACACCTGGTCAAACAGAGACCACACCTGTCCCGACGACTCGAACGCCTCGTCCACCGCAGGGTCACCGGAGGCGGGGTCGCCCACCCGTCGCACCACCACACCCGGCAGTTCCTCAGTGTTGCCCGCAGATCTGATGACCCGGTCACCCTCGGCGTCGCCACCAGGCCCCGATCGTTCCGGCTCGGCCAGGCTTCGGCCAGCGGCGCCGGCACGCCGAGCACGCAGCCGGTCATCAGCCTGCAAGGTGGCGGACCCGTGCTCGCGCGCGTCGTCGTCCTGGCCCGCGTCGACCACGTGACGCAGCAAATACGGGGGGATGAAGCAACAGGACATGGCGACCTCCTGGCTCGCGTGCGCCGCGCGCACTTCTGGTGGCGGTGGTCCGCGTCGATGCGGATCCGTCGTGCTGAGCGTGGCGGACGGGTCTGACACTTCGACCGTACTCGCGGCTGGAGGGGGACCCGAGCAGCAGTTCCGGCGCTTGACCGGGGCCACGTTCACCGGCAAAGTGGCCCGCAGAGCCGTGGCGACCAGGTCGTCCCGCTCAACCGGGTACAACGTTCGACCGATCGTGCGGCTGTGTGGGAGACCAGTTCGCTACGACGCCAAGACGTCGCACGTGTCCACGAGACCGTGTGCCCGGTCGCGATGAGCGCGGGTGTAGAGAGCACCTAGCGCCATGTTGTCGTGTCCACTTGAGGACATGTCGCCTAGTGGACGTAATTTGCTATTCCTTTCGTATGCGGACGCCAATACCGTGCATATGAAACGTCAGGGGTGTGGTGAGGGAACCGGCAATCGCCGGAAAGCCACATCAAACGGAAGGAAATCCATGTTTCTCGCACAAAACGCACGTCGCGCGGCCGGTCTCGCTGGAGCAGCGGCCGCCGCCGGCGTCCTGTCGGCCAGCCTGCTGGCTGCCACTCCCGTCGCTACCGGAGCGGTCAACGGCGTCAAGACGACCGCCGCTTCCTCCGTCAACGGCGTGAAGGTGAATGGCGTGAAGGTCAACGGCGTCAAGGCCGTGAACGGCGTGAAGGTGAATGGCGTGAAGGTCAACGGCGTGAAGGCCGTGAATGGCGTCAAGGTCAATGGCGTGAAGGCCGTGAATGGCGTCAAGGTGAACGGCGTGAAGGTCAACGGTGTGAAGGTCAACGGCGTCAAGGCCGTGAACGGCGTCAAGGTCAACGGTGTGAAGGTCAACGGCGTGAAGCTCGCCGCCGTCAACGGCGTCTGAGGACCACCGCTCCTGGTCAGGCAGGTGCGCGTATGAGCCCAGGACTTCCGCGAGGAAGCCGGGTCACCTGACGGACCCGGACGATGGTCGGCGTAGTGAGCGCCGGTCCATCAGCACGAAACCCGAGCGAGTGGTCATCACGGCCCCGCGCGGGTTGATCCCCCTGGGCGTCGCCCGCGGTTCCTCCCAGGATCGCGGGCGCCGCTCGGCGTGGCCTAGATATGGCGGATCGCGTCCGCACGAACGAGCGCCGCGCCCAGCTGCAGCCTAGTCGTGACGCCGAGCTCGTCCATCAGGTCGGAGATCCAGCGGCGCACCGAGCGGACGTTCACCCCGAGCTGGGTGGCGATGGCACTGTCGGTGGATCCGGTCATCAACAGCGAGATCAGCATCAGCCGTCGCGGATCGCTGTCCTGGTAACCCGAGGTCTTGATCGGGACTGCGGTGTCCCACACCGCCTCGAACAACCATTGCAGCGCCTCGACCAGCAACGGGTGCCGGGTGATCGATGCCCGCAGCTCGTGACCGGGCTGGTAGGAGCGCATCGACGGGATGAGGGCGACCTGCGAGTCGACCAGCACCAGCTTCATCGGCACCGGCGCCGTCCGTGACTGCTCGCCCTTGGCTGCGAACAGCGACAGCTCGCTCAGCCGGTCGGAGTCGAAGCCGGGGTGGTAGATCCCGCGCAGCGCAACCCCACGGTCAAGGGCCTGCCACTCGGGCGCCGCCTCCTCCAGATGCTGCACCGTCGCGTTCGGTCGTCCTTGGACGTACGGCGGCTTGTCGAAGGCGCAGATCTCCCGTTTGGCGGAATTGCACATCTCTCGTCGGGCGGCCAGGATCGCGTCCCGGCCAACCAGGATCTTGATCGTGTCCGCCTGCGACTCCGACGCCTGGAGCAGGTGACTGTGCAGCGACTCCGCGGCGATCGACGCCGTCTCGATCTCGGAGAGTCGCTGAGCACGCAGGGCGTTCACCACCCCGAGCAGGGGGAGGGACTGCCACAGCCCTTGCACGACCTCGGCCGCGAGTCCCAGGTCGCGAAGCTCTTCCAGGCTCGTCTCGGTGGTCGCGACGCTGCTCGACGTCAGGTCGGCCAGCTCGGCCACCGTGGCGGACTCCATCGGCCCGAGCACGACGTACACGGATTCGGCGTGCGCAGTGATGCCGAGCGGCTGGAGCATGCGACCCCCCTCAACCAGGTGCTGAGACTGCGAGACTATCGACGGACGGGCCGCCGCGGGCAAACGGATACGCTGACTTCGGGACTGACCCACCGCGGTGCTGCAGTCCGGTGTCGAACACGGAGGAGTTGTCATGGAGGACCTTGCTCAGATCGGCGTGACCGGGCTGGCGGTGATGGGCCGCAACCTCGCCCGAAACTTCGCCCACCACGGCTATCGGGTCGCAGTGCACAATCGCAGCAACGCCAAGATCCAGTCGTTGGTGGCTGATCATGGCTCGGAGGGGATCTTCCTCCCCTCGGAGTCGATGGCTGACTTCGTGGCCTCGCTCGCGCGCCCCCGCAAGGTTGTGATCATGGTCAAGGCCGGTGGGCCGACCGACGCGGTCATCGCCGAGCTCGTCCCTCTGCTGGAGGCGGGCGACATCGTCATCGACGCGGGGAACGCGCACTTCCCCGACACGATTCGCCGCGAGGCGGAGCTCAAGGCTCACGGCCTGCACTTCGTCGGGTCCGGGGTATCGGGCGGCGAGGAGGGGGCGCTCAACGGCCCGTCGATCATGCCGGGCGGCTCGCCCGAGTCGTATGAGACCCTCGGCCCGATCTTGGAGGACATCTCGGCCAAGGTCGACGGCGTCCCCTGCTGCACCTACGTCGGGCCCGACGGTGCCGGCCACTTCGTCAAGATGGTGCACAACGGCATCGAGTACGCCGACATGCAGCTCATCGCCGAGGCGTACGACCTGATCAAGCAGGGGACCGGCAAGTCCGCCGCGGAGATCGCTGACATCTTCCGCTCCTGGAACGAGGGCGACCTGGAGTCGTTCCTGATCGAGATCACGGCCGACGTCCTCAGCCAGGTAGATGCGGAGAGCGGCAACGCGTTCGTCGACGTCATCCTCGACCAGGCGGAGCAGAAGGGCACCGGCCGTTGGACCGTGCAGAACGCGCTCGACCTCGGCGTCCCGATCACCGGTATCGCCGAAGCCACCTTTGCCCGGGCACTGTCGGGTTCGGTGCCGCAGCGTGAGGCCGCGCGGGGCAAGCTGGCCGCTCACCCCGCAGACTGGTCGATCTCCGATCCCGAGCAGTTCATCGAAGACGTACGTCAGGCGCTCTATGCCTCGAAGGTGGTGGCGTACTCGCAGGGGTTCGACCAAATCGCGGCCGCCAGCGCCGAGTTCTCCTGGGGCATCGACCGCGGCGCGATGGCGCGGATCTGGCGAGGCGGCTGCATCATCCGGGCCCGCTTCCTCAACCGGATCACCGAGGCATACGAGCGCGATGCCGAGCTCCCACTCCTGCTGGCCGATGACTATTTCGCCGAGGCGGTGGGCTCCAGCCTGGCAGCCTGGCGCCGGGTGGTCGCCACGGCAGCGCAGAACGGCATCCCGACGCCCGCCTTCTCCTCGTCGCTGGCCTACTACGACGGCATCCGGGCCGAGCGGCTGCCGGCAGCGCTGATCCAGGCGCAGCGGGACTTCTTCGGCGCCCACACCTACCGCCGGGTGGACAAGCCGGGGACCTTCCACACCGAGTGGAGCGGTGATCGGAGCGAGCAGCCGGCATGACTGTCCCCGCAGTGCAGCCGGCCGGGCGCGACGACCGTACGGCGATCGTCGTGATGGGCGTCGCCGGCTCGGGCAAGACCACGATCGCCACCGAGCTGGCCCGCCGACTCGGCTGGACCGCGGCTGAGGCCGACGACTTCCACAGTGCGGCCAACGTGGCCACCATGGCGGCAGGCGTGCCCTTGACCGACGCCGACCGGTTGCCGTGGCTGACCTCGATCCGGGACTGGATCGACGGCGCCGACGGCAGTGTGGTGGTCACCTGCTCGGCGCTGCGCCGCAGCTATCGCGATCTGCTGCGGCAGGCGGGCAGTCGGGTGCGGTTCCTCCACCTGGACGGTGGCCGCGAGGTGATCGGGGAGCGGATCGGCCTCCGGACCGACCACTTCATGCCGCCGGCGTTGCTGGAGTCTCAGCTGGCGACGCTCGAGCCGCTGCAACCGGACGAGGACGGGGTCGTGGTCAGCGTGGCCGGGACGCCGGACGAGATCACCGACCGGGCCCTCGCCGCTCTGGGTCTGGCAGACGTCGGGGCGCTGCCGGGTCCGTAGAGTTGGCCCATGTTCTCGTCTTCTCCTGATGCCGGCCTGCCCGACCTCACCGGCCGCCGGGTCGTGATCACCGGAGCCAACACCGGCCTGGGTCTGATCTGTGCCCGCGAGCTGGCTCGGGCGGGGGCGGAGGTGACGCTCGCGGTCCGCGACCTGGCGCGCGGCCAGACCGCTGTGGAGGACATCAGGACCGGGCAGCCGGGCGCCCGGTTGGCGTTGCAGCAGTGCGACCTCGCCGACCTGTCCAGCGTGCGGCGGTTCGCCGAGCTGCAGGCCGACGCCGGACCGTTGGACATCTTGATCAACAACGCCGGCCTGATGCTGGTGCCACGACGAGAGCTCACCAGTGATGGGTTCGAGCTGCACATGGGCGTCAACCACCTCGGCCACTTCGCATTGACCGCCCAGCTGATGCCGGTGCTGCAGGCCGCTGCGGCCGGCCGCGTCGTCTCCTTGTCCAGCCTGGCCCACCGGCTGACCGGAGGGCTCGACCCCCGCCTCGGCGTGGAAGGACCGTACGCGCCGATGCGGAACTACTCGCAGTCCAAGCTGGCCTGTGCACTGTTCGGGTTCGAGCTGGACCGCCGGCTCAAGGCTGCCGGTTCCCGGGTCATCTCGGTGGTCGCCCATCCGGGGCTGTCCAAGACAGAGCTGTTCAGCCGGCAGTCCGCGCCGACGCCGTCCGACCTGTTCTTCCAGGTCGTCACCCCGCTCGTCGGCACCGACCCGGCGTCCGGCGCGCGACCGCAGCTGCGGGCGGCTACCGACCCCCGGCTGCGGGGCGGTGAGCTGATCGGCCCCCGCTTCCTGCTGCGGGGCAAGCCCAGCCGGGAGCACCCGGCTCGCAACGCGCGTGACCGGGCCGCCGCCGCGGTGCTGTGGGAGCGGTCCGAGGAACTGACCGGCGTCCGGTTCGAGCTCGCCGCCTCCACCGGCTGAGGTCAGCTTCCGCCGGCTCTTTGTTCCGCCTCCAGTGCGGCCTCCTCCAGCTGGTTCCGATAGGCAGCCCATTCCTGATCGCTCATGGTGGGCAGGTCGTTCTTGTCCCGGCCCGCCCGGCCGTCCAGCAGCTCACGGACCAGGTCGGCGTGGCCGGCGTGCCGAGCGGTCTCCGCGCACATGTGCACCAGGATCTGTTGCAACGTGACATCGCGGCGTTCCGGCGGCCACCACGCCACCACGCCCGGGGCGTCCAGATCGAGGGCGGCGATGGTGGCGTCGGTGTGCGCCGCGGCACGGTGGTGCAGGCCGACGATGAACTCCCGAGTTTCCGCCGGGGTCGCCCACATGTCGGCGTTGACGTCGGCATCGTCGTCGAACCAGGGGGTGGGCTCGCCGAAGGGTCGGTGAAAGACCTCCCCGAAATATCCGGCCGCCACGCTCGCCGTGTGCTTGACCAGGCCGAGCAGGTTGGTGCCGGTGCGTACGACCGGCCAGCGGATCTGCCGCTCCGTCAGCCCGTCCAGCGTCGCCAGCAAGGAGTCCCGCTCGCGGCGGAGATAGCGGTGCAGCGTCTCCTTGTGCAAGTCGTCGGTGGTTCCCATCCCGACAACGTAGCGGCCGGTACAGACAGCGCGCGCGGCCTCACTGGTCCCGGCCGTGGCGGCGGGTCCAGGCCGCGGCGTCCGCCGGGTGGTCGATGTCGGTGGTCAGCTCCTCGTCGAGTATCACCTCGGCGGGCGCCAGCGCGGCGACGAGGGAACGGGCGCGGGCACCGTCTGTGGAGCTGATCGGATGGGCGGCGAGCGCACGGAGCGCGGCGCCGCGGACGGCCAGCTGCAACGGCTGCGCCCGGCCGGTATGGTCCACCGCCACCACGGCATCCACTGAGCGTTGGTTCAGCTCCTGCAGCAGCCGCACCGCTGCGTCGCCTCCGGCGGGCGCGTCACCGGGCGTGGTCACCATCACGGAGCTGCCGCGGGCCAGGACGGCGCGGGCACCCGTCACCAGGGCCGCACCGGGACCGCCGTCCGGGTGGTCGTCGGGCACGAACTCGACGCTGCGCTGAAGGGTGCGCGTCGGACCGAGCACCAGCACCGGCCACGTACCAGGCACACCGCTCAACGCGCGGTCCAAGAGAGTACGTCCGGCCAGCTCCGCCGCCAGCTTGTCGCTGCCGAACCGGCGCGACGTACCGCCGGCGAAGACGACCAGACAGGGTTCGAGGACCGCGGCGGAGGTCACCGCTTAACCGGGGCCACAGCTCAGCCGAGCGCGTGGGTCACAGGCCGCGGAGGAAGTCGGGGTCATCATCGGGTGCCCGCGGCTCGCTCCGGTGCCGCTTGCCCAGGGACTGGGCGTTGGGACGACCGAGCAACAGCCAGCACACCGCGCCGGCCAGCGGCACGCAGATCACCGCCGTCGCCCACAGCCAGCGGGGCATCCGGCGGACGGCGTACGGCGGCGCCTGAGCCACTTCCACCACGCAGTAGATGGTGAGCAGTGCCACGATGATGACTGGCAAATATCTGCCCATGGCAGTAAGACTAGGCGGAATTGCCCCCTTCGCAAGAATTGAGGCCGTACGGGTCCGCCTTATGCTGTTCGCCATGCGCCCGCCCGAGCAGAGTCCCGTTGGTCAACACCAGCCAGGAGATCCGATGGCGGACCGCCCGGAGGCCGCGCCCACTGCCGCTCCGGGGCCCGAAGGGAGGCCTGTGGTGCGTACCAACCGTCCCACCATGGCCGAGCTCCGCGCCGTGGCGCAGCCCGAGGCAGTAGTCGGGCGGCGCAACTCCGAGCACTGGGCGGGAACGTACCTGCGCAAAGGGTCGATCTATCTGACCCGTGCCCTGCTGCCCACCGGGATCAGCGCCAATGCGGTGACCTGGCTGATGATCGTGATCGGGGTGGCCGCACCCATAGTGCTGATGGTGCCCGGGTGGTGGCCGGTCATTGCAGCCGCGGTGCTGATCCAGCTGCACATCCTGGTCGATTGCTCCGACGGCGAGGTCGCCCGGTGGCGGGACCAGCGCTCGACCAGTGGGGTCTACATCGACCGGGTCGGACACTACGTCGTCGAGGGTCTGCTGCCGATCGCGCTGGGGGTGCACCTCGATGGGGGACTGACCTCTGTGGGGGGCTGGACCACGATCGGTGCATTGGTCGCCGTGGTGGTGCTGTTGAAGAAGTCCTTCGGTGACCTGGTCCACGTGGCCCGGACATACTCCGGCTGGCCGAAGATGCCCGAGGATGCGGAACTGGCGGCGCCCCGGTCCGGTGGCCTGCGATCGCTGCGTGGGTTGCTGCGGTTCTTCCCGTTCTTCCGTGCCTTCGGCGCCATCGAGTTCACCTTGATCCTCGCCGTGGTCGCTACCGCTGACCTGGTGCTGCGCCTGATGGGGATCGAGTCCGATGTGCCCGGATCCGGCTGGTGGCGCGACGGCGACCAGCTGGCGTACGAGGCGCTGCTGCGGGGCTGGCTGCTGCTGGCTGTGCCGCTGTCGCTGGCCACCGCCGCCGGCTATCTGCTGTCAATTCTCTCGTCTAGTCGGCTGCGGCAGCCCTGACCGGGCGCGGGTCGGTCTGAGCGGCCTTGCTGTCGATCCCCAAGAAGCGGCGCAGGACCTCAGCGCCTTCGACTGAGACCCGCTCGTCTGGACGGATGAAGGTGGCAGGCGTCACCATCACGCGCTGCTCGTCCACTCCAACCTTGCCTTGCCGCGTGCGCTGCACAATCCGTTGGCGGCCGTTGTCGACATAGCCGACCTTACGACTGACCGCCGCCGATGCGTGGTTCCCCACGATGTAGCCCGACTCGCACTGGTCCGCGTCCAGCTCGTCGAACGCGAACCCGACAACGAGCTGTCGCATCAGCGTGCCGGTCCCCATCCCGTGGTGTGCTCGCCCCAGCCACGAGCCAGTCATGACATGGCGGGTCTGCGCGAAGTCCTTCGCGTGCAAGTCCTGCATGCCGACGAGATCACCGCTGCGACGAACCACAAGGGCGAGTCGCCACTCGTCAGGGGCGAAGGTCGCCCTCTGCGTCCACCACCAACCCAGGGAGCTCGTGGGGAAGCCGTCGGGAGATCCTGGCGCGAAGGGCTCCTCGTGCCAGGCGGTGAGGAAGGGCATGGGCAAGCCGGGAGCCACGATGCCCCCGCGGACGAGTTCGACGAGTTCGGGGAGGTCCTCGTCGCGCAGAACCCTGAGCTCCAATGGGCCGGATGAGATCCGCAGCGCGAACGGTGGGAAGACTTGCTCCAAGGTAAGCATGCTGCATCCTCTCCGAGAACGAGTGCTCGTGGACAGGGACTTTCCGAGCGGTCGAGGGTTCTTGAGGACCTGGTCAGGTGGCTGCTGCCTCCGCCCCGATGAGGGGGTGGCACCCACGCGTGTGGATGAATGAGAGAAATGTCAGTGGCGGATCCTAAATTGTACGTATGTTCGATTCGGGGATCGAGTTGCCGGCCGACACGGCCGCTGCTGCGGCCTGGGTGGCGGACCTGCACCGCTCGGTGGTGACCGCTGAGACTCAGCTGTTGGTTGCGGCTGCGCACTGGGCAGACCTGCACGGACCGGGGCCGGACGCTGAGGTTGGGGACTCACCGGAGCGTGAGCGGTTCCACCAGCCCGGCGGCGAGGGGACGCCGTTGGTGTCGGAGTTCGCCGCCGGCGAGCTGGGGGCGTTGCAGGAGACCACCGCCGGTGCTGCGTCGGCGCAGTTGGCGGATGCCTTGGATCTGCGGCACCGGTTCTCCCGGCTGTGGGCCCGGGTGTTGGCCGGGGAAGTCCGCGGCTGGAAGGCGCGGAAGGTCGCCCAGCACACCCGGCATCTGTCTTTGGAGGCGGCGGGGCTGGTGGATGCGATGGTGGCTGGTCCGATCGGGTCGATCTCATGGGCGCGATTCGAGAACTTGTTGCAGGCGGCGGTGATGAGCGCTGACCCGGTGGGGGCGCAGGAACGGGCGCGGTTGTGGGAGGCGGAACGGTTCGTCCGGGTCGGCCGCACCGAGGTGGGTGGGTTGAAGGTGTTGGTGGCCCGGGCGAACGCCGGTGATGTGGTCTGGTTCGCCGCGATGGTGAATCGGATCGCCGAGATCCTGCAGCTCGAAGGCGACACCTCCCCGGTGGGGGTGCGCAGGGCGAAAGCCATCGGGATTCTGGGTCAGCCGGCGACGGCCTTAGCGATGTTGCAGGCCCATCAAGGCGATGCGTGTGATCAGGTCGAGCCTGCCGCCCACGATGATTCAACCCACGCGGACACCCATGTGTCGGTGCGGTTCGACGGGCCCACCGGGTTGGATCCGGTGAAGGCTCGGCCGCAGACCACCCTTTACGTCCACCTCAGTCAGGAAGCGTTGACCACGGACGGTCCCACCGATCTCGTGGGCCGGATCGAGGGCGATGGGCCGGTCACCGTGGACCAGGTCCGCCGGTTCCTCCGTGACACTCCCAATCAGATCACCGTCCGGCCGGTGGTCGATCCGGATCCGGCGCCGGTGGATGCGTACGAGATCCCGCACCGCCACCGCGAAGCCCTCCGACTGCGCAACCCGGCCGACGTGTTCCCCTACGGCACCAGCCTGAGCCGAGGCATGGACCTCGACCACACGATTCCCTACGCCAACAACGGGCCTACCGGTCAGACCAGGCTCGACAACCTCGGCCCGCTGGACCGGCGTCATCACCGGTTGAAGACACACGGTCGCTGGCGGGTGCGACAACCGGCGCCGGGTGAGTACTTGTGGCGCTCACCGCACGGCTGGGTCTACCTGGTCACCAATCAAGGCACCCAACCGCTCGGCAACAACGCGTTCACTGAACGCATCTGGCAGACCGCCACCGCCATGCACCGCCAGTCCGCACGAGCACCGACAACTACCGCCGCCTAATGGCAGGCGCAGGGATTGCTGGTTCAGGCCATCGCGAGCGGACAGACGGTCTCTCGCCGGCGGGAGCGGTGGGTCAGATGACCGGTGGCTGACCGAGTCGGGCCAGCCGGCCCACCGTGCGCCAAGACATCGGCTGACGCCCACCGGGAGAGGTACGCCAGCCTTCCCGCCAGCCGGCCACCCAGCTCTTGGTGGACTCCCAGTCAGTGCCATTGCGGGCCAGCGAGATGACGGTCCAGACGCCGACGTAGACCGGGATCAGCGGCGCCGGAAGGTTGCGCCGGGCTACCCAGACCCGGTTCCGCGCGTTCAGCCGCTGGTAGTACTCATGTCGGCTGGCCGGCAGCGCTGGGTGGTGGACGATCAGGTCCGCCTGATACCACGCTTCCCAGTCGTGGTCCCGCAGCCGCCAGCACAGCTCGATGCCCTCGTGGGCATACCGGAAGGCGCTCGGGAAGCCGCCGACCTCGTCCCAGGCCTGGCGCCGGAACAGGGTGACACCTTCGGGGCAGGCGAAGGCCGGCCCGGAGACGGCCGGGTCGCCGACGCGCGCCCGAGGCACCCAGCGTCGCAGGGTGGTGCCGTCGGTGTCGGTGATCCGCGGCACGATCAGGGCCAGCCGGGGCGACTGCTCGAACAAGGCGATGGCGCGGCGGAGGAAGCCGGGGTCGGGGATCCACCCGTCGTCGTCGAGAAACATGAAGAAGTCGTTCTCGGTCTGGGTGACGGCGAAGTTGCGTCCCGCCGTGCTGCCCAGGTTCTCGGCCAGCCCGAGCGTACGGACGCCGTCCGGTACGTCCACCGGCTCCCAGCCCTGCCCGAGGAGGAAGACCTCCACCCCGGGGTAGTCCTGGGCGAGTGCGCTGCGCAGTGAGCGGTCCAGCTCGACCGGCCGGTCGCCCATCGAGAGCACGATGATGCCGACCCTGCGCTGCGCATCCATGGGGCCACCTTAGAGGGGACGCCGCAGTTATCGTTGCCCGCATGTCTGCCCACCGTCCGCCCGACCCGACCTCCCCGGCGCCAGGCCCAGACAGCCGCGACCGCTGTTCCGAGGCGGTCGCCAGCACCGAACGGGCCTGGCTGGCCTGGGCCATCGATCGGGTCGAGGCGGACGCGAACCGGAGTGCCGACACCCACCTGCACGTCTTCGACCTGCCCGCCGACTGGGGCGTCCAGCTCTATCTCAAGGACGAGTCCGTGCATCCCACCGGCAGCCTGAAGCACCGGCTGGCCCGGTCCCTCGTCCTCTACGGACTCTGCAACGGCTGGATCACCCGCGGCACCACCTTGGTCGAAGCGTCATCCGGGTCCACTGCGGTGAGCGAGGCCTACTTCGCCCGGTTGATCGGTCTGCCGTTCGTGGCGGTGATGCCGTCCTCGACGGTCCGCGAGAAGTGCGAGCTGATCGAGTTCTACGGCGGTCGCTGCCACCTGGTCGACGACCCGACGACCATCTACGCCGTCGCAGCCGAGCTGGCCGAAGCCAGTGGCGGGCACTACCTCGACCAGTTCACCTTCGCCGAGCGGGCCACCGACTGGCGCGGCAACAACAACATCGCCCAGTCGCTGTTCACCCAGCTGGAGCTGGAGGCCCACCCGGTCCCGGCCTGGGTGGTGGTGGGCGCCGGCACCGGCGGCACCAGCGCCACCATCGGTCGCTATCTGCGGTTGCAGAAGTACGACACCCGGCTCTGCGTGGTCGATCCGGAGAACTCAGCGTTCTATGCCGCCTGGGTCAGCGGCGACGCGACGGCTACCGCGCGCGGGTCACGGATCGAGGGCATCGGTCGCCCTCGGGTGGAGCCCAGTTTCGTGCCCGCCCTGGTCGACCGGATGATTCCCGTACCCGATGCGGCGTCGGTGGCCGCAATGCGGTGGACCACCGAACGGCTGGGCCGCTCGGTCGGCGGCTCCACCGGAACCAATATGTGGGGAGCGCTGCAGCTGGTCAGCCAGCTGCGGGCCCAGGGACGTAGCGGCAGCGTGGTGACGCTGCTGTGCGACGACGGCCGACGCTACGCCCGGACCTACTACGACGACGCCTGGGTGGCCCGGCAGGGATGGCAGCTGGCGCCATATCGGGCAGCGCTGGAGGAGTTCTGGCGTACCGGTGTGCTGGTCGAGCCCGTGCTCGACTGACGGCGCGCCGCGAGGGTCAGCGGCCGAGGACGAGGCCGGCGCCGAGGGTGAGTGCGTACGCCAGCTCGGCGGTGCCGGTCGACTTGAGCACGCCGATCAGCGCCGGGCCCGTGCCGCCGGACAGCACGGTGCGGACGGCGGGGAGCAGCAGCAGCAGCCCCAGCAACCCGAGCAGCGCCCACCAGGTGGCCAGGGCACCGAGGGCGACCGCCACCGCAGCGGCCAGCAGGACCAGGCCGACGTAGACCCGCCGGGTCGCGGGGGCCCCGATCCGGGTGGCCAGGGTGCGCTTGCCGGCGTGCGCGTCACCGACGATGTCGCGCAGGTTGTTGGCCACCAAGATGGCGCAGGCCAGGGCGCCGACGCCGACGCCGCCGAGCAGCGACGCGGCCGACAGCCGGCCGGTCTGCACCAGGGTGGTGCCGCCGACCGCGACCAGACCGAAGAAGACGAAGACGAACAGCTCGCCCAGGCCGAGATAGCCGTACGGCCGGCGGCCGCCGGTGTAGAACCAGGCAGCCAGGATCGACGCCGCGCCGACGGCCAGCAGCCACCACTGCTGCGAGAGCACCACCAGCACCACTCCGGCCACCGCGGCCACCCCGAAGCAGCCGAAAGCCGCCGCCTTGACCGAGACCGGCCGGGCCAGCCCTGACCCGACCAGCCGCAGCGGTCCGACCCGGTCGGCGTCGGTGCCGCGGATGCCGTCGGAGTAGTCGTTGGCGTAGTTCACCCCGACCTGCAGCGCGAGACTGACCAGCAGGGCCAGCAGCGCACGCGGCCAGGAGAACCCGTTCTCGAAGGCGGCCACGGCCGACCCGACGACAACGGGTGCTATCGCGGCCGGCAGGGTCCGGGGTCGCGCTCCGGCCAGCCACTGGCTCGCTGTCGGTCCGGTTGCCAGGTCGGCGCTCACAGCCGGCTCCTCTCGAGGATGGTGGGGTCGTCCTGCTCCACCCAGGAGACGAGACGTTGCCGATCGATCTTGCCACTGCTGGTGCGTGGCAGCGAGTCGACCCGGACCAGCTCGCGGGGGGCGGCATAGCCGGGCAGCGCCTGACTCACACCGTGCCGGACGGCAGCGAGCGTGGTCGCCGCGGTGGTCACTGCGACGACCCGGGTGCCCCACTCCGGGTCGGCCACCCCGATCGCGGCCGTGTCGGCGGCCGGCAGCACGGACATCAGCTGGCGTTCCACCGACGCCAGGTCGACGTTCAGCCCGCCGGTGATCACCACGTCGTCCACCCGGCCGAGGATGACCAGCCTGCCGTCGACCAGAGCGCCGCGGTCCTGGGTCCGCAGCCGTCCCTCAGCCAGGGCGGCAGCGGTCAGGTCGGGTCGGCCGCGGTAGCCGGCGAACAGCATCGGACCGCCGAGCAGCACTCGGTCGGTGTCCGGCTCCAGCGCCACGGTGGCACCGTCCAGCGGCACCCCGTCGTAGACACAGCCGCCGCACGTCTCGCTCATCCCGTATGTGGTGACCACCCGCAGCCCGTGTCGGCGGGCGGTGGCGAGCAGGGCGGGGTCCGCGGCGGCACCGCCGAGCAAGATGGCGTCGAGCCCGGTGAGCGCGTCGAGCAGGGCCGGCTCGTCCAGCGCTCGGCGCAGCTGGGTCGGCACCACCGACAGATATCGGCGACCGGTCAGCCCGGTCATGGCGGCGGGCAGGTCGAACAGGTCCGCCGCCGCCGTCCGCACGGCGGTGCCGGCGACCACGGCCCGGGCCAGCACCATCAGTCCGGCCACGTAATGCCCCGGCAGGGCCAGCACCCAGCTGCCGTCTCCACCGAGGCGCCGGCTGGTGGCCTCGGCCGACGCCGTGATGGCCGACCTGGTCAGCACCACCCCCTTGGGCGTGCCGGTGGAGCCCGACGTCGACACGACAACGGCTGCGTCGGCCTCGGTCACGGGCTGGTCCGGGGCGAGCATCGCGAGCGCCTGACGCTGCTCGCGCGAGCCGGGCGGCAGCGGTGCGATCGGTGGGCCGCCGGCCAGGGCCGCTGCCAGCCCGGCGTGTACGTCGGTGTCCGAGACCAGGCGCAGCAGCGGGGTGGCGGTGGAGCGGTTCACGCCTCCAGTGTGGCCGTCCGCCGGCGGCATCCGCGAGACTGGGGGGCGTGAGCGAACCCCGGGCGTACGCCATCGCGATGCGGACCCGGTTCCGGGGCATCACCACCAGGCAGGGCATGGTGTGGCGCGGCTCCGCCGGCTGGGCCGAGTGGAGCCCGTTCCTGGACTACGGCGGACCTGAGATCGTGCCCTGGTGGCGCGCCGCCGTGGAGGCGGCCGAGACCGGCTGGCCCGCGCCGCGTCGCGCCGCCGTGCCGGTCAATGTCACCGTCCCCGCCGTCGGCGCCGATGCCGCGTACGCGCTGGTCCGCGGATCGGGCTGCACCACGGCCAAGGTCAAGGTGTGCGAAGCCGGTCAGACGCTGGCCGACGACGCCGATCGGGTTGCCGCGGTGCGGGCCGCGCTCGGCGCGGGCGGCCGGGTTCGGGTGGATGCCAACGGAGGCTGGACCGTGGCCGAGGCGATGACCGCGCTGAGAAGGTTGTCGGCGTTCGACCTGGAATACGCCGAGCAGCCGTGTGCCACGGTGGAGGAGCTGGCCCGGCTGCGCCGTCAGCTGGTCCGGGCGGGGATCTCGGTGCCGATCGCCGCCGACGAGTCGATCCGCCGCGTCGACGACCCGTATCGGGTGGCTGCCCTGCAGGCGGCCGACGTGGCGGTGCTCAAGGTGCAGCCGTTGGGCGGCGTCGCGGCCTGCCTGGAGATCGCCGAACGGATCGGACTGCCGGTGGTGGTGTCGAGCGCGTTGGAGACCTCGGTCGGGATCCGGGCGGGGATCGCACTGGCCGCGGCGTTGCCCGAGCTGCCGTACGCCTGCGGTCTCAACACGGTGGCGCTGCTGACGGACGACCTGGTCGCCGAGCCGCTGGTCGCGATCGACGGTTCCTTGGCCGTCGGACCGTTGGAGGTGGACGAGGCTGCCTGGTCTCGGTGCGCCGCGGACCCGGCCACGGCGGCGTTCTGGCAGGCTCGGCTCATGGACGTACGCGTAGCCGCCGGGGCCGACCGTGGCTGACGCGACCCGGTGCGCCCGGGTGGTGGTGGAGGAGCTGCTCACCCGCGGCGTCCGCGACGTGGTGCTCGCGCCGGGTTCGCGCAGCGCGCCCCTGGCCTACGAGCTGTTCGACGCCGACAAGATCGGGCTGCTGCGGTTGCACGTGCGGATCGACGAGCGCAGCGCCGCCTTCTTGGCCCTGGGTCTGTGCAAGGCCGGCGACGCGCCGGTGGCGGTGGTGACGACCTCGGGCACCGCGGTGGCCAACCTGCACCCGGCCGTCCTGGAGGCGTCGCACACCCATCTGCCGCTGGTCGTCGTGTCGGCCGACAGGCCGGCGACGCTGATGCACACCGGGGCCAACCAGACCACCGATCAGCGGTCACTGTTCGCCGACCACGTCCGTGGCCAGGCCCAGCTCGACGATCACCAAGGCGCCCCGCACAGCTGGCGGTTCCAGCTCGCCCGGCTGCTCAGCCTGGCCACCGGCGCCCGGACGGGCAACCCGGGCCCGGTGCACCTCAACGTGTCCTTCTCCGAACCGCTGGCGCCGGAGCCGGTGGCGGTGTCGTCACTGCCGGAGCTGCTGGTGGCCGAGGTCACCGATGCCAGCGAGCCCACCGTCTTGCCCAGCGGTCCGCAGACCGTGGTGGTGGCCGGGGACGGCACGCCCGCCGAGGGTGTGGCGGCCGCCGCCGTGGCCGCCGCCGCCGGCGTGCCGCTGTTCGCCGAGCCGTCCAGCAACGCCCGCGTGGGGGCGGAGGCCATCGGCACCTACCGACTGCTGCTCACCACCGAGCTCGCCGAGGAGATCGAGCGGGTGGTGGTCTTCGGGCGTCCCACGCTGTCCCGCCCGGTGAACCGGCTGCTGGCCCGCGACGACATCGAGCTGGTGATGGTCACGCCGTACGCCGACTGGACCGACCCGGGAATGCGGGCCGGCACGGTGACCAGCGCCGTACGGCTGGAACCGCAGGAGACGGCGTGGCTGGACCGTTGGCGAGCCGGGGACCGTGAGCTGCGCGCCGGCCTGGACGCACTCCTGGCGGCACCGGGACCATTGACCGGCCCCGCGGTGGCCGCCACCGTGTGGGGGGCGCTGGACGCCCACGACACCCTTGTCGTCGGCTCCTCGAACCCGGTCCGGGACCTGGATCTGGCGGCCGTGTCGTCGTCGGCTCCGACGGTCTACGCCAACCGAGGCCTGGCCGGCATCGACGGGATGGTGTCCACCGCGGTGGGGGTGGCGCTGGCGGTCGAACGCCCGACTCATGCGCTGATGGGCGACCTGACGTTCCTGCACGACTCCAACGGTCTCGTGATCGGCCCGGAGGAACCACGGCCCGACCTGCGGATCGTGGTGGCCAACGACGACGGCGGCAGCATCTTCGCCACCCTCGAGCACGGCCAGCCGTCGCACCTGCGCTCGTTCGAGCGCATCTTCGGTACGCCGCACCACGTGGAGCTGGCCGCCCTGGCGCAGTCCATGGGTGCGGGCTACCGACGAGTGACCACCGCAGCGGAGCTGGCGGAGGTGCTGGCCGAGCCGGCCCTCGGACTGGAGGTGGTGGAAGCTGTCGTCGACCGGGCGGGACGGCGGACGCTGACCAGCCGGATCACTGCGCTCGCAGCCAACCTCTGACCCAGGCGGTCGCCCGGACGTCGTCCTCGTTGTATTCCAGCACCCGCTGCCGGGCCAGGGCCCTGACCTCGGCGGTCTCGCCGTGCACCGCCTCGGCGAACCACCGCTGCGAGTTCAGCCCGCCCGGGTCGTCGTCACGCCAGCGGAAGCCGCTGTCCTGGGCCACGATCTTCAGTCCCAGGCCGGCCGCCCCGAAGAAGTGCGACTTCACCACGTCGAGCAGGTCGCAGAACTCCGCGGCGGCATAGCGGGCGCCCCAGTGGAGCGGGTCCTCGGCCGCGGCAGGGTCCGCGCCGGCTCGCTCGGCCAACGAGGTCACGGTGAACACCTCATAAGAGCTGTAGTGATAGACCCGCACCGACCGCGGCCCCTGCACCAGGGTGCGGAGCCAGCCCAGCGCCCGGCGGGCCAGCGCCAGCTCGGCGTCGGCGTCCAGCTCGGTGAAGGCACTGAACTCCACATAGCGCGCGGTCCCGGCCGCGGTGTCGTTGACTTCGAAGCCCCACAGATAGACCCGGCCGTCGGCGGCGGTCTCGATGTCGAAGTCGATCTCCAGCTCGGCGGCGGGCACCTCGATCGGGCCGCTGGTCTCCCGCTCCAGGCCGACGTCGGCGAGCAGCATCCGGGCCCGGCGGGCGGCCAGCCGCAACCGGCTCTCGGCTCCGCTGCGGTGCGTCACCTCCGGCAGATACCAGTCGAGCACCCCGTCCAGGTCGGCCCCGGCCAGGTCGGTGATGGTGGCGATCCGGTGTCGGCGGAGGGTGGCGATCTCACGCACGTCGAGCGGGCCCTTGTCGATCCGCAGGCTCACATCGTCGGGGTCCAGCTGCGGTCGGCAATGCTCCCACCACTGGCAACGGCGGCACTCGTCAGTCACGATCGGACGGACCAGCGGCGGTGGGTCGGCCGCCGGCTGACCGGTCTGTCGTGCGGCGACGGCGGCCACGTCGACCCGGAACGCGTGCTCATGGTCATAGCGCTCCAAGATGCTCCGCAGTCGCCAGCCCTCGGCCTGGCTGCGGGAGAAGGTGCGAACCATCGGCTCGCCGAGATCGACCCAAGCCAGCATGGGCTGACCGAGCACGTCGTCGGTGCCGATCACCGCCCCCCACCGCTGCGCGTCCGGCGCGAAGCCAGCGGCCTCCAACATCCGGTGGTAGTGCGCGAGCTGGATCAGGTCGGCCTCCCGGCTGGCCACCCGCAGGCCGTAGCCCGCCAGCTCGCTCGACCCCGCCGGGGACGGCGCCTCGAAGGTGGAGTAGCGGAGCGCACCGGTGGGGCGCTGGCTGCGGGCGGAGCGGCGTCGCTCAACGATCTTGTGCCACTTGACCTCGACCGGGTGGTACGCGCAGCGCCCGTCGGCACGGTCGGCGCCGCGGACCAGGAGGTCCGGGCAGCCGCTGCGGTGGCCGCGGACGTCGACCGGCAGCGGCCCGCCGACGATCACCTGCACCCCGGCGGCCATGGCCTCAAGGCAGCGGCGGGTCCGTACTGCCAGCTCGGGGTCGGACCCGGCGGTGGCACGCAGGTCGACCAGCGACCCGGCGAAGGTCGCGGCCAGCCGGTCGAGCATGGCGGCCTCGAACTGCAGGCCGCCGTCGAACAGCTCGGCCAGCGACTCGTCGGGCTCCCAGGTGCCCTGCTGGATCGTCTGGTCGAAGGCGTTGTGCGTCTTCACCGGGCAGCTGCGGGCGGCGTACGCCCGGAGCAGGATCGTCATCGCCCGCCCTCGCCTAGGCGCGGGCTCGGTGCAGAGCGACGATGCCGCCGGTCAGGTTGCGCCACTGCACGTCGTGCCAGCCGGCGCTGCTGATCAGAGAGGCCAGCTGCTCCTGGTCGGGCCATGCCTGGATCGACTCGGCCAGGTATTCGTAGGCAGCGGGGTTGGACGACACCACCCGGGCCAGCCGGGGGATGGCCGCCACCAGATAGTTGGCGTAGATCGAGGCGAACGGCCTCCACACGGGGGTGGAGAACTCGCAGACGACCAGCACCCCGCCCGGACGGGTGACCCGGCGCAGCTCGGTCAGCGCGGTCACGGTGTGCTCGACGTTGCGCAGCCCGAACGAGATGGTCACGGCGTCGAAGCTGTCGTCGGCATACGGCAGTTGGAGGGCGTCCGCGGCGACGAAGGACAGCTGCGGTTTGCGCTGCTTGCCGACCCGGAGCATGCCCAGCGAGAGGTCGGTCGGGACGACCACGGCGCCGGCCTCGGCGAACGGCTCGCTGGAGGTGCCGGTGCCGGCGGCCAGGTCGAGGACCAGCTGTCCGGGCCGAGGGTCGACCGCCTCGACCACGAGGCGGCGCCAGGCGCGGTCCTGGCCGAGCGACAGCACGTCGTTGGCCAGGTCGTAGCGGGCGGCCACGCCGTCGAACATGGCGGCCACATCGGCTCGGCGTTTGGCCAGGGTGGCTCGGGACTCGACTCGTTCAGGCACGGGAACAGCCTGCCACGCCGCGCTGACAGTCCCGGACCGCAGCCCGGGGCGCCGGTGCAGCGCTCCCGGGTCCGGTCACAGCGTGACGGCGACGACCGGCTTGCCCGTCGGCGCCGCGACGTCTGGGTCGGTCTCCACGGTCATGGCCAAGGTGGCGGCGTCTGCCACGTCGCCGGTCAGCCAGACCTTCTGGGCGGTACCGCCGACGAAGGTCGTGCTGGGTGTCGGGTCGGCGTTCGGGGCGATGATCCACAGCTTGTAGACCTTGCCCGGGCCCGGTGCGGCGATCGACGAGCCGACGAGCATGGCCTTGTTCAGCGCCTTCGAGACCACGAAGGACACCCGGTCACCGTTGGGCAGCGTCGCGCCCAGCACCTTGGCGTCGGGCGCGCTGAGCAGTGAGGTCTCGGCCGTGGCTTCGGCACTCTGTGTCTCGCGCTGCTGGACCAGGGTGGCAACCCAGCCCCCCATCGCCAGCGCGACCACCAACGCCGCCGCGAGGGCCAGCGTGAGGATCCGGGGTCGCGGGTCCTGTCGCCGGACGGCGAGCTCGTCGACCTCCGGCTCGCCGATCTCCGGTGCCGGCGGCGCCTGCGGTGCCTGCGGTGCCCCAGCCTGCGGTGCCGGCGCTACCTCGGCCTGCGGGATCTCGGCCGGCAGCGGCGGCAGCGGGCGCACCTGGGCGATGGAGGAGAGGACCGACGCCCGCAGGGCGGGTGGTGGTGGACTCTCCACCAGCCGGCTCAGCTCCGCCATGGTCTCCCCGAACTCCGCCACCTCCCCGGCACAGGTCGGGCAGACCGCCAGGTGCTGCTCGAACTCGATCCGGTCGGCGTCGTCGAGGGCATTGGAGACATAGGCGCCGATGGCCCCATGGATGTCGCTCATGCTTCCACTCCCAACGCGTCTCGAAGCCCGATCATGCCGTCTCGTATTCGTGTCTTGACTGTGCCCAGGGGCAGCTTCAGCAGCTGAGCCACCTGGCTTTGGGTGTAGCCCCCGAAGTAGGCCAACGTCAGTGCTTCTCTCTGGATGGCGGTCAGTGAGGCCATCCCTCTACGGACCCGGTCCACGTCCAGCCGCTGCTCCACGCCGTCCCAGACGTGGTCGACCTCGCGGTCAACGGTACGCAGGGCGTAGCGCTCGTCGCGGGCTACCTCGCTGCTGACCGATCGGACCCGGTCGACCGCACGCCGGTGGGCCAGGGTGGTCATCCAGGCCATCACGCTGCCCTTGGTGGGCTCGTATCGCGATCCCTGACGCCAGACCTCGACGTAGACCTCCTGGGTGACCTCGGCAGCGTGGTCGGCCGACCGGAGCACCCGCAGCACCAGCCCATGGATCCTTCTCGACGTCAGGTCGTAGAGCTCGGCGAACGCATCCTCCTGGCCGCGGGCGGACCTGGCGACCAGGTCGGCCAGGTGCTCGCTCTCGGCATCGAGCCCCGGCAACCGGCGTCCCCGGGACGTCGGATCCGGCGATCCAGAGATGTTCATGCTCACGACGATGTCACCTCGAGGGCGTGGATCAGGACTTGGGCAGCAGAACGGCGTCAATGATGTAGACCGTGGCGTTGGCGGTCTGCACGTTTCCGCAGACGACCATCGCGTTGCCGTTGACCGTGAAGTCCTCGCCCGAGCCGGTGACGGTGACCATCTGGTCCTTGTTCAGGCTCTGGTGCTCACCGGCCAGGTCGGCCGGCGTGAGCCGCCCCGAGACCACGTGGGCGGTCAGCACATCGGTCAGCAGACCCTTGGGGTCGCCCATGGCCTTCTTCAAGGTGGCCTGGTCCATGGCGGTGAAGGCGCTGTTGGCGGGCGCGAAGACGGTGATGTCCTCGGCGTTGTTCAAGGTATCCACCAGGCCGGCAGCCTTGACCGCACTCACCAGCGTGCTCAGAGCGGGGTTGTTGCTGGCCGCGGTGGCGACCGGGTCCTTGGACATGCCGTCGAAGGAGCCCTTCCCGCTGGTCGGTACGTCGGCGCAGCCGGTGCCGAACGGGGCGTCGGCCATGGAGGCCGAGGAGGACATGCTGGGTGCACCCGAGGAGCTCGACATGCTCGATGGGCTCGACATGCTGGATGCGCTCGACATGGGATCGGCAGTGGTCTCGGTGTTGCCACACGCCGCGAGGCTGAGCGGGAAGGCGACCGCCGCGGTGAGGGCGGCGATCTTGGCGAGCCGGGTGGTGGGCATGAGATTCTCCTAAGGGTTGAGGGCCAACTGTGGTGCTGCCCCTCGGCTGTTCTTCGTCACCCGCCGAGGTGCGGATTGGTGCCGGACCCGCACCCGAGCGTGGTGTCGCCGCGGGCAGTGCGGGGTTTTTCCACCCGGCGAGGCAGAATCACACCCATGGCAAAACGCAGCACCGTGCTCAAGGTGTCCGGCCTGAAGCGCGCCTTCGGCCCCAACACGATCTTCGACAAGTTCTCCTTGGAGGTGCGCACCGGTGAGGCGGTGGCGCTGACCGGTCGAAACGGTGCGGGCAAGTCGACCCTGCTGCGGTGCCTGATCGGAGCTGACCGTGCGGACGAGGGCACGGTGGAGGTGTGTGGCACCAAGATGTCGGAGACCTCGCCGCAGATCCGGCGTGACGTCGCCACGGTGATCGACGACCTCGACTTCTTCCCCGACCTCAGCGTGGTCGAGCATCTCGACCTGCTGGCCCGGGCCCACGGTCTGAATGACCCGGACACGATCGTCGATGAGGTGCTCGAAGAGGTGCAGCTGGTGCCGCAGTCGGGTCAGCTGCCCGGCACCTTGTCCTCGGGCCAGCGCCGGCGGTTGGCGCTGGCCACCGCCTTCGTCCGGCCGCGCAAGCTGCTGGTGCTGGATGAGCCGGAGCAGCGACTGGACACCGAAGGGCTCGACTGGCTCGCCCGCAGACTCATCGCGGAGCGCGACAAAGGGCTGGCGATCGTGTTCGCCAGCCATGAGCCGTCCCTGGTCGAGTCGGTGGCGACCCGCGTGGTGGAGCTGGGGGCTGCGCGCGGATGAGCAGCGTTGACGCCGATCTGGCGCTGGCCCCGGAGCCCGAACCGCTGACGCCCGCCAGCCCGCGGGAGCTGAAGCGCCTGATCAAGGACTGGCGCGCCGGTCGGGCCACGAAGACTCTCGGCGAGGCGTTCCACGATGCGTACGTGGTGCTGATCGCCGCTTTGATGATCGGCGCGATGCTGGTCAACGTCGTGCTCAAGGCGCAGCGGGTCATCTCCCAGTGCGACAGCACGGGGTGCCTGTCAGCCCGTGCGGTGCTGCCGTGGGCGGCCTTCGCCCTCGGCGTCGCGGCCTCGCTGGCCGTCGCCCGGCTGTTCGGCCCGGTGCTGGCCTCGGCCGCAGAGGGCTTCTGGCTGCTGGACGCCCCGATCCAGCGGGCGAAGCTGCTCGGCCCGCGGCTGGTCGGTGCCGTCGCAGCGGCCCTGCTCGGTGGAGCCCTGGTCGGCGGCCTGGTCGCCGCCCTGACCGGGTCCAGCCTGACGGCGGTCCTGGTCTGGGCCGGCGCGACCGGGCTGTCCGCAGCCGCGGCCGTGGCGTTCTCCGCCGCCCAGCAGGGGATCGAGAAGCACCGGCTGACCCGCGGCGCGACGTACCTCTTCGCCCTGATCGGCATCGCGGCGATGGTGGCGGTCATCGGCATCTCGGCCGGCTGGTTCGTGCTCGGCGTCTCCTATGACGTCGGTCTCGAGGTCGCGGTGGTGCTGGCCGGCTTCGCCCTGACGGTGCTGGTGGTCAGCCTCGTCGTCGCGCGGCTGCGGCTGAGCCAGATCCGCAGCGCCCGACTGCTCAGCGGTGGAGCGCTGGTGAGCGGCATCTCCGGGGCCTTCTTCGCCCTCGACATCGGCCTGGCCCGCGACATCGTGGTGGAGCGGCGGGCGATCGAGATCGGCCACGTCAAGCCCAAGCGCGGTCGCGGATTGGGCCTGCAGGCCTTGATGTGGCGCGAGCTGCAGCGGTTGCTGCGGTTCCCGCAGCCGCTGCTGGTGCTGACCGGGACGATCGTCGTCCCGTACGCCGCCGACGCTCTCGGGATGAGCACCCTGACGCCGGTGTTCTCCGCCCTGGCGTTGTTCGGCGCGCTGATCCCGATGCTCGGCGGCCTGCGGGTGCTGACCCGGACCGGCGGCCTGGCCCGCTGCCTGCCCTTCTCGGTGGCCGCGATCAAGCTGGCTTCCATCACCGTGCCGGCCGCGGTGTCGCTGCTCTGGGCCATCGCCACCACGGCGGCGTACGTCGGCTTCGGTGACGGCGCCGTGCAGCGGAGCATCCCCGGCGCCTGGCTGATGGCCTTCGCCACCGCCGTCGCCGGGCTGCTGGCCGCCGTGCGGTGGACCCAGGCCAAGGGCGTCGACTTCGGCGCCCCGATGATCTCCACCCAGGCGGGTGCGTTCCCGCCCGGGCTGATGACGAACCTGTTCCGCGGGTTCGACGTCTGCCTGCTGATCACCGCACCGATGCTGCTGGGCTTCTCACCGGTGTGGTCACTGCTGATCGCCGCCATCGCCGCCGCGGTCCTGCTCAACTCGATGGACGCGGAGTCGCTGCGGGCCAAGCAGGCCGAACAGCAGAAGATGCTGGAGGAACAGCGCCGGTTGCGCGACGCCGCTCTCGCCGCTGCCAAGCAGAAGAAGAAGTGAGTGCCCCGGCGTGTCATAAGGTGAAGGCCCGGCACCGGCCGGGAGGACCCAAGAGGAGGTGGCGGTGAGCGCACCCGACGCCCTCATCGCCGGTCGCTACCGGATCCGCCGGCGGGTCGGCACCGGTGGCATGGGTGTCGTCTGGGAGGGCTGGGACGAGCGCCTGCACCGCACCGTCGCCATCAAGCAGCTCCACGCGCAGGTGGGGCTCAGCCCGGCCGAGGCCGAGCTGGCGAACCAACGCGCCATGCGCGAAGCCCGGATCACCGCCCGGCTGCACCACCCGTTCGCCGTCTCGGTGTTCGACGTGGTCGAGCACGAGGGCCAGCCGTGCCTGGTGATGGAGTTCGTGCCGTCGAAGCCGCTCTCGGTGATCCTGCGCGAGCGGGGGCCGTTGTCGCCTGCAGGTGCGGCGAAGCTGGGAGCGCAGATCTCCGCGGCGCTGGCTGCGGCGCACCGGGTCGGGATCGTGCACCGTGACGTCAAGCCCGGCAACGTGCTCGTCGCCGAGGACGGCACTGCCCGGATCAGCGACTTCGGCATCTCGCACGCCCTCGGCGACGTCACCTTGACCACGACCGGGATGGTGTCGGGCACGCCGGCCTACCTGGCTCCCGAGGTGGCCCGCGGTGGAGACGCCACCTTCGCCTCGGACGTGTTCTCGCTCGGGGCCACGCTCTATGCCGCGGTCGAGGGAGCGCCACCGTTCGGGGGCGGGTCGAACTCGATGGCGCTGCTGCACAAGGTCGCACTCGGTCAGGTGGTGCCGCCGAGCCGCAGCGGAGCGTTGACGCCGCTGCTGCAGCAGATGCTCGCGATCGACCCGGACGACCGTCCGGCCATGAGCGAGGCCGCCGACCGGCTCGCCGCCCGATATCCCGACGAGGACGAGGCCCTGGAGCCGACCCGGCGCCAGCCCGCTCCCGCCGCCCCCCGGACCGAGGTGCTGCCCGCTCCGGAACCCGTACCCCGCGCCGACCCCACGCCCTCGCCCGTACCCAAGCCCGTACCCGCGTCCGCGCCGCCCGTACCCACGTCGGCGGGTGGGGCGGGAGCCACCCCACGGCCGCGCCGCCGGCTGCTGTGGGCAGCGCTCGCGATCGTCCTGCTCGCCGGTCTGACCGCGGTCGGCGCCAACCTGGTGTCTGACCGGACCGGAACCACCCAGCAGCCGCCGGACACCTCAACCGGCCCTCCTGCGTCCGCGGGTGGACCCACCGCCTCCGCCGAGGAGTCGCAGTCCACCACGTCAGAGCCGGACGAGTCGGAGTCGGCTGACCCGGAGGAGACCGAGACGTCTGCGGAGTCCGAGGAGTCTGAGAAGCCCGACTCGCCGAAGCCGTCGAAGACCCCGACCCCGACCGAGACCTCGAGCGAAGCGGACGGTCCGGTGACCGCTGAGCAGCTGGCTGCCGCCATCACCGGCTACTACGCGCTGATGCCCGACGACACCGATGCCGCCTGGTCGCGGATGACCAGCAGCTATCAGAAGAATCAGAGCGGCGGGCGGCGCGCGTACGAGCGGTTCTGGAAGCCGGTGGAACGGGTCTCGGTCAGCAATGTCCGGGGCGAGCCGCCGAACCGGGCCACGGCCACCATCAGCTACGAGTTCGACGACGGCCGGCGGGTCAACGAGGAGACGTCGTTCATGCTGGTCAACGACGACGGCACGCTCAAGATCGACCAGTCCACCGTGGTGAACAGCTCAACCCGCTGACCGGCCGCACGTCCGTCGGCCGGCCCGCCCGTCATTGAGCCTCCAGCGGTACGCCGCGGCGCTCGGGCAGGCCCCAGGTGGCCGCCGCGGCCAGCAGGAAGAAGGCCGCGAACACCGCGAACAGCAAGGTGTTGCTGCGGCCGTCGAGCAGCACCGGCACCGACAGCGGCGCGAGGATGGACCCGATCCGGCCGAACCCGGTGGCCCAGCCGGAGCCGGTGGCCCGGATGGTGGTCGGATAGACCTCGGGCGTGATGGCGTACAGCGCACCCCAGGCGCCGAGGTTGAAGAAGGACAAGGCCATGCCGGCGCCGACCAGCGTGGCGGTGCTGTCGGCGTTGCCGAAGGCCACCGCCGACACCGCCGAGCCGACCAGGAACACCGACAGGGTGAGCCGGCGGCCCCAGACCTCCACCAGGAACGCCGAGACGGCGTACCCCGGCAGCTGGGCGAGCGTGATGATCAAGGTGAACTCGAACGAGCGGACCAGGTCCAGCCCCGAGGCGACCAGCAGCGAGGGCAGCCAGATGAAGGCGCCGTAGTAGGAGAAGTTGACCCCGAACCAGACCAGCCACAACGAGGCAGTGCGGACGCGCATGGCTGAGCGCCACAGCGCCGCCGGACCTTCGCTGCGGCTCGGCATCGCCGCAGCGCTGGGCGTGGCCTCGGCTGCCGGCGCCGCCACGTCGGCGGCGGCCTCGAAGCGGCGGACCACCCGCTCCGCCTCGTCGGTGCGGCCACGTTGCTCGAGGAAACGCACCGACTCCGGTAGCCCGCGCCGGACCACGACCGCGTAGAGGGTGGGGAGCGCACCGATGGCCAGGGCCCAGCGCCAGCCGTTGTCGCTGGCCGGCACGACGAGATAGCCGATCAGGGCGGCCAGCAACCAGCCGACGGCCCAGAACGCCTCCAGCAGGACCACCATGCGGCCCCGGATCCTCGCCGGCGCGAACTCGCTGACCAAGGTCGCGGCCACCGGCAGCTCGGCGCCCAGCCCCAGCCCGATCACGAACCGGAAGACCAGCAGGGCGCCGACCGACCAGGACAGCGCGGCCGCGCCGGTGGCCAGTCCGTAGACCAGCAACGTGATCGCGAAGACCTGACGACGGCCGATGCGGTCCGCCAGCAGCCCACCGAGCCCGGCCCCGATGGCCATCCCGACGAACCCGATCGACCCGATCAGGGACAAGGTGGTCGCCCCGAGATTCCACTGCACCGCCAACGCGGCCATGACGAAGCTGATCAGGCCGACGTCCATCGCGTCCAGGGCCCAGCCGAGGCCGGAGCCGACCACCAGCCGGCCGTGCTGGCGGGTGAGGGGCAGCCGGTCCAGACGCTCGGTACGGCTCAGCGACTGTGTGGGAGTGGTGCTCACCCGAGTAGTGTCTCCCAGTCCTGGGCGCCGTGATCGACCTGTCCGCCGCTGCCGGGAGCACCGCTCACGCCGGCGGGCTGGCGGACGCCGACCGGGCTACCGGCGGTGGCGACGGCGCAGTGAGCGGGCACCCGCGACATCCACGTCGTGTCGGGCCTGCTCCTTCTCGCTGCCCCGGGTGTCGCGCGGCGGCAGCTGGACGGTGCGCTCGGCGCCGATGTCGGCCTGCAGCTCGCGGGCGCGCTCCACCTCGGCGTCCAGCTCGGCGCCGAGCAGCAACGCGACGTTGGACACCCACAGCCAGACCAGGAAGACGATCACGCCGCCGAGCGAGCCGTAGGCGGCGTCGTAGCGGGGGAAGTTGCTGACGTAGAGACCGAAGGCGGCCGAACCGGCCAGCCAGGCCACGATGGCCAGCAGCGCGCCCGGGCTGAGCCAGCGGAACCGGGGCTGGCGCACGTTGGGCGTGACGTAGTAGAGCAGCGCGATGGCCACCATCACCACCAGGGCCAACAACGGCCACTTCGCGACGTTCCAGGCCAGCATCACCGACGAGCCCAGCCCGAGCCCTTCGCCGATGGCCCGCGCGATCGGTCCGGAGATCAGCAGCAGTACGACGGCGCAGAAGCTGAGTGCGCCGAACGAGACGGTGACCGCCAGCAGCAGCGGCGTCAGCTTCCAGAACGGCCGCCCTTCGCGGATCGCATAGATCCGGTTCATCGCCCGACCGAAGGCCGCGACGTAGCCGGAGACGAACCACAGTGCACCGAGCAGGCCGAGCAGGAAGCCGAGGGTGGCCGCTGATGACTGGGTGAGGCTCTCGAGCACCGGTCGCAGGATGTCCAGCCCGCGGGCCGGCACCAGCTCGGCGGCGATCCCGAGGATGGTGGCCACCGACTCCGGCCCCTGGCCGAAGATGCCGAGCAGCGAGATGAGCGCGATCAATCCGGGCAGGATGGCCAGCACGCCGTAATAGGTGAGACCGGCGGCGAGGTCGGGGCACTCGTCGCGGAGGAACTCCCGCAGCGTGCGGCGAAGCAGATAGCGCCACGACCGGCGGGTGAGCTCGCGCAGCGCCGTCGGCTTGCCGGGCGCGTCCGGGCTCGGCCGGTGCTCACCGGCCCCGGTCGTCGCGTCCTCGGTCGTCGCGTCCTCGGTCACCGCACCCCCGTCTCGTCTCTGGTGATGCTAGCCACCGTTTGGGCAGCCCGCTGTGCGGGACGGGCACAAGTCAGCCGCGCGTGGGGCACCGCGGTCTTCTGCCTCCAGCGAACCCCGGCGACGGCGCCATCGCCGGGGGTTAGCGTGAGAGCACCCGAACTGGAGGTGCAACATGGCGCGTCGTCCCCGTCCGAGTCGTCTTGACCATCGTGGGTCCGCTCAGGCCGCGGTGGTGGTGCTCGGTGAGCGTCGCCCGGAGCCACTGCTGCGGACCGCGCTCGGGGCCACCCTGCGCGCCGTCCGCCATGAGCAGGGCCGCACCCTGACCGATGTCGCCCAGCGGGCCGGAGTCTCCACCCCGTACCTGTCCGAGGTGGAGCGGGGCCGCAAGGACCCGTCCTCGGAGATCCTCGCCGCCGTCTGCACCGCGCTCCGGCTGCCCATGGCCGAGCTGCTGGCCCGCAGCGTGCCGCTCCAGCAGCCGCTCGAGCTGACCCCGCTCCAGGTCCGCGAGGCCTATCCCGGGCGGCTCGGATCCCGGCCCGACGGCCAGGTCACAGCCCTGCTGGCCGCGTGAGCCCTCCCACCTTCCGGCTGGCGATCACCTCGTCGGCCAGGCCGTAGTCGACCGCTTCGGCCGCGGTGAACAGCTTGTCCCGGTCGGTGTCGGCCCGGATCTTCGCGGCCGGATGACCGGTATGGCGGGCCAGCACCTCATCCAGCTGGGTGCGGATCCGGGCCACCTCCTTGGCCTGCACCGCCAGGTCCGGCATCGTCCCCTGGCCACCGCTCGACGGCTGGTGCAGCAGCACCCGACTGTGTTCGAGCACCGCCCGCTTGCCGGGGGTGCCGGCCGCCAGCAGCACCGCGGCGGCCGACGCCGCCTGTCCCATGCAGATGGTCGAGATCGGCGGGCGGACGTACTGCATGGTGTCGTAGATCGCCATCAGGGCGCTGTAGGAGCCACCCGGGGAGTTGATGTAGAGCCCGATCTCCAGGTCAGGGCTGATCGCCTCCAGATGCAGCAGCTGGGCCATCACCACGTTGGCCACGCCGTCGTCGAGCTCGGTGCCGAGGAAGATGATCCGGTCGGAGAGCAGCCGGGAGTAGATGTCGAAGGCCCGCTCGCCGGTGGCCGTACGCTCCACCACGGTGGGGATCGTGTAGCTGGCCATCACAGACTCGCCCGGCGCGAGGAGCGCTGCGGTGAGACGTCGTCCAGCGACGTCAGCACCCGGTCGACCATGCCGTACTCGACCGCCTGCTCGGCGGTGAACCACCGGTCCCGCTCGCTGTCGGCCACCACTCGCTCGAACCGCTGACCGGTGTGTTCGGCGATCAGCCGGCTCATCAGCTCGTTGGTGTACGCCAGGTTCTCGGCCTGGATCTCGATGTCGGCCGCGGTGCCGCCCAACCCGGCCGAGCCCTGGTGCATCAGAACCCGCGAGTGCGGCAGGGCGTACCGCTTGCCGGCGGTGCCGGCGCAGAGCAGGAACTGGCCCATGCTGGCCGCCATCCCCATCGCCAGCGTGGCGACGTCGTTGGGGATCAGCCGCATGGTGTCGTAGATGGCCAGTCCGGCCGACACGGAGCCGCCGGGGGAGTTGATGTAGAGGCTGATGTCGCGGCGCGGGTCCTCCGCCGACAGCAGCAGCAGCTGGGCGCAGACGCGGTTGGCGATGGGGTCGTCCACGGCGGCCCCCAGCACGACGATCCGCTGGTGCAACAGCCTGGTGCTGAGCTGGTCGTCGAGCAGAGCCACTGGGGGACTCTCGACGCTACTGGTGATCATGGTGTCTCCTCGTCGGCCAGCTCCGGTGGCGGGCCCGTGATCACCACGGTGCCCGCCGCAGCGCCCCGACCGGGAACGAATCTGCCCGCAGCAGATCGCCTGACAGCAGATCAGGCGGCGATCACCGGCCAACCGCGGCGTCGGCTGAGCCAGTCCCGGCTCGCGGCGGCGTACCAGCGCTGCAGTCGGCGCAGGTAAGGGGAGTTGTCGACCTCCGGCGTGGCGCCGGCGGTGGCGAAATAGCCGAGCAGGGTCGCCAGGGCGGCGTCGATGACCTCGGGGTCCACGCCGTCGGTCAGCGGCGAGGCGGCCAACCGAGCCTCGGCGTCCAAGCCGTCGCCGTGCATGGAGATGAGCACGGTGAGCGTGTCGAACCAGGCCGGGCCGATGGCGGGGAAGTTCCAGTCGCACACCCACACGCCACCCTGGGCGTCGAGGATCACGTTGTCGTCGCGCAGGTCGGCATGCACCAGGCTGCTGCCCTGGAGATGCGACGTCTCCGCGGCCAGGGCGGCCGCCTGCACCCCGTGCCCGCCGAGGAAGCCCTGCTCCAGCAGGAGCGACCACCGTTCGGCGTTGTCGGCGAACTCGTCGGCGAGCGGGTGCCAACCCGGCCCGGGCGGCGCGGGCGTCAGGACGCGGCTGATCGCCTCGACCGTGGTCAGCACGGCGCTGGCCTCCGCGTCCACCCAGGGACGGTGCGGTGGTCGGCCGGCCACGTCGACGAAGAACAGCACCACCCAGGTGGTGGTGTCGATGGTCTCGTCGAGTACGCCGTGCAGATGCGGGGCGGGCACCTCCGCCGGCAGCCGGCGGAACTTCACCGCCTCGTCCCGGTAGGACGCCGTCAGCCACGGATGCTCGAGCGAGGCCGCCTTGACGAAGTGCCGTCCACCGTCGGCCAACCGGAGCCGGGACGCGAACCCCGGGGTGTAGCCGCTGCCCTGGCTGACGGCCGCGACCACCGGCGAGCCGAGGTACTGCTCGATCCGCCGGCGGACCGCCGCCGGCAGCGCCGACCACTCCGGCCGTTGCGCCGTGGCGGCGGGCGGCAGGGTCAGCGGTATCGGTGGACGATCGCGGGGCAGGGCCGGCATGGCCCCATCGTGGCAGCGACCTATTCCACGGTGAACTGGATTTCGTGCCAGCCGCGCGCGCCGGACGGAAACACCTTGGTTCGCTGCTCGGGCTGGGTCGCACCGGTCAGGTCGGTGGCGCGGACCTGGGCGGCGTGCCGCCCGGCCGGGCCGTCATAGACGAAGGTCCACTGCCGCCACAGATCGATACCGGCGTCGGCGGCCAGGGTGGCCCGCTGCCAGTCACCCCCGTCGATCCGGATCTCGACCTTCTCGATGCCGCGGTGCTGTGCCCAGGCGACCCCGGCGAGCACCGGCTTGTCCCGGCTCAGTGTGCCGAGCGATGCGGGAACGTCGATCCGGCTCTGGGTCAGGATCGGGGCGTCGGTGGCCCACTTCCGCTCGGTCCAGTACGCGGTCCGCTCGGCGTAGCTGGTGAACTCGATCCGCTCCAGCCACTTGGTGGCGGAGACGAAGCCGAAGAGACCGGGCACCAGCATCCGGGCCGGGAAGCCGTTCTTGTCGGGCAGCACCTCGCCGTTCATGCCGACCACGATCATCGCGTCGCGGCCGTCGCTCACCGCCTGGAACGGGGTGGAGCAGGTGTAGCCGCTGTCGGAGGAGTAGGAGAAGACCTGGTCCACCCCACCCCGGACGCCGACGCGGGAGATGATCTCGCGAAACGGCACACCCAGCCAGGTCGCGGTGCCGACGTAGGGCCCGCCCACCTCGTTGGAGACGCAGGTGAGGGTGATGGTGCGCTCGATCATCGGCAGGGCGAGGAGGTCGTCGTAGGTCAGGGTGAGCGGGCGGTCGACCATCCCGTCGATGGTCAGGGTCCAGCCGCTGACGTCCACCCGCGGAGTCACCAGCGCGATGTCGACCCGGTAGAAGTCGTTGATCGGGGTCACGAAGGGCGTCATGTCCTGCACCTGCGCGCCGGCCGGGACCGGTGCCGCCGGCGAGGCCGGCGCGGGCAGCCCGAGGGCGCGGCGGGCCGCGGAGGTGGCCTGCCGGGCGCGGTCGAGCAGGATGCCACCACCGCTCCCGGCTGCGGCGACAGCGGCCGCGGCGCCCAGACCGATCAGGAACCGGCGCCGGGTGGGTCGGCCGGAGGCCGGCGGTGGGTGGCGGATGGCGCCGAGCCGGGTCAGCACCACAAGGGTGAGGATGCCGACCACACCGGCGACCAACGACGGGATCCCGTCCACCGCTCCACCGCGGGCAACCGCCGCCATCAGGCCGGCCACGCCGAGCAGCGAGATGCCGACCAGGGCGACAGTGGGGAACCGCCAGGCGATCAGTCCGAGCCCTGCCGCGAACAGCAGCAGCACCAACCCGATGGAAGCGACCAATACCGGCTTGTCGTACGTGCCGAGGGTACGGATCGCGAGCTCCTTGGCCGGGGTCGGCGCCGCGTCGATCACCGTCGAGCCGACGGCCAGCAGCGGAGACGCCACCGGGTTGATCAGGATCGCGGTGCCGTGACCCACGCCGACAGCTGCCAGCGCCGCCAGCACGCCGGCCAGCACTCGCCAGCCCGCTGGAGGGGCGGTGCTGGTGGGCGTCGCGGTCGCGAGATGACTCATGTCACTTCTTCGACACCGCGGCCGCTGTGGTTTGGCCCCGGGCCGATCCCATGCCGGTGGGCGCCAGGCTCTGTCGGGGCCGCACTAGGCTGGCCGGTGTGAGCACGCCCGACCCGGTGGCACCGCAGCTGGTGGCGCGAACTGTCCCGATCGACGACCCGGGGCCGCTGCTGGCGCTGGCGCCGCGCGACGACGCGTACGTCTGGCTGCGTCAGGGCGACGGCATGGTCGGCTGGGGCGAGGCGGTCCGGCACAAGCCCACCTCGGTGACCGAGGCGGCACAGTGGTGGGCAGACCTCGTTGCGACGGTCGAGGTGCACTCCGACTACGACGACCCGCCGGTCGGATCCGGGCTGATCGCCTTCGGCAGCTTCGTCTTCGACCCCGACAACACGGCCGCCCAGTCCACGCTGGTCGTCCCGGAGACCGTGGTGGGGCGCCGCGACGGGCGTACCTGGCTGACGCGGATCGGCTGTGACCTCGACGAGCTCGCACCGCTCAGCCCGACCCCCGCCCCCGAGCCTCCGCGTAACGTCAGCTACGCGGACGGAGATCTCAGCGGTCCGGAGTGGGAGGCGGTGGTGGCCGAGGCCGTCGACCGGATCGGCCACCAGGGGCTGGACAAGGTGGTGCTGGCGCGGAAGCTGTTGGCCTTCGCCGACAACGAGATCGACCCCCGGTGGCTGGCCGACCGGCTCTCCCGGGAATACACCCGTTGCTGGACCTACCTGGTGGACGGTCTGGTCGGAGCGACCCCGGAGATGCTGATCCGTCGCCAGAACGGACTGGCCACCTCCCGGGTACTGGCCGGCACGATCCGCCGCTCCGGGAACGGGCAGGCCGACCTGGCACTGGCGGCGTCGCTGTCCCAGTCGAGCAAGGACCTCGAGGAGCACGAGTACGCCGTCCGCTCGGTGGCGCGGGCGCTGGCGCCGTTCTGCTCGGGAATGAACGTCCCCGACGCCCCGTACGTGCTGGAGCTGCCCAACGTCTTGCACCTGGCCACCGACGTCACCGCCGTGGCCGACCCGCGCGCCAGCTCACTGGCACTGGCCGCCGCCCTGCACCCCAGCGCCGCCGTCTGCGGTACGCCCACCGATCTGGCCCGGGCCACCATCGCCGAGCTGGAGAAGCTGGACCGTGAGCGCTACGCCGGGCCGGTGGGCTGGATCGATGCCGCCGGCGACGGCGAGTGGGCGATCGCGCTGCGCTGCGGACAGGTGTCGGCCACCGACCCGTGCTCCATCGAGCTGTTCGCCGGCTGCGGGATCGTCGCCGGATCCGACCCCGAGGCGGAGCTGGCCGAGTCCAACGCCAAGCTCGTTCCGATGCGAGATGCCCTCGGCCTCTAGCGCGACGCCCTCCGCGGGCAATTACGCAACTTCCGGTGTGCGTAATTGATCATGACATCCCTTGCAGGATTGGGAATCCGACCGCTGGACATGCCGCGAGGGGTGGGTGTTGAACGCAAACGGATAGTCGTAGACTGCGTGCGAGATCGTGAACAGTTTCACGAGCGTCACCCCGATCACCGGGTGGCCCTCGTGGATCAGCTGCCATCGAACCAGGTAGGAGAGGCTATGTCAGCCAGGGCCGGAGCCCACTCTGGAGACCTGCTGTCCGCTCGCGGACCCCGGCGTGGGGGGTGGCGGGCATGAGTCCCTACCTGCCGATCGTGATCTTGCTGGGCATCGCGTCCGCATTCGTCGCGCTCACCATCGTGACCAGCATGCTGGTCGGACCGGGCCGCTACAACCGCGCCAAGTACGACTCCTACGAGTGCGGCATCGAGCCGACCCCGCAGCCGGTGGGTGGTGGCCGGTTCCCGGTGAAGTACTACATCACGGCGATGCTCTTCATCGTCTTCGACATCGAGATCGTCTTCCTCTACCCGTGGGCGGTTTCCTTCGACCAGATGGGGACGTTCGCCCTGGTCGAGATGGTGCTGTTCATCGCGACTGTCTTCGTCGCCTACTTCTACGTGCTGCGTCGCGGAGGACTGGAATGGGACTGACCCGCCGCCACCGCGTCGCCTGTCGCACCGAACCGAGAGGGGCCCACTGATATGGGTGCAGAAGAGAAGCTTCCGACCGGGGTCCTGCTGACCACCGTCGAGGGACTGTTCGGCTACATGCGGAGCGCGTCGTTCTGGCCGGCGACCTTCGGATTGGCCTGTTGTGCCATCGAGATGATGACCTACGGCGCTCCACGCTACGACTCCGGCCGCTGGGGCCAGGAGGTCTTCCGGGCGTCCCCGCGTCAGGCCGACCTGATGATCGTCGCGGGTCGGGTGAGCCAGAAGATGGCACCGGTCCTGCGGCAGATCTACGACCAGATGGCCAACCCGAAGTGGGTGCTGGCGATGGGTGTCTGTGCCTCGTCGGGAGGCATGTTCAACAACTACGCGATCGTCCAGGGCGTCGACCACGTCGTCCCGGTCGACATCTACCTGCCGGGCTGCCCGCCGCGCCCGGAGATGTTGATCGATGCGATGTTCAAGCTGCGGGAGAAGGTGGCGCACAGACCGATCGGGCTCAACGAGGTTGCGGCCAACACCGAGCGCGAGCAGATCCAGCTCAACGCCCCGGCGACGATCGAGATGAAGGGGCTGCTCCGGTGAGCGGGGACAACGACAAGCCATCGGGCGGGTCGGGGGACCGGACCGCAACCGGGGAGCCGATCAACGCCGAGTCGGACGCCAAGGCACGCATCAAGGGTGCGACCGCAGAGGGTGAGTCGGCCCCCGACGCCGGTACCCGCGCCGGGTCGGCCACCGGCGCCGAGCCGGCCGTCGCCTCGGACCAGAGCCAGGCCTCGGAGGCCAAGACCGAGACGGGTGAGAACGCGGTCGCCCATGCCGGCCAGGACCCGGCCGGGCCCGAGGTGATCGAGGTCCGCAAGGGCATGTTCGGTGTCCGGGGGACCGGCGACACCTCCGGGTACGGCGGACTGAGCCGGACGATCGAGTTCCCGGCGCCCAGCGACCAGCCGTTCGGTGGCTGGTGGGACCAGGTCTACGACCGTATCGGCGCACTGCTGCCCAACTACGGTGACGTGATCACCAAGGTGGTCGTGCATCGTGGGGAGATCACCTTCCACGTGGCCCGGCAGCACCTGTCGACGCTGGTCCGCCACCTGCGCGACGACGCCCACCTGCGGTTCGAGTTCTGCAGCTCGGTGTCGGGGGTGCACTACCCGGCCGACACCGACCGTGAGCTGCACGTCATCTATCACCTGCAGTCGATGACCTACAACCGCCGGATCCGGCTCGAGGTGAGTGTCTCCGAGCACGACCCGCACCTCCCGTCGGTGGTGGCTACCTATCCCACCGCCGACTGGCACGAGCGCGAGACCTACGACATGTTCGGGATCGTGTTCGACAACCACCCAGCTCTCACCCGGATCATGATGCCGGACGACTGGCCTGGTCACCCGCAGCGCAAGGACTATCCCCTTGGTGGCGTGCCCGTGGAATACAAGGGCGCCACCGTTCCGCCACCTGATCAGCGGAGGAGCTACAACTGATGACCACCTTCACAGCCGGGGGCGCCAGCTCCGGAGCAGCAGAGGACCCGTACGGCGCAGCCGCAGACGCGGCGGAGGGTCGGGTCTACACGGTGACCGGTCAGGACTGGGACTCGATCGTGGCCGAGCACGCCGAGCGGGGCGACGAGCGGATCGTGGTCAACATGGGACCGCAGCACCCGTCCACCCACGGCGTGCTCCGGCTCATCCTCGAGATGGAGGGCGAGACCGTCCATGAGGCCCGGTGCGGCATCGGCTATCTGCACACCGGCATCGAGAAGAACATGGAGTTCCGCAACTGGACCCAGGGCGTCACCTTCTGCACCCGGATGGACTACCTGGCCCCGCTGCACAACGAGACGACCTACGCCCTGGGGGTGGAGCGACTCCTCGACATCGAGGACCAGATCCCCGAGAAGGCCAGCGTTCTCCGGGTGATGATGATGGAGCTGAACCGGATCTCCTCGCACCTGGTCTGCATCGCCACCGGTGGCATGGAGATCGGCGCGCTGACCGTGATGACCATCGGCTTCCGCGAGCGGGAGAAGGTGCTCGATGTCTTCGAGCTAATCACCGGTCTGCGGATGAACCATGCGTACATCCGTCCCGGCGGGGTGGCCAACGACCTGCCCGACGGCGCGCTGGACAGTGTCCGTGACATGGTCAGCTGGATGAAGAAGCATCTGCCCGAGTACGCCGCATTCTGCAACGAGAACCCGATCTTCAAGGGCCGGCTGCAAGGCGTCGGCCACCTGGACCTGGCCGGCTGTCTGGCGCTGGGGATCACCGGCCCGCCGCTGCGGGCCACCGGCTATGACTGGGACCTGCGCAAGAAGCAGCCCTACTGCGGCTACGAGACGTATGACTTCGAGGTCCAGACCTGGGACACCCCCGACGCGTACGGCCGGTTCCGGATCCGGCTGAACGAGATGTGGGAGAGCCTCAAGATCGTCGAGCAGTGTGTCGACCGGCTGGAGAAGATGACCGGCGACCCGGTCATGGTCGCCGACCCCAAGGTCGCCTGGCCGGCGCAGCTGTCGATCGGCTCGGACGGGATGGGCAACTCCAACGAGCACATCAAGCACATCATGGGCGAGTCGATGGAGGCGCTGATCCATCACTTCAAGCTGGTCACCGAGGGGTTCCGGGTGCCGGCCGGTCAGGCGTACGTCCCGATCGAGAGCCCGCGCGGCGAGCTCGGTGCGCACCTCGTCTCCGACGGCGGGACCAAGCCGTTCCGGGCGCACTTCCGCGACCCGAGCTTTGTGAATCTGCAGGCCATGCCCGCGCTGTGCGAGGGTGCGATGGTGTCCGACGTGGTGGTGGCAGTCGCCTCGCTGGATCCGGTGATGGGTGGGGTGGACCGATGACCAACGAGCCACAGGGAAGTCCCGAGCGGGAGGCCACGGCGAAGATCGAGCCGCAGGCGCACGCCCGCGCCGGCCACGCCGGCGGCGACACCGGCAGTGACACCGGCAGCAACGAGCTGATCGGGCACGGTCACTTTCCCACCCACTTCGACGAGCCGAGCCTGGACTATTCGACGGTGGAGACCGCCATCACCGCGCAGACGCTGGAAGAGATGCGCTCCATCGCAGCCCGCTATCCCCAGCCGCGCAGCGCGCTGCTGCCGATGCTGCACCTGGTGCAGAGCGTCGAAGGGCGGGTGACCCCGGCCGGGATCGAGGCGTGCGCGCAGATCCTGCAGCTCACGCCGGCCGAGGTCAGCGGCGTCGCCACCTTCTACACGATGTACAAGCGGCGTCCGGTGGGGGACTACCACGTCGGGGTCTGCACCACCGCGCTCTGCGCGATCATGGGCGGCGACGAGGTGTACTCCGCGCTGCAGGACCACCTCGGGATCGGCAACGACGAGACCACGGCGGACGGCACGATCACCCTGGAGCACCTGGAGTGCAACGCGGCATGCGACTACGCCCCGGTGATGATGGTCAACTGGGAGTTCTTCGACAACACCACCCCGGACTCCGCCGTGGCCGTCGTTGACGCGCTGCGAGCCGGCGAAGAGGTCACCGCGACCCGCGGTGCCCGGGTCTGCACCTGGAAGCAGGCCGAGCGGGTGCTCGCCGGCTTCCCCGACAACCGGGCCGATGAGGGACCGACCTCGGGTCCGGCGTCGCAGCTGGGGCTGCGGATCGCCGCCGAGAACGGCTGGGCCGCTCCGCCGGCCCCGGCCGACGGCGCCGCTGAAAGCGAGGAGGACAAGTGACCGACACCCTGACCCCGGTGCTCACCGCCAACTGGGGCGACGAGCGCGCGTGGAAGATCGTCAACTACGAGCGCGGCGGCGGCTACTCGGCGCTGCGCAAGGCCCTGCAGATGGCTCCGGCCGACGTGGTCACGCTGGTCAAGGACTCGGGTCTGCGTGGCCGCGGCGGCGCCGGCTTCCCGACCGGGATGAAGTGGAGCTTCATCCCGCAGGACAACCCGAAGCCGAAATATCTGGTGGTCAACGCCGACGAGTCGGAGCCGGGCACCTGCAAGGACATCCCCTTGATGATGGCCAGCCCGCACACCCTGGTCGAGGGGGTGATCATCTCCGCCTACGCCATCCGCGCCAACTACGCGTTCATCTACGTCCGCGGCGAGGTGCTGCACGTGGTGCGCCGGGTGCAGCAGGCCGTCCGCGAGGCGTACTCGGCCGGCTATCTCGGCAAGAACGTGCTCGGTACCGGCTACGACCTGGAGGTCGTGGTGCACGCCGGCGCCGGGGCGTACATCTGTGGCGAGGAGACGGCGCTGCTCGACTCGCTGGAGGGACGCCGCGGCCAACCCCGGCTCCGGCCGCCGTTCCCTGCCGTGGCGGGTCTCTACGCCAGCCCGACAGTGATCAACAACGTCGAGTCGATCTCATCGGTGCCGTCCATCCTGCGCAACGGCGCCGAGTGGTTCTCCTCGATGGGCACCGAGAAGTCGAAGGGCATGACGATCTATTCGCTGTCCGGCCATGTGAAGCAGCCAGGTCAGTTCGAGGCGCCACTCGGCATCACGCTGCGCCAGCTGCTCGAGCTGGCCGGCGGCATCCGGGACGGACATTCGCTGAAGTTCTGGACGCCCGGCGGCTCCTCCACCCCGATCCTCACCCCCGAGCACCTCGACGTACCGCTGGACTACGAGGGGGTGGCGAGCGTGAAGTCGATGCTCGGCACCAAGGCGCTGCAGTGCTTCGATGACACCACCTCGGTGGTCCGCACGGTGCTGCGCTGGACCGAGTTCTACAAGCACGAGTCCTGCGGCAAGTGCACGCCGTGCCGCGAGGGGACCTGGTGGCTGGTCCAGATCCTCAAGCGGATGGAGGCCGGTCAGGGTCAAGACGGCGACATCGAGAAGCTGCTCGACCTGTGCGACAACATCTTGGGTCGTTCGTTCTGCGCCCTGGGCGACGGCGCCACGTCGCCGATCTCCTCGGCGATCAAGCACTTCCGTGACGAGTTCGAGGCCGCCATGCACACCCCGGCCTGGGAGCTCTTCCCCTACGAGCGGAGCACCACCTTCGTCCGGGCGACGTCCGGGTCAGGAGCCACACCATGACGGTCACCACGAACAGCCCTTCCGGGTCGCAGGGCACGGGTACGGCCAGCGGACAGAAGCCCGACGGGCCCAGCACGGCCGGCACCGACCTGGCGCCGGCGGAGGACCTGGTCACCCTGACGATCGACGACACCGAGGTGTCGGTGCCCAAGGGAACGCTGGTCATCCGTGCCGCCGAGCTGATCGGCGTGGCCATTCCGCGGTTCTGCGACCACCCGCTGCTGGACCCGGTCGGCGCCTGCCGGCAGTGCCTGGTCGAGGTGCCCGACGCGGGCAACGGCCGAGGGATGCCCAAGCCACAGGCCTCCTGCACCATCGAGGTCGCACCGGGCATGGTGATCAACACCCATGTGACGTCACCGGTGGCCGCCAAGGCCCAGCACGGTCAGATGGAGTTCCTGCTGATCAACCATCCGCTGGACTGCCCGATCTGCGACAAGGGCGGCGAGTGCCCGCTGCAGAACCAGGCGATGGCCTACGGCAACGACGAGTCGCGTTTCACCGACGTGAAGCGGACGTACCCCAAGCCGGTCAACATCTCCGCCCAGGTCCTGCTGGACCGGGAACGCTGCGTGCTGTGCGCCCGCTGCACCCGGTTCTCCGAGCAGGTGGCGGGCGACCCGTTCATCGCCCTGATCGAGCGCGGCGCGCTCCAGCAGGTCGGCATCTACGAACGTGAGCCGTTCCAGTCCTACTTCTCGGGCAACACCATCCAGATCTGCCCGGTCGGTGCGCTGACCAGTGCGGAGTACCGGTTCCGGTCGCGGCCGTTCGACCTGGTCTCCACCCCGTCGGTGTCGGAGCACGACTCCTGCGGGTCCGCGATCCGGGTTGACCACCGGCGTGGTCTGGTGCTGCGCCGCCTCGCCGGCGACGACCCCGAGGTCAACGAGGAGTGGATCACCGACAAGGACCGGTTCGCCTTCCGCTACGGACGCGGCGAGGACCGGTTGACCCGGCCGCTGGTCCGCGAGAACGGCGTGCTGCGGCCGGCATCGTGGCCCGAAGCGCTCGACGTCGCGGTGCAGGGTCTGGCCGCGGCCGGCAGCTCGGTCGGCGTCCTGACCGGTGGCCGGCTCACCGTGGAGGACGCCTACGGCTACGCCAAGTTCGCCCGTACCGTGCTGGGCACCAACAACATCGACTTCCGCTCCCGGCCGCACTCGGCCGAAGAGGCCGACTTCTTGGCGCACGCCGTCGCCGGTACCGGCCGCGGTGTGACCTACGCCGATGTCGAGCGCGCCTCCTCGGTGCTGATGGTCTGCTTCGAGCCGGAGGAAGAGGCCGGAGTGCTGTTCCTGCGGCTGCGCAAGGCGTTCCGCAAGAAGGGACTGCGCTCGTTCACCGTCGCGCCCTATCTCAGCAACGGTGCCCGCAAGGCCGGCAGCACGCTGGTCCCGGCGGTGCCGGGAGCCGAGGCCGAGGTGCTGGCTGCGCTGCCGAGCGAGGTTGTTCTCGACGCCGACTCGGTCATCCTGGTCGGCGAGCGGGCGGCGGAGTCCTCCGGCACCCTGTCGGCCCTGGTGACGCTCGCCGGGGAGACCGGCGCCCGGCTGGCCTGGGTGCCGCGCCGGGCCGGCGACCGTGGGGCGGTCGAGGCGGGCTGCCTGCCCAACCTGCTGCCCGGTGGCCGTCCGGTTGCCGACGCCTCGGCCCGGATCGACACCGCCACCACCTGGGGCGTGGACTCGGTCCCGGCGCTGGAGGGTCGCGACGCCGACGAGATGCTGCTCTCCGCCGAGGACGGCGAGCTGGCCGCCCTGGTCGTCGCCGGGGTCGACCCGCGCGACTTCTTGGACCCGGAGGCGGCCCTGGCCGGGCTGGAGTCCATCGGGTTCGTGGTCAGCCTGGAGACCCGCGCCTCGCTGGTCACCGAACGTGCCGACGTCGTGTTCCCGGTCTCCCTGATGGAGCAGCGGGCCGGGTCGTTCCTGACCTGGGAGGGCCGCGAACGCTCCTTCGACGTGGTCATCCGGACCGACAACTCGATGAGCGACCTGCGGGTGCTCGCCGCGCTGGCCGACGCGATGGGCGCCGACCTGGGCGTCCGGACACCGGCTCAGGCCCGCGCCGAGCTGGCCGAGCTGGGCCCGTGGGAGGGCACCCGCGCTCCGGCGCCGACCATCGGGGCGGGCGTACCGAGCGCCGCCGGTGACCACACAGCGGTGCTCGCGACCTGGCGCCTGGCGATCGACGACAGCCGGGCGGTGGACTATGAGTCTCCGCTGATGGCCACCGCGCGCCCACCGGTCGCCCGGATGTCGCCGCGCACCGCCGCCAACGCCGGGGTCAGCGACTGGGTGGTGGTCTCCAACGACCGCGGGGCCCTGACGCTGCCGGTGCAGATCGTGCCCGCGATGGTGGACGGGGTGGTGTGGGTGCCCACCCGCGCACCCGGCATGGCCGTGTCCGAGCACCTGGCCGCCGCTGCCGGCGACGTGGTGACGCTGGCCGCGGCCGGCGTCATCCCGGAGTCCAGCGGGAGTGCCGCCGACAACCGGAACGGAGCCCACGCATGAGCGCCCTGGCCACGATCCCGCTCGACCTGACCATCTTCGGTGCGGACCGGTGGTGGGTGGTCCTGATCAAGGCCGTCTTCGCCTTCGCCGTGCTGTTGGTGATGACCCTGTTCACCATCTGGTACGAGCGCCGCCTGGTCGGGATCATGCAGCACCGCAAGGGTCCGACCATGAACGGGCCCTTCGGTCTGCTGCAGTCGCTGGCCGACGGCATGAAGCTGATGTTCAAGGAGGACTTCACCCCGAAGGCCGCCGACCGCGTGGTGTTCATGCTGGCTCCGTTCATCACCGCCATCCCGGCCATCACCGCGTTCGCGGTCATCCCGATCGCCGGTGAGGTGCGGATCCCGTTCACCGACATCACCACGCCGCTACAGGTCACCGACCTGCCGGTGTCGGTGCTGTTCGTGCTGGCCATCGCGTCCATCGGCGTCTACGGCATCGTTCTCGCCGGCTGGTCGTCGGGCTCCACCTATGCGTTGCTCGGCGCGATTCGCTCCAGCGCCCAGGTGATCAGCTATGAGGTCGCGATGGGGCTCGCCCTGGTCGCCGTCTTCCTCTACGCGGGCTCGATGTCCACCTCCGAGATCGTGGCGGCTCAGGACCAGGTCGCCTACACCGAGATCTTCGGCCTCAATGTGCCACTGCCCAGCTGGTACGCCGTGGTGCTGTTCCCGGCGTTCGCGCTCTATCTGATCTCGATGGTGGGGGAGACCAACCGCGCCCCGTTCGACCTGCCCGAGGCCGAAGGCGAGCTGGTCGGCGGCTTCCACACCGAATACTCCTCGATGCGGTTCGCGATGTTCTTCATGGCCGAATACATGAACATGATCACGGTCTCGGCCCTGGCCACCACCTTGTTCCTCGGTGGCTACCACGCCCCGCTGCCGTTCAACCTGATCCCCGGCCTCGACTCCGGCTACTGGGGCATCCTGTGGTTCCTGCTGAAGGTCGTGCTGATGCTGTCGATCTTCGTCTGGCTGCGGGGCACGTTGCCGCGACTGCGCTACGACCAGTTCATGCGGTTCGGCTGGCGCTGGCTGATTCCGCTCTCGCTGGCCTACCTGGTGGTCATCGCGACCTTCCGGGTCGGCACCGCCGAGGGCTGGATCCAGTCGCGGACCTTCCTGGTGGGCGCCGGTGTCGTCTTCGTGGCGCTGCTGGCCCTCAGCTTCTTCGGCGGCAAGGAGGAGGTCGAGGAGGTCGACGACGAGCCGGCCGAGTTCGACGCCTTCGCCGGCGGCTATCCCGTACCACCGATGGGCGACCAGCGGCTGCCCGAGCTGGCGGGGGTGCTGACCGCTGAGGACGGCGACCTCACCGACACCGCACCGAGCAGGACGTCTGAGAACGGAGAGAGTTCCTGATGGGTTGGCTAGACCCGGTCGCCGGCTTCGGCGTCACGTTCAAGACCATGTTCCGCAAGACCTTCACCGAGGACTACCCCCTCAAGCCGAAGGTCACCGCACCGCGCTTCCACGGCCGTCACCAGCTCAACCGCTGGCCCGACGGACTGGAGAAGTGCGTCGGCTGTGAGCTCTGTGCCTGGGCCTGCCCGGCCGACGCGATCTACGTCGAGGGTGCCCAGAACACCGAGGAGGAGCGGTTCTCCCCGGGCGAGCGCTACGGCCGCGTCTACCAGATCAACTACCTGCGCTGCATTCTGTGCGGGCTGTGCATCGAGGCTTGCCCGACCCGGGCGCTGACCATGACCAACGAGTTCGAGCTGGCCGACGACAACCGAGCCGCGCTGATCTATGAGAAGTCGGATCTGCTGGGTCCGCTGCTGCCGGGGATGGAGCAGCCGCCGCACCCGCGGCGTCTCGGCGACGACGAGCAGACCTACTTCCTCGGGCTGCCCGCCAGCGGGCGCCCCGACGACCGGGCCGGCGACATCAGCGGCGTCGAACCGAAGAAGATCAACCAAGGGATCAAGCGATGACGACACTGGGGCTGATGCCCATGGTGACGGGCGCCTCGGTGGCGTTCTGGCTGCTGGCACCGGTGATGGTGCTGGCCGCACTGGGCATGGTGCTGTCCAAGAAGCCGGTGCACTCCGCACTCTGCCTGGCGACGGTGATGATCTCGCTGGCCGTGCAGTACGCGGCCCAGGACGCCCCCTTCCTGTTCGCCGTGCAGATCATCGTCTACACCGGCGCCATCTTGATGCTGTTCCTGTTCGTGCTGATGCTGGTCGGCGTCGACGCGGCGGACTCGCTGGTCGAGACGATCAAGGGCCAGCGCGCGATGGCTGCGGTGGCCGGTCTCGGCTTCGCCCTGCTGCTCGTCGCCGCCGTCGGCAATGCCGTGGTGGGCGACCCGATCGGGCTGGAGCGGGCCAACAGCGCTTATGGCGGCAACGTCCAGGGCCTGGCCGCTCTGCTGTTCAACCGCTACGTCTTCATCTTCGAGGCCACCTCGGCGCTGCTGATCACCGCCGCCCTAGGGGCGATGGTGCTGGCCCACCGCGAACGGCTGACCAAGCGGCGCACCCAGGCCGACCTGGTGTCGGAGCGGATGCAGCGCTACGCCGAGACCGGCGAGCACCCCGGCCCGCTGCCCACCCCGGGCGTCTTCGCCCGCCACAACGCGGTGGACACCCCGGCCCTGCTGCCCGACGGCACCATTGCCGAACGGTCGGTCTCCGCTACGCTGCGCAGCCGTGGCACCGTGGCTGACAGCCGCGAGCTGTCGCAGCCGGTGACCGACACCGTCGCCGCCATCACCCCCGGCTCGGAGGAGTCCGAGGGACTCGACCGGAAGGGGGATGCGCAATGACCGATCACTACATCATCTTGTCGGTGATCTTGTTCACCATCGGCGCGGTCGGGTTCCTGGTCCGCCGCAACGCCATCGTCGCCTTCATGTGTGTGGAGCTGATGCTGAATGCGTCGAACCTGGCGCTGGTGACGTTCTCGCGGATGTACGGCACCCTCGACGGCCAGATCGCCGCCTTCTTCGTCATGGTGGTGGCGGCCGCCGAGGTCGTGGTGGGGCTGGCGATCATCGTGACCATCTTCCGTACTCGACGCTCGGCATCGGTCGACGACGCCAACCTGCTGAAGTTCTGAGAGGCGAACGTGAACCCACTCGAGATCGTCACCCCGGTGGCCGCCTCCGGCCTGTTCTCCTGGGCCTGGCTGCTGATCGCCGTGCCGGCGCTGAGCGCGGCGTTTCTGCTCCTCAGCGGCCGAGTCAGCGATCGCTGGGGCCACCTGCTCGGCACAGTGGCTCCGATCGTCTCGTTCGCGCTCGGTCTGGTGCTGTTCGTGCAGCTGCTGGGTCGAGGGGAGGCAGAGCGCTCGGTCGCACTGCCGCTCTACTCGTGGATCCCGACCGGCGGCTGGGACATCTCGGTGGGGCTGCAGCTGGATCAGCTCTCGATCCTGTTCGTGCTGCTGATCACCGGTGTCGGCAGCCTGATCCACGTCTACTCGATCGGCTACATGGCCCACGATGAGCGCCGCCGGCGCTTCTTCGCCTATCTCAACCTGTTCATCGCGGCGATGCTGCTGCTGGTGTTGGCCGACAACTATCTGGTGCTGTTCGTCGGCTGGGAGGGCGTCGGCCTGGCCTCCTACCTGCTGATCGGCTTCTGGCAGCACAAGCCGTCCGCCGCCACTGCCGCCAAGAAGGCGTTCGTGGTGAACCGGGTCGGTGACCTCGGCATGTCCGTGGCGATCATGCTGATGCTGGCCACCTTCGGCTCCTCGGCGTTCACCACCGTGAACCAGGGCGCGGCCCAGATGAGTGGCACAACGGCCACGGTGCTCGGACTGCTGCTGCTCCTCGGTGCCTGCGGCAAGTCGGCCCAGGTGCCGCTGCAGTCCTGGCTGCTGGACGCGATGGAGGGCCCGACCCCGGTGTCCGCACTCATCCACGCGGCCACCATGGTCACCGCCGGCGTCTATCTCGTCACCCGCAGCCACGCGATCTTCGCCGAGACCGAAACGGCCAGCACGGCCGTGGTGATCATCGGCACCGTCACCCTGCTCGTCGGTGCGTGGATCGGCTGCGCCAAGGACGACATCAAGAAGACCCTGGCCGGTTCCACTATGTCCCAGATCGGCTACATGATGCTCGCGGCCGGCATCGGTCCGGCCGGCTACGCGTTCGCGATCTTCCACCTGATCACCCACGGCTTCTTCAAGGCCAACATGTTCCTCGGCGCCGGCTCGGTGATGCATGCCATGGACGACGACGTGAACATGCGCCACTACGGTGCGCTGGCCCGCGTGATGCCGATCACCTTCGCCACCTTCGCCGCGGGCTATCTGGCCATCATCGGCTTCCCGTTCTTCTCCGGGTACTACTCCAAGGACCACATCATCGAGGCGGCGTTCGAGCACAACATCGTGGTCGGTGTGCTTGCGCTGCTCGGCGCCGGCGTCACCGCGTTCTACATGACCCGGCTGATGCTGATGACCTTCCTCGGCCGGAAGCGGTGGGCCAAGGACGTGCACCCGCACGAGTCACCGCTGGTGATGACCGTGCCGCTGATCATCCTGGCGGCCGGCTCGGTGCTCGGTGGCCTGGTGCTGAACAACTGGATCAGCGGCTGGCTCGATCCGGCGACGGGCGGCGCCCACGCCGAGGCACACGCGCCGAGCCTGCTGCACTTCTCGCTGGTCGGCGTGGTGACGCTGCTGGTGGTCGCCGCCGGCGTGGCGGTCGCGGTTCTGCTGTTCGGGCCTCGACGCGACATCCCGGTGACGCAGCCGCAGACCCGATCGCCGTTCGTCCTCGCCGGTCGCTCCGACCTGTTCGGTGACACCATCAACGAGGCGGTGTTCATGCGGCCCGGGCAGCACCTCACCGCCGGACTGGCCCGGCTGGACGACAGCGGCATCGACGCTGCCGCCAACGGCACCGGAGCCGTCCTCGGCGGCCTGTCCATGTGGATGCGCCGGGCCCAGAACGGGTTCGTCCGGACCTACGCGCTGACGATGGTGGCCGGAGCCGCCGCTGTCGGAGCCATCCTCGTCCTCGGCCGGCTGGGCTGAGAGGAAAGGAAGACATGTCTTTCCCCTGGCTCACTGTCCTCGCCCTGCTTCCGGCGGTCGGCGCCCTGGCGCTGATCGGCGTCCGCGGCCGCGCCGCCAAGCAGACGGCGCTGGCGGTCTCGCTGCTCACCTTGGCACTGGCGATCGTGTTGGCCGTGCGGTTCCGCCCGGGCGGTGGGATGCAGCTCGCCGAACAGGTGTCCTGGATCAAGCCGCTCGGGGCCTACTACGCCCTCGGCCTCGACGGGATCGGTCTGGTCCTGGTCCTGCTGGTCGCCATCGTCACCCCGGTGGTGATCGTGGCCAGCTGGAACGACGCCGACCAGTCGGGCAGCAACGGCTGGATCCGCGACGACACCGCCCCACAGCAGGACCCACGGCTCTTCTTCGCCCTGGTGCTGGCCGTCGAGAGCTGTGCGCTGTTCTTGTTCCTGGCCACCGACGTCTTCTTGTTCTACGTCTTCTTCGAGGTCATCCTCGTCCCGATGTACTTCCTGATCGGACGGTTCGGCGGACCCAAGCGCGCCCGCGCCGCGGCCAAGTTCTTGATCTTCGGTCTGCTCGGCGGCTTCGTCATGCTGGCGTCGGTGATCGGGCTGTACGTCGCCTCGGCCCGCGCCGGGCAGCCCAGCTATCTGCTGGCCGACCTCGCCCAGCTGGACATCGCCACCGGCACCGGCCGCTGGTTGTTCGTGGGCTTCATGTTCGCCTTCGCGATCAAGGCGCCGCTGGTCCCGGTCCACACCTGGCTGCCGGACGCCGCGGAGCAGTCCAGCCCTGGCGGGGCGACCATGATGGTCGGCGTGATGGACAAGATCGGCACCTTCGGCATGATCAGGTTCTGTCTGGGCCTGTTCCCCGAGGCCAGCACCTGGGCCACCCCGGTGGTGCTCACGCTGGCCACCATCTCGATCTTGTACGGCGCCATCCTCGCCATCGCCAGCCGCGACCTGATGCGGTTCGTGGCGTACACCTCGATCAGTCACTTCGGCTTCATCGTGCTCGGCATCTTCGCCTTCACCACCCAGAGCCTGACCGGCTCGACGCTCTACATGCTCAACCACGGTCTCTCCACCGCGGCGCTCTTCCTCACCGTCGGCTATCTGGTGAAGCGGCGCGGGTCGGCCGACATCGGCGCCTTCGGTGGGGTGCAGAAGACGGCACCGGTGCTGGCGGGGGTGCTGCTGTTCGCCGGGCTGTCGACGCTGTCGCTGCCCGGACTGTCGAGCTTCGTGTCGGAGTTCATGGTGCTGGCCGGTACGTTCACCCGGCACCCGGTGTTCGCGGCGGTGTCGACGCTCGGCATCGTGCTGGCCGCGCTCTACATCCTGATCATGTATCAGCGCATCATGACCGGACCGCTGGATCCGGTCGTGTCCGAGCAGGTCGACGACCTCCGCGGTCGGGAACGGCTCGCCCTGGCCCCCCTGGTGCTGCTGATCATCGTCCTCGGTGTCTTCCCCAAGCCGCTGCTTGACGTGATCGAGCCGACCGTGGTCGCCACCATGCAACACGTCGGCGTGACCGACCCCGAACCCACAGTGCTCGCGGAGGGTGGCCGATGATGCCCGCAACACCGTTCCTGGCAGTGGCTCTGCAGTTGCCGAGCATGCCCGCCCCGAAGCTTGAGTACGCCTTGTTGTCGCCGATGCTGCTGGTCTTCGCCGGCGCGCTCATCGGGGTGCTGGTCGAGGCTCTCGCACCGCGGGCGAACCGGCAGGCCCTCCAGCTGACTGTGACGTTCGGATCCATCCTGGCCGCGCTGGTCATGACCCTGCGCAACTGGTACGTGCACGACCCGGCCATCACCGCAGTCGGGTCGGTGGCCATCGATGGTCCGACGTACTTCATGTGGACGATCCTGCTGGTCTTCGGTGCCGTCTCCTTCGGCGTGTTCGCCGAGCGCCGGCTGGACAACGGGGCCAGCGTCTTCGCGCCGCAGGCCGCAGCCGTCCCCGGGACCGCGGCCGAGCGGGAGGCTGCCGAAGCCAAGGTGGAGCACACCGAGGTCTTCCCGCTGGCTCTGTTCGCGCTGGTCGGCATGATGCTGTTCCCCGCCTCCAACGACCTGATCACCATGTTCGTCGCCCTCGAGGTGCTGTCACTGCCGCTCTACCTGCTCTGTGGGCTGGCCCGGCGCCGGCGGCTGCTGTCACAGGAGGCGGCCCTGAAGTACTTCCTCCTCGGGGCGCTGTCCTCGGCGTTCTTCCTCTACGGCGCCGCCCTCCTGTACGGCTATGCCGGCTCCTTCGAGCTGGCCGCGATCGACGCCGCGCTGCGCACCAGCCAGCAGGGCACCGGGCTGCTGCTGGCCGGCATGGCGCTGGTCGGCGCGGGATTGCTCTTCAAGTTCGGGGCGGTGCCGTTCCACTCCTGGACGCCCGACGTGTACGCCGGCGCGCCGACCCCGGTCACCGCCTTCATGGCCGCCTGCACGAAGATCGCCGCCATCGGCGCACTGCTCCGGGTGTTCTACGTCGCCCTGGGGGCCGATCGCTGGGACTGGCAGCCACTGATGACTGTCGTCGCGATCGCCACCATGGCGCTGGGCTCGGTGCTGGCTATCACCCAGACCGACGTCAAGCGGATGCTGGCGTACTCCTCGATCGCCCATGCAGGGTTCATCCTGACTGCGCTGGTGGGCGCCTCCCAGGCCGCCACCGGCAGCCCGCCCGGCGCACTGACGAGCGTCTCGTCGATCCTGTTCTATCTGGTGGCCTACGGCGCGGCGACCATCGGTGCGTTCGCCCTGATCACCATGGTCCGCGACGCCAGCGGGGAGGCCACCTTGCTGACCAGCTGGGTCGGCCTGGGCCGGCGCTCGCCGATGGTGGCGCTGGTCTTCGCTCTGTTCCTGCTGAGCTTCGCCGGCATTCCGCTGACCAGTGGCTTCATCGGGAAGTGGGCGGTCTTCGCAGCTGCCTGGACCGGCGGGGCGCACTGGCTGGTGGTCGTCGCCGTGGTCATCAGCGTCATCGCCGCCTTCTTCTACATCCGGGTCATCGTGATGATGTTCTTCTCCGACCCCACCGAGCGTGCGGCAGTGGTTGCGCGGCCCGGGTGGACTACGCTGACCGCCGTCGGACTTGGGGTCGTCGCTACTGTGGCCCTAGGTGTGTTCCCCGGACCGCTGCTGGATCTCGCCCAGCATGCGGGGGAGTTCTTGCGCTGATCGGGCGCTGAGGAGAGATGTGCTTGCAGAATCGACGCACGACGAGGTCTTTGCCGACTCCGTCCGTGCCCAGCTCGAGGTGATCGAGGCCGCGCTCCTGGACGCGGCCGAGGCCCGGACCCCGATGGTCACCGACGTCGCACAGCACATCATCGCCTCCGGCGGGAAGCGGTTCCGTCCGCTGCTCGTCGTCCTGGGAGCCCAGCTGGGTCCCGCGGCGGACGCCGCCGACGTGGTCCGCGGTGCCGTCGTGGTGGAGCTGACCCACGTGGCCAGCCTCTACCACGACGACGTGATGGACGACGCTCCGCTGCGCCGCGGTGCTCCGAGCGCCAACGTGCGCTGGGGCAACTCGGTCGCCATCCTGGTCGGTGACTTCCTCTTCGCCCGTGCCTCCGATCTCGTCTCCGAGCTCGGCCCCGAGTACGTCCAGCTGCAGGCACGCACCTTCGCCCGGCTGGTCCAGGGCCAGATCGCCGAGACCGTCGGGCCGCAGGACGGCGAGGACCCGGTCCAGCACTACCTCCAGGTGCTGGCCGACAAGACCGGCTCCCTGATCGCCACCTCAGCGGTGTTCGGGGCCAAGCTCGGCGGGGCCGACGCGGCGGTGCAGCAGACCATGGCGGAGTTCGGCGAGGAGATCGGCCTGGTCTTCCAGCTCAGCGACGACATCATCGACATCACCAGCGACTCCACCGGCAAGGCCCCCGGCGCCGACCTGCGCGAAGGCGTACCGACCCTGCCCACGCTGCTGGCCCGACGGTCCACCGACCCGGCGGACGCGCGGCTGCTCGAGCTGTTGGACGCCGACCTCTCCGACGACGGGCTGCACGCCGAGACGTTGCAGCTGCTGCGGGCACACCCGTCGGTCGAGCAGGCGCGGACCGAGGTGCTCCGTCGCGCGGAGGTGGCGCGGTCCAAGCTGCGTACGCTGCCGGCGGGCCGGGCGCGGAGCGCGCTGGAGGAGCTCTGCGACACCGTGGTGAGCCGCTCCGCCTGAGCGTCGTCCGATGCGTCCAGTGATCACCGCGTGACGCGGGCGATGAAGCACTGCGCCTCCAGGTTGCGCAGGTGCACCTCGGCGATCATGGGGTCGGTGAAGAGCTCGCGCAGGACGGCGTCCAGGTCGTCATCGGCTCCGGTGATCCGGTTGCCGCGGTAGTACATCGCCTGGTCGGCGGTATAGCTGCGCAGCACGCGGGGCTTGCCGGCGACGAAGTCCGGCAGGCCGCCGGCGGGGTGATAGCCCTGGCAGGGCACCGCGTGCACGAACACCGGGCCCACCTCGCGCCAGGGTCGCCGGGCGGTCAGCGGAGCGTGGGAGATCACCCAGAGGCGGTCACCGGGTGAACTGTGTCGAAGACAGCAGCGCAGCTGGTCGCCGCCGTCGCTGATCCGCAGCTCCGGGACGTTGCCGAACGCGTCGAGACCCCGGGCCCGGATCGCCTCGAGCTCGCTGGGGTCGATGGGGTGGACGTGGAGGTCTGGTGAGGATGTCATAGCTAGAAGACGACGCAGCCACCGTGATCGTGAGCCGATCTTGGCGACCGGTGAGCTAATTCTGGTTTCCGCCCGCGTCGCTGGTTGCCCCGGCCAGCCGGACCGGGCACGGTAGGGCGATGATCGATCAGCGGGCGGTTCGGTGGAACAACAACATTCACTATCATCGCCGCATCCTCGATGCCGTGCCGGCCGGAGCGCGGACCGCTCTCGACGTCGGCACCGGAAACGGTCTGCTGGCGGCCGAGCTGCATCAGCGGGTGCCGAAGGTGACCGGTCTGGACCCCGACGCCGGAGTGCTGGAGTCTGCCCGCACCGAGGATCCGGCCGTGGACTGGATCCACGGCGATGTGCTGACGTATCCCTTCCCGCTGGCCTCCTTCGACATCGTGGCCTCGGTGGCGACGGTTCATCACCTGCCCGACCTCGACCAGACGTTCGCCCGGTTCGCCGACCTGACCGCGCCGGGCGGGGTGGTGGCCGTGGTCGGTCTGGCGAAGTCGTCACGGCCGCTCGATGCGCTCTATGACCTCGCAGGCCTGGTGCAGCAGTACGGCTATCAGCGTCGGTACGGCATCTGGGAGCACTCCGCCCCGATCGTGTGGCCGCCGCCCCACACCTATGTCGACGTACGACGCAGCGCCACCGAAGTCCTGCCGGGGGCCACCTGGCGCCGGCTGCCGATGTGGCGCTACTCGATCATCTGGACCAAGTCGCGCGCCTGATCGACACACCGGAGCCTCACCACCTCCGCGGTGCTCACCAGATGGTGACGCGCTCATTCGGTGCGAGCCACAAGGCATCCGACTCGGTCACGTCGAAGGCGGCATAGAACTCGTCGAGGTTGCGGACGATTTGGTTGCACCGGAACTCATTCGGCGAGTGCGGGTCAGTGGCCAGCCGCTGCTTCACCATCTCGGTCCGCGCCTTCTGCTGCCAGATGGCACCCCAGCTGAGGAACAGCCGCTGCTCGTCGGTGTAGCCGTCGAGCGGTGCCACCTCGGTGTCGCCGCGGGCGATCCGATACGCCTTCAGCGCGATGGAGAGCCCGCCCAGGTCGCCGATGTTCTCACCGATGGTGAGCGCGCCGTTCACGTGGTGACCGGGCGTCTGCGCCGGCTCTAGAGCGTCGTACTGGCTGATCAGGGCGCCGGTGCGCTGCTCGAACGCCGACCGGTCCTCGGCGGTCCACCAGTCCTCGAGCTTGCCGTCGCCGTCGCAGGTGGAGCCCTGGTCGTCGAAGCCATGGCCGATCTCGTGGCCGATGACCGCGCCGATGCCGCCGTAGTTCACCGCGTCGTCAGCCTGCTCGTGGAAGAACGGGGGCTGCAAGATGGCGGCCGGGAAGACGATCTCGTTCTTCAGCGGGTGATAGTAGGCGTTGACCGTCTGCGGGGTCATCAGCCACTCCTCCCGGTCCATCGGCTGACCGATCTTGGCCAGCGACCGGTTCAGCTCGAAGGCGGCGGCGCGCATCACGTTGCCGATCAGGTCGTCGGCCGAGATCTCCAGCGCGGAGTAGTCGCGCCACTTCGACGGATATCCGATGTGCGGGCGGAACTTGCTCAGCTTGTCCAAGGCCCGCTCCTTGGTCGCGTCGGTCATCCAGTCCAGCGCGGTGATGGACTGCCGATAGGCCTCGATCAGGTTGGCCACCAGCTCGTCCATCCGCGCCTTCGCGGTGGGGGAGAAGTGCCGCTCGACGTAGACCTTCCCGACGGCCTCGCCCAGCGCGCCCTCGACCAGCTCGACGCCCCGCTTCCACCGTTCCTTCAGCACCGGGGTGCCCGACAAGACGGTGCCGTAGAACCGGAACCGTTCGTTGACGAACGCGCTGGACAGGTACGGCGACATGGATGAGATCAGCTTCCACTTCGCCCACGCCTTCCAGGCGGCGAGCCGCTCCTCGGTCAGCAGCTCGGCCACCTCGGTGAAGAAGGACGGCTGGGTCACCACCAGCTCGGCCATGGTGGACTCATCGATCTCCGCCCCGGCCAGGAACTCGCGCCAGTGCAGGCCCGGAGCGGACGCCTCGAAGGCGGCCAGGTCCATCAGGTTGTACATGGCCCGCATGTCGCGGGACTTGACCTTGTCCCAGTGCGCGGCGGCGATATCGGTCTCAAGGTCGAGCACCCGCTGCGCCTGGGTCGCCGGATAGGACTGGCCGGCCAGGGAGAACACCTTCGCCAGGTGCTCGCCGTAGGCGTCGCGGATCTCCTCGTACGTGTCCAGGCGGTAGTACTCCTCATCGGGAAGGCCTAGGCCGCCCTGGCCGACGAACATCACATAGCGAGTGGGGTCACCCGGATCCGGCTCGGCCTCGAAGTCGATCAGGCCACGCACGCCCCGGCGGGCGAAGCCACCGACCAGGCGCATCAGCTCCGCCGGGTTGGTGATCGCGTCGATCCGGCCCAACGGTCGGGACAAGGCGGTGGCGCCGGCCGCTTCCACGGCGTCGGCGTCCATGAAGCTGGCATACAGGTCGGCGATCTTCGCCTCGTCCGTGCCGGGCTGCGCGGCGTCCATGCCGGTGATGATGTCGCGGACGGCAGCCTCGGCTGCGTCGCGCAGCTCCATGAAGGAGCCGGTCAGCGGCTTGTCCTCGGGAATCTCCGTCTGGTCCAGCCAGGCCCCGTTCACGTGGCGGAACAGGTCGTCCTGCACCCGGGTGCTGGGGTCGAAGTCGGCGAACTCGATAACGGGAGGGATCTGGGTGTCGGTCACGCACCCGATGCTACCCAGCGCGGTCGGTGCGCTCGGATCGCCCGCGCCACCTCGGTCGTCGGGGCGGGCGAAAGACGACGGCGCGCCCGCAGCTGAGCTGCGGACGCGCCGTGGTCGGTGCCGGGTTCAGACGGGCCCAGCGTCAGTTGGAGAAGGTGACCTTCATCGGCTCCTTGGTGATGTCACCCGAGAGCTTCACGAAGCGGTAGACCCGCTGTGGACCGAAGGTCGCCTTGCGACCGTCCTGGCTGCCCTGGGCCTGGAAGGAGAAGGTCATCGACGCCGACCCCTCGACCAGGGCCGGGTTCTGGTAGTTCAGCCGCGGCTTCAGGTTGGCGAAGGGGTCCTCGGTGAGCTTCCAGCTGATGGTGGAGGCCGTGATCTTCTGGCCCGACTGCGCCTTGATGCCGAACGGGCAGTTCGCCGGAGCGAGCTGCTTCTGCTTCAGGCAGTTGTCGAGGCCCGCCTTGGCCGTCTTCACGAAGGTGTTGTAGCCCTCTTCGGTCAGCGTGGGCTTGATGTCACTGGCGCTGGGGTAGTCCGACGGGCTCTTCAGCAGCAGGACGTTCTCGCTGCCGTAGTCGACCAGCTTGCTGCCGCTGGTGAACTCGTACGACCCCGGGAAGATCTTGATCTTGTCGGTCTTGACCGGGACCCCGTTGACGTTCAGCGGCAGGGTCTTGGAGCGGACGTAGGACAGGTTCAGCTCGGACACACCCTCGCGCAGCTTCCAGGTGTCACCCGACTTCTCCACCGAGAACGACTCGCTGACGGCTTCCTCACCGATCTTGTAGGTCGCGTCGACGCTGTAGGTGTTGTCGTCGCTCACCTCGGGCACGTTGATCTCGGTGATCGGGGCAACCTTGTTGGAGGCGGCCAGCACGGCATCGGTCAGGAACGTCTTGTCGGCCGGCTGCTCGCTGGACAGCGCCAGCGCGGTCTCGGCCTGGCCGGCGGCGAGGGCCTCGAGATAGCCCTTGACAGCATCAGACGGCTTGCTGGCCGCCTCGGCGGCAGATTGCGGGTCACTGGGATCGACGGGTCCCGAGGCGGAGCCGCCACGGTTGAGCAGCAGGACGCCGCCGGTGACGCCAAGGATGATCAGGGCGAGCACTGCGGCGCCCACGATCAGGAACACCTTGTTGTTGTTCTTCTTCTGTGCTCCGGGGCCGGTGGGGCCACCAGGACCCATCGGAGCACCAGGTCCGGTCGGTCCACCAGGTCCGGTCGGTCCACCAGGTCCGGGCTGGCCAGGACCGCCGTAGTAGCCGGGCGTACCCGGGCTGCCGGCGTTGCCGGGGAAGCTGCCGGGGGCCTGGCCGTAGCCGGGCGGCGGCTGCTGCGGGTACCCGCCACCGTAGGCAGGTCCGCTGGGCTGCCCGAAGCCGGGCTGCTGTGGATCGCGGGGCTGCTCCGGACCGTAGGGTCCGGGCTGGCCGCCAGGTGGGTAGTTTCCGCTCATGGTCGAGTTCTCCGTCGTGACGTTGCGGGTGGGGATTCGCGCACACTCTATCCAGCCGCGGGGCCATCGGCGGCCCAGGCGTCGGCCGCCGCGCCGCAGTGCCCCGGAGCCGCCGGTGAGGTTGGGCCCAGAAAGGGTCAGGCTGTTCCGGGGACGGCGTCCAGGCGAGCCCGACGGTTGGTACGCGCCCGCAGCAGGCTGTGCCCGGTGAGGACCATCAGGGCCAGCCAGACCAGACCGAAACCGACCCAGCGCCCGGTCGACATCGACTCGCCGAAGTAGAGCACGCCGAGCAGGAACTGAAACGTCGGAGCCAGATACTGCAGCAGGCCGAGGGTGCTCAGCGGCAGCCGGGTGGCCGAGGCGGCGAAGCACAGCAACGGGATGATCGTCACCACGCCGGTGGACACCAGCAGCAGCGAGTACGACCAGCCCAGGTGGGCGAAGGTCAGCGTGCCGTTGACCTGCAGGAAGATCAGATACGCCAGCGCGGCGGGGGTGAGGATGGCCGACTCCAGGGTGAGGGTCTCGACCGCTCCCGCGTTCAGCCGGTTCTTCATCACCCCGTACGTCGCGAAGCTCGCGGCGAGCACCAGCGCGATCCACGGCAACCGGCCGTAGTCGATGGTGAGCACCACGACGGCCAGCCCGGCCAGTGCGACGCTGACCCACTGGACCACCGCCAGCCGCTCGCGCAGCATCACCACCCCGACCAGGATCGAGAAGATGGGGTTGATGTAGTAGCCGAGGGCCGTCTCGATCACGTGGCCGGAGTTGACCGACCAGATGTAGAGCCCCCAGTTGACCGAGATGGTCGCCGCCGCCACCGCCAGCAGGGTCAGGTTCCGGCGGGTCCGCAGCCGGACCCACCAGCCCTTGCGGGCGGTGAACGCGAGCAGCACCGCAGCGATGACCAGGGACCACACCACCCGGTGCGCGAGCAGCTCGAGTGCGCCGGAGGCGGCGACCAGCGGCCAGAACAGCGGCACCAGTCCCCACAGCGTGTAGGCCGCGACCCCGTAGGCGACCCCGTGCCTGCTGCTCCGCTCCTGCCCGGTCGGGACGGTCTCGCTGACCGCGGTGGGGGTGCCGCTCACCATGCGGACCGTGCGGGTGTCACCGCACGGTCCAGGTGTCACCACCGGCGATCAGCGCCTGCAGCGCGTCGTCGTCGTTGCCGGCGCCCTGGGCCAGCGTGACCTGCTCGCGCGCCAGGTCGTCGTAGGTGGCGGCGTCGACGTCGCGGAAGACGCCGATCGGCGAACGGTTCAGCATCCCCGAGGCGGTCAGCCGAGACAGGCCGAAGGCGTACGTCGGGTCCTGCTGGTGCGCGTCGTGGACCACCAGCGCCTCGACTCCGACGGAGTCGACCTCGGCCACCTCGAAGCTGCCGGTGACCGCATCGCGAACCACACCCAGCCGCCCGTCGACACCGAAGCGAATCGGCTCGCCGTGCACCAGCGGGATGATCGCGTCGGCGGACGTCTCGGCGTCCTTGATGACGTCGAAGGCGCCGTCGTTGAAGATCGGGCAGTTCTGGTAGATCTCCACGAACGAGGTGCCGCGGTGCGCGGCGGCGGCACGGAGCACCGAGGTGAGGTGCTTGCGGTCGGAGTCGATGGTGCGGGCCACGAACGTCGCCTCGGCGCCCAGCGCCAGGGAGACCGGGTTGAACGGGTTGTCCAGCGACCCCATCGGGGTCGACTTGGTCACCTTGCCGATCTCGGAGGTGGGGGAGTACTGCCCCTTGGTCAAACCGTAGATCCGGTTGTTGAACAGCAAGATGGTGACGTTCACGTTCCGGCGCAGCACGTGGATCAGGTGGTTGCCGCCGATCGACAGCGCGTCCCCGTCACCGGTGATGACGAACACCGCCGCGTCCTCCCGCGCCGTCGCCACCCCGGTGGCGATCGCGGTCGCCCGACCGTGGATGGAGTGCATGCCGTAGGAGTCCACGTAGTACGGGAACCGCGACGAGCAGCCGATGCCCGACACGATGACCGTGTTCTCTTTCTTGATGCCGAGCTCGGGCATGAAGCCCTGGAACGCGGCCAGCACGGCGTAGTCGCCGCAGCCGGGGCACCAGCGGACCTCCTGGTCGCTGGTGAAGTCCTTGCGGGTCAGCGGTTCCAGGGACAGCGGCACGCCCGCCAGTCCTCGGTAGCCGTTCTGTGCGGCGGTGGCCACACCTTCGTCGACGGCGGTCACGCTGTCACTCCTTCGAGATGGTCGATCTCGGACTCGAGGTCCGTAGCGAGCTCGCTGAGCGAGATGGGTAGCCCGCGAACGCGGGAATAGCTCTGTACGTCGATCAGGTACTTCGCCCGCAGCATCATGGCGAGCTGACCCAGGTTCATTTCGGGCACGATCACCCGGTCGTACCCGGCGAGGACCTCGCCGAGGTTGGCCGGGAACGGGTTGAGGTGGCGCAGATGCGTCTGCGCCACGGCGCGGCCCGTCTTGCGCACCCGCCGGATCGCTGCCGTGATGGGCCCGTAGGTCGAGCCCCAGCCGAGCACCAGGACGCGGGCGTCGCCGCTCGGGTCGTCGACCACCAGGTCCGGGATGTCGCGGACGATGCCGTCGATCTTGGCCTGCCGGGTGCGGACCATCTCGTCATGGTTGGCGGGGTCGTACGAGACGGCTCCGGTGTCCTTGGCCTTCTCGATGCCGCCGATCCGGTGCTGCAGACCGGCGGTGCCGGGGATGGCCCAGGGCCGGGCGAGTGTCTCGGGGTCGCGGCGATAGGGGTAGAAGACGTCCTTGCCGGCCAGGTCGGTGCCGTTCGGCTCGGTCGCGAAACCCGGCTCGATCTCCGGGATGGCCGACACGTCGGGTACCGGCCACGGCTCGGCGCCGTTGGCGATGTAGCCGTCGGAGAGCACGATCACCGGAGTGCGGTACTTGATGGCGATCCGGGTCGCCTCGATCGCGGTGTCGAAGCAGTCGGCCGGCGACTGCGCGGCGATGACCGGCACCGGCGACTCTCCGTTACGGCCGTACATCACCTGCAGCAGGTCGGCCTGCTCGGTCTTGGTCGGCATGCCCGTGCTGGGGCCGGCGCGTTGCACGTCACAGATGATCAGCGGCAGCTCGGTCATGACGGCCAGGCCGATGGTCTCGGCCTTGAGCGCGACGCCGGGACCGGAGGTGGTGGTCACTCCGAGATGGCCGGCGAAGCTGGCGCCGAGCGCGGCGCCGACGCCGGCGATCTCGTCTTCGGCCTGGAAGGTGGTGACGCCGAATCGCTTGTGCTTGCTCAGCTCGTGCAGCACGTCGGAGGCCGGGGTGATCGGGTAGGAGCCGAGGAACAGCGGCAGGTCGGCCTTGCGGGCACCGGTGATCAGCCCGTACGCCAACGCGAGGTTGCCTGAGATCTGGCGGTATTGACCCGGCGGCATCGGCGCCGGCGCCACCTGGTAGGTGACGGCGAAGACCTCGGTGGTCTCGCCGAACGCGTACCCGGTCTTGAATGCGGTGATGTTGGCGTCGCGGATCGCCGGCTTCTTGGCGAACTTCGACGCCAAGAAGTTGAGCGTGCCCTCGGTCGGGCGGTGGTAGAGCCACGACAGCAGGCCGAGCGCGAACATGTTCTTCGCTCGGGACGCGTCCTTGCGGCTCAGCCCGAACGCCTTGACCGCCTCGACGGTCATCCCGGTCAGGTCCAGCGCGTGGAGCTGATAGTCGGCCAGCGAGCCGTCCTCCAGCGGGTTGGTGTGATAGCCGACCTTGGTCAGGTTCCGCTTGGTGAAGTCCGCCGTGTCGGCGATGATGACGCCGCCGCGTGGCACGTCGGCGATGTTCGCCTTCAGCGCGGCCGGGTTCATCGCCACCAGCACGTCCGGGCGGTCGCCGGGCGTCATGATGTCGTAGTTGGCGAAGTGCAGCTGGAAGCTCGAGACTCCTGGCAGAGTTCCGGCAGGTGCGCGGATCTCGGCCGGGAAGTTCGGCAGGGTGGAGATGTCGTTGCCGAACACGGCAGCGTCCGCGGTGAAGCGGTCGCCGGTCAGCTGCATCCCGTCGCCGGAGTCACCGGCGAAGCGGATGACGACGCGATCGAGGGTGTGGACCTGTTTCACCTCGGAGATAGCCTTCTTCCTGGCGTAGCTATTCCCCGGACCTGGAATGTCGGGGAGCGGTGCCCTGGCCCCGCCGGTCATCGGCGTGTTCTGCCTCACGGCACCGTCACCAATGATAAGGCGTGCCTCACTACGGCCCAACGCCTTCCACCGCGTGGACGTCGGGACCCGATGACCTGCGGCCACCGGCGGCTGGGCCGGACTACCCTGTCGGCTGTGGCAGGGGTGCAGTGGCTGGACTGGTACGGCGACGGGTCGCTGGTCGTCGTCGACATCGCGCTGGCCTGCTGTGCGCTGGAGTTCGAGGCCGCCGCGGCTCGGCGCCCACTCGGCCCGGGAACGCAGCTGAGCGACTCCGCCCGGGTGGCTGTGGTCGTGTCCGGCACGGTGACCGACCGGCTGGCGCCCACCGTCGCCGCCGTGGTGGACGCCGCCGCCCGGTATGGCGGCCGGCGGCCGGCGGTGCTGTCCTTCGGCGCGTGCGCCTCCTCGGGTGGACCGTACTGGGACTCCTACGCGGTGACCAAGGGGGTCGACCAGCTGGTGGCGGTGGACATCTTCGTGCCCGGCTGTCCGCCGACGCCGCAGGCCTTGGAGCAGGCGTTGGCCTCGGTTCGCGAGCGGCTCGGATGACCACCTCACCGCAGACCGATCACCGCCGCAGCGTCGAGCCGCAGCAGTGGCGCGAGGCCGCGCAGCGAGCCCGAAGCGACGGCTTCGCCTTCCTCGACTGGCTGGGCTGTACCGACGAGATCGGCCGCCGCGACGTCTTCCGGGTCGATCTGGTGCTGCGCAACCTGACGATGGCCGACGTTCCCACGCTGATGCTCAGCACCGACGTGCCGCGGGACGAGCCCCGGCTGGACAGCCTGCGCGAGGTCTTCGCCGGGGCCGGCTGGCACGAACGCGAGGCGGCCGAGCTGTTCGGGGTGACGTTCCTCGGTGGTGACCCGCGGCGGCTGCTGCTGGGAGCGGCGTACGAGGGGACCCCGCTGCGCAAGGACGAGGTGCTGGCTGCCCGGGCCGTGGTCGGATGGCCGGGAGCCAAGGAGCCCGGCGAGACCGCAGCCGCCCCCAGCCGGCGGCGGATGGTGCCCCCCGGCGTACCCGACCCGGCGGTCTGGGGTGACCGGGATCCGGCAGCCGCGCCCGCGGACCCGTCGGAGGTCGCCGCGTCGGCTGTCGGCGGTCGAGTCCGGCGGCGGACCCGGTGACCGCCCCAGCCGGCGGGTCGGCCCTGCACGGGTCGTCCGCGCACGAGTCATCCCCGCACGGGTCCATCGTGCTGATCGAGTCGGCCTGCACCTCGTGCATGGTCTGCGCCCGGGAGTGCCCCAGCTGGTGCATCACCATCGACTCACACACCGAGCCGGTCGAGGACCTGCCGCCGGGGACGCGGGAGCGGACCCGCAACGTGCTGGACCGGTTCGCCATCGACTGGTCGCTGTGCATGTACTGCGGCATCTGCGTCGAGGAGTGCCCGTTCGACGCGCTGGCCTGGGCCGGCGACGCCGTGGTGCCGGCGATCTCGCTGGCCGAGCTGACCCACGAGATCCCCGAGCTGACCCGGCCCGGCCGGGACTGACCAGCCGGGCAGCCGCGGCTACTCGACCGGGCGGCGGTGCGCGGCGGGCCGGGCCAGGGCGCCCGTGCCACCCTGCTGCCACGGTCGCGGACCGGACTCGGGGCGGTAGTTCACGCCCAGCGCGTCCAGCCGCTCGAGGTGGGCCGCCAGCCGGGGCTGGAACTCAGACCAGGAGCGGTCGGTGGGATCGGACCAGGCCACCTCGCTGTGGGCGCAGGCGCGGGGGAACAGCATGTACTCCACCCGGCGCATCTGGGGCATGTATTCGGTCCACACCTGGCACTGGGTGCCGATGATCCGCTCGTGCGCCGTCGCCGGGATGCCGGTCAGTGGTTCGAAGGCGTATGCGGTCTCGGTGGTCAGCAGCCCGCCGACGGCGTACTGCTCGGTGTCATCGGCGCTGGGGTAGTAGTCGAAGTAGGTGCTGGGGGAGGGGGACATCACCACGTCCAACCCGTCCTCGGCCGCCTCGACGCCATACTTCGCGTCCCGCCACGCCATCGTCACAGCGCCGTGCAGCGCGCCCTCGTCGTTGATCTCGTCCCAACCCACCAGCTGGCGGCCGCGCTCGGCGAGCCAGTCCCGGAGCTGCTCGGTGAACCAACGCTGCAGGTGGTCGGGCCCGGGCAGACCGCGCGAGCGGGCCAGCTCCTGGGCCGCCGGGTTGTCCAGCCACTCGGTCCGCGGGCACTCGTCGCCACCGACGTGGACATAGCGCCCCGGAAACACGTCGAGCAGCTCGGTGTAGAGGTCGAACACCACGGTCATCGCGTCGTCCGACATGTTCAGCACCTCGTCGAAGATGCCGAACGTGGTGGCGGGGGCATAGCCGGTCTCCGGGTGGTTGCCCAGCTCGGGATAGGCCGCTAGCAGGCCGAGGACGTGGCCGGGGGACTCGATCTCGGGGACGATGGTGATGCCCCGCTGGTCGGCGTACGTCACCAGCGCCCGCAGCATGTCCTGGGTGTAGAAGCCACCGTGCGGGGTGCCGTCGCCCTCGGCGTCGAGATGCTTGCGGGTCTCCGCCCGCCAGCTGGCCACCTCCTGCAGTCGCGGGTATTTCTTGGACTCGAACCGCCAGCCCTGGTCCTCGGTCAGGTGCAGGTGGAAGGTGTTGTACTTGTGCAGCGCCAGCAGGTCGACGAAGCCGAACAGGTGCTGCAGCGGCATGTAGTGCCGGGCGACGTCGAGCATCACTCCACGCCAGCGGAACCGCGGCTGGTCCTCGATCCGGACGTGCTCGAGCTCCAGCGGGACGCCGCTGGGGGCCGGCCGGAGCGCCGCCGGCGGCAGCAGCTGCCGCAGCGTCTGGGTGGCCCAGTTCACGCCGCGGTCGTCGGCCGCGGTGATGGTGATGCCGTCGGCGTCCACCTCGAGCCGGTAGCTCTCCGACGCCATCGCCGGGTCAACCAGGACCCGCAGCGCGCCGTCGTCGGTGGTCGGCAGGTCGAGCCCGGTGCCCGGTCCGAGCAGCCGGCGCACGATCGCCGCCTGAGCCGGGGGAGCGGCCACGCCGAGATCTGCGGGCAACACGTAGCGGCCGGAGCCGGGGAGGACGGAGGACGGCTGCGGGACCAGATTCACGGTCTGAAGCGTGCCAGACACCGGTGCGGTGGCACAACAGCCCGGACCCGACCGGGTCGGGTGCTGGTCAGCCCGGTGCCTCGGTGCCGGCCAGGTAGTCGATCTGGCCGGTGTTGGTGGTGCCGGCCGCATACCCGGTCACCGAGGACAGGACGGCGCCGTCGCCCTCGACCGAGACCGTCAGCGTGGACACCTCCCGCGGCTCGAACACATGCAGCCGTTGCGCCCCGATCGTCTGGCCACCCGCGAGCACCTGGTCGGCGGTGGACACCGAATGCGCCACCACCCGCTGGCCACCAGTGAGGTCCTCGGCCAGCTCGACGTGGTCGAGCCGTACCGGAGCATCGAAGTCGGCCGACCAGGTCGTCGGCCCGGTCCGGCGAAGGCGGGCCGGGATCGGCTGCCCGAACCGGCTGTCCAGTGCGGCCCGCCACTCGCGCAGTCGGGCCACGTCGGCGTCGGGGATCCGGCCCCGGTCGTCCGGCGGGCAGTTGAGGAGCAGATTCGCTCCCAGCCCGATGGAGCGGTAGTAGATGGCGAGCAGGTGGTCGAGGTCCTTGGCTGCGTCGTCGGCCGCCCAGAACCAGCCCCGCCGGATCGAGACATCGCACTCGGGCGGCAGATAGAGCGCCTGGTCGAGGGCGGTGGAGAGCACGGTGTAGTTGGAGAACTCGGTGCGGTCCACCACATAGGTGACCGGGTCCGCAGCCAGGCCGTCCTCGTTGCCGACCCAGCGGATGGTGGGCCGGCCCATGTTGAACACCATGGCGTCCGGCTGCAGCTCCGCGATCAGGTCGCCGATGGCGTTCCAGTCGTACGTCCGTCCCTGCGAGCCGGCACCGTCGAACCACAGCTCGACCAGCGGGCCGTAGCCGGTGCACAGCTCGCGCAGCTGGGCCAGATAGAAGGCGTCGTACGCCGCCGGGTCGTCGTAGCAGTCGGCGTTGCGATCCCAGGGCGACAGATACAGCCCCAGTCCCACGCCCTCCTCGGCGCAGGCCTGCGCCACCTCGGCGACCAGGTCACCGGTGCCGCCACGCCACGGCGCGCTACGGACGGAGTAGTCGGTGGTCGCTGTCGGCCACAGGCAGAACCCGTCGTGGTGCTTGGCCGTCAGCACGAAATAGCGAGCGCCGGCCTCCTTGGCCACCCGGACCCATTGGCGGGCGTCGAGATCGGTCGGGTCGAAGGCGGCGGCGGGCAGCGTCCCGTCGCTCCACTCCTGACCGAAGAAGGTGTTCAGGCCGTAGTGGCAGAAGAACCCGAGACGGCGCTGCTGCCAGGCCAGCTGACCGGCGCTCGGCAGCACCGGAGCCGGCAGCGCCGGGCTCGTCGGGACGGGGGCCGTCACGCGGTGGCCATCGCAGGACGGGTCAGCTCGGCCTCGGAACGGAGGATACAGAACTCGTTGCCCTCCGGGTCGGCGAGCACCATCCAGCCGGCGCCGTCGGGCGTACGCAGGTCGTCCACGCAGGTGGCGCCCAGTCCGAGAACCCGCTCGATCTCCTCGTCCCGGGTCCCGCTGTCGGGCCGCAGATCGAAGTGCAGCCGGTTCTTGCTGCTCTTGGCTTCCGGCACCTCGATGAACAGCACCCGGGTCCGCCCGTCGGCGGAGAAGATCATGCACTCCTCGTGGCCCGGCTCGTTGGGGTCGTCCGGGTCCTCGCTCATGCCCAGCACCTGGGCCCACCACACCGACTGGGCGTAGGCGTCAGCTGAGTCCACCGAGGTATGGGAGATCCGACTCGTCATGGCATCACCCTGCCAGACCTGCGCCGGCTGTGCGGGTCCGGCCGTGCGGGTCCGGCATTGCGGGTCCGCACGGGCGGGATCAGCCGCGCGGTGCCCAGGGCAGGTCGGCGAGCAGGTCGGGTGCGAACTCGTCGATCCGGCGGACCCCGAGCTGGAGCATGACCTGGGCGAGGTCGACGGCGAAGGCGTCCAGCACCGTCGAGACACCATCCTCACCCCGGGCTGCCAGTGCCCAGAGCGCCGCCCGACCGAGAAACACCGCCCGGGCACCGAGAGAGAGGGCGCCGGCGACGTGCTCGGCGTTACGGATGCCGCTGTCCACGTAGACCTCGAGGTCATCGCCGACCGCCGCCACCACCTCGGTCAGGGCGCGGGCCGAGCTGGTGGTCGGGCCCATCCGGCGCCCGCCGTGGGTGGACACCACGATCCCCGCTGCTCCGGCATCGCGGCACTGCCGCGCATCGTCGGCGCGGACCACCCCCTTGACCAGCACCGGGAGTCCGCTCAGTTCACCCAGCCAGGCGATGTCGGCAAAGGTCAGGGCGTAGTTCATCTCGGTCCCGTGCGGTCCGGCCGCCACCAGCTCCTCGGGCGTGAGGTTGGTCATCCGGGCCTTGCCGGGGCCGTCCGGCCAGTCGCGGGGATTCACCCCGGGCGGCAGCAACGCCATCATGTCGACGGTCAGGACGAGGGCGCGTGCCCCGTTGGCCACCGCCCGCGCGACCAGCAGCTCGGTCAGGGCACGGTCGCGGGTGATGTAGACCTGGAACCACCACGGCGCGCCGGTGGCGGCGATGTCGGCGAACGCGACAGCCGAGTTGGTCGACACCCCGAGCAGCGAACCGTGCCTCGCGACGGCGCGGCCCATCGCGATCTCAGCCTCATCGTGCGCCGCGCGTTGCTGGGCCATCGGCGCCACCAGGACCGGGGTACGCACCGGTGTGCCCAGCACGGTGGTGCTCAGGTCGATGGTGCTCATGTCCCGCAGCACCCGTGGGCGGAAGCGCAGCGCACTCCAGTCGGCGATGCCCTCTGGCAGGCCGGCGCCGGTGCCGGCCGCGGAGGCGTAGTAGGTCGCGACGTAGTCCGGCAGTCCGGCTCGCGCGTCGGCCTCGAAGTCGAAGGCGCTCATGCCGGCCAGTATGGCGTCAGCGCTCCGCCACCGGCCAGTCCGGCTCGGCGGCGGAGCGCTGCGCTGGGTCGAATGCGGGACTCAGGCGGGCGGCAGCGTGGCGGACTTGTCCTGCGCCGCGTCGAACAGCTCGTCGGCGGACGGGGGATCGAGCTCGTCGGCGGGCTGTGCCGTGGCCGGCGGTTCACCGGGTGTCGGCGCACCGGGGTCGATCACCGGTGCGGCAGCTGCTGCCGGGTCGGAAACTGCCCCGGAGTCGGCAGCAGGTCCATCGCCGTCGAACCGGTCCCGAACGCCGTCGACCAGCTCGCTGGCCTTGTCGCCCAGCTGCTCGGCCTTGTCCTTCATCCCATCCAGAAGTCCCATGTCGTCTACCCTCTCGTGCTTGGTGGCCATCGCCGGTCTGGCGGTGACCGCGGTGATCGGTGTGCCCGGTGTCAGCGGTCGTCGGTGTGGTCAGCGGTAGTTGGTGTACTGGACCGCGAAGTCGTAGTCCTGCTCCTTGATCAGGGCCTGGACCGTCTGCAGATCGTCACGGCTCTTGCTGCTCACCCGCAGCTCGTCGCCCTGGATCTGCGCCTTGACCCCCTTCGGGCCCTCGTCACGGATCAGCTTGGAGATCTTCTTGGCGTTCTCCTGGCTGATCCCTTCGCTGGTCGAGGCGGTGATCTTGTAGACCTTGCCGGAGGATCGTGGTTCGCCCGCGTCGAGCGCCTTGAGGCTCACCCCGCGCTTGACCAGCTTGGACTGGAACACGTCGAGGACCGCCTTGACCCGCTCCTCGGAGATGGCCTCCAGCTCGATCACCTCTCCGGACCACCGGATCGAGGCGTCGGTGTTCTTGAAGTCGAAGCGCTGGTGCACCTCTTTCGCGGCCTGGTTGAGCGCGTTGTCGACCTCTTGCCGGTCGACCTTGCTGACGATGTCGAACGAACTCTCTGATGCCATCGGGTTGCTCCGTTTCTCCTGTGCGCTGTTCGGTGCGCTGGCGCACCTGCGGGATGCGCAGGGCCATACCTGCGTGCGGGGTGCGCAGGGCGCACCGTCATCTCACCCGCTCGCCCTCATTGTGCCGAATCCGTCCGCGACCCGGAAGTGATGGCTGCCGGGTGCGCCGCTTTGGGTCCGGCCGATGATGTTGCTATTGTTTCTCCCCGCCAGCCGATTGATCTCGGATGGCATGGCAGGTTGCCCGAGTGGCCAAAGGGAGCAGACTGTAAATCTGCCGGCTATGCCTACGTTGGTTCGAACCCAACACCTGCCACCCCGCCGGGGCCCCGACGTTCGCGTCGGGGCCTCGCTGGGTCCCAGGACTCAGCGATTAGCGCTGAGCCGGGGGAATTGTGTATGTTTGTGCGTCGGCGCTGCAGGATCGGGCGTCGAAGACAGGCCCCTATAGCTCAGTAGGTAGAGCGTCTCCATGGTAAGGAGAAGGTCTGCGGTTCGATTCCGCATGGGGGCCCGGAAGTTCGGGTCCGGTGCCGCCGCGCACCGGCGAGAGACCGGGAGACCCGGGCCTTCGATCGCCCGGACCCCAGCGGGATAGCTCAGGCGGTAGAGCAAGCGGCTCATAATCGCTGTGTCGCGGGTTCGAATCCCGCTCCCGCTACCACGTACGACTCTCGCAAGACGTCAACCAGATTGAGGGCAGAACCATGGCCAAGAGCTCGGATGTACGGCCGAAGATCACGCTCGCGTGCACGGAGTGCAAGGAGCGGAACTACATCACCAAGAAGAACCGGCGCAACGACCCGGATCGTCTTGAGCTGAAGAAGTTCTGCCCGCGCTGCCACAGCCACACCCCGCACCGCGAAACCCGCTGACCGCGAGCCACGGCCGCCGCGTGCCCACGACACGTCGAGGCACGCGGGCCGTGGCGTGGCAGCTGTCGTCGGGCTCACCCAGCGCGGCAACGTCGTGCTTGACCGAGACAGTCGACGGGTCGTCGACCCGTCATCCAGCCGTCCGCCTACGCGGGCGGCTTCTTTGCGTTCCCGCCCGCGCGAGCCGCTGCCGCCAGCCCTGGTGCGCCCGATGATCCCCGACCAGGACGCGCCGGCACTGATCGGGCTGGCCCACGGCAGCCGTCATCCGGGCGTCACCGCCTCGATCGACTCGCTGATGGCGGCCGCCGGGCAGCGCAGCGCTGGCCGGGTCGCGACCCGCACCGCGTTTCTCGACCTCGCGGCGCCGGATCTCACCGCCGTGGCCCTCGACCTGGCCGCGGCCGGTCACCGCCGGGCCGTCGTGGCGCCGCTGCTGTTCACCTCGGCCTTCCATGCCACCGTGGACGTGCCGACCGCGGTCGGCGAGGCCGCCCAGGCTTCCGGGCTGCAGCTGCTGACCGCAGACATCCTCGGCACCGGCGACGACGTGCTCGCACTGTTGCAGCACAGCCTGCGGCGCGCCGGAATCGGGCAGGACGCGTCGGTGCTGGTGTTCGCGGTCGGATCGTCGGACCCGGCCGCCAATGACGCGGTGCGGGATCTGGCCCGCCGGCTCGCCGCCCGGCGAGCAGGCAGTGCCGCGGCCGCCTTCGGTACCCGGGACCCGCGTGCCGCCGACGTGGTGGACACCCTGCCCGGACCGGTGGCGGTCGTGCCGCTGTTCGTGTCGCCGGGGCTGCTGCTGGACCCCCTGGTCAGCTGGGCGCGGGGGCGCGAGCTGGTCGTGGCGGAGCCGCTGGGCGACCTGGTCGCCGACCTGGTGCTGGCGCGCTACGGCGCGGCCCTCGACGACCCGGCCTGAGCTCGGCGGCAGATCAGCTCATGTCGGCCGCGGGGTGACGGCTGACGAAGTCCTCGACGTTGAGCAGGTGATAGTTCATCAACAGCCGCGCCCGGTCGGGGTCGCGTTGCTCCAGGGCACCCCAGATGGCCCGGTGCTCGTTGTGGGCCCGCTGAACCTGGCCGTCGCTGTGCAGCCCCATCCACAGTCGCGCCCGCACCGTCCGGCTGGCCAGCGCGTCGATCAGTGCGGCCAGCGCCGAGTTGCCCGAGGCCTTGGCGATCATCGAGTGGAACTTGATGTCGGCGTCGACGAAGGCATCCTGCTCGCCGCCGCGCTGGATGGCCGGCTCGACCGCGTCCAGCACGGCCCCGGCCGCCCGCAGCCGTTCGGGGTCCATCCGGAGCGCGGCCCGAGCGACCGCCTCGGACTCCAGCACCCGGCGGACGGCATGCACGTCGGAACGATGCTCGGGCTGCTGGAGGTCGACCATGAAGGCCATCGGCGCCAGCAGCAGGTTGGAGTCGAGCGAGGTGACGTACGTCCCGTCACCCTGTCGCGTCTCGAGCACCCCCATGATGCAGAGCGCCCGGACGCCCTCGCGCAGCGAGCCGCGCGACACCCCGAGCTGGGTGGCGAGCTCCTTCTCGATCGGCAGTCGACCGCCGGCGGTGAGGGTGCCGTCGGTGATCATCTGCTTGATGCCGTTCAGCACCACGTCGGTCTGCGACTCGCGGTTCGTCGCGGCCGACGGCGCACCCGTCGCGAGGGCTGCGGCCTCGGCTCCAGCGTTCATCTGAATATTATGCGGCCTGGCCGCCCTGGCCGCGGCGTCCGTGTCGAGCCCGTCCGGTGTTGGCGATTCAGCCGCGCGGCCGGCGGCCGATAGCCTGCAGCCATGGCCATCTCCGAAGCGCACGTGGGGCGGACGTACCCGCCGACCGCACCGTACGAGGTCTCGGCGGCCAAGATCGCCGAGCTCGCCGCCGCAATCGGGGATCTGAACCCGGCGTACGCGGGGGACCACCCGGTGGCACCGCCCACCTTCGTCGCGGTGATCGCCTCCACCGCCTGGACCGCGCTGTTCGAGGACCCCGAGCTGGGCCTCGCGCTCCACCGGATCGTGCACGCCGACCAGCGCTTCGACTACCAGCGGGCACTCCGGGCGGGGGACCGGGTCGTCGCGGTGCTGAGCCTGGACAAGGTACGCACCCGCGGCGCGGCCGACATCCTCACCACCACCGTCCAGCTGCGCACGATCGAGAACGAGCTGGTGGCCACCGCCACCGCCGCCTTCTATCACTCGCGAGAGGCCGCGGCATGAGCACCGCCGAGCACACCGACCCGGCCGTCGTCGCCGTCGGCCTCACCCTGCCGAGCCTGACCGTGCGGCTGACCCGGGCCGATCTGGTCCGCTATGCCGGGGCGTCGACCGACTTCAACCCCATCCACTACTCCGACCGGTTCGCCGCCCAGGTCGGCCTGCCCGGCGTGGTCGCCCACGGGATGCTCACCATGGCGCTGGCGCTGCGGGTGGTCACCGACTGGATCGGCGACCCGGGCGCGGTGACCGCCTACTCGGCCCGGTTCACCAAGCCGGTGGTGGTGCCCGACGACGACACCGGGGTGGAGCTGCTGCTCACCGGTTCGGTGACAGCGGTGGCCGAGTCGACGGCCACCGTGAGCATCGAGGCCACCGTCGACGCCGTAAAGGTCCTCGGCGCGGCCCGGGCCACCGTCACCCTCCCGGCCGACGTGCGGACCAGCTGATGCCCGCCGCCACCCGGACCCAGCCGACGTTGGCCGAGCTCACCACCCTGCGGGTCGGCGGTCCGGCCCGGGCGGTGGTCCCGGTCACCACCGAGGACGAGCTGATCGCCTGCGTCCGCGACCTCGACGCCGCCGGCGAGCCACTGCTCGTCGTCGGCGGCGGCTCCAACCTGCTGGTCGCCGACGCCGGCTTCGAGGGCACCGTGGTGAAGGTCGAGACCCGCGGCATCGCCGCCGACGTCTCCGGCTGCTCCGGCGCCGTGGTCACGGTGGCGGCCGGCGAAGGCTGGGACGACCTGGTGGCACACACCGTGGCGCAGGAGTGGAGTGGGCTGGAGGCGCTGTCCGGCATCCCCGGCCTGGTGGGCAGCACCCCGATCCAGAACGTCGGGGCGTACGGCAGCGACGTCAGCCAGACCATCGAGACGGTACGCACCCTCGACCGGCGCACCGGCCAGCGCGCCACCTTCGCCGTCAGCGACTGCGACTTCCGCTACCGCAGCTCCAGGTTCAAGGTCGAGCCAGGCCGCTATCTGGTGCTGTCGGTGACCTTCCAGCTCCGCCCCGGCTCCCTGTCCGCCCCGGTGCGCTACGACCAGCTGGCCCGCAGCCTCGGCGTCGAGCTGGGGGAGCGGGTGCCCACCGCGGAGGTCCGCGAGGCGGTGCTGCAGCTGCGGCGAAGCAAGGGCATGGTGCTCGACGACGCCGACCCCGACACGTGGAGCGCCGGGTCGTTCTTCACCAACCCGGTGCTGACCCCCGAGGAGGCGGCGAAGTTGCCCGCGGCCGCTCCGCGTTATCCCGGCCCCGACGGGGTAAAGACCAGCGCGGCCTGGCTGATAGAGCAGGCCGGCTTCGCCAGGGGACATGGAGCAGGTCCGGCGACCCTCTCCACCAAGCACACCCTGGCGCTGACCAACCGCGGCGACGCCCGAGCCGCGGATATCTTGGCCCTCGCCCGGGAGGTGCGCGACGGCGTGCGCGGCACCTTCGGCATCGTCCTTGTCCCCGAACCTGTACTGGTGGGTTGCGAACTGTGAATCCGATCGAAGACCTCTGCGTCTGGGCGCCTCGCGCGCACAACGTCACCCTGGTCCTTCCCGACCGCCGCCTCCCGATGGTGGCCGGCGATGAAGGCTGGTGGCGTCCCAGCGAGGACGTGACGGCCGGCGTGGACGGCGACGTCGACTACGGGTTCCAGATCGATGACGGCCAGGTGCTGCCTGATCCGCGGTCGCGACGTCAACCGAACGGCGTGCACGAGCTGTCCCGCACCTACGACCCGTCCTCCTACGCCTGGGGCGACGGTGCGTGGACCGGTCGCCAGCTGGCGGGTGGCGTGATCTATGAGCTGCACGTCGGCACCTTCACCGAGCAGGGCACCTTGCTGTCGGCGATCGATCGGCTGGACCACCTGGTCGAGCTCGGGGTCGACTTCGTCGAGGTGATGCCGGTGAACGGCTTCAACGGCCCGCACGGCTGGGGCTACGACGGCGTCCTCTGGTATGCCGTGCACGAGTCCTACGGCGGCCCGGCGGCCTACCAGCAGTTCGTCGACGCCTGCCACCAGCGTGGCCTCGCCGTGATCCAGGACGTGGTCTACAACCACCTGGGACCCAGCGGCAACTATCTGCCGATCTTCGGGCCGTACCTGAAGGAAGGCTCGTCCAACACCTGGGGCGACACCGTCAACCTGGACGGCGAGCAGTCCGACGAGGTACGCCGCTACATCCTCGACAACGCCTTGATGTGGCTGCGCGACTATCACGTGGACGGTCTGCGGCTGGACGCGGTGCACGCCCTGCTCGACACCCGGGCGATCCATCTGCTGGAGGAGCTGGCCATCGAGGCGGACGCGCTCAGCACCTTCCTCAACCGGCCGCTGTCGCTGATCGCCGAGTCCGACCTGAACGACCCCCGGTTGATCACCCCCCGCGAAGGGGGCGGCTACGGGCTGACCGGGCAGTGGAGCGACGACTTCCACCACGCCCTCTACGTCAGCCTGACCCACGACACCACCGGCTACTACGCCGACTTCGACTCGTTGGCGGCGCTGGGCAAGGTGTTCGAGGCCGGCTTCTTCCACGACGGCACCCGGTCCTCCTTCCGCGGCCGTGGCCACGGCAACCGGATCGACACCTTCCGGACGCCGACCTGGCGGCTGGTGGTCTATTCCGACAACCACGACCAGATCGGCAACCGCGCCGCCGGTGAGCGACTGGCGACCCGGTTGGACGCCGACCAGCTGCGGATCGCCGCCCTGGTGACCCTGCTCAGCCCGTTCACCCCGATGATCTTCATGGGTGAGGAGTGGGCGGCCTCCACGCCGTGGCAGTTCTTCACCTCCCACCCGGAGCCGGAGCTGGCCGAAGCCGTGGCCAAGGGCCGGCTGGAGGAGTTCGCCCGGATGCACTGGGACGTCACCGCGGTGCCGAACCCCCAAGACGAGGCCACCTTCGCCAACTCCGGGCTCAACTGGGACGAGGCGCAGCAGGGGACCCACGCCGAGATGCTCGAGTTCCACCAGAAGCTGATCAGGCTGCGCCGCACCTACCCGGACCTGACAGACCCTCGGTTCGACCGCTCGATCGCCACCTCCGACGACGACGAGGGCTGGCTGATGATCGAACGGGGGGCGATGGTGCTGCTGGTGAACTTCAGCGACTCCGCCTCGGAGGTCACCGTGCCGGCTGGGCTCACCACCCTGCTCGACGTCGGCGACGTCCAGCTGTCCGACACCACCGCGAAGCTGGCGGCGCACAGCGCGCTGGTCGGGCGGGTCGCGGTCTGATCCGGGATCGGTCGGGCAGTCGGGTCCGGATGGAACTGCCGGTGGGGATTGCGGCGGTACGGCTAGACTTCCGGCTGCTCGAACCGACTGATGCTTCCCCCCACGGATGGATGACCGATGAGCCTGGCTGACCTGAGCCGCGACGACCTGACGGCGCTGCACGCGCAGCAGACCCGTGCCTACGACGAGCTGGTGGCTCGCGGTCTGACGCTGGACCTCACCCGCGGCAAGCCGAGTTCGGCCCAGCTCGACCTGTCCAACGAGCTGCTGAGCCTGCCCGGCGACGGGAACTACACCGACGCCAGCGGCATCGACTGTCGCAACTACGGTGGCACCACGGGTCTGCTGGAGCTCCGGCAGATCTTCGCCGAGCTGTTGAACGTCGACGTCGACCAGCTGGTGGCCGGCGACAACGCGAGCCTGGCCATCATGCACGACACGCTGGTCTACTCCCTGCTCAAGGGCACGGTCGACTCCGAGCGGCCCTGGAGCCGGGAGGAGCGGATCACCTTCCTCTGCCCGGTTCCCGGCTACGACCGGCATTTCGCCCTCTGCGAGCAGTTCGGTATCGACATGGTCAGCGTCCCCCTGGGTCCTGACGGCCCCGACCTGGACAAGATCCGTGAGCTGGTCGCCAGTGACCCGTCGATCCGCGGCATGTGGGTGGTGCCGACCTACGCCAACCCGACGGGTGCGGTGTACTCCGAGGACGTGACCCGGGCGTTGGTCTCGATGCCGACCGCGGCACCGGACTTCCGGCTCTTCTGGGACAACGCGTACGCGGTGCACCACCTGACCGACCACGAGGTGCCGGCGCTGGACGTGCTCGGCCTGGCCGCGGAGGCGGGCCATCCCAACCGGGTGTTCGTCTTCGCGTCGACCTCGAAGATCACCTTCGCCGGCGCCGGGGTGTCGTTCTTCGGCAGCTCGCCGGCCAACGTGGCGTGGTATCTGGGCCACCTCGGCAAGCGGACCATCGGCCCGGACAAGGTGAACCACCTCAGGCATGCCCGGTTCCTGGGCAGCGCCGACGGGGTCCGTGCCCTGATGGCTCGCCACCGCGAGCTGATCGCGCCGAAGTTCGCGCTGGTGGACGCCATCTTGTCCGAGCGACTCGGGCCCCACTCGGTGGCGACCTGGACCCATCCCGAGGGCGGCTACTTCATCAGCCTCGACGTCGCCGACGGCACCGCCACCCGCGTCGTCGGGTTGGCCAAGGCTGCCGGCATCGCCATGACCGGGGCCGGGGCGGCGTTCCCCTACGGTTCGGACCCGAACGACCGCAACATCCGGATCGCCCCGACCTTCCCGTCCCCAGCCGACGTGCGGACGGCGATCGAAGGTCTGTCGACCTGCGTGCTGCTGGCCGCGAGCGAACAGCTGCTGGGCGCGTGACCGGGGCCGGAACACCCTCAGTTCGACTCGCGTTGCAAAGATAAGTACACTCAACCTCTTGGTGGAACCACCACTGCTTTCGTGCGCCCGACCGGTAGCGATCGCAGCCCGGGGGACCATCGAAGGGCAATAGCTCAACTGGCAGAGCATCGGTCTCCAAAACCGAAGGTTGGGGGTTCAAGTCCCTCTTGCCCTGCGGATCACCTCCGCGGCGCTCGTGCGGAACGCGTGCGGCCCATCCCCGGAGGGCACGCCTATCCGGACGTGCGGAACCGCACCGAACACCGGACGACCGAAGGACACAGCGTGGCTGACGAAGAAGACGTGGATTCGACCAAGTCGAACCCCGCTGACGTCGACCCCGCAGACGAGTCCTCCGACGCCGTCGAGCCGCACGGCTCCTCCGCGCTGGGGGACCAGGTCGACGACGAGGGTGTGGTCGTTGAGGTCCCCGAGGAGCTCCTCGAGACCGACGAGCCCGAGACCGACGGCGACGCCGAGCTCGTCCCGGCCGGGGCCCCGACTCGCCGGGCTGCAGCCGCCAAGGCCGCTGACTCCGACGATGCGCAGGCCGGCCCGGCCAAGAAGGGCCGGCCGACTCCCAAACAGAACCAAGCGGTCGAGGCACCGCGGCGGACCGGACCGGTGAAGTTCGTGCGGGAGAGCGCGGGCGAGCTCCGCAAGGTCGTCTACCCGACCGGCCAGCAGCTGGCCCAGTACTTCGTAGTCGTGCTCATCTTCGTACTGTTCATCATCGCCGTCGTCAGTGTCCTCGATCTCGCCTTCGGCTGGGCAATCTTCAAGATTTTCAGCTGATGCCAGCAGACCAAACCAGTTACGGAGATACCCACGTGTCAGAGAACTTTTCAGCCGATCGCTCCGACGAGAGCCTCGAGCCGGAAAGCCCGGTGAGCGCGCCGCAGTCGGCGACCTCCGCGTCCGACGACAGCGGCTCCGAGAACGACTTCGAGATCGACCTGGGCTCGGATACGTTCGCCCCGTCCGACTCCGACGATGTCGACATCAACCTGGACTTCGAGGGCTCGACGCCGGCACCGGTCGAGGACGAGGACGAGGGCATCAACCTCAACTTCGGTGAGTTCGCCGAGGTCGAGGAGCCCGAGGACGAGACCGAGGATGAGGACGAGGGCGAGTCCGACGAGGTCAACACCGCGCTCGAGGCCTTCCGCAGCGACCTGCGCGCCAAGCTGGGCGACTGGTACGTCGTGCACACCTACTCCGGGATGGAGAAGCGCGTCCAGCAGAACCTGGAGAACCGCGTCACCTCGCTCAACATGGAGGACTTCATCTATGAGGTCATCGTGCCGACCGAGGACGTCACCGAGATCCGCAACGGTCAGCGCAAGCAGATCAGCCGAACCGTCCTGCCCGGCTACGTCCTGGTCCGGATGGACCTGACCGACGAGTCCTGGTCAACGGTGCGGCACACGCCGTCGGTGACCGGCTTCGTCGGCCACTCCAACCAGCCGGTGCCGCTGAGCCTGGACGAGGTCGAGAAGATGCTCGCTCCCGGGGTCATCGCCGCCGCGAACGCCGCTTCGGAGACCCCGTCGCGGAAGAAGAAGAAGATCGAGGTCGCCGACTTCACCGTGGGCGACTCGGTCATGGTGGTCGACGGCCCCTTCGCCGGGGTGCACGCGACCATCACCGAGATCAACGTGAACAATCAGCGCCTCAAGGCGCTGGTCGAGATCCTGGGTCGGGAGACCCCGGTCGACCTGACGTTCCCGCAGATCCAGAAGGTCTGAGGACGCCGAGCCGTTCACGGTTCGTACCCATCCACCACCCGTCGGACCATCCCGGCCCGACCCTGAGCAAGGACCCGTACAGACATGCCTCCCAAGAAGAAAGTTGCGGCGCTCGTCAAGGTCGCCCTCAACGCCGGCTCCGCCACGCCCGCCCCGCCGGTCGGTACCGCGCTGGGCCCGCACGGCGTCAACATCATGGAGTTCTGCAAGGCGTACAACGCCGCGACGGAAGCCCAGCGCGGCAACGTCATCCCCGTAGAGATCACCATCTACGAGGACCGGACCTTCACCTTCGTCACGAAGACCCCTCCTGCCGCCGAGCTCATCAAGAAGGCTGCCGGCGTCGCCAAGGGATCCGGCACCCCGCACACCGCCAAGGTCGGCAAGATCACCGCCGCCCAGGTGCGCGAGATCGCCACGACGAAGCTCCCGGACCTCAACGCCAACGACGTCGATGCCGCGATGAAGATCGTCGAGGGCACCGCCCGCTCGATGGGGATCACCGTCTCCAAGTGAGGCGTCTCTCCCCGTAACACCGGCTCCACGTAACACCGCTCCACCCCGGCTCGCGCCATCGCGAACCGGGTCCCTGTGGGAGGACCTGCGCGGTCCGCACCACACCTGGTCGACGACCCACCGGTCGTCCCGAACGAAGGACACCAGTCATGAAGCGCAGCAAGGCATACAACGCAGCAGCCGAGAAGGTCGACGCCGACAAGCTGTACGCGCCCGACGAGGCCATCACCTTGGCCAAGAGCGGCGGCACGGCGAAGTTCGACGAGACCGTCGACGTGGCCATCCGCCTCGGGGTCGACCCCCGCAAGGCCGACCAGATGGTCCGCGGCACCGTCAACCTCCCCAACGGCACCGGCAAGACGGCACGGGTCCTCGTCTTCGCCACCGGTGACCGCGCAGAGGCGGCGCTGGCTGCCGGGGCCGACGAGGTCGGCTCCGACGAGCTCATCGACAAGGTCATGGGCGGCTACCTCGACTTCGACGCCGTGGTGGCGACGCCGGACCTGATGGGCAAGGTGGGCCGTCTGGGTCGCGTCCTCGGCCCGCGCGGTCTGATGCCCAACCCCAAGACCGGCACGGTGACCGTCGACGTGGCCAAGGCCGTGACCGACATCAAGGGTGGCAAGATCGAGTTCCGGGTCGACCGGCACGCCAACCTGCACTTCATCATCGGCAAGAAGTCGTTCAGCCCCGAGCAGCTGTCGCAGAACTACTTCGCCGCCCTCGAGGAGGTGCTGCGGCTCAAGCCGAGCAGCTCCAAGGGTCGCTACCTGCGCAAGGTCACCCTCTCGACCACGATGGGCCCCGGCGTCAACATCGACACCAACAAGGTCAAGCCCGACGCCGAGTAGATCGAACCGGAACCCCTTCTCGTCGCGGCCCCCGCGGTGCGCGAGAGATGGTCTTCGTCTCGGTGACGATGGCGCCACGAACGACCGGGTCACGCATCCTTGGATGCGCGGCCCGGTCGTCGGCGTTCTGAGGGGGGAGCGGGGATGGTCTGGCTGAGCTGGCTCGCGGCCTTCGCTGCCTGCCTCGGCTACGGCGTCGGATCGGTGCTGCAGGCCGTCGGTGCCCGCCGGGCGGCCCACGTGGCCGGGTTCGGTGGGGTGGGGCTGATTGTGACGCAGTTGCCGTATCTGCTCGGGCTGGGCGTTGACGCGCTGGCGTTCGGGGCCAACGTGCTCGCGCTGCAGGCGCTCCCGCTGTTTCTGGTGCAGTCCATCATGACCGCCAGCGTCGGGGTCACCGCTGTCATCGCCGTGGCCCGCGGGGACCGGCTCGGCTGGCGCGACTGGGTCTGCCTGGCCGTCCTCGGCGCCGGACTGGTGCTGCTCTGCCTGACTGCGGACCCCGAGACCGCGATCCGGGTGTCGGAGCTGTCGCAGTGGGTCATCCTGCTCAGCACGGCGGTGCCGACCGCGCTCGCACTGGTGGCCGTACGGCTGCGCGACCGGTCCTCGGCCCTGCTGCTCGCCCTGGCCGCCGGGCTGGCCTTCACCGGGGTGGCCGTGGCGTCGCGCGGGGTGGACCTGTCCGAGCTGAACTGGTCGCTGCTGGCCAGCCCGCTGATCTGGGCGATCGCCGTCCACGGCGTCGTGGGCACCGGCTGCTTCGCCTTGGCCCTCCAGCGCGGTGCGGTGACGTCGGTCAGCGCTGTCACCTTCGTGGTCGAGATGGTGGTCCCCTCGGCACTCGGGCTGGCGCTGTTCGGTGACACCGTGCACTCCGGGCTGGAGGCGTACGCTCTGGCGGGCTTCGGGCTGGCGGTGGCCGGGACGGTCGGCCTGACGCGTTACGCGGAGTAGCTCGGCCCGGCGAGGGCGGTAAGGGCGGCGCCGCTCAGCCGATTGACGGTCCAGTCCTGCATGCCGACCGCGCCCAACGCCTGGTAGAAGTCGATCGCGGGGGTGTTCCAGTCCAGCACCGACCATTCCACCCGGGCGTAGCCCCGGTGGACGGCGATCGCGGCCAGACTGCGCAGCAGCGCCTTGCCCAGGCCGGTGGACCGGTGCTCGGGCTGCACGTAGAGGTCCTCGAGATAGATCCCGTGGACGCCCTCCCAGGTGGAGAAGCTGAGGAACCAGACCGCGAAACCGACCACGGCACCGCCGCTGGTCGCCACCAGGGCGTACACGGCCGGGTCGGGGCCGAACAGCGCCTCCCGCAGCTGCGCCTCGGTGGTCTTCACCTGGTCCGCGGCCCGCTCGTAGCACGCCAGCTCGGTGACCAGCCGGAAGATGTCGGCGGCGTCGTCCTCGGTGGCCGGGCGGATGGCCGGCGGCAGTGGGGGGAGGGCGGACGTCACCTCGGCAGCGTACCCATCGCCCGGCTGGACGCCGAAACGGGCGCGCCCCCTCAGCAGGGGAGCGCGCCCGTTCAGACGACCCGTGGCTGAGTTCGACCTCAGCAGCTGGGATCAGGCAGGGCGGCGAGCGCCCTGGTACGGCATGTAGCTCATCTTGATGTAGGACACCGGACGACCCGGCTGCGAGGCGTGGATGACTTTGCCGCCGCCGGCGTAGATCGCCACGTGGCTGATGCCGGAGTAGAAGAAGACCAGGTCACCGGGCTTGAGGTTCGACTTGGTGACCTTCTTGCCGACCCGGTACTGCGCCTGGGAGGTACGCGGCAGCTTGACGCCCGCCGCCTTCCACGAACCGCCGGTCAGACCGGAGCAGTCCCACGAGTTCGGTCCCGTGCCGCCGTAGCGGTAGGAGTCACCCAGCTGCTTCTTGGCGAAGGCAACCGCCTTGGCGCCCTTGCCGGAGCTCGACTTCTTGGTGGCCTTCTTCTTGGCCGGAGCAGCCTTGGGCTTGCTGACCTTCGACTTCGCGCCGGACTGCAGTGCCTTCCAGACGCCCGAGGTCGCCTTGCCGGTGGCCTTCCAGCCCTGGCTGCGCTGCAGCGACTTCACCGCGTCGCGGGTGATGGAGCCGTAGTAGCCGGTGGCCGGCACCTTGCGGCCCGAAGCGGTCAGCGACCGCTGCAGCCGCTTGACCGACGTACCGGAGTCGCCGTACGACAGGCTGGGCTTGGACCCACGAGACAGCAGCGCCGTCCAGGTGGCCTTGTCGACACGTCCGGACTGGCTGAGCTTCTTTGAACGCTGGAAGGACTTGACCTTGCGAGCGTCGCCGGAGGAGAAGCTGCCGTCTGCCTTGACCGAGTAGCCGGCCGACCGAAGTAGGCACTGGGCGGCTTTGGCCTTGGCCCCGCGGCTACCCGACTTCACGGTGCCGTAGGACTTGAGAGTGACGTTGCAGCCCGATGCTGCGTTGGCCGGAAGCTCCGTACCGATCGCGACCGTCAAGGTCAGCGCCAGTCCGGCAGCGAGTGCGACCACACTCTTGAGGATTCTCCGCATGCTTGGCTCCCCCTAGGAGTTAGGCGACCGGTCCTGGAGTGAGACGACGAGGTGTCGCGTGACCGGTGTGTTGCACCGACTTCCCGGGCCGGCGATCGGACGTTATCAAACCGATACTTTTCAAGCAAAAGGTCACAGAATCGCCCCAGGATGTGCTACAAGGTTCAACGACACCCGCCCAGGCGGGTCTGGGGGAGGGACGCCGCGGCCACGATTTGGCCGTACTCCGGTCGGCGGGTAGTCTCATCGGTGCCGAAGACCGCTGGTTGGTCGAGCCCAGGCTCGCCCGAAGATTCCGTCCGGAATGGCCCGCGCAGGTGATCGCGACAAAGTTTCAGACTGAGGTCTGTCTTCGCCCCGTGACGCCTGTGCGCCGGGGCTTTTTGTTTGCCCCGGGACCGTTCCCTCGCGTCTGTGCCAGTGCTTCGGTGTGGCTACACAAGTAGCACGAAGTAGAAGTGGAGGAGACTATGGCGAGGCCGGACAAGGCAGCTACGGTCGCCGAGTTGGCTGACAAGTTCACCAACTCCGCGGGTGTTGTGCTGACTGAGTACCGCGGACTCACCGTGGCAGCGCTGAAGAACCTGCGCCGCTCGCTCGGTGACGACGCCACCTACGCCGTGTCGAAGAACACGCTCACCACGATCGCTGCCCGCGAAGCGGGCGTCGAGGGCATCGAGGAAAGCCTCGTTGGCCCGACCGCGATCACCTTCATCGACGGGGACCCGGTCACCGTCGCGAAGAGTCTGCGTGACTTCGCCAGGGCCAACCCGCTTCTGGTGATCAAGGGCGGTGTCCTGGACGGAAAGTTCCTGGATGCCGACGACGTCAAGAAGCTCGCCGACCTCGAGTCGCGCGAGGTCCTCTTGGCCAAGATGGCCGGCGCCATGCAGGGAACCCTGCAGCAGGCCGTCTCCCTGCTCGCCGCTCCGCTTTCGCAGGCCGCCCGTGTGCTGGGTGCCCTCGAGACCGCTGCCGGTGAGAACCCCGCTCTGATCGCCGGCGCTGGTGCGCCGGCCGACGAGCAGGCCCAGGAGCCGACGAACGACGAGCCTGCCGCGAACGCGGCGGGTAACGAGGCAGCACCCGCTGCCGAGGCCGACGCAGCTACCGCTGCCGAGGCAACCGACGCAGCTACCGCTGCCGAGGCAACCGAGGCAGCGCCTGCTGCGGAGGACTCAACCCCTTAAGCAGCACCCTTGCTGCCGCGGCGCCGCCGCGACACGCTGCGTAATCCAAGAAGGAAGGACCGCCACCATGGCGAAGCTCAGCACTGCAGAGCTCCTTGACGCGTTCAAGGAACTGACCCTGATCGAGCTCAGCGAGTTCGTGAAGGAATTCGAAGAGACCTTCGGCGTGACCGCCGCCGCTCCGGTGGCCGTGGCCGCCGCTCCGGCCGCCGGTGGCGCCGGTGGCGCTGCTGAAGAGGAAGAGGCGAGCGACGAGGTCGACGTCATCCTCGAGGCAGCCGGCGACAAGAAGATCCAGGTCATCAAGGAGGTGCGTACCCTCACCAGCCTCGGTCTCAAGGAGGCCAAGGAGCTCGTCGAGGCCGCCCCCAAGGCTGTCCTGGAGAAGGTCAACAAGGAGACCGCGGACAAGGCCAAGGCTGCCCTCGAGGGCGCTGGCGCCACCGTGTCCTACAAGTGAGCTAGCCAGATCTCACCGCCGGCGGCGGGTTCCCTTCGGGGAGCCCGCCGTTCGTCGTTTCCTGGCCCTCGGCCCAGGTGGGCGTCAGCGCAGGAGGGCGTCGGCGCAGGTGGGGCGAGGTGGCACGACCCGACCGCAATAAGTTGGTCACAACTGGGTGTCGTTGCGCCACCGCAGGGTCACCGGCCGGGGTATGCTCATCGCCAAGCGGTGCGAAGTCTCTGGGCCCGCTCTCCTCGGCGTGCGCGCGGGGTTTACAACTTGCGATCCAATACGTATAGTGGGGGTTTGCCCTCGCAGAATTGTCGACCCGTTTCGCTTGACACGGGCCGTTCACCATGCGCAGAAGCATTCGCAACAACCGCCCGCGAGCCCTCGGAAGGACCCACTGTTGGCCGCCTCGCGCACCGCCTCAAAGAACAAAATCATCTCCTCCACTGGTCGTATCTCGTTTGCCAAGATCGCCGAACCGATGGAGGTCCCTGATCTGCTGGACCTGCAGATCGACTCCTTCGACTGGCTGATCGGTAACGACGTTTGGCGCAGCGGCGTCGACGCCGCGTTGGCCGAAGGCCGTACCGATGTGAACACGAAGTCCGGTCTGGAGGAGATCTTCGAAGAGATCTCGCCGATCGAGGACTTCTCCGGCACGATGTCGCTGTCGTTCCGCGACCACCGTTTCGAGCCGCCGAAGAACACCGTGGATGAGTGCAAGGAGCGCGACGTCACCTACGCCGCGCCGTTGTTCGTCACCGCGGAGTTCATGAACAACGAGACTGGCGAGATCAAGAGCCAGACGGTCTTCATGGGCGACTTCCCGCTGATGACCGACAAGGGCACGTTCGTCATCAACGGCACCGAGCGTGTCGTGGTGTCGCAGCTGGTCCGTTCGCCCGGTGTCTACTTCGAGCAGACCACCGACAAGACCTCCGACAAGGACATCTTCACCTGCAAGGTGATCCCGTCGCGCGGTGCGTGGCTGGAGTTCGAGATCGACAAGCGCGACATGGTCGGTGTCCGGCTGGACCGCAAGCGCAAGCAGAACGTGACCGTCCTGCTCAAGGCGCTCGGCTGGACGGATGCGCAGATCCTGGAGGAGTTCGGCGAGTACGAGTCGATCCGGCTGACCCTGGAGAAGGACCACACCTCGACCCAGGACGAGGCGCTGCTCGACATCTACCGCAAGCTGCGTCCGGGCGAGCCGCCGACGCGTGAGGCTGCGCAGGCGCTGTTGGAGAACTACTACTTCAACCCGAAGCGTTACGACCTGGCCAAGGTCGGTCGTTACAAGATCAACAAGAAGCTGGGCCTCGAGCAGCCGTTCGACACCCAGGTCCTCACCATCGACGACATCGTCGCCGCCATCCGCTTCGTCGTCGCGCTGCACGAGGGCAAAGAGACCCTCGACGCCCCGCGCGGTGAGCTGGTGGTCGAGGAAGACGACATCGACCACTTCGGCAACCGCCGGCTGCGTACGGTGGGCGAGCTGATCCAGAACCAGCTGCGCACCGGACTCGGCCGGATGGAGCGCGTGGTTCGTGACCGGATGACGACCCAGGACGTCGAGGCCATCACGCCGCAGACGCTGATCAACATCCGGCCCGTCGTCGCGGCGCTGAAGGAGTTCTTCGGCACCTCGCAGCTGAGCCAGTTCATGGACCAGACCAACCCGATCGCCGGTCTGACCCACAAGCGTCGCCTGTCGGCGCTCGGCCCGGGTGGTCTGTCTCGTGACCGCGCCGGCATGGAGGTCCGTGACGTCCACCCGTCGCACTACGGCCGGATGTGCCCGATCGAGACCCCGGAAGGCCCGAACATCGGCCTGATCGGCTCGCTCGCCTCCTTCGCCCGGGTGAACGCCTTCGGCTTCGTCGAGACGCCGTACCGCAAGGTTGTCGACGGGGTCGTCACCGACCAGATCGACTACCTCACCGCCGACGAGGAGGACCGCTACATCACCGCGCAGGCCAACGCCAAGCTCGACGAGAACTTCCGGTTCTCCGAGGAGCGGGTGCTGGTCCGCAAGCGCCACGGTGACGTCGACACGGTCCCGCCGTCCGACGTGCACTACATGGACGTCTCGCCGCGGCAGATGGTGTCGGTCGCGACCGCGATGATCCCCTTCCTCGAGCACGACGACGCCTCCCGTGCGTTGATGGGCTCGAACATGCAGCGTCAGGCTGTGCCGCTGATCCGTTCCGACGCCCCCTTCGTGGGCACCGGGATGGAATACCGCGGAGCTGTCGACGCCGGTGACGTGACCGTCGCCGCCCAGCCCGGTGTGGTCACCTCGGTGAGCGCCGACCTGGTCGAGATCGCTCACGACGACGGCACCTACCGCACCTACCGGCTGAGCAAGTTCCGTCGGTCGAACCAGGGCACCTGCATCAACCAGCGTCCGCTGGTCGCTGCCGGTCAGCGGGTCGAGGTCGGCACTCCGCTGGCCGACGGTCCGTGCACCGATGGCGGCGAGATGGCACTGGGGCGCAACCTGCTGGTGGCGTTCATGCCGTGGGAGGGTCACAACTACGAGGACGCGATCATCCTCAGCCAGCGGGTGGTCCAGGACGACATCCTCACCTCGATCCACATCGAGGAGCACGAGGTTGACGCCCGTGACACCAAGCTGGGTGCGGAGGAGATCACCCGCGACATCCCGAACGTCAGCGAGGAGATGCTGGCTGACCTGGATGAGCGGGGCATCATCCGCATCGGTGCCGAGGTCAGCACCGGCGACATCCTGGTCGGCAAGGTCACGCCCAAGGGTGAGACCGAGCTGACCCCGGAGGAGCGGCTGCTCCGGGCGATCTTCGGTGAGAAGGCCCGCGAGGTCCGCGACACCTCACTCAAGGTCCCGCACGGCGAGTCCGGCACCGTCATCGGTGTCCGGGTCTTCGACCGCGACGGCGACGACGAGCTGTCCCCGGGCGTCAACCAGCTGGTCCGCGTGTACGTGGCCCAGAAGCGGAAGATCTCCAACGGTGACAAGCTCGCCGGCCGTCACGGCAACAAGGGCGTCATCTCCAAGATCCTGCCGATCGAGGACATGCCGTTCCTGGAGGACGGGACTCCGGTCGACATCGTGTTGAACCCGCTGGGTGTGCCGAGCCGGATGAACGTCGGTCAGGTGCTGGAGACCCACCTCGGGTGGGTGGCCAAGACCGGCTGGGACCTCGAAGGCGTCGAGGGCGAGTGGGCTGCCCGACTGCGTGACGTCGGTGTCGGTCATGTCGATGGCAACACCCGCCTCGCGACGCCCGTCTTCGACGGCGCCACCGAGGAGGAGATCACCGGTCTGCTGGGCAACACCTTGAAGACGCGCGACGGTGTCCGCCTGGTGAACAGCGACGGCAAGGCGCGGCTGTTCGACGGTCGCTCCGGCGAGCCGTTCCCGGACGCGGTCGGTGTGGGCTACATCTACATGCTGAAGCTCCACCACCTGGTCGACGACAAGATCCACGCTCGCTCGACCGGTCCGTACTCGATGATCACGCAGCAGCCGCTGGGCGGTAAGGCCCAGTTCGGTGGCCAGCGGTTCGGCGAGATGGAGGTGTGGGCGCTCGAGGCCTACGGTGCCGCCTGGGCACTGCAGGAGCTGCTCACCATCAAGTCCGACGACGTACCCGGCCGGGTGAAGGTCTACGAGGCCATCGTCAAGGGCGAGAACATCCCCGAACCCGGGATCCCGGAGTCCTTCAAGGTGCTGGTGAAGGAGATGAAGTCCCTCTGCCTGAACGTTGAGGTGCTTTCCTCCGATGGCACCGAGGTGGAGCTGCGCGACTCCGACGACGACAACTACCGGTCGTCCGACGAGTTCGGCATCGACCTGTCACGTCGTCCCGGCGAGTCGCTGGGCGTCGAAGAAGTCTGAGCACGTTCCGATCGGTCGGGCAGCGTCTCGGCGCCGCCCGGCCGGTCGGGTCTCAGTCATCGCAGGTACCTAGATTCATTAGAGAGAGAAGACAGACAACGTGCTCGACGTGAACTTCTTCGACGAGATCCGCATCGGCCTGGCAACGGCTGACGAGATCCGTCAATGGTCACACGGTGAAGTGAAGAAGCCGGAGACCATCAACTACCGCACGCTCAAGCCCGAGCGTGACGGACTGTTCTGCGAGAAGATCTTCGGTCCCACCCGGGACTGGGAGTGCTACTGCGGCAAGTACAAGCGCGTCCGCTTCAAGGGCATCATCTGCGAGCGCTGTGGTGTCGAGGTGACCCGCTCCAAGGTGCGTCGTGAGCGGATGGGCCACATCGAGCTCGCCGCCCCGGTCACCCACATCTGGTACTTCAAGGGCGTCCCCTCGCGCTTGGGCTATCTGCTCGACATCGCGCCGAAGGACCTGGAGAAGGTCATCTACTTCGCTGCGTACATGATCACCAGCGTCGACGAGGAGGCGCGTCACCGCGACCTGTCCTCGCTCGAGGCGAAGATCGACGTCGAGCGCAAGCAGCTCGAGACCCGCCGGGACTCCGACATCGAGAACCGGATGAAGAAGCTCGAGGACGACACCGCCGCGCTCGAGGCCGAGGGTGCCAAGGCCGACGTCAAGCGCAAGGTCCGTGAAGGTGCCGAGCGTGAGGTCAAGCAGCTGCGCGACCGCGCCCAGCGTGAGCTGGACCGCCTCGACGCCGTCTGGACCCGGTTCAAGAACCTCAAGGTCCAAGACCTCGAGGGCGACGAGATCCTCTACCGCGAGATGAAGACCCGCTTCGGCAAGTACTTCGCGGGTTCGATGGGCGCCGACGCGATCCAGAAGCGGCTGCAGACCTTCGACCTCGAGGCTGAGGCCGAGTCGCTGAAGGAGACCATCCAGACCGGCAAGGGGCAGCGCAAGACCCGGGCCCTGAAGCGGCTGAAGGTCGTCTCGGCGTTCCTCACCACCAAGAACAGCCCGACCGGCATGGTGCTGGACTGCGTCCCGGTGATCCCGCCGGACCTGCGTCCGATGGTGCAGCTCGACGGTGGCCGGTTCGCGACGTCGGACCTGAACGACCTGTACCGCCGCGTGATCAACCGCAACAACCGGCTGAAGCGCCTGCTCGACCTCGGTGCACCCGAGATCATCGTGAACAACGAGAAGCGGATGCTCCAGGAGGCTGTGGACTCGCTGTTCGACAACGGCCGTCGTGGCCGTCCGGTCACCGGTCCGGGCAACCGGCCGCTGAAGTCCATCTCGGACATGCTGAAGGGCAAGCAGGGCCGGTTCCGCCAGAACCTGCTCGGCAAGCGCGTCGACTACTCCGGCCGTTCGGTCATCGTCGTCGGCCCGCAGCTCAAGCTGCACCAATGCGGTCTGCCGAAGGCGATGGCGCTGGAGCTGTTCAAGCCGTTCGTGATGAAGCGGCTCGACGACCTGAACCACGCGCAGAACATCAAGTCGGCCAAGCGCATGGTGGAGCGTCAGCGCCCCGTGGTGTGGGACGTCCTCGAAGAGGTCATCTCCGAGCACCCGGTGCTGCTGAACCGCGCACCCACCCTGCACCGTCTGGGTATCCAGGCGTTCGAGCCGCAGCTCATCGAGGGCAAGGCCATCCAGATCCACCCGCTCGTCTGCACGGCGTTCAACGCCGACTTCGACGGTGACCAGATGGCTGTGCACCTGCCGCTGAGCGCGGAGGCGCAGGCCGAGGCCCGCATCCTGATGCTGTCGACCAACAACATCTTGAAGCCCGCCGACGGTCGACCCGTGACCATGCCCACCCAGGACATGATCATCGGCCACTACTTCCTCACCATGCAGGTGGACGGCGCCAACGGCGAAGGCCGTGCGTTCGGTAGCGTCTCCGAGGCCCTGATGGCCTTCGACCGCAAGGAGCTGTCGGTCCAGGCGAAGATCAAGCTGCGGCTGACCGACATCGTCCCGCCCGCCGGTTTCGAGCTCAACGACCGCGGTGCGATCGTGTTCGAGACCACCCTGGGTCGGGCGCTGTTCAACGAGGCGCTGCCGGCGGACTACCCGTACGCCGACTACGAGGTGGGCAAGAAGCAGCTGGGTCAGATTGTCAACGACCTGGCCGAGCGCTACCCGAAGGTCGAGGTGGCCTTCTGCCTGGACGCGCTGAAGGACCTCGGTTTCCACTGGGCCACCCGGTCCGGCGTGACCGTGTCCATCGGCGACGTCACCACCCCGGCGGACAAGCCGCAGATCCTGGCTGGATATGAGGACCGCGCGAACAAGATCGACAAGCAGTACGAGCGCGGTCTGATCACCTCCGACGAGCGTCGCCAAGAGCTCATCGAGATCTGGACGGATGCGACCTCGCGACTCGGTGCGGCGATGGAGGCCAACTTCTCCAAGACCAACCCGATCTACATGATGGTCCACTCCGGTGCCCGCGGAAACATGGTGCAGATGCGCCAGATCGCCGCTATGCGTGGCCTCGTGGTGAACCCGAAGGGCGAGATCATCGCCCGCCCGATCAAGTCCAACTTCCGTGAGGGCCTCTCGGTCCTGGAGTACTTCATCTCCACCCACGGTGGGCGGAAGGGTCAGGCGGACACCGCGCTGCGGACGGCCGACTCGGGTTATCTGACCCGTCGTCTGGTCGACGTCAGCCAGGACGTGATCATCCGCGAAGAGGACTGTGGCACCGAGCGTGGTCTGACCAAGACCATCGGTGTCGAGGAGAACGGCAAGATCGTGCTCGATGAGCACGTCGAGACCGCCGTCTACGCCCGCTCGCTGGCCACCGACGTGCTGGACTCGGACGGCAACGTCCTGCTGGCCGCCGGGGTCGACCTGGGTGACGTCAACATCGCGCTGCTCGTCGACGCGGGTGTCACCACGGTCAAGGTCCGCAGCGTCCTCACCTGTGAGGCCGTTACCGGCACCTGCGCCATGTGCTACGGGCGTTCGCTGGCCAGCGGCAAGCTGGTCGACGTCGGCGAGGCCGTCGGCATCGTCGCCGCCCAGTCCATCGGTGAGCCCGGCACCCAGCTGACGATGCGTACCTTCCACACCGGTGGTGTGGCCGGTGACGACATCACCCAGGGTCTGCCGCGTGTGGTCGAGCTCTTCGAGGCTCGCCAGCCGAAGGGCAAGGCTCCGATCTCGGAGGCTGCCGGTCGGGTGCAGATCGAGGATGCGGACCGTCTCAAGAAGATCATCGTCGTCCCCGACGACGGGTCTGAGGAGGCCGAGTTCACGGTCAGCCGTCGTGCCCGGTTGCTGGTGGAGGACGGCGACCATGTCGCCGTCGGGCAGCAGCTCACCGCCGGTACGCCGGACCCGCAGGACGTGCTCCGGGTGTTGGGTGTCCGCAAGGTGCAGGAGCACCTGGTGGACGAGGTCCAGTCGGTGTACCGCACGCAGGGTGCGCCGATCCACGACAAGCACATCGAGATCATCATCCGGCAGATGCTGCGCCGGGTGACCGTGATCGAGTCCGGCGACTCGAACCTGCTGGCGGGCGACCTGGTCGACCGGCTCACCTACGAGGGGCAGAACCGCAAGGTCGTCTCCGAGGGCGGCACCCCGGCCTCGGGTCGTCCGGTCCTGATGGGCATCACCAAGGCGTCGCTGGCCACCGAGTCGTGGTTGTCGGCAGCGTCCTTCCAGGAGACCACCAAGGTCTTGACCGACGCCGCCATCCACGGCAAGTCGGACAGCCTGGTGGGCCTGAAGGAGAACGTGATCCTCGGCAAGCTGATCCCGGCCGGCACCGGCCTGGAGCGTTATCGCAACATCCGGGTCGAGGCCACGGCGGAAGCCAAGGCTCAGGCCTACTCGATGGTGGGTTACGACCCGTTCGACTATGACTTCGGTCAGGGGTCGGGTGCGGCCGTGCCGCTCGAGGAGTTCGACCTGGGCGACTACCGCTAGGTAGCACCGCACCAGGCAGTGCTCAGCAGGACAGCCCACAGGGGCGGGACCGGTTCGCCGGACCCGCCCCTGTGGCGTTGGCGGTCCGAACACCGCCATGCGTAGCGCGCGACGCCCCCGGGCGGGGCTAGGTGTCCAGCAGCCCGCGACCGCGTGCGATCGCGGCGGCCTCGGTGCGACCGCCGGCCCCGAGCTTGGCCAAGATGTTGGACACGTGCACCGAGGCCGTCTTGGTGGAGATGAACAGGCTCTGGCCGATCTCGCGGTTGCTGCGCCCCGCCGCGACCAGCGTGAGCACCTGGTGTTCGCGCGGGGTGAGCAGCCCGCCGGCGGGCGGGGCGGCGTCGCCCAGCTCGGCCAGCAGCGGCCCGGCACGAAGCTCGGTGGCCACCGCCCGAGCGTCGCGGCTGGCCGCGCTCGCTTCGGCCGCCCGGCCGTCGGCGCGCAGCACGTCGGCGTAGCGGGCCAGTGAGCGCGCCTGCTCGAAGCGGTGACCGTAGCGGTCGAACTGTTCGACCGTGCGCTGCCAGGCCTCACGCAGGGCCGAACGATCGACGGCCTCGGCGCCCACCCGCCACCGCAGGTGCAACAGCTCGGCCTGCACCCGGGCCAGCCAGGCCTGGCTCTCCGGCCCGCGATGGTTGCGGCGACGGCCCATCGCCTCGGCCCGGTCGGCCGCCCCGGCCAGGACCGTGGCCCGATCCAGCAGCTCCAGCCGACGCTGCGCGTCCACCGTCTGGATCGCCCGGCCGAACTGACCGATCAGCAGGGCGCTCAGTCGGATCCGGGCCTGGAAGTCGGTCATCCACCAGAGCTCGCCGACCTCCCGGACGACCTCGTCGTGCACCGCGATCGCCCGGTCGAGATCGCCCGCGTCGCCCCACAGGTCGATCATGGCACCGGCACTGGCGATGGCCACCATGCCGTCGGTGCTCCACTGCGGCCGGATGCGGTCCAGCAACCCGGCGCGAGCGGTCTCGCCCCGGCCGGCCGCCAGCTGCAGCTGGATGCTGAGCAGGGCGGCTTCGGCCAGCGGGGGTGGGGACTCGCCGGTGCTGTCGACGATCGCCGTCGCCTCGTCCCAGCGGCCCAGCTGATAGGCCACCAGACCGGCGAGCATCCGGGAGTCGATCCCGTACGGCGCATACGGGCGACCGAGATCGGCGCTGCGGTGCGCGGCCTGGCGGTATACCTCGAGCGCGGTGGGCAGATCGCCCCGTTCGTAGTGCAGGCCGGCGAGGTGGTGCAGGGCTCGGAGCTCGGCCGGGTCACCGGCTGCCCGGGCCTCGGCGACGACCCGCTCGAGCATCCGGCGGGACTCCTCGGCGTCGCCGCCCCGCTCCCGGACGCGGGCCAGCGCCGTCTCCACCTGCCCGGCCAGATCGGTCAGACCTAGCTGCCGGGCCAGCGCCACCGCCTCGTCGCCCCAGCGGATGGCATCTTCGTCTCGATGCCGGTCGGCCAGAGCCTGAGCATGGGTGGCGATGGTGCGGCAGCGCAGCGGCGTCGGCTCGTCCGGCACCAGTGCGACCGCCTCCGTGGTCGCTGCCGTGATGTCGATCGTGGTGCCGGTGAGCAGCGCGGCGGTCGCGAGGGCCACCAGCAGGCGGGCTCGATGCTCGGCCGGTGCGTCCGCAGGGATCCGATCGAGTCGCTGTTGGACCAGGTCGATGGCCTTCTGCAGCAGTCCGGCCGCCGCGGCAGCGGCAGCTGCCTTCTCCGTCAGGTGGACGAGGTCGTTGTCAGGCTCCGGGGTCACCCGAGCCGAGCCGCCCAGGACATCCATGGCCAGCTCGTAGTGCTGCAGCGCCTCGTCCGGCCCGGCCACCGAGATGGCCTCGTCCCCGGCCAGCACACTCGACCGATAGGCGGTGACGTGGTCGCCGGCCGCGAACGCGTGCCGCGCCAGATGCGCAGCGGTGCCCACCGAGCCGGCCAGGGTGAGCATGGCGACATAGCTGGCGTGCAGCCGTTCCCGCTCGCCGGGCAGCAGGTCCTCATACACCGCCTCGGCCAGCATCGCGTGCCGGAAGGCGTACGACGCGCCGTCGGGCACCAGCACGTTGAACTCGATCGCGGTCCGGACGGCGGCTTCGAACCGGGGCCGATCCAGCCCGGACACCGCGGCCAGCACCGCGTCGTGCACCGTGCGGCCGGCGACCGAGGCCGCGCGAACAACCTGCCGGGTGTCGGGATCCAGCTGGTCCAGCCGGACCAAGAGCAGTCCGGCCAGGTCGCGGGGGAGGGCGGACGGGCCGAAAGCGGTGGCTGCCACCAGCTCCTCGGTGAAGAAGGCGTTGCCGTCGGCGCGCTCCACCACGGTGCGTACCTGCTCCTCCCGCAGCGGCGCAGGGTGCAGTGCCGTCACCAGATGCCGGACCGCGGCGTCGGGCAGCGGGGTCAGCTCCAGCCGTCCCACCCCGGGCAGCCGGCTCCAGTTGGCGGCGATGGTGCGCAGCGGGTGCCGGCGGTGCAGGTCATCGCTGCGGTAGGTGGCGACCAGCGACACCGGCGCCTCGAACCGGCGAGCGAACAGATAGCTCAGCAGGTCACAGGTCGACTGGTCGGCCCAGTGCAGGTCCTCCAGCACGACCAGCACCGGCCGCTCGGAGCCGAGGTCCTCGAGCGCTGAGTGCACCGCCTCGAACAGTGACCCTCGGTCCATCGGATCGGCGGCCACGATCGCGCGCCGCTGCCGTGGCACCAGCCGCTGCAGGGCGGGGTAGGCCTCCACCAGTCCGGCCAGTCGCTGCGGCCGCGACGCCTCCAGCCTGCCCACCAGCTCACTGAACGGCAGATAAGGCAGCGGACTGCCGCCGAGGTCGATGCAGTGCCCGGTGGCCACCTGCCACCCGGCGCGTCGGGCCCGGTCGGCCAGCGCCGCCAGCAACCGGGTTTTCCCGATGCCGGCGTCGCCGGCCAGCAGCACCGTCGCCGGCTGCGGCGACGCGGTCACGCCGGCCAGCTCCGCGAGTCGGCGCAGCTCGTCGGCCCGGCCGATCATCGGCACGGTGGCGAAGGGAGGCGACACGTGCCTCATTGTGGCCGAGGCGGCTGACAGACCGCAGCGATTTAGCCGTCAGACGACGGGCGCAACCCTCCGGGTGCCTCCGACAGGGGTACGGCGGCCGGTCGCTCGCAGCTGCTCTGCACCGCGACCGAGCGTCCGGTCTCAGCCGAGGACAGCAGGGACGTCATGACGTCGAGCACATGGAAGGCGAGCTCGCCGCCGGCCCGCGCGGTCTGGCCGGCCGGGGTGAGGGCGAGGTCCGCCAGTCCGTATCCGCGGGCGCTGTCGCGATAGCCGGCGCTGACCGGCAGCACCTGCCAGCCGCCCTCGCCGAGCGTCTGCAGCTCCACGTCACCGCCGAAGGTGTTCGGGTCGGGGACCACCAGGGAGCCGCGCTCGCCGTGCACCTCGATCCGCGACGACCGGCTGGCCACCGAGTCGAAGCTCATCACCAGGGTGGACAGCACCCCACCGGTGTGCACCAGCACGCCGGTGACATGGGTGTCGACGGTGACGTCGATGACCTCGCCCTGCCGCGGACCGGAGCCGATGGTGCGCTGTGTCCGGGTGTGGCTCGCCGCCCCGATCACCGACGACACCGGACCCAGCAGCGTGACCAGCGCGCTGACGTAGTACGGGCCCATGTCCAACAGCGGCCCGCCGCCGGGCTGGTAGTAGAAGTCAGGGTTCGGGTGCCAGCGTTCGTGGCCCGGCGTCACCATGGTGGCGGTGGCGGCGATCGGCGCACCGATGAGTCCGTCGTCGATGGCCTTGCGGGCCGTCTGGGTGCCGGTGCCGAGCACCGTGTCGGGCGCGCAGCCCACCCGGACGCCGGCTTCGCGGGCGGCGTCCAGCACAGCAGCGCCGGCGGCGGTGTCGGCGGTCAACGGCTTCTCGCCGTAGACGCTCTTGCCGGCGGCGATGGCCTGCAGGGCGACCTCGGCGTGCGCGGCCGGAATGGTCAGGTTCAGCACGACGTCGACGTCGGGGTCAGCCACCAGCTCGGCCACGGTCAGCGCCCGGACGCCGTAGGTCGCGGCCACCGCCGCCGCCCGGTCAGCGTCCAGGTCGGCCACCGCTGTCAGCCGCAGCGCGGCCAGCCGGGCGATGGTGGTGAGATAGGCGTCGGAGATCTTCCCGCAGCCGACCAGCCCGACGCGCCAGGGCGTCACCGGCTCGCCCACAGCAGCCCCCGCTCGATGATGGTGCGCACGCTCGGGTGCTCCAAGACGTCGACGCTGTGGCCGGGCGTGGTCACGAACACCCGGCCCTGGCCCCACTGACGGGTCCAGATCGCCGGTGAGGTGACCGGCCGGTGCCACGGGTCCCAGGCGCGCACCTGCTGGGTGGTGGTGGCCAGCACATCGCAGTAGTCGTCGCTGAGCACCCAGTACTGCTCGGTGGTGAGGTCGAAGTCCTCCAGGCCGGCCACGATCGGATGGTCGGCGGCTTCGGGTGAGATCTCCACCCGGTAGGGCACGTAGTTGTTGGCCGCCGACTGCTCGGTGATGGTCTGGGGGTCCTTGCCCGGGTGGCAGGCGAACTGACCGCCGATCAGGTGCAGATAGTCCGAGGAGTTGCGATACGAGTCGGCGATGCCGCCGTGCCAACCGGCCATTCCGGTGCCGTTGGCCACGGCCTCGCGCAGACCGACCAGCTGGTCGGGCTCGATCGCGCTCATGGTCACGCACTGCAGGATGAGATCGGTGCGGGCCATCGTCTCGGCGTCGGCGTAGACCGCCGGCGAGTCCTCGACCCGGACGTCATAGCCGTTCTCGACCAGATAGGGGATGAACAGGTCGGTCGCCTCGACCGGGGCGTGGCCGTCCCAGCCGCCGCGTACGACGAGGGCCGACTTCTCTGCGATTGTCATGGGTGCTCTCTCACTTCGCCGAGTGTCATCCTTGCGCAACTCGGATCTTCGATGATCGTTTCACTGTCCGTACGGACGGTCAAGCAGCGCCACTTCTACGCATAGTGTTGCGAAACTCTGGCGGCTCTCCATAATGAGGATATGACCGAGACCCCGGGGCGACCGACCACTCTCGCGGACGTGGCACGGCACTGCCGGACCACGGTGCCGACGGTCTCGAAGGTCCTGAACGGGCGCAGTGACGTCTCGGCGGCGACGCGGACGGCGGTGCTGGCCGCGGCCGCGGAGCTGGGCTACCGATCGCCCCGGCGAGCGGGGGCGACCTCGCGGTCACGGTCCGGGGGCGCGCACCCCGGCGCCCTGGTCGACCTCGTCCTGCGCGTGGTCGAAGGGTCGTGGTCCAACCGGGTGTTGAGCGGGGTGGAGCAGGCCGCCGCCGACGCCGGCGTCGACGTGGTCGTCACCGTGGCCCGGCCCGAGGACACCGGAGAGCGGCACTGGGTGGCGCGGCTGCTGAGCCGACGCTCACGGGGAGCCGTGCTGGCCCTGGTCACCCCGACCCGCGCGGAGCTGGCAGCGCTGGCTGCCGCCGGCATTCCGGTCGTGCAGCTCGACCCGGCGGTCGAGGCCGCCCCGGACACCGCGAGTGTGGGAGCCACCAACTGGGCCGGCGGTCGTTCCGCGGCGGAACACCTCGTCGCGCTGGGGCACCGGCGGATCGCGGTGCTGGGTGGTCAGCGTCGCCACCTCTACAGCCAGGCCCGGATCGACGGCTTCCGCTCGGGCCTGGAGCACGCCGGGCTTCGCCTGCCGCCGGAGCTGTTGCGGCACGCCGCCTGGGACACGGCCGGGGGCGAGCACGCGGCGGGTCAGCTCCTCGACCTCGCGGAGCCGCCGACCGCGGTCTTCGCCTGCTCCGACACGATGGCCCTCGGGGTCTATCTGGCGGCCCGGGCGCGAGGGCTCTCGGTCCCGTCCGACCTCAGCGTGGTGGGTTTCGACGACCTTCCCGAGTCGCAGTGGGTGTCGCCGGGGCTGACCACGGTGGGCCAGCCGATCAAGCAGATGGGTGCGGCTGCGCTGCGAGCCCTGCTGCGGTTGCAGGACGAGGGCGGCAGCACTTCGGAGGCGCCCATCACCCATCGCGAGGAGCTGGCCACCGTGCTGGTCGTCCGCGGCTCCACCGCCACCGCGCCTCGCTAGCCGAATTCGGGAAGCGCCGGCCCAATATTTCCGCAGATGCGGGCGATATGCTGCCCAGGTGCCGCAATATCGGATCAGCCAGGCCGCGTCGCTGCTCGGCGTCAGCGACGACACCGTACGTCGCTGGATCGACACCGGCCGGCTGCCGGTCGTCGGGGGACCGGGCCCTCGAGCCGTGGACGGTGCTGCGCTCGCCGCCTTGGCGCAGGAGATCGCCACCACCCCCGAGCTGGGCACCCCGACTGCCGTCAGTGCCCGCAACCGCTTCACCGGGTTGGTCACCCGGGTCGTCGCCGACACGGTGATGGCGCAGGTGGATCTGCAGTGCGGGCCGTTCCGCGTCGTGTCGCTGATCTCCGCCGAAGCGGCCGCCGAGCTGGGCCTGGCGCCCGGCGTGCTCGCCGTCGCTTCGGTCAAGTCCACCCACGTCGTGGTTGAGACACCGGACGCCTGACGTGTCGCCCGGCCCACGGTCAGTTCCGCACCGCCCCCCGGTCCGGGTCGGCGTCATCGCCGCGCTGCTGTTCGCGGTGACCATGATGACCGGCTGCAGTGGGCGAACATCCGCGCCGGATCCCGCGGTTCGCCAGCCGGTCACCGGACCACTGACCGTGCTCGCTGCCGCGTCCCTGACCGAGTCGTTCACGACCATGGGCGACCGGTTCGAAGCCGCACATCCCGGCACCACGCTGACCTTCAGCTTCGGTTCCAGCTCGACGCTGGCCACCCAGATCACCTCCGGTGCGCCGGCGGACGTGTTCGCCGCGGCGAGCGAGGCGACGATGGCCACCGTGACCGCCGTCGGTGCGGCCGCCGGACCGGTGAGCTTCGCCACCAACACGCTGCAGATCGCGGTGCCGCGGGGCAATCCCGGCAACATCACCGGGCTGGCCGACTTCGCCGATCCCGACCGTACGCTCGCCGTCTGCGCCCCCCAGGTGCCCTGCGGTGCTGCGGCGCAGGCCGTGTTCGCCGACGCCGGCATCGACGCCAGGCCCGACACCTTCGAGTCCGACGTCAAGGCCGCACTGCAGAAGGTGCGGCTGAACGAGGTGGACGCTGCCCTGGTCTATCGGACCGACGTGGCTGCCGCCGGCGCCGAGGTCCAGGGGATCGACGTGGCCGAGGCGACGGCCGCAGTGAACGTCTATCCGATCGTGCGGCTGGCCGACGCCCCCCATCCCGCCGCCGCGCAGGCCTTCGTCGACTACGTCACCTCGGCCGACGGCCGCCGGATCATGACCGAGGCCGGCTTTGGCTCGCCCTGACCCGGTCCCGACCGAGCGCCGCGGCCGGCGCTGGCGAGCATTGCCCGGAGGCCAGCGCTGGCGCGCAGCCGGTGTCCCCGCCCTGCTCGGCGTCCCGGCCGCGATCGGCTGCGCGTTCTTGGTCCTGCCGCTGGTCGGTCTGGTCATCCGAGCCCCGTGGCCGGATGCGTGGCAGGTGCTGACCGACGGTGCCGCGATGACGGCGCTGCGGCTGTCGGTGATCACCGCCTCCATCGCCACGGTGGTCGCCGTCGTCCTCGGGGTGCCGATGGCCTGGCTGCTCGCTCAGCCGGGCGTGCGTGGCTCGGGTGTGCTGCGTGCGCTGGTCACGGTCCCGCTGGTGCTGCCGCCGGTGGTCGGCGGGGTTGCGCTGTTCACCGTGCTGGGGCGCTCCGGCCTGCTCGGTCGACCGCTGTACGAGCTCACCGGCTTCGCCTTCCCCTTCACGCCGTACGCCGTGGTGTTGGCGCAGGTGTTCGTGGCGCTGCCGTATCTCGTCCTCTCGGTCGAGGGGGCGCTGCGGGCCGCGGACCGGCGATACGAGGAGGCAGCGGCGACGCTCGGCGCCCGACCCGTCGTGGTGTTCTCCCGGGTCACCCTGCCGTTGATCGGGCCCGGGATCGCGTCGGGAGCGGTGCTGGCCTGGGCGCGTGCGCTGGGGGAGTTCGGCGCCACGATCACCTTCGCGGGCAGCTTCCCCGGGACCACGCGGACGATGCCGCTCGAGGTCTACCTGGCCCTGGAGACCGACCCGGGCGCCGCCCTGCTGCTGTCGGTGCTGCTGCTGGTGGTGTCGGTCGTGGTCCTGGTCCTGCTCCGTGATCGTTGGGTGAACCGGTGGTGAGCGGGCTGGAGGCGGAGCTGCGGCTGGTCCGCGGCGACCTGACCCTGGACCTGCGGCTCGCGGTGGCCGAGGGCGAGGTGGTGGCGCTGTTGGGACCGAACGGAGCCGGCAAGTCGACCACCTTGCGCGCCCTGTCCGGTCTGCTCGCGCTGCAGGCGGGGCGTACGGTCTGTGGCGACCTGGTGCTGGACGACGTGGCGCGCGGCATCCGACTGCCCGTCCATGATCGTCCGGTGGGGATGGTGTTCCAGGACTACCTGCTCTTCCCCCACCTCACCGTGCTCGACAACGTTGCCTTCGGCCCCCGGGCCAAGGGCCGCGGCCGAGCCGAAGCCCGCGCCACGGCTGCCGCGATGCTGCAGCGGGTGGGAGCCGGCGACCTGGCAGCCCTGCGACCACGGCGGATCTCCGGCGGCCAGGCGCAACGGGTGGCACTGGCGCGTGCCCTGGCTGTCGAACCTGCGCTGTTGCTGCTCGACGAACCACTGGCGGCGCTGGACGCGCGAACCCGCCTGACCGTCCGGAGCGAGCTGCGCCGACACCTGCGCGCGTTCGGCGGCGCCTCGGTGGTGGTCACCCACGACCCGGTGGACGCCGCCGTGCTGGCCGACCGGCTGGTCGTGCTGGAGGAGGGCCGGATGGTGCAGCAGGGGACCCCGGCCGAGGTCGCCCGCCGGCCGCGGACCGACTACGTCGCACGGCTGGTCGGGCTGAACCTGGTGGCTGGCACTGCCACCGGCCGGCAGGTGCAGCTGGCGGGCGGGGGATCTGTCGAGCTCGGACAACCGGCCCAGGGTGCCGTGCACGTCGCGTTCCGCCCGGCCGCCGTCGCGCTGTTCCGCAGCCGTCCGGACGGCAGTCCGCGCAATCTCTGGCGCGGACCGATCACCGGCCTCGAACCCCACGGCGACGGGGTCCGGGTGGAGGTCGGCGGCGCACCCGGGCCGGGGGCCACAGTGATCGCCGAGATCACCGCGGCGGCGGTCGCCGATCTTGGTCTCGGCCTCGGGGTGGAGGTGTGGGTCAGCGTCAAGGCCTCCGAGGTGGACGTCTATCCCCGATGAGAACACCCGCCCGGCAGCAGCATCACGGCCGTCGCGACGGTGCCGGTAGGGTGTGCTGCTTCGACCCCGCGGCACCGGATCGGACTCCGCCCGCCGTCCGCCGCCGGTCGGAGCAGACGGTCTCGGGGGTGACCGACGACCATCCCCGTTCGGGTGGGCCAGCGCCCACGCCGCGGGCCGAGCGGCCGAGAGGGCCAGGCATGATCATTCAGAGGTTTCTGGTCCAGCTCGTTGTCCTCAGTGCGCTGCTCGCGGCCGCTGCTGGCTGTGCGGTCAACCGCGACGGCGAGGACGGCGCCGAGGCAGCGAGCAACGCCGGAGCACTGGTCGGCGTGGCGATGCCGACCAAGACCTCCGCCCGCTGGATCGACGACGGCGACAACGTCAAGGCCAAGCTGGAGGCACTGGGATACCGGGTGGATCTCCAGTACGCCGACGACCAGGTGGCCGATCAACGGCGGCAGATCATCGCCATGCTGGACCAGGGCGCCAAAGCTCTCGTCATCGCGCCGATCGACGGCACGGCGCTGACCGAGGAGCTGGATCGGGCGGCCGCAGCCGGTGTCAAGGTGATCGCCTATGACCGGCTGATCAACCAGACGCCCAACGTCGACTTCTACGTCACCTTCGACAACTACCTGGTCGGCGCGCAGCAGGCCACCTCCCTGCTGCAGGGGCTCGGCATCGTCGACGCCAACGGCAAGGACACCGGCGCCACCGATCCGAAGAACATCGAGCTGTTCGCCGGTAGCCCTGACGACAACAACGCACACATCTTCTACGCCGCCGCTCTCGGCGTGCTGCAGCCCTATCTCGACCGTGGCATCCTCACGATCGCGTCGGGACAGACCACGTTCGAGCAGGTCGCCACGCAGCAGTGGAAGCTCGAGACCGCGCAGCTGCGGATGGAGACCCTGCTCACCAGCTTCTACGCCGAGGGTGCGACCACGAACTCGGCCCGCCGCGGTTCGGCGAAGCTGGACGGCGTGCTGTCGCCGTACGACGGCATCTCCCGCGGCATCTTGGCCGCGACCCGCTCCGCCGGCATCACCACGCCGGTCGTCACCGGACAGGATGCCGAGAAGCCGTCGGACAAGCTGATCTTGGAAGGTGTGCAGTACTCGACGATCTTCAAGGACACCCGCGAGCTGGGCAGCACCGCCGCCACGATGGTGGACACGGTGCTGACCGGCAGGCAGCCCGAGACCAACGACACCACGACCTATGACAACCAGGTCAAGGTGGTCCCGGCCTACCTGCACACGTCGGTCATCGTCACCAAGGCCAACCTGAAGAAGGAGATCGTCGACACCGGCTACTACACCGCGGACGAGGTCAGCAGCGGCGCGTAGCGGAGGCGATGCCCCGCTCGCCGGTCAGCCCGGATAACCGGTCGGTCGGGCCGCCGCCGGTCAGTACGCTGAGCGCGTGGCCATCCTCGACAGCGTCAACGTGGGCGCTCCCAAGCCCAACCCCTACAAGGACACCCGGGCGACCGGCATCGACAAGCAGCCGGTGATCGGTCCGGTCGAGGTCCGTGACCCCGGTCCCAAGACCACCGGTCTGGGCAGCGGCCTGGTCGGTGACTACATCGGCGACGGCAAGCACCACGGGGGTGACGAGCAGGCGGTCTACGCGTACGCCCGGGAGGATCTGGATGACTGGGAGGCCCGGCTGGAGCGGCCGCTGCCCAACGGCTTCTTCGGCGAGAACCTGACCACCCGGCAGCTGGACGTCAACGGAGCTCGGCTCGGGGAGCGGTGGCGGATCGGTGACGAGGTGGTGCTGGTCGTGACCTGCCCCCGGATCCCGTGCTCGACCTTCCGCGGCTGGGTGGGGGAGAAGGGGTGGCTCCGCACGTTCACCGAGGTCGCCCGCCCGGGGGCGTACCTGAGCGTCGCCGTTCCCGGTCGGATCGAGGCCGGGAGCACCATCGAGGTCATCCATCGGCCCGATCACGACGTGACGGTGTCGCTCACCTACCAGGCGATGACCACCCGCCGCGATCTCCTGCCGTCGCTGCTGGCGGCCGGCGACGATCTGACCGAGGAGCTGCGGGAGATGGCGCTGCGGCGGGAGACGGTCGCCCTGGACTGAGGGGCCGGGGGAATATCGAGACCGCGCCGAGCGCTGTACGTTGCATGACCGACCAGACCTCGACCCTGTCCCCGACCATCGATCTGGCCGACCTGGGCACCGTGCACCGCCTCGGGTACGGCGCCATGCGGATCACCGGCCCCGGCATCTGGGGTGAGCCGGCCGACCGCGAGGTCGCCCGTCAGGTCGTCCGGCGGGCGGTCGAGCTGGGCGTCGACTTCATCGACACCGCCGACTCCTATGGGCCGAACGTCAGCGAGGAGATCATCGCGGAGGCGATCGCTCCGTACCCGGCCGGGATCAAGGTCGCGACCAAGGCAGGCCTGACCCGCCAGGGTCCGGACGTGTGGACCCCGGTCGGTCGACCCGAATATCTGCGCCAGCAGGCTGAGCTGAGCCTGCGCAGGCTGCGGGTCGAGCGACTGGACCTGTTCCAGCTGCACCGCATCGACGCCAAGGTCCCGGCCGAGGAGCAGTTCGGCCTGCTGGCCGAGCTCCAGGCCGAAGGCAAGGTCGCCGCCCTGGGCCTGTCGGAGGTGAGCGTTGACGAGATCAAGGCGGCCGCCGGCTACTTCACGGTCTCGACCGTGCAGAACCGCTTCAACCTCACCGACGACAAGTCCACCGACGTCCTCGACTACTGCGAGGCCAACGGCATCGGGTTCATCCCGTGGGCGCCCATCTCGGGTGGCGAGCTGGCCGCCATCGGTGGTCCGCTCGAGGCCGCGGCCAAGCGGCTGGACGCCACGGCGTCCCAGGTCGCACTGGCGTGGCTGTTGCGCCGCTCACCGGTGATGATGCCGATCCCCGGCACCGGGTCGGTGGCGCACCTGGAGGAGAACATGGCCGCCGGGTCGCTTGAGCTGGACGATGCCACGTACGCCGAGATCAGCGCCGCAGCCGCGGCCTGACGCCGGCCTGCGGCAGGTTTTGACCGTGCGCCGGGGACGAGATAACCTTGACCCTTGTGTTCGGGCTTGCCCGACTCTTGTGCGTGCCCCAAAGATCTGATCGAAGTGAAGGCGTCCGTCCGGACGACTTCTGGTGATCGATGTGGTGGAGTTCGCACGGTGTGCCACCGAGAAGTCGGCGGCACACGACCCACATCCAAGAAGAAAGAGATACCACGCGGTGCCCACAATCCAGCAGTTGGTCCGAAAGGGCCGCTCCGACAAGGTGAGCAAGAACAAGACGCCCGCTCTGAAGGGTTCCCCTCAGCGTCGTGGCGTGTGCACACGGGTGTACACGACCACGCCCAAGAAGCCGAACTCAGCGCTGCGTAAGGTCGCTCGCGTCAAGCTGTCCAGCGGCATGGAGGTCACGGCCTACATCCCCGGTGTCGGGCACAACCTGCAGGAGCACTCGATGGTGCTCGTCCGCGGCGGTCGCGTGAAGGACCTGCCCGGCGTTCGCTACAAGATCATCCGCGGCTCGCTCGACACCCAGGGTGTCAAGAACCGCAAGCAGGCTCGCAGCCGCTACGGCGCGAAGAAGGAGAAGTAATGCCTCGCAAGGGTCCCGCCCCGAAGCGCCCGCTCCTCGTCGACCCCGTCTACGGGTCGCCGCTGGTGAGCCAGCTCGTCAGCAAGGTCCTCCTCGACGGCAAGAAGACGATCGCCCAGGGCATCGTCTACACCGCTCTCGAGGGCACCCGCACCAAGACCGGTGTCGACCCCGTGCAGACGCTGAAGCGCGCTCTCGACAACGTCAAGCCGGCTCTGGAGGTCAAGAGCCGCCGTGTCGGTGGCGCCACCTACCAGGTGCCGATCGAGGTCAAGCCCGGCCGGTCCACCACGCTGGCCATGCGCTGGCTGGTGTCCTTCTCCCGGCAGCGCCGCGAGAAGACGATGGCCGAGCGCCTGATGAACGAGATCCTGGACGCGTCCAACGGTCTCGGCGCCGCGGTGAAGCGGCGTGAGGACACCCACAAGATGGCTGAAGCCAACAAGGCGTTCGCGCACTACCGCTGGTAGCCATCCGGCCGCGGCCCCTTCGGGGCCGACGGCCCCGAACCAAGTATTTTGCCCGTACCGGCGCCTCGATAGCTCCTCGTACGGTCAGCCCTTCGCAACAGATAAGAGGTTGAGCCCTCGTGGCTGTCGACATCAAGACTGACCTTTCCAAGGTCCGCAACATCGGGATCATGGCCCACATCGATGCGGGTAAGACCACCACGACCGAGCGCATCCTGTTCTACACCGGTATCAACTACAAGATCGGTGAGGTCCACGACGGCGCGGCCACCATGGACTGGATGGAGCAGGAGCAGGAGCGTGGCATCACGATCACGTCCGCTGCGACCACCTGTCAGTGGAAAGACCACACCATCAACATCATCGACACCCCCGGGCACGTCGACTTCACGGTCGAGGTGGAGCGTTCGCTCCGCGTCCTCGACGGTGCTGTCGCGGTCTTCGACGGTGTCGCGGGCGTCGAGCCGCAGAGCCAGACCGTGTGGCGTCAGGCCGACCGCTACCAGGTGCCGCGGATCTGCTTCATCAACAAGCTGGACCGCACCGGTGCCTCGTTCGACTTCTGTGTCGAGACCATCAAGAACCGTCTGAACGCCGTCCCGGCCATCCTGCAGCTGCCGATCGGCGCCGAGGCCGACTTCATCGGCGTCGTCGACCTGGTCAAGATGCGTGCGCTGACCTGGCGTGGCGAGACCGCGATCGGTGAGGACTACACCGTCGAGGAGATCCCGGCCGACATGCTGGAGCGGGCCACCCAGGCCCACTCCGAGCTGGTCGAGCTGGTCGTCGAATACGACGACGAGCTGATGGAGGTCTTCCTCGAGGGCGAGGAGCCGACCGCTGAGCAGCTCCAGGCTGCGCTGCGTCGGGCGATCCTCTCGTCCCAGATCACCGCCGTCCTGTGTGGCACCGCGTTCAAGAACAAGGGTGTCCAGCCGCTGCTCGACGCCGTCCTGGCCTACCTGCCCTCCCCGATGGACGTTCCCGCCATCAAGGGCTTCAAGCCCGGCGACGAGACGGTCGAGATCGACCGGCACCCCGACGTGACCGACCCGTTCGCGGCGCTGGCCTTCAAGATCGCTGCGGATCCGCACCTGGGCAAGCTGACCTACATCCGCGTCTACTCCGGCAAGCTGGAGACCGGCACCACGGTGCTGAACGCGACCAAGGGTCGCAAGGAGCGGATCGGCAAGATCTACCAGATGCACGCCAACAAGCGTGAGGAGATCGCCAGCGTCGGCGCCGGCCAGATCGTCGCCGTGATGGGTCTGAAGGACACCACCACCGGAGAGACGCTCTGCGACCAGGCCAACCCGGTCGTCCTCGAGTCGATGGACTTCCCGGCCCCGGTCATCGAGCAGGCTATCGAGCCGAAGACCAAGTCCGACCAGGAGAAGCTGTCGATCGCCATCCAGCGGTTGGCGGAGGAGGACCCGACGTTCCGGGTCCACACCGACGACGAGACCGGTCAGACCATCATCGCCGGCATGGGCGAGCTGCACCTCGAGGTGCTGATCGACCGGATGAAGCGCGAGTTCAAGGTCGAGGCCAACATCGGCAAGCCGCAGGTGGCCTACCGGGAGACGCTGCGTCGCCCGGTGACGAAGGTCGAGTACACCCACAAGAAGCAGTCGGGTGGCTCGGGGCAGTACGCCCGCGTCATCATCGACCTGGAACCGCTGGAGCCGGGCTCGGGCTACGAGTTCGTCAACGCGGTGACCGGTGGTCGCATCCCGCGCGAATACATCCCGGCCGTCGACGACGGCGTCCAGGACGCGATGCAGTTCGGTGTGCTGGCCGGCTACCCGGTGGAGGACATCAAGGTGACGCTGCAGGACGGCGCCTACCACGATGTCGACTCCTCCGAGCTCGCCTTCAAGATCGCCGGCTCGATGGTGTTCAAGGAAGCTGCCCGCCGGGCCGACCCGGCTCTGCTCGAGCCGATGATGGCCGTCGAGGTGACCACCCCCGAGGACTACCTCGGTACGGTCATCGGCGACCTGAACGCCCGTCGCGGTCAGATCCAGGCGATGGACGACATGCACGGCAACAAGGTCGTCCAGGCCCTGGTGCCGCTGTCGGAGATGTTCGGCTACGTCGGTGACCTGCGGTCGAAGACCTCGGGCCAGGCGTCGTACTCGATGGAGTTCCACTCCTACGCCGAGACCCCGCGCAACGTGGCCGAGGAGATCATCCAGAAGGCCCGCGGCGAGTGATCAAGGGCCGCCCCGTGTCTGCGAGGACCGGGGCGGCACCACCGTGGACGAACGAGTTTGACGAAGGCGAGTTCGTACACAAAACTTAGGCCGGATCAAGACCGGACCTGAGAGTCAATGCTTCCAGCGAAAGCTGGACAGAAGTCCAAACAGTACGCCCCGCGACCGCGTGGCGACCATCCTAGAAGGAGCCCAAGTGGCAAAGGCCAAGTTCGAGCGGACAAAGCCGCACGTCAACATCGGCACCATCGGGCATATCGACCACGGCAAGACCACGCTGACCGCGGCGATTACGAAGGTGCTCCACGACAAGTACCCGACCCTCAATGAGGCGTCGGCGTTCGACCAGATCGACAAGGCGCCCGAAGAGCGTCAGCGCGGTATCACCATCTCCATCGCGCACGTCGAGTACCAGACCGAGGCTCGTCACTACGCGCACGTCGACTGCCCCGGTCACGCCGACTACATCAAGAACATGATCACCGGCGCGGCTCAGATGGACGGCGCGATCCTCGTGGTCGCCGCCACCGATGGCCCGATGCCGCAGACCCGCGAGCACGTGCTGCTGGCCCGTCAGGTCGGCGTTCCCGCCCTCGTCGTCGCGCTCAACAAGTGCGACATGGTTGATGACGAGGAGATCCTGGAGCTCGTCGAGCTCGAGGTCCGTGAGCTGCTGAGCGAGTACGAGTTCGACGGCGACGACACCCCTGTCGTCCACGTCGCGGCTTTCCCCGCCCTCAACGGCGACGCCAAGTGGGCCGACTCGATCATGGAGCTGATGGCCGCTGTGGACAGCTTCATTCCGCAGCCGGAGCGCGAGATCGACAAGCCGTTCCTGATGCCCGTCGAGGACGTCTTCACGATCACCGGTCGTGGCACCGTCATCACCGGTCGTATCGAGCGTGGCGTGGTCAAGGTCAACGAGACCGTCGACATCATCGGTATCCGCGACACCAAGCAGACCACCACCGTCACCGGTGTTGAGATGTTCCGCAAGCTCCTCGACGAGGGCCAGGCGGGCGAGAACGTCGGCCTGCTGCTCCGTGGCACCAAGCGCGAGGACGTCGAGCGCGGCATGGTCGTGATCAAGCCGGGCACGACCACCCCGCACACCGAGTTCGAGGCACGCGTCTACATCCTCAGCAAGGAAGAGGGCGGCCGTCACACGCCGTTCTTCAACAACTACCGTCCCCAGTTCTACTTCCGTACGACTGACGTGACCGGTGTTGTGAACCTGCCTGAGGGCACCGACATGGTGATGCCCGGTGACAACACCGACATGACCGTTCAGCTGATCCAGCCGATCGCCATGGAGGAAGAGCTCAAGTTCGCCATCCGTGAGGGTGGCCGGACCGTCGGCGCCGGTCGCGTCACGAAGATCCTGAAGTAACCGACTCCGTCGGTTGGATCCTCAAGTGACCAACTAGCCACACCAGCACCACCCAGAAGCCCCGAGCCGAACGGCTCGGGGCTTCTGTGCGTTCGGGCTTCTGTGGGTTCGGAGGGCCGGGGGCGAGCCCATAGACTCGGTGGGTGGAGGAGAACACCAAGGCCATCGTCGAGCTCGCGTGGTCCCGGGTGCTGGGCCTGCCGGACGACGCCCTGACGAGTGCCCTGCCCGGCGAGCGCATCACCCGGGTCAACCCCTCGATGATCATGTTCGTCACCCTGTGGGACCACGAGGTGCTGATCGGGCCGGAGCACGTCCTCGAGGCCGCTGCGGGCCTGCACCATCGCGAGCTCCGCGACGGTGCGACCCTGCTCGGGCTGGGTGCCGATCCCTCGGGCGGACCGCACTCCGGCCGGCTGCTGGGCGAGGCGGCGCTCGGCTTCACCGACGCCTACGTGCCCGGTGAGGAGCTGAAGTCGACCGGGGTCACTGATGATCCGGCTGCCGTGGCCGACCTGGAGCGGTTGTGCCCACCCGACGACATCGCCGAAGTGGGCCTGTCCACCATGACCTGGAAGTTCGCCATGCTCGACGACTCTGACGAGCTGCTGGCGGGAGCCGGGTTCGAGGAGTGGGAACGGATCCTCGGCCATGTGGGGGTGCTGACGCCACCGACCCGACGCCGCGCCGGCCATGGGGCCCTGGCCGCAGGGATCGCCACCAACGAGGCCCTCGACCGGGGGTTGGTGCCGCAGTGGCGTGCCCGGGCGGACAACGTGGCGTCGCGGCGGGTGGCACGACGCCTCGGCTACTCCTGGGTGGGGTCCCAGACCACCGTGATCTTCGGCGCCTGAGCTCGTCGGCTCGCGGTGCGACGCCACGTAGACTCGGACACGCGTCGACCGCCCTGCCCGCCCGCAGCGGCGCCCGCGACGGCGAGGAGCGGAGGTTGTCGTGCTGCGTCGTCTGGTCGCCGCCGTGTCGGCGCTGGTCTTGCTCGTGGTCCTGGCGGCTTCCTGCAGCTCCGGCGGTGGAGACACCACCCTCGAGCAGGTGCGCTCCAGCGGAGTGCTGCGGGTGGGGACGGAGGGGACGTACCCGCCGTTCAGCTATCACGACCCCGCGACCAACAAGCTGACCGGCTACGACGTCGATGTGATCGATGCGGTGGCGGCGAAGATGGGACTCGAGACCGAGTTCGTCGAGGCGCCGTTCGACGCCCTCTTCGCCAGCCTGATGTCGGACCGCTTCGACGTGGTCGCCAACCAGGTGACCAAGAACGCCGAGCGCGCAGCGACGTACTCGTTGTCTGAGCCCTACACCTTCTCCGACGGCGTGATCATCGCCCGCAGCGACAACACCTCGATCACGAAGCTGAGCGACCTGAAGGGCAAGACCACAGCACAGAGCTCGACCAGCAACTGGAACAAGGTGGCGATCGACGCCGGAGCCAAGGTGGAAGCGGTGGAGGGCTTCACCCAGGCGATCGCGCTGGTGAAGGAGGGGCGGGTCGACGCCACCGTCAACGACAACCTGGCCGCGCTGGAGTACTTCAAGACCACCGGGGACACCAGCGTCAAGATCGTCGCTCAGACCGGCAACACCAGCGAGCAGGTGTTCGCGCTACGGCCCGACGACACGGCGCTGACCGCCGAGATCAACACCCAGCTGCAGGTCCTCAAGACCGACGGCACGCTGGCGCGGATCTCGCAGAAGTACTTCGGCCAGAACGTCTCCTCAGGCACCGCCGACGTCGATCCGGGAGCGGCGGCCGCGGCGAGGACCAGCACCTGGCAGCTGATCAAGGACTCGTCCGGACCGATGTTGCTGGCCATGGTCAAGGCCACCATTCCGCTGACCGCCATCAGCTTCGTGATCGGGCTCGCTATCGCGCTCGGCGTCGCCCTGATGCGGCTGTCGTCGCTGCCACTGCTGTCCCAGCTCGCGCGGGTGTATGTCTCGCTGATCCGTGGTACCCCGCTGCTCGTCCAGCTGTATCTGATCTTCTTCGGACTGCCGGCCCTCGGACTGACCTTCGACTCCTTCACCGCCGCAACCATCGCCTTCAGCCTCAACGTCGGTGGCTACGCCGCGGAGATCATCCGCGCCGCCATCTTGTCGGTGCCGCGAGGACAGACCGAGGCGGCGCTCACCTTGGGGATGGGCTACTGGACCACCCTGCGCCGGGTGATCCTGCCGCAGGCTGCCCGCACCGCGGTGCCGCCGCTGTCCAACACGTTGATCTCGCTGGTCAAGGACACCTCGCTGGCCTCAGTCGTGCTGGTTACCGAGCTGCTCCGGGTGGCTCAGGTCGCAGCCGCGCCGACCTTCCAGTTCTTCGCCCTCTACGGGGTGGCGGCGATCTTCTACTGGGTGCTGTGTCTGGTGCTGTCGTTCGCGCAGGGGCGGTTGGAGAAGCGTCTCGATCGGCACGTAGCGCGATGAGCGCTCGCCAATGTGACAGCGCGATGAGCGCTCTTGGCTGGACCACGACCGCAGGGAGACGACGATGAGCGACGGCACCGCACCTGACCTGGTCGAGGTGCGCGGCATCCGCAAGACCTTCGGCGACCACGAGGTGTTGTCCGGGGTCGACTTCACCGTGCCCGCCGGGTCGGTGACGGTGCTGATCGGGCCGTCCGGGTCGGGCAAGACCACTGTGCTGCGGACCGTGAACGCGCTCGAGGTCCCCGAGACGGGGACGGTGCGAATCGGCGACGTCGCGGTGGACTACGCGGCCGCGCCCCACAAGTCCGAGTTGGTACGGCTACGGCGGCAGAGTGCGATGGTCTTCCAGGCACACAATCTGTTCCCGCACATGAGCGTCCTCCGCAACGTGATGGAGGGACCAACCGTGGTGCAGCGCCGACCGGTGGCACAGGTACGCCGCGACGCGCTGGCGCTGCTCGACCGTGTCGGGCTGGCCGACAAGGCCGAGCAATACCCGGATCAGCTGTCGGGTGGCCAGCAGCAGCGCGTCGGCATCGCCAGGGCGCTGGCGATGCAGCCCGAACTGTTGCTGTTCGACGAGCCGACCTCCGCGCTCGACCCGGAGCTGGTCGGCGAGGTGCTCTCGGTGATGCGGGACCTGGCGGGGGAGGGCTGGACCATGATCGTCGTCACCCACGAGATCCGGTTCGCCCAGCAGGTGGCCGACCAGGTGCTGTTCATCGACGGCGGCGTCATCGTGGAACGCGGGACCGCGGCGCAGGTGCTGACGGATCCGCAGCAGGACCGTACCCGAACCTTCCTGCGCCGGATCCTTGAACCGATCTGAGCCGAAACCCCTGGTCCCGGCGTCAGTAGGCGAGCACCGCCACCGGGTAGTCCGACAGCACCTCGGCCAGGGCGACCTCACCGGACCACCGGCGACCGGTGAGCAGGTCGTGGCAGCCGCCGGGCAGCTCCACCGTGGTGTCGCCCCAGCCACCTGCCGCGGCGAGGCCGACCGGCAGCCGGGTGGCCAGCGCAATCGCCCCGCCCCGGTCGTACGCCACCAGGTGGTCGGCGGCCGATCCGTGCACCGCCAGTGGGGTGTAGCCGGTGAAACGGGTGGGCTCGTCATGCCGCAGCCGCAGCACCCGGCTGACCAGCCACTGCTTTGCGGCGCCGCTGTCGTCCACCGCGGGTGCCTCGCTGCTCTGCAGCAGCGTACGCAGGGCGGCGAAGTCGACCGGGCGCCGGTTGTCGGGGTCCACCAGCGAGTCCTCCCAGATCTCCGTGCCCTGATAGACGTCGGGAATGCCGGGCATGGTCAGCTGCACCAGCTTCTGACCGAGGGCGTTCACCCGTCCCGGTGCGCTGACCGCAGCCAGCAGCTGCTCCCAGGCGCCACGTAGCTCCGGGTCGTCATAGGCCTTGTCCACTGCGGCGTGCACCGCCGCCTCGAACGCCTCGTCCTGGTCCACCCAGCCGGTGCCGTCGGCGGCCTCGCGCATGGCCTTCTCGACGTACGCGTGCATCCGCTCCCGCTCGATCGGACCGGCGCCGACCAGCGTCTGGGCGACGAAGTATGCGTACGCACGATTGGGGATGGCCGTCGAGGCCAGGAAGGTCTCGGCGAAGGTGGTCCAGGCGTCGGCCAGCTCGCTGAGCACGGCCAGCCGGGCGCGGACGTCCTCGCCCCGCTTGGTGTCATGGGTCGACAGTCCGGTCATCGACTGGGGCTGGGTCTCCTGGCGCACCTGCTGCAGCCGGTGGAAGTCCGCCACCTCGATGCCGAACTGGTCAGGGTCGCCGCCGACCTCGTTGAGGGCGATGAAGCGGGCATAACGGTAGTAGGCGGTGTCCTCGACCCCCTTGGCCATGGTCGCTCCACTGAGCTGTTGCATCCGACGGGCGAGCTCGTCGTCCGGGTCGTGCAGCCGTGGGCTGAGCTGTTCCAGCGTCTCGGCGAGCGCCGGCCGCCGCTCGGCGGCGAGGGCGAGTGCCGCGTCCAGCTGCTCAGCACCGGCGGGAAGATAGGAGCGGTAGACGGCGAACGCGATGGCGACCTCCGCGATGGCCGCACCCGCATCGGGTACGTCCGGCGCGAGGGCGGCCATCCGACGGATCTCTGCCACCAGCAGCTCGTCGGTGACCATCCGCTTGCCGATCTCGATGTGCTCGGCGATCGACAGCTGGTCCCCGGTCAGGCGCTGATAGGCGGCGGTGAACGGTTCGACACCGGCCGGGTCGATGAACAGGCCGTTGACCTCGCGCATCGCGTCGTAGCCGGTGGTCCCGTCGACCGGCCAGTCGACGGGCAGCTCCTCGCCGTGCTCGAGGATCTTCTCCACGGTGATCCAGGCCTCCGGAGCCAGCGCGCGGAGTCGCTCGAGGTATTGCCCCGGGTCCACCAGGCCGTCCGGGTGGTCCACCCGGAGCCCGGAGATGCCGGCCTCCACCCAGCGGCGGATCTCGGCGTGGGTCGCGTCGAAGACGCGCTCGTCCTCGACTCGTACGCCGGCGAGGGTGGTGACGGCGAAGAAGCGGCGATAGTTCAGCTCGGAGTTCCCGCGGCGGAAGTGCACCAGCTCGTAGTGCTGGCGGCCGTGCACCGTGTCGGGGTCATCGCCCTCGGACCAGCTGCCCGGGGCGAGCGGGAAGCGGTGCTCGAAGTAGCGCAGCTCGCCGTCTGTCACGCTTAGCTCGGCGTCGTCACCCAGGATCGGGACGACGATCCGGCCGCGGCTCCAGTCGATGTCGAACCAGGCGGCGTAGGCCGACTCCTGCCCGTTGCGCAGCACGTCCCACCAGGCTGGGTTCTCCGCCGGGACGGAGATGCCGAGGTGGTTCGGCACGATGTCGACCACCACCTGCAGACCGGCATCGGACGCCGCAGCCAGCAGCTGCTGCCATTCCTCCTCGCCGCCGCGGGCCGGGTCGACCCGGCGCACGTCGACGGTGTCGTACCCATGGTCGGAACCAGTGGTGGACTGCAGCAGGGGCGAGAGGTAGACAGCGCCGACACCGAGGTCGCGCAGGTAGTCCACGATCGCCGTGGCGTCGGCGAGGGTGAAGCCGGCGCGGATCTGGAGACGGTAGGTCGAGCTGGGAGTCGTCACGGCAACGAGCCTAAGGTGAGCGACCACGACGGCCGCAGCCAGCCTCGGTTCGGGCGGCGGACGGGAGCCCGTCAGGAACGATGAAGGATCCGCCGGGTGCTGATGTCTGGGCGAAGGTCGAGACGGCGCAGCAGCTGGGCGTTGGCCGCGACAACCAGGGTCGAGGCGGACATCAGTAACGCGCCGACCGCCATCGGGAGCACGAACCCGACGGGGGCGAGCACACCGGCCGCGAGCGGTACGGCTATCAGGTTGTAGCCGGCGGCCCAGGCGAGGTTCTGTGTCATCGTGCGATAGCTGGCGCTGGAGAGCTCGAACACCGACAGCACCGATCGTGGGTCGTCACTGGCCAGCACCACCCCGGCAGAGGCGATGGCGACGTCGGTGCCGGCGCCGATGGCCACGCCGACGTCGGCCTGGGCGAGTGCGGGTGCGTCGTTGACCCCGTCACCGACCATGGCGACCCGGTGTCCGCCGGATTGCAGCTCCTGCACCGTGGCGCCCTTGTCCTCGGGGCGTACGCCGGCGAAGACCTGGTCGATCTCGAGATCGGCGGCCACCGACCGGGCGACCTGCTCGGCGTCTCCGGTGATCAGGACGACGTGCTTGCCGAGCCGGTGCAGCGCGGTGACGGCGTCGCGGGATTCCGGCCGCACCTCGTCGGCCAGGGCGATCGCCCCGGCCGGCTCGTCGTCGACGAGCACATGCACGACGATGGCGCCGTCCGCTTGCCATGGCGCCGACGCCGGTAACGGCTCGAGCTGCCGCTCGCGGAGCAGAGCAGGACCGCCGACGCTGACCCGCGTCCGGTGGACCGTGGCCGTGACTCCGACCGCGGTCGAGGCGACGACGTCGGTCGCATCCAGTCTGGGCAGCTCCCGCGCCGCGGCGGCGTCGACGATGGCGCGGCCCAGCGGGTGCTCGCTGTCGGTCTCGGCCGCCGCCGCCAGGGTCAAGACCTCGTCCTCGCTCCGACCCGGGACGGCCACGACGTGGGTCAGCACCGGCCGACCCCGGGTGAGGGTGCCGGTCTTGTCGAACAGCACGGTGTCGACGGTGCGCATGGCTTCGAGTGCCATCCGGTCCTTGATCAAGACGCCACCCCGTGCGGCGCGCTCGGTGGCGATCGCCACCACCAAGGGGATAGCCAGCCCGAGGGCGTGCGGGCAGGCGATGACCAGGACGGTGATGGTGCGGATCAGCGCGTCCTGCGGCGACCCGAGGCCTGTCCAGACCACCGCTGTGACCGCCGCGGCGGCGAGCGCGAACCAGAACAGCCACCCGGCGGCGCGGTCAGCCAGTCGCTGGGCCTGCGACGCAGAGCTCTGAGCCGCCGCGACCAGCCGCCGGATGCCGGCCAGGGCGGTGTTCTCTCCGGTCGCGGTGACCTGCACCCGCAGGGCGGAGTCGGTCGAAACCGTGCCGGCGACGACTGAGTCGCCGACGGCGCGGCGGACAGGGCGGGACTCCCCGGTGATCATGGCCTCGTCGACCTCGGCGGTGCCCTCGACGACGACTCCGTCGGCCGGGACACGACCCCCGGGCCGGACGACCACCACGTCGCCGACGACGAGGTCCGCCGGCGCCACGGTGACAGTCGCGTCAGGTCCGGCCGTGTCAGCAGCGTGATCGACTCGCTCGGCCACGTCGGGCAGCAGCGCGGCGAGCGACTCCAGCGCGGAGGAGGACCGGGCGAGCGAGCGCATCTCCACCCAATGGCCGAGCAGCATGATGATGATCAGCAGCGACAGCTCCCACCAGAAGTCCAGCTCGGAGCTCAGCAGAGTGAGACTGGAGCCCAGCGAGGCGACGAAGGCCACCGTGATCGCCAGGGCGACGAGCAGCATCATGCCGGGCCGGCGCGCCCGCACCTCGGCGATGGCACCGGTCAGGAACGGGCGGCCGCCCCAGGCATACATCACCGTCCCCAGCACCGGGGAGATCCAGCCGACCAGCGGCGCCTCGGGCAGGGAGTAGCCGAGGATCATCGCGACCATGTCGCTGAACACCACCACCGGGGTCCCGACGACGAGCATGATCCAGAACAGCCGCCGGAACGAAGCGACGTGATCGCCGTGTCCGTGCGCCGGGGAGTGGCCCGCGTGCCCGCCGGCCGGGCCGGCCCCCGGCTGATGATGTGCGGTGTCGGCGCCGGAGGGCACCCCGCTGCCGTGCGCTGAGCTGTCCATCCGAGCCGCCCGTCGTCAGGTACCCCTAGGGGGTACATCCTTCTGACGCCGATAACTCCCGATCAGGCGCGGCTATTCCCCGCCGCCTGCCGGCCGGTCAGTCCGCGGGGCCGTTCGCATACAAGTCGGTGACGTTGGCCAGCGTGGACGAATGGAGCCGCTTGATCGGGTTGGTCGAGGCATCGCTCGGGTCGCGGGTATAGGTGTAGGAGCCGCTCTCGTAGTTGACGTAGAGCCGACCGTTCAAGGTGGCCAGGCCCTGGTTCATCGACGGTGCCCGGAAGCAGTAGGAGTTCGAGTCGGTCAGGGTGGTCTGGCCGCGCCGCATCACCCACAGGTTGCCGCGATCGCCGCGCCCGTACGACGTTGAGAAGATCACGTGGCTGCCGGTGACGGCCACCCCCTGGGTCTTCTTCGGGGCGTACGCCTGGGTGGCTGACTGGAACTGCAGGGTGCCCTTCGCGCGGTTGGTCTGGACGTAGCCGTTGAGGTGGGTCGACTCGGTCTCGCTGAACGCGCCCGCCCACAGATGTCCGTCTCCGCTGCCCATGAAGCCGACGCGGTATGAGCTGGCTCGGGTGTAGCTCGGCTTGCGGACGACATTGTTGTCCGGGCCTTTCAGGGCTGCTGTGACGTTGGCGATCTTGTAGCCGCGGATCTGGTTCTCACTGCCGACGTAGAGCCAGCCGCGGTAGACGGCGATTCCGCCCACATGGCCCTTGTCGACCAGCATCCGCCCGAGCCCGGTGCCCTTGCGCGCGCCGTTGGCCACGACGCCGAAGATGGCGCTCGCGCCGTCCGGCTCCTTGTCACCGTTGACGTCTTGGTAAGCAGAGATGAGCAGGACGTCCTCGCCCGTACCGTTCCAGTTGGACCAGGCCGCAAGCCCTTGCGGTACGTAGCGCCCGTCCAGCAGCCCGGCGGGGATCTTCACGTCATTGCCGAACCGCTTGGTCGACTGTGCCGAAGGCCTGACCCAGTCATAGACCCGACTCGCGGATGGGCCGCTATAGAACGGGTTGGTGCTGCTGCGGGTGGTGTAGCACAACGGGTCGGAGTCGTTGTCGGCGTGCGATGGGGTGGGGTTCGCGACCTGGGTTGCGGCCAGCGCCCCCAGGGCTGCGACTGCACCGATGATCCGGCGCCGAATTGCCTTCGCCATGTCTTGATCACTCCTTCTTCGCGGCCGGGCACCACGTCGCGAGACACGGTAGTTGGGCCGGGGGTCGCTGGGAAGGGAATGGGTCGGGCCGGGCGTCAGCCCAGCCGAAGAACCGCGGTTGCGTACGGCGGCCCGGTCGACCAGGCCGCTCACCCCGCGGGCGCGGTCCGGCGCAGCTGGAAGGTCCTGGTGGTCGGGTCGAAGTGGGTGGTGGGGGTGTCGAAGACCCGGCCCAGCTCACCGCCGGCGATCAGCTCCTCGGGTGGGCCGGCGACCAGGCGGGGTCGGTCGATCAGCCACAGAGCGTCCGCTGTCCGCAGCGCCAGCTCCACCTCGTGGGTCGACAGCACGACCACCATGTTGCGCTCGACGGCCAGCCGACGGAGCAGCTCCATCAGGTCGACCCGGGCGCCAACGTCGAGGAACGCGCTGGGCTCGTCCAGCACCAGCAGCTCCGGCTCCTGCACCAGCGCGCGGGCGAGCAGCACCCGCTGCCGCTGGCCGTCCGACAGCTCGGCGAACCGCTGCTCAGCCAGCTCGCTGGCGTGCACCCGGTGCAGCATCTCGGTGACCAGCCGGTGCTCGGCCGGCGTCAGCCGGCTGCCCAGACCGCGGTGGGGGTGGCGGCCGAGCTCGGCGACCTCGCGACCGGTCAGCAGGCCCGCGTCGACGCGGTCGGTCAGCACCACGGCGGTACGCAGGGCACGGTCGCGGCCGGACAGCCGGCCGAGGTCGGTCCCGTCCAGCAGCGCCGCTCCCGCGAGCAGCAGCTGCAGCCCCATCACCGAGCGCAGCAGGGTCGACTTGCCGGCACCGTTCGGTCCGAGCAGCGAGGTCACCTCACCGCGCCGCGCGACTGCTGTCACGCCGCCGACGATGACCGAGGCGCCACTGTGGTGGCGACGTACGCTCGACCCGGACCGGCCGTAGCCGACCGCCACGTCGCGAAGCTCGAGCCCGGACCCCATCACACCGCCCCGGCGGCGAGTCGCCGTGACCGCAGCAACACCGCGACCACGACCGGTGCGCCGACCAGAGCCGACACGACGTTGATCGGCAGCACGGCGTCGGCGCCCGGCAGCTGCGCGATGATCGCGCACGCCACAGCGACGACGACGCCGGTCAGGACGGAGCCCGGCAGCAGCACCCGGTGGTCGGAGGTGCCGAGCACCAGGCGGGCCAGGTGTGGCACGGCCACGCCGAGAAAGGCGATCGGTCCGCAGTAGGCGGTGACCGACCCGGCGATCACCGAGGTGGCCACCACCACCGCCACCCGGACCATCCCCACCCGGACGCCCATCGAGGCGGCGTACCGCTCACCCAGCAGCAGGGCGTTGAGCGGGCGGCCGAGCAGGAACGCGGCGGCGACGCCGGCGCCGACGACGGGCGTCAGCACCACCAGGTCGCTCCGGGTGACCCCGCCGAACGAGCCGAGGCCCCAGAGCACGTAACGCTGCAACCGGGCGGGGTCGGCGAAGGCCAGCAGCAGCGACACCACCGCCCCGATGGCCGAGGAGACCATCACCCCGACCACCAGCAGGGTCACCACCGAGCGGACCCACCGGCCGAGCAGCAGAATGAGCAGCAGGACGGCCGCCGAGCCCAGGGCTGCCGCGAGCAGCACGCTCAGCCGGCCGGTGCCGACCACGGCCACGAAGCCGGCGGTGGTGGCCGACGTGCCGAGGGTCACCACCGCGACGCCCAGCCCGGCACCACTGGACACCCCCAGGATGTACGGGTCGGCGAGCGGGTTGCCGAACAAGGTCTGCATCATCAGCCCGGCCACCGCGAGCCCTGCGCCGGCGAGCGCGGCGGTGGCCACCCGGGGCACCCGGATCTCGCGCAGCAGCACCGTCGAGGTCGGGTCACCAGCGTCGCCGGACAGCAGATACGCCCCGACGTCACGGGCTCCGATGTGGACCGAACCGACAGCGAACGCGAGAAGGATCAGCCCCGCCGCCGCCACACACAACGCGGACAGCACCACCGCCGGTCTCACGTCAGCTGCTGGTAGAAGGTGAACTCGTGGTTGGGGACCAGCTCGGGGTGCAAGATGGCGAGCAGGTCGGCGACGATCAGGTCGGGCCGCAGGGTGCCCAGCTCGAAATAGTTGTTGCCGCCGGTCTCGCTCAGCTGGCGGCTCGGCGCCCATACCGTCCCGGTGCGGAAGGCGGTGAACTGCGCGAACCGTGACTCCTCGGCCAGCGCCTCGGCCTTGGTCCGCCAGTTGGCGGACGTGATCCAGGTGGCGCTGCGGCCGGACCGGGCGTAGACCGTCTCCAGGTCGGTGCTGATCGCTCCGGTCGACGGGTCGGCCTGCCACGGCCAGCGCCCCCGGGCGTCGGTGACGAGCCGGCCGGCATAGCTGCCGCCGGCCGGCATCGACCACTCGCCGGTGTAGGGCTGGCTGAGGACAACGTCGACGGGACTGGCCTTGACGGCCACCGCCACGGCCTTGGCGTAGTCGCCGGCGATCGCCTCGAACGTCGTCGTGGCCTGGCGCTCGGTGTTGGTCAGCGCGCCGAAGTACTTGATCCACTCGGCTCGCCCGAGCGGTTCGGCCTCCAGGAACTCCGCGTCGGCCAGCACCGGGATGCCGGCGCTCTTCGCCGTCGCGTACGCCGGGTCGTCATAGCCGGCCGTGACCAACGCGTCGGGCTTGGCGGCGACGATCTTCTCCGCGTCGGCTGCACCAGCGGCGGCGAACTCGACGACCTCGGCGGTGTTGGCCCGCTCCCGGGCCGCGGCCGAGGAGATCAGCGGTTTGGACGCCACGCCAGTGATCACCGACAGCCGGTCCAACGCCTCCAGGCTCGGCAGATGGGTGGTCGAGGCGGAGAACAGGCTCTGCACCGGGGTGGTCACCACCGGGGCTGAGGTCAGGTCGCCGGTCAGCGCGGGCTTCGGCGCACCGCAGCGCACCAGCACATAGCTCTCCGGACCGCCGCCGACCACCGGCTCTTTCACCGTCAGCACCACGTACGAGCGGTGGTAGGACAGCGTGAAGTTGTCGGCGTGCGTCAACGTCAGCTTGTCGGGATAGTAGTCACGCTCGGCGTCGAAGTCGATGATGCAGCCGTCGGTCGCGGGTGGCGTCGATGACGATGCCATACCGCTTCCGGAGGAGCAGCCGACGAGCAGCAGCAGCGTGGCCAGCAGCGCCGCCAGCAGTGGGCGTGACCGGCTGGACCCGGCCGCGGACGGCAGCAGATGGGCAGGGTGGAACAGAGGCGCATTCATGCGGGGCCTTCCCTCGAGACCGCGGTGGGACCCAGGGGGACCCACGGACGAGCACTGACCGGGCGGTCGGTGCACCACAGGCAGGTCTTCGGACTCGTGGGCAGGTCGGCAGAGCCGAGGCCTACTGACTGTCGCTTCCCAGAGCCTCGACCTGCGTGAACAGGTCGCGGTGATCCAGTGCTTGATGACAGTGGTCGTTCCCACATACCGCTGCGGGGCAGTCTCGGACTCTCACCGAGTTCCCTTGTCCCGTGGCGGCCTCACTCTAACACCGCCGGAGACGGGCCCGGCGACCCTCGCCGGCCCCGCTCTCAGGCCTGCGCCCCCGGTGCGGGCAGCAGCCGGACCGCGCCGCTGCGCCGTGGGTCAGCCCCACCGCCACCGATCCCGACTGCCGACACCCCACCGAAGTACGGGTCGCGCTGCTCGGCCACCAGCACCTGCTCGCCCACGCCCTGCAGGGCTGTGGTGACCTCGCGCGTGAAGCCCGGCTCCAGCCTGACCAGACCCGGCAACGCGGTCAGTCGCGGTGCGTCGATCGCCTGCTGCGGGGTGGCCCCGGCCAGCACCCGCAGGACGCTCTGCACCAGCGCGGGACGGATCCGGCTGCCACCGGCGGCGCCGGCCGCGAGCACCAGCCGGCCGTCGCCGTCGGTCACCACCAGCGGCGACATCATCGAGCCCATCCGGGCGCCGGCCGGTAGCGCCCGGCGCACCAGCTCGCCCTCGCCCAGCATGGAGTTCAGGTGGACGCCGTAACCGGCGACGTAGACCCCCGAGCCGAGCCCGAGGCTGGTGGTCAGGGCACAGCCGTTGCCGTCGGCGTCGACCGCCACGACGTTGGTCGTCTCGGCCCGCCGGTCCGGTGCGCGCAGTGCCGTCACCAGGGCCGCTGCGGCGGCCGGGTCGGTGCATGGATCGGCAGCCACGGTGGCGGCTGCGGCGGCGAGCGTACCGAGCACGTCGTCAAGATCATTTCCGCGCGCGGCGACCCGATGGTCGTAGGCGCTGACGGTCCGTGGGGTCGACTCGATCACCCGGTACGCCCGCAGGTCGGCATGGCCGAGGCTGCCACCGTTGCCGACAGCCGTGATCATCGTGTCGGCGTAGTCCCCACGATAGAAGGACTCCCAGTTCTCGGCGAGCAGCTCGAACGCACGCGGCTGATCATGGTGCGCCAGCCGGTCGCCGGCTCGCAGCAGTGCGCCGTCCGGGCGGCGGAAGACCCGGTCGCCCTCGCCCGCCGTCATCGCCGCCGCGATGCTGGGCAGCAACCTGGCGTGCGCGTCGGGGAAGGGCGTGCCGTACGAGGCGGCCACAGCGGGGGCGACCACGTCGGCCCAGCGGAGCCGACCCCAGCGTCGCCACACGTGCCGCGCCCCGGCCGGTACGCCGGGCACCGCGACGGTGGACGGGCCGATGTCGTAGGGGACCGGCTGGCCGACGAAGGACACCTCGATGGGGACGCCGGGGCCGGGCCGCCGACCGTCCAGGCCGGGAACGGCCACGAAGAAGTCGACGCAGGTCGCCCGCCGGCTGGCGGCGTCGTAGTAGGTCGCGAAGCCACCCCCGGCGAGCCCGGTGAACAGCGTCTCCGCGGCGCAGCTCACCAGCATCATCGCCACCGCGGCGTCGGCCGCACTGCCACCGGCCTGCAGCACCGCTACACCCGCCTCGGCCGTGACGGGGTGCCCCGCGGCGACTCCGGGCGCGATCGACATGCGCCCAGGCTAGAGGCCACCGGCGCGGCGATCGGGTCCCGTTCGCCGGGCGGCAGCCGGTGCCGATGTCACACAGCGCCGGCGGCTGGTGTCTTGTCTGTGCACGAAACCCGCCGACCGCACCAAGGAGAACCGCCATGGCCAGGATTTCGCTCACCCACCCTCGTACCCCGCTGGTGAGGCTGATGGAGGCCTACAGCCGCCGTCGCTACGGTCAGGTGCTCGAGCCCGGGCTTGCCGCGATGCACAACCGGAGGGTGCTGTTCGCGATGCTGGCTCACGAGTCACGGGTGGCGCGCTGGCGGGCCCTGGACCCGACGCTGCGGGCGATGGCGGTGATGGCCGCGGCCAGGGAGATCGGCTGCAGCTGGTGTCTGGACTTCGGTTACTGGGAGTCGACCAACGCCGGGGTCGACCCGCGGCGGCTGCGCGAGGTGACCCGGTGGCGCGAGTCGGCGGATCTGAGTGAGCGGGAGCGGCTGGTGATCGAATACGCGGTCGCGATGACACAGACCCCGCCGACGGTCACCGACGAGTTGGTGGACCAGCTGCGCGGCCACCTCGATGACGCCCAGCTGGTCGAGCTCACCGCGATGGTGGCTCTGGAGAACTCCCGGTCACGCACCAACGCCGCACTCGGTCTGTCCAGCCAGGGCTTCAGCGACGCGTGCGCGCTGCCGTTCGAGGCACCTGAGCCGGCTTCGCGCCTGCAGTCATCCTGATCGCCGGCGCCGTGACAAGGTGGTGGCCATGACGTCTGGTGGCGACGCGGCGCGCAGCGGCGACAACGACGGCGGCGACGTGGCGGCCGATCACGCCGACCTTTTTGTGGCCCATCGCCCGAGCCTGGTCGGTGCGGCATACCGGATCCTCGGCACCGTCGCCGACGCTGAGGACACGGTCCAGGAGTGCTGGCTGCGCTGGGCGGAGGTTGATCTGGCCGGAGTGCGCAACCCTCGGGCCTATCTGCTGCGGGCCACCACGCGGCTGGCGCTCAACCGGGTCCGCGACGTCCAGCGTCGCCGTGAAAGCTACGTGGGTGACTGGCTGCCCGAGCCGCTGGCCATCGTCGGCCCGGGCACGCCGCGCCCCGGCGACCCGGCTGAGGTGGTCGAGCTGGCCGAGTCGGTGTCGTTGGCCATGGTGGTCGTGCTCTCCAGCCTGTCGCCCCTCGAACGCGCGGTCTTCGTGTTGCGGGACGTGTTCGACCTCCCGTTCGCCGACATCGCCGCCACCGTGGGGCGGACCGAGCCGGCGGTACGCCAGCTGGCGCACCGCGCCCGGTCCCACGTGCAGGCGCGCGGACCCGCCCGCCCGGTCGACGAGGCCACCCACGCCGCCGTCACCGCGCAGTTCCTAGCCGCGGTGCAGAACGGGTCGGTCGCCCCGCTGATTGCGCTGCTCGCTCCCGACGTGGTGCTGACCAGCGACGGGGGAGGCAAGCGGTCGGCTGCGCTGCGCCCGATCTCCGGCGCCGACAAGATCGTCCGGTTGTTCACCAGCTTGCTGGCCCACCCCGAGCCGGGGACGCACTACGAGGCGATCACGGTCAACGGACAGCCCGCGCTGGGCATCTATCTGGCTGACAAGCTCGACACGGTCGGGCTGCTGGTGCTCGACGACGCCAGGGTGCGCGAGATCTACCTGATCCGCAATCCGGACAAGCTGACGGCGTCCCAGCAGCCACCCGGCTGACGGCGATGCTGTCCTGAGCTCTCCTCCCGCACGTCGCGAGGTAGTGCTAGGGCTCCCCTCAGGAGTGGCCCAGGGGTGCTGGGCGGTCGCTCGGAAGTCGCCCAGTGTTGATGCCATGACACTCTTCCACTTGCGGCGGCGCTCAGCTGGTGCCGCTGGATCTCGTTCACCGCTGACCCCGAGCACCCCCTCACGGTCGAGGATGGTGGCAGCCCCGGTCTTCGCCGTGCTGGCGATGTCTATCGCGCTGGGTGGGTGCGCCTCAATTGAGGACGCCGAGCCGGAAACCACCACGTTCGCCTTTGACGGACCAACGTTGAACGTGCGGTCCCACGACACTGCGACCGACCTGGTCGCCGCCGATCAGCATGACGTCAAGGTGACCCGCTGGTTCGACGCCAAGGGCGCCACCGGCGTCACGCTGAGCTGGACCCTGAACGACTCGGTGCTGGACCTGCGCGCGGACTGCAGCGGCTTTGCCAACTGCGACGCCCGCTTCCGGGTCGAGGTGCCATCAGGAGTTCGGGTGCTCCGCGACGGCGAGCCCACCGAACTTCGCGGCTCGTGAACGCCTTGACCAGACCCCGGCTGGAGTTGGTCGAGGTCAGCAAGGTCTACCGCGGCGGCCATCGGGCCATCGATGCGGTCACGCTGAGCATCGGTCCTGGGCTGCTCGGGCTGCTCGGCCCCAACGGTGCAGGCAAGTCGACCTTGATGCGGATCGCTGCGACAGTGACCCGCCCCACCACCGGCCGGGTGGTCTTCGACGGCACCGACGCCGCGGCGCACCCTGAGGCGCTGCGCCGGAGCCTGGGCTACCTGCCGCAGGACTTCGGGGTGTACCCGAACCTGACCGCGCGGGAGTTCCTGTCCTATCTGGCGGCCGCGAAGGGGCTATCGGCCCGGTCGTCGCGGGCCCAGATAGGGCAGCTGCTTGAGCTGGTGAACCTCGACCGTGACCTGAAGCGTCCCCTGGGTGGCTACTCCGGGGGGATGCTGCGGCGGGTCGGCATCGCTCAAGCCCTGCTCGGTGACCCCAAGGTGATCATCGTCGACGAACCCACAGCCGGCCTGGACCCCGAGGAGCGGGTACGGTTCCGCAACCTGCTCAGCGACCTGGCCACCGACCGGGTGGTGGTGCTGTCCACCCACATCGTCTCCGACGTGGAGTCTGTAGCCGCAGACATCGCGGTGGTCGCCCAGGGTCGGCTGCTACGGCGCAGCGCCCCGAACGACCTCCTCCACGAAGTCGCCGGCCAGGTGTGGGACGTGGTGGTCGCCCCGCACGACGTCACCGGTGCGCGAGCCGGATACCCGATCACCCGGATGATGCGCACGGCTGACGGGGTCCGGCTGCGCGTCCTCTCACCCGTGCCGCCGGCCGCTGACGCGGTGCTCGTCGCTCCGGACCTGGAGGACGCCTACCTCGCCATCACCACCTCTGCGCCGCGCACAACACCCGAGGCTGCCACCGGCGGCCAGACCGGTTTCGGGCCGTTCTCCCGCCCGCAAGGGGGCGTGCGGTGACGGTGCGGCTGTGGTCTTTGGCGGTCGGGGACTTCCGTGACCGGGCCCGCCGACCGGCGTACGCGGTCACCCTGTTGGTCGCGGTCGCGCTCGCATACCTGGCGGCGCCCGCCGGGGACGCCAGGTGGACGATCCTGGATGTCGGGGGCTACCGAGGGGCTTACAACAGCGCCTACATCGGCGTCGCGACCGCACTGGCCAGCGCCCTGTGGCTGAGTCTCGGCGGCTTCTACGTCGTGCGCAGCGCCGTCGCCCGCGACGAAAGCACCCGGGTCGGTCAGCTGCTCGCAGCCAGTCCGCTTCCCGCCCCGGCCTATCTGGCAGCCAAGTGGCTGAGCAACATCATGGCTCTGGGCTCCATGGCGGCCGTCGTCGCGGTCACCGCCGTGGTGATCCAGCTGGCCCGCGGGGAGTCGAAGGTGGTGGATCCTCTCGCACTGCTAGCACCGTTCGTGGTGGTGGCCCTGCCGCTGCTCGTGGTCACCGCGGCGATGGCGGTGCTGTTCGAGACCACCCCGGTGCTGCGCGGTGGGCTGGGCAACGTGGGATGGCTAGCCGTCGCCACCGTTACCGCGATCGCCGGACAGTCCCCGTCGGCGCCGCTGGGCGGCCTCGGGGTCGGGGCTGCTACCGAGTCGATGGCCGACGCGCTGCAGGCGCAGGGCGTCGACATCGAAGGGCGGCAGTTCAGCTTGGGCCTGACCTACCAAGACGCCCCATTGCAGGTCTTCACCTGGGACGGAGCCGATTTCTCCGCGGGCTTCCTGCTCAGCCGGGCCGGCCTGGTCGTGATCGCCACTGTGGCCGCACTGCTGCCGGCTGTGTGGTTCCACCGCTTCGACCCCGCCCAGCAGCAGCGGTGGTCGCGACCGGCGTCCCCCGGTGGGGCCGAGACGCCCGGTCAGCCGATTCTGGATGCCCCGGCCGCCATCGGCGGCCGTGGTGTCGATCCTCGGCCGGGCCCTCAGACTGCGAGCTCGGCGGTGCCGATGGGCGGCCGGTCGCGGGCCCGCGGCGGTTCCGCCGGCCTGCTCGGCGGTGAGCTGCGGATCCTGGTCCAAGGGGTCTCCTGGTGGTGGTGGGTGGTGGTGGCGGTCCTGAACGTCACAGCGCTGGTCTTGCCAGCCGATACGGTTTCGGTGGCGCTGCTGGCCACCGCGGTGTGGCCGGTGCTGGTGTGGTCCCGGCTGGGCACCCAGCGGTTCGAGAACGGCGTCGAAGGGCTGCTGCATGCCTACCCGCGGCCGCGGCGGCGGCGGCTGGCCGAATGGGCATCCGGGACCGTCCTCACGGTCGTGGTCAGCGCCGGCCCCGGTCTGGCGATGCTGCTCACGGGCGACGGCTCAGGTGTCAGCGCCTGGGCCGCGAGTGTCCTGTTCATCCCGTCGCTGGCGCTGGCGTTGGGGGTGCTCACCCGTACCCACCGCAGCTTCCAGGTCGGCTACCTGCTGCTGTGGTACCTCGTCGTCAACGGGGTCGCCGGGGTCGACTACCTGGGCGCGGTGCGGGTAGATGGGCTACCTGGCGGCCCGCCGTCGGTGGTGGTGGCGGTGACCGCCGCCAGCCTGCTGACCATGGCGGTGGGCGTCGACACGGTGCGTGCCCGCGGGTCGACGCTGCCGAACCGGTGGGCACGACGACAGGCGCGGGCGTGAGGACAGACTCCCCTGTCACGGGGCTGTAGCGTCGCGCAGGTGAGACCGGAATCCGGCTGGCCCGAGCAGGCATGGCGGCTGCCGTGGACCTCGCAACCCTGGCGGGCGCTGGCGTACCTGCTGGTCAGCACATCGTTGCCGGCGGTGGTCGCGGGCACGGTGGCCCTGACCGCGGCCGCGGGCTGGCGTACGTTGCTCACGGTCGGCGTGCCGGTCGGTGGGACCTACCTCATACTCGCCGCCCTGACCGCCCCGCTGCAGCGGCGGGCCGTCACCTTGCTGCGTCGACGCCCGGTGCCCGACCCTCACCGCAGCCGTGAGCAGGCAGCCGCCCTAGCCGGCGCACGGGCTCGCCTGGGAGAACCCGCCACCTGGCGCGAGGTCGGGCATGCCGTGATCAGCGTCGCCCTCAGCCCCGTCGACGTCCTGGTCGTGGGGATGTGTGCCCTCGCGCCGGTGCTGCTCGCGGCACCGCTGCTGATCGACGACGGTCCGCTGGCCCTGGGCCCGGTCACCCTCACCACACCGACGCGGGCGTGGATCACCGCAGGCGCCGGCGCCGTGGCCATGCTCGGCGGCGCCTACGCCGTCACCGCCCTCGCCAGCGGCCACGCACGACTGGCCCGGGCGCTGCTGGGTCCTCGGGGCGAGGAGCTGCGCCAGCAGGTCACGGACCTGACCCGTTCCCGACTGCGGCTGATCGACGCGTTCGATGTCGAGCGGCGACGCATCGAACGGGATCTGCACGACGGCGCGCAACAGCAGCTGGTCACGCTGGCCATGACCTTGGACCTGGCCCGGATCGAGCTGGAGGGCAGCCCGAACGCGGAGGCTGCGCGCCTGGTGCGGCAGGCGCACGACCAAGCGACCGCCACCATCACCGGACTTCGCGAACTCATCCACGGCATCCACCCCCCGGTCCTGACCGAGCTGGGCTTGCCCGCGGCGGTACGCGACCTCGCCGACCGGTCAGCCCTACCCGTGAACGATGTTGTCGACCTGCCCGGCCGGCTGCCGCCCAGCGTGGAGAGCGCGGCGTACTTCGTTCTCGCCGAGGCCCTGACCAACGCGGCCAAGCACAGCGGCGCCACCCAGGTCAGCGTCGGAGTCCACCTGGTCGATAACGTCCTCGAGCTCGAGATCGTCGACGACGGGGTGGGCGGCGTCGACCCCGATCGAGGGACCGGCCTAGCGGGTCTCGGCGACCGGGTCTCGGTCGTCGGTGGCCGGCTGAGCCTCGCCAGCCCACCCGGTGGCCCCACCAAGGTTTCCGCGACCATCCCTCTCCACCGCAACGCCATCGGAGAACTCTCCTCATGAGGTCACCCACCCCGACCACGTCTGCCGAGCCGGCCACGATCGTGCTCGCCGAGGACAACGCGCTGCTGCGCGAGGGACTGGCCGGAGTGCTCGAGCGCTTCGACTTCACCGTCCTCGCCGCCGCCGGGAACGCACCCGAGCTCCTCCACGCGGTAGCTCAGCACCGTCCGGACCTGGTCCTGACCGACGTGCGGATGCCGCCCGGCTTCCGCGACGAAGGGCTGCGCGCGGCCCTGGAGATCCGGCGCCGCCACCCCGGCCAGCCGGTGGTGGTGCTCAGCCAGTACGTGGAGCAGACCTACGCCGCCGAGCTCCTCACCACCGGGGGCAGCGGAATCGGCTATCTGCTCAAAGACCGGGTCAGCGATGTCCGTGCCCTCGTCGCCGCCCTGCACGACGTGCGCAGTGGCGGCACCGTTATCGACCCCGAGGTCGTCCGACGCCTGCTGTCACGCCGCCGCGACCCCCTCACCCGGCTCACCGCGCGGGAACGAGAGACCCTCGCACTGATGGCCCAGGGCCGATCCAACGCCGCCATCGCCGCTGAACTCGTCGTCACCGAAGCCACCGTCGCCAAGCACATCCGCAGCCTGTTCGACAAACTCGACCTTCCACCAACCGCCGACCACCACCGTCGCGTCCTCGCCGTCCTCACGTACCTCCAAGGCGAGCACGACATCTGACCGGCGTATCGCGGTGCGCGCCTGAACGTTCCAGTGACGACGGCGGCAAGCGGCCGGCGTCCCCTGACACCCCTGACACCTGTCATGGTCAGGTCCTGACAACGGCGCTACACACTCACCGGTCGGCTCCCACACGCTGGAAGCATGACAGCGAAGCAGATCGGGACGGCGCCTGCGCCGTCGAACCAGACTCCCGTACGGACCGATCCGGTGACCTCGGGGTCGGACCCCTCGGCCGAGACCGCGGTGCCCGCGATCGCGTTGAAGGGACTCACCAAGTCCTACGGGTCGGTGCAGGCCGTCCGCGGCCTCGACCTCACCGTCGCCCCCGGCGAGATCGTGGCCTTCCTCGGCCCCAACGGGGCAGGAAAGTCCACCACGAACGAAATGATCCTCGGGATGGCCAGGCCCGACAGCGGGACCGTCCGCGTCTTCGGGCTCGAGCCGCACGCCGCCGTGCGGTCCGGCCGCGTCGGCGCCATGCTGCAGGGCGGTGCCCTGCTGCAGGAGACGACCACGATGGACGTGCTGCGGCTGATGCAAGGGCTGCACGCCCATCCGCTCTCGATCGCCGAGGTGGTCGAGCGGGCCGGAATCGCCGACTTCACCACGACGGCGACCGACAAGCTGTCCGGCGGTCAGGCCCAGCGGCTGCGCTACGCGCTCGCCATCCTGCCCGACCCGGACCTGCTGATCCTCGATGAGCCGACCGTGGCCATGGATGTGGAGATCCGCCGCAGCTTCTGGGCTTCGATGCGCGACTTCACCGGCGGCGGCAAGACGGTGCTGTTCGCCACCCACTACCTCGAGGAGGCCGACCAGGTCGCCGACCGGGTCGTCGTGCTGGCTTCCGGTCGGGTCGTCGCCGACGGCACCGGCGCCGAGATCAAGGGTCGAGTCGCTGGCCGGACGGTGAGCTGTAGCAACGCCGGCCTGGACCGGGCGGCGGTGCAGACCCTGCCCGGCGTCGTGGGCGTGGGCGAACAGCGTTCGCGGCTGCTGATCCATAGCAATGACTCCGACGCCACGCTCCGTGCCCTGTTGGCTCAGTTCCCCGGGGTCAGTGACCTCGAAGTGACCTCGGCCAACCTCGAAGAAGCCTTCCTTGCCCTCACCTCGAACGGGAGCGACCAATGACCACCGCAACGACGACACCGACCACCCGTCGGCACACGAGTGCCGCGGCGACGATGCCGGCCGCGCTGCACTACACCCTCCACTCAGTACGGCTGTCGGCCAAGAACATCAGCTTCTTGATCTTCTCCATCGGCATGCCGGTGGTGCTCTATGTGCTGTTCGACAAGATGTTCGGCGGCGCGGACGACGGCAGCGGAGTCAACTGGGCCGCCATCTACATGGCTTCGATGGCGGCGTACGGTTCGCTCGGCGCGGCCATGAGTGGTGGCGCCCAGCTGGCGGTGGAGCGGCGCTCCGGCTGGTTCCGGCAGCTGATGATCACCCGACTGCCGGCTCAGTCGTTCCTGCTGGCCAAGGCCGCGGTGATCATGGTGCTGGTCCTGCCCGCGCTGGTGCTGGTCTTCGCTGCCGGGTTCGTGGTCGGCGGCGTCCGGGCACCGGTCCTCAGCTGGCTGGCGGCGCTGGCACTGATGTGGCTCGCGCTGATCCCGATGACGATTCTGGGTGTCACCATCGGGCTCTGGGTCAAGGCCGAAGCGGTGCAGGGAGTCACCACCTTGCTGTTGCTGGTGCTCGCCATGCTGGGTGGCCTCTGGTTCCCGGTGCAGATCATGCCCGACGCGATGCGCGGCATCGCCCACACCCTGCCGTCCTTCTGGCTGGCCGAGCTGGGCCGCTATCCGTTCCTGCCCGGTGCGGCTTTCCCGTGGACCGGGGTCGGGGTGCTGCTGGCCTGGTCGGTGGCGCTGACGGTGATCGGGGCCCTGGGTTATCGTCGGGCAGCGGCGACCAGCAAGCGCTGAGCCCGAGGTCGGCGCAGACGGAGGACGAGATGGCCAGAACCGCCTTCGGGGCCTTGTTCGCCCCGCTCCGCCGAGAGGACGACGAGGACCCCGACGCCGCGCCGGGGTCGTACGTCGGACCGGACGCGGCGCCGCCGTTCACCTGGCGCCGCGCCCGTCAGAACATGATCTGGGTCTACGGGCTCGGGTTGATCTTCCTCATCTTCGCCATCGAGCCGCTGACTGCCGGCTCACCCAGCGGGATCCAGCTGGCCGGCCGGATCGTGCTCGTGGGCGCGATCGCGGCCGTGTATGTCGGAACTGCCTGGATGTGCGACAGCCCGCTATGGGCGCGGTGGTGCTACCTCACCGGTTTCGTGGCTCTGCTCGCCCTGACCGGCACCTACAGCGGCTGGGGATGGGTGAACTTCGGGGTCTACGTCGCCATCCAGCTGGCCATGATGATGCCCTGGCGACAGGCCCGGATCGCCATCCCGCTGTGGGGCGGGGTATTGCTGGTGGTGGCCGGTTGGCTGGGGGACTGGGTCCCTGCCGCGATGGGCCTGATCGGCATCGCGGTTGGGATGTCGACCGGCGGTGGGATCTACAGCGGACGGGTGGCGCGTCGGCTGGACCGGGCCGAGCAACGGGTGTCGGTGCTGGCGGTGGCGGCCGAACGCGAGCGGATCGGCCGTGATCTGCACGACATCCTGGGTCACTCGCTGACCGCCATCTCGATCAAGTCGGGACTGGCCCGCAAGCTGGTGGACCACGACCCCATCGCGGCCAGAGACCAGATCGTCGAAGTGGAGGAGATCGCGCGGCAGGCGCTGGCCGATGTCCGTGCCACCGCGTCAGCCATCCGCGAGCTGAGGGTGGCCACCGAGATCGCCGGCGCGCGTTCGGTGCTGATGGCGGCCGGCATCGAGGCCCGGACCCCGACGGCGATCGAGCCGATGCCACCCGAGAGGAGCGAGCTGTTCGGTTATGTCGTCCGGGAGGCGGTGACCAACGTGGTGCGCCATTCCGCTGCCACCACCTGCACCATCACGGTCAACCCCGCTGAGGTGGTGGTGACCGACGACGGGGTCGGCCTGGCCTCGGCCCCCGACCTCACTCCCGCCGGGGCAGCAGCGGACGCGGCCCGCTCGGACGGCACCGGGTTGCGGGGCCTGGCCGCGCGGATGGCCGAAGCCGGGGGCGTGCTGGAGGTCCAGCCCGGTCCCGCAGGTGGGGTGGTACTCCGGGCCCGGGTCGCCGCGGTGCCAGATCGCGGCAGCCGGCCAGGAGCCGCGGTGCCAGATCGCGGCCGCCGCCCGGCAGCCACTCGACCGGCAGACAGCGAAGCCGCGGGCCTGCGGCCGGGGGTGCTGGAATGATCCGCGTGCTGCTGGCCGACGATCAGGCACTCATCCGCGAGGCGTTCGCCGCGCTGCTCGAGCTCGAACCGGACATCACCGTGGTCGGCAAGGCCGCGGACGCCCGGTCGGCGGTGCTGCTCGCTGCGGAGCACCGCCCTGACGTGGTCCTGATGGACATACAGATGCCCGGGCCGGACGGGTCCGGCGACGACGGCATCACCGCCACCGCAGCCATCACCCGGGCGCACCCGGGGATCCGGGTCATCGTGCTGACCACCTTCGGTCGCCCGGGCTATCTCCGGCGGGCGATGGAGTCCGGCGCGGTGGGCTTCATGGTGAAGGACGCGCCGGCCGAGCAGCTGGTGGAGGGGATCCGCCGGGTGCATCGCGGTCTGCGGGTCGTCGACCCCGCCCTCGCCGCCGACAGCCTGAGCATCGGCTCCTGTCCGCTGACCGACCGGGAGCGGGAGGTGCTGTCGGCGGCCGGACGGGGTGGCTCCACCGCTTCGGTGGCCGCCGCGTTGTTCTTGTCCGAGGGCACCGTCCGCAACCACCTGTCCGCCGCGATGGGCAAGCTGGGTGCCGCCTCGCGGGCCGAGGCCGTCCGCCTGGCGACGGAAAACGGTTGGTTGACCTGATTAGAATGGCGTCCGTAAAGGGTACGACGGGCGCGCTGGTGGTGGGGAGTGCGCCGATGACGCGCACCCTCAGGAGCACCGACCATGACGACCCCGACCACCGACCGGCCTGACCTCGCCGGCGAACGTACCTCCTTCGCTGCCCTTCCCGCGGCCACCGGCCGGAGCTTCCTGCCGCTGGCCCTGGTGGCCCGGCTGCCCGGGGCGATGCTGCCGATCGGACTGCTGCTCTACGTCAGCGACATCACCGGTTCGTTCGGTGTCGGCGGCCTGGTCGTCGCCGCCCTCAGTCTCGGCGGGGCCGTCGGCGGGCCCGCGGTCGGCGTCTTGGCCGACCGCTACGGGCACCGCCGGGTGGGTCTGGTCACCGCGGTCGTCGGCGCGGGCTGGCTGGGCTTGCTGCTGGCGATCGGTGGTCGACGACCCGAGCTCGGCCTGCTCCTGGTCCTCGCCGCGCTGATCGGGGTCAGCAGCGCCCAGATCGGTTCGCTCGCGCGGGCACGCTGGGTGTCGGTGGCTCGGTCCCGGGCGGACCGGCCCCGGTTCGTGTCGACCGCCATGGCCTACGAGGGCGCGGCCGACGAGGTCTCCTTCGTCGTCGGGCCGGTGCTGGTCGGCACCCTCGCGGGTCTGCTCGGTCCCGGCACCGGGCTGGCCGTCGCTCTGGTGATCGGCCTGGCCGGACAGGTCGGCTTCGCGCTGCATTCGACGGCGCTCCCCGGCGGCGCCCGAGGGGGCACCGACACCGCCATCCCCGCACGGCTTCCGGTTGGCCGGCTGCTGCCGCTCGTCGTCGCCGTGGGTGCGGTCGGCATCGTCTTCGGCTCCACCCAGACCGGACTGGCCGCTGCCCTCGATGTCCGCGGACAGAGCGCGCTGCTGGGCGCCGTGTACGCCTTTCTGGGGATCGGCAGCGCCGCCGCGGGTCTGCTGACCACGCGGATCCCGGACCGGGTGGCGTTGCGGTCGCGCATCTTCGGCGGCGGCGCGCTGCTGACCCTGCTCGGTGTCGGCCTCGCGGTGGCGGTCGGTCCGGTGTGGCTGGCCGTGGCGTGCCTCGGCCTCGGCGTCGCCGTCGGACCCGTGCTGGTCAGCGGCTACGGCCTGGCCGAGCAGGTGGCACCGCCGGAGCGGGGGACCACGGTGATGACGATCCTCGCCACCGCCACGGTGGTGGGTATCGCCGCCGGTGCAGCGCTGGCCGGCCAGCTGATCGACCGAGGCGCCGTGTCCGCCGCGCTGGCCCTGCCCAGTGTCGCCGGGCTGGCGGTGCTCGGTGCCGCAGTGCTGATCCGCCGGCCGGGGCCCCGGTGAATCCGGCCCGCGCCACGCCCGGGATTCGACCTCGCGCCGACACCCCGCTAAGTTGGAGGACGTTGTGTCAGAGGATGCGGCCGAGGCAGATCACCGATTTGCCCTGACCGGTGGACTCTGACAGAATCTTTGGGTTGCTCCGACGGAGTCGCCGGGGTGTGCCGTGCAGCCTGTGCAGGTCAGTTGATCTGCCGGGCTGTTCAGTCGTCAAGACTGGGCCGCCGAACCGCGAGACTCCCGAAAGCCTGGTTCCCTGAGAACCGGGCGCCTCCCTGGCCTGACAGGAAACTGTGGGCTGTGTGCGTCCAGAAGGCGCGACACGCCCGACCTCGGGGGTCGGAGCACTGCGAGACATTAGCCGGTAGTACGAGAAGAGGGACGAACTGTGGCGGGACAAAAGATCCGCATCAGGCTTAAGGCCTATGACCACGAGGTCATCGACTCCTCGGCGCGCAAGATCGTCGACACGGTGACGCGTACGGGTGCCAAGGTTGCGGGCCCTGTGCCGCTGCCGACCGAGAAGAACGTGTTCTGCGTGATCCGTTCTCCGCACAAGTACAAGGACAGCCGCGAGCACTTCGAGATGCGTACGCACAAGCGGCTCATTGACATCATTGACCCCACGCCGAAGACCGTCGACTCGCTGATGCGGCTCGACCTGCCGGCTGGTGTCGACATCGAGATCAAGCTCTGAGGGATCAGATAATCATGAGCGAACGCAAAGTGAAGGGGCTGCTGGGCACCAAGCTCGGCATGACCCAGTTGTGGGACGAGAACAACCGCGTCGTCCCCGTGACCGTCATCCAGGCCGGCCCCTGCGTCGTGACCCAGGTCCGCACGCCCGACTCCGACGGCTACAACGCCGTCCAGCTGGGCTTCGGTGCGATCAAGGCCAAGAAGGTCACCCGCCCGTACGGCGGCCAGTTCAAGAGCGCCGACGTGACCCCGCGCAAGCACCTGGTCGAGATCCGGACCAACGACGCGTCCGAGTACACCCTCGGCCAGGAGATCAGCGCTGAGCTGTTCGAGGCCTCCGAAGTGCTCGACGTGACCGGCGTCAGCAAGGGCAAGGGAACCGCGGGCGTCATGAAGCGCCACGGCTTCCACGGCCTGCGCGCCAGCCACGGTGTGCACCGCAAGCACCGCTCGCCCGGCTCCATCGGTGGCTGCGCCACCCCCGGTCGCGTCTTCAAGGGTATGAAGATGGCCGGTCGGATGGGTGTCCAGCGCGTCACCGTGCAGAACCTCACCGTGCATGCTGTCGACGCCGACCGCGGCCTCATCCTGATCAAGGGCGCCATCCCCGGCGCCCGGGGTGGCCTGGTCGTGCTGCGCAGCGCCGCCAAGAAAGGAGACGCAGCATGAGCGAGACCCGCACTGTTGACGTCCTCGACGCCCAGGGCACCAAGAGCGGCTCCGCTGAGCTGCCCGCCGAGCTCTTCGACGTCACCGCGAACATCCCGCTGATCCACCAGGTCGTCGTGGCTCAGCTCGCCGCTGCCCGTCAGGGCACGCACTCCACCAAGACCCGTGCCGAGGTGCGGGGCGGTGGCACCAAGCCGCACCGTCAGAAGGGCACCGGCCGCGCCCGCCAGGGCTCGATCCGTGCGCCCCAGTACGTCGGCGGTGGCGTGGTCCACGGACCGCAGCCGCACGGCTACGCCCAGCGGACGCCCAAGAAGATGATCGCCGCCGCCCTGCGTGGCGCGCTGTCGGACCGGGCCCGCGACGGTTTCGTGCACGTGGTCAGCGACCTGGTCGCCGGCGATGTGCCCTCCACCAAGACCGCGCTCGCCGCGATCGCGGCCGCGACCGCCAGCCCCAAGGTGCTGGTTGTCATCCACCGTGACGAGGACCTCGCCTGGCTGAGCCTGCGCAACGTCATCTCGGTGCACGCCATCGCGGTCGACCAGCTGAACGCCTATGACGTGCTCGTGAACGACGAGGTGGTCTTCACCGCCGCCGCGCTCGACGCCTTCGTCAACGGACCGGTGTCCGGCAAGTCCGCCAAGGCGGTTGCCACCAGCACCGAGGCCGAGGCGAGCAGCGAGCCCACCAACGAAGAGCTGGCTGCTGAGGAGTCGAAGTGAGCAACGCACTCAAGATCCGTGACCACCGCGACGTCCTGCTCGCCCCCGTGGTGAGCGAGAAGAGCTACGGGCTGCTGGACGAGAACAAGTACACGTTCCTCGTCTCGCCCGACGCCAACAAGACCGAGATCAAGATCGCCGTCGAGGCCATCTTCAAGGTCAAGGTCACCGGTGTGAACACCATCAACCGTCAGGGCAAGAAGCGTCGTACGCGCGCCGGTTTCGGGAAGCGTCCCGACACCAAGCGTGCGATCGTCTCCGTCGCCGACGGTGAGCGCATCGACATCTTCGCCGCCCCGGGCGCCTGAGCGCGCACGACTGAATAAAGGACTAGACCTCACATGGGTATCCGTAAGTACAAGCCGACAACGCCTGGCCGTCGTGGCAGCAGCGTTGCCGACTTCGTCGAGCTGACCCGGTCCACCCCGGAAAAGTCGCTGTTGGTCCCGAGCAACAAGACCGGCGGCCGCAACAACACCGGGCGGATCACCACGCGTCACATCGGCGGTGGCCACAAGCAGGCCTACCGGCTGGTCGACTTCCGTCGCTACGACAAGGACGGCGTCCCGGCCAAGGTCGCTCACATCGAGTACGACCCGAACCGCACAGCGCGGATCGCTCTGCTGCACTTCGCCGACGGCGAGAAGCGCTACATCATCGCGCCGCTGGGCCTGGGTCAGGGCTCGGTCGTCGAGTCGGGGGAGTCCGCCGACATCAAGCCCGGCAACAACCTGCCGCTGCGCAACATCCCGGTCGGCACCACGGTGCACGCCGTGGAGCTGCGTCCCGGCGGCGGCGCCAAGATCGGCCGTTCGGCCGGTGCCTCGGTGCAGCTGGTCGCCCGTGAGGGCAAGACCGCCACACTGCGGATGCCGTCCGGCGAGATGCGCCTGGTCGACGTCCGCTGCCGCGCCACGGTGGGGGAGGTCGGCAACGCCGAGCAGTCCAACATCAACTGGGGCAAGGCCGGCCGTAACCGCTGGAAGGGCAAGCGCCCGACCGTCCGCGGTGTCGCCATGAACCCGATCGACCACCCGCACGGTGGTGGTGAGGGCAAGACCTCCGGTGGTCGTCACCCGGTTTCTCCGTGGGGCCAGGCCGAGGGTCGCACTCGTAACAAGAACAAGGCGAGCAATCGCCAGATCATCCGCCGTCGCAAGTCCGGCAAGAAGCGCTGATCGGGAGCCTGAGGAAACATGCCACGCAGCCTGAAAAAGGGTCCCTTCGTTGATGACCACCTCGCCAAGAAGGTCGAGGCTCAAAACGCCAAGGGAACGAAGAACGTGATCAAGACCTGGTCGCGCCGTTCGATGATCGTGCCCGACATGATCGGTCACACCATCGCCGTGCACGACGGTCGCAAGCACGTCCCGGTCTTCGTGACCGACTCCATGGTGGGACACAAGCTGGGGGAGTTCGCCCCGACCCGCACCTTCCGTGGACACGAGAAGGACGACCGGAAGGCACGCCGCCGCTGAGGCGGCGGGCGCGAAAGGGATTTGAATTCATGAGTACTTCAGAGAAGGCGCGGCCGAGCCGTCGCTCGAACCTGCTCGGTGACCGCCGCGGATCGTACGCCATTGCGCGTCAGGTCCGGGTGTCGCCGACCAAGGCCCGCCGGGTCATCGACCTCGTGCGTGGGATGGACGTCAATGACGCCCTGGTCACGCTCAAGTTCGCCCCGCAGGCCGCGAGTGACCCGGTCTACAAGGTCCTGGCCAGCGCCGTGGCCAACGCCCAGACCACCGACAACCTGCGCGTCGAGGAGCTCTACGTCTCCCAGGCGTTCGTGGACGAGGGCATGACCATGCGTCGTATCCGTCCGCGGGCCAAGGGCAGCGCGAGCCGCATCCTCAAGCGGTCCAGCCACATCACGGTCGTCGTGGAACCCAAAGAGAACAAGGAGGCCTGAGCATGGGTCAGAAGATCAATCCTCATGGCTTCCGCCTCGGGATCACCACTGATCACAAGAGCCGTTGGTACGCCGACAAGCTCTACTCGTCCTACGTGGGCGAGGACGTCAAGATCCGCGCGCTGCTGGTCAAGGGCCTCGAGCGCGCCGGCATCTCCAGCGTCGAGATCGAGCGCACCCGTGACCGGGTCCGCGTCGACATCTACACCGCCCGCCCGGGCATCGTCATCGGCCGCAACGGCGCCGAGGCGGAGCGCGTGCGCGGCGAGCTGGAGAAGCTCACCGGCAAGCAGGTGCAGCTGAACATCCTCGAGGTGAAGAACCCCGAGATCGACGCGCAGCTGGTCGCCCAGGGCGTCGCCGAGCAGCTCGGCTCCCGCGTGGCCTTCCGGCGCGCGATGCGCAAGGCTCAGCAGACCGCGATGCGGTCCGGTGCCCAGGGCATCCGGATCCAGTGCTCGGGTCGTCTGGGTGGCGCTGAGATGAGCCGTTCGGAGTTCTACCGCGAAGGTCGCGTCCCGCTGCACACGCTGCGCGCCGACATCGACTACGGCTTCTACGAGGCCCGGACGAACTTCGGCCGGATCGGCGTGAAGGTCTGGATCTACAAGGGCGACGTCTCTGGCACCCGCGCTGAGCGCGCTGCCCAGAAGGCCGCTCGCAACGCAGCCGGCGGCAACCGTCGTCCGAGCCGGGGCGGTCGTCCCGAGCGCGGCGACCGTGGCGCGGCTCGCCCGGAGCGCGGAGGTCGGCGTCGCGCCGACGCCGCCGCCGAGGCTCCTACCGCTGGTGCGCCCGAGGCTGCACCGGCAACCGAGACTGCAGCACAGGAGGCCTGAGTCATGTTGGTTCCCCGTCGTGTGAAGTTCCGCAAGCAGCACCACCCGACCCGTCGCGGTGCTGCCAAGGGCGGCACGAGCCTGTCGTTCGGCGACTACGGCATCCAGTCCCTGGAAGCCACGTACCTGACGAACCGACAGATCGAGTCGGCTCGTATCGCGATGACCCGTCACATCAAGCGTGGTGGAAAGGTGTGGATCAACGTCTACCCCGACCGCCCGCTGACCAAGAAGCCTGCCGAGACCCGGATGGGTTCCGGTAAAGGTTCGCCCGAGTGGTGGATCGCGAACATCAAGCCCGGCCGGGTGCTCTTCGAGCTGTCCGGTGTGACCGAGGAAGTGGCCCGTGAGGCCATGCGGCTCGCAATCCACAAGTTGCCCATGAAGGCGCGCTTCATCAAGCGCGAAGCAGGTGAGATCTGATGGCGAAGACAGCATCCGCCGGTGAGCTGCGTGGCCTGAGCCGCGCCGAGCTCAACACCAAGGTGGTCGAGTTGAAGGAAGAGCTGTTCAACCTGCGCTTCCAGTCCGCCACCGGCCAGCTCACGAAGCCGAGCCGGCTCCGCGAGGTCCGCAAGGACATCGCGCGGATCTACACCGTGCTGCAGGAGCGCAACCTCGGCATCGTGGACGACCCCGACCTCGAAGATGCAGCTGAAGAAGTGAAGGCCTGAACATGAGTGAGTCCGTGAACGAAACCGCAGCCGTCCGTGGCCGCCGCAAGGTCCGTGAGGGCTACGTGGTGAGTGACAAGATGGACAAGACAGTCGTCGTGGCCGTCGAGGACCGGGTGAAGCACAAGCTCTACGGCAAGGTGCTCCGCCAGACCAGCAAGCTCAAGGCCCATGACGAGAGCAACAGCGCCGGCATCGGCGACCGCGTGATCGTCATGGAGACCCGGCCGCTGAGCGCCACCAAGCGCTGGCGCCTGGTCGAGATCCTCGAAAAGGCCAAGTAACACCACCCCACTAGTTCCACCAGGCTTCGGATCCGACCACCTCGGTGACGAAGAACCAGTGAGACAACCAGGAGAAATCAGATGATCCAGCAGGAGTCGCGACTCAAGGTCGCCGACAACACGGGGGCCAAGGAAATCTTGTGCATCCGTGTCCTCGGCGGCTCCGGTCGCCGCTACGCCGGCATCGGCGACGTCATCGTCGCCACCGTGAAGGACGCGATCCCCGGTGGCAACGTCAAGAAGGGCGAAGTCGTCAAGGCCGTCGTGGTCCGTACCGTCAAGGAGCGCCGCCGCGCTGACGGTTCATATATCAAGTTCGACGAGAACGCCGCCGTCATCCTCAAGACCGACGGCGAGCCCCGTGGAACCCGTATCTTCGGCCCGGTCGGCCGTGAGCTGCGCGAGAAGCGCTTCATGCGCATCATCTCGCTCGCACCCGAGGTGATCTGAGATGGCACAGAACAAGCTGCACGTCGTCAAGGGCGACAAGGTGAAGGTCATCGCCGGCAAGGACAAGGGCCTGGTCGGCGAGGTCATCGCCGTCCACCCCGAGCGCCACAAGGTGACGGTCTCCGGCGTGAACATCGTCAAGCGTCACCTGCGCGACACCTCGGCTCAGCCGCAGGGTCGCTCGACCACCAAGGGCGGGATCGTCGCCTCCGAGGCCCCGATCCACGCTTCCAACGTCCAGCTGGTCGTCAAGAACGACGCCGGCGATGAGGTTGTCACCCGGGTGGGTTACAACCGCGTCGAGGTGACCAAGCGTCGCCCCGACGGTTCGGAGTACAAGGCCTTCCGTAGCGTCCGCATCGCCACGAAGACCGGAGAGGAGATCTGATGAGCACCGCTTCCGCAGAGAAGACCCAGTCCACCGGGTCCAACGCGCCGCGGCTCAAGCAGCGCTATCGCGACGAGATCGCCCCCGCCCTGCGCGAGGAGTTCAAGCACGCGAACATCATGCAGGTCCCCGGTCTGGTCAAGGTCGTCGTCAACATGGGCGTCGGCGAGGCTGCTCGCGACTCCAAGCTGATCGACGGCGCCATCCGCGACCTGACCACGATCACCGGTCAGAAGCCACAGGTGACCAAGGCTCGCAAGTCCATCGCCCAGTTCAAGCTGCGTGAGGGCATGCCGATCGGCTGCCACGTCACGCTGCGCGGCGACCGGATGTGGGAGTTCGCCGACCGTCTGCTGACGCTGGCCCTGCCCCGTATCCGTGACTTCCGTGGCCTGTCGCCCAAGCAGTTCGACGGGCGCGGCAACTACACCTTCGGTCTCAACGAGCAGGTCATGTTCCACGAGATCAACCAGGACAAGATCGACCGGACCCGCGGCATGGACATCACCTTCGTGACGTCGGCCACGAACGACGACGAGGGGCGGGCGCTGCTGCGGCACCTCGGCTTCCCGTTCCAGCAGAACTGAGGCAGGGAGAACCGATATGGCAAAGACAGCACTGAAGGTCAAGCAGTCCCGCAAGCCGAAGTTCGCCGTGCAGGGGTACACCCGCTGCCAGCGCTGCGGCCGGCCCCGCTCGGTCTTCCGCAAGTTCGGCCTGTGCCGGATCTGCCTGCGCTCGATGGCGCACAAGGGCGAGCTGCCCGGCATCACCAAGTCCTCCTGGTGAGCTGCTCATCTCTGACTCGGTGAGCTCGCGCTCGCACTCGACATCCACAGATCATCTCGACACTGATCAAAACCCGCTGAAGGTCCGCACTGCGGAAACCACGGTGAGAAAGAGGCTCAACCAGCCATGACCATGACAGACCCCATCGCGGACATGCTCACCCGTCTGCGCAACGCCAACCAGGCGTACCACGACGTGGCGACCATGCCGCACAGCAAGATCAAGGTCGGCATCGCCGAGATCCTCACCTCCGAGGGCTACATCGCCAGCTACGCGGTGAACGAGCCCGCCGAGGGTGAGGTCGGCAAGACCTTGTCCATCACGCTCAAGTACGGCCAGAACCGTGAGCGCTCCATCGCCGGCGTACGCCGTATCTCCAAGCCGGGCCTTCGGGTCTACGCGAAGTCGACAGCGCTGCCCAAGGTCCTCGGTGGCCTCGGCATCGCGATCATCTCGACCTCGCAGGGCCTGCTGACCGACCGCCAGGCGCACTACAAGTCCGTGGGCGGCGAAGTCATCGCCTACGTCTGGTAATCGGACGAGACGAAGAGAGGAACAGGCACAACATGTCACGCATTGGCAAACTTCCGATCGCGGTCCCGTCCGGTGTTGAGATCACACTCGAGGGTCAGCAGGTATCGGTGAAGGGCCCGAAGGGCACCCTGCAGCACAAGATCGCTGAGCCGATCACGATCGCGCACGCCGACAACGGCGAGCTCGAGGTCCGTCGGCCCAACGACGACCGGATCAGCAAGTCGCTGCACGGTCTGACCCGGACCCTGGTCTCCAACATGGTCACCGGCGTCACCGCAGGCTATGAGAAGAAGCTCGAGATCGTGGGCGTGGGCTACCGCGTCTTGTCGAAGGGTCCGACTGAGCTGGAGTTCTCGCTCGGTTACAGCCACTCGATCACGGTCAAGGCTCCCGAAGGCATCACCTTCACCGTCGAAGCGCCCACCCGGTTCTCGGTCCAGGGCATCGACAAGCAGCAGGTTGGCGAAGTGGCTGCGAACATTCGCAAGCTTCGCAAGCCCGAGCCCTACAAGGGCAAGGGTGTTCGATACGCGGGTGAGCACATCCGCCGCAAGGTCGGAAAGGCTGGTAAGTGACCATGGCTGTTTCTCTGGCTTCACGCAAGGGCATGGCGGCGAAGACGGCCTCCCGGCTGCGTCGGCAGATCCGCGTCCGCAAGAAGGTCTTCGGTGCTCCCGAGCGTCCGCGGCTGGTGGTCTCCAAGTCCGCCAAGCACATCTCGGCTCAGGTGATCGACGACACGCTCGGACGTACGCTGGTGTCGGCCTCCACGATGGAGACCGCGCTGCGCACCGCCGAGGGTGACAAGACGGCCAAGGCGAAGCAGGTCGGCGAGAACCTCGCCGCCCGCGCCAAGGCTGCCGGGATCGAGAACGTGGTCTTCGACCGCGCCGGTCACAAGTACCACGGCCGCATCGCGGCGCTGGCCGACGGCGCCCGCTCCGGCGGTCTGGGATTCTGATGAGCACCTCGAACGAAAGTAGGAAAGTCCGATGAGTGGAACGCAACGCCGCACTGGCGGCGGCACGGGCGCTGGCGGCGGAGACCGTCGCGGCGGCGGTCGCGACGGTGGACGTGGCGGCGCCCAGGAGAAGAGCAACTACATCGAGCGTGTCGTCGCGATCAACCGCGTCGCCAAGGTCGTCAAGGGTGGTCGGCGCTTCAGCTTCACCGCGCTCGTCGTAGTCGGTGACGGTGACGGCACCGTCGGTGTCGGCTACGGCAAGGCCAAAGAGGTGCCCGCGGCGATCGCCAAGGGCGTCGAGGAGGCCAAGAAGGCCTTCTTCCGGGTTCCCCGGATCCAGGGCACCATCCCGCACCCCGTCCAGGGCGAGAAGGCTGCCGGTGTCGTGATGCTGCGTCCGGCTTCGCCCGGTACCGGCGTCATCGCCGGTGGCTCGGCCCGCGCGGTGCTCGAGTGCGCCGGTGTGCACGATGTGCTCGCCAAGTCACTCGGTTCGGCCAACGCCATCAACGTCGTGCATGCGACGGTTGAGGCGCTGCAGAGCCTGGAGGAGCCCGAGGCCGTGGCGAAGCGCCGTGGGAAGTCCGTCGAGGACGTCACCCCCGCCGCGATCCTGCGTGCTCGTGCAGAGGTGGCTTCCTGATGGCCCGCCTCAAGGTCAGCCAGATCCGGTCCGGCATCGGCGGCAAGCAGAACCAGCGCAACACGCTGCGGACGCTTGGCCTGAAGCGGATCGGTGACGTGGCTGTCAAGGAAGATCGTCCAGAAATCCGAGGAATGCTCGCTACGGTGCAGCACCTGATCACCGTTGAGGAGGTCGACTGACATGGCACTGAAGGTTCATCACCTCCGTCCCGCGCCAGGCGCCAAGACAGCCAAGACCCGTGTGGGTCGAGGCGAAGGCTCCAAGGGCAAGACTGCCGGCCGGGGCACCAAGGGCTCTAAGGCCCGCAACAACATCCCCGAGAACTTCGAGGGTGGCCAGATGCCGCTGCACATGCGGACTCCGAAGCTGCGCGGGTTCAAGAACCCGTTCCGCACGGAATACCAGATCGTCAACCTCGACAAGCTGTCAGCCCTCTTCCCCGAGGGTGGCAACGTCGAGGTGGCCGACCTGGTCGCGGCCGGCGCCGTCCGGCCCGGTCATCTGGTCAAGGTCCTCGGCACCGGTGAGATCTCCGTCGCTGTCCAGGTGAGCGCGAACGCGTTCTCCGGCAGCGCCAAGGAGAAGATCGCGGCTGCCGGAGGATCCACCACCGAGATCTGAGTCCGAGAAGCTGTCGTTTGCCGACCAGGGGCGTGCTCGTATCGCGAGCCGCCCCTCGTCTGCTCTCGGGGCTGACTCCCCGGTTCCGCAGCACCTCCCGGCCCTCCGGTCGGGCGTCGGCACTTCTGCCCGGCGTCGTCGGAGAAGATGCTGAGGGCGACGGGTGCTTGATACAGTTCAGCGGTTCCCGGCGGCGGGCGAGCACTGCCCCCGACGCCTGGTCCCCGAACCCTTCGGGGCAATCAAGAAGGAAGAGAGGCCGCCGTGCTGGCCGCGTTCGCTAACGCATTCCGGAGCCCGGACCTGAGGAAGAAGATCTTCTTCACGCTTGGCATCCTGGCGATCTTCCGGTTGGGCTCCATCATCCCGACCCCCAATGTCAACGTCCGTCAGGTCGACTTCTGCCTCACCCAGGCGACCTCGGGGGATCAGCAGGGTCTCTACTCGCTGATCAACCTGTTCTCCGGTGGTGCGCTGCTCCAGCTGGCGATCTTCGCGCTGGGGATCATGCCCTACATCACCGCGAGCATCATCTTGCAGCTGCTCACCGTGGTCATCCCGCGGTTGGAAGCGCTGAAGAAGGAAGGCCAGTCCGGCCAGACGAAGATCACTCAGTACACCCGGTACCTCACCTTGGTGCTGGCGGTGCTGAACTCCACCGCGTTCGTCACGCTCGCGGTCAACGACCGGCTCTTCACCGGCTGCACCGGCCTTGTCTACGACAAGGGCGTGTTCCCCGTCATCGTCATGATCCTGACCATGACCGCCGGCACCAGCGTCATCATGTGGCTCGGTGAGCTCATCACCGAGCGCGGCGTCGGCAACGGCATGTCGGTGATGATTTTCACCCAGATCGCGGCCACGTTCCCCAGCGCGTTGTGGAGCCTCAAGGTGGCCCGCCCGGGCTCGCAGGGATGGGTCGTCTTCCTGCTCGTCATCGCCCTCGGCCTGGTCGTGATGGCCGGCGTCATCTTCATCGAGCAGTCCCAGCGCCGGATCCCGGTCCAGTACGCCAAGCGGATGGTTGGGCGCCGGATGTTCGGCGGGTCCAGCACCTACATCCCCATCAAGGTCAACCAGGCCGGCGTCATCCCCGTCATCTTCGCCTCGTCGCTGCTCTACCTGCCGGCGCTGTACGCCCAGTTCCGCCCTGAGTCGCGCGCCTCGGCCTGGATCCAGGCGAACTTCATCCAAGGTGACCACCCGGTCTACATGATCAGCTTCTTCCTGCTGATCGTCTTCTTCGCCTACTTCTACGTCGCCATCACGTTCAACCCGAACGAGGTCGCCGACAACATGAAGAAGTACGGCGGCTTCATCCCCGGCATCCGCGCCGGCAAGCCGACCGAGGACTACCTCGCGTTCGTGCTGTCGCGGCTGACCTTCCCGGGTGCGCTGTACCTGGGCCTGATCGCGCTGCTGCCCTCGGTGGCGTTCATCTTCTTGAACGCGAACCAGAACTTCCCGTTCGGCGGCACCTCGATCCTCATCATCGTCGGTGTGGGGCTGGACACGGTCAAGCAGATCGAGAGCCAGCTCCAGCAACGCAACTACGAAGGGTTTCTGCGCTGATGAGACTTCTGATCATGGGTCCGCCCGGAGCCGGCAAGGGGACGCAGGCGAAGCTGATCGGCTCGCACTACGGCATCCCGGCCATCTCCACCGGTGACATCTTCCGGGCCAACGTGGCTGCCGAGACGCCGCTGGGCTTGAAGGTCAAGCAGATCATGGCCGATGGCGGGTATGTCGGTGACGACATCACCAACGAGATCGTCGCCAACCGGCTGACCGAACCGGACGCGGAGGTGGGGTTCCTGCTGGACGGGTACCCGCGCACGCTCGGCCAGGTCGACGCGCTGGACTCGGTGCTCAAGCAGCACCAGCACTCTCTGGACGCGGTCATCTCGCTGCAGGCCGAGGTGGACGAGGTCGTGGAGCGGCTGCATAAGCGTGCCCAGATCGAGGGCCGCGATGACGACAGCGTCGACGCGATCCGCAAGCGGCAGCAGGTGTACGCCGACGAGACCTCGCCGTTGCTGCACGTCTACCGCGACCGGGGTCTGCTGGTCGAGGTCGATGGTCTGGGCTCGGTGTCTGAGGTGTCGGAGCGCATCTTCGCCGCCCTCGACGCCCACCACGCCTAAGGCACCCGGTGCCTGTGTTCGGCTCCCGCGGCGTCGAGATCAAGACGCCTGACCAGCTGCGCCAGATGCGCCGTGCCGGTCTGGTCGTCGCCCAGGCGCTGTCGGCTGCCGCGGCCGCCGTACGCCCCGGTGTCACCACTGCGGACCTGGACGCGGTCGCCGCGGACGTCATCGCCTCCGCCGGCGCCGTCCCCTCGTTCCTGGACTACGGCTCGGTCCGCGGGCACGGCGGCTTCCCCGGGGTCATCTGCGTCTCGGTCAACGACGAGGTCGTGCATGGGATCCCGGGCGGGCGGGTGCTGGTCGAGGGCGACCTGGTCTCGATCGACTGCGGCGCGATCGTGGACGGCTGGCACGGCGACTCCGCCCGGACCGTCTTCGTCGGGGAGCCGTCCCCGGCGGCGGCAGCCCTCAGCGAGGCGACCCGGACCGCCATGTGGCGCGGCATCGCGGCGGCCACTCTCGGCGGCCATGTCGGTGATATCTCCGCTGCGGTGGAGGCGTACGTTCGCTCGCTTCCGGGCGGCTACGGCATCGTCGAGGAGTACGTCGGCCACGGCATCGGCTCCGCCATGCACCAGCCGCCGGACGTACCCAATCTCGGCCGTCGTGGCCGAGGTCCGAAGATCGTCGAGGGCCTGGCCCTGGCGATCGAGCCGATGCTGACCCTCGGCGACCCGGCCAACGACGTGCTGGACGACGACTGGACGGTGGTGACCACCGACGGCTCGCTGGCCTGCCACTGGGAGCACACGATGACCGTCACCCGGACCGGCACCTGGGTGCTGACCGCCGAGGACGGTGGCGAAGAGGCGCTGACGGCGTTGGGCGTACCGTTCGGCCCGCTCGCTGACTGAGCCCTGACGTCGGGCACCCGCTGCCGGTGGGAGCGGACGCCGTCGGGGCGATGGCCCGGTGCACCTGGCCGGGCGTGGCGATCCTAGAGTGGGGCGGTGACCAACCCGCGCTATCCGCAGACTCGCCGATCCGACCTGGTGGAGGACCTGCACGGCCGCCAGATCGCGGACCCCTACCGCTGGCTCGAGGACCCGGACTCGCTGGAGACCGTCGACTGGGTCCGGCGGCAGAACGAGGTGACCGATGCTCAGCTGGCCGCGCTCGAGACCCGTGACTGGTTCAGCACGACGATGGCCGCCATCCTGCACCGCCCTCGCGCGGGAGTGCCGGTGCGGCACGCAGGTCACTATTTCGTCAGCCGTAACGACGGCAACCAGAACCAGGATGTCTGGTATGTCGCCGACGGCGTGTCGGAGCTGGTCGACGGTGGCCGGGTGGTGGTGGACCCGAACACCTTCTCCCCTGACGGCACCACCTCACTGAGCCGGTTCGCGGTCAGCCCCGACGGCCGCTGCTTCGCCTACACCCGCAGCGAGGGCGGCAGTGACTGGCAGTCCTTCCACCTGCTCGATCTGGACACGCAGCAACCGGTCGAGGACACCCCGATCCAGACCAAGTTCTCGGCGCCGATGTGGCTGCCCGACTCCTCGTCCTACCTCTACAACGACTTCCCGCACACGGGCCACGCCGCCGGCACCCAGACCACGGCGCTGGGCGGCGCGCAGCTCAAGCTGCACCGGGTGGGGGAGCCGCAGGAGGCCGACGAGGTCATCATGGAGTTCCCCGACAACGACCAGCTGATGTTTTGGACCGAGCTGTCGCACGACGACCGCTACGTGCTGGCCTCGATCGTCGAAGGCACCGAGAACCGCAACCGCGTCTGGGTGTACCCGGTGGAACAGGTCGGGGGGCGCAGCACGCTCGGATCGCCGCTCAAGCTGGTCGACGAGCCGCTGGCCGAGTTCGCGTTCATCCGCTCCGCGGGGACACGGCTGTTCTTCCAGACCGACCTCGACGCGCCCCGCGGACGGGTGGTGTCGGTCGACCTGGCCACCGCCCAGTCCGGTGAGGTGGAGTTCGCTGAGGTGCTCGCGGAGCAGGAGACGACCCTGCTGCAGGTGCAGGCGGTGGGGAGCACCCTGGTCGCGGTGACCCTGCAGGATGCGCAGCCGGTGGTCACCGTCCACGACCTGGAGGGGGAGCGGCTCCGGGTGCTCGACGTCGTCGGTGGATCCCTGGTCGGCATCTTCGGCGACCCGGACTCCCCGGAAGGATTCCTCGGGATGTCCTCGGTCACCACACCGACGTTGGCCTATCGGTTCGACACCGACACCGGGGTGACCGAGCAGCTGACAGGGCTGGTGCGGGGCACCGCGACCGACTTCGTCGCGCCGGAGGTGACGATGGAGCGTCGGCGGGCGACCAGCAAGGACGGCACCGAGGTCCCGTACTTCCTGATCAGCGCAGTCGACACCGATCTGTCCCGGCCGCAGCCCACCCTGCTCTACGGGTACGGCGGCTTCAAGATCCCGGTGCTGGCCGACTACCGGCCCGGGTGGTCGGCCTGGCTGGCCGCCGGCGGCGTGCTCGCCATCGCCAACCTCCGCGGCGGCGGGGAGTACGGCACCGAGTGGTATGACGCCGGTCGGCTCACGGCCAAGCAGAACGTCTTCGACGACTTCATCGCCGTCGGTGACCACCTGGTCGAGTCGAAGGTCACCACCAACGCCCAGCTGGCGATCCATGGCCGCAGCAACGGTGGGCTTCTCGTCGGGGCGGTGATGACCCAGCGGCCCGACCTCGCGGCGGTGGCGCTGCCCATGGTCGGGGTGCTCGACCTGCTTCGCTTCCACAAGTTCACCATCGGTGCGGCGTGGATCTCCGACTACGGCAACCCCGACGTGGAGGCGGAGTTCCTCGACGCGCTGGCCTATTCGCCACTGCACAACGTGGCCATCGGCACCGCCTATCCGGCGACGCTGGTGATGACCGGGGACCACGACGACCGGGTGGTGCCGCTGCACAGCCACAAGTTCGCCGCCGCGCTGCAGTACGCCCAGGCCGGCGGCGCGCCGGTCCTGGCGCGAATCGAGGTGGCCACCGGCCACGGGATGGGCAAGCCGACGGCGATGGTGGCTGCGGAGTGGGCCGACCTGCTTGCCTTCGCCGCCGAGCACACCGGCCTGCGGCCCCGCTAACGGCGTTCCTGAGCGGCCCGGGGGAGTCAGGCGGGCATCTTGGTGTACATCACCTCCCAGGCGTGGCCGTCGGGGTCGGCGAAGCTGCCGCCATACATCGGGCCGTCCTCCAAGATGTCCTTCCACGGTGTGCCGCCGTGGGTCAGGGCCCGCCCCACCAGCTCGTCGACCTCCTCGCGGCTGTGGGCGGACAGGCAGTGAACGACCTCGGTGCGGCCGGGGTCGTTCAGGACCTGGCCGCGAACGAAGCTCGCGAAGCGCGCCTCGGTCAGCACCATCACGAAGATCTCGTCCGAGATGACGACGCAGGCGCACTGGTCGTCGCTGAACGCGGGGTTGAGGCTGAAGCCCAGTCCGGCGTAGAAGGCCTTCGACGCCTCCAGGTCCGAGGCGGGGAGGTTGATGAAGATCATCCGGTTCATGGTCGTCCTCGGTGTGCGCTCGGCGGTGGAGCTGCGCCGGATGGCGCCGCCCTCGCTGGAAAGACCGCGAAACTGTCGCGATGTCATCGGCAGAGGCGGTAGTTTCCTGACATGACCGCAGTGCTGACCGAGGACACCTTCCTCTCGCTGGTGGAGCCGATGCGGGGCGAGCTGACCGCCCACTGCTATCGGATGTCCGGCTCGGTGCATGACGCGCAGGATCTGGTGCAAGAGACCTACCTGCGGGCCTGGCGCGCCTTCCACGGGTTCGAGCAGCGCTCGTCGCTACGGACCTGGATGTATTCGATCGCCACCAATGTGTGCCTGACCGCCCTGCAGGGCAAGGACCGTCGTCCGATGCCGACCGGACTCGGCCAGCCGCAGTCCGACCCGTCGGGGCGGCTCGAGCGGAGCCACGAGATCAGCTGGCTGGAGCCGGTGCCGGACGCCGTGGTGTGGGGCGGGGAGGCCAACGACCCGGCGGCCGAGGTGGTGGCCCGTGACAGCGTGCGGCTGGCATTCGTGTCGGCCCTTCAGCATCTGACGCCGCAGCAGCGGGCGGTGCTCATCTTCCGCGACGTGCTGGCCTGGCAGGCCAGCGAGGTGGCCGCGGAGCTGGGCACCAGCGTGGCCGCGGTGAACAGCACCTTGCAGCGGGCCCGGGCCCACGTCGCCCGGCTGTCCCCGGACGAGCAGCCGGAGCTGCCCGCAGACGACCCGCGCGCCCAGGAGATGCTCAAGCGCTACGTCGCCGCCTTCGAGAGCTATGACGTGGCGGAGATCGTCTCGCTGCTCACCGAGGACGCCGTCTGGGAGATGCCGCCGTTCACCAGCTGGTATCGCGGGGCAGCCGCCATCGGCACGGTGATCAAGACGAACTGCCCGGCGAGCGGCCCCGGCGACATGAAGATGCTCCCCACCTCGGCCAACGGTGGTCCGGCGGTCGCGATGTATATGCGTGACGAGGAGGGCGTCCACCGTGCCTTCCAGCTCCAGCACCTTCAGCTGACCGCCACGGGAGTGTCGCACGTTGCTGCGTTCTTCGACCTCGAGCTCTTCGACACCTTCGGGTTGCCGCGGGTTCTTCCCGACTGAGGCCGGTGCCCAGGTTCGGCGCCGGGGACCCGGGATCCGAGCCCTCGGCGGGTACGCTGGTCCGCGTGACCGACCTGCCGATCTCTTCGCCGTACCGGAGCACCCCGGACGCCCCGGTGACCGAGGCGGAGCGCGACCAGCTGAGCTCACGGCTGAACACCGCTTTCACCGAAGGGATGCTGGACGCCGACGACTACCGCAACCGGCTGGACCGGCTGTTCGCCGCGGAGCGGATGGGTGAGCTGGTCCCCGTCGTCACCGGGCTGCCGCCGCTGCAGACCTACGACAGTCCTGCCATCGTGGCGTCCACGGGCGGTCGACCCGGGGAGCTCACCGAGGCCCGCAACGGCGGCGGTCTGACCCTGGTCGGCGTCGCCACCGTCGCTGGGGTGCTGGTCCTGCTGGCGATCGTGCTGATCGTGGTGGTCAGCCTCGCCTGATTGCGCCGAAGGTGGCTGAGCATCCTGATTCGGAGCCGCAGCTGGCGCAGATGGGTCGGCTCGCGCGTGATCTTTCCCACCGATGAATAATTGGCAGCTCGTCTCGCCGCGCAGATAAACTGCTCCGGTGCCCCGGCAACACATCACTCAGCAGAAGATCGCTGAGCACGTTCAGCGACTGGGTGAGCTGTATCCGCCGGTCCCGCTCGACTCCGTGGACCGGACGATCCACCGGCCCGACCTGGTGCAGCAGCGCTTCGGCCATGTCATCGACTACCTCGCCCGGGTGGAGCTGGAGGTCGACCGCAACGTGCTCGAGCTGCTGGTGCTGCTGCCCGACGTGGACGACACGAACAAGACGTTCTACGCCGACGTCTGGCAGCCGCAGGAGATCCAGCACGGGCTGATCCTCGACCGGCTGCAGATGGACCTGGGCCGGTCGGCGGCCGAGCCGCACCTGGACATCTCTTTCAAGATCAAGGTGCTGGGTGCGCTGGCGAGCCTGAAGCCGATCCAGGACGTGGCCAAGCTGCTCTATTTCCTCACCGGTGCCAGCACCGAGCGGCAGGCCGTGCTGGCCTACAACCAGCTGAACGCCGGGCTGAAGGAGCTGGGGGAGACCGCGATCAGCGAGACGATCATCACCCCGATCAAGCAGCAGGAGCCCGGGCACTTCGCCTTCTATCAGATGTCAGCCACCGCGATGATCCAGGACAAGGTGCTGCGTCCCTGGCAGCTGTTCCTGGCCAGGGTGCTGCGCGAGAAGTCGTACGGGCTGGTGGGCACCAACGGGATGGACCGCTACAAGGCGGACATGGGCGGCGTGATCAAGGACCTGGGCATCGACGCCGATCTGGAGGGCTACGCCCGTGAGGTGGGTCGGGTGGAGAGCCGGCTGCTGTGGGCGCACAAGCAAGGGATGGACTTCCCGCCTTACATCCTCTCGGCGCTGCGCGACAGTGTGGAGCTCTACCACGAGCGCGGCCTCGACTCGACGGTGGTCTGAGATGGCTGCCGACGAGACCCGGGCGGTCGAGATCCGTGGCGATGCCATCCGGCTCGGCCAGCTGCTGAAGCTGGCCGATCTGGTCGAGCAGGGCTCCGATGCCAAGGTGTTGCTGGCGGACGGGGCGGTACGGGTCAACGGTGAGGTCGAGAGCCGCCGGGGCCGGCAGCTGGTCAGCGGCGACGTGGTCGAGGTCGCCGGTACGTCGGTCCGTATCGCCTAGACCGACCTGCCGGGGCGTGCCTCGGCGAGGCACATCACCGGGCCCGGTGGCCGGGAGGGCAGGATAACCCAGGGATTTGGGTGATGCGCGCATCTGGCGTAGCATTGCCTGTCGGCCATCTATGTCGGTGGTGCGATGTTTCATGCAGTCAACAGATTGAGAGTTCATGGCGAAGAAAGAGGGCGCGCTCGAACTGGAGGGCACCGTCGTAGAGGCTCTGCCCAACGCGATGTTCCGCGTTGAGCTGGCCAACGGGCACAAGGTGCTGGCCACGATCAGTGGCAAGATGCGGCAGCACTACATCCGCATCCTTCCGGCCGACCGGGTCGTCGTCGAGCTGTCGGCTTACGACCTGACTCGCGGACGCATCGTCTACCGGCACAAGTAGCCGGCCGTAACCATCCATTCCTGCTCGGGACGCGCCAGTGGTGTGCCCCGGACTTCGATTCAGAAAGAAGCTCGATGAAGGTTCAGCCGAGCGTCAAGAAGATCTGCGACAAGTGCAAGGTGATCCGCCGGCACGGTCGCGTGATGGTGATCTGCGAGAACCCGCGCCACAAGCAGCGTCAGGGCTGAGTCCCTCCGCCGCTCGGGCACGATCTCGCACCACCCGGAGCCTCGACACGGGGCTCCTCGAAAAAGTGTGACCGCAAGGCCGGGTTCGCCCGGTCCCACCCTCGGACGAAGGCCGAGGCCCCGTTGGGAGCTCAGAGCTCGCCAAGGCGAACGGGGACGCGTCACGCCAGACACCTTCGCGATCCACCGCCTGCAGACCAGGCCGGATCGAAACATTGAAAGGTAGTACCGCCTGATGGCACGCCTCATTGGTGTCGATCTCCCGCGCGACAAGCGTCTCGAGGTCGCACTCACCTACATCTTCGGCGTGGGACGTACCCGCGCTCTGGAGACCCTGGAGGCCACTCAGATCAGTGGCGACCTCCGTGTTCACCAACTCAACGACGACCATCTGGTTGCCCTGCGCGACTGGATCGAAGCCAACTACCAGGTTGAGGGCGACCTCCGCCGTGAAGTTGCTTCGGACATCCGTCGCAAGGTCGAGATCGGCTCCTACCAAGGACGCCGCCACCGCAGTGGCTTGCCCGTTCGGGGCCAGCGCACCCGCACCAACGCACGCGGCCGCAAGGGCGCGCGCAAACCAGTCGCCGGCAAGAAGAAGGCCAAGTAGTCCGTCGCGACCACTTGACCTGAACCCGAGAACTCCAGGAGAAGCAAAAGACTTATGGCTACTGCAGGCCGCAACACCCGTGCCACCAAGGTGCGCCGCAAAGAGAAGAAGAACGTGGTCGCCGGCCACGCTCACATCAAGAGCACGTTCAACAACACCGTCATCTCGATCACCGATCCGACCGGTGCTGTGATCGCGTGGGCCTCTGCCGGCACCGTCGGTTTCAAGGGCTCCCGCAAGTCCACGCCGTTCGCCGCGCAGATGGCAGCTGAGGCTGCCGGCCGTCGCGCGATGGAGCATGGCATGAAGCGCGTCGACGTGTTCGTCAAGGGCCCGGGTTCGGGTCGCGAGACCGCAATCCGCTCGCTCGGTGCGGTCGGCCTCGAAGTGGGCGCGATCTCCGATGTCACCCCTGTCCCTCACAACGGCTGCCGCCCGCCCAAGCGCCGCCGCGTCTGATCTGAACACGAAGAGGACTTAGAAACCATGGCTCGCTATACAGGTCCCATGACCAAGAAGTCGCGTCGACTGGGTGTTGACCTGGTCGGTGGCGACAAGGCGTTCGAGCGCCGTCCCTACCCGCCCGGCGTCCACGGCAAGGGCCGTACCAAGGACTCCGAGTACGCCCTCCAGCAGCGCGAGAAGCAGAAGGCCCGCTTCTCCTACGGTGTGCTGGAGAAGCAGTTCCGTCGTTACTACGAGGAGGCGAACCGTCTCCAGGGCAAGACCGGTGACAACCTGCTGCAGATCCTCGAGTCCCGCCTCGACAACGTGGTCTACCGCGCCGGTCTGGCACGGACCCGTCGTCAGGCTCGTCAGTTCGTCGGGCACGGTCACTTCCTCGTCAACGGCAAGAAGGTCAACATTCCGTCGTACCGGGTCAGCCCGCACGACGTCGTCGACCTGGCGCCGAAGGTGCTGGAGCAGACCCCGCACATCGTGAACCGTGAGACCCACGGCGAGCGGGATGTGCCGGCCTGGCTGCAGGTTGTGCCGGAGCGCGGCCGGGTGTTCGTGCACTCGCTGCCGACCCGCCAGCAGATCGTGATCGACGTCCAGGAACAGCTGATCGTCGAGCTCTACTCCAAGTAAGCCGAAGAGGACCCGCTCCACGGGGCGGGTCCTCCTCACCTCCAGCCCGACCAGATGTCGGGCAGGGTTCACGTCGTCAAATAGTGGTCGACGTGGGAAGGAATGAAGAACCATGCTTATCGCACAACGCCCCACTCTCGCTGAGGAAGTCGTCGACGAGAACCGGTCCCGGTTCGTCATCGAGCCGCTGGAGCCGGGCTTCGGCTACACCCTCGGCAACTCGCTGCGGCGCACGCTGCTGTCGTCCATCCCGGGCGCGGCCATCACCAGCATCAAGATCGACGGGAACCTGCACGAGTTCTCGACGATCCCCGGTGTGGTGGAGGACGTCACCGAGATCATCTTGAACCTCAAGTCGCTGGTCGTGTCCTCGGAGGAGGACGAGCCGGTCACCATGTATCTGCGCAAGGCGGGTGCCGGCGCGGTCACCGCCGCCGACATCGCGCCGCCGACCGGCGTCGAGGTGCACAACCCCGACCTGCACATCGCCACCCTGAACGACTCCGGCAAGCTGGAGATGGAGCTGGTGGTCGAGCGCGGGCGTGGCTACGTCTCCGGCGTGCAGAACAAGATGGCCGACGCCGAGATCGGCCGCATCCCGGTCGACTCGATCTACTCCCCGGTGCTCAAGGTCACCTACAAGGTCGAGGCCACCCGCGTCGAGCAGCGTACGGACTTCGACAAGCTGATCATCGACGTCGAGACCAAGGCCGCCATCCGGCCGCGGGACGCTGTCGCGTCGGCCGGCCGCACGCTGGTCGAGCTGTTCGGCCTGGCCCGTGAGCTGAACGTCGAGGCCGAGGGCATCGAGATCGGCCCGTCGCCGATCGACGAGCAGCTGGCCGCCGACCTGGCTCTGCCGGTCGAGGACCTGAACCTCACCGTCCGGTCCTACAACTGCCTCAAGCGCGAGGGCATCCACACCGTCAGCGAGCTCGTCTCGCGGAGCGAGCAGGACCTCCTCGACATCCGCAACTTCGGTTCCAAGTCGATCGACGAGGTCAAGCTGAAGCTGCACGAGATGGGACTGTCGCTCAAGGACAGCGCGCCCGGCTTCGACCCGCTGACCGCGATCAGCCGCTACGACGAGGCCGACGAAGAAGAAGAAGTCGACTTCAGCGAGACCGAACAGTACTGACGTACCGACTGAGCTGAACAGAGAACCTGGAGAACTGACATGCCTACACCCACCAAGGGCAACCGCCTCGGCGGCAGCCCGTCCCACGAGCGGCTGATCTTGGCCAACCTGGCCACGCAGCTGTTCGAGCACGGACGGATCACCACCACCGAGGCCAAGGCCAAGCGCCTGCGCCCGCTGGCGGAGAAGCTCATCACCAAGGCGAAGCGTGGCGACATCCACTCGCGCCGCCAGGTGCTGACCACGGTCAAGGACAAGAGCGTCGTGCACGTGCTCTTCACCGAGATCGCGCCGACCTTCGAAGGCCGTGACGGCGGATACCTCCGCATCACCAAGGTCGGTCCGCGCAAGGGCGACAACGCCCCGATGGCAGTGATCGAACTCGTCACCGAGTCGCTCGATGACTCCAAGAAGGCCAATGTGCGGTCCACCGCCCCGGCCAAGGCCGCCGCCGCTCCGGCGCCGGTGATCAACGAGTCCGCTTCGGAGGAGGTCGTGTCCGACGAGACGCTGGCCGACGACGAGGCTCCGGCCGACGCGGTCGTCGCTGACGCGGCCGAGGAGCAGGCCACCCCGTCCGAGGACGCACCGAGCGACGATGTCGCTGCGGAAGAGGCGGCCGAGGGCAAGATCAACAACGCCTGACCCAGCAGTTTCAGCTCAGCCGAGACGGCGTCCACCCCCTGGGGTGGGCGCCGTTTTGTGTTTCTCGAGTCCCTATAACGCTCACCTTCAGGTCCAGATAATGATCTTGGTACGGGCAGTGAGGTTCGATCTGAAGTACAGTCGGCGACTATACATGTCGGCGGATTCGTGCGGGGGCTGCGAGTCGGAGAGGACCTCCCTTGCTTGACCCACTGCTCAGGCGGCGCCTGATCCGGGTGGCGTGGGACTGCGCCAGCTGGATCTTCGCGACCTTGCTCGTCGTGGCCACGCGCTATGAGTTCGACCTGAGCGGCGTCTTCTGGTCCTCCATCGTCCTGTACGCCGTGCTGGCCTGCTTGGGGCAGGTCATCGCCGGGATGATCTTGATGCTGTATCGCGGTCGTTATCGCACCGCCAGCTTCGACGAGGCAGTCTGTCTGGCGGTCAGTGTCTTCGCGGTCGCCGCGGTGCTGGGGTTGATCTTCGTCGGTCTGGTCGGGCCGGACGGGTTCCCCCGGGCGACTGCGGTGCTCACCCCCTGTATCGCGTTGATCGCGATGGGGAGCGGACGCTGGGCCTACCGGGCGGTGAAGAGCTTCCGGGCGCTGAAGCACATCGGCGCGGAGAAGGTGATCATCTACGGTGCGGGTGACGCAGCGGAGCAGCTGATCCGCTCCATCCACTCCGACCCAGCGGCGACGTACCACGTGGTCGGTCTGATCGACGACGCGCGCGCCAAGCGCAATCTGCGCCTGCATGGCGTGCGGGTGCTGGGCTCTCGAGCGGACCTCGTGTCGATGGCCCGGGAGCGCGGCGCGGAAACGATCATCCTGGCCATCACCTCAGCTGACGCGTCGCTGGTTCGAGAGCTTTCGGATCTGGTCGAGCGCGCTGGCCTCAAGTTCCTGGTCCTCCCACCCGTTCGGGACCTGATCGGCGGTAACGTCAGCGTCAAGGACGTCCGCGAGCTAGACATTGCCGACGTACTGGGTCGGCACCAGATCGAGACGGATCTGGGCGAGATCGCGGGCTATCTGACCGGTCGCTGCGTGCTCGTCACCGGGGCCGGCGGATCGATCGGATCGGAGCTCGCCCGCCAGGTCTATCGGTTCGGCCCCAGCGAGCTGGTGCTGCTCGACCGGGACGAGTCTGCGCTGCATGCCGTGCAGCTGTCGATCTATGGTCGTGGCCTGCTGGACACGCCAGACATGGTGCTGGCCGACATTCGCGACGAGGCAGCTCTGGATAAGGTCTTCGCCGACCACCGCCCAGATGTGGTGCTGCATGCGGCGGCGCTCAAGCACTTGCCCATGCTGGAGCAATATCCAGATGAGGGCTGGAAGACCAACGTCTTGGGCACACTGAACGTGCTGGCGATGTCGAAGAAGTATGGCTGCACCCGGTTCGTCAACATCTCCACTGACAAGGCGGCCACACCGACGAGCGTGCTGGGGCGTACGAAGAGGATCGCGGAACAACTGACCGCTTGGTACGGACTCCACTCGAACGGGACCTACCTCTCGGTGCGGTTCGGCAACGTGCTGGGCAGCCGCGGGTCCATGCTGCACACGTTCACCGCACAGATCGAAGCCGGGGGCCCGGTAACCGTCACCCATCCCGACGTAACTCGGTTCTTCATGACAATCCCCGAGGCTTGCCAGCTGACCATCCAGGCCGGCGCTATCGGTGATGCGGGTGAGGTTCTGGTGCTGGACATGGGTGAGCCGGTCCGGATCCTCGACGTGGCCAATCGGCTGATCGCCGCCTCCGGCAATGACATCGACATCGTGTTCACTGGGCTGCGCCCAGGCGAGAAGATGCATGAGGTCCTATTTAGTAGAGAAGAGCGGGGGATCAGCAAGAGACATCCGCTAATCGTGCATGTGCCAGTTCCGCCAATAAGCCCGACAGCTTTAGCAGACGTGCGATACACGTCAACACGCTCGGGGCCCGACCATCCGGAAGTGAATATCAACAGTGACCGAGCGAATCTATCTCTCATCTCCCGACGTCGGAGCAGCTGAAGAGGCGGCGGTCCTCCGAGCGATGCGCTCCGGTTGGATAGCGCCTCTCGGACCCGAGGTAGAAGCATTCGAGACTGAGTTGGCGGAGTGGACCGGACGTGGCTTCGCTGTGGCCCTATCGTCCGGTACCGCGGCGCTTCATTTAGGCTTGCTGGACCTCGGAGTTGGCCCGGGTGACGTGGTCGTCACCTCCACTATGACATTCGCAGCGACCGTCAATGCGATCGTGTACACAGGTGCGACGCCAGTATTCGTCGACTGCGACGAGACTGGAAACATCCATCCCGACCTCCTCGAAGAGGCTCTGAGAGAGCAGCGCGCTAAGGGCAGTCGGCTACGGGCGCTCCTTCCAGTAGACCTGCTGGGCAAGGTGGCGGCCTACGAGCGGATCGAAGCACTAGCCCAGACGTACGATGTGCCGGTCCTCGCAGACGCGGCCGAGTCGCTTGGAGCGTGTCGCCTTGGGCGGCCGGCAGGAAGCTTCGGGCACGCAGCGGCGGTCTCGTTTAACGGCAACAAGATAATGACCACTTCAGGTGGCGGGGCGCTGCTCACTGACGATGAGCGTACTGCTGCTCGCGTCCGATACCTCGCCACTCAGGCCCGGCAACCAGTGGTCCACTACGAGCACACCGACATCGGGTACAACTATCGCCTGTCCAATGTCTTAGCTGCGTTGGGGCGAGCCCAATTGTCTCGCCTACCGGAAATGGTGGCTCGGCGGAGGGAGCTACGCACGCGTTACCGTCGGTTCTTCTCCGAGTACGCCGGGGTCAGCATTCTCGGCGGTGACGACGGCGCTGTAGGTCAAGTGGAGACGGCAGATAATTGCTGGTTGACATCGATCGAGGTAAACCCAGCAATCACCGGCTGGAACCCATCGGAGCTGATATCGCATCTGGCGGAACGCGATATCGAGGCACGACCGGTATGGAAGCCTATGCATCTGCAGCCCGTGTTCGCGAAGTACGAGGCATACCTCAACGGTACTAGCGAGCACCTATTCCTCCGCGGGCTTTCGCTTCCGAGCGGCTCCTGTTTGACGGACGCGCAAATAATACAAATCGAATCAAGCATCAATCAGTTTCTTGGCGATAAGCGATAATGAAGAGGTCTAATCGACGGAAGCGTGGTTCGAGCACGTCGGTTGATTCGAGGATAATGTATATACGGGTGAAGAGACTCTTAGACGCTGCCGCGGCGGCACTGCTTCTTGTCGCACTCTGGCCCATGTTGGGAGTGGTCGCGATTATGGTTCGAATCAAACTGGGCCGGCCAATCTTCTTCAAGCAGGAACGTCCGGGTATGGCGTCTGAACCGTTCAACCTGTGGAAGTTTCGCACCATGCTGCAGCCCGACCCAGCGCGTGGACTCATGACGAACGAACAGAGGATGACGAGATTTGGCCACAGGCTGCGGGCGACCAGCTTGGATGAGTTGCCGAGTCTATGGAATGTTCTTCGCGGCGACATGAGTTTCGTTGGCCCACGTCCTCTCCGTATGGCATACATCAAGCGGTACTCCGCGAGGCAACGGCGTCGTCAAGAGGTCCGGCCCGGAATCACCGGGCTGGCGCAAGTTAGTGGCCGGAACAACCTCCCGTGGGATGACAGGCTCGAATTGGATGTGCGGTATGTCGAAAGCCTAGGTCCCATGATGGATCTGACACTCCTAGCGCGGACGATCCTTAAGGTGATTAACCAAGACGGAGTGGCGGCGGAGGGGCAAGCGACCATGAGCGAGTTCTTTGGACCAATGAGGTCAGAGCGGCTCCGACTAACGCCATTAGATGAGCGGCACTTGGAAGCGAGGGTTAGTTGGCTATCTGCTGAATCAGTTCGTCAGGGCGTCACGATCACGTTCGACCCGGATCTGGCGTCGATGGTGACGTGGTACCGCGGGGCTGTCAACGATCCGACCAGGCTCGACTGGACGGCAGTGACTCTAGATGGGGGACAGCCCGTCGCGATGTGTGGTCTTACTAACATACAGTCGGAGGACGCAGCGCTATACATCTATGTAGATCCAAATCGCCAAGGTATGGGATACGGTCGCGAGACAATGGAACTGCTTCTGGCGCGCGCGAGGAGCATCGGGCTTCGACGAGTACACCTAGAAACAAAGGAAGACAACCAGCCCGCCCTTCGAATGTATAGCGGCGTTGGTTTTATGGTGAGCGGCCGTGCACCGGGGTCTGCGAAAGTATCCATGGCTATGGAGTTGAAGGAATGAATGAGGGACTAGGTGGCCCGCCGCGCCCAATAAGAATCCTTATGGCCTCAGCTGGACGTCGCGTGTATTTGGTGAGGTGGTTCAAAGAAGCCATGCACAAGCTCGGTCTCAGCGGTGAGGTCCTGGTGACGGATAGCGACCCGACGTCCGCCGCGTGCGCCGTCGCCGATCGAGCATTCGTGGTGCCACCCTACGACGATCCGGCGTACGAATCTGAGATGCTGAATGTGATACGACGCCACGAACCCGACCTCGTATTCACTCTCAACGATTTCGAGCTTGAGCAATTTGCCGGTGGACTCGCCAACGAAATGAGAGCCTTGGGAAGCGTTGTCTTATCTCTGTCCAGGCAGCAGCAATCCTGGGTATCCGACAAGTATGCAATGGCAAAAGCCTTCCACAGGGCGGGAATTCTTGTACCTGAGACCTTCTTGGCGTCAGACGCAGTTGGTATTGCGTCCCTGGTGTCAGGGGGTAAGCAGGCTATAGTGAAGCACCGCTTTGGCAGCGGATCCTCTGGTGTTGGAACGGTATCTGAACTGAACCTTGCGTCCGGCATTCAAAAAGCGGTCGCATCGCTGCCGAGCCGTGCGAGTGAGGGCGTCGATGCCAATGACCTCGTGGTCGTGCAGCCATGCGTAACGGGCGCCGAGTTCGGCATCGATATTGTGACCCCGCTTCGGTGGAACCCCCTCGCCCCGATCGATGTTCTTGCTCGGAAGAAGCTGAGGATGAGGTCAGGGGAAACAGATAGAGCCATAACGGTTCCGGCGACGACGGACTTTACGCATATCGCAGAGAACGTGGCCCGCGTTATTCACCCGCAAGGCCTGATTGACATGGACGTCATCGTTGACTCCGCAGGCCGAGCCCATGTAATTGATGTTAACCCGAGGTTCGGTGGTGGATATCCTTTCTCCCATATGGCGGGTGCAGACGTTCCGCTCTATTACCTTAGCGAACTAGTCGGCATGCCTCGCAATCCCTCTTGGACCTCGTATAGGAGCAGCGTCACTTCCGCCAAATTTGAGGACGTCGTTCAGTCCCGATTTGACGATAGCAATTCAACGGGTGCAATTGGCAACTCGGAAAAGCGCGATGACCGAGATTGAGTCAAAGCGCACGAATGTTGTGAGTAAGGCAGTACGAAACATCATTCGGAAGGGATCAGCGAACGGCGCGGCAGCGTTCTTGCTTGCTGGCCAGGTGCTTACGGCTCTGGTCGCGTTTCTCGTAAACTTGTTGGCTGCGACCGCAATGAGCCCATCTGAACGTGGTGTACTGGCACTGCTGTTGCAGTGCACTTATCTCCTCACGGTGATATCTCTTCTCGGCATAGAGCGACCATTTATCGCCGCGAGACATGGCAATTTCTCTACCATGCTGACTGAGATCATGTGGTTAATCCGTCCCGGTCAACTGGTAGTTGTGGTGCCGCTACTGGTGGGAGTCTATTTCGCAGTACAGCGCGATTTCAGCATGACTATTGCTCTTCTGATACTCGTCGTTTACCTGATGTGCAACGCCATGGTCCGAGTGATTCGGACGGCATACATTGCGAGTGCCGCCGTCAAATACTTCCTTGTCAGCGCTGTTGGCACACAGCTCCTTCTCCTCGTTGTCTGCGCCGGGCTAGCGTATGGCGGAGTGAGCAGTGGCCTGGTGTGGTTTGCTGGTTATGCCACTACGAGTCTGTTGGCCATCGCTGTGGTTTTTACGAAGCGTGACCGGGGCATTCGCCCAGCAGGGTCCGAGCAGTTGATAATGGTTCGGCGGCGAGGACTGAGGCTACTGCCTGCATCTTTTGGTAACACCGCGATGCTTCGCTCTGACAGGCTGCTGCTGCCCGCGCTTGCAACCACGGCGGAGCTCGGCATCTATGTGGTTGTCGCTACTGTGATGGAGATGGCCACTTGGCCGGTGCAGCAATGGGTTGACGCTTCTCTACGAAGGTGGACCAACGGGGTGAACAGCGCGAAAACGTCGGTGTTATCGTTAGTTCTCAAGGCTGGTCTGCTGGTAGCTGCATTATCGAGCGTTCTCGGCATCGTAGCGATGGTTGTTATCGATTTTGTTCTTCCAGACGCTTATTCGGCTTCTCGAGGCCTCATTATTCCCCTTGGCATATCGGGCGTTCTTTATGGGATGAGTCGCGTTCAGCAAGGCATGCTTATTTCCTGGGGATACTCCACGCGAGTGTCTATCATCGAGTTATTAGGAATGTCTGCAGCAATCGTTGCTTATGTCGTGCTCATCCCGCAGCTGGGCGCTTATGGCGCTGCGATCGGCTCGATACTAGGATACGGCGTCTGCTTCAGTGTTGGGGCGGTCATTGTTGCGCGCTTCGTGCATAAGAGGGAGCTGACGTGAAAATCGTCTATCTGCATCAATACTTTAATCTACCGACGGACGGAGGTTCGAGTCGAACATACGAGATGGCTCGGCGGCTTGCAGCGGCGGGTCATGACGTGCACGTAGTCACCTCTGACCGGCGGACCACGGAAACCACCCGATCGTGGTACACCGATTCAGTCGCTGGCTTCACAGTGCACCGATATACCCTTCCGTACTCGAACGAGATGTCGATAAGGGCCCGTTTGGTGTCATTCATGCGTTTCGCTGCCGCAGCTTCCATCGTTGCCCGAAAACTGCGCGGCGATGTTGTGTTCGCATCTAGTACGCCCTTGACTATTGCGCTTCCTGCCATCTTTGCCACGGCGTTCTGTCGAGCGTCGATGGTCTTTGAGGTGAGGGACCTGTGGCCGGAGGTCCCCATCGCGATGGGGGCACTTCGGAACCCAATCGTGAGGGGGTTGGCCAGGGCTCTCGAGCGGCTGGCTTACTACCGATCCACCGCAGTGGTTGCGCTCTCTCCTGCGATGAGGGATGGAATCGTGGGCACTGGCTACCCCAGGGAGCAGGTAGTGGTCATTCCAAATGCATGCGACCTGGATCTGTTCGGAGGGGTCGACGAAGAGGGCCAGACGTGGAGGCATGGACGAGACTGGCTCGGTGGCCGGCAGATGGTCCTGTACTGCGGCACGCTGGGGCGGGTGAATGACGTTCAATACTTGGTAGGCGTCGCGAGCGAGGTAGCCAAGATTGATCCGGAAGTCCGCTTTGTCATCGTCGGGGACGGCGTTGAGCAGCCGGTTGTCCGCCGTGCTGCGCACGAGTTTGGGGTTCTCGATAACACGCTGTTTATGCTTCCGCGCGTTCCCAAGGTGGATGTGCCGACGCTTTTCGCCGCTGCGACCGTCACTGTGTCGACGGTCGCGCCCATCGGTGCGTTAGAGGCAAACAGCGCCAACAAATTCTTCGATTCACTAGCCGCGGGGCGTCCCATCGCCATTAACCATGGTGGCTGGCAAGCGGACCTGCTGCTGGAGACCGGGGCGGGACTGGTTCTCGATCCTCATAGTTGGTCTACATCGGCGCGATGCCTTGTCGAATTTCTGCACGATGAGGAGCGGCTAAAGGCGTCGGGGCGGTCTGCTCTGTCGCTTGCCCGCCAGCGTTTCGCGAGGGACGACTTGGCGGAAAAGCTGGAGGCCGTGCTGGTGTCCGCAGCGCCGCAAGTGAGCAGCCATCGCCGGCGGGGGCTCAGGAGTAGGGCTCGCAAGTGAACGACGGTGTTCGTCCAGACTCGCAGCAACGCGGCGCGATCGGCATGGGCGGCGCGGGGAGGGGTGATGGCCGGCTTCTGTGGGTAATTGAGAACGTCGTCTGGTTAGTATCCGCGCTGTTATGCGGTCTGATGGCCTCTACCTACGGAGCATCCGACAGCCTGGTGCAGGGCGCCAACTGCTGCATCGGCATCTTGTCCATACTCTATGGCCTGTCTCTGTTCCTGCGCGACGGCGGTTCGGCCGTAACGACGCTCGGGCTGTACAACTTCGCGTGCGCGCTCTTTATCGGATACGCCGGTGTCTCCACGGCGTTGGACCTCCCCCTCGGCATTGCGCCAGTGGCACTGACGCGCGCCCTGTTGGCGGCGTTTGTCGCACAGGTGGTGTTGGGTGCGGTGGCACGTGGCAACAACGGGTCATCCACGACGACGCGCATTGACGGCGACGCTGCGGCTCCACCGCAGGAAACGTGGAGACTGCTAGCTGTCATCGCCATATTTGCTGCGGTCGCAGCGGGGCGCCTTGGGGCCCTCCCGCTCGCCGCGGGGGCGATCGCTGACGGCATAGCATTCAGCTGTGTCGTCGTTGCCGCTGTCTACGTCGCGTATCGGCCGCGCTTTCGTATCTTGTCGGCTGGCACCGTAGTTGTACTGTCCATGTTCGTCGTTTTCACGGCCGCTTTCCATCAAGGATCGGGCAGATTGCGTCTCGTGGCCTTAGCCTGCAGTCTGATCTTGGTTGCCTCGCTTCGGCATCCCACTCGCTCATTGAAACTTACTGTTGTGGTGGCAACGCCTGTTGCCGTGTGGTGGTTGGCGAGGGATCGACTCAGTTACCAGGAATCGTTGGCCCGGGGGGCCAGTTCCGGACGTTCGGGATTGGAGTCGATGACTTCACCAATCGCTACGCTCGCACGACTTCTGCAGGAGCAAGCGGACGGGTTTCCCGTGACGTTCGGGCGTACGTTCTTGTCCATCCCCTTCTCGGTCGTTCCGGAGAGTTGGAGACCGAGTTGGGTGCCAGATGCACTTGGCTACGAACTCGTACGAGTTGTAGCCCCGAGCAGGGTCGGGACAGGTTACTCTGCGGCGAGCACTTCGGCTGGCGAATGGATATTCAACTTTGGACTCGTTGGCTGCGTGTTAATGGTCCCCGTGCTCGCCTTCCTGTTTCGTCGCTTGGATAGTGCCCTTTCGGGACTCTCCCAGAGTGCGCGAGCTGACGGGAGGCCGAAGATGATCTTCATCATGGTGCTGCTCCTTGCTGGCGGCGTCGCAGACCTCGCCTGGAGCGGTTCTCACACATGGCTGGCACGGACGGCGCTTCGCACACCATTGCTGCTCTTGCTTGCGCTCGTGCAGCCTTCAGGACTAGGGGCGGGACGGCCCACTAAAGAACTGGCTCCTTAGGGATGCGCGACCTTGAATCGACAGTGGACAGTGTCCGGTGCCCGGACCGCGAGGCCGGACGTCGCGATCAGTACACGGTCTGGGCGATTGGACCCAAGAGTGCTTCATGGTGGCCGGTGTCAAGCGGGCATGAACAGCTGCGAGCGAGGCGCGCCGACTCGGACGCGAGAGGGCACTACGGGGGAGAAATCTTGGTAGAGTCCCCCCCGCTGGAGTCGGGGTTCTCCGGTACTCGATGCCGCGCCCGGAACTGGAATCCGTCGCGCGCCGGCCGAAGAGACGGTCGCTTGTCTATCAACAGGAGTACTCGGTGAGCCTCGCCACTATGCGCAACGTTGCCGCGCGGAGATCGGAAGCATCGCCCGAGAAATCGACGCCAAGCGGTCATCGCGACGATATTCAGGGTCTTCGAGCCGTCGCGGTTCTGCTGGTACTGGTCTACCACGCCGGCATACCAGGTGTCACCGGAGGGTTCGTCGGCGTGGACGTGTTCTTCGTGATTTCTGGGTATTTGATCACCGGAATAATCTACCGCGAGCTGGCGAACACTGGAACTTTGTCGTTAAGCAACTTCTACGCGCGGAGGGCTCGTCGCATCCTCCCCGCGGCCGTGGTTACGATCGCTGTAACTGTTGCGCTAACTGTGCTGATTCTGCCGCAGACTCGGTGGAAGAACGTAGGGTTTGATGCCATCGCAAGTTCCGCTTACGTTGTGAACTGGTCCCTGGCGGGCCGATCGACTGACTACCTCGCCGGATCCGAGGCCCAAAGCCCTCTGCAACATTTCTGGTCGCTTGCCGTAGAAGAGCAATACTATCTGTTTTGGCCCATCCTTCTGCTGGTCGTGGTGGTAATGTCGCGACGCCAGTGGCGGCGCGATTCCAAACGGAGTCAACCGAGACACAGTGTGCTTAGAATAGGGCTGGTCGCGAGTGCAATAGTGGTGATGGCTTCGCTTGCTTGGTCGGTCTACTACACCCGAGCGGACCCCGGTGCGGCGTACTTCGTCTCAAGCACCCGAGTGTGGGAGATAGCGATCGGGGGATTCGGGTATTTCCTCTCGATGAAGCTTGGTCGATTGAGAAGCCACGTGGGCAGTTTTATGGCGTGGTTGGGCTTGGTGATGGTCCTTGGCGCCAGCGTTCTGTACGACGGTGATACTGAGTTTCCCGGATACGCAGCGTTACTGCCAACTGTGGGCGCAGCCCTAGTTATCGTCGGCTGCGCCGGATTCCCTCGCCTTCGAGTCGCCCGTCTGTTGGCCATGAAGCCCTTAGTGATAGTCGGAAATATTTCGTACTCGCTTTATCTGTGGCATTGGCCGTTCGTCGTGTTCGGCGAGTATCTGCTCGGGCCGCTCAATCCGGTGACGGGGGCGGCAGTTGTTATCGCTTCAGTGCTTCCAGCCTGGGCTAGTTGGAAATATCTAGAGATGCCTGTGCAGCGACATGCCGGTTTACGCCGTAATACCTCGCGTAGCTTGATGCTCGGCGCGATCTGCGGTCTTGTTGGAGTCGTGATCGGGTTGATGCTGCTCGCAACGCTTTTCCCGGTCAAGGCTGCACCAGCCTACGTGGCAGTACAACAGCCAGCAGACACGTCGAACGGCGGCGATCGCTCAGCTGAGGCTATCGGGGCCGCAGCATTAGCCCTGGATCGATCGCTGGGTGAACCAAAGGATATCGCAGGTTCTTTCGTGCCGACGGCGCGTACGGCCGCACAGGACAATCCATCGGTATATGCCCAAGGGTGTCACCAGGACGAGAAGAGCGATAAAGCGTCGCCGTGTAGATTCCAGTATGGCGAAGGTTCAAAGACCGTAGCTCTTGTTGGGGACTCGCATGCGGCTCAGTGGGTTCCAGCGCTGCAGGCTGTGGCCCAACAAAGAGGCTGGAACTTGGTGTCCTTCACGAAATCGGCTTGTCCGGTTGTAGCGGGTACGGTCTTGAACAACGATGGCAACGAATACACCAGCTGTAGCCGCTGGAATTCGGAGCTCCGGACTGCGCTGGAGGATTTGAAGCCTAGTGTCATTTTGGTGAGCAATTCTGGGTATCGAATGGCGGGCGACGGGGAACCCAGTGAACGTCAATTTGTGGCGGGGATGCAAGCGGCTTGGAAGTCACTCCTTAAGATTGGGGCACCAGTAGTGGTTCTGCGCGACACTCCTCGAATGGGCATAGATGTGCCGGAATGCGTTGCAGAGAACACTGATCGGTTGCGCAAATGCGCGGTGGAGTCCGAGGTTGCTAACTCCAACGCTGGTCCACACCAAGACGCCGCGATGAAGGGTCTCGACGAAGATGTCGCCATGATTGATCTGAATCAAATGATTTGCCCAGCGACTCTCTGTTCCCCCATCATCGGCGGGGTGCTGGTTTATAGAGACAGTAACCACATCACGGCCACGTATTCGCGCACCCTCGCCTCATCGTTGAACGCGGAACTCGCGAACGTCCGCGGGTTGAATTGAATGATCTATCGATGGCGAATTCCCAGGCTTCGCAGAGAATTACCTTTGAGAACATCCCCCGTGTCGTCCGAGTATGAGTGAAGTCATGTCGGGAACCACGATTATCTTGAACGACTCGCTGAAGGGCGAGAGAGGCGGTCCAGTAATGGAGTTCCGAGACTACGTAGATACATTGCGCCGGGCTTGGTTGACTATAGTCATATTGACTCTCGGCACGGTGGCGGCCGTGGCGGCGGCGACTTTGGCCCTGACCCCCCAGTACACGTCGACCACTAGGGTGTTTTTCGCGGTCGAAGGGGGTGAGTCGTTGACTGACTTAGCTCAGGGGTCAAACTTTACCGAAAAACAGATGGGATCGTACGCGGAAGTGGCCAGGTCGAGGTTCGTTCTGGATGATGTCCGGCGCGATCTGAGTCTTGATACCACCACCGAAGATCTTGCATCGCGGATCGCGGTGGAGTCCGCTGTGGACTCGGTGATTCTGAATATCAAGGCCACGGATCCAAGCCCTGAGCGATCTGCGGACATCGCGAATGCAGTTGCGGCGAAGCTGTCGACGGTGGTCGCCGGTCTCGCGCCGGCGCGCCCAGATGGCACGGATGCGGTCAAGGCGACGGTACTTGAGGTCGCTCTGCCGCCGGTGGCCCCCTCGTCGCCGCGCATTGGGTTGAACTTGGCAGGCGGTTTGGTGGTCGGACTGTTGCTCGGCTGCGGTTTCACGCTCCTGCGCCGCACTCTCGATACGAAGATCCGCGATGAAGCCGACGTAAGACGGCTGACTGATAGTCCACTGCTGGGCACAATCGCCTTCGGCGACGACATCAACCAGCATCCGCTGGCTGTGCAATACGATCCCATGGGTCAGCAGGCTGAGGCTGTGCGCCGCGTCCGCACGAATCTACAGTTCGTTAACGTGGCTGATCACTCGTCATCCATCGTAGTTACATCGTCTATTCCAGGCGAAGGCAAGACAACGACTGCTATGAACTTGGCCGTGTCACTGGCTGACGCAGGTGTTCGAACTATTTTGGTTGACGCCGATTTGCGGCGGCCTTCGATTGCTGACTACTTGGAACTAGAGGGCGGCGTGGGCCTTACAACCATCCTCATCGGCAAGGCTAACGTCGAGGACGTCGTGCAGCCTTGGGCGAAATCGACCATGGATATACTCCCAGCCGGCCAAATTCCCCCCAATCCTAGCGAACTGCTGGGTTCGCCCGCGATGGCAAAGCTGCTCCTCGACCTAAGCGCCTCCTACGAGATGATAGTAATCGACACCCCGCCGCTGCTGCCGGTGACGGACGCGGCTGTGCTTAGTCGAGCGGTTGATGGTGTGCTCGTCGTCGCAGGTGCTGATCGGCTGCATCGCGTTCAGCTGGAGCAGTCGTTGTCCGCCCTGAATTCGGTCGAGGCAAAGGTGCTGGGGGTGGTCCTGAATAAGGTTGATGTCCAGTCCGCCCAAGCCTATTCGTATGACTACAAGCCACTAAAGGGGAACCCCAGGAAATCAACTGTGTGACCAGTTTGAGAACCTGCCTGAGCTAGCCAGTCCTTGGACCCTTTAGCCAGACGCTGAAGGGGCGTTGAAGCAATGACGCTTCGACCCGTCATAAGCATCGCTCGATAGGAGCAATCAGTGAAAGATCGTATGGGTAAATTGGTCGTGGTTGGCCAGGGATACGTTGGCTTGCCGGTCGCTATGAGGGCGGTGGCCGTCGGCTTCTCTGTTGTTGGGTTAGACACCGATAGTCACCGCGTGACGGAGCTAACAGCTGGACGTTCGTACGTAGGAGACGTGTCGAATGGTGAGCTCGCAGCGGCGGTCGAGAGTGGGTTTTTCGAGCCGACTACGGAGTATTCGGCGTGTCGGGCGTTTGACTTCGCCATTATCACAGTCCCGACACCTCTTCGTGAGACTCTGCCCGACTTGTCGTTCATCGAAGATGCCGCACGCCAGCTCGGGGAGTATTTGGCGCCCGGCGCCACGGTGGTGCTTGAGTCGACCACCTATCCGGGAACGACCGAAGAACTTATGGTGCCAATATTGGAAGATGTCAGCGGGCTGCGCGCGGGGACCGACTTCTATGTCGGCTATTCGCCAGAGAGAATAGATCCCGGTAACCCGAAGTACGGCTTCGTGGAGACGCCTAAGGTTGTGTCCGGCGTCAATGGCGCTTCCTTAGAGAAAATTCAATGGCTATATGGGCACCTGGTCGACATCACAGTTCCGGTCTCCTCGCCGAAGGAGGCCGAACTGACGAAGCTGCTTGAGAATACTTTCCGACATGTGAATATTGCGCTGGTTAATGAGCTTGCCGTCTTTGCCGACCAATTGGGCATTAACATATGGGAGGCTATCGATGCGGCAAGTACGAAACCTTTCGGATACATGAAATTCACTCCCGGACCGGGCGTCGGTGGCCATTGCTTGCCGGTGGATCCGAGCTATTTGTCGTGGCAGGTTCGTAGGCAATTGGGACAAAGCTTCCGATTCATTGAGTTGGCCAATGATGTCAACGATCATATGCCGAACTACGTGGCACAGCGGATCAGTGCCCTCCTCAACGATGCGCAGCGGTCGGTGCGGGGGAGTGTGGTGCTCCTGATCGGCCTGTCCTATAAGAAGAATACGGGGGACATTCGGGAGTCGCCGTCGCTTAAGCTGATCGAAATACTGACTGGGCTCGGCGCTCGCGTGCTTGCTGTTGACCCGCACGTGGAGGAATATCGCTGGCCACGAGGAGCCGAACCGGTCGAACTGACAGCGGAGATTCTTGGCGCAGTCGACTTGGGCGTGCTCCTTACAGATCACGACGCGTTCGACCTCGGAATCATCGCTGGTACGGAAACGTCAGTGCTCGACACCAGGAATGCGGCTCGCGGCCCCAAAGTGGTCCGACTTTGATTGTCCGGCGCTCAAAGGAACGATTTGCAATATTTTCCTAGCCCGACGGTGCACAGGCGCGCAAGCTACCAGGTCATTCCCGAGTCTGTCGACACGGCGACCGCAGTGCCCGCCCATACCCAAACGTTGCTGCCACGCTTGGCTACCGCGACAGCGCCGGCCTCGGCATCCTTAAGGGGCGCGCAGCCCTCCTCGCCGGCATCGGCCGGATCGCCGGTTTGGAAGGTGGTCACCGTGACCCCCTCGCACCGGTCGCCGAGCCCAGCGACCGCGTAGCCCTGGGTGTCGGCGCCTAGGGCGACGGCGTTGCTGAGCGTCTCGGACTCCTCCCAGGTCTCGCCGGCATCCTGTGAGATGCGCAGGGTGCCATCCAGGCAGAGGACCGCGGCGTTGAGGCTGTCCGGGGCCGCCAGATCGACCACGTCGTTGCCGCATGGCTTGGAACGCTCGCCGGTCGGAGCCCGTACCTCGGAGGCCACTTTGGGGGTGCGATACCAGGTGCCGCGGAGGCTTTCGGGGCGGATATCCCAGGCGTCCCCGGAGGAGTAGGAGATGGCATAGGTGGCATTGCAGTTGTCCGAGTTGCCACCGACCGCGAACACGGTGTTGGTGCCGGTGCTCCGGATCCGCGAGACGGGGGAGAGGTCGGGGCCGGTGACCGGCTCCCAGCTGGCCCCACTGTCGGTGCTCAGCTCGATGGTGCCCATCTGGTCGCAGTCGCCGGCCGTCGCGCGCCACGCCTTGGTCGGCGAGGCCAGGGTCAGCATCCGAGTGTTGGGGACAGCGCTCTCTTGCGGGTCGGACTCGTCGGTGGTCGACGATTCCGAGGGACTGGACGACGGGTCGTCGTCGGGTGCGGGGCTCTCATCGTCAGTGCTGTCAGTCGGCTCGCTCGACGGTGACGACGTGCTGGTGTCCGCGGGGACGGCAGGGATCACGGGCGACGGACGGAGGACCAGCGTGCCGATGAGGATGGCGTTCAACGCCAAGAGCCCTGCTATCGTCGCGACGGACCGCATGTTCTGCTGTAGCCAATGGCGCATTCGGCGAGCCTATCGTTCACGCGCTGCCCAAAGCGTCGACGACACAACGACAAGAAGCCGGTCGTGCCGGCACCAAGATCAGGAGCACCGCCTGTGATGGCCGAGATCACCCCCTTCACCGTTCTCTGCGTCTGCACCGGCAACATCTGCCGGTCACCCGCCGCCGAGCGCCTGCTCGCAGCCGCGCTGGGACCGACCGTCCAGGTGATCTCGGCCGGCACGTACGCGATGGCGGGCGATCCGGTGTCGCCGCCGATGGATACCTTGATCGAACAGGCAGGCGGGTCAGCCGCCGACTTCGCCGCCACGCAACTGAGTGAACGCGTGATCAAGCCGGCTGGGCTCGTGCTGGCTATGACCCGGGCCCACCGCGGTGCGGTGGTCGAGCTCTGGCCCGCCGCCGTACGTCGCACCTTCACCCTGCGCCAGTACGCCCGGCTGCTGGACCGGGTGGACCCGGCGGAGCTGCCCAACGGATCGGTGGCCGAGCGGCTGCAGGCCTCGATTGCGTTGGCGTCCGCGCAGCGCGGCGGGCAGCAGCCACGCCCGGCCGATGATGACGTGGCCGACCCCTACCGTCGCGGTGATCAGGCGTACGCCGAGGCGTTCGCGGAGATCAAGGCCGCGGTCGACGTGATCACCCGCGTAGTCGTCAATCCGACCTGAGGCGTTGCCGGCTCAGCCTGGTCCTCGTCGTGCGGCTCAGCCCGCCTCGTGCAACCGGGGTACGTCACTCAGCAGCCGCTGGGTGTATTCGTGCTGCGGGTTGAAGATCACGTCGTCGGTGCTGCCCTGCTCGACCATCACGCCGTTCTCCATCACCAGCACCCGGTCAGCGATGTAGCAGGCCTGGCCGATGTCGTGGGTGATGAACAACACCGTCATGCCCAGCTCATCGCGCAGGTCGGTCAACACGTTGAGCACGCTGACCCGCAGCGACGCGTCCAACATCGACGTCGCCTCGTCCGCCACCAGCATCTTGGGGCGCAGCATGAGCGCTCGCGCAATCATGATCCGTTGCCGCTGCCCGCCGGACAGCTGATGCGGATAGCGGTCCAGCACGTCGGGTCCGGTCAGCCCGACATAGTTCAGTGACTCCTCCAACCGCTCGCGGCCGACGTCGGAGTCGAGCAGCCGCAGCGAGCGGTTCAGCAGCCGCCGCACGGTGAAGAACTGGTTGAACGAGGAGAAGGGGTCCTGGAACACCGCCTGCACGTCGCGCCAGTATGCGGCGCGGGCGTTGGCGTCGAGGTGGGTGACGTCCTTGTCCTGAAAGGTCATGGTGCCTGAGGTGATCGGCAACAGACCGAGCACCATCCGCGCCAGGGTGGACTTGCCCGAGCCGCTCTCACCGACGACGGTGACAACCTCGTTCTCCTGCAGCGAGAAGGAGACCTGCTTGACGGCTTCGACGGCGTTCTTCCCGTGGCCGAACGTCTTGGTCAGGTTGGTGGCGGAGAAGACCTTGCTCATGCTGGCACCTCGCTCGCTTCCTCGCTCCGTGGCTCTGGATCAGCCACCACCGGGTCGGACTCGGCCAGGTCGGCTGAGGCCACCGCCTTGAGCGGCACCGACTCGCCGGGGTGCTGCAGCGACCAGAAGCACTTGGAGAACCGCAGCTCGGTGCCGACGTGGGGCGGCTCTTCGGTGTGGCACTCGGGCATCGCGAGGCCGCAGCGCGGGTGGAAGCGACAGCCCGAGGGCGGGTTGGCCAGGTTCGGCGGCGCACCGGGAATGCCATACACCCGCATCTTCCGGTATGCCGGCTCCGGCACCAGCACCGAGCCGAGCAGGGCCGCCGAGTAGGGGTGGCGCGGCCGACTGGTGAGCTCATCGGCGTCACCCACCTCGATGATCTTGCCGGCATACATGACAGCGATGCGGTCCGAGACCGTACGGAGCACCGGCAGGTCGTGGGTCACGAAGACGACGCCGGCCATGATCTTCTGCTCCAGCATCTGCAACAGCATCTCGATCAGCGCCTTCTGCGACGACACGTCGAGCGCCGACGTCGGCTCGTCGGCGATCAGCAGCCGCGGGTTGAGCAGCGTCGAGATGATCGTCACGGTGCGCTGCTTCATGCCGCCGGACAGCTGATGCGGGTAGGCGTCCAGCACCCGGGCCGGCAGGTCCAGACTGGTCAGCCGGTCGCGGGCCCGGTCCAGCGCCTCGTCCCGTTTGATCGACCGGTCGTGTGCCCGGACGACGTGGAAGACCAGGTCACGGACCCGCAGCGTGGGGCTGATGGAGTTCATCGCTCCCTGCGGCAGCAGCGACACCACCGACCCACGCCAGGTGCGGGGGATCTTGCTGCGCTCGCCGAACTCCTGCCGCTTGCCGTCGATGTCCAAGGTGCCCGACTCGACGAACAGGGGGTCGCGGGCGGTCAGGGAGAGGATCGCGCCGAGCGTCGACTTGCCGGAACCCGACTCGCCGGCCACGCCGAGGACCTCCCCCTCGTCGATATGGACACTGACGTCGTCGACGGCGACCACCTCTCGGCCGTCCGGCGTGCGATAGGCGGCACGCAGGTGCTCGGCATTCAGCAGGCGGGTCATCGCGAACCTCCACTGGGAGCAGGGACCGGGCTCTCGACGATGCCGGTGGCGCCGATCGGGGTGGGCGCCGCGCTCGTGGCGCTCGCCAAGCCGCGCTTGCGGCGCTTGGTGCGACCACGACGCAGCCGCGGGTTGAAAACCTCGTCCAGGCTCGACTGCAGCAGCAGCAGCGAGAAAGCCACGATGCTGAGCATGATCGTCGGGGGCAGGAACGCCCACCAGGCGCCGGTACGTACCGACCCCCACACCTGCGCCCAATAGAGCATCACGCCGAGACTGACGCTGCCCGCCGGACCGAGACCGAGCAGGCTCAGGGTCGCCTCGGCCAAGATGGCGCCGGACACCTGCAGCACGAACGCCATCGCGACATAGCTGAACAGATAGGGCAGCACGTCCCAGGCGAGGATGGAGATCCAGCGGGCCCCGGACAGCCGTGCCACGTCGATGTGCTCACGGGTACGGACGCTGCTCGACTGGGCCCGAACCGCACGGGCCAGCCAGGGCCAGGAGGTGAGGCCGATCAGGATCGCCAGGCTGACCGGGCTGCGACTGTCGAGGGAGACGCCGACCAAGATGATGATCACGATGGTGGGGATCGACAGTGCGATGTTGGTGATGCCGGAGAGGATGTCGTCGAGCAGGCCGCCCTGGTAGCCGGCCACCAGACCGATGACCAGGCCGATGGCGGTGGCGATCAGCCCGGCGATCAGGCCGACCAGCAGTGAGGTCCGAATCCCGTAGACGATGTTGGCCAAGACGCTTTGGCCCTCGTTGTCGGTGCCCAGCAACAGGGCCAGCGAGCCACTGGTCGGCTTGTCATAGAGACCACCCACGACCGTGTCGGGGTCGATCCGGACCACCAGTGGTCCAAGCAGGCCCAAGATCAGCGTGAAGAGGATCAAGCTGGCAGCCACCCAGAATCGTGGGGTGAAGTTCATGGCCTTCATCAGCGGTCTCCTGCCTGGGCTGCCCGGATGCGTGGATCGATGAATCCGTTCAGGATGTCGACCGCGAAGTTGGCGGCCAGCACGGTGACGGTGATGATCAAGGTGATGGAGGAGATCACCGGATAGTCGTTGGTGCCGATGGCGCTGAACAGCAGCGAGCCGATGCCGGGATAGGAGAACACCAGCTCGGTCACCAGAGCGCCACCGACCAGCCCACCGATCGACAGCGCGAGACCGGTGATCTGCGGCAACATCGCGTTGCGGAAGATGTAGCGGGTGATCCGGTTGTCACCCAGGCCCAGTCCGCGGCCGTAGTTGACGTAGTCGGCGCCCAGCTCATAGATCGCCATCGACCGCATCCCGACCGCCTGGCCACCGATGAAGACCAGCACCAGGGACCAGAACGGCAACCAGAAGTAAGTAATGGCGTCGCCGAAGAAGGCGAACGACCACTCCGGGGTCAGCCCGAACGAGTACGCCCCGCTGACCGGCAGGATTCCCATCCGCACCCCGACGATGAAGACCAAGAGGATGGCCAGGCAGTAGTAGGGGATTGAGGTGAGGAAGAGCGAGCTGACGAACACGCCCCGGTCGAACCAACCGCCGCGGAACGCCGCGATGGCACCGAGCAGGTTGCCGACGATCCAGCCGATCAGGATCGCCGGCACCTGCAGCACGATGCTCCAGGGAAGAGCCTGGCCCACCAAGGTGTTGACCGACGCTGGGTACTGTCCCAGCGACGTCCCCAGGTCACCGTGCGCGAGGTTCCCGAGATAGGTCAGGAACTGGCGCCACAAGGGCTGGTCCAGACCGAACTCACGCATGTAGTTCTCGTACGTCTGCTTCAGCTGTTCGCCGCTCGCCCCACCACCGCGCGACATCTGGGCGACGATCGCGTCGACCGGATTGCCCGGGATGAGACGAGGCAGCAGGAAGTTGAGCAGCAGAGCGACGATCAGCACGCCGAGGTACCACACCAGCTTCCGACCGAGATAGCGGGCCAGGCTCATTTGGGAGGTCCTTCCTGCTACCGCGGCCGCCTATGTCCCTACCTTCTTGATCTTGAACAGCCACTGGATGCCGGCGCCCTGCCACATCGGCGGTGCGTAGGGATCCTCGGCCGACGGGAAGCCGGTCCAGTTGGACTCGTTGTATTCGAAGAACTCCAGCGGGCGATACATCAGTGGCACGACCGGGATCTGCTCGCGGTAGATCTTGTCCAGCTGGCCGAGCGCGGTCTTGCGCTCCTCGTCGGTCGCCGCCTCGGCAGCCGTGTCCAGCAGCCCGGGGACGTCTGGATGCGAGAACCGGTTGTAGTTGTAGTAGGCGGTCTTGCCGACGGCGGCCACGCCACGGTCGTCGAGCGCGTCGCGGAAGCGGGTCCACGGGCTTGCCGCGCCGACGCCGGAATAGCTGAACATGCACAGCTCGAAGTCGCCGTTCTGCATCTTCGACGTCATGGTCGGTGCCTGCGGGAACTCGGTCTCGATGCCGATGCCGACCGCCTTGGCGCTCTTGGCCACGATCTCGCAGGCGGTGTTCCAGTCGCTCCAGCCGGTGGGGGTGATCAGCTTCCAGCCGCCCAGCTTGGTCCCGTCGGGCAGCACGTAGATGCCGTCGGACCCCTTCTTGGCTTTGAGCTCACCCTCGAGGATGTCGACGGCCTTGGTCTTGTCGTACGTCCAGCCCTCGGCCTCGACCGCGGCCTTGTCGTAGTACTTCTCCTCGTATCCCGTGGGCACGATCAGACTGGCGTTGGCCGGGTCGGAGTAGTTGCTCATCGCGGTGCTGGCGATGTTGGGGTAGTCGATGGCGTAGGCGATGGCCTGACGCACCTTGACGTTGTCCAGCCCTTTGACGTTGAGGTTGAAGATCAACAAGGGCAGGTTGCCGGGCAGGTGGTACGGCTTCTCCTTCAGCCAGGTGCTGACCGGCTTGCCCTTGTCCTCCCACATCTTCCAGATCTGCGGGGTGAACTGCTGGCTGGCATCGATCTCGCCGCTCTCCAGTTTCACGTCGCCACCGTTGTTGTCCTTGAAGATGGGGTGGTTGATCGCGAGCATGGCCGGGGTTCCGTAGACGGTCTTGCCCCAGTAGTCGTCGTTGCGCTTCAGGGCCACCTGGGTCTGGTCATACTTGTCCAGCAGGAACGGCCCGCTGCCGACCGGCTTGAGGTTGGTCTCCGACACCAGCTTGTCGCTGGCGATGTTGCTCCAGACCGCCTTCGGCAGGATGAGGACGCCGGCAATCGAGGCGCGTACCTGACCGGGGTTGAACGGGGTCTTCTTCAGCGTGAAGGTGACGGTGCGCGGGTCAGTCGCCTCGATGGACTCCAGGTATTGCCAGACGTTGGAGAAGCTCAGGCCGGTGTTGGTCTTGGCCAGCTCGTAGGTGAAGACCACGTCGTCGGCGGTCAGCTCAGAACCGTCGGACCACTTGGTCCCCTCCTGCAGCGGTACGACCATCGTTCCGGGCTGGGGCTCCTGCAGCTCCTTGCCGAGACCGGGGGCGAGCGAGCCGTCGAGCAGGTTGAAGCGCAGCAGCGACTCGTAGATGAGCTGGCTCTGGCCACCGCTGGTCGGCCACGCCGGCGACGGGCTGAGCGGGTTGAAGTTGCTGGGCGGTCCCCACTGGAAGCCGGCGACGAACATGGTGTCGCCCGAGGCACCCGGACGACCCTGGTTGCCCGGCCCGGTGTCGTTGCCGGTCTTGGCCGTGCCGCAGCCGGCCGCGCCGACCCCGACGGCTGCCCCGCCGGCGGCCAGGCCGGCGAGCGACAGGAACCGGCGGCGACTGGTGGCCCAGGTGGTGCCCCAGTGGTTGCCGTCGGGCTGGCCGAGGTCGGGGCTGTCGTTCAAGTCGTCGTTCATCTAGATCCTCCCAGGAGATGTGACCGTCGTGACGATGGCGCACGACGCGAAGCCCGCCGCGGGGCGCGGGGTCGAACTGTGCCGTGATCGGACGCAGGTGAACAGGGGAGCGGCAAGGCAAACGAGGCCTCGGGGCTCACGATGATGAGGTTCACCGCTGGTACGCCGCAGCCTGCTGCGGATCATGTCGTGGTGCGCGCTGGAGGACGTGGCCTACGGAAGCTGCGGTGCGCCCCGGTCTGCATCATTGCGTCCCCTCGTTACTCCAGCCCCATTGCTGTAGACAACTCACCACTGAACCGGTTCGGTGTCAATGGCCCGTGAACAAATGACGAACAGATGTTTATTCAAAAGAAATCCCGCGACCAAGAGGTCATCGATTGCCTCGACAAATATTGACGAGAGCCTCTCTGAGGCGCGAATGTCGTGTATTTTGGCCGGCCCCCGCGACCGGTCGGTCGCGGCGTGCCGCCGGGTGCGACGGTGTCAGCGCTGAGCGGCAGGATGGGCCCATGCTGCTGGCACGGATCGCCTCGGCGTCGCAGGAACTGGCTGCGACGCGTTCTCGGATCACCAAGCGCGAGTTGATCGCGGCAGTCCTGCGCGACGCCTCGGTCGACGACGTGGAGATCGCGGTGAGCTATCTCGCCGGCAGCCTGCGCCAGCGCCGGACCGGTCTGGGGTGGGCGTCACTGCAGGAGATGCCGCCGCCGGTCACCGAGCCGGTGTTGACCCTGGCCGCCACGGACGCCGCCCTGGAGCGGATCGCCGCGCTGGCGGGGCCCGGCTCGTCGGCGGCACGCGCAGCGCAGGCAATGGACCTGTTCGGCCAGGCGACCGAGGCGGAGCAACAGCTGCTGCGTGGGCTCGTGTTCGGCGACCTGCGCCAGGGTGCGCTCGAGGCCGCCGTGCAGGAAGGGCTGGCCGCGGCGTTCGAGGTTCCGGTGGCGGTGGTGCGGCGGGCGGCCATGTTGCTGTCGTCCACCACCGGTGCTGCGGCGGTGCTGCTGGCCGGTGGTCAGGCAGCACTGGAGAGCGTCGGTCTCCAGGTCGGCACGCCGATCCAGCCGATGCTGGCCGCGGCGGCCCCGGACGCCGAGACCGCGGTCGCCAAGACGGGTCTGCCGGCGTTGGTCGACCACAAGCTGGACGGGATCCGGGTGCAGGTGCACCGTCGCGACGACGAGGTCTCGGTCTACAGCCGCAGCCTCGACGACATCACCGCTCGGCTGCCCGAGGTGGTCGCCGTGGTGAGCGCGCTGCCGCACCGGCGACTGGTGCTGGACGGCGAGGTGCTGGCCCTGCGGCCCGACGGGCGACCCGAGTCGTTCCAGGTGATCGCCTCCCGCACCGCGACCACCGTCGACGTGACCGGCTCTGCCTCGCAGACGCCGCTGACGGTCTCGTTCTTCGACCTGCTGCACGTCGACGGGGAGGACCTGCTGGATCTCCCGCTGCAGGCCCGGGTCGCCCGGATGACCCAGGTGCTGCCACCCGAGCTGGTGGTGGGACGGGCGGTGTGCGATACCGCCGAGCGGGTGGCGGACACCTTCCGCGACGTCGTGGCTGCCGGCTTCGAAGGCGTGGTGGTCAAGGATCTCGACTCGACCTACGGTGCCGGACGGCGCGACTCGTCCTGGGTCAAGATCAAGCCGCGGCACACGTTCGACCTGGCCGTGGTGGCCGCCGAGTGGGGCCACGGCCGACGGCAAGGATGGCTCTCCAATCTCCACCTGGCTGCGCGCGAGCCCTCGGGTGAGCTGATCATGCTCGGCAAGACGTTCAAAGGCCTGACCGACGGGCTGCTGACGTGGCAGACCGAACAGCTGCTGGCCCGCGAGGTCCGGCGCACCACGGGAACGGTGTACGTCGACCCGCCGTTGGTGGTCGAGATCGCCTGCGACGGGCTGCAGCGGTCCAGTCGCTATCCCGGTGGGGTGGCCCTGCGGTTCGCACGGGTGCTGCGCTATCGCGACGACAAGACCGTCGAGCAGGTCGACACCCTGGACACGGTGAAGGCGCTGGCCCCGGAGGTGTCGACCTAGCTCTCAGCTGCGGAAGGCGGGGATGACCTCACGCTGGAACAGCTCGATGCCGCTACGGTCGTACGCTGCCTCGGCGAAGTTGGTGATGGTGTAGGTCATCCCCAGCGACTCCATCTCCTTGAGTCGCTCGATGATCACCTCGGGGGTGCCGACCAGCGGTCCGTTGCGCAGCTGCTCGGTCGACTCGGCTGCCTTGTTGGGCACCAGCGTGGCGAAGCGGTCGGCATACCAGGAGATCCGGTCGGCGACCTCCGCGTCGTTCTCGCCGATCACCACGTTGTAGTTCGCCGAACGGACGATGGCGTCGAAGTCGGTGCCGGCATCGGCGCAGTGGCTCTGCAGGATGTCTGACTTGCGCTGGAAGCCGTCGGGGGAGCCGTCGAAGTTGGTGTACTGCGCATATTCGGCCGCGACCCGCAGCGTCTTCTTCTCGCCGCCGCCCGCGATCCAGAAGGGGATGCTGGGTCCGGCCGACGCTCCCGCTGCGTGTTGCAGCGGCTGCGGGTAGTTGCGGGCGCCGTCGACCTGGAAGTAGCGGCCGTCCATCGTGGCGGTGCCGTGCCGCCACATCTGGGCCATGATGTCGACGCCCTCAGCCAGCGCGCGGATGCGGTCGCCGGCGCTGGGAAAGCCATAGCCGTAGGCGCGCCACTCGTGCTCGTACCAGCCGGCACCGATGCCCATCTCGACGCGGCCGCCGCTGATGATGTCGATGGTCGTTGCGACCTTGGCGAGGTAGGCGGGGTTGCGGTATGCCATGCAGGTGCACATCTGGCCGAGCCGAACCCGGTCGGTGCTCGCCGCGAAGGCTGCCATCAGGCTCCACGCCTCGTGGGTCGCCTCCTCGGTCGGCTCCGGCACCGTGTGGAAGTGGTCGAACACCCAGATCGACTCCCACGCCGGGTCGTCGCCCGGGCCGCCGGCCCCCGCGGGGGCGGTGTCGGCGTACTGAGCCAGTGACCGCATCGTGCTCCACTGCTCGGTGGGGGCGATGCCGACGAGATCGAGTTTCCAACCCTGGGGAATGAACAGACCAAAGCGCATGAGCGCCAACCTAGACCCCCTGGGGAAGATCGAGAAGAGCGATGGAAAATCGTTTCACCTGTTGGCGGGGACTGGGGTCCTGACGTCAGCGCCCGTCGCGCTCCGCCGCCCGGAGAGCGTCAATGACGGCCAGCGCTTTCGGGCGCCCAGCAGTCGCCGAGTAGGTGTTGCGGGTGCCGGACCAGACCTTGGCCAACGCCGACGAACCCAGCACGACGAGCTGGACATGCCGGCTCGGACCGTCGTCGCGGACGAAGATCTGGACGCACCACTGCGTCGTCAGCCGCTTGTCCTTGGCGAACCCGCCGAAGTCGTCGGCGCGGTCAGCAGACACATCGATGGTGCCGAACGTCGCCTGCGGCGCTTCGTCGCTGATCGTGGCGCGGAACAGGTCGGTGATGGTCGGGACAGACAGCGTCGAGTCGAGCTCCAGGTTGTCGTAGGGCATGAGTGCTCCCGCTGGTTCGGGGCACGGTGGGCACCGTGCCGGGCAGCTGACATGCTCCCGTGGACGGTCTCTGGACGCAACGCGACCAAGCGGGGTCGTTTCGGAGCGGGCGGCGACGGAGAGCTCGAATGATCAACACGGCGCGTCTTCGGCGGCGGGCCACCCGTTGGGAGCCGCATCGGCAAGAATGGCGGCCGTGGCTACGTTTGCGGCGACTGATCATCTTCGAGCGACGCTCACCGGGCTGCGAGAGCGGCTACCGCTTCGACGCAACGTGGCTCCGGTGGCCGGACCGAGGGATCGACCGATCGTGTCGGGTCACCGTGGCACGTTGACCGGTGCGCCGGAATCCACCATGGCAGCGTTCCGCTACGCCCACCGGGCGGGTGTCGACGCGATCGAGTTCGACGTCCGCTGGAGCGCCGACGGCCAGATGTATGTGCTGCACGACGACACGGTGGACCGCACGACCGACGGCACCGGACCGCTGGAGAACCTGACCGCGGCCGAGCTGGACCGGTGCGACGCCGGCTCGTGGTTCGGACCGGAGTTCGCCGGGGAGCGGATCCCGACTTTCGCCCAGGTGCTCGCGTTCGCCCGCACCACCGATTTGCTGATCAACCCGGAGATCAAGCTGGCCCCGGGTCGGGCGCTGACCGGCGCCCAGGCGACGGCGTACGTCGCCGCGATCTACCGCTACGGGCTGGCACGCCGGACCATCGTGTCGTCCACCAGCGGGCAGGTCATCGAGCTGGTGAAGCAGGTGGACCGTCGGCGCCGGCTGCGCTACAGCCTGATCAGCGATCACAGCCTCTCGATCGACGTCGAGATCGTACGCGCGACCGGCAGCTGCTACATGCCGAACTGGCGGCGGGTCGCTCCGATGGCGGATGACTTCCGCCGCGCCGGTGTGGACCTGTGGGTCTGGCCGGTGCGTACCGTCGACGACGTCCACGGCGCCATCGCCATCGCTCCGGCGGCTATCGTCGTCGACGATCCGGTGCTGGCCATCGAAGCGCTCCAGCCATCGCCTGATCATGCTGGGCGCTCTTGATCGGCATGGATTCGACTGAGGTGGCGGATTCTCGCGTTGCGGTGTGCCGGCGTCGTCGACTGACTAGGGTCGAGCCGTGAGCGTGCACCTTGTCGGTGGTGGGTGGTCGGGAATGCACCGCGAGCAGGTCTATCGGCGGTTCGCTACCGAGGCCGCCGCCCGCGCCCGTAGCCGCGGCGCCAGAGCGGCGGTGATCACCGTCGTGGTGGTGGCCGCGGGCGCCGACGCCGCGACCAGGATCAACCAGTTCGCCGACATTCTCGCCGGCCTCACCGAGGTCGAGGTCAGTGGCGTCGCGGTCGCCGAGGGTGATCTCGCCCCCGCGACGATCGTGGCGGACTCCGATGCGATCCTGGTCGGTGGCGGATTGACCCCGGCCTATCTCCAGGCGTTGGTCGGGATGAAGCAGGAGCTCGCGGCGATGGTCGGCGACGGCATGCCGTACCTCGGCTTCTCGGCGGGTGCCGCCATCGCCGCTGAGCGAGCGCTGGTCGGCGGCTGGCGTGACGGTGGTGTCGCCGTCTGTGCCGAGGACAACGCCGAGGACCTGGACGAGCTCACCGTGGTGGACGGACTCGGTCTGGTGCCGTTCACCGTGGACGTCCATGCCGCCCAGTGGGGCAACGTATCGCGGCTGGTGGCAGCCGTGTCCAGGTTCGAGCTCGACCGCGGGGTGGCCATCGACGAGGACACCGCCTTGGTGATCAACCGGGGCGCCACCGTGCACGGCGGCGGTCAGGTGTGGTGGGCCGAACCGGTGGGCGCGGCGGTCGGCGTCCGCGCCGAACGGGCTGCCGGCTGACCTGGTCACCGGTCCGGGCAGACGAAACGGCGCCCACCGGAATCGGTGGACGCCGTCGTCGATCAGCGGTTCAGACTCCGATGATCAGACCAGGCCGGGGGTCTGGGTCTTGGCGGCGGCGAAGCGCTGCGCCGCGTCGGCCCAGTTGACCACGTTCCACCAGGCCTTGACGTAGTCGGCCTTGACGTTCTTGTACTGCAGGTAGAACGCGTGCTCCCACATGTCCAGCATCACGATCGGGATCTGTGCGACCGGCACGTTGCCCTGCTGGTCATACAGCTGCACGATGTTGAGCCGCTGGCCGAGGGTGTCGTACGCCAGGATCGCCCAGCCGGAGCCGAGGATCGTGTTCGCGGTGCCCTCGAAGTGGGCCTGGAACTTGTCGAAGCTGCCGAAGAACTCGTCGATCGCGGCGGCCAGCTCGCCCTCGGGCTTGTCGCCGCCGTTGGGGGACAGGTTCTTCCAGAAGATCGAGTGGTTGATGTGCCCACCCAGGTTGAACGCCAGGGTGCGCTCGAGGCCGCCGATGCTGCCGAAGGAGTTGCTGTCCCGCGCCTCCTCCAGCTGCTCGAGAGCGGTGTTCAGACCCTTGACGTAGGTGGCATGGTGCTTCGAGTGGTGCAGCTCCATGATCTCGGGGGCGATGTGCGGCGCGAGTGCGCTGTAGTCGTAGGGCAGGTCAGGGAGGTTGTATGCCGCCATGAGGTTCCTCTCGCAGTCGGGGATGAGCGGGTCGTTCAACTCGATTCGCATCCTACGCGCGTCGATCCGGCCCGTGTAGGCGCCCGTACCGCCCTCTGTGAGCGAGCTGAGAGGGCTCGGGTCGACATGACATCTGTCCTGCGAACCGGTGACATCCGTCCTGCCCGGTGGCCCGGCTGCTGGTGTTGACTACTGCCATGGCGTCAGCGATGTCCCTGGTGGGACTGCACAAGGCATTCGGACAGAAACGAGCCGTCGACAACCTGCACCTGGAGGTGAGGGCCGGGTGCATGTTCGGGCTGGTGGGACCCAACGGAGCGGGCAAGACCACGACCCTGTCGATGGCCACCGGGCTGCTGCGTCCGGACGCCGGCACTGCCGCGATCCTCGGCCATGACGTCTGGACCGACCCGGCCGCGGCGAAGGCGCTGATGGGCGTGCTGCCCGACGGCGTACGCCTCTTCGACCGGCTGAGTGGCTGGGAGCTGCTGCACTACGTCGGGCTGCTCCGCAAGGTGGCGCCGGCCGACATCGCCGCTCGTGCGTCCGAGCTGTTGGAGGCCCTCGGCCTGACCGCCGACCGCGACACGCTGGTGGTCGAGTATTCCGCCGGCATGACCAAGAAGATCGGTCTGGCCTGCGCCCTCATCCACGCGCCCCGGCTGCTCATCCTGGACGAACCGTTCGAGGCCGTGGACCCGGTGTCCGGGGAGGGCATCCGCTCCATTCTGCGCAACTACGTGCGCGGCGGCGGCACCGTGGTGATGTCGAGCCACGTGATGGAGCTGGTGGAGAGTCTCTGCGACGAGCTGGCCGTGGTGGCCCAGGGCCGCGTCCTCGCTGCCGGCACGATCGACGAGGTGCGCGCCGGCTCCAGCCTGCAGCAACGGTTCCTCGACCTGGTGGGCTTCACCGCCGCGGGAGAGGAGGGTCTGGCATGGTTGCGCTCCTCGTCAAGCTCAAGCTGAGCCTGCTCCGCAACAGTCTCAAGCGCAGCGTCTGGCGTACCGTCGGGTTGATCTTGGGGATGTTGTACGCCCTGTCGCTGGTGGCGCTGGCCATCGGAGGGCTGGTGGCGCTCCGGTTCAGCGGGGTCGAGCTGGCAGCTGACGTCACCGTGCTCTGTTTCGCGCTGCTCACCCTCGGCTGGCTGATGCTGTCGTTGCTGGTCTACGGCGTCGACGAGACGGTGGACCCGGCCAAGTTCGCGCTGCTGCCGGTACGGGCCCGCGACCTCCTGCCGGGGCTGCTGGTGGCCGGACTGGTCGGCAGTCCCGGGATCGCCACGGTGCTGGTCTCGGCCGGACTGGTCGCCACCTGGTCTCGGGGTCCGGCCGAGGTCCTCGCCGCCGTCATCGCGGTTCCGGTCGGGGTGGCCACCTGCTTCCTGGTGTCCCGGGTCGGGACCTCGGCCTTCTCGGCGTTCCTGTCGTCGCGCCGCTTCCGCGACCTCGCCTTCGTGGCCCTTGCCCTGTCCGGTGCCGTGCTGGGCATCGGCGGCAACCTCTTCGGCTCGATGGTGGAGGCCAACGCAGCCTCGATGCGGATCGGGCTGAGTGATGCGGCCACCATCGCCGGCTGGACGCCGTTCGGCTGGATCTGGGCGGTGCCCGCGGACGTCGCTCGCGGCAACTGGGCCACGGCGGCGCTGCACCTGGTGCTGGCGCTGGCGCTGGTCGCCGCCCTCTGGGTGGCCTGGGGCTATTTCCTCGGCAAACGGCTGACCGAGCCGATCGAGGGTGGCGCGGAGTCGTCGAAGAAGGTCAAGGAGGGGACCTTCGTCGAGCGCCTCTATCCGGCGACGCCGGCGGGCGGGGTGGCCGGCCGGACACTGCGCTACTGGCGCCGCGACCCCCGCTATCTCGCCGGCGTGGCCGGCTTCTTGATCGCTCCGATCGTCCTGGTGGCCAGCCAGCTGGCCAACCCCAGCGGCGGCAGCCTGGCCGTGGCCACCTTCTCGCCGATGCTGCTGGGGCTGTTGATCGGGATGAGCGTCGCTCAGGACCTCGCCTACGACGGGACGGCGGTGTGGCTGCACGTCTCCTCTGGTCTGCGGGGGGCCGACGACCGCTCCGGGCGGGTGATGTCGACCCTGACCATCTTCGGCCCGATGGTGGTGTTGCTGCTGCTCGTCGCCACCGCGCTGACCGGCCAGTGGGAGCTGCTGCCGGCTGCCGCCGGCGGCACGGTCGCCTTGATGCTGGTCGGTCTCGGGGTCGGCTCCTACGTCGGTTCGATCTGGCAGTGGCCGGCGCCCCCACCGGGAGCCAACCCGTTCCAGAAGGGCAGCAGTGGCGGGTTGCCGGCGTTCTTGTCCTTCACCCTCGCCACCCTGGGCACCCTCGTGCTGGCCCTGCCCACCCTGGCGCTGGTGGTGGCGTCGTTCTGGATCACCTGGCTCGGTTATCTGTCCATCCCAGTCGGTGTGATCAGCGGGTTGATCGTCCTGCGGCTCGGCATCAGCAAGGGCGGTGCGCTGCTCGACCGGCGCTGGCCCGAGGTGATGCGGGCGGTCAGCGAGCGGACCGCCTGAGCCCTCTCGCCGGCTGAGCCGGTTCGCGGAGCACGGTCAGTGTCGTCGGACCACGAGAACCCGGAAACCCTTGGCGCTGGCCGTGCGCTCGCAGGACCAGCCCTGCTCGCCCAGCCACCGCTGTAGTGAGTCGGCGCCGAGGTTACGTCCCACCACCAGCCGGGCCACTCCGTCCGGGGCGAGCCGCGCCAGCCAGGTCAACAGCAGGGCGTGCAGCGCCTCCTTGCCGATTCGGATCGGCGGGTTGGACCAGATCTCGTCGTAGCGACGGTCGGGGTCGGCCTCGTCCGGGCGCAGTGTGCGGACCCGGTCAGCCACGCCCAGCTGCCGGGCGTTGTCGGCGCACAGCCTCAGCGCCCTGTCGTTCACGTCCACCGCATCCACCATGGCGCCGGGACACGCTAGCGCCAGGGCCACCGCGATCGGGCCGTAGCCGCAGCCGAGGTCCAGCAGCCGGCTTCCGTCCGCGGGCAACGGCGACTCGCGCAGCAGCACCGCGGTGCCCAGATCCAGGCCGTCGCCGGAGAAGACCCCGTTGGCGGTGGTCAGTTCCAGCTCCTCGCCCCAGATCCGGGCGCGGATGGTCCGCCGCTTCTCCGGTCCGTCGGGGGTGTCGGAGAAGTAGTGCTCGGTCATCGGTCCTCTTCGGTGGTGGGCTCGTCACGGCTCGCCCGGGCCTGCGCGGCCCGCGCCGCGAGCTGGTCGTTCGGGGGATAGGCGACCTCTTCCAGGGTCAGGCCGGCGGCCGGCATCACCTCGACCCGCGAGTCGCGGGCGGCGGTGTCGGTGATCTCCGTGAGCCAGGCCAGGTCCCGGCGACCCGACGACACGGCGACCAGCGCGCCGACCAGCGATCGCACCATCGAGTGGCAGAAGGCGTCGGCCCGGACGCCGATCTCCACCGTGCCGGCCAGCGGACCGGACGCCACCCGGTGCCCGGTGAGGTCCAGCAGGGTACGGATGGTGGTCGCACCGGGACGTCGCCGGCAGAAGGCGCCGAAGTCGCGCAGCCCGAGCAGGCCGGCGCCGGCGACGTTCAGCAGATCCAGGTCGAGCGCCGGACGGATGGCGGCCACGTAGCCGCGCTGCAACGGGTCGACCGGGACACCGTCATCGGACAGCCGGTACGCGTAGCGCCGCCAGATGGCGGCGAACCGGGCATCGAACCCGGGTGGGGCCGCAGTGACCGTACGAACGACCAGATCGGGCTGCAGCACCCGACGGAGCCGACGCAGCAGGGTGGCGCCTGCGTCGGGCAGCGCGTCCGCCGGCAGGTCGACGTGGGCGACCTGACCGCGGGCGTGCACACCGGCGTCGGTGCGGCCGGCGCAGACCAGGCTGACCGGTTGATCCAGCCGCAGCACCTGCGGCAGCCACTGCTCGAGCTCGCCCTGCACCGTCCGCAGACCCGGCTGCACCGCCCAGCCGGAGAAGCCGGCGCCGTCGTAGGCCAGATCCAGCCGCCACCGCCGGGTGGGCGTCTTGGGACCGGTCATCGCCGACGGTAGGCGAGATCGAAGATGTGCCGGCCGGCGTCGACGCCACGTTGTTCGAACCGGGTGACCGGACGAGCGCCCCAGCGGGGCGCCCAGCCGCCCGAGTTGTCGTTGGTGAACGCGGGGTGGTCGTCCAGCACATCGCGCATCTGCCCGGCGTAGTCCTCCCAGTCGGTCGCCAGTCGCCACAGCCCGCCTGGTTGCAGCCGCGAGGCGACCAGATCGGCGAACTCCGTGCTCAGCAGTCTGCGCTTGTGGTGACGCGACTTGTGCCACGGGTCGGGGAAGAACATCCACACCTCCGACACCGACGCCTCCGGCACCAGGGTGGTCAGCCCTTCGACCACGTTGGCCAGCACCAGGCGGATGTTGTCGACCCCGTCACTGGCCATCCGGCCCAGGATGCGCGCGACGGCCGGTTGGAAGACCTCGAAGGCGAGCACGTTCACGTCGGGGCGGTCCTGAGCCATCGGCACCAGGGATTCGCCCATGCCGGGCCCGATCTCCACCACCAACGGGGCTTGGCGGCCGAACGCCGCGGCCAGGTCCAGGGTGAAGGACGGGTCGATCGAGGTGTCGGTGTCGGCGCGGGGGACGTCGATCACCCATCGGCTGTGGTGCGCATCCCAGGCTTTGCGCTGCTGGGTGTTCATTCGCGCGCTGCGGCGGACGAAGGAGACCACCTCGCGGTGGACCCGGGGACGCTGCGGCCGGTCGGTGTCGGGGTTCACTTCTTGTGTCGCTTCTCGTAGTACCAGAGCAGGCTGCCGAGCACCACGAGCGTGGCCAGGAACACCCCGATGCCGCTGGCCAGGTCATCGCTCAGATAGATCGTGGTCGCACCCGCGGTGGCGCAGATCAGCGATAGACCCCACAACCGGCCGGACTGGGCGAGCTCACGGCGGGTCTTCGGATCAACGGGCATGGTCACAGAATCTACTAGCCGGACCGCCGCCGACGTGAACGCCGACTAGCTGGTGACGTCCTTGCTGGAGAACCGGGCCCAGGCCGCCAGCCAGAAGACCCCGGCGTAGACGGCGTAGGTGATCAGGCCGCGGGACAGGGCGTCGGTGGCGACCGGCTCGCGCAGCAGGTCGCCGAACGCCATCCACCAATGGGTCAACAGCCAGGGGTGCAGCCAGTCCAGCTGGGAGATCGAGTCGCAGATGAACATCATCACGTTGATCAGCACTACGGCGATGGTGGCCCCGATCGGTTGCTCGGTCAGGGTGGAGACGAACAGGCCGATCGCGCCCAGGGCGGCGAAACCGGCGGCCAAGTACGCGGTGGCGAGCAGGAGCCGACCGATTCCCGCCGCCAGACTGATCTGGTCACCGGACAGTACGGTCATGTCACCGCCGCCGAACAACGCCAGGCCGAGGACCGAGCCGACCACCGTCACGAGCAGCGTGGCGAGCAGAGCGAAGATCACGATGGCGGCGTACTTCACCGCGAGCAGCCGGGTGCGACCGGCGGGGATGGTCAGCAGATAGCGCAGGGTCCCGAGGTTGGCCTCGCCGGCCACGGCGTCGCCGGAGATGGCGGCGACCGCGAGCGGGAGGAACAACGGCAGCTCCAGGGTCAGGGCGGCCAGGGCCACGAACAACCCGTTGCCGACGATCGAGCTGACGAAGTCGGGGCCGACCCCGCCGCCGCCGGCGTACTTCACGGCGAAGGCCAAGATGATCGGCACCACAGCGAGCACGGCCAGTCCGGCCTGGTTGCGGCGACGACCGAAGATGATCTGCAGCTCGCTGCGCAGGAAGCGCAGCCAGCGACCGGGATGGCGCTGTGGTGCCGACGTGGTGAGCAGCTCAGCCGCTGACATCAAAACCCTCTCCGGTGAGCGAGACGAACAGATCCTCCAGCGTGGGGGACTGGACGGTGAAGCCGAGCACCGGCACCCCGGCGTGCACCAGGGCCGGCGCGATCTTCTCCACGGCCACGCCACCGAGCTGACCGAGCACCCGGCCGCCTCCCGGCTGCACCTCACTCAGTCCGAGCTCGGTGAGCACCCGGGCCGCCTGGGTCGGCTGGTCGGTGTCGATCCGTACGGTCTGCGCGGCGCCGGCCCACAGGTCCCCGACCGGGCCTTGGGCGACGAGCTTGCCGGCGTGCATCACACCGACGTGGCTGCACATCTGCTCCACCTCGGACAACAGGTGGCTGGAGACGAGCACCGTCACCCCGTCCGCGGCCAGGGCGCCGATGAGGTGGCGCACCTCACGGGTGCCCTGGGGGTCGAGGCCGTTGGTGGGCTCGTCCAGCACCAGCAGCTGACGCGGCATCAGCAGTGCACTGGCGATGGCCAGCCGTTGCCGCATCCCGAGCGAATACGCCCGGTAGCGCTTGCCGGCCGCGGGGAGCAGGCCCACCCGGTCCAGCGCCGACTCGATCCGGGCGGCGGCGGTGCTCGGGTCGCTGGCCGCGTCGGCGGCATCGAGGCGAGCCAGGTTGGCCCGACCGGACAGATACGGATGGAACGCGGGTCCCTCGACCAGGGCGCCGACGTGGGGCAGCACCGTCCCGGCCCGATCCGGCATCGCCTCGCCCAGCAGCTCGATCTCACCCGACGTGGCCCGGATCAGTCCGAGCAGCATCCTGATCGTCGTGGTCTTGCCGGACCCGTTGGGGCCCAAGAAGCCGTACGTCGCGCCGCGCGGGACCGCCAAGTCGATTCCGTCCACCACCACCTGGGACCGGAACTGCTTGGTCAGGCCACGGGTGACGACGGCCGGCGCCGGGTCAGCCGCCACTGGATGCTCGGGAAGCAGCTCGGTGTCGCCGGCCGCAGCCGCGCTCACTTGGCGAGAGCCTCGTACAGCAGCTCGGGCTTGACGGAGCCGACGGCCACCCGGCCGTCGTCGGCGACGACGACGGAGAAGGCGTTGCCGGTCAGCAGCCGACCCGAGCCCCAGTCGCCGGACACCTTGGGCAGGTTGTTCAGCACAGCACCGAGCTGGCCCTGCCGGGTGTCGCTGCCGGCGTTGACGACGGCGACGGTGGTCCAGCCGGTGCCGACGAAGGTCGGCTCGTCCATCGCCTCCCGGTTGGGCTTCTTGGGCTCCGGTCGCGGCTTGTCACGACCGTCGGCGGGAATCTCGGTCACCTTGGTCCCGGGCGGCGGGTTGAACGCGAACTGCTCATCGTCGGGGACTGCGAAGTCGATCTCACTGAAGGCCACCTCGAAGGCGGGCTTGCCGTTGGCGCCCACCACCTGGACCCGGAGCGGCAGCGAGGTTTCTGCGTCGATCGCCAGCCGCACCTCGGTCACCAGGGAACCAGTCGTCTTCGGCCGCAGCACCAGCTCGTACGCCGACCGGTCGGCCACCGTGGCGGTGCCGTTGGTGGAGACGGCGGTGGTGGGCTCGAGTGCGGCGAGCACCGCGTCAGCCGCCTCCTGCGGTGTCTTCGGCAGCTCGCTCGGCTTCCGCGGCGTGGCCGGCCCGCGGGCCTCGTCGCCAGTCAGCGTCCGATGGGTGGCGGTGTTGTCCTTGCTTGACCACAGCCACAGGTCGTCACCGTTACGGATGACGTCGGACTCCCCGAGTGTGCCCAGCAGCGCGAGCCGGGCCTTCTGCTCGCCGGCGTACCAGACCCGAAGGGTGTGGGTGCCGGCCACGAGGGCGGTCAGATCGGAGTCGCTGCCGGGCAGCGCCGGGATTCCTAGATCGGAGCTCTGCACCACAGTGCCGGACAGCCCGGCCACCTTCGAGCCCTGCAGGTCGACCAGCAGCTGCTCGGCGGTCTTGGGCGGCAACGGCGGGTCCGCGGAGGCGGTGACGGCGACGATGCTCCCCGTCCCGCCGACGGCGAGAACCAGAGCCAGCGGAGCAAGCCAGCGCAGCGCTGGGCGACGTTCGAAGGTACGCATGCGCACAGTCTGGCGCGCCCCCGCTGTGAGAACGCTGAGCGCCGGACCACAGGAGCCACGAGTGGGCTGGCTGGGGGCGCGAGTCCGCCAGCTAGGGCCCTGCGACCGCGCCACACAGTCCGCAGCAAAGCAACCAAGCGAGACGGTGAGGTGTCGGTGGCGCCGAGCGTGGACGGGCCTGGCGGGAGCGCCGAGCTTGCGAGGCGCGGATGGCTGCTCGGCGCCACCGACACCTCACCGGCTCGCGCCCCTAGCGCGCCCTAGCTCACCACTCGCGCCTCCGGCTCGGCGCCTCCGGCTCGCCCCTCAGCCGGTGGTGACGATGCAGACTTGACCGACGTGTCAGGCTGACCCCGTGCGCCTGCTGCTGGTCGACGACGAGCCTCGTCTGGTTGAGGCCCTGCGCCGTGGCCTGGTCGCGGAAGGCTTCGCGGTCGATGTGGCCACCACCGGCCCCGATGGGCTCGAGCTGGCCCTGCTGGGTGACTTCGACGCGGTCGTGCTCGACGTGATGCTGCCGCGGCTGTCGGGCTATGAGGTCGTCCGCCGGCTCCGGGCCGAGGAGAACTGGGTGCCGGTCCTGATGCTCTCGGCCAAGTCGGGCGAGCACGACCAGGCGGACGGTCTCGACTGCGGCGCCGACGACTACCTCACCAAACCGTTCTCCTTCGTCGTCCTGTTGGCCCGGATCCGGGCCCTGCTGCGGCGCCAGGTCGTGGCCCGGCCGGCGGTGCTCACCGCCGGAGACCTCACCTTGGACCCTGCGACCCGGGAGGTACGCCAAGCCGGCCGGCTCATCTCGCTGACCCCACGCGAGTTCGTGCTGCTGGAATATCTGATCCGCCGGGCCGACCAGGTGATCGGCAAGGTCGAGCTGTTGGACCATGTCTGGGACAGTGCGGCCGACACCGCGCCCAACGCGGTCGAGGTCTACGTCGGTTATCTGCGGCGCAAGATCGGCTCGAACCGGCTGGTGACGGTCCGGGGTGCGGGCTACATGCTGGTGACGTGAGCGGCGACTGGTTCGGCCGGCTCAGCCTGCGGGTGCGGCTGATGTTGGTCGGCGTCACCGGCGTGGCGGTGGCCCTGGCGGCCGGCGGGATCGCGCTCTATCTGGTGCTGCAGGCGACCGTGGACCGGACCCTGGACACCGAGGCGCTGGCCACCGCCGCGCAGGTGGTGGCGATGGTGGACGCGAACCAGCTGCCCAGCCCGATCCCGGTGTCCGGTGCCCAGCTGGTCCAGGTGGTCGATGCCCAGGGCCGGGTGATTGCGGGCTCGGCCAACGCCGACCGGCTGATCCCGCTGCTGCGTCCCGCCGAGATCGACCAGGCGCTGACCGGGCGGGCGGTCCAGGTCAGCGGCGCCCGGACCGGACTGAGCGGTCCGCTGCGGGTCAATGCCCTGCCGACCAACGCCAGCGCGGGGGAGCCGGCTATGACCGTGATCGTCGCGCTGCAGGTCGGTGACGTGCTCACCAGCCGGGCCGCCCTGCGGACGGCACTGCTGATCAGCATCCCGCTGCTGGTCACCGCCCTGGCCCTGATCGCCTGGCGGGTGATCGGGTGGACGCTGCGGCCGGTCGAGCAGCTGCGCCGGGAAGCCGAGCTGATCAGCGGCCTTGGTCGGGACGAGCGGGTACGCGTACCCGCCGCCGCCGACGAGATCCGCGCGTTGGCGATCACCGTCAACGGCATGCTGGACCGGCTGTCCGCGGCCCGGGCCCGGCAACAGGCCTTCGTGGCTGACGCCGCCCATGAGCTGCGCAGCCCGCTCGCCAGCCTGCGCACCCAGCTCGAGGTGGCCGAACGACTCGGCGAGGGCTCGCCGGTCTCGGCCGAGGTGCTGGCTGATGTGCAGCGGTTGTCGGTGCTGGTCGAAGACCTGCTGCTGCTGGCCCGGGCCGACGCGGACGAGCGCGGCCCGGCGCTACGCCGCCGGGTCGCCGTCGACCCGCTGCTGGCCGAGGTGGCCGCGGCGTACCCGGTTGCGCGGGTGCCGGTGGTGACCGACAGCGTCGCGAACGCCTGGGTGCTCGCCGACCGCGACGAGCTGCGCCGGGCGCTCGGCAATCTGGTCGACAACGCCGTCCGGCATGCAGAGACCCAGGTACGCCTGTCGGGCGCGGTCGAGGCCGACACTGTGGTCATCAGGGTGGCCGACGACGGACCTGGCATCCCGGTCGCTGAACGCGAGCGCGTCTTCGATCGGTTCACCCGGCTCGACGATGCCCGTGACCGCGACGCAGGCGGCTCCGGGCTCGGCCTGGCGATCGTGCGTGAGCTCGTCACCCGCGCCGGCGGCACTGTCGCCTTCGAGGACCGTGACGATACCGACTGCGCGTTCGTGGCAGTGGTCCGGCTGCCACTGCTCGCCTGGGAGTAGCCGCGGCCGAACCGGGCGATATCGAATACCCGGGGTGGCGCGCGAGAACCTAGGATGCGCGGCATGGGACACGTGGATCTGTCAGCCGTCTCGTATTCGCTGCCCGACGGCCGAGTCCTGCTGGACGAGGTGTCCTTCCGGGTCGGCGAGGGCGCTGTGGTCGCCCTGGTCGGTGCCAACGGGTCCGGCAAGACGACCCTGATGCGGATCATCGCCGGCGACCTCAGCCCGACCAGCGGATCGGTGTCGCGCAGCGGCGGGCTAGGGGTGATGCGCCAGTTCATCGGCAGCATCCGGGACAGCTCGACCGTACGTGACCTGCTGTTCTCCCTCGCTCCGCCGCGGCTTCGGTCTGCAGTGGAGGAGGTGGACCGGCTCGAGCTGGCCCTGATGAGCGACGACAGCGAGCCCACCCAGCTCCGCTACGCGCAGGCACTGTCGGACTATGCCGACGCCGGCGGCTACGACGCCGAGGTGATCTTCGACGCCTGTTGCACCGAGGCGCTCGGGGTCGACTACGAGCGGGCGAAGTGGCGTGAGCTGACCACCCTGTCGGGCGGGGAGCAGAAGCGGCTCGCCCTGGAGGCGATGCTGCGGGGGCCCGATGAGGTGCTGCTGTTGGACGAGCCGGACAACTATCTAGACGTCCCGGGCAAGCGGTGGTTGGAGAGCCAGCTGCAGAACACCCAGAAGACCGTGCTGCTGGTCAGCCACGACCGGGAGCTGCTGGCCGAGGCCGCCACCTCCATCGCGGCGGTCGAGCTCGGCGCCGCGGGCAACACCGTCTGGATCCACGGCTCCGGCTTCGCCACCTTCGCGGCCGCCCGGCGGGAGCGGTTCGCCCGGTTCGAGGAGCTGCGGCGGCGCTGGGACGAGGAGCACCAGAAGCTGCACGACCTGATGATGATGTACAAGATCAAGGCCGCCTCCAACTCCAAGATGGCGGGCCGCTACCAGGCGGCCACCACCCGACTGGCCAAGTTCGAGCAGGCCGGTCCACCGCAGGCCATCCCGCTGGAGCAGAAGGTGTCGATGCGGCTCCAGGGCGGGCGTACCGGCAAGCGCGCGGTGGTGGTGGAGTCGCTGGAGCTGAGCGGGCTGATGCGCCCGTTCAGCACCGAGATCTGGTTCGGCGACCGGGTGGCCGTGCTGGGGTCCAACGGCTCCGGCAAGTCGCACTTCCTCCGGTTGCTGGCCCGCGGCGGCTCCGACCCCGATATCGAGCATCAACCGGTCGGCGGCGTGGACATCGCCCCGGTCGCGCACACCGGCACGGCGCGGCTCGGCGCCCGCGTCCGGCCGGGCTGGTTCGCCCAGACCCACCACCATCCCGAGCTGCTGGGCAAGACGCTGCTGGAGATCCTGCACCGCGGTGACGACCATCGCGAGGGCATGGGGCGTGAGCTGGCCTCGCGCAAGCTGGACCGCTATGAGCTGGCGCACGCCGCCGAGCAGAGCTTCGAGTCGCTGTCCGGCGGCCAGCAGGCCCGGTTCCAGATCCTGCTGCTCGAGCTGTCCGGCGCGACGTTGCTGCTGCTCGACGAGCCGACCGACAACCTCGATATCGAGTCCGCCGAGGCGCTGGAGCAAGGTCTGGACGCGTTCGAGGGGACGGTGGTCGCCGTCACCCACGACCGCTGGTTCTCCCGTGGCTTCGACCGGTTCCTGGTCTTCGGTTCCGACGGCAGCGTGTATGAATCGGCCGAGCCGGTGTGGGACGAGGCGCGGGTGCAGCGCGCCCGCTGACCGACCGAGCCTGCGCGGTGAACCGCCCGTCCGCCAAGATGGCGCCCACGCGGGCGAGGACGAGGAGGCACAGCGGTGGCCATTGAGCCAGAAGGAACAGAGCTGGAACGAGCGGTGGCAGCGGCAGCAGCCGGCACCCCGTATGTGGTGACGCCGACCGAGCGCGGCTTCGATGTGGGCCTGGCGGTGGCCGACGCCACCTGGTACGGCGTGCTCAACAAGGCCGGGCTGTCCAAGACCGTCGTCCACCATGTCCGCGTGGATGGCGACGTCTATCGGATCACCGACGACGTCCGCGACCTCAGCTGGCAGGCCGGGGTGCCGCGGATCTCGATGTCGGGCAGTCGCTCCCTCGGCCGGACGATCCAGTTCGGCGCCCAGCGCACCTGGGGGTTCGACAAGTCCGGCCGGTTCGGTCCGGTGCTGGACTTCCAGTTCTCCACCGAGGAGGGCAGACAGCTCGTCACCGGCGTGGCCGAGCAGCTGGGCATGAGGCAGAAGCGGGGCGCCGCCGAGCTGGCCGGGATCATCATGGCGGCCGTAGCGGTCGGTGGCCTCGTGATCGGCGGACTCGTCGTCTTGGCGTTGCTGCTCCTCGGCCACCTCTGAGCCGCCAGTCTCTGGGCTGCCCGTCTCTGGGCCGCCCGTCTCTGGGCTGCCGCTTCTGGGCCGGCCGCTCAGGTCCGGAGCTGGCGGATCGCCCGCGGCGACCCACCGAGCTCGGCGTGGCAGGCCTTGTTGAAGGCCTGCAGGTCCGGGTAGCCCACCGAGCGCGCGATCACGCTGACCGGCAGGGTCGAGTGGCGGAGCAGGTGACCCGCCTGCTGAAGCCGCCGGCGGCGGACATAGCCGACCACGGTGTGGCCGGTGGCTTCGCCGAACACCCGGGTGAGGTGGTTGTGCGAAATTCCCAGTGTCCGGGCCAGCTCGGCGACCGACAGCGATTCCGACAGGTGTGACTCGATGTAGGCCAGGGCCTGGGTGACCGCTGCATGGGGGCCGGGTCCCGGGCCGCTGGCGGCGGCGGCCAGTCGGTGCAGTACGGCCCACGCGGCGGCGCTGGCCTGCACCGGGTCAGTCGGCAGGCTGGTGACGACCTGAAGCATCAGATCGGTCACCAAGGCGGTCTGGGCCTCCATCGTCTGCACGGCCGGCAGCCATCGCGCAGCGCCCCCGGTGGGGAGGTCCAGGTGGGCGAACACGTGCTCGGACGGACCGAGGTACTCGTAGCGGATGTCCACCGCAGGCGCCACCAGGCTGACCGTGCCAGGCCGGATCGGATGCGCGACCCCGTCCAGCCAGATGGTCGCGGAATAGCGATACAGGTGGAGCGACCACAGCTCGGGCAGCTGGAAGCGGTCGTGGCGGCTGGACTGCCCGTGCACCGCGACGCCGGCTCCCGCCACCCGCGGTGGCTGGTCGAGATCGACCCGGCTCTGGGAATGCGACATAGTGAGAATTTACCAGTAATGGTGAAGCATCACCACGCGAAAGTGTCGTCGCAACCCCTAACGTTGGAGTATCCAAACCAGTACCACTCAGCGAACAGTGAGGTGCGCGAGCATGGCGCAAGACCTGCACGAATCCCCGGTCGGGATCACCGCCGACCAGAACTCCCAGCTGCTGACCTCGGTCGAGGTCGCCCGCTTCGTCGCGCAGGGGTTCCTGCGCTTCGACGGGATCATCGACGAGGAGGTCAACCGGGCCGCGGTCGCCAAGCTCGATGCCGGCATCGGGCGGGTGCCGTACGGCGCCACGATCGCCGAGGCCTTCGGCCCAGGCACCCTCGCGTACGACCTGCTCCAGGTTCCGCAGGTGGCCGGTGCGCTGCTCAGCCTCCTCGGCCCCGACCCCAAGGTGGACCACCACGCGGTGCACGTCCGCTACCCGCGCGAGGGGGAGGCGCAGAACCTGCACGGCGACGCGATCATCGACGTCCGCACCGACGCCTTCGACATCCAGCTGATGTACTACCCGCGTGAGGTGACCTTGGAGATGGGCGGCACCCTCAGCGTGCCCGGCACCCACCTGCGCCAGATCAACGAGAGCGACATCGGCCGCTACCAGAACATGCTCGGCCAGACCCGGCTGACCTGCCCGGCGGGAAGCATCGTGCTGCTCCACCACGGCATCTGGCACGGCGGACGGCGCAACGACTCCGACGCCATCCGCCACATGTACAAGATCCGCTTCAACCCGACGGTCAAGCAGCGGCTGTGGTGGAACACCGCCGACCTGCACTCCCCGGAGGTCGAGGCCGAGCTCGACGTCCGCCAGCCCTGGATGGAGAACGCGTCCGGCCGGCTGGAGATCTTCAACCGGGTCCTGCTGTGGCGTGAGCTCACCGGGGACGACACCTTCGACATCGACTACTGGGTCACCCGGGTCCGCAACTCACCCCCGCTGGCCGGCAGTCCCACGCTCTTCGGCCGTCTCAAGGACGCCGCGACCCTGAAAACCGAGGCCTGACCATGACCGCACTCCAGACAGCGGCTCCCGCCACCTCCACCCTGCGTCAGCAGGTGATGGTGCTCTACACCACCACGTCGGCCCTCGACTCCAAGGTCATCGGCTGGTCCACCTACGACGGCACCGGTCGGTCCCGGCCCACCACGGGCGACTCCGACCTCCCGCCGTACACCTCGGGGCTCGACGCCCTACTGGACGGCTGGCGGCTGATCCAGGCCGCCCAGCTCATTCCGCCGTATCCGGGCCACGAATACGACGTGTCCTTCCTCAAGCATGAGTTCTGGTTCGAGAAGCTGGTCGATCTCGCCTCCTGACCGCGGCGCCGGAGTTCGGGCAACGACAACGGGGAGGGTCCCACCGGATCATCGGTGGGACCCTCCCCGTTGCGGAGCCTGACTCAGCGCTTGTTCATCTCGACGAAGTCGCGCGTCCGGAAGCCGGTGTAGATCTGCTTCGGGCGGGCGATCTTCTGGTCCTTGTCCTGCACCAGCTCCGACCACTGCGCCAGCCAGCCGGGGGTACGGCCGATGGCGAACAGCACGGTGAACATCTCCGGCGGGAACTGCAGCGCCTCGTAGATGAGCCCCGAATAGAAGTCGACGTTCGGGTAGAGCTTGCGGGAGACGAAGTAGTCGTCCTCCAACGCGATCTTCTCCAGCTCCATCGCGATCGTCAGCAGCGGATTGACCCCGGTGACCTCGAAGACGTCGTCGCAGGCCTTCTTGATGATGGTGGCGCGCGGGTCGTAGTTCTTGTAGACCCGGTGGCCGAAGCCCATCAGCTTCTCCTTGCCCGCCTTCACTCCCTCGATGAATCCGGGGATGTTGTCGGTGGTGCCGATCCGGCGCAGCATCTTCAGCACCGCCTCGTTGGCCCCGCCGTGCAGCGGGCCGTAGAGCGCGCCGACGCCCGCGGCCACCGCCGAGTAGGGGTCGACCTGGGAGGAGCCCACGGAGCGGACGGCGTTGGCCGAACAGTTCTGCTCGTGGTCGGCATGCAGGATGAACAGCACGTCGAGGGCCTTCACCAGGCGTGGGTCCGCGGCGTACTTCGGCTCGCTCATCTTGAACAGCATGGCGAGGAAGTTCTCCACGTAGGACAGGTCGTTGTCCGGATAGACGTACGGCTTGCCCTGTCCGTGCCGGTACGCGAACGCGCCCAGGGTCGGCATCTTGGCGATCAGCCGGGTGATCTGCAGCTGCCGGTTGGTCGCGTCGGAGATGTCGCTGGCATCGGGATAGAAGGTGGACAGGGCGCTGACCGAGGCCATCAACATGCCCATCGGGTGCGCGTCGTAGCGGAAGCCCTGGATGAACTGCTTGACGTTCTCGTGCAGGAACGTGTGGGTGGTGACGTCGTGGGTCCAGGAGGCGAGCTGGTCCGACGTGGGCAGCTCACCGTTGAGCAGCAGGTAGGACACCTCCAAGAACGTGGACTTCTCGGCCAGCTGCTCGATCGGGTAGCCCCGATACTCGAGGATGCCGGCGTCGCCGTCGATGTAGGTGACTGCGCTGCGGCACGAAGCCGTGTTCACGAACCCCGGGTCGTACGTAGCGAGGCCGGGTTCGCCTTCTTGCGCGATCTGTTTCAGGTCGGCCGCACGGATCGTGCCGTCGGTGATGGGGATCTCGTAGTCGCGGCCAGTACGATTGTCGCGAATGCTGAGCGAATCGGTCATGGCGACAACCTACGCGTGGCGTAGTGCACCCCACCACTCGGGCGCCTATGATTCGCGCCACCTGGCGCGCTCGCGAGGCAGCGGGAACGGGCGACGTTTTGACCCGGCCGTCCTCCAACGGTAATCTGAACCGCTGTTGCGCTCACGCCTGCGTGGCACCCGTGCTCACCGTCGACGGAGAGCGCCGCAGCATAAATGTCAGTAACTCATGGAAGATGGTCAACGACCGTGTCTACGTACAGCCCCAAGCCTGGCGACCTCACCAGGGAATGGCATGTCATCGATGCCAACGACGTCGTCTTGGGACGGCTCGCTGTCACTGCCGCCACCCTGTTGCGCGGCAAGCACAAGCCGACGTACGCCCCGCACATGGACGGGGGCGACTTCGTCGTCATCATCAACGCCTCGAAGATCTCCCTGTCGGGCAAGAAGCGGACCGACAAGTTCGCTTACCGTCACTCCGGTCGCCCGGGCGGTCTGTCGGCCGTGCCCTACGGCGAGCTGATCGACCGTGACCCGCGCAAGGCCGTCGAGCTCGCGGTCTGGGGCATGCTCCCCAAGAACCGTCTGAGCCGCAAGCTCATCAAGAAGCTCAAGGTCTACGCCGGCCCGGAGCACCCGCACACTGCACAGAAGCCGCAGTCGTACGAGATCACCCAGATCGCCCAGTAGAGCCAAGGATTACGTCAGTGACTGAGACCGCAGTAGAGACCACCCCGACCGAGGGCGACGAGGTCGTTCCCTTCACCGAGGGCGACCAGGAGATCGCGTACCGCTCCGACTCCAACCCCGCCGCAGCGCAGAACGCGGCCGGACGCCCGGCTGTCGTGGCCCCGTCCAACGCCACCGGCCGCCGCAAGGAGGCCGTCGCCCGCGTGCGGATGGTGCCGGGCAGTGGGCAGTGGACCATCAACGGTCGCACCCTGGATGACTACTTTCCGAACAAGGTGCACCAGCAGATCGTCTCCGAGCCCTTCGTCACCGCTGGTGTCGCCGGTTCGTACGACGTGATCGCCCGCATCCACGGCGGCGGCGTCACCGGTCAGGCCGGCGCCCTGCGTCTCGGCGTGGCCCGTGCGCTGAACGCGGTGGACGCGGAGGCCAGCCGTCCGGCCCTGAAGAAGGCCGGCATGCTGACTCGCGACGCGCGCATCAAGGAGCGTAAGAAGGCTGGTCTCAAGAAGGCCCGCAAGGCTCCTCAGTACAGCAAGCGCTGATCCCACCCGGAATCCGACACCCATGGGACGGATCTTCGGGACCGATGGCGTACGGGGGAGGGCCAACGAAGCCTTGACGGCGGAGTTGGCCCTCGACCTGTCTGTGGCCGCTGCCCGCGTGCTCGCCGAGGTCGGCGAGTTCGGCGGCCACCAGCCGTTCGCGGTCGTCGGTCGGGACCCACGCGCTTCGGGGGAGTTCCTCGAGGCGGCTGTGGTCGCCGGCCTGGCCAGTGCCGGCATCAATGTGGTGCGCCTCGGAGTCGCACCGACCCCGGGTGTGGCCTATCTGACCGGCTCCACCAAGGCCGATCTTGGCGTGATGATCTCCGCCAGCCACAACCCGATGCCCGACAACGGGATCAAGTTCCTCGCCCGGGGCGGCGTCAAGCTCGACGACACGCTCGAAGACGCCATCGAGGCCCGCTTGGGCGAGCGGTGGCAGCGCCCGACCGGCGCCGGGGTCGGCCGGGTCACCGACGCTCCCGAGCTGGTCGAGGACTACGTCGCCCACCTGGTATCGAGTCTGGGCCGGCCCGTGTCGCTGGAAGGCATCAAGGTCGTCGTGGACTGTGCCAACGGCGCAGCGTTCCTGACCGGACCCGGTGCCTTCGAGGTCCAAGGCGCCGAAGTGATCGCCATCCACGCCGAGCCTGACGGCATCAACATCAACCGTGACTGCGGCTCCACCCATCTGGAGGACCTCCAGGCGGCGGTGCTGCGCCACGGCGCCGACCTGGGCATCGCGCTCGACGGCGACGCCGACCGCTGCCTGGCGGTTGACGCCACCGGGACCGTGGTCGACGGCGACCAGATCCTCGCGATCTTGGCCGTGGCCCGCAAGGAAGCAGGAATCCTGCGCGGTGGCACCGTGGTCGGCACGGTGATGAGCAACCTCGGGTTCGTCCACGCCATGCACGCCAACGGCATCGCGGTCGAGCAGACCAAGGTCGGTGACCGCTACGTCCTCGAGGCCATGAAAGCCGGCGACTTCACCCTGGGTGGGGAGCAGTCGGGGCATGTGGTGATGTCGGACTACGCGACCACGGGCGACGGTGTGCTGACCGGGCTGCACCTGATGAGCCGGATGGCGACCTCCGGTCGTTCGCTGGCCGAGCTCGCTGCGGTGATGACCCGACTGCCGCAAGTGTTGATCAACGTCCGCGGGGTGGACAAGAGCCGGGCCTCGACCGACCCGTCGCTGATCGCTGCCGTGGCCGAGGCCGCCGAGGAGCTGGGGGACGCCGGCCGGGTGCTGCTGCGACCCTCCGGCACCGAGTCGCTCGTCCGAGTCATGGTGGAGGCCACCTCCGCCGACCAGGCGCAGGAGCTGGCCGAGCGGCTGGCCACGGTGGTCAGGTCCTCACTGACCCTCTGAGGGCGGCGCCGCGGCATCCGCTCCACCGCCGCCTCGGGCAGACGATGCCGGCTCGACCCGGGGAGGACCTTAACGCGATCTTGACGCCTGGTCGGTTCCGCGGCCGAATGCCGCCACCTAGCATTGCGGCGGCTTGGCTCAGAGCGTGGCTGCTCACAAGGTGAAATATGAGGCTGCTGTGCGTGCAGGATCCGACTCTGTCGCGACGGTGAGCGTGGGTGCAGCTGAGACTGTGCCGCATCCGGTACGGCGCTGGCTGATGGCCAACCGGGTCCAACCGGCCGGGCCTGAGGCGGGGGAGGGACACACCGAGCCGCACGCCTGGTGGAAGGTGATGTGCCTCACCGGCGTCGACTACTTCTCCACCCTGTCCTATCTGCCGGGCATCGCCGCCCTCGCGGCCGGTGCGTTGTCCCCGCTGGCCACTTTGTTGATCGTGGCGCTGACCCTGCTCGGCATGCTGCCGATGTATCGCCGGGTAGCCGCGGAGAGTCCGCATGGTCAGGGCTCGGTCGCCATGCTGGAGCGGCTGCTGCCGTTCTGGCGTGGCAAGACCTTCGTCTTGATCCTGCTGGGGTTCGTGGCGACCTCGTGGATCATCACCATCACCTTGTCCTCGGCGGACGCCACCGTGCATATGCTCGAGAACCCTTACCTGCCGGGCTTCCTGCATGGCCACGCGGTGCTCATCACCGTGGTGCTGCTGCTCATCCTGGGTGGCGTCTTCCTGCTGGGGTTCAACGAAGCGGTGGTGGTGGCGATACCGCTGGTGGCCATCTTCCTCGGGCTGAACGGTGCCATCGTCGTGGTGGGGCTGAGCGGGGTCATCAGCTCACCGGACCTGGTGACCCGCTGGACCGAGGCGCTCACCGCCAACGGCACCGGCTTCGGCGATATCGCTGGACCGGCCATCGTGGCGTTCCCCCTGCTGGTGCTGGGACTGTCGGGATTCGAGACCGGGGTCAGCATGATGCCGCTCGTCGCGGCCGACGGACAGACCCCCGAGGAGCGGCTGGCCGAACGGGTGAAGAACACCAGGAAGCTGCTGACCGCCGCCGCCTTGATCATGTCGGTCTATCTCATCGCCACCAGCTTCATCACCACCGTGTTGATCCCACCGCAGGAGTTCGCAGCGGGTGGCGAGGCGAACGGCCGGGCGCTGGCCTACCTGGCGCACGAGATGCTGGGGGAGGGCTTCGGCACCGTCTACGACCTGAGCAGCGTCACCATCTTGTGGTTCGCCGGTGCCTCCGCCATGGCCGGTCTGATCAACATCGTGCCCCGCTATCTGCCGGCGTATGGGATGGCTCCCGAATGGGGTCGTGCGGTGCGGCCGGTGGTGATCGTCTACACCGTCGTCAGCATCCTCATCACCATCGCCTTCCGGGCCGACGTCAACGCCCAAGCCGGTGCGTACGCCACCGGCATCCTCGCCATGATGGTGTCGGGCGCTGTCGCGGTCACCGTGAGCGCCGCGCGGCGACATCAGGGAAGCGCCACGATCGCGTTCACCGCGCTCATCGCCATCCTGCTCTACGCGTTGATCGCCAACGTGGTCAAGCAACCCAGCGGGATCATCATCTCCGCCCTGTTCATCGCCGGCATCGTGGCGCTGTCCTTGACGTCCCGGCTGACGCGCGCCTTCGAGCTGCGGGTGACCGACGTCGAGCTGGATGACAAGGCGCAGCGCTTCGTCCGCGACTGCAGTCGTCGTACGGTCCGGCTGATCGCCAACAAGCCCCAGGCGCGCGACGCCAGCGAATACCTGGAGAAGCGTCGCCAGATCATGAAGGACAACGGCGTGGCCGAGGAAGAGGACTTCATCTTCGTCGAGATCACCGTGACTGATCCCTCGGAGTTTGCGACCGATCTGCGGGTGCGTGGTGAGGTCATGCACGGTCGTTACCGCGTGATCACCGTGGAGAGCTCGACCGTGCCCAACGCGTTGGCGGCATTGCTGCTTCACATTCGTGACGCCACCGGGCGGCAGCCGCACATCTACTTCGAATGGACCGAGGGGAACCCGGCAGTCAACTTCTTGCGCTTCCTGCTCTTCGGGGTGGGTGAGGTGGCCCCGGTCACCCGCGAGGTGCTCCGCCAAGCTGAACCTGACCGCGCTCGGCGACCCCATGTCCACGCAGGCTGATCGGAACCACCATGATCAGTTCGGGTGCCGGACGTCGTCGAAGAGTGGATGAAGTCGCTCACAGGCCTGGTCGAACTCGGCGCGGGTCTTGTTCTCGACCCACCAGGCCAGGTTGTTGTAGGTAACCGCAACGGCACACCTGGCGAACACCGAGGGGCCGTCGATGGCGGCCGCCGCAGCCCGCAACAGGCGTAGTCCCGTGTTGGCGGCACTGGGATAGACGAAGGCCTGGCGATACAGGTCCGACAGGTCACGGACCCGACTGCCGCGGCCGACGCCCTGGCAGTCGACGAACGTGACGTCGGCATCGACGCCGAGCAGGATGTTTGAGCTGCTGTAGTCCCCGTGGACGACGTCGGTGACCGGGATGGGCGTTGGTCCAGCCCAGCGGACCACCTCGTCGCCGTGGCGCACCAGCGCGGCTCCGGCCGCGGAGAAGGTCGCCACGTTGGCCTTCCAGCCGCAGCCGCCGCTCAGCACGGCTTCCAGCTGGGCGGAGTCGTCTGGAGCACCGCTGCAGGCGAGTCCGCTTTGGGTGGCATTGGCAGCAATGACCGCTTGCACCTCGCGGACGCCCAGTCGCGCCAGTGGGGTGGCGGCGACGTACTCCTGGAGCAGGAAGGCTCCGCCGCCGGCAAGCGGACCGGCTGCCAGCCATCGAGCCGCCGGCCAGCCGCGGTCCGTCGCGTGCGCGACCGCGGGGTAGGCGTTGAGCAGCTGTTCTGCCTTCCATCCCGCCGGGTGCCACTTCAGTACCACCGACCGGTCGCCGTCGGCGATGAGCTGCGCCCCACCTTGCTCACCGCCCGGCAGCTCCCGCTGCCACCGGTACGTCCCGCCGGTCTGCGCGTTCACCTCGGTCAGGATCGGCTGCCACGCGGGCTGGGTGCGCCGATCTTCAGGAACGTCCACTCACGCCGCCAGATGGAACGTCCGGGCGAAGCGGTCGAGAAGGTCGCGGCGCCCGCGCAGCACCTCGACCACCCCGGTCGCTATGGCGTGGTTCGGCGCGAGCTCGCCGGAGATGATCCGACAGATGCCTGGGCCGGCGGTAAAGGCCAGGTCGGCCGGCCCGTCGCCACGCACCACGCTCAGTGACGCTCCGTCCACCCGGATCAGCAGCTCGGTTCGACCGAGCTGTGCCGCGTAGGCGGTCGCCGGCAGCGTGGCCGCGACCTGTGGTTGGAAGGCGGTCCGCAGCGACATGGTCATCGCGTCGGGGGTGAGGACCTGTTCCTGCCGCGGATCACCCAGCGCCTTGAAGCCCCACGCGCCGAAGGCGAGCACGACCGGCTCGAGCTCACGGCCGTACGGTGTCAGCTCGTAGACGATGACTCGTGAGTGCGGCACCCGGCGGAGAACGCCGGCCGCCTGCAGCTCCTTCAGCCGCGCTGCCAGGATGTTGCTCGGGATGCGGGGGAGCCCTGCGGCGAGCTCGCCGTAGCGGCGCGGCCCGACCAGCAGGTCGCGGACGATCAGCAGGGCCCACCGCTCGCCGACGAGCTCCAGGGCTCGCGTGATGCCGTCATATTGCCCATAGTCGCGGGTGGCCACCTACCCTCGGTCCTGCTGGTCGGCAAAGGCTTCGGGACTCGACTGTGCGGCGGTGGGGTCCATGTAACCGAACTCCAGCAGGTTGCCGTCCGGGTCGGTGACCTGACGCTGATACATGAAGCCGTAGTCCGCGGCGGGGTGAGCCTCCGAGCCACCTGCGGCGAGCCCGTCGGCGACTGCCTGGTCGACCGCCTCGCGGGTGTCGAGGAAGATTGCGATGGAGGCCGACGGGTTCACCGCCGGGTCACCGATCGGCAGGTCCGTGAAGGTCTGGAAGTACTCCCGGACCAAGATCATGAAGTAGCTGTGGTCCTCCTCGACGACGACGCAGGCAGCGTTGTGGTCGGTGAAGGCCGCGTTGATGGTGAAGCCGATCGCCGTGTAGAACGCCTTCGCGCGTTCCAGGTCGGTCACCGGCAGGTTGACGAACATTGCGGTCATCGTTGACTCCTTCGAACATCAGCTGGGGCGACCTCGACACTTGCAAAGAGCAAGTGTGGTGTCAAGGGTTTCGTCGGCGAACTATCGGCGATCTGACGGTCCAGTCGGACGTCCGCTGACCGCTCAGTCAAACCTCCGTCGCATGACGGGTCTGCTGGGGTAGGTCCGGCCGATCTCGCCGAAGCCCGCGGTCAGAAAGGTCGCGACGGTGCCGGTGAACAGCGCGGACGGCGATGGTTCGCCGACAAGTCGTTCGACGTCGACCGGGTGTCCGTCGAGAACGGAGGCGCCGTGCCGACGGGCGTAGTCGGCGGCCTCATCGAGCAGCGCGACGGCGACGCCGGTGCCGCGATGCGCTGGCCGGACCAGAAAGCAGGCGACCCACCAGGCAGCTTCGTCGGCGTCCAGAAGTCGCTGCAGAGCCCGGTTGCCGAGGATCCCGGGCAACGTGTGACGCGGCACGACGCGACTCCAGCCGACGGGTTGGTCGTCGACGTAAGCCACCAGCCCGACGGCCGGCGCAGCGGTCTGGACCTCCAGCTGCAAGGCTGACTGGTTGTCCGGCTGAGAGTGCTGCCGGAATCGCTGGCACCAGCAGGAGTCCGGTTTCCGCCCGCGGGCAGCGAAGACGGCCATGACGTCAGGCCATCGCGAAGCGGTTGCCGGGAGGATGCGCAGGCTCACCCCAAGATCACACCATGCGAGGTGGTCGTGGGGGGCGAAGTGGTGGCACCGCCGGCTACGGCCAGAGCAGAAGCGCCGCGCACCGCTGCCGCGACCTGCCCGGCGGCGAGTCCGTCCACGTCGATGACATGATCGGCGGCCGTGGCCTGCACCATGGTCACGGTGACGTCGTCCACCCGCTACGGCTGATGCGACCACAGTGCGTCGACGTCGACCCACTGCACCAGAACCGATCCGGCTGACGCGGAGTGCAGCAGCGCGGGCTGTCGTCGACTTGCCGACACCCGGTGCGCGACACCGAGGCGAACGACGCGCACGATGCTCAGAACTCCCAGTACTGTCCGATATCGCTGAGCAGCCCCGCCGCGCCGAGGATCAGCACGATGATGGCGAGCACGATCGAGCAGACGATGGAGAAGAGCAGCGCTCCGAAGGCGCCGAAGAAGCCGATCTTGATGGCGGTGCCGGCGCCGATGCGTACGGTCGGCGGGCCGTCGTGGCGCGAGGAGTCTTGGTAGGAGCTCATAGCCGTGACGCTACCGCCCAAGCAGCGAGGCAGCACCGAACCGGCCGCTGGTCTTCGCAGACCTGCGACCGGTCGGCGTTCACTTGACCCGTCTTCGGACCACCACCATCCGCATTCGTCAGGTAATACGGCCCCCTGCGGTCCGCCCCCCGGTGCGGGCCAAGCGCGTCCGGGAAGCCGGCCTAGCTGTCCCGGACGCGTTGGACAGGAGGCTGTGCCGAGGGTTCTGATACATCGCCGGGTGAGGTTTTCCGGCGTGGCTCAGACTTTGCGGATCCGTACCCACTTGACCCGGTGATCACTGGCCTTGCGCAAGATCGCGGTGGCCCGTTCCCGCGTGGTGCGGATGTTGGCCGCCAGGTTGGGCCCGTTGATGGTGTCCCACAGGTGCTCCGCCTGGGTGACCGCCTCATCCGTGGTCAGCGAGGCATAACGGGTGAAGAACGAGCGCGGGTCGCGGAACGCGGTGTCGCGCAGGGACAGGAAGCGGTGCACGTACCAGGAGCGGATGTCCTCGGTGTCGGCGTCGACATAGACCGAGAAGTCGAAGAAGTCGCTGACGGCGAGCCCGGTCGTGCCGTCGGCCCGGACCCGCGCCGGCTGCAGCACGTTGAGGCCCTCGACGATGAGGATGTCGGGTCGGTCGATCACCACCTTCTGGTCCGGCACGATGTCGTAGACCAGGTGGCTGTACACCGGTGCAGTGACCTCTGGTCGACCCGACTTCACGTCCATCACGAACCGCAGCAGTGAGCGGCGGTCGTAGGACTCCGGGAAGCCCTTGCGGTGCATCAGCCCGCGACGCTCCAGCTCCGCGTTGGGCCACAGGAACCCGTCGGTGGTGACGAGATCGACGCGCGGGTGCTCCGGCCAACCGGCGAGCAGCTCACGCAGCAGCCGGGCGGTGGTGGACTTGCCCACCGCCACGGAGCCGGCGATGCCGATCACGAACGGCGTCCGGCCGACGCTGAGGCCGAGGAACTCATTCGTCGAGCGGTGCAGCTCGCCGGTGTGCAGCACGTACTGGCTGAGCAGCTTGGTCAGTGGCAGATAGACCTCGCGTACGTCGATCAGGCGGGTGGGGTCGCTCAGACCACGGAGGGTGTCCAGGGTGTCCAGGTCCAGCGTCATCGGCATGGAGGTCGCGAGCTCGGCCCAGTCGGCCCGGCTGCGTTCCACGTACGGGCTGAGCACCTGCGCGTCGTGCGGCATGTACGGCATTCTGCCGTGCACCGGCGTCGCGCTGATCCGCGGACCATCCCCACCGCCCCGCGCGACCGCGTCGCCTCGGAGTCGATGGATCAGAAGGTAGCCTGTGGCCCATGTGCGGAATCGTCGGATACGTGGGGCCTCAGGCGGCCGTCGACGTCATCGTCGAGGGCCTGCGACGACTCGAATACCGCGGCTACGACTCCGCCGGGGTGGCCATCGTCGCCGACGGGGAGATCCACCTGCGCAAGAAGGCCGGCAAGATCGCGAACCTGGACAAGGAGCTCGCCGACAACCCGCTGCCGCGTACTGGCCTGGGCATCGGGCACACCCGCTGGGCCACCCACGGCGCTCCTAATGACGTCAACGCCCACCCGCACCTGTCGGCCAACGGCCGGGTGGCGCTGGTCCACAACGGCATCGTCGAGAACTTCGTCCAGCTGCGTGCTGAGCTCGCTGCGGACCAGATCGTGCCCGTCTCCGAGACCGACTCCGAGGTGGTGGCGCAGCTGCTGGGGCGTCAGGTCGCCGCCGGCGCACCACTGGTCGACGCCATGCGTACGGTGTGCCGTCGCCTCGAGGGCGCCTTCACCCTGGTCGCGGTCGACACCAGCGACACCGACACGGTGGTCGCCGCTCGGCGCAACTCACCATTGGTGGTGGGGGTCGGCGACGGGGAGAACTTCCTCGCCTCCGACGTGGCCGCCTTCATCGGTCACACCCGGGAGGCGATCGAGCTGGGCCAGGACCAGGTGGTGGAGATCCGCCCCGATCGGGTGAGCGTCACCACCTTCGACGGGGCCCCGGCCGAGGTACGCCCGTACCACGTCGACTGGGATCTCTCGGCCGCCCAGAAGGACGGCTTCGACTGGTTCATGCGCAAGGAGATCTACGAGCAGCCCAAGGCGGTGGCCGACACCCTGCTCGGCCGGCATGACGCTGACCAAGCACTGACCCTGGACGAGATGCGAATCTCCGAGGCCGAGCTGCGGCAGGTGGACAAGATCGTCGTCTTGGCCTGTGGCACCTCGTTCTATGCCGGCATGGTGGCCAAGTACGCGATCGAGCACTGGACCCGGATCCCGTGCGAGGTGGAGCTGTCCAGCGAGTTCCGCTACCGCGACCCGATCGTCGGACCGACCACCTTGGTGGTGACCATCAGCCAGTCCGGCGAGACCGCCGACACCTTGATGGCCATCCGGCACGCGCGAGAGCAGAAGGCCAAGGTCCTGGCCATCTGCAACACCAACGGTTCCACCATCCCGCGCGAGTCCGACGCAGTCATCTACACCCACGCGGGGCCGGAGGTCGGGGTCGCCTCGACCAAAGGCTTCCTCACCCAGCTGGTCGCGTGCTATCTCCTCGGGCTCTATCTCGCACAGGTGCGTGGGACGAAGTTCGGCGACGAGATCCGGGCCACCATGGCCGAGCTCGAGACGATGCCGGCCGCCATCCAGACCATGCTCGACGGCATCGCTCCGGTGCTGGACCTGGCCGCGGAGTTCGCGGATGAGCCGTCGGTGCTGTTCCTGGGCCGGCATGTGGGCTATCCGGTCGCGCTGGAGGGGGCGCTGAAGCTGAAGGAGCTGGCTTACATCCACGCGGAGGGCTTCGCTGCCGGGGAGCTCAAGCACGGTCCGATCGCCCTGATCGCCGACCAGCTGCCGGTCTTCGTCGTCGTCCCGCCTCGCGGGCGCGACCAGCTGCACGACAAGGTGGTGTCCAACATCCAGGAGATCCGCGCCCGGGGTGCCCGGACCGTGGTGCTGGCCGAGGAGGACGACCATGAGGTCGACGACGTGGCCGACGTGGTGATCCGGCTGCCGAAGGTGTCCACCCTCTTGCAGCCGCTGGTCGCGACGGTCCCGTTGCAGATCTTCGCCTGCGAGCTGGCCACCCGCAAGGGCCACGACGTCGACCAGCCGCGCAACCTGGCCAAGTCGGTCACGGTCGAGTGAGCGAGTTGGACTGCGCTCGGGTCCGGTCGACCTCGGGGCCGCGACCATGATCATCGGGGTCGGCATCGACGTCTGCGACGTCGAGCGGTTTCGCGCCACGGTTGAGCGACGTCCCGGTTTGGTGAACCGGCTGTTCACGTCCGCCGAGCGAAGCCGGCCGGTGGCCTCACAAGCCGCTCGGTTCGCGGCCAAGGAGGCGCTGGCCAAGGCGCTCGGGGCTCCGGCCGGTCTGAGCTGGCGCGACGCCGAGGTGGTGGCCGATGACCTCGGCCGGCCCTCGTTCGTGATCACCGGGACGGTGGCCGAGCGAGCTGCCAGCCTCGGCGTGGCCACCATCCACGTCTCCTTGTCACACGACGCCGGGATCGCCTCCGCGGTGGTGATCTGCGAAGCATGATCATTTCCGCGTACACCGCTGAGCAGACCCGTCGGCTGGAGCAGCGGGCCATGGCGGCCTTGGCCGCCCAGAGTGTGACAGCGGCCTTGGCCGCCGAGAGTGTGACAGTGGCCGTGGCCGCCGAGGGTGTGACAGCGGCCGACGACGGGTCGGACCCGGCCTCGGTCCCCGATGACGGCACCCTGATGCAGCGCGCGGCGGCAGGCCTGGCGGGCGCCCTGGGGCGGGTGCTGCGGTCGACGACCGGCGGCGTGTACGGCAGCACCGTGCTGGTGCTGGTGGGCCCCGGCAACAACGGCGGTGACGCCCTGTTCGCCGGCGCTCGGCTGGTGCGCCGCGGCGCCCGCGTGGTCGCCGTCCGTACGCTCGGCCGTCCGCACGCCGCCGGACTGGCGGCGCTGCTCGCCGGCGGTGGGCGGCTGGTCGACCTCGACGACACCGCCGCCTGGCGCGAGCTGTTCGAGCGGGGTCCGGGGGTGGACCTGGTGGTCGACGGCATCCTCGGCATCGGCGGCCGACCCGGCCTGCCGGAGGCCGTCGGCGCCCTGCTGGACCTCGTCGAGGTCGTCGGCGTGCCGGTGGTGGCCGTCGACGTGCCGTCCGGGGTGGCCACCGACACCGGCCAGGTGCCCGGGCTGGCCGTCCGGGCCCAGCACACGGTCACCTTCGGAGTACACAAGCCCTGCCATCTGCTGCAACCTGCTCGTGGCCGTTGCGGCGAGATGGAGCTGGTCGACATCGGCCTCGCTCCCGGGATCGATGCCCCCGAGATCGAAGCATGGGACGTCGACGAGGTGGCGCTGCGTTGGCCGTACCCCGACCCGGCCACTGATAAGTACGCCCGTGGCGTCGTGGGTGTCGACACCGGCTCCGAGCAGTACCCCGGCGCGGCGGTGCTGTCCACCCAGGGTGCTGTCCACGGCGGAGCGGGCATGGTGCGCTTCCTCGGCGCGACCGCGGCCGCGGAGATCATCCGCGCCCAGCTGCCGAACGTGGTGTTCGCCGCCGGACGGGTCCAGGCCCAGCTGTATGGCTGCGGCTGGGGGCAGCGACCCGACGGTCGTGCCGTGCTGCAGGCGGCGCTGGACTCCGGCGTGCCGGTGGTGGTCGACGCCGAGGCCCTCCCGCATCTGCCGGACGAAGTTCCGCCGACCTGGCTCTTGACCCCGCATGCGGGTGAGCTGGCCCGGCTGCTGGACTGTGCACGCAGCGAGGTGGAGTCGGACCCACCGGCTGCGGTCCGCGCCGCCGCCGACCGGACCGGGGCCACCGTGCTGCTCAAGGGTGCCAGCCAGCTGGTGTCCGAACCCGGATGCGCCGCTCTCGGGCTGGCCGTGCCGGGCCCCGCCTGGACCGGCCAGGCCGGATCCGGCGACACGCTCGCGGGACTCTGCGCGACGTTGCTGGCGGTCGGGCTGTCCGCCCGTACCGCCGCATTGTTGGCCGCCTCGCTGCAGGCGATGGCCGCTGCGGAGAACCCGGGACCGTATCCGCCGCACGAGCTGGCCGCGCGCTTCCCGGCGCTGATCGGGCGGCTGCAGGTGCGCCACACCGAGCTGGTGGCCCTTAGATGACCGCGCTCGCGAGCATCGACCCCGCCACGGCCGAGCTGGTGATCGACCTGGCCGCGTACGCCGAGAATCTGCGGCGCCTGCAGGCCCACGTCGGTACGGCGACGACGGTGATGGCGGTATTGAAGGGTGACGGCTACGGTCACGGGCTGCGCGCGTGCGCAGCGGCAGCCCGCGAGGCCGGGATGGAGTGGATCGGTGTCGCCACCCCACTGGAGGCGCTCCAGCTGCGCGAGAGCGGTGACACCGGCCGCCTGTTCGCCTGGCTCTATGGGCCGGACACCGACCTGACAGCCGCGGTCGCCGCCGACGTGGACCTGGCCGCGTCCTCGCTGGAGCAGCTGTCCGCGCTGGTCGCAGCGGCCGGCACCGCCGAGCGGCGTGCTCGGGTGCATCTCAAGATCGACACCGGCCTGTCCCGCAACGGGATGCGTCCGGAGGGGTGGGCCGAGCTCTGCGCGGAGGCGGCGTTGGCCGAGGCGACCGGTGCGGTGGAGGTGGTGGGCGTCTGGTCTCACCTGGCCACGGCCGACGAGCCCGGCCACCCCGGCACCGAGCGTCAGCTGGTCGCCTTCCGCTCAGCGCTGCAGGTCGCTGCCGCCGCCGGTCTGCGACCGACCGTGCGGCACCTGGCCAACTCGGCCGGTGCGCTGGTGGTGCCGGACGCGCGCTTCGACCTGGTCCGGGTCGGGATCGCCGGCTACGGCGTCGAGCCGGCCCCGGGCCTGGCCGATCTCGCCGGGGTCCGGCTCACGCCGGTGATGACCCTGCGAGCGCAGCTGGTCAACGTGAAGACGGTGCAGTCGGGCGACTCGGTGTCCTACGGCCACACCTGGACCGCCGACCGGACCACCGTCCTCGGGCTGGTTCCGCTCGGCTACGCCGACGGCATTCCGCGGCACGCGAGCAACACCGCCGAGGTGGGGATCCGTACGGCGGGGGGCACGGTGCGGGCTCCGATCCGCGGTCGGGTCTGCATGGACCAGTTCGTGGTCGACCTGGGCCCGGACGCGTCGGTCGGCGTCGGCGCGGAGGTGCTGTTGTTCGGCTCCGGAGCCTCGGGCGAGCCGACGGCGGCGGACTGGGCGAATTGGTGCGGGACCATTGGGTACGAGATCGTCACCCGGATCGGGCCCCGGGTGCCCCGGACCTATCGAGGAGTTGATCGATGACAGCGCCGTCGCGCGGTCGCCGCCGTACGCCAGTGCGAGCCCAACCCAGCGCGGCCAGCCCACGCCGGCTGCGGATCCCGGCCCTGCCGGCAGCGAGCGGCCGGATGGCCGAGGGCCTCGGCCTGTTCGCGGGGGTGGCGGCGTTGGCTGCCGGGGGCATCGCTGCCGGGATGGAGCTCGAACGCCGGATGGTGACCCGCCGGCTGCAGCGCCGGGCCGACCACGATGTCGAGGAGCCGTTCTTCTCGCTCCGCTCGACCGGCCCCAAGGTCACCACGCCGGACGGGGTCGTGCTGCACACCGAGATCGACGAGCTGGACATCGTCAGCCGTAGCGACGAGGCGGACCGCGATCCTGGCGAGGAGGACCTCACCTTGGTCTTCGTCCACGGCTACGCGCTCAGCCTCGACTGCTGGCACTTCCAACGGCTGCACTTTCGGGGTCGACACCGGCTGGTGTTCTACGACCAGCGTTCGCACGGCCGCTCCGGGCGATCGGCGCCCGAGCTGTGTCGGGTGCCGCAGTTGGCCGACGACCTGGCCCAGGTGCTCGACGAGGTGGCCGGTGACGGCCCGGTGGTGCTGATCGGCCACTCCATGGGCGGCATGACGATCATGCATCTCGCTCAGACCCGGCCCGACTGGTTCGGCGAGCGGGTCCGCGGTGTCGCGCTGTTCTCAACGTCGAGCGGTGAGATGGCCAACTATTCACCGATCCGCGGGCTGCCGGGCCGGGCGTTCTCCCGGATCGCCCCACCCCTGATGGCCACCCTCAACCGGGTGCCGGAGCTGGTCGAGCGCGGTCGACGGGCCGGCTCGGACCTCGGCTACGTGGTGACCCGACAGATGTCCTTCGGCTCCGACGTACCGGTGTCGTACGTGGAGTTCATGAGCGAGATGCTGGCCGACATCCCGCTCGAGGTGGTCGCCGACTACTACCCGGCTTTCAGCGAGCTGGACGAGACCGCGGCCTTCGAGGTGCTCAGCGGGGTCGAGACGGCGGTCATCGGTGGCGTCGACGACGTGATCACACCGATCGCCCACACCGACCGCATCATCGAGTTCCTGCCCGGTGCGGAGACGTTGCGACTTCCGGACTGCGGTCACATGGGGATCATCGAGCATTCCGACCGGTTCAACGCGGTGCTGGACCACCTCGTCAGCCGGGTCACCCGGCACCTGCACGTCTGAGCGCCTGCGGTCTCGTCGGCGCGATTGGGATCAACACGACGACCCTGATATGGTTGTCCCTCCCCGGTTGCGCAGTGCAATACGGGACATTTAGCGCTCACCATCAGAACGCGCACTGGTTCGTCTCCCGCCACAAGATGTGAAAGTTTGGGCCGTTGACGTGCCTGAACTAATGCCATCCCCATCGCGGATGAGAAGTGGGTTTTTTCATGCCTTCACGGCAGACCGGCGCGTCCTCGCGCGCCTTCAGCAAGACGTCCAAGGGCGCCGGCAAGTCCGCCGCGGCCGCTAAGAAGTCAGGTCCGAAGAGCTTCAAGTCCGACGGCACCGCCAAGAAGCGGTGGAGCCGGGAGGAGCGGACCGAGCGCGGCCACGGCGCCCGCCGCAGTGGTGGCCAGCCGCGTACCACCGGCGACTACCAGCGTTCGGACCGTGAGTCGTGGGGCCCGCGCACCGAGCGCACGACCGACCGGCCGCAGCGGTTCGAGCGTCCGGCCGACTCCGATCGCGTGATCCGGGCCGATCGGCCCAGCCGCGACGACCGCCCGGCCCGTAGCTATGACCGGACTAATCGTCCGGCGCGTGACTTTGATCGTTCTGATCGTCCGGCGCGGAGCTTCGACCGCAGTGATCGTCCGGCGCGGAGCTTCGACCGCAGTGATCGTCCGGCGCGTGACTTTGATCGTTCTGATCGTCCGGCGCGCAGCTTCGACCGCAGTGATCGTCCGGCGCGTGACTTTGATCGTTCTGATCGTCCGGCCCGCAGCTTCGACCGCAGTGATCGTCCGGCGCGTGACTTTGATCGTTCTGATCGTCCGGCGCGGAGCTTCGACCGCAGTGATCGTCCGGCGCGTGACTTCGATCGCTCCGATCGTCCCGCCCGCAGCTTCGATCGTTCTGATCGTCCGGCGCGTGACTTCGATCGCTCCGATCGTCCCGCCCGCAGCTTTGACCGGAGTGATCGTCCGGCCCGGACCTCCAACCGTCCGGATGAGTCCGCCAACCGTTCGGAGAGCCGCAGCTGGCAGCGGCCCGACTCCGACCGGCCCACCCGGTCGTATGACCGGTCCGAGCGCCCCCAGCGGTCGTTCGACCGGACCGACCGCCCGCAACGCAGCTTCGACCGGTCCGAGCGCTCGTTCGACCGCCCCGACCGCAACGAAGAAGGAAACAGCGACAACATGAGCTGGACCGCACAGGAGATCGCTCCTGAGAACCTCAAGTCCGTGAGCGGCGAGAACGGCTTCGCCGCACTGGGCCTGCCCAAGCAGCTCGTCGCTGCGTTGGCATCGCAGGGCATCACCGCGCCCTTCCCGATCCAGGAGGCGACCATCCCGGACGCCCTCAACGGTCGTGACGTCCTCGGCCGCGGCCAGACGGGCTCGGGCAAGACGCTCGGCTTCGGTCTGCCGATGCTGACCACGCTGTCGGGCTCCAAGTCTGCGAGCAAGACCCCGCGCGGCGTCGTGCTGGTTCCCACCCGCGAGCTCGCCATGCAGGTGGCCGACGTGCTGGCGCCGCTGGCGAAGGTGGTCGGCATGTCAGTCACCCTGATCGCCGGCGGCATGGCCTACGGCCCGCAGCTGCGCGCCTTCGAGCGTGGCGTCGACATCGTGGTGGCCACCCCCGGTCGCCTGATCGACCTGATCGAGCAGGGCGCTGTCGACCTCTCCCGGGTCGAGGTCCTCGTGCTGGACGAGGCCGACCACATGGCCGACCTGGGCTTCATGCCCGCCGTCACCACGATCCTCGACGGAGTTCCCGAGGGCGGTCAGCGGATGCTCTTCTCCGCCACGCTGGACCGTGCCGTTGACCGCCTGGTCCGCCGCTACCTCAAGGATCCGGTCACCCACGAGGTCGACTCGGCCCAGGCCAGCGTCACCACGATGGAGCACCACCTGCTGCACGTCCTGCCGCACGACAAGAACGCCCTCACCGCCGAGATCGCGGGCCGGGAGGGACGTACCGTCGTCTTCGTTCGCACCCAGCGTGGTGCCGACCGGGTGGCCGAACAGCTGCGGGACGCCGGCGTGATGGCCGGTGCTCTGCATGGTGGTCTGACCCAGGGCGCCCGCTCCCGGATCCTCACCGCCTTCAAGGACGGCCAGGTGCCGGTTCTCGTCGCCACTGACGTCGCCGCCCGTGGTATCCACGTCGACGACGTCGGCTTGGTGCTCCAGGTCGACCCGCCGGCTGGTCCGAAGGAATACCTGCACCGCGCCGGTCGAACCGCTCGCGCCGGTGGCACCGGCGTGGTCGTCACCCTGACCCTGCCGCATCAGCGTCGTGAGGTCACCCGCCTCACCCAGCAGGCCGGCGTCCAGCCGACCCCGCTCGAGGCACGGCCGGGCGACAGCGCCCTGGCTGAGGCCACCGGCGCCCGCCGTCCCACCGGGGCAGCGGTGACCACCGTCGAGTTCGAGCGTCTGATCGCCCCGCCGTCGCGCGGTGGCGGTCGTCCCCGCAACCGCAAGGACTTCTCCCGTCGCGACGCCGGAAGCCGCGGCTTCAGTGGCGGCCGTGGCGGCTACAAGGGTGGTCGTTCCTGACCTACCGACCGGCGCCTCGGCGCCTGTCGTGACCTTTGCCGGGCCCGTCAGTGCTCCACTTCGGTGGGCACTGGCGGGCCCGTCGTCGTTCCCAGCCGGCGTGCGGTGAACCCGGGCCGAAGCCGCCTCGGACAGGTGCGGCTGAGGACGGTCAGCGGCGGCAGTACCATTACCGCTGGTGAACGCCTCAATTCCAGACCTCGTCTTGTCGGTCGCATCGCATGACGATGCCGCCGACCTGGTGGAGGTCATCCACGCGGCCTTCGGTGCCCGTCCCGCCCTGGACCCGCCGTCCACCGCCATCAACGAGACGCCCGAGACGATCGCGGCCGCGCTGGACGCCGGCGGGGGAATCCTGGCCACGGTCGGCGGCCGCCCTGCGGGCGCCATCCTCATCAGCGAGGTACGACCCGGCCTGGCCACCTTCCAGCGTGTGTCGGTGCACCCCGACTTCCAGCGCCACGGCGTCGCCTCGGCCATGGTCGCGGCCGCTCAGGAGTACGCCGCCGAGCTCGGCTTCCGCCGGGTCGAGCTGTTCGCCCGCAGCGAGTTCGCCGAGCTGATCGAATACTGGCGGCACCGTGACTTCGTGGTGGTTCGACCGGAGGCGCATGGCGTGGTGCTCGGTCGTGACCTGCCCGTGGTGGTCCGGATACCCACCGGCGAGGCGATGCAGGAGCTGGGGGAGCGGCTGGCCGGCGTGCTGACCGCCGGCGACCTGGTGATCGCCTCCGGCGGGCTGGGCGCGGGCAAGACCACCCTGACCCAAGGCATCGGTCGTGGTCTGGGCAGCGTCGGCCCGATCATCTCGCCGACCTTCGTGCTGTCGAGGATCCACCCCTCCACCAACGGACACCCCGCGCTGGTGCACGTCGACGCCTACCGGCTGAGCGGCGCCGACGAGCTCGATGACCTGGACCTGGACGCCACCGTGGACTCCGGCGTCACGGTGGTGGAGTGGGGCGAAGGGCTGGCCGAGTCCCTCGCCGAGCATCGGTTGGAGATCGACATCCGCCGTGGCGAATCCGATCCGGCAGACACCGCGTCCGCGGGAGACGAGACCGGCGGGACAGACGAGTCCGGCGCGGCTGACGAGTCCGGCGGGGGTGGGGTCGACGCCCGTACGGTGGTGTTACGCCCGGTCGGTGCCCGCTGGCACGGCGTCGACCTGGCAGCGATCGTGAAGGGACGTCCATGACCTCGCAGGTGGTTCTCGCTCTCGATACGTCCACGGTGGTCGCGGCCGGTGTAGCCCTCGGGCCCCGGGTGCTGGCCGCCGAGGTGGTGACCGATCGGCTGCAGCACGTCGAACAGCTGGTCCCGCTCACCCGTACGGTGCTCGCCGAGGCCGGCGTCGATGCTGTCGACGCCGTCGTGGTGGGGCTGGGTCCCGGACCGTTCACCGGGCTGCGGGTCGGCATCGCCACTGCTCAGGTGCTCGCGACCGCCTGGGGCGCGCCCCTGCACGGCGTCTGCAGCCTCGACGTGCTCGCCGTCCAGCACGTCGCCGACCATCCAGGCCCGCTGCCCGGTGACTTCGTGGTGGCGATCGACGCCCGACGCAAGGAGCTTTACTGGGCCCGCTACGCCGCCGACGGCACCCGAGTGGACGGCCCGCGGGTGAGCGACCCGTCGGAGCTGCCGGCGTTGCCGACCATCGGACCAGGCGCCGACCTGTATCCGGACCGCGTCCTAGCCGAGCTCGGGCCGCGACGCCTGGACCCGGGCGTGCTCGCCGCTGTCGGACTGCAGCTGCCGGACGCCGGCACCGAGCCGCTCTATCTGCGGCGCCCGGACGCGACGGAGCCCGCCCGGCCGAAGTCGGTGCTGCTCGAGCGTGGACCTCGCAGGTCCCCCCGAGGACCGCGACCATGACTCCCGCCACCGATGCGGCCGAGGTCAGCATCACCCCGGCCCACCGCGACGACCTGCCCGCCCTGCTCGCACTCGAGGAGTCCGGGTTCCCGGCCGCGGAACGCTGGAGCGAGCGCAGCTGGCTGGGGGAGCTGTTGGGCGAGCGACGTACGGTTCTGCTGGCGCGTGCTCACCACCCGGTCGGAGTGATCTCGATGCAGACGGTCGACCACATCGCTGACCTCCAGCGACTCGTGGTCGCTCCGGAACACCGTCGCAGCGGAGTCGGCACCGGGCTGGTCCGGGCCGCCCTCGCCGCGGTGCACCATCTCGGCGCGCGGTCGGTGATGCTCGAGGTGCAATACACCAACGAGCCGGCCATCGCGCTCTATCAGCGGTGCGGCTTCGAACAGCTCGCCGCCCGCCAGAACTACTACGGACCCGGAAAGCACGCCTTGATCTTGAAGCTCTATGACCTGCACGCCCAGCTCGCAGCCGGAGAGAACGCATGAGCGGGCCGCTGATCCTGGGGATCGAGTCCTCCTGCGACGAGACGGGCGTCGGCATCGTCCGCGGCCACGAGCTGCTGGCCAACGAGGTCGCCTCCAGCGTCGAGGAGCACATCCGCTTCGGTGGGGTGGTGCCGGAGGTGGCCAGCCGTGCCCACCTGCAGGCGCTCGTGCCGACCCTGGAGCGGGCCTGTGCCACCGCCGACATCGACCTCAGCGAGGTCGACGGTATTGCGGTCACCGCCGGTCCGGGGCTGATGGGGGCGCTGGTGGTCGGCCTGGCCGGCGCCAAGGCGCTGGCGTACGCGCTGGATAAGCCGCTCTACGGGGTCAACCACCTGGCCGGGCACGTGGCTGTGGACCTGCTCGAGCACGGTCCGCTGCCGGAGCCCTGCGTGGCGCTGCTGGTGTCGGGCGGGCACACCTCCCTGCTCCGAGTGGACGATGTCGCATCCGCCATCACCGAGCTCGGCTCGACCGTCGACGACGCCGCCGGAGAGGCGTACGACAAGGTGGCCAGGGTGCTGGGTCTGCCATACCCCGGTGGCCCGCACATCGACAAGGCGGCGACCGGGGACAAGAAGCTGATCGCCTTCCCGCGCGGGCTGACCGCCCGCAAGGACCTGGTGGAGCATCGCTTCGACTTCTCGTTCTCTGGCCTCAAGACAGCGGTGGCGCGTTGGGTCGAGGCGCGTCAGCGCGACGGCGAGGACGTGCCGATCGCCGACGTGGCGGCGAGCTTCCAAGAAGCGGTCTGCGACGTCCTCAGTGCGAAGGCGGTGGACGCCTGCCTCGCCACCGGCGCCACTGACCTGCTGATCGGCGGCGGGGTGGCGGCGAACCGGCGGTTGCGCGAGCTGCTGGCCGAGCGGACGGCGGAGAACGGCATCGCCCTGCGCACCCCGCGACCGGCCCTGTGCACCGACAACGGCGCAATGATCGCCGTGCTGGGATCCGAGATCGTCTCCCGTGGGGGTCGTCCCTCGGGATTCGACATCGGCGCCAACTCGTCGCTGCCGGTCGCCCGCATCCTGGTGTGAACGACTCGCGGATCGACCTGCTCACCTCGGCCGAGGGTCGGCTGGCCCTCGAGCTGGCTGCCGAGCAACCGGACCCGTCCAGCCTGGCCGCGGCCAGTGCGCTGCGGGCGCGCTGCGGCCCCGACCTCGCGGCTGCCGCACTCAGTCAGACGGAGCTGCGTCGCCGGGCGATCACCAAGTTCGGCCAGGACGCCGCAACGATGCTGTTCACCCGGGACGGGCTTGAGCAGGCGACCCGGCCGACGGTCGCTGCGCACCACGCCGCCCGGTTCGCCGCCGCCGGGGTGACCCGCGTGGTCGATCTGGGCTGCGGCATCGGGACCGACGCGATGGCCTTCGCCTCGGCCGGGCTGGACGTCGTGGCAGTCGAGCTCGACCCCGCCACCGCAGCAGTGGCCAGGGCCAACCTGGCAGGCCGGGCCGAGGTCGTGGTCGGCGACGCCGAGCAGCTCGCACCCGCGCTGATGGCTCCCGGCACCGGTGTGTTCTGCGACCCCGCTCGCCGCACCGCCAATCGTCGGTTGTGGCAGGTGCAGGACTTCAGCCCTTCCTGGCCGTTCGTCCTCGCCCTGCTGGACGGCTCCCGGGTGGCGGGGGTCAAGCTCGGCCCCGCCCTGCCGCACTCGTTCCTGCCGCCGTCGGTCGAGGCGGAGTGGGTCAGCGAGCGGGGGGACACCGTCGAGGTCGGGCTCTGGGCGGGGCCGGGCAGTGCCCCCGACCGGCGCGTGGCCACCCTGCTGCCCGACCCGAAGGCTGCCCCGGGCTCGGCCGCGGTACGGCTGGAGGTGCCGCTCGACACCGACGCGCTGCCGGTCGGGCCGCCCGGCCGCTATCTCTACGAGCCCGACGGGGCGGTGATTCGGGCCGGCGGCATCGGCTATGTCGGTCGGCTGCTCGGTGCCCGGCTGCTGGACCCCCAGATCGCCTATCTGACCGCCGACACGCTGTCCGACAGCCCGTACGTCACTGCCTTCGAGGTGGCCGAGATCCTGCCCTACAAGGAGAAGGCGCTGCGCCAGTGGGTGGAGCGGGCCGGGGTCGGCACGCTGGAGATCAAGAAGCGGGGCCTCGACCTCGACCCCGCCGCGCTTCGCCGCCGGCTGCGGCCGAAGGGACCCCATGCGGCCACGTTGGTGATCACCCGCACACCGCAGGGTGCCGTGGTGCTGGTCGCGTCGCGGGTCCAGCGGGGCGGCGGCAACGAGACCGGGGCGCCCAGCACGAGCTGAGGGAGATCGGAGCTGTCCCGGGCCGGGCTCAGCCGAGGTACAGGTCCACGGCCAGGCACAGTCCGGCCAGGCCGACCACGATACGCAGCGGCGTCTCCGGGACCCGTCGCACGATCGGCGGGGCCACCGAGGCGCCCAGCACGCACCCCAGTGCCAGCGGCAGCACCGTGGGCCAGTGCACCGGCCCCGCGAACACGAAGATCGCCGAAGCGGCGGCGTTGGCCGAGCCGAGGACGACCGAGCGCAGCGCGTTGATCCGGGCGTAGACGTCGGGCATGAAGGCCCCCAGTGTGGCCACGATGAGCACCCCGGCCGCAGCGCCGAAATAGCCGCCGTAGATGCAGATGACCCCGATCAGCAGCACCACCCACCAGGAGCGCTCCCGGATCCGGCCGGCGTGCAGCGAACGTAGCCAGGGCCGCAGGATGAGCACCACCGACGCGAACGCCACCAGCCACGGCACCACGGCCGAGAACACCTCTGCCGGTTGCGTCAGCAGCAGTGCGGCCCCGACCGCACCACCGGCCACCCCGGCCAGGCCGAACCTCAGCACCCGGCTGCGCTGGCCCACCAGGTCCGGTTGGGCGGACACCAGGCCGCCCGCGGTGGTCCCCATCAGCGCCACCGTGTTGGTCACATTGGCCGTCAGCGGCGGCAGGCCGAGTGCCAGCAGCGTCGGGAAGGACACCAGCGAAGCCAGCCCCACGCCGTAGCCGACGACCCCCGTACCGACTCCGGCGAGCAGCAGGATGCCCACCTGTGACCAGTCCACCGGAATCCTCCGTCGTCGTCCGTACGTCGCCGGGCAGACGCCTTCGGTGCCATTGCGTTGCCCATTGTGTCCCACGCGGTACGGTTCGACAGCCCGATCCCGACCCCTGGAGAGCCGGCCCGCCCGTGTATCCCACTCTGCTGATCCTGCTGTACGTCGCCACCGGCGTCGCCGCGGCCTGGGAAGCGCGCCGCAAGGGCTATGACGACCGGCTGTTCACCCTGCTCGGCATCATCTGCGGGCCACTGCTGCTGCTGGCCATGCTGCTGATCAAGCCGCGCCAGCTCGCGGTCGGGACTCCGGTCCGCCCGGCCGCGCCGATCACGCTGTCCGACGGCCGCCGGATCCCACCCAGCCACGTCAGCGTGGTGCGGGCGGTCGACGTGATCGACTCCACGGCAGTCTGCCTGGTGACCGCCCCGGGCGGCAGCCGGCACTGGGTCGCCCAGGAGGCGCTCACCCGGGTCCGGCCCCGAACGGGCGGCTGACCGCAGCCACTGCGCGACCCGGATTGGCGGGACCGCGCTGGCACTCAATGAGGTCGAGTGCTAATGTCGGATTAGCACTCTCCTTGTGAGTGTGCCAACTCAGCGAGGCGGCACCGCGACGACGTCGAGCTGGGACCTCCCATCTGAACACATCACTTCTGAAAGGGGTTTGACGTGGCAGTCACGATCAAGCCGCTCGAGGATCGCATCCTCGTCCAGCCGCTCGAAGCAGAGCAGACCACCGCATCCGGTCTGGTCATCCCGGACACCGCCAAGGAGAAGCCGCAGGAGGGCAAGGTCCTCTCGACCGGCCCCGGGCGGATCGACGACAACGGCAACCGCGTACCGCTCGACGTCGCTGAGGGTGACGTCGTCATCTTCAGCAAGTACGGCGGTACCGAAGTCAAGTACGACGGCCAGGAGCTGCTGCTCCTGAACGCGCGCGACATCCTCGCCGTCGTCACCAAGTAAGGGGAACACCCATGGCAAAGATCCTTCAGTTCGACGAGGAGGCGCGCCGCTCACTTGAGCGTGGCGTCGACATCCTCGCCAACACCGTGAAGGTCACGCTCGGCCCGAAGGGCCGCTACGTGGTGCTCGACAAGAAGTGGGGCGCGCCCACCATCACCAACGATGGTGTGACCGTGGCCCGTGAGGTCGAGCTGGACGACCCGTACGAGAACCTGGGCGCCCAGCTGGCCAAGGAAGTTGCGACCAAGACCAACGACGTGGCCGGCGACGGAACCACCACGGCGACGGTGCTGGCGCAGGCGCTGGTGCACGAAGGGCTCAAGGCCGTCGCGTCCGGTGCCAACCCGATCGCCCTCAAGCGTGGCATCGACATCGCTGTGGCCAAGGTGGAGGAGCGCCTGCGCGAGATCGCTCGCGATGTGCAGACCACCCAGGACATGGCGCACGTCGCCACCATCTCCGCCCGTGACGAGGTGATCGGCTCGCTGATCGCCGACGCGTTCGACAAGGTCGGCAAGGACGGCGTCATCACCGTCGACGAGTCCAACACCTTCGGCACCGAGCTCGAGTTCACCGAAGGCATGCAGTTCGACAAGGGCTACCTCTCGCCGTACTTCGTCACCGACGCAGAGCGGATGGAGGCGTCCCTGGACGACCCGTACATCCTGATCCACTCCGGCAAGATCAGCGCCATGAGCGAGCTCCTGCCGCTGCTGGAGAAGGTCATCGGCGCCTCCGGCACCTTGTTCATCGTGGCTGAGGACGTGGACGGCGAAGCGCTGTCCACCCTGGTCGTGAACAAGATCCGGGGCACCTTCACCTCGGTCGCCGTCAAGGCTCCGGCCTTCGGTGACCGGCGCAAGGCCATGCTCGAGGACATCGCGATCCTGACCGGCGGTCAGGTCATCGCCCCCGAGGTCGGCCTCAAGCTCGACCAGGTCGGTCTGGAGGTGCTCGGCCGCGCTCGTCGCATCGTCGTCACCAAGGACAACACGACCATCGTCGACGGTGCGGGCTCGAGCGACGAGGTCAAGGCGCGCGTGGCTCAGCTGCACGCCGAGATCGCGCGCACCGACTCCGACTGGGACCGTGAGAAGCTGCAGGAGCGGGTGGCCAAGCTGGCCGGCGGCGTCTGCGTGATCAAGGTCGGCGCTGCCACCGAGGTGGAGCTCAAGGAGAAGAAGCACCGCATCGAGGATGCTGTCTCCGCGACCCGCGCTGCCATCGAAGAGGGCATCGTGGCCGGTGGCGGTTCGGCACTGGTTCACGCCTCGGCCGCCCTGGCTGATGGCCTGGGTCTGACCGGAGACGAGCGCGTCGGCGTCTCCATCGTCAAGAAGGCTGCTGTCGAGCCGCTGCGCTGGATCGCCGAGAACGGTGGCGAGCCCGGTTACGTGGTGACCTCGAAGGTGGCGGAGATGAAGCCGGGTTCCGGCTACAACGCCGCGACCAACGAGTATGTCGACCTGCTGGCGGCCGGCGTCATCGACCCGGTGAAGGTGACGCGTTCCGCGCTCGCCAACGCGGCGTCGATCGCGTCGCTGCTGCTCACCACCGAGACTCTGGTGGTCGAGAAGCCCGAGGAAGAGGAGCCCGCGGCCGGACACGGTCACGCGCACTGATCTCTCAGCTCAACCGCACATCCACGATGGCCTCTCCCGCTCGCGGGGGAGGCCATCGTGTTGTCCGGGCAGCGTCGGGGATGGCCGCCGGAGAACGCGCGAGCTTTGATCACCGTTCGCCCACCCCGCGGCGACTTCAAGACCCGGACCGGTTGATCATCGAACCTTCTGATCATCACCGGAGATCGGCTCGATGATCAACATCGCGCTGCGTCGGATGCCGGGTTCGACATTTCTCAACCGACCCGGGCGAGATCGCCGTCGTCAGGCGCGACCCATCTGCCACAGTTAGGTCCGTCGCAGGAAGCGGACATGATCTCGACGATCGATGGGGGGCGGGTGAGCACCGAAGACGGTCAGCTGCGCACAGTCCAAGACCTCGTGGCTGCTGCGGGGGCGGGTGATCACGACGCCATGGACGAGTTGATCACCCGGCTGCGCCCCATGATCTTCAGCTACTGCCGGTCCCGGCTGATCGGGTACGCCGGCGGCCTGGAGGCCGCGGACGACGCGTCCCAGGAGACCTGCATGGCGATCTACAAGGTGTTGCCGCGCTACCGCGACAGTGGTGCGCCGTTCACGGCGTGGGTCTTCTCCGTCGCCGCCAACAAGGTGGCCGACGCCCAGCGCGCTTTCGCCCGCGCAGCCGTGCCGGTGGACGAGCTCCCCGACCGCACTGAGCCGTCCCAGACCCCCGAGGAACGGGCCATCTCTGCGGCCCACGTGGCGGCAGCGACCCAGCTGATCGACCAGCTGCCGAGCAGGATGCGGACTGTCTTGATCCGCAGAGCCTGTGGTGCGTCGGCCGACGAGGTCGCGCTCGAGCTCGGCATCAGCGCCGGGGCCGTCCGGGTCACCCATCACCGAGCGGTGGCCAGACTGCGCCAGCTGGTGACGGAGTCCGATGAATACCTCGGACTGTTCCCCTCCGGGACCACGGTCCCGATCGCGTCCTAGCGGGGCGAGGGACCGCGACGGCGGACGACCCGAGGTCTCGCTCGGACCACCCGAGACCCGATCTCGCTCGGACTACCCCAGACGGAAGGTCTCGCGGGGGATCCGGCCGACCAGATCCCGGGCGACCCGGGCAGCGTCCTCCTCGCTGATCTGATGGGTGGTCACCAGACCGGCCAGGTGGGCTGCGTCGACCCGGCGGGACATGTCGTGGCGGGCCGGGATGGAGCAGAAGGCCCGCGTGTCGTCGATGAAGCCGGAGGTCTTGTAGAAGCCGATGCCATCGGTGATGGCAGCCCGATAGCGACTGATCCCGGCAGGGGAGTCGATGAACCACCACGGCGCTCCGGCGTACACGCTGGGATAGAACCCGGCCAAGGGGGCGATCTCGCGGGAGAAGACCGTCTCGTCCACGGTGAACAGCACCAACCGGAAGGTCGGGTTGGTACCGAAGTCGTTCAGGACCCGGGTCAGCGGGCCGGTGAACGAAGCTACGGCGGGCAGGTCATGGCCGCTGTCGGGGCCGAACCGCTGCAGGGTGGGCCGGTGATGGTTGCGCAGGATGCCAGGATGCAGCTGCATCACCAGGCCGTCCTCGGCGGCCATCGCCGCGAACTGATACAGCATGTTGCGTCGGTAGGCGATCGCGTCCGCGACCGAGACGGCCTCGGGCCCGCCGCGCAGCGCCAGCTGGTGGATCCGATCCGCCTCAGTGTCGCTCAGCGGCTCAGCCACTGCATCCACCGGGCCGGTGTCCGTCGCGGTGCAGCCGTGGGCGGCGAAATGCGCGCGTCGCGAACGCAGCGCGTCCAGCAGGTTGGCATAGCTCGAGCACTCGATCCCGGCGGCCTGGCTCAGCCGCTCCAGCCGCTTGCCCCAGCCGGCTTCGCTCGGATCCATGTAGCGGTCGGCCCGGAAGGTCGGCAGCACCCGGCCGGTGAAGGTCTCATCGGCCGCCAGCCGGGCGTGGGCACAGAGGTCGTCCGCTGGGTCATCGGTGGTGGCCAGCACCGAGATGCCGAAGCGGTCGAAAAGGGCCCGCGGCCGGAAGGCGTCGGTGCGCAGCGCCTCGGACAGCTGGTCGTAGAGCCGGTCGGCTGTGTCGGCGGACGGGTGCTCGGTCACCCCGAACACCTCCTGCAGCTCCGACTCGAACCAGTACCGCACGGTGGTGCCGACGAGGGTGGGCCAGTGCTGGCAGAACGTACGCCAGATCTCCCGCGGGTCGACCCCCGGAGTCCGCACGCCCAGCTGATCCAGGGGCACGCCCGCGGTGTGCAGCAACCGGGTCACGTAGTGGTCCGGAGTGATCAGCAGCTCGGCCGGGTCCCCGAACGGCTCGTTGCCGGCCAGCACCTCGGCCTCGACATGGCCGTGGGGGGAGTAGATCGGTGCGTCGGCGACCTGGTCGTACAGGGTGCGCGCGATCTCACGGGTTGCGGGGTCTGCGGGCAGCAGGCGGTCGGGGTGGGGGGAGAGCGCCACCATGGTGGTCCTTTCGAGGAGCGGCGGCCAGGAGTCCGCGCGGGATGCGGCGGATGGCCGGTCAGGTGCTGACGGGTCCGGTGGACCCGCGAATGGTCAGGTGGGTGGGAAGCATGGCCAGTCGCCGGCCGGCCTGGTTCACCGCCGGATTGATCAGACCGAGCAACATCGTGATGGCGACTTGGCCGGCCCGTTCGGTCGGCGCGGTCATCGTCGTGAGCGGGGGATGGCAGAACGAGGCTCCGAAGATGTCGTCGCAGCCGACGACGCTGAGCTCGTCGGGAATGGAGATGCTGCGGGCACGGCAGCGCTCGAGCATGCCGAGCGCGATCAGGTCGTTGTAGCAGATGCATGCGGTGGCGCCGGCGCTGAGCACGGCCTCGGTGGCAGCGCCGCCGGATGCCATCGTCGGCGCGAACGGGCCCACCCGGACCAGCTCCATCGCGATCCCGTCGGCCACCTTCTGTGCGATCGCTTCGGCCAGCTTCTTGCCGCGCCAGCGGTTGGAGAACGAGTTCGGCGGGCCGGAGACGTACGCGACCCGTCGGTGGCCGAGATAGACTAGGTGGTCGAGCGCCTGCTGGATGGCCGTCGGGGTGTCGATGATGACGCTCGGAACACCGCTGACGTTGCGGTTGATGGTGACCAATGGGCGCAGCGCGGCCGCGGCGGCGATCTCGTCGTCACTCATCCGGGAGGCGGTCAGGACCACGCCGTCCGCGGCCTTCCGCATCCGCTCCAGTGTGGCGACCTCGACGTCAGCCGACTCCTCGGTGTCGACCAGGACCTGGGTGTAGCCCGCGGCCTTGAGCTGGTGCTGGGTCCCTCGGATCAGCTCGAAGTAGAACGGGTTGGTGATGTCGGGAACCAGCAGGGCGACCGTGCGGGTACGTCCGCTGGACAGCGCCCGGGCCTGCGCGCTGGCCACATAGTTCAGCTCGGCCGCAGCCTGTTCGACCCGCTCACGGGTGGCGTAGTTGACCCGACCGGGGTTGTTGAGGGCCCGGGAGACGGTGGAGGGCGCGACGCCGGCCAGGGCCGCGACATCATGGATGGTCGTCGGTTTGGATCGCCTGCTCGGCGTCGATTCCGCGACCATGGCCACAGCGAACCACACGCCCTCGGGGGTGGCAAACGTTTGCAACAATTTTCCATCGGTTCGGTCGGCTGCTGGCGTGCCAACCGTCCCCGGCCCACTCTCCGGCGCTGGCTGGTCCCTCGGAAGCGGCCGGGTAGCATAAAGGCTTCCCCTCTGTGTGTGAAAGGTCTTCCGTGTCGCAGTCTCCCGCTGATATCACCGCCGCCGGGGTGCCCGAACCCTTCGCCACCCTTGGCCTCACGTTCGACGACGTGCTGTTGCAGCCCGCCGAGAGCGACATCATCCCCTCCTCGGTCGACACGACCTCTCGGGTGTCGAAGCGGATCTCGGTCCGGATCCCGTTGATCTCCTCCCCGATGGACACCGTGACGGAAGCTCGGATGGCTGTGGCCATCGCACGTCAGGGCGGTCTCGGCGTCATCCACCGCAACCTGTCGATCGAGGAGCAGGCGCACCAGGTCGATGTGGTCAAGCGGTCCGAGGCCGGCATGGTCGACGAGCCGATCACCATCTCCCCGGACGCCACGATCGGCGAGGCCGATGCGATGTGCGGCCGGTTCCGGATCTCCGGCGTACCGGTGGTGGACGCGGACATGCGGTTGCTCGGCATCGTCACCAACCGCGACATGCGGTTCGAGAACGACCCGAGCCGCCTCGTGGGCGACGTGATGACCAAGATGCCGTTGGTGACCGGCCATGTGGGGATCAGTGGCGAGGACGCCATGGCGCTGCTGGCTCAGAACAAGATCGAGAAGCTGCCCTTGGTCGACGCCCAGGGCCGGCTCAAGGGCTTGATCACGCTCAAGGACTTCGTCAAGTCCGACCAGTACCCCGACGCCTCCAAGGACGACCAGGGCCGCCTCCGGGTGGCTGCCGCGGTCGGCTTCTTCGGCGACTCGTGGAAGCGGGCGATGGCGCTGGTCGAGGAGGGGGTCGACATGCTCATCGTCGACACCGCCCATGGTCACTCCCAAGGCGTCATCGACATGGTCCGCCGGCTCAAGGCCGAGTCGGCCGCGGCGGGCGTCGACATCGTCGGCGGCAACGTCGCCACGTACGCCGGTGCGAAGGCGCTGGTGGAGGCCGGTGTCGATGGGGTCAAGGTCGGGGTCGGTCCGGGCTCCATCTGCACCACCCGCGTGGTCGCCGGGGTGGGCGTGCCGCAGGTCACCGCCATCCACAACGCCTCGCGCGCATGCCGTCCGGCCGGGGTGCCGGTGATCGGCGACGGCGGTCTGCAGTACTCCGGTGACATCGCCAAGGCGCTGGTCGCCGGGGCCGACACCGTGATGCTGGGATCGTTGCTGGCCGGCTGCGAGGAGAGCCCCGGGGATCTGGTGTTCCTCAACGGCAAGCAGTTCAAGACCTACCGCGGGATGGGCTCGCTCGGCGCCATGGCGTCGCGGGGCCGCGACGCCTCCTACTCCAAGGACCGCTACTTCCAAGGCGACGTCACCTCCGACTCCCGGCTGATCGCCGAAGGGATCGAGGGCCAAGTGCCGTTCCGAGGGCCGCTGGCGGCCGTGGCCTATCAGCTGATCGGCGGTCTGCGGCAGTCCATGTTCTACACCGGGGCGGCGACGATCCCCGATCTGCAGGAGCGTGGCTCCTTCGTCCGGATCACCTCTGCCGGTCTTCGTGAGTCTCATCCGCACGACATCCAGATGACCGTCGAAGCGCCGAACTACGCCGGCTGAATTCGGCGCCGGTCTACGCCGGTTGGTCGCCATCCCTTCCTCCGAGGAGCTCTCCATGTTCGAGATCGGCCGTAACAAGCGCGCGCAGCAGGCGTTCGCCTTTGACGACATCGCCATCGTCCCCTCGCGGCGTACTCGGGGCGAGGACCAGGTGTCGTTGTCCTGGCGGATCGATGCACACACCTTCGAGTTCCCGCTGATCGCCGCACCGATGGACTCGGTGATGTCGCCGGCCACCGCCATCCGGGTCGGTCAGCTGGGCGGTCTGGGGGTGCTCAACCTCGAAGGGCTGTGGACGCGCTACGACGACCCGCAGCCACTGCTGGACGAGATCATCGCCGTCGAGGACCCGGGTGCGGTGACCCGGCGGATGCAGCAGATCTACGCGGAGCCGATCAAGCCCGAGCTGATCGGCAAGCGGATCGCCGAGATCCGTGAAGCCGGCGTGCCGGCCGCCGGAGCGCTCTCGCCGCAGAACACCCAGGCGTACGCCCAGGCCGTGGTGGACTCCGGGGTCGACTTCTTCGTCATCCGCGGGACGACCGTCTCCGCGGAGCACGTCTCGTCCGCCGCGGAGCCGCTCAACCTCAAGCAGTTCATCTATGACCTGGACGTGCCGGTGATCGTCGGCGGCTGTGCGACGTACCAGGCGGCTCTGCACCTGATGCGGACCGGCGCGGCCGGCGTCCTCGTCGGCTTCGGCGGTGGGGCCGCGTACACGACCCGCGCGGTGCTCGGAGTCGCGGTACCGATGGCCTCGGCGGTCTCGGACGTGGCCGCAGCCCGCCGGGACTATCTGGACGAGTCCGGCGGCCGGTATGTGCATGTCATCGCGGACGGCTCGGTGGGTCGATCCGGAGACATCGCCAAGGCGATCGCCTGCGGCGCGGACGCGGTGATGGTCGGCTCGCCGCTGGCCAAGGCGGAGGAGGCTCCGGGTCGAGGCTTCCACTGGGGGCCCGAGGCTTGGCACGAGCTGCTGCCCCGCGGCGAGCGGGCCGCCTTCACCACGGTCGGCACTCTCGAGGAGATCCTGCTCGGCCCGTCGTCGACCCCCGACGGCACGATGAACCTGGTCGGTGCCCTGCGCAAGGCGATGGCCACCACGGGCTACACCGAGGTCAAGGAGTTCCAGCGGGTCGAGGTCGTCGTCGGCTGAGCCGACGCTCGGTTGGGCTCGTCGGCGAGCCGACGCTCTATCAGGCCCGTCGGCTGAGCCGACGCTCTGCACAGTTCGCGACGGTCAGGATTTCGGGCTCGGCAACAGCCCTGTCAGGGCGTCCCAGCGGGCGATCTCACATCCGTTGGTCCGGGAGAACGTGCTGTTCACCGGCGTGCCGCGCCAGGTGCCGGTGACAGTGGCGGTCTGCGGGCCGCCGTACACCTGGCTGCAGCGGCGATCCTTGGCCACCGGCCGCAGTGCGGTCGCACCGTTGCGGTCCAGCACCGCGCAGGCCGCCGACGGGTCCGGATGATCACCGCCGGGCGGGTCACAGGTCAGCCGCCACGTCACCCGACGCCCGCTGCCGTCGTCGACCACGATCGTGAGGCCGTCCGTGGCCGTCGGCGAACCCGACGGGTCGTCCGTCGCCGTCGGCGAACCTGAGGGGGAAACCGGCAACGTGCTCGGGGGAGTCTTCGACACCGGAGCGGACGGTACGCCGGTTGCCGGGCCGGACGATGGTGCGCTGGGGGTCGACATGCCGCAGCCGGTCAGCAGCGCGGCTCCTACGGCCGCACAGACCAGCAAGAAGATCTTCATCGAAGTGTCCGAGTCACGGGAAAAGATCCTCTCGACGGCCGTCTGCAGCGGTGCTAGCGTCAAGCCTACTTCGCGCCGTGTCCACGTTTTCCGTGGATGCCGGCGCGCCCCTGCCTGGCAACACTGGAGGAATCTGTGCCACGCAACTCCCGTTCTCCCCGGGTGGCTTTTGTCGCCACCGCACTCGCCGTCGGTCTCGCCGTCGGTGCCCCGACCCTGGCGGCTGCGAAGCCGCTGCTCCCCAAGGATCAGTTGCCCGCCGTCGGCGCGCCTGGCCGTTACATCGTCGCCCTGGCCGCCGACCCGGTCGCCACCTATGAGGGCGACGTCAAGGGCCTCCCGGCCACCCGCCCCGTCGACGGCCGCAAGGTGGATGTCACCAGCGATGCCGCCAAGCGCTACAAGTCCTATCTCGTTCAGCAGCAGGACAAGATCGCCGACAGGGTCGGTGCCAAGCCCTCAAGGCGTTACTCGGTCAGCCTCAACGCCTTCACCGCGTCGTTGACCACCGCGCAGGCTCGGGATCTGCAGCGCACCTCCGGTGTCGTCTCGGTGACCAAGGACACGCTGCACAAGGCCAATGACGACACCAACTCGACCGACTTCTTGAAGCTGTCGGGCAATAAGGGAGTCTGGGCCTCGCTCGGTGGGCCGGCCAAGTCGGGTGACGGAGTGGTCGTCGGTGTGATCGACAGCGGCATCTGGCCGGAGAATCAGTCGTTCGCCGGCGCCCCGCTCACCACCAGGAAGCCGACCACCAGGGCTGATCGGTTCCGTCCCTACAAGGTCGGCACCAAGATCGTCATGACCAAGTCGGACGGCAGCACTTTCACCGGCACCTGCCAGACGGGTGAACAGTGGACGGCGGACTTGTGCAACACCAAGCTGGTCGGCGCCCGTTATTTCGGCACCGCCTGGCAGGCCGCTGTCGCCCCGGAGCTTCGGCGCGACATCATCTCCACCCGCGACGGTGGCGGCCATGGCTCCCACACCGCCTCCACCGCCGCCGGTAACGCTGGCGTGGTCGCCAGCGTGGACGGCGTGCCGTTCGGCAAGATCAGCGGCGTCGCTCCGGCGGCCAAGATCGCTGCCTACAAGGTGTTGTGGGAGGGAGCCACCGAGCAGGAGACCGGCGGCTGGGCCTCCGACATCGTTGAGGCGATCGACGCCGCCGTCACCGACGGTGTCGACGTGATCAACTACTCGATCGGCGGAAGCTCGGAGTCCCCGCACGATGAGCCGATCCAGCTGGCGTTCCTGTCGGCAGCCTCGGCCGGGATCTTCGTGTCCACCTCGGCCGGCAACAACGGCCCCGGCGCTTCGACGATGGACAACACGGCGCCGTGGCTGACCACCGTCGCGGCGAGCACCATCGCCCCGAACGAGGGCACCGTGGTGCTGGGCAACGGCTCCAAGTACTCCGGCATCAGCACCAGCATCACGAGCCAGGTCGGCCCGAAGCCGCTGGTGACCGCCGCCTCGGTCAAGCTGGCTGCGGCCACCGATGCCGACGCTGCCCTGTGCAGCCCCAACACCCTCGACCCGGCCAAGGTGGCAGGCAAGATCATTGTCTGTGACCGTGGCGTGGTGGACCGGGTGGCCAAGTCGGCCGAGGTCAAGCGGGCCGGCGGTTCAGGCATGGTGTTGGTCAACCTGACCGACAACACGGTCAACGGGGATGTCCACTCGATCCCGAGCGTGCACGTCAACGCCCCCGGTGGTCCGGCCATCAAGGCCTACGCCGCAGGCGCCGGCGCAACCGCGACGCTGGTCAAGGGCAACCAGGTGGGGGACACCGCGGCCTACCCGCAGGTGGCCGACTTCTCCTCGCGAGGGCCGTCCACCTCGAGCAACGGTGACCTGCTGAAGCCGGACATCAGCGCTCCCGGCGTCGACATCCTCGCCGCGGTGGCGCCACCGTCGAACAGCAACCGCAACTACGACTTCTACTCCGGTACGTCGATGGCTGCTCCGCACATCGCAGGTCTGGCCGCCCTGTTCTTCGACGTCCACCCGCGGTGGTCGCCGATGAAGATCAAGTCGGCCTTGATGACCACCTCGGCCGACACCCTCAACGCCGACGGGTCGAAGAACACCGATCCGTTCGCGCAGGGGGCCGGCGAGGTCACGCCGACCCGCATGTTCAACCCGGGACTGGTCTACAACTCCTCCGACCGTGACTGGCTGGCTTACCTCGCTTCGCTGGGGGTCAAGGGCACCGGGGTGAAGGCGAAGGACGCGAGCGACTACAACGCGCCCTCCATCGCGGTCGGCGAGCTGCTGAACAGTCAGACGGTCACCCGCCGGGTGACCGCGGTCAAGCCGGGCCTCTATCGGGCCACCGCCAAAGTCGCGGGGGTTCGGGTGAAGGTGAGCCCATCCATCCTCAACTTCAACCGGGCCGGCGAGACCAAGACCTTCACGGTGACCTTCACCAAGAAGTCGGCGGCCTACGACGAGGCAGCCACCGGCTTCCTCACCTGGACCGGGGCCGGCACCAAGGTGCGCAGCCCCATCGCGGTCACGCCGAAGGTTGTCTCCGCCCCGGATGTGGTCAGTGGGTCGGGCGCCTCCGGTTCGGTGAAGTACACCATCACCCCGGGCGTCAAGGGCTCGTTCCCGATCAGGGCCAACGGCCTGACCTCGGGGACGGCGACGAATGCGACCATCGCGGCCGGCGCTCAGCAGCAGTACGCCACCACGGTGCCGGCGAACGCCAAGGTCGCGCAGTTCAGCGTCCGTACGGCAGCCACCACGGCCGATCTGGACCTCGCGGTCTATCAGATCGTGGACGGTACCGGTGTGCTGGTGGGCCAGTCGGCGAGCGCCGCGGCCAACGAGACGGTGGTGTTGCCGTCGCCGGAAGCCGGGACGTACGTAGCCCTGGTGGTGGGGTTCGCCAACGCTCCGGGTACTACCTCGACGGCCTTCACCTATCGCTCCGCCGCGGTCACCGGCGGGGCGGGCCAGGGCAACTTCACGGTCAGCCCGGCCAACCCGCGCGCCACGATCGGCAGACCCATCCAGGTCACTGCCTCGTGGTCCGGGCTCGATGCCGCGACGCCGTACCTGGGCTTCGTGGAATACCCGGATGGGTCGGGCACCATCGTGACGGTGAACTGATCCCAACCCCGTCGCGCTCCGCGCGGCAAGACGACGACGACGCCATCCCCGGACTCCGGGGGTGGCGTCGTCGCCGTTTCGGCGCAGGGTGTTCGCCGTTTCGGCGCAGGGTGTTCGCCGTTTCGGCGCGGGGTGTTCGCCGTTTCGGCGGGGGGTCGTCGCCGTTTCCGCCGCCGAGGGTGGGCGCTGCCGCGCAGTAGGGTGTGGTTGGGTCCGGACCGCGCGGGTACGGACTCTGGAGCGGGCCGCAGGTGGCCCGCCGCCGTCCGGAAACGACTCGTGACCGGGCGTGAACGACGAGGACAAAAGGGAAGTGCGATGAGCGACAACTCTTTCGATGAGAGCGTGCCGGAGCAGTCCGAGCAGCTCGACCTCCAGCCGGAGGAGATGCTGCTGGACACCGGCAAGGACGACATGCTGGACGGCGGCTATGAGGTGCCGGACCATTACTCCGCGGCGGAGGGCTTCGGCAACACGGCGGCGGAGCAGGCCGAAGGTGAGACCCTGGAGCAGCGGCTGGCGCAGGAGGTCCCCGACCTGACGGAGGATGACCTCCCGACCTCACCCGCTGCCGACGGTGTCACCGAAGACCTGGACGCGCTGCTGGAGGAGAGCCTGGATGCGGGCGGACCCGTCGACGACGAGCAGGTGGGCCGCTTGGCCGACCCGAACGAGGGCATCGGCGAAGACACCGAGGCCCAGCTCATCGGCCTCGACGTCGAGGACACTGCCGACCTGAGCGCCGAGGAAGCAGCGTTGCATGTGACCGACCAGCCCTGAGCCGGGTGGTCGCTGACTGATCGGGCCGGCCTCGTGTGACGATTCAGGACGTCGCGGAGGTCGGCCCGTGCTGCTCGACACCGGAACCGGAGTCAGCATCGGATGTCGCCGGTACCGCATCAGCGCTTTCGCCGCCGGCATCGGCGGCAGCGGACGAGCCGCCGTGGGCTGAGTCGAGCTGAGCCGCTTGCTCGTCCGCCGCCCTGGTCAGCCGCCTGGTGAGCACCAGACCGCCGATGACCATGATCACGCTCAGCCCCAGGTGCAACCAGTTGTCGGCCGTGTTGACCGGGATGAAGTTCGCCACCGAGCGCTTCGGGATCACGAAGCCGTAGATGGTCAGGGCCAGATAGACGAAACCCCCACCGACCAGATAGCCGGCCGCGGACGGCACCCGCCGGGCGCACACCACGCCCGCCAGCCCGAAGACCAGATGGACGAGATTGTGCAGCGTCGATACCTGGAACAGACCGAAGAGGGTGGCCTGTGAGCTGGGCGAGGAGAAGGCCGCGGCGGTGTGCGCCACAGTGACACCAGGCACGAAGCCCAGGCCGCCGAGGACCATCAGCAGCAGCCCCACGACCATCGATGCTCGCTGCAGAGCGGTCGGCTGCGCCGGGTCGGGTTCGACCCGCGCGTCGGACATGGTGCCTCCTTTTCCGGCTGTGCGCCGGCGCGAACCGGGCCAGCAGTCCTGCAGTCGTACCCCTGCCGGGGCGGTTCCTTCTCCGACCGAGCGCTCACCCAGCCGGGCTGTGGCCGGACCGCTGATCGAAGCGGTCAGCACCGAACTCGGCCAGGAGCGGATGACGTCGGCCCGAGAGCATCTCATATGCGAGGAGCTCACCTGCCACCAGAGCGAGCGTGGCGCCGCTGTGGGTGAAAGCCACCGACAGACCAGGCACCGCGGTCGGTCCCAGCACCGGTTGCCCGTCCGCGGGGATCGGCTTCGCGCCGATCCGACAGGCAGCCGCGCTAAGCGGCGGGTGGCCCGCCAGCACCTCCGTCGCTGCGGAGAGCAGCTCCCGGACGGTCTCGGCCGGAGCGTGTAGCACTCCATCCGCCCCCGGCTCAAGCTGTTCGGCCGTCCAGTCCGCGTCCACGGCCAAAGCCCCGGAGGGCGTCGGGCGGAGAGCGACGCGCGGAGTGTTCAGCACCGCGCGCAGGTGGGTGGCCACCGGATGGGTGACCACCAGCAGGGCGTTCGTGGTGGCCTCCGGCAGCTGGACACCGGCCTCGGCCACCAGCCGCGGAGTCGCTGCGCCGGCCGCCACCAGCACTCGATCGGCCGGGAGACGCTGATCGGTCGGGGTGACCCCAGTCACTTCGCCGGCCGTGAGCTCGAGTCGTGCCGGCCCCGTGCCGGTGGTGATGTGGCCGCCGTGGCGACGTAGCTCCTGGCTCAGGACGTCCACCAACGACGGGAGATCGACCCAGCCCTCACCAGCGTTCCAGAGGGCTCCGGTCGCCGGGACAGCGGCCGGATCGACGCCCGGCACGCAGGTGGAGACCTCCGACGACGTGAGCACCCGGCTGTCGTAGCCACGGTCATGCTCGAGGTGGTGGTCCGCCAGCAGCGCGTCGCGGTCGTCGGCGGCGCCCCAGCGCAGCCCGCCGTCGAACCGCAGCCACGGCGGGCTCGAGTGCCGAGCCGCCAGCGTCCGGTAACGGTCGATGCCCACCATCCGGAGACGGTGGTACGCCTCGGACTTCGGACCCGCAGAGTTGAGCCAGGCGAGGGAGCGGCCCGAGGCGCCGCTGGCCAGGGGACCCTCGGAGATCAGCTGCACCTCGGTGCCGGCGCGCGCCAGCGAGGCTGCGGTCGAGACCCCCAGAACACCACCGCCGACCACGACGAGTCGTGGTCGGCGGGTGGTGGGCAGCCCTGTGGTCACCGCTGGCGTCCGGACGGGTCCGGGTGCATCACGGCTCGCTTCGCGCTCGCGTCACGGGCTCGCTCAGCGCTCGCGTCACGGCTCGCTCAGCGCTCGCGTCACGGGCTCGCTCAGCGCTCGACGACCACGTGCTCATTGGGCACGCAGTGCGTCATGGTCAGGCCCTCGACGTTGCGGGGGCCGTTCTTGCCCAGGTTGCTGAGCCGCTGCAGCTCCGCCTCGGACAGGGTCTGGCTGGCCAGCGGCTCCAGGTGGCGTACGTCGTCCGGGGTGATGCCCAGACCCTCGCCGACCCGCAGCCCGAGCTCGTCCTCCACCATCAAGAAGTGCCAGACCATTCGCTCCTGCACCTTTCGCTCCGCCTGCGAGATGAGGGTGATGAAGTTGGCGACCAAGTCGTCGCGCTCCCAGTCGTGCATCAGCCGGAACCGCTGACCGGCCTGCTCGTAGTCATTGGTCAGCGGGATCCGCTTGCGGGTCAGCCGACCGGTGATCTCCGGGCCCTGGTCGTCGTGGGTCGGATACTGAGCCTCGCGCAGCCCACCGGTGATCGACGGCTCGTAGTTCACGTGCGGGTTCTGCCCCGGACCGAGGTCGAGGCCGTACGACATCTGGCCGCCACGCTGGTTGGTGTGGACCGGGGCGTTCTTGGCGCTGTTGACCGGCAGCTGCAGATAGTTCGGGCCGACCCGGTAGCGCTGGGTGTCGCTGTAGCTGAACGTACGCCCGACCAGCATCTTGTCGTCGGAGAAGTCCAGCCCGTCCACCAGCACGCCGGTGCCGAACGCGATCTGCTCGTTCTCGTTGTGGTGGTCACTCACGTTGCTGTTCAGCGTCATGGTGCCGACCAGCTTCGGCGGGAAGTCCTGCTCCGGCCAGGTCTTGGTGTCATCGAGCGGGTCGAAGCCGAGCTCGGGGTGCTCCTCGTCGCTCATCAGCTGCACGTAGAGGTCCCACTTGGGGTAGTCCCCGGACTCGATGGCCTGATAGAGGTCAAGCGAGGCGTGCCCCAGATCGTTGGCCTGGATGTTCGCAGCGTCGGCCTCGGTCAGGCTCTTCACACCCTGATGCGGCTGCCAGGTGTACTTGACCAGGTGCGTCTCGCCCTCGGCGTTGACCCACTTGTACGTGTTCACGCCGAAGCCCTGCATGTGGCGGTAGTCGGCGGGGATGCCCCGCGGGCTGAACAGGTTGACCAGCATGTGCATCGACTCCGGCGTCTGCGACATGAAGTCGAAGATCCGGGCCGGCTCCTGCCGGAAGGTGATGGGGTCGGGCTTGAGCGAGTGGATGACGTCGGGGAACTTGATCGCGTCGCGGATGAAGAACACCGCGAGGTTGTTGCCGACCAGGTCCCAGTTGCCGTCCTCGGTGTAGAACTTGACCGCGAACCCGCGCGGGTCGCGGGTGGCCTCGGAGGAGTCCCGGCCGCCGATCACCGTGGAGAGCCGGATGGCCAGGTCGGTGCGCTTGCCAGCCGTGTTGAACAACTTGGCGCGGGTGTATCGCTCGATCGGCTCGTCGCCCCACTTGCCGGTCGCCTCGAAGAACCCGTACGCGACCGCGCCGCGGGCGTGCACCACCCGCTCCGGGATACGCTCCCGGTCGAAGTGGCTCACCTTCTCCAGGAACTGGTAGTTCTCCAGCGTGGCCGGACCGCGGGCGCCGACTGTCCGCTGGTTCTGGTTGTCGTAGACCGGGTGGCCCTGACGGTTGGTCAGGATCGGGCGGTCGTCACTCGGGTCTGAGCCCTGGCTGGCGACGTCAGTCATGAAATGTGTGCTCCTTCAGCAGTTGAGTTGTGGCGTAGGAACTCGGCGAGCTCACCGCGGCGGGGCCGGTGTGGTGGTGCTCCCAGAGAGTGCTAGTTGATGGTTGGTCTATCCATAGTCTCGTCTACCTGAGGCAGATCTGACGCTCGATCGCGGCCTGGACTGGCTGCGTCGTCGAGAGCATCTGTCATGCTCTGCTCCCTCCTTCGAAGTCGGTCGTGCGGTCACGTGACGGGTCCGTACGCTGCTCCCCGATGCCCTCGGCGAATTGCTGCCGGGGCACCGGACCAGCGGCAGGCCATCTCCTGAGCCTACCCGCGGGGATGGTGGCTCCTCACCTCCGGCGAGGACCAGGGCGGCGCCGAACCCGTGGTTGGCCGCCACCTCCGACGGTAGACCGCTCACCACGCCCAGCGCGAGTCCAGGGCTGCCTTTTCCGTTCCACCGCTGGCTATTCACAGGCTTCGTCGGCCTTGACTCCGGCAGTGACGGCTGCCCGGGCTCGGCGGGCCCACTCGCCGCCGCGACGTGACGATGGCGACTAAGACCGGACCACCCGGGTAGAAGAGGACGTTTCCGACGCAGGAGAGGACCATGACGAGTCATCGACTGATCCGTGGTTCCCTCCACACCGTGGTCCGTACGGTGATGGCCTCCGTCAGCCAGCAGTCGGCGGTGCCCTCCGGCCCTGATGCGTCGACAGCGGCGCCCTCCGTCACCGGGCCCCCCGACGTACGGGCGACCTCGCGGTGCGCGAGCTGGCGCTACGGCGACGATCCACCGCCAGGGCGGGTCGTGCGGTGGCGGGCCCGGGCCTTTGCTGGCAGCACCCTCTCCTGGTGCCTGGAGGTCGAGCCGGGTGCCAACGGTGTCCTCGCCCACCTCAGCGTGCGGGTGCTCGACGGTCCGCTCACCCGGGTTCCGGCCGAGCTTCGTCGGCCGCTGCTGCGGCTGCTCAGTGATCGGATGCTGGACTCGGTGGCGAGGTCCGCCGAGAGCAGCAGCCTGGCGGCATGACCGGGCCCTTCGAGTCGGCCGCCGATCCTGACCGGCTGGACGCCGAATACGTCCTGCCCCTGAAGTGGGCCGATGACGCCGACCTCGCCGACCTCGCCGGCTATCTCAACGACTTGGTCGACTGGCTGGACGTCACCGTCGTGGACGGCTCCGACCCGGATCGCTACGCCGCCCACCGGGCCGCCTTGGACTCGCGGATCCGGCAGCTGCCCCCTGAGCCGTGGCCCGGAGCCAACGGCAAGGTCCGCGGCGTGATGACGGGGGTGCGGCTGGCTCGCTCTGACCGGATCGTGCTGGCTGATGACGACGTCCGCTATCGGCTGTCGTCGCTTCGGGCCGTGGTGTCACTGCTCGACCATCACGACTTGGTCAGGCCTTCGAACCACTACTCGGCGCTGCCGTGGTACGCCCGCTGGGACACCGCCCGGACCCTGCTCAACCGGGCGTTCGGCGACGACTACCCGGGCACCTTCGGGCTGCGGCGCTCGACCCTGCTCCGAGCCGGGGGCTACAGCGGCGATGTGCTGTTCGAGAACCTCGAGATGATCCGCACCATCCGGGCGGCCGGGGGGAGCGAGGTGGTCGCCCGGGAGATCCAGGTGCCCCGGCTCCCGCCCAGCGTCGACCATTTCTGGGGCCAGCGGGTGCGTCAGGCGTATGACGACTTCGCCCAGCCGCTGCGCCTGGTCGTGGAGCTGTCGCTGCTGCCCACCCTGCTGTGGTGCGTGCGCCGGCCACGCCGGTTGGCGGCCGCGACCGCTCTGGTCGTCGCGGCGGCCGAGGTGGGCCGTCGACGTGCTGGTGGCGTCGCGGCCTATCCGCCCAGCTCGGCGCTGTGGGCACCGGTCTGGGTCGCGGAACGTGCGGTCTGCGTCTGGCTGGCGGTGCGGCACCGCCGTGCCGGGGTGCCCTACGCCGGTGGTCGGCTGAAGACGGCCGCCACCCCGCGCCGGGTGCTCGCGGCGCGGGTACGCCAACGGCTGGCGGATGCCGCGGCGGGCGGCAGCAGCGTCCCCGACGGCGAGACGAAGCCACGGCGGGAGCACCGGCCCGTAGGCTGACCCGCGTGAACGAGGACGTGACCGCAGAGCTGAATCGGCTTCGGATGAGCATCGACAACATGGACGCCGCACTGGTCCATCTGCTCGCCGAACGCTTCAAGATCACCCAGCAGGTCGGGGTGCTGAAGGCGGAGCACGGGCTGCCGGCCGCAGACCCGACTCGGGAGCAGCAGCAGATCGCCCGGCTGCGGTCCCTGGCTGAGCAGGCGCGCCTCGACCCGGAGTTCGCCGAGAAGTTCCTCAACTTCGTCGTCGCCGAGGTCGTCCGGCATCACGAGGCGATCGCCGACGCCCACTAGCCCGAGGCGAGTAGCGGGTCCCGGATGAACCCGAGGCGATAGCCGGTCCCCGATGAGTCGAGGCGATAGCCGGTCCCGGATGAACCCGAGGCGATAGCGAACCGGGCAGGGCGTCAGCCCAGGTCCGCGGCGAGCCCTCGTGCCGCCTGCCGGCCGGAGAACAGACACCCGCCGAGGAAGCTGCCCTCCAACGACCGATAGCCATGCATACCGCCGCCCCCGAAGCCGGCGGCCTCACCGGCGGCGTACACCCCGGGCAGAACCGATCCGTCCCGCCCCAGCACCCGGCCACCCAGGTCAGTCTCCAGTCCACCCAGCGACTTTCGGGTGAGGACATGCAGCCGGACAGCCATCAGCGGCCCGCCCGTACCGGCGCGGTCGGTGCCGGGTCGGAGCAGCTCGTGCGGTCGGACCACCCGGATCAGCCGGTCGCCGAGGAACCGGCGGGCCGCCGCGGTGGCGACCACCTGCGGATCCTTACCCAAGCCGCTGCGCACCTGCTGATCGCGGGCCGTGATGGTGCGCAGCAACGAGTCGGCGTCCACCAGGTGCTCGCCGGCCAGCTGGTTCATCTGTGCAGCGAGCTCCGGAACCCCCGCAGCGGTGACGAAGTCGACACCACGATCGAGGAAGGCCTGCACCTCCGGCGTCGCCCCGGGGCGGATGCGACCGGCCAGCAGTCGCAGGTCCTTGCCGGTCAGATCGGCGTTCTGTTCCGAGCCCGACAGCGCGAACTCGGTCGCGGCGGTATCGGCGTCGAGGACGAACCACGAATAGTCGTAGCCGGTGCCGGTGATGTGCCGCAGCGCGCCGAGGGAGTCGAAGCCGGGGAAGAGCGGCGCGGGCAGCCGTTGTCCGAGGGCGTCCAGCCACAGCGACGATGGTCCGGGCAGGATCCGGATCCCGTGCTCGGTCCACAGCGGCGAGTGGTTACGCACCCCCTCGGGGTAGTGCCACATCCGGTCGGCGTTGATCATCCGCGCCCCGGCCCGCTGGCTGATCGCCATCATGGATCCGTCCACGAAGTCCGGTACGCCGACGACCATCGAGGTTGGGGGCGCACCCCACCCGGTCGGCCAGTAGCTGCGGACCAGGTTGAGGTTCGCGCCGAAACCCCCGGCCGCCACGAGCACCGCTCGCGCCGAGAAGCTGAAGTCGCCGATCGCCACCCGGCTGGTGGCCACCCCGCGGGGGACGTCGCTGGGCTCCAGCACCGATCCCGTGACCCGGACCCCGCCCGACTCCATCGTCAGGTCGGTGACCAGATGACGGTTGCGCAGCCGGACGGAGCGCGACTTGCGCACGGCCCGCGCGAACGGGGCCACGAGAGCGGGTCCGGTGCCCCAGGTGAGATGGAATCGCGGCACCGAGTTTCCGTGGCCCGGGGCGGCGTAGCCGCCGCGCTCGGCCCACTGCACCAGCGGGAAGAACCGGACCCCGAGTCGGTGCAGCCACTCGCGCTGCTCACCCGCCGCGAAGTCGACGAAGGCCTCGGCCCATCGCCGTGGCCAGTAGTCCTCGGGCCGGTCGAACCCGGCCGACCCGAACCAGTCGGCCAGCGCCAGCTCGGCCGAGTCGGTGATCCGCAGCCGCCGCTGTTCGGGCGTGTCGACCAGAAACAGCCCGCCGAAGCTCCAGTGGGCCTGTCCGCCGAGACTCGACAGCGGCTCACCGTCGACCAGGATGACCGACCGGCCTGCCTCGGCCAGCTCGGCGGCGGCGACCAGCCCGGCCAGCCCGGCACCCACGACGACGACGTCAGCATCCATATCTGCATGGTCGCAGAGTCCGCACGAGTGGACCGGTCGATCGGGCGAGGTCGAATCGTCACTAGACTTCGAGCTTCAGCAGTTCGGTGAAGGGCGAGAGGCGTGGACCACAGATGAGCCAGCACGACCATGACCTGGTGCTCGTGATCGACTACGGCGCGCAATACGCACAGCTGATCGCGCGCCGGGTCCGCGAGGCCAAGGTCTACTCCGAGGTCGTCCCCCACACCACCAGCGTGGAAGACATCCTGGCCCGCAACCCGAAGGCCATCATCTTGTCCGGCGGCCCCTCATCGGTGTACGAGCCGGGGGCCCCGCAGCTCGACCCCACCATGCTCGAGGCCGGCACCCCGGTGTTCGGCATCTGCTACGGCTTCATGGCGATGGCCCAGGCGCTGGGCGGTTCGGTCGCCAAGACCGGGATGCGTGAGTACGGCCGTACGTCGGTCTCGATCACCGAGCACGGCACCCTGCTGGCCGGTCTGCCGGACACGGTGCGCTCGTGGATGTCGCACGGCGACGAGGTGGTGGCCGCCCCGCCCGGCTTCCTGGTCAACGCAACGTCGGCACGAGCGACGGTGGCCGCCTTCGAGGACACCGACAAGAAGCTCGCCGGCGTGCAGTGGCACCCCGAGGTGCTGCACAGCGACCACGGACAGGCTGTGCTGGAGAAGTTCCTGGTCGAGATCGCCGGCTGCCGACAGACCTGGACCATGGTCAACATCGTCGAGGAGCAGGTGGAGAGGATCCGCGCCCAGGTCGGCGACGCCAAGGTCCTCTGCGCCCTGTCCGGCGGGGTGGACTCCTCGGTCGCGGCAGCGCTCGTTCAGCGGGCGGTGGGCGATCAGCTGACCTGCGTCTTCGTCGACCACGGACTGCTGCGCAAGGGCGAGGCCGAGCAGGTGGAGCAGGACTACGTGGATGCCACCGAGGTGAACCTCAAGGTGGTGGAGGCCAGTGACCAGTTCCTGGGCCATCTCGCCGGGGTCACCGATCCGGAGACCAAGCGCAAGATCATCGGCCGCGAGTTCATCCGTACGTTCGAACAGGCCGCCCGCGAGGTGGTGGCCGACGCGGCGCACGACGACCAGCATGGCGACGTGGAGTGGTTGGTGCAGGGCACGCTCTATCCCGACGTGGTCGAGTCCGGCGGCGGCGAGGGCGCGGCCAACATCAAGAGCCACCACAACGTCGGCGGGCTGCCGGACGACCTGCAGTTCAAGTTGATCGAGCCGCTGCGGACGCTCTTCAAGGATGAGGTCCGTGCTGTCGGCGAGCAGCTCGGGCTGCCCCCGGCCATGGTCTGGCGGCACCCGTTCCCCGGTCCGGGCCTGGCCATCCGGATCATCGGCGAGGTCACCCGGGAGCGACTGGCGATCCTGCAGGACGCCGACGCCATCGTCCGCGAGGAGATCACCCTGGCCGGACTGGACCGCGACATCTGGCAGTTCCCGGTGGTGCTGCTCGCCGACGTGCGCTCGGTCGGTGTCCAAGGCGACGGGCGGACGTACGGACACCCGATCGTGCTGCGGCCGGTCACCAGCGAGGACGCCATGACCGCCGACTGGGGCCGACTGCCGTACGAGCTGTTGGAGAAGATCAGCACCCGGATCACCAACGAGGTGGACGAGGTCAACCGCGTCGTCGTCGACATCACCAGCAAGCCGCCGGGGACGATCGAGTGGGAGTGAGTCCCGGGCTCGGTCAGTGGTAAGACGCCGGCTCCATCGGCCGGGATCGGTCCTAGGATGGGGTTTGGTGCGAGTGCCGTCGCACCCGCGCGCCGAAATCGCGGTCGTCGACCGCTCCCGTGCGACACCTCGCAGCAAGGATTCCGCATGACCGAGAGCACTCCCTTCCCCTCCACCCCTGGAACCGGCACCTCTCGCGTGAAGCGCGGGATGGCCGAGATGCTCAAGGGCGGCGTCATCATGGACGTCGTCACCGCCGAGCAGGCCAAGATCGCCGAGGACGCCGGCGCGGTCGCCGTGATGGCCCTCGAGCGGGTGCCCGCCGATATCCGTGCCCAAGGTGGCGTGTCCCGGATGAGCGACCCCGACATGATCGAGAGCATCATCGCCGCGGTCTCCATCCCGGTGATGGCGAAGGCCCGGATCGGCCACTTCGTCGAGGCCCAGGTGCTGCAGTCCCTCGGCGTCGACTACATCGACGAGTCGGAGGTGCTGACGCCCGCCGACTACGCGAACCACATCGACAAGTGGAACTTCACCGTCCCGTTCGTCTGTGGCGCCACCCATCTGGGTGAGGCGCTGCGCCGGATCACCGAGGGCGCGGCGATGATCCGGTCCAAGGGCGAGGCGGGGACCGGCGACGTCTCCAACGCCACCATGCACATGCGCAAGATCGGTGGGGAGATCCGTCGGCTCAGCTCGCTGTCGCACGACGAGCTGTACGTCGCCGCCAAGGAGCTGCAGGCGCCGTATGACCTGGTCGCCGAGATCGCCGAGCGCGGCAAGCTGCCGGTGGTGCTGTTCACCGCGGGCGGCATCGCCACGCCGGCCGACGCAGCCATGATGATGCAGCTCGGCGCCGAGGGCGTCTTCGTCGGCTCGGGCATCTTCAAGTCGGGCAACCCGGCCGAACGCGCGGCGGCGATCGTCCAGGCCACCACCTTCTTCGACGACGCCGACGTGGTCGCCAAGGTGTCTCGCGGTCTGGGCGAGGCGATGGTCGGCATCAACGTTGACGAGATCCCCGAACCGCACCGGCTCGCCGAACGCGGCTGGTGAGCGCTCCGCTCGTCGGCGTCTTGGCGCTGCAGGGCGACTTTCGCGAGCATCTCGCCGCGCTTCGGGCCTGTGGGACGAACGTACGGGCCGTCCGCCGTCCGGAGGAGCTGTCAGGGCTGGACGGTCTGGTGCTGCCCGGCGGTGAGTCGACCACCATCGACAAGCTGACCCGAACGTTCGGGATCCGCGAGTCGCTGGTCGCTGCGGTGCAGGATGGGCTGCCGGTCTACGGCTCCTGCGCCGGGATGATCCTGCTGGCTGACCGGGTGCTGGACGGCACCGCCGATCAGCAGACCATCGGCGGGTTGGACATCACCGTTCGCCGCAACGCGTTCGGCCGACAGACCGACTCCTTCGAGACCGATCTCCAGGTGAAAGGCATCGACTCCGCGCTGCACGCGGTGTTCATCCGTGCGCCCTGGGTCGAGTCGGCCGGCGCGAAGGTCGAGGTGCTGGCCGAGGTGGCTGTCCCCGGCGTCGCCGAGCCCAAGATCGTGGTCGTCCGACAGGAGCAACGGCTCGCCACCGCCTTCCACCCGGAGGTGACCGACGACCTCAGAGTCCACCAGCTCTTCGTGGAGCTGATCCGCACCGGCTAGGTGTCGCGGACCTGCAGAACCGGTGCCACCTCGTCAGGTGACACCGGCTCCGGTCCAGGGCTCAGAGGGGGCGGGGACCGCCGGACTCCGGCTTGGTGGTGGGATCGCCGGGCGATTCCTCGGTGGGCTCGGCCGGGGCCGACTCCCAGGTGCTCGTCTGGGCCGGCTCAGCCGGAGCCGGGGGAGTGGGCTGCTCCCACGGGGCACCGCCCGGTCCCCAGACGGGATCGGCGACCGGAGCCTGCGGGTAGGGGTCGGCGGCGAACGGAGCCGCGGACGGGGGGTACGGCGACGGATACCCGGTCGGCGACTGCGGTCCGTTGACGTGCGGGTATCCGGGCTGGGGCGGAACGCTGGACTTCTCCGGCATCAGGAAGAGCGCCAGGATGTACAGCACGACGGGGACGCCGGTGAACAGCGTGATAACGACCCACAACACCCGGACCAGGGTCGCGTCCATGTTGAGATAGTCGGCCACGCCGCCGCAGACACCGCCGATCACCTTGTTGTCGCGGCTCCGCTCGAGCTTCTTCGGCCCCGAGTACGGGGGATAGGGCTGGGACATGTCGTGCCTTCCTGGTCTGGGTCGAGAGGATGAACGAGGTGAAGGAGTTGTGGTCTCACTCCCGGTTGCGGGACAGGGCGAGGCCGAGGACACCGACGACCACGAGGGCCATCGGTGCGACCACCCGGATCAGGCCCCAGTTCAGGGATCCGGTGAAGGACCACCACAGCGAGCCGGCGGCGACCGCAGTGAGCAGCAGGCCGGTGATCAGGGCGACCACGTCGACGTGTCTCATCGGACCACCCGCAGCTCGCCCTGGCCGACCTCGAGGTCCAGGGTCAGCGTCGGTCGGCCGGGGGTCTGGTCCTGCGGCTGGACCACGCCCGTCAGGTCGTTGCCGACCTGCGCCTGGTCCCCGTAGGCGGAGAACACACCGGCCTCGACCCGCCAGTTCACCCGGACCTCGGCGTCGGCGGGGACCCGGACCTCGAGCCGGCCCAGCTCGACCTGCGCGGTCAAGGTCGCATCCCGGTCGACGCTGAGGTGGCTGAGGTCCACCGTCATGGCTCCGGCCTCCCGGGTGAGGCCGGCCGTCGGCAGCTGCGACACCTCGGTGAAGGAGTGCTGCTCGGTGCCCCAGTGGCGTACGTCGGCGACCGGACCGCTGGCGGCGACGCCGAGCGTGGTCACGAGCAGCAGCAAGCCGACGGGCAGCAGGCCGCGGGCGCGCCCCAGCCAGGTGGCCGCGACCAGGCTGAGCCCGACCACCAGCAGCGCGGCGGCGAAGTAGGCGGTCAGCGGGATGGTCGCCAGCCCCATCGAGTCGAGCGCACCCAGGACGGTGAGCACCAGCCCTCCCACCACCAGGGTCACCAGCCGCAGGCGGCGGGCGGCCTTGCGCCGTGAGCGCGGGACGATCGCAGTGGCGGCGACCGGTTCCGGATCGGTGTAGAGCCCGACCGGGTCGGGAGTGGCCAGGAACGACTGCCGGACTGGGTCGACCGACGGCGGGGCGACCGCGTCGATCCGCGGCGGCGGATCCTGCGGGCTGTGGCGGGGGTCGGACCACGCCGGCTGCGAGGGATACGTCGGGAAGGGCGCTGTCGCGTTCGGGGCCTGAGGCAACCACGGGGGTGGCATCGGCGCAGCCGATGGTTGGCCGGTCGTGCGGGCATGGTAGTCGTACACCCGGCGCTGCCAGGCGTACGCAGCTTCGGTGAAGGGGGTGGCTGGACCGGGATAGCCGGCGAACGGCGCCTGCTGAGCGGGCGAGGTGAGGCCAGGCGCGGGAGGATCGGCGGGGGCCGAGGGCTGCTTGGTCTTGTAGAAGCCGAAATACCAGATGGCCGCGAGGATGAGGGCGGGGCCGAAACCGAACGGGGTGATGGCGCCCAGCACGGTGAAGGCGACCACGCACGCGACGGCGACCACCACCAGCCACAGCTCCTTGGGCCACCGGCGGGCCTGGGGACCGAGCAGGTCGTCGATGGGTGCAGTGGTCTTTCCCTCGACCGGGATCAGCAGCCAGCCGGCGACGTAGAGCACCAGGCCGATACCGCCACTGAGGGCGAGCACCGCGCACGCCACCCGGACCAGCACCGGGTCGACGCCCCAGTGCCGGGCGGCGCCCGCACAGAGACCGGTGATCCTGCCGTCGGTCGCGCTGCGCCGCATCTGCCAGATCGAAGTCACCTGCCCATCTTGTCGACTTCGTCGGCTCGCACCATCAGGGACCACCCCGAGATGTCCCGCCGATCCCTCCCGGCAGGATCCGGGCCGGTTGTCCGAGAGTGAGTCGGGGCGCCACGAGCGAGGCGGGCCTCAGAGTAGTTCGGGGTGGTGTCGGGGACGACCCTGTGGAACGGCGCCTTGGTTCGTGCAACCCTGGATGCACCATGGCTACGACCGAGTCCGGCCCTCGACGGGCGCCCGCGAAGACGGGTACGTCGATCGCGCTGTCCGAGGTGTCCGACGCCCCTCTGCAGACTGACCCTGTGCAGACTGACCCCGTACAGACCGGCTCAGCTGTTCCCGCGCCCGCGGTGAGCGACTCGGGCATCACTCCCGGCCGGTCAGCGACCAGCCAGGCCCCACCCGCCGCGGCGTACGACAAGGCGGGTGTGGTCGATCCGGCCACCGAGGATCGCCCCCGCGCGACGCGGGTGTCCGAAGGCGCCTTGCTCGGCGGCGTCTGCACCGGGCTGGCGCGACACCTGAACTGTCCGGTGATGGTGATTCGGGTCGGCTTCGTCGCCCTACTGATCTTCCAGTTCATCGGTGTCATCGCCTATGGCGCGCTGTGGTTGCTGCTGCCCCCCGAGCGGCCGACCAAGGCGCCCGGGCTGGAGTCCGCAGCGCGCGCGGGGATGCGCGATTCGAGCAAGCCGCGCCGGCGCGTCGACTGGGGCATGCTGATCGCCCTGGTGGCGCTGGCCACCGGGCTGCTGTGGATCGTGCAGACGAGCGGCCTTGGCATCAGCCAGCAGCTGTTCTGGCCGGTCGCCTTCGCCTGTGCCGGTGCTGCGCTGGTCTGGCGGCAGGCCGACTCCGCGCGCCAGAAGCAGTGGCGGGCCGAAGCCGGTGGGCGGGTCTGGCTGGCGCCGTTCGTGGCCCGAGGAGGTTGGCCGGCGATCATCCGGGTCATCTTGGGCTTGGGCTTCGTCGGTGCTGCGTTCGGTCTGGTGATCGCTCAGCAGGGAAAGCTGGAGCAGCTGCCCGAGGTGCTCGCCATGACCACCATGGCGTTGGCCGGGATGGCGATCGTGATGGCCCCTTGGCTGCACCGGTCGCGCTCGGCACTGAACGAGGCCAGGGCCGAGAAGGTACGTGCCGACGCCCGCGCCGACATGGCCGCCCACCTGCACGACTCCGTGCTGCAGACGCTGGCGCTGATCCAACGCCAAGCCGACGACCCGAAGATCGTCCAGCAGCTGGCCCGGCGGCAGGAGCGTGAGCTGCGGGGCTGGCTCTACGGCGACGAGCTGGCCGACACCTCCCTCAAAGCCGCGCTGTCGGAAGCGGCAGCGGAGGTCGAGGACGAGCGCGCCGTACCGGTTGAGCTGGTGGTGGTGGGCGACTGTGACCCCTCCGACTCCGTCCATGCCCTCGTCCGCGCCGCTCGAGAGGCGATGGTGAACGCCGCGAAGCACTCCGGCGCCGACAAGATCGACGTCTACGCCGAGGTCACCGACGACACGGTCGAGGTGTTCGTCCGCGACCGCGGTCGTGGTTTCGATGTGGCGGCCGTGGCCCAGGACCGGATGGGCGTCAAGGGCAGCATCATCGACAGGATGGAGCGGCACGGCGGCACCGCCCAGATACGTTCCACCCCCAACGACGGCACCGAAGTACGACTGGAGATCAAACGATGAGCGAACCGAACCTGGCCCCACCCGTTCCTACCGAGCCGACCGCTCAGCGGCGGGTGGTTGTGGTCGACGACCACGCCATGTTCCGTACCGGGGTCAAGGCCGAGATCGGCACCGCGGTGCAGGTGGTCGGCGAAGCGGCCGACGCCGACACGGCGATCAAGGTGGTGTTGGCGACCCGTCCCGACGTGGTGCTGCTCGACGTCCACCTGCCCCGTGGTGGCGGGGTGGAGGTGTTGCGTCGGGTGCTCGAACGTAACCCCGAGCAGAAGTTCCTCGCCCTGTCGGTGTCGGACGCGGCCGAGGATGTCATCGGGGTGATCCGCGCCGGCGCACGTGGCTATGTGACCAAGTCCATCAACGGGGCCGAGCTGATCGACGCGATCCGCCGGGTCGCCGAGGGGGACGCTGTCTTCTCCCCACGGCTGGCGGGGTTCGTGCTGGACGCCTTCTCCGGTGCGATCGACGTGGCCAGCGTGGACGAGGATCTGGACCGGCTGTCCCAGCGCGAGCGCGAGGTGCTCCGGCTGATTGCGCGGGGATATGCGTACAAGGAAGTGGCCAAGGAGCTGTTCATCTCGGTGAAGACCGTGGAGACCCACGTCAGCAGCGTGCTCCGCAAGCTGCAGCTGTCCAACCGCCACCAGCTCACCCGCTGGGCCACCGACCGCCGGCTGGTCTGAGCCGTCCCGGCGGGCGGGTCACCGAGAAACGGACCCGAACGCAGAGATCCCGGCCCACCGTATGGTGAGCCGGGATCTCAAAGTTGCAGGTCAGGCGTTGGAGCGCTTGCGGATGAAGCCCCAGATCAGCAGCACGATGAGGCTGCCGATAACCGCGGTGATGAGGCCCTTGAAGCTGAAGATGTCGTCGTAGCTGACATCGAGCAGCAGGCCACCCAGGAACCCACCGAGGAGGGCTCCGACGATCCCGAGGATGATGGTGGCCACCCAGCCGCCGCCTTGCTTGCCCGGCAGGAGGGCCTTGGCGATCGCTCCTGCGATCAGGCCGATGACGATGTATCCGATAATTGTTCCCATAGCGTTCAACTTACAGTGTAAATGCGGCTCGGCTGACCACCTGAGCGTGATAGCGGGTCGCGTGTCGCGGTTCTGGGGGTCAGGTCAGGGTTCCACTAGGCTGCCGCCATGCCCTTCGTCCACCAGTTGCTGGTGCTGATCCACCTGGTCGGTTTTGCGGCGCTGTTCGGTGGTCTGTTGGTCCAGGCCCGGTCCCCTCATCCGGAGGTGAACGCGACCATGCTGTACGGAGCCTGGACCCAGCTGGTCAGCGGCCTGGGACTGGTGGTGTTCCTCGAGCTCGGCTGGGACCCCACCGTCGAGGGTGAGCTCAACCACGTCAAGCTCGGGGTGAAGCTCGTGGTGACGGCGCTGCTCGTGCTGTTGGTGGCGAAGAACCGCAAGTTTGAATCCATCCCCAAGGGCCTGTGGGCGATCATGGCCGTCCTGACGCTCGGCAATGCCGCACTGGCCGTGCTGTGGCAGTAAGGTCGAGGACACGATGAGACTGTCCGCGCGGGTCGACTACGCCCTCCGCGCCGTGTCGGAGCTGGCCGCGGTGAATGCCCCGCGCACGGTGGACCAGCTGTCGGCGGCCCAGCAGATCCCCAACAAGTATCTCGAGAGCATTCTCGGGGAGCTGCGCCGTGGTGGGCTGCTGCGCAGCCAGCGTGGCCCGGATGGTGGATACAGGTTGGCGCGTCCCGCGGCGGAGATCAGCATCGCCGACGTGATCCGGGCGCTGGACGGTGAGCTGGCGAACGTCCGCGGCAGCCGACCCGAGCACCTCGAATATGTCGGCGCCGCGGCCCCGCTGCAACAGGTCTGGATCGCCCTGCGAGCTTCGGAGCGGGCGATCCTTGAGTCGGTCACCCTGGCGCACGTCGCCTCAGGCCAGATGCCGCAGAGCGTGGTCACCTTGGTGGCGAACCCGTCGGCCTGGAGCTGAGCCCTGCCGCCGGCTGGCCGGGCAGCAGATCTGCGGCCGGCGGATCACCGGCCGGCGTCCGGCACGAACAGGACAGCGTCGATGCTGAGCAGTTGGGCCGGGTCCAGCGGCGCGTAGCCGTACCAGGGGGAGACGCGCGCTGTGGGCCCAACGTCGGCGAGCGCCTCAGCCAGCCGGCGGGCGTCGAGCAGGCACGGCTGCGCCACCGCCGCGTAGAGCATTCCCTCGACGGTGTCCGGAGGGGGCGCGTCCACGCCGCGGTCCCGGATCGTTCCCAGGGCTGTGGCCAGGAACGCATAGTCCCGGCCCAGCTGGACGGCGGCGATCGCGCCCGCGCTCCACCACTGGACGGGCGCCTCGCCCATCCGCATCGAGCTCCGGTCCCGCTGCAGGTGGCTGTTGTGGGCGTTGACCAGAGTGGGGCCCTGCTCGGCGAGGGCGAGCAGGTTGGCGGCCATCATCGAGTCCCGCACGCCCAGCAGCTGAGCCATCCGGCTCGGTGTGCGGTCGGCCATCGCCGAGTGGTAGCGCAGCAGCCCGCTAGCGGTCCGCGCGTACAGGCGGGCGCGGTCCCACTCATCCCGCGACGACTCCGCGACCAGCTGTGGGGCCTGCATGTCGAGCAGGGCGATCAGATCACCGGTGATCAGCCGCAGCGCCCGGGCGTGGGACGTCTGTCCCACGGACTCGGCCGGCTCTCTCATGGCGGCGGGATTCGTCCACTGCGCGTCGTCGCCGATCAGACGATCGAGTGCCTGGTCGGTGCACGGCAGCAGCTCGGCCGGCACCCGGGCGGCGAGGTAGTGGTGGAGCGCGGTGACGCACTGCCGAGGGCTCGCCGCTGCGTGGATCTCCAGCGGCCCGTCGAAGCCGGCGAAGTGCACCTGTTCGGTCCCGGAGCGGCCCTCGTTGTACGCCCGCATCCAGCGCACCAGCTCCCGGTTGCCCGCGAAGGCGCCCCACTCGTGGCTGAAGCCGCGCTCCATCACCTCCTCCAGGGAGCCGATACCGGAGGTGACGTACTCCTCCACGATCAGACCACCCAGGCAGTCGCTCTCGAGGGCGATCCTTCGATAGCCATGCTGCTCGACGAGTTCGAAGAAGAGGTCGTTGCGCAGCCGGAGCAGCACGTCCTCGCCGTGAGTGGGCTCGCCCAGCGCCAGCAGGCGGGGGCGGTCGACCAGCAGCCCCATCACGGTGTCGGCGTCGACCAGCTGGGGGATGGTGGCGAGTGGGTCAGTCATACCCTCAACGCTATCTTTGAAGCTCCGGTTGAAGCTTCTGCGAAGAGTTGGAGGCGCGATGGTTCATAAGCCTCAAACGGGGGGAAGGCTCCGGCCGGTCGATCTGGCCCGTCCGCACCACCTGTCCACCCAAGCGGTCAGGAACTATGAGGCCGCCGGTATCCTGCCGCCGGCCGAGCGTACGGCCCAGGGCTACCGGGTCTATACGGTGGCGCACGGGTATGCGCTCCGCGCCTTCCTCGCCCTGGTGCCCGGGCACGGACACCAGACATCCAGGTCGATCCTGCAGGCGGTCCACCGGGGCGCCACCGACGATGCGCTGCAGCTGATCGATGCGAGTCACCTCGAGCTCGTCGAGGACCGTCGCACCCTGCAGGCAGTCGAAGTTGCTGTCGGTGACCTCGAACCGGAGCAGACCGACCGAGGTGACGTCTTCATCGGGTTGCTGGCGGACCGGCTCGGGCTTCGCCCGGCCACGTTGCGTACGTGGGAACGCGCCGGCCTGCTTCGACCGCGCCGGCACCCGCAGACGGGATACCGGGTGTACACCGCGGCTGACGTTCGCGATGCCCACCTGGTGCACCAGCTCAGACGCGGCGGCTACCTGTTGGCGCAGATCGTGCCGGTGATCGCGCAGGTCCGATCAGCCGGGGGCCTTGCGCCGCTGGAATCTCTGCTCCGGGACTGGCGCGCCCGCCTGTCGGCCAGGAGGCGGGCCATGCTCGGCGGCGCGGCGGCCCTGGATGCGTATCTGAACTTGGAAGGTGCCCGAGGTCACCGCGAGGCAGGCTCGGAATCGTCACGGGAGGCGGAACGCAGCACTGGCTGACGCAAGATCGTTCTCAGCTTCTCTGGCGGTGTCCGGCGAGCGTCGTTGAGATAGATCTCATGGTGCTTGCCGGTCATCCGCAGCGACTGCGCCGGGATGAAGTCGTGGTGCATCGCGTCCAGCACCGGGGCTTCGTCGTCGTACGAACCGACGTGCAGCGTCTGCACGACCAGCCCTTCATCGAAGGATTCGAGGCGCAGAGCGTCCAGCGCGGGCGCGCCGCCCTTCCGCGCGACCGCCAGCCGGGCCGCGTCGAGGTCGTCGGCGGTGAGCCACTCCGGCACCATGTTCATCAGCGTCCAGTCCCAGCGCGACTTGTCCCGGGCGGTCGTGAAGGCGGTCAGGTCGTCGGACCACCAGAGAGCTTCCAGGGGCATCACCGTGTAGTCGCGGCCGAGGGTGGACTTGCTGGCGAACTTCAGCGAATAGGCGACGGGATAGATGGTCCTCAACGCCTCGGCATAGGCCTGGGAGGTGTTCGGGTCGCCGTGGCCGTCGACCATCAAGAACTGCATCGCCGGCACGGTGACGATCTCGAACCCCCGGCGTGCCGCGTAGGTCGAGATCTCCTTCTTCAAGTCGGTCTTCGTCATCGCCTCATTGTCGGTGCTCGGGGGACCCAGGAGGGGGTGCACCACCTCCTGGGCATAGCAGGCACCGACGTGGACAATGCCGGCGCTCGCCCGAGGGTCAAATGCCCCGACGTCGCCGGACCAAAACAAGATCGACTGACTCCATCTCCGTGGTCGGAGGCCGCGCCCGTCGCGCCCCGCGATCAGACGACTCCCAGCCGCTGATCCGCGTGGATTGCTCCCAGAATGAGACCGACCTGCGTCAGGTTCGCGCCTGCGGGTAGTCAGGAGGTGGCGGCCCGGCAATGAGTACGGCGCCGGGCCAGCCGGAGGCGCAGGCCGGTGTTAAACAGTCAGCGCCAGGCCTGCGTTCTTCTGGTCGCCGGACCGCTCGGCTGAGCGGTCCGGTCGCCGTCAGTCTGGGGCGGAGGTCGCGGTGGGGGTGCGGCGCGTGTCGACGATGTCGCGGGCGATGTCGTACAGCTTGCGGTTCTCGGCCTGCGACACCCGCCGCAGAAAGGCGAACGCCTGTGTCGCGCTCAGTTGGAACCGTTCCATCACAATGCCTTCGGCCTGCCCGATGAGCGTGCGACGCCCGATGGCGATGTCGCGATGGCCGATATCCCGGGCCGCGCCAAGCGCGACGGCGACATGCGCGGCCAACGCCAGGCCGACGGCGTGATCCTGCACGGTGAACGCGTCGGTTCTGCGGGAATAGAGGTTCAGCGCCCCATACGCCTCGTCGGTCGTGAACAGCTGGAAGCACAGCAGGCTCCGTACGCCCAGCTCGTCGACAGCCCGCGCCGCCCACCGCGGCCACCGCTGGTCGAGGAGCAGGTCCGGGCTGGACACTGTGTCGTACCGGGCGAGGGTGTTGACGCCCGGGCCTTCGCCGAGCTCCTGCTGCAGCTGGTCGGCGCGAACTGCCAGCTCATCAGTTGCCGATGGCGTCTCCAGCCGTCGGCCCGTGCCCAAGACCAGCGTCACCCCGGCCCAGTCACAGGTGTCGATCAGCTCAGTCGCGACCTTGACCGCACGGTCCAGCGTCGAGCCCTCATCCGCCTCCGCGCGCATCTCTCGCGCGATCGCTGCGAACCGATCCGCTGGCGGCTCTTTATCCACCACAGAGCACACCTTACTAGAGGTTCGGCGGGCCGACCGGGGCCCGATCGGGCGGTCCGCACCCTGCGCGCAGGCGCGCGGATAGGGTGGAACGGCCGTCACGTCTGGGAGGGTGATCGATGTCATCGGTAGCGGCCACAGGCACCTGGAAGGACCCCGACAACGTCCGCCGGCCCGCCGGCGTCGTTCACGCCTGGCGCCCGGGAACGAACCAGACAGTGTGCGGGCTGGCCCTGAGCAAGTCCCAGCTGACGAAGTTTCCGGGGACGGCGTGGGCCGATGTCCAGCCTGCCACCGGCCGGCACGCGGACGAGGTGACCGAGGTGTGCCGGCGTTGCGCTGCGGGGATGGGCGCACGTCGAGACTCGAAACCGTGGCGGCGGATCAATCCCCGTCCGTGACGATTGTCCCGACTTGACGCGTCGGCCGGGCAGACCTCAGCGCTGTTCCGAATTATGAGACGAGGGTCCGTAAAGTGAGACAAGCCCTCGGAGGGCCCGCCACTCCTGGTTAGGGTTGACCACAATTCCTACCAAGTCGGTAGGCAAACCAGAGGTGGCATCCCGTGAAGAAACTGATCATCCTCGCCCTAGTGGGCTTGGCGGCGCAGCTCGTCGACGGCAGCCTGGGAATGGGGTACGGCGTTACGTCGACGACCCTGCTGGTGCTGGCGGGCCTCACTCCGGCGGCGGCGTCGGCGTCGGTGCACTTCTCCGAGATCGGCACCAACCTCGCCTCCGGCGTCTCGCACTGGAAGCTGAACAACGTGGACTGGCGCGTGGTCGGACGGATCGCCGGGCCCGGTGCGGTCGGGGCCTTCCTCGGCGCGACAGTCTTGTCCAGCCTGTCGACCGAAGCCGCCGCTCCGCTGATGTCGGGCATCTTGGTGCTGCTGGGTCTCTACATCCTGGTTCGATTCATCCTCGGCATCAAGCCGAGCCTGCGCAAGCAGCTCACCGTCAAGTTCTTGGCCCCACTGGGGCTGTTCGCCGGCTTCATCGACGCCAGCGGCGGTGGCGGCTGGGGACCGGTCGCCACACCGGCCCTGCTCGCCGACGGTCGGCTCGAGCCGCGCAAGGTGATCGGCTCGGTCGACACCAGTGAGTTCGCCGTCAGCGCGGCGGCGAGCATCGGCTTCCTGGTCGGGCTCGGTGCGGCCGGGATCAACTGGAGCTTCGCACTGGCCCTGCTCGTCGGCGGTCTGATCGCGGCGCCGCTGGCGGCGTATCTGGTCAAGGTCGCCCCGGCCCACCTGCTCGGGGTCGCCGTCGGAGGCATCATCTTGGTGACTAACGCCCGCACGCTGCTCAAGGGCTACGACGTGGCCGACCCGATCCGGTTCGTGGTCTATGGCGCGATCCTGCTGGTCACCATCGCCGGCCTCTATCTCGCCGCCGTTCGGAACCGCAACGCCAAGAGCGCCGCCGCGGACGAGCCGGAGTCGCTTCCCGTCTGAACCGGAGCCCCCGGCGTCGGCGCCGCGCTACAACAAGGGGCGCAGGGGAGTGAGCACCGTCTCGGAGAACTTCACCATCGCGTGCCGACGGTGCCACTCCTGCGAGGTCAGCTCCACGGTGTTCGAGGTGTCGATGGCGAAGATCTCCTCCATCTGGCGGGCCACGTCCGGGTCGAACACCTCCATGTTGATCTCGTAGTTGCCGCTGAGGCTGAGCCGGTCGATGTTGGCGGTGCCGATCGTGGACCACTGCCCGTCCACGGTGGCGGTCTTCGCGTGCACCATGGCCCCCTGGTAGAGGAACAGGCGTACCCCGCCGCGCAGCAGCTGGCCGTAGTAGCCGCGGGACAGCCAGTCGGCCACGATGTGGTTGGACTCGGCCGGGACGATGATGCGTACGTCCACGCCACGCTTGGCCGCCCGGATCAGGCCGGAGAGCATGTCCTCGTCGGGGATCAGGTACGCGTGCGTCAGATAGATGTGGTCGGAGGCACGGTCGATGGCTTCCAGATACATCCCCCGGATCGGGAAGACCAGATTGCGCGGGATGTTGCGGTGGATCCGGATGGTGGGCTGCCAGTGCACGCCGCCGGTGTCGGGCAGCGGCCGACGCTGACGGCCGGGGAAGAGGTTCCAGTAGTCGACGAACGCATTCTGTACATCCCAGACGATGTCGCCGGTGAGCCGGGCATGGGTATCGCGCCAGTCGGTGGCATACAGCGACCCGATGTTGTAACCACCGAGGAAGGCGGCGTCGTCGTCCACCACCAGAATCTTGCGGTGGTCGCGGCCGGTGTTGCGCGGGATCCGCAGACCGCGGACCAGCAGCGGGTGGCGGCGGACCTCGATCGAGGGCGGGAAGCGGAAGAACCGTCGTGGCACCACCAAGTTGGCGAACTCGTCGAACACCACGTACACCTTCACGCCACGCTCGGCGGCGTCGATCAGGGCATCCTTGAACGCCTGGCCCACCGCATCCGACTTCCAGATGTAGGTCTCGAAGAACACCTGACGCTTGGCCTGGCGGATCGCACCGAGCATGTCGGCGTACAGGTCCTCACCGTAGGTGTAGACGGTGACCTCGGAGCTGCCGGTCGTGACCGAACGTGGGGGCACCCGGGGAAAAACAGCAGGCGCCCGCTTCCGCTTGCGTCGGCTGTCGACCACCAACAGCGTGGCGATGGTCGCAGCCTGCACGCCGACCGCGCCCAAGAGAGTGCGCCGGACGATCTTGCGGAGCGGAACGTGGCGCAGCCTCATGGGTCAAATCTACGCGCAGCCGGGTCGTTGGGCCGGACTGTCCATCCGACGGCCTGGGTGTCGGCTCGGCGGCTGTCGCCGCGGGCGTCTAGGGTTGAAACGCTATGACCATCCTGCCCGAACCCCCACCCTCAGCGAGGACCCCAGGGATGCCCGAGGACCTTTTCCCGCAGGCATCCACGCCGCGTCCACGCTCACGTCGAGGTGGCGGTCTCGACGCCGCGAAGCTGCTCGAAGGGCTGAACCCACCACAGCGTGAGGCCGTGCTGCACGCCGGTGCCCCGGTCCTGGTGGTCGCCGGTGCAGGTTCGGGCAAGACCCGCGTCCTGACCCGGCGGATCGCCTACCTGGTGGCGGAACGCAACGTGCACCCTGGGTCCATCCTGGCCATCACGTTCACCAACAAGGCAGCGGCGGAGATGCGCAGCCGGGTGATCGACCTGGTCGGCAACCGTGCCAAGCTGATGTGGGTCTCCACCTTCCATTCCGCCTGTGTGCGGATCCTGCGGGCCGAGATCGGCCGCTTCGGCATCTCGCGAACGTTCTCCATCTACGACGACGCCGACCAGAAGCGCCTGATGCAGCTGGTGGCCCGCGACCTCGACCTCGACGCCAAGCGGTTCCCGGTACGGTCGCTGATGAACTGGGTGTCCAACCTCAAGAACGAGCTGGTCGACCATGAGTCGGCCGCCGACAAGGTCAACACCACCGACGACGAGACCAGGCTCGAGGTGTACCGGGAATACCAGCGCCGGCTGGTGGCCGCGAATGCCCTGGACTTCGACGACCTGATCATGACCACGGTGCACCTGCTGCAGGCGTTCCCGGACCTGCGCGAGCAGTACCGGCGCCGCTTCCGCCACGTCCTGGTCGACGAATACCAAGACACCAACCACGCGCAGTACTCACTGATCAGGGAGCTGTGCGGGGCGGAGCCGACCGGGGACGGTCCAGTGGTCGACCCGCCCGAGCTGATGGTGGTCGGTGACTCCGATCAGTCGATCTACGCCTTCCGCGGCGCGACGATCCGCAACATCCTCGACTTCTCGCTGGATTTCCCCGGCGCCCGGACGATCCTGCTGGAACAGAACTATCGCTCCACCCAGACCATCTTGAGCGCGGCCAACGCGATCATCTCCAAGAACGAGGGCCGCGCGGAGAAGCGGCTGTGGTCCGACTCCGGCGACGGCGAGCCCATCGTCGGATACGTGGCCGACTCCGAGCACGACGAGGCGCAGTTCGTGGCCGAGGAGATCGACCGACTGCACGACGAGCACGGTGCGCGCTACAGCGATGCAGCGGTGTTCTATCGCACGAACGCTCAGTCACGTGCCTTCGAGGAGGTCTTCATCCGGGTCGGACTGCCGTACAAGGTGGTCGGCGGGGTGCGCTTCTATGAGCGGCGCGAGGTGCGTGACGCGATCGCGTACCTGCGAGCGATAGCCAACCGCACCGACGACGTCTCGGTCCGGCGGATCCTGAACGTCCCCAAGCGGGGCATCGGGGACCGCGCCGAAGCGGCCATCGAGGCGCTCGCCGCCAAGGAGCGGATCAGCTTCGCGGAGGCGCTGCGCCGGGCCGATGAAGCTCAAGGGCTGGCCACCCGCTCGGCCAAGCAGATCGCCGCGTTCGCCGACTTCCTCGACGCCCATGAGGCGATGGTCACCGAGGGCGTTCCGGCCGATCAGATCCTGACCAGTGTGCTCACCGAGTCGGGATATCTGGCCGAGCTGCAGGCCTCGACCGACCCACAGGACGAAACCCGGATGGAGAACCTGGTCGAGCTGGTCGCCGTGGCCCGGGAGTTCGTCACCGGCGCGACCGCGGCACCCGACCTCGGACCGGGTGGGGAGGCCGACCTCGCCGCCTTCGAGCTGTCTCTCGCCACGTCGCCGACCGTTGCGCCCGCGACGGCGGCTACCGCGGTGGACCCGGAGCTGGACCTCGGTGCCGGCGCGCCGGAACCCGACGCCTCGCTCGGCGCCTTCTTGGAGCGGGTGGCCCTGGTCGCCGACTCCGACCAGATCCCCAGTACGCCCGACGGGGAGGATGCGGGAGTGGTGACGCTGATGACACTGCACACCGCCAAGGGACTGGAGTTCGACACGGTGTTCCTGACCGGGTGCGAGGACGGCGTGTTCCCGCATCAGCGGGCCTTGGCCGACGCCACCGAACTGGCCGAGGAGCGGCGGTTGGCGTATGTGGGCGTGACCCGCGCCCGTCAGCGGCTCTATCTCACCCGGGCGGTGGTCCGCGCAGCCTGGGGGGCGCCGCAGCACAACCCACCCAGCCGTTTCCTGGCCGACATCCCGCCCCGGTTGGTGGACTGGCGGCGGCTCGAGACGGCCACCACCACCTGGCGCAACACCTCGGCCACCGGCCGTGCGGGGACCAGCACCTGGTCCAGCTCGGGCCGCGACAACCAGTCGTGGCGCAACGCTGTGGGCTTCGGCGCGCGGCCCAAGGCCCGTGAGATCCCGTCGCTGGTGGCGGGGGACCGGGTGCTGCACGCCACCTTCGGGATGGGCAGCGTGGTGGCCACCTCCGGTAGCGGTGACGACGTGAAGGCCGACGTCGACTTCGGTTCCGCCGGGCTCAAGCGGCTGTCGCTCCGGCACGCACCGCTGGAGAAGCTCTGAGCTTCGAGACGACGGGCCCGGGCGCATAGCGCATCCCGGGCCCGCGACCGTCAGGGTCGGTGGCGACGGCTCCCGTCAGGGGCGGACGCCGAGCTTCTTCAGCCATGGCTCGGGGTTGGTCGCCCGGTAGACGTCACCGGGTGTGACTCCGGCCGGATAGAGCTCGAAGTGCATGTGCGGCCCGAACGTACGTCCGGTCATCCCGACCTTGCCGAGTGACTGCCCGCCGCTGACCTTCTGACCCACCGACACCGAGACGGTCGACATGTGGGCGTACAGCGTGCTTTTGCCGTCGTTGTGGCGGATGGTGACATAGCTGCCTGCCCACCCGCTGGCGCCACCGCCGCCGCCGGCATGGGTGACGACCCCAGCGGTCGGCGCGTAGATGGACGTGCCGATCGAGGCGGCGAAGTCCATCCCGGTGTGGTAGCGCGACCACGAGCCGACCTGCCCGAACCTGGCCGAGATGGTGTAGCCGCGGCGCAGCGGAAGCGACGCCGCGCTGGCGCGCTTCTTCGCGACCTTGGCCCGAGCGGCAGCCTTGGCCTTGGCCCTCGCTTTCGCGGCAGCCTTCGCCTTGGCTGCGGCAGCGGCCTTCGCCTTCGCTGCGGCGGCCGCCTTCGCTTTGGCTGCGGCAGCGGCCTTGGCTTTGGCTGCGGCGGCCGCCTTGGCTTTGGCTGCGGCAGCGGCCTTGGCTTTGGCTGCGGCAGCGGCCTTCGCCTTAGCCGCGGCAGCGGCCTTCGCCTTAGCCGCGGCAGCGGCCTTCGCCTTAGCTGCGGCAGCGGCCTTGGCCTTCTGCAACTGCTGAGCCTTCTGGGCAGTGGCGGCCGATTGGGCGCTCAGCTTCTTGGCCCTCGCTGCAGCGGCCTTCGCCACTGCTTCCTTGTCGCTGGCCTGACCGGCTGCCGACAAGTCGTTGGCTCGCTGCCGCGCGAGCGCGGCGATCGCCTCGGGGGTCATCGGGTGGCGCCCCGCGGAACGGCTGGTCTGTTGGTCACGACTCTGGAAGGGCGAGGACTGCGCAACCTCGGTCGGGGCCGACGTGGACACCGTCTGGACGGTGGCGGCCTGGGATGCTGCCCCACTCAGGGCTACGGAACCAGCCAGTCCGAGACCGAGGACCGACGCGGACAGCGCCGTAAGGCCGTGCTGTAGCCGACCCTTTCGACTGGGGTGGAGGTTCTTCAGATTTCGGCGCGCATGGACGAACAAAGGCGTCAACCGGGGCACAGACAAACTCCTACAAACGACGACATGGTTGTGGTCACTGCTCAATCGCCGAACTCACACGGATCGCTTCACGCCGCCGATTGAAACCCGCCTACTAGGGCGGTGGACTCTTGTCAACCATAACGGATGGGTAACAGGCACCAAAACGATCGGCGTACCAGTTGGTTTGATGGTATTGCGGTCCGGGGCGGTTTGGACCGCAGAATCTTCGGCGCTGGGGCGCCTGAACAGGACGGTGGTCTGCCGGTGTTCGGCGAGGTCGAGCGCGCGCCACGCGGCGGGACCGAAGGCGCTTCTAGCGCTCAGGGAGCCTGAGGGCGCTCCGAGCGGTCAGCGAGTCTTGGGGGCGCTCCGAGCGGTCAGCGAGTCTTGGGGGCACTGCGTGCGTCGGCGAGTCTGAGGGAACTGCGAGCGCGCGGGGGAGTTTGACGGCACTGCGAGCGCTCAGGGGAGTTTGCCGGCCCTGCGAGCGGTCAGCGGGTCTGCCGGCCTGCGGGCGGTCAGCGAGTCTGACCCGAGTTCTGCTCAGCGGGTCTGGACGCCGCTGGCACTCAGCCAGGGCTGCGGGTTGACCGCGCGGTAGACGTCGCCGTACTTGACGCCTGCCGGGTACAGCTCGAAGTGCAGGTGGGCACCGAACGCCCGACCCGTCTGGCCCACGTGACCGATGACCTGGCCGGCCTGGACGGTCTGGCCGGCACTGACCGACATCGATGACATGTGCGACGACATGGTCGTCATGCCGTCGGCGTGCTTGACCGCGATGTAGTTGCCGGCCCAGTCGCCGGAGTTGCCGGCGAACAGCACGACGCCGGACTTGACCGCGCGGATCGGGACGCCGTACGCGGCACGGAAGTCGAGGCCGGTGTGATAACGCGACCACAGGCCGTACTGGCCGAAGTGCGCACCGATGACCGCACCGGGAACGGGGGAGGCCCCGCCGCCGCCGGTGGGGATGGTGCTGAGGTCGGGCTCGGCCGGCACGCCGGGCGCGGTCGTGGTGGACTCGACGGCCTCGCGGGCGTTCTGCGCCTGGACCCGGGCCGCTGCCGCCTCCTGGCTGCGCCGCTCGGCCATCCTGACGGCCGCGGCGCGCGAGGCGCGCTCGGTGGCCTCCAGCGACTTGGTCCGCTTCTCGCTGCTCTTGTCCTGGGCGGCGCGGACGATCTCTTCGGCGGTCTTGGTCAGATCCTCGGCTCGCGCCGCGGCGCGCTCCCTGACCTGGGCGCTGCTGATCGATCGCGAGGTGGTCTCGGCGTTGTCACGACGAGCGAAAGAGGCCAGCGCGCCATCGGTGGCCGCGGGCTTGGTCGTGGTCGGCGCGGGTACGCCCAGTCCGCCGAGCTGTCCTGCCGGTCGCGGCTGAGCAGGTGCGGCGGCCACGCCGGAGGTGGTAGCGGCGTCGACCCCGCCAGAGGTCGACTGCGCATTGGTCGTGAGAGTCACCGAGCCGGCGACGGCGATACCCAGAGCAGAGATGGCCAGCGCGGCGATACCGTGCGACAACCAGCCGCGGCGGTCAGCCGGTTCCACATCTGCGATCAGCGCCCGACGGGACATGCGTCGGAGCGACTGGGGTGGCACGTTGCTAGCTCCTCGTCTTCGGCGACCTGGATGGGCGTCGGTCCGGACCGCCTGCGCGGAACCGGTCTCTCGCCCGATGCATCCAGGAGGGGGAAGAGCGCCCAGATGAGACATCGGTGGTAATCCACCGCGCACTTCCCCCGCGAAGGACGCAGAAGAAAGATAACGGATAGATAACCCAACCGCCAAACTTCCTGACGGCAGCAAGAACAGTCTGCCCCAGATCGGGGTCGGCGTCTGTATCCACAGCAACCGCTTCAGCCGGCTGCGTCGGCCTCGGCGCTCGACGACTCGTCGTCGAGCTCGCGCAGCGCGGCCGCGACCTCGAAGGCGATCCGGGCGCTGTGCGGCAGCGACATGTGCCCCACCCGGTGCACTTCGACGTTGCGGACCCGCAGATCGGGATGCTCCAGCCTGCCGCTTCGACTCGGCACGATCAGATGGTCGAGATCGCTGTAGAAGGCGACGAAGCGCGTGCTGCAGTCCGGGGCCGGCTCCGCCAGCTCGGTCAGCAGCTCAGAGCCGGGCGCCAGCTGCCGGACCAGCGGCAGCGCCCGGCCTGCCCTGGCCAAGGTCGTGCCCGCATGGGGGGTGCCGAGAGTGACGAGGGTACGGACCCGGGCATGGCCGCCCATCCGCTGGACGTAGTACCGCGCCACCAGCCCGCCGAGGCTGTGCCCGACCAGATGCACCTTCTCGTAGCCGGTCTTGGCCACCAGACGCTCCACCGCCGTGGCCAATGCCGTCGCAGTGCTGCGGACGTCGCGGGTGAGCAGGCCGTAGTCGAAGTGGGCCACGGTGAAGAAGCCCCGGCGGCGCAGCGCACGATCCATCCGGGCGAACACGGTGTGGTTGTCGATGATGCCGTGCACCAGCAGGATCGGGGTGACGGCGACGTCCACGCCGTGGTGGACCATGCCGCGTTGCTCCACCGAGAGATCGCCCTCGGCAGACGTCGCGGTCGGCGGGTCACTCGGCTGAGCGCCGAAGGGGTGCTGAAGGCGGAGGCCGAAGGGATAGTGCAGCAGGTGCGCTGCGGTCCAGCCCGCCTCCAAGAGCACCCCGGACGCGATCCGGGGGACGTCGGTGACCCGCACCCGTGGCAGACCCCCCAGGGTCGACTTCAGCACGGACTCAGGGTACTCCCCGCTACGCTGCCGATGTGGATGCAGAGCAGCCGACGGAGCCGACGACCCCGCTGCGGGTCGTGGTCGCCAAGCCCGGTCTGGACGGGCACGACCGAGGGGCCAAGGTGGTCGCCCGCGCGTTGCGCGACGCCGGCATGGAGGTCATCTATACGGGTCTGCACCAGAGCCCGGAACAGATCGTCGCGACCGCGATCGCCGAGGATGCCGACGCGATCGGGCTGTCGGTGCTGTCCGGGGCCCACATGACCCTGTTCGCCCGGGTGGTGCAGCTGCTGCGAGAGGCCGGGGCCGACGACATCGTCGTCTTCGGCGGCGGCATCATCCCGGAAGCGGACCGGACTGAGCTGGCCGAGCTCGGCGTGGCACAGGTCTTCACCCCGGGAGCGACGATGGCGTCGATCGTGGAGTGGGTGCGCAACAACGTGTCTCGTTCTTCGACGCTCTGAGTCGCCCACCGGGGGAGTCCTGGCCTTCGGTGGCCCGACCGGATGGGCCGGGATCTGGACGCCCCGAACGCCGGTTCCGGTCCGCGACCACTAGGCTCGTCGTTGCCCGTCCACCCACGGGCACCTCCCGCCGGGCGCGTACCTGCGACCGCCGGAACGTAACGAAAGCGAGGAAGAACCGTCGTGGATCTGTACGAATACCAGGCGAGGGACACCTTTGAGGAGTACGGCGTTCCCGTCCTCAAGGGCATCACCGCCACAACCCCGGACGAGGCCAGGACGGCTGCGGCCGAACTCGGCACCCCGGTGGTCGTGGTCAAGGCGCAGGTCAAGACCGGAGGCCGCGGCAAGGCCGGCGGCGTCAAGATCGCGCGTACGCCCGACGAGGCGGCGCAGCGCGCCGAGGAGATCCTCGGGCTCGACATCAAGGGCCACGTGGTCAAGAAGGTGATGATCGCTGAGGGCGCCGATATCGCCGAGGAGTACTACTTCTCCCTGTTGCTGGACCGAGCGAACCGCAGCTACCTCGCCATGTGCTCGAAAGAGGGCGGCATGGACATCGAGCAGCTCGCCGTCGAGCGGCCCGAGGCACTGGCGCGCATCCCGGTCGATCCGATCGTGGGTATCGATCAGGCCAAGGCCGACGAGATCGTCGCGGCCGCCGGTTTCGACGAGGCCGACCGCCCCGAGATCGCCCGCGTGCTGCAGCTGCTGGGCAAGGTCTACGCCGGTGAGGACGCCACGCTCGTCGAGGTGAACCCGCTGGTGAAGACCGGCGACGGGTCGATCGTCGCCCTCGACGGCAAGGTGTCGCTGGACGAGAACGCCGACTTCCGCCACCCCGAGCACGAGGCGCTGGTCGACAACTCCGCCACCGACCCGCTGGAGAACGCGGCGAAGGAGAAGGGCCTGAACTACGTCAAGCTGGACGGGTCCGTCGGCATCATCGGCAACGGCGCAGGTCTGGTGATGAGCACGCTCGACGTCGTCGCGTACGCCGGTGAGCAGCTCCCGGGACGGCCCCAGCCCGCCAACTTCCTCGACATCGGCGGCGGCGCGAGCGCGGAGGTGATGGCCAACGGCCTCGAGATCATCCTCGGCGACCCCCAGGTCAAGAGCGTTTTCGTCAACGTCTTCGGCGGCATCACGGCCTGCGATGCGGTGGCCAACGGCATCGTGCAGGCGTTCGCCCTGCTGGAGAGCCGCGGCGAGGCAGTCACCAAGCCGCTGGTCGTCCGGCTGGACGGCAACAACGCCGAGCTGGGGCGTTCGATCCTGAACGACGCCGGGCTGCCCGGCCTCGAGCAGGTCGACACGATGGACGGAGCAGCCAAGCGGGCTGCCGAGCTGGCTGCGAAGTAGGGGAGTACTGACATGGCAATCTTTCTCAATTCGGACTCCAAGGTCATCGTCCAGGGCATGACCGGCTCGGAGGGCCGTAAGCACACCGCGCGGATGCTCGCCTCGGGCACCAAGATCGTCGGCGGGGTCACCCCCGGCAAGGGCGGCCAGACCGTCGAGTTCCCCGGGTCCGAGGCCGGCTCGTCGACCAGCGTTCCCGTCTTCAACTCGGTGGGCGACGCGATCGAGGCCACCGGCGCCAATGTGACGGTGATCTTCGTCCCGGCCAAGTTCACCAAGGGTGCGGTGATCGAGGCGATCGAGGCCAAGATCCCGCTGGCCGTGGTCATCACTGAGGGTGTCCCGGTCAAGGACAGCGCCGAGTTCTACACCCTGTCGCAGGGCAGCGCCACCCGCCTGATCGGGCCGAACTGCCCGGGCCTGATCTCTCCGGGACAGTCCAACGCCGGCATCATCCCGGCTGACATCACCAAGGCCGGCCGGATCGGTCTGGTGTCCAAGTCGGGCACGCTGACCTACCAGATGATGTATGAGCTGCGGGACTTCGGCTTCTCGTCCGCCGTGGGCATCGGCGGCGACCCCGTCATCGGCACCACCCACATCGACGCGCTGCAGGCGTTCCAGGATGACCCCGACACCGACGCCATCGTGATGATCGGTGAGATCGGCGGGGACGCCGAGGAGCGGGCGGCGGAATACATCAAGGCCAATGTGACCAAGCCGGTCGTCGGCTATGTGGCCGGCTTCACCGCACCCGAGGGCAAGACGATGGGCCACGCCGGCGCCATCGTCTCCGGGTCCTCGGGCACGGCGGCTGCCAAGAAGGAGGCCCTTGAGGCCGCCGGGGTCAAGGTCGGCAAGACGCCGAGTGAGACCGCCGAACTGATGCGCGAGATCATGCAGGGCCTTTCGGCCTGATCGAGTGAGCTCCCGAGCGCCCCGGACCCTTTGTGGTCCGGGGCGTTCGTGCGTTTTCTCGACCATCCGGGTACGCCACCACGAGGAGAACAGATGTGGTCCACCGAGTCGTCTCGCACCGTCTATGAGAACGCCTGGATCCGAGTCCGTGAAGACGTCGTCCGCCGGCCCGACGGCGCGCCGGGCACGTACGGCGTGGTCGAGGTCCGCAGCCCGGCAGTGTTCGTGGTGCCGGTGACAGACGACGAGGAGGTCGTGCTGGTGCAGGTCGACCGCTATCCGACCGGCAGCCGTTCGTGGGAGGTCCCGGCCGGGGGTTCGGACGGGGAGGATCTGCTGGAGGCGGCCCGGCGGGAGCTGCGTGAGGAGACCGGGTTGGCGGCGCGAGCGTGGCAGCCGCTGGCGCGGATCGAGTCACTCAACGGGGTGGCCGCCGCCCCGGGCCGGGTTTTCCTGGCCCGAGGACTCCACCCGGTGGCGGGAGCCGAGCAGGAGGCGGAAGGCATCACCGCCGTCCGCCGGGTGCCGGTCGCCGAGGTGCTCTCGATGATCGGGCGGGGGGAGATCATCGACAGCGAGACCCTCGGTGCACTGCTGCTCGCCCTGATGGCGCTGGGCCGCGTCCGGTGAGCGCGCGTCTGGGAGCCCGCTGACCAGCGCCGCCGGCACCGGTCAGCGGGGCCTCACTTGACCTGGCTGGCCCGCTCCGCGGCGCGGCGGGCGATCGCGGTGAACTCGCCCTCACTGACATCGAGCTTCTTCTCCACATCGGCGGACAGATAGACGTAGACCACCTTGGCGCCGACCGCGACGGCTCCGACCCGGTAGGTGCTCCTGGCGGTGTCGCTGGTGGCCTGCACGACTGTCGTCGTCCATCCGTCGATGTCGACGTTCTTCGCACCCTTGCCCTCGACCGGCGCCGGCGGGGTGACGGTCGCGGTGAGCTTGCGCTCCTTGCAGGTGGTCATCTCTTTCTTCATCGCCTGCACGAATGCTGTCGCGTCCTTCGCGCTGTCCATGGTGAGGACGACCTCGTCCAGCCCGAAGAGCTGGGAGGGCGTGGTGTCCTGCAGCAGATAGGTGCGACCGAGGGCCGACTTGGCACCGGCCCGATCGAACTCGACGCTCTCGCAGCCGCTGCCGACGAGGTTGGCCCCGGGCTTGGCTGCGGTGGTTCCGGTCCAGGTGCCGACCGGCTCACCCACCGCGGGGAGGTCGGCGGTGGCGAGGAAGCCGAGCTGGTCGCCACCGACCGGCGGCGGCCCGGCGGTCACCTTGAGCGACTCCACGCAGGCGCCGCCAGAGCTCTTGCACTGGGTGGTCACCGCGCCGGCCGCTGCCTTGGCCACACTCTCGGCCGGCACCGCCTTCGACGGCTTGGCGACGTCCACGACGTCGACGACCTGTCCGGTCCGGGTGATCACGACGGTGCGGAACTCGGTGGTTTCGGAGTCCTCGACCTTCAGCACCACGGCAAGGGCGGCATCGCCGAGACCGCGGACGGCGTACCCGAACTGGATGGAGGTGCCGGCCATCTCACAGCCACCGATGGCCTTGGCCGCCAGGGCATAGGCCTGGTTCGCCTCCTCGGGAGTGGCGTACGCGTCTGCCTGGTGCAACACCCCCGGAGCATCCTTGCCGTCGCTGCTCAGCAGTCGCAGCACCGTCTGCCGGGCGGTCGGCTGGCCCTCGACGGGCTCGCCACCCAGGCAGGCCGCCTGCGGCGAGCTGGAGTCCAGGCCCTTCTGGGTCGAGGCGACCTTCCAGGTCCGTTTGCCGTCGACCAGCCGGGCGTCGTCGGGATTGAGCATCGAGTCGTCCGTCAGCATGGCTGCCGGGTCGACGGTCGGCGCGGCGCTGGGGTCATTCGAGGTGTTGGTGGACTGGGGCGCGGTGGCGGGTGGCGGATCGGCAGCCTCCCGGTCGCCGAAGGACGTCACGGCGTAGACGATGACCAGGCCCAGCACCGCCACCGCAGCGGCGAGCCCGACGAACATCGCCCATTTGGCTCGAGACACCTTCGGGTCTGCCTCATCGTCGAACTCTTCGACGTGGCCGCCGAGGGCGCCACCACGTCGCTCGGTCCGCGGCAGGATGGTGGTGGCGTCGTCGGCCGGCATGGATCGGCGCGCACCGAGGCTGGTTGAGCCGTTACGGCGCGGCCGGACCGCCGTCACCGCGCTCTCCCCGTCCACGGTCGGCCCCGGCACGGGCTGCCCAGCTGGGCCCGCGGGGGCGCCCTTCGCCGGGGTGTCGATCGCCCTGGGGTCGCTCGAGGAGCGGTCGGCTGTCGTTTCGTCAGAGAGGTCCGGCTGGGACGTTGCTTCCGGGCCGGTGGACGGCTCCGGCTCCTCGGCGCTGTGGCGAGACGGCGCCGGCTCCTCGGCGCTGTGGCGAGACTGCGCCGGCTCCTCGGCGCTGTGGCGGGACTGCTCCGGCTCGACCTCGTCGCGGTAGAGGGGCTTGCGTGCTTCGTCGTCCGACTCGGGGTCCACAAAGGGTAGGGCGCGCCGGGGCCGATAGTCCTCAGGCTCCTTGCCGACCATGCTGCGTACTCCTCGGATGTCTGGCGGCACCAGGACGGGCAAGTTGCTCCTGGCACAGATTCCCAAACTTTACCCGCTGCTGGCGTGTCTCGGCGATTTGGCGGGGAGCCTGGGTGAGCATGGAAGGGCCATGGCTTCCCTTCTCTCGCCCCGTCGCACTGACTCCGACACCCGCCGTCGGCGTGCTCGCGACATCACGCTGGAGACGACCGTGCCGCTGGCGCGCACCGCCGGGCCGAAGCCGGCCCTGGCCGATCCGCCGGTGCTGAGCTGGCTGCTCGCGGCGCTTGCGGGCGCTGCCGCAACGGTGCTGTTCGGCTGGATCATCACCACCGGCCTGGCCGTCCTCGGCTGGCTGGCCGCCGAACCAGGGAGCTTCGCCGGCGCTGTCGGGGTGGGCACCGAACTCTGGTTGCTGGCGCACGGCGCCGGCGCCACCCTCGGCACCACCACACTGACCTTGGTGCCCTGGGGCGCGACGGCGGTGCTGGCTGTGATGCTCTCCCGGTTCGCCGCCTTCGCCGCCCGACAGACCCGTGGTCCCCGCGGCAGGGGAGCGGCGAAGGTCGTCGGGGTGATGGCCGGCGTCTATACGGCGGCCATGGTCGCGGTGGCCGTGATCGCCGGATCAGCTGACCACCTGCCGCGCGGGATCGTGATCACCGCCGCCCTGGCGCTGGTGGCGACCGCCTGGGGCAGCTGCCGCGCGCTCGAGGTCGACCCGACGGCATCATGGCCGTTGTGGTCGCGTGCGCTGCCGCGGGCCGTACTCGCTGCCCAGCTCACCATGCTCGTCACCGGGGCCGGGGTCTTGGTGACTGGTCTGGTGCTGCGACTGGAGCGGGTGGAACAGCTCACCGCAGCACTCGACCCGGGGGTCGCGGGCGGCATCACCGTGGTGGCGGCGCAGCTGGCCTTCGTCCCGAACCTCCTGGTCTGGAGCGGGTCGTACGCGCTCGGCGCGGGCTTCTCCCTCGGGGAGGGCATCGTGATCACCCCGGTGGCCACCGATCTGGGCCTGCTGCCGTCGATACCGATCTTCGGTGCCGTCCCGGCTGAAGGACCCGGCGACACCATCTCCCTGCTCTGGCTGGTCTCCGGTGTGGTCGCCGGCGGACTTGCTGCCTGGTGCATCACTCGGGCGCGCCCCGCCGCCCGGGCGGACGAGACGAGTCTGGTCGGCGGGCTGGCCGGCGTGCTCGCCGGGCTGCTGTTCGTGGTTCTGGGATGGGTGAGCAGTGGCGACCTCGGCACCTTGCGGCTGACAGGTCTCGGCCCGCAGCTGCAGCCGCTGTTGGCGATGGCGGCCACCACGATGGGACTGTCCGGCGCTGTCGCGGGCCTGGCGCTCGGGCTCCTCCGGCGCCGGCGCGCAGCTCAGTAGCGACTGCCGGGGCTGCAGCGGCGGAAGCGGGGCGGTCTCGCAGCGCTCCCGCACGGTTCACACTCGGCCTCGGCGTGTGGATAGGCTGACCGTCGTGTCGAACCCCGTGGACCACGTCTCGTCGGTCGCGGGCACCCCCCACTCGCCCCGACGCCACGATGGACCGGCCCGCCTCGTCGTCCTGGTCTCCGGCACCGGCAGCCTGCTGCAGGCTCTGATCGACGCCACCGCCGATCCCTCCTTCGGTGCCCGAATCGTCGCGGTGGGCGCCGACCGAGACGGCATCCTGGCTCTCGAGCGCGCCGCTCGCGCCGGCATCCCTACGTTCGTCCATCCGTACGTCCGCGGCGACGACCGCGCCCGTTGGGACGCCGAGCTCACCGCGCAGGTGGACGAGTTCGCCCCCGACCTGGTGGTCAGTGCCGGCTTCATGAAGCTGGTCGGGTCGCACTTCCTTCGCCGCTACGGCGGTCGCACCATCAACACCCACCCGGCGCTGCTGCCCTCCTTCCCCGGCATGCACGGTCCCCGCGACGCGCTGGCGTACGGGGTGAAGGTGACCGGCGCCAGCGTGTTCTTAGTCGACGAGGGCGTGGACTCGGGCGTGATCTTGGCCCAGGCGGCCGTACCGGTGCTCGACGACGACACCGTCGACACGCTGCACGAACGCATCAAGGTGGTTGAGCGCGACCTGCTGCTCTCCACCACCCGCCAGCTCGCCAACGGTCGTTGGCACGTGATCGACAGAAAGGTCCACTGGGAATGAGCGACACCGCACCAGCCACCGATTCGGCCGTCTCGACGGGCGAGGACCGCCGCGCCATCACGCGGGCCCTGGTCTCCGTCTACGACAAGACCGACCTGGTCGACATCGCGCGGGCCCTGGTCGAGGCCGGGGTGGAGATCGTCTCGACCGGCTCCACCGCCGCCCGGATCGCCGAGGCGGGACTGCCGGTGACCGGGATCGAGCAGGTCACCGGGTTCCCGGAATGCCTCGACGGGCGGGTCAAGACCCTGCACCCCAAGGTGCACGCGGGACTGCTCGCCGACGTCCGGCTGGACAGCCACCGCGACCAGCTCACCGAGCTCGAGGTGACCCCCTTCCAGCTGCTGATCAGCAACCTCTATCCCTTTACCGAGACCGTCGGCTCGGGGGCCGGTCCCGACGAGTGCATCGAGCAGATCGACATCGGCGGGCCGTCGATGGTCCGCGGCGCGGCCAAGAACCACGCCAACGTGGCCGTGGTCACCTCGCCGAGCCAGTACGGCCAGCTCCTCGAGGCACTGGCCGGCGGCGGGTTCACCCTCGCCCAGCGCCAGGCGCTGGCCGCTACCGCGTTCGTGCACACAGCGACCTACGACGTCGCGGTGGCCAGCTGGATGGGCAATGTGCTCACTGACACCAGTGACGGCACCGGCTTCCCTGCGTGGGTCGGGGCCACCTGGGACAAGGCAGCGGTGCTGCGCTACGGCGAGAACCCCCACCAGAGCGCCGCCCTCTACCGCGATGGTCACGGCGCCGGTGGGCTCGCCACCGCCACGCAGCTGCACGGCAAGGAGATGTCCTACAACAACTACGTCGACGGCAACGCAGCCCGCCGGGCCGCTGCTGACTTCGACGAGCCGGCCGTGGCCATCATCAAGCACGCCAACCCGTGCGGCATCGCGGTCGGGGCTGACGTGGCCGAGGCCCACCGTAAGGCCCACGCCTGCGACCCGGTGTCGGCCTTCGGCGGCGTCATCGCCACGAACCGTCCGGTCAGTGTGGCCCTGGCCGAGCAGATCGCCCCCATCTTCACCGAGGTGGTGCTGGCGCCCGGATATGAGGACGGCGCCGCAGAGATCCTCTCGGCCAAGAAGAACATCCGGTTGCTGGTGGTCGAGCCGGCCAGTCGCGGTGGGGTGGAGACGCGCCCGATCGACGGTGGTCTGCTGATGCAGTCGGTGGACGCGCTCGACATCGAGGCCGACGACGCCGCCACCTGGACGCTGGTGTCCGGTGAGCCCGCCGATGCCGCCCGGCTCGCTGACCTGCAGTTCGCCTGGAAGGCCTGCAGGTCGGTCAAGTCCAACGCGATCCTGCTGGCCCGGGACGGCGCCTCGGTCGGCGTCGGCATGGGTCAGGTCAACCGGGTGGACTCCTGCAAGCTGGCCGTCGAGCGGGCTGGCGAGCGCGCTGCCGGTTCGGTCGCCGCCTCCGATGCCTTCTTCCCGTTCGCCGACGGCCCACAGATCCTCTTCGACGCCGGGGTGGCCGCTGTCGTGCAGCCCGGGGGATCGGTCCGCGACGAAGAGGTCATCGCGGCTGCGCAGCGGGCCGGCGTGACGATGTACTTCACCGGCGCGCGACACTTCTTCCACTGACCTTTCGATCTTTTTGGACCTATCGCACCGAGAGGCGAACCCGACGACATGACGGCACGAATCCTGGATGGCAAGGCGACAGCAGCCGCGATCAAGCACGAGCTGACCGAACGGGTGGCCGTTCTCAAGGCGGCCGGCGTCACGCCCGGCCTGGGTACGGTCCTGGTCGGGGATGACCCCGGCAGCCACTCCTACGTCGCCGGCAAGCACCGCGACTGCGCCCAGGTCGGGATCGCCTCGCTGCAGGTCGAGCTGCCGGCCACCACCACGGCCGACGAGCTGCAAGCGAAGATCGAGGAGCTCAATGCCGACCCCGCCTGCACCGGCTACATCGTCCAGCTGCCGCTGCCGAACGGTCTGGACGACAACTGGGCGCTCGGCCTGGTCGACCCGGACAAGGACGCCGACGGGCTGCACCCGAGCAACCTGGGTCGCCTGGTGCTGGGCGAGGCAGGACCGCTGCCCTGCACCCCGCGGGGGATCGTAGAGCTGCTGCGCCGCTTCGAGGTGGAGCTGAACGGGGCTGAGGTGTGCGTCATCGGCCGCGGCACCACTGTCGGTCGTCCGCTGGGGCTGCTGCTGACCCGCAAGTCCGAGAACGCCACCGTGACGCTGTGTCACACCGGGACCGTCGACGTGGCCCGGCACACCCGCGACGCGGACATCGTGATCGCTGCTGCCGGGCGACCGGGTCTGATCACGGCGGACATGATCAAGCCTGGTGCCGTCTGTGTCGACGTCGGCATCACCCGGACCGAGGCAGGGCTGGTCGGTGACCTGCACCCCGGGGTCCGTGACGTGGCCAGCTGGGTGGCGCCGGTACCCGGCGGCGTGGGACCCATGACCCGGGCGATGCTGCTCACCAACGTGGTCGAACGGGCCGAGCAGCAGCTCGCAGCCGGCCAGCTCGCATCGGCCTGATCATGGTCAAGGACGGGTCGCCGGCGGCGCGCTCGCTGCGGCAGTGGCCGCTGCTGATCGTGATCGCGGGCGTCCTGTGCGGTCTCGGTGTCGCGGTGCTCGGCTCTGACACCTGGCGACTCGGCTGCCTGATCATCGGCAGCTCGCTCGGCGTGGGTGCGGTGGAGCGGATGGCGCTGCCGCGCCGCGACGCCGGCCTGCTCCAGGTGCGCAGCCGGGGTTTCGACATCGCTGTGCTGGCGGTCACCGGGACAGCCATCGTGGCGCTGGCCATCGCGGTTCCCGACGGCAGCTAGCCGTTTCGTTCGCCACCGCCAGCTTCGCGGCGGGCACGACCCCGAAACACCACGAAGGCCGGACCCGACGGGTCCGGCCTTCGTCGTCGAGACGCAGTCGAGGATGATCAGCTTGTGCTGGCCACCAGCGCGACGACGGCAACGATGTAGATGATGAAGAAGACGACGCCGATGATGGTCAGGATCGTGGTGATCATGCCCAGGATCCGGCCGATGTTGATGTTCTGCTCGTTGGAGTAGTGAACCCCAGTGGCTCGGATCTCTTTCATCGCCCTGCTGCCCATCACCCAGGCGATGATGCCGGTGACGCCGGTGAAGAAGCCCAGGATGCCGAGCACGAGGATGATCGTGCCCTGCGGGTGCTCCTGCGCCATCGCCGGGTAACCGGCCGGGTAGGGCTGCTGGTAGGGCTGAGCCGCCCCGTACGGCTGGGTGCCGCCCCCGTACTGCTGGGCACCGTAGGAGGGGTCGCCGCCCTGGCCACCTTGGGCGTTCTGGGGATCACCGTAACCGCTCTGGTATGGCTGCTGGCCCTGGGCGGGTGCCGGCGGCTCGCCGGACGACGGTTGAGACGAGGGATAGCTGGGATCGGTCACGGTGTGTCCTGAAGGTTGGCCAGGGGCGGAGACCTGAGGTCACCGATCCTGAGGCGGAAGGGGGGGACTTGGCTGTCTGCCTAGTTGGAGCCCGCGGTGCCGGCAGCGACGATGATGTTGATCACGATGCCGATGATCCACAGCACGATCGCGACGATGCCGAGGATGCGGCCGATGACCACATTCTGCCGGTTGGTGTAGGCCGCGGGGTTGGCGTCGATCTCCTTCAGCGCCTTGTTGCCCTGGATGAAGGCGATCGGGCCGAGGATGATCCCGCAGACGAAAAGGCTGACGATGCCGAGGACGAGGACCGTGGTGCCCTTCGGGTGCGGTTGGGGGACGCCGCCGCCGGCGGCATAGGGGTTCTGGTCGTAAGGGTTGCTCATGGCCGATATTCTTGCCTATCACGGGGTCGCACACCACTATCGCCGGGCCGATGAATCGTGCCGGATCGTGCCCAGATCTGTTCGCACCCAGTGATCAGCCTGTGCGACGCACGCCACCCTCACACCACGCGGCGCAGGCCGCCTCACACCACGCGGCGCAGGTCGCCATCAGACCGAGCGGCGCACGAAGTCGATCAGGTCGGCTGACTGCTGCAGCCGGCTCGGCTCATGGACATACATCATGTGGCCGGCCTCGTAGTAGGCCCACTCGATCCGATCCTGCTCCGCGGCGGGCAGCCGCAGGTGGGCGAAGACGTGCTCGGCGGCGAAGTGCGGGGTGGCGCCGTCGTAATAGCCGCAGGCGATGTGCACCCGCAGGTGCGGGTTGGCACGCATGGCCTTGGTGCAGGCGGTGGCGACCTCGACTGAGGAGCCCTCGAACTCCTTGTAGGACCAGGGCTGCACCTTGGGCGTGAGCACGTTGTAGGTCAGATCGGTGCGATAGCCCAGCTCCTCGCGGACGTAGGCGTTGAGCGCCGCCGAGTACGGTCCGGTGATGGCTGCATGCGACGGGTCGTAGTCCATCCGGTCGTCGTTGGCCCGGTCGAGCCAGCCGGTGAACCGCATGTCCAGCCGACCGATCAGGACCTGCCGGGACCGGAGCAGCTCGGCGGCGAACGAGAACAGGTCGACCCGCAGGTCGGCGCGGTCGACGTACTCCGGGCTCAGCCCGGTCAGCGCGGCATAGCGGGCGACCACATCGGCCCGCTCGCTGCCCTGCAATCGGTTACCCCGCGCCAGCGCCCAGGGAAGGTCGCGGGCGGCGAAGTCTTCGGCGTCGGCGATGATCGACCGCAGATCGCCGGTGGTCACCTGGTGGAAGTGCGCGGCGGCGGCGTAGGTCGGCAGGTACAGGCTGTATGGCAGGTCGTTGCCCTCGCTGAAGTGCACCGAGCCCATGTCCAGCACCGACGAGATCAGCATCAACCCGTTGACGTAGAGCCCCGCTCCGGTGGCCAGATGCTCGGCGAGTGCGGCAGCCCGGGTGGTGCCGTAGGACTCACCGGCGAGGAACTTCGGTGACAGCCACCGACCGTTGCGCGATGTCCACAACCGGATGAACTCGCTGACCGACTCGATGTCGCGGGTGAAGCCGTGGAAGTCGTCGGCCTTGTGTCCTTCGCTGGCACGCGAGTAGCCCGTGGTGACCGGGTCGATGAAGACCAGGTCGGAGACCGCGAGCAGGGTCTCGAGGTTGTCGGTCAGCCCGTACGGCGGGGGAGCAAGCCCGTCGACGTCACCCATGGTGACCCGACGGGGTCCAAGCAGACCCAGGTGCAGCCAGACCGATGAGGACCCGGGCCCGCCGTTGAACGCGAACGTCACCGGCCGGGTGGCCGGGTCGGCATCGTCGAGTACGTACGCGGTGGAGAAGATCTGGGCTCGGGGCTTCAGGCCCCCGAAGCTGCCGTCTTCGATGACTTCTTCGCGCAGCACCACCCGTCCGGTGGTCGCTGTGTACTTCAGCCGGGTACGGCCGGTTCCGATCTGATGGGACGTGGTGACCAGGTCGTCGGTGGCCTCGGCCACCTTCGGTGCGGCGTCGGGGACGGCGGCGTCGGGCTCAGGCATGAGGTCACTCTACGACGACGACCCGGGTCACCACGTCGCGGTCAGGACCAGCCGCCGGCGATGCCGATGGTGAAGAACAAGACGAGGAGGACCGTGTACACGACGGAGAGAATGCCGAGGATCCAGCCGGCGGTGGCCACGCCGCGGCCGGTGTAGCGGTTCGGCTCCGCATCGATCTCCTTGCGGGCCTTGCCGCCCAGCACCAGACCGGCGATGCCGATGAACGGGCAGACGGCCAGGCCGAGGATGCCGGTGACCAGGGCGACGACGGCCTTCGGGTGGCTGACCGGGACGACGCCGTAGGGCGAGTACGCCCCGTAGGAGGCCTGGTACGGGTTCACGTCGTAGGGGTTGGGGTTGCTGTAGCCCGCGCCGCCGCCGTACTGCTGTGCCGCGGGATAGTCGGCGGTCGGGTTCGGGTAGCCCGCCGCATCGCCGTAACCCTGCTGCGGGTAGGGCTGGTTGCCGTAGCCCGGCTGGCCGCCGTAGGGCTGCTGCGGGTCGCTTGACGGATACGACGGCCACCCGGCGCCCCCGGGGTCCGCAGCCGAGGGCTGGGAGGTCGGCTGCGAGGCGGGCGGCTGCCCGAAGCCGTCGGCCTGGCCATAGCCGGGCTGCGCATACGGGCTCTGCCCGGGTGCGGGGTCCGACCCGATCGGGGACGAGCCGGGCGGCGTGGCTGCATCGCGGCTGAAGGGGTCAGGCGCCGAGGGCTGGCTGCCGGCGGACGGCTGGCTTCCGGCCGTGCCCCCGCCGGTGGTGGAGCTGGGCCCCCACTTATCGCTGTTGTCGTCGAGACTGCTGTCGCTGAGGCTGGACTCCCAGTTCTTGGGCTCCCAGGGGCGGGGCTGCCAGGACTGGTTGTCGTTCGGGTTGTTCGAGCCCGGACCGTTTTCCGTCATGGCTCTAGTGTCGCGCATCGGGCGGCCCACCACCGTCAGCGGGGTGGTGGACCGCCCGTGCTGCGGGGAGGTCAGCCGATCAGGCCGAGCGCGGTGACCGCGTCGCGCTCCTCGACAAGCTCCGCGACGCTCGCGTCGATCTTGGCGCGGGAGAAGTCGTCGATCTCGAGACCTTGGACGATCGAGTAGTCGCCACCCTTGGTGGTGACGGGGAAGGAGCTGATCAGGCCTTCGGGGACGCCGTACGAGCCGTCCGACGGCACCGCCTGGGAGACCCAGTCGCCCTCGGGGGTGCCGAGCAGCCAGTCACGGGCGTGTTCCACCGTCGCGTTGGCCGCGCTGGCGGCCGAGCTGGCCCCGCGGGCCTCGATGATGGCGGCACCACGCTGCTGGACCGTCGGCAGGAACGTCTGCTCGATCCAGGTCTGGTCGCCGACCACAGTGGCCGCGTTCTCGCCACGGACGGTGGCGTGGAAGATGTCGGGGTACTGGGTGGCGGAGTGGTTGCCCCAGATGGTGAGCTGCGCGATGTCGGTCACCGTGGCACCCGTCTTCGCTGCGAGCTGTGCCTTGGCTCGGTTGTGGTCGAGTCGAGTCAGGGCGTTGAACCGCTCGCGGGGAATGTCGGGGGCGTTGTTCATCGCGATCAGGGCGTTGGTGTTGGCCGGGTTGCCGGTCACGAGCACGCGGACGTCGTCAGCGGCGTGGTCATTGAGTGCTCTGCCCTGACCGGTGAAGATGGCGCCGTTGGCCTCGAGCAGGTCGGCCCGTTCCATCCCCTTGGTCCGCGGCCGGGCACCGACCAGCAGGGCCAGGTTCACACCGTCGAAGACCGTGTTCGGGTCGTCACCGATCTCGACGGTGCTCAGCAGCGGAAAGGCGCAGTCGTCCAGCTCCATCACGACCCCCTCGAGCGCCTTGAGCGCCGGGGTGATCTCCAGCAGGCGCAGCTCAACGGGCTGATTCGCGCCGAAGAGCGCGCCGCTGGCGATCCGGAACAACAGGCTGTAGCAGATCTGTCCGGCGGCGCCGGTGACGGCGACCTTCACGGGGGCGTTGCCGCTGACGGAGGTTGTGCTCACTGCTATCTCCCTGGGTCATGGCCACCACCGAGGTCGGGAGGCCAGCTGAATTGCTAGGACTGACGCTAGCAAGTGGGAGTTCGCAGCGCCGGAGCGGGTGCGTCTGGTCGAGGTGCCGCCTGCGGCGGGGCAACGTTTCCGGGCGACGAACGCCAGACGCCCGCAGGCCGGCCCCGGTGGGGTCGTCCTGCGGGCGTCGCTAGGCATCGCTAGGCGATCAGGCCTTGGGGCCCATCTTGCCGCTCAGAATGCTCATGATCACGAAGTTGTCCGCGTACGGAGCGTTCTTCAGGATCGGGTCGTCGTCGGCCGGGAAGCCCTGCACCCGCTCACCTTCGAGGGCGGGGTTGTTGCCGTAGCGCTCGAACAGCGGCACCATCGGCACCAGCTCGTTGAACACGATGGCAGCCTTGGTGACGTTGGCCTTCTGCTCCGCCTCGTCGAGGCCGGCGCCGGCGGCCGTGACGATCTCCTCCAGGTCGATCTCGCCCAAGGTCGGCGACGTGGTCTTCAGCTCGAAGCCCATGCCCTTGCCACCCTGGTTCTTCGCGATCGGGATGTTGTGGGTGTACAGGTCCTGGATGAACGAGAAGTAGGGGTGCGGGTGGCTGGAGCTGCCCCAGCTCTGGATGGCGAGCTGGAAGTTGCCCTTGTCGATGTCGATCGGCGCCTGCTTGTCGTCGACGCCGCGGGGAGTGATCTTGATGCCGAAGCTCGACAGCTGCTCGGCGGCGTTGGCGGCCGCAGCCGACCAGTCGGCGAACGTCGACGGGAACTGGATCTCGTAGGCGGCAGGCTTGCCGTTGGGCAGCACCCAGCTGTCGCCGTTCTTCTTCCAGCCGGCTTCGGTCAGCAGTGCGGACGCCTTGTCCGCGCTGTGCTCGTACTTGTTGAGCTTGCCCTTGTCCTCGGCCGACAGCCACTGGTCCAGCTGGTTGTCGGAGAACCCGGCCATGAACTCCACACCCTTGCCGGAGTCACCCAGGGCCACGGTGCCGTTGACGTTGCGGTCGATCACGTGAGCGATCGCCCGGCGCACCTTGTAGTCACGGAACTCGGTCAGCTTGTCGAGGTTGAACAGGATCGCCGGACCGGAGTAGACCGGCGGCCGGAGGATACGGAAGCCGCCGGACTGGAACGACTTCTCCGACGCGGTCGGGAAGCCGTGGGTCGCGTAGTCGATGTCCTTGCTCTGCAGCAGCGGGGTGACCTCGGGGGTCTCGCCGTTGTAGACGACGATCTTGTCGAACTTCACCTTGTCGGCGCCGTAGCCGTTGGGGTTCTTGACCATGGTGACCTGGGTGTTGGAGATGCTGCCGTAGTCCAGGTCATAGGGCCCGGAGGCGATGTACTTGTCCGGACGGAACTGCTGGAACTCGCTGCTGAGTTCGCTGCCCTCGTCGGAGTCCATGTCCTTGCCGGACTCCGCGAGCGCCTTCGCCTTGTCAGCCCATTCGCCGTACAGCGAGGTGGCGACGATGTTGCTCCGCAGGATGTAGCGCTCGATCACCGTCGACGGGCGGTTCATGGTGAGTACGAAGGTCGACTCGTCCGGTGCGTCGATCTTGGAGATGTAGTTCCACAACGACGTACGCAGAATCCACTGGCACCAGAAGCTGGTGACGTAGTCCTTCGACGTCAGGGCGCTGCCGTCGCTCCACTTCAGGCCCGGCTTGACCTTCACGGTGAAGGTGTTCGCCTCCTGGTCGAGCTCGTAGGACTCGGCGAGCATCAGCTCCCACGTCTTGTCGGCCCAGTAGTAGAAGCCGGACGGGAGGGTGATGAGGTCGCCGTACGGGCTGTCGGAGAGGATCCGGTACGGAGCTCCGCCGAACGGGGCGCCGGCGTTGTTGAAGTTGCCCTCCGGTGGCTGCTTGTACGGCCATCCGCCGTGGAACTCGCCCCCGGTGCCGCCGCTGCTGCTGCCGGAGCCGTCGTTAGGTGCGGACGGTGCGCAGGCAGTGATACCGCCGGCGCCGGCAACGCCGACAGCGGACAGTCCGACCATCTGCAGCAGCCCCCGACGGGACAGGTTGAACTCTTCGGTCACTTCTCCTCCTGAGGAATGTTCTGCCGTCCGCTCATGCGGATCAGCGGTATTGCAATAGCGCCCAGCCCAAGTCCGACGACGAGGCTGGCCACGCTCATCACGAACTCAGCGGTACCCGGCTCGACGGTGAGCAGCAGAAGTGCCGATCCGACGACGAAGAAGGCAGCGAGCCCGAGCAGAGCCCGGATCATGGGCAACATCAGTGATCGCCCACGACCACGTTCTGGTTGGCTGTCGGGGAGGACCCCGCCAGCGGTCGTTCGGCCACCCCTCCGACCTCGCGGGCCACCACATGGCACGCTACCGAGCGCGCCGGGGCGATGGTGTAGAGGTCGGGGCGGTCGGTGTTGCAGGTGCCCTCCTCGAACCGGGGGCACCGCGGGTGGAAGGTGCAGCCCGGCGGCAGCGCCCGCAGGCTCGGGATCTCCGCGGACCGCAGGCCGCCGCCCGGCTTCTTGGTCAGAGCCAGGTCGGGATCGGGTTCGGGCACCGCGTCCAGCAGCGCCCGGGTGTACGGGTGCTGCGGGTTGTTGATCACCTGCGGGGTCGGACCGAACTCGACGATCCGACCGAGGTACATCACGGCGATCTTCCCGGACCAGCCGAAGTACTTGGCGATGGCCAGGTCATGGGTGATGAACAAGAAGCCGACATTGAGCTCGTCGCGCAGCTTGCCCAGCATGTTCAGCATGCCGACCCGGATGGAGACGTCGAGCATCGAGGTGGACTCGTCGGCGATGATCAGCTTGGGGTCCAGCGTCAGCGCCCGGGCCACCGCCACCCGCTGCCGCTGACCGCCCGACAGCTGGTGCGGGAACTTCGACAGATAGTTCTCCGGCGGCGTCAGGTCAACCCGGCGCAGCAGTTCCGTGGCCCGCTCGTAGGCGTCGGCCCGGTTCTTCGCCACCTTGTGCTTGAGCAGTGGGGTGGACAACGTCGTGTAGACGTCCCGGATCGGGTTCAGTGAGGCGTACGGGTCCTGGTGGACGAACTGCACCGACTTGCGGAAGGAGGTGAAGTCCTGCTTGTTCAGCTGCCAGATGTCGTTGCCCTCGAACTCGACGGTGCCGCCGGTGGGCTTGGACAGGCCGGCGGCCATCCGTGCGCTGGTCGTCTTGCCGCAGCCGGACTCACCGACGAGGCAGAGCACCTCGCCGGGGCCGACGGAGATGTTGACATCGTCGACGGCGGGGATGTCGCCCTTCTTGGAGGCAAAAGTCTGCTGGGCGTTCTTCAGCCGGATCAGCGGGGTGCTCTCAGGCACGGGCCACCACCTTTCGTTCGTGGACGACGTCGGACCACCGCAGACAGGCCGCGGCGTGGCTGTTGCCAGTGGGGCGTTCGGTAATGCTCAGCAGCGGAGGATCGGTGCGCTCGCACTCCTCGACCGCGTAGGTGCAGCGGGGATGGAACGCACAGCCCGAGGGCAGGGCGTTGAGGCCGGGCGGTGAGCCCGGGATCGAGGCCAGCTCCGGCAGGTCACCGACCACCGGCGGGACGGCGTTGATCAGACCCGAGGTGTACGGGTGCCGCGGGGCGTAGAAGGTGTCGCGCGCGGTGCCGGTCTCGATGATCTTCCCGGCATACATGGTGGCAACCCGGTCGGCGAGCTCGGCGGCGACGCCGAGGTCGTGGGAGATGAAGATCATCGCGAACTGCCGCTCGGCGCGGAGCTCCAGCAGTACGTCGACGATGGCCCGCTGGGTCAAGATGTCGAGCGCGGTGGTCGGCTCGTCCAGGACCAGCAGGCGCGGGTCGAGCAGCAGGCTCATGGCGATCAGAACGCGCTGCCGCATGCCGCCGGAGAGCTCGTGCGGATAGGCCGGCAGCACCTGCTTCGGCTCCAGCCGGACCGATCGCATCAGGTCGGCACTGCGTTCCCAGATCTCGGCCTTGGTGGCGGTCTTGCCGCCCTTCTCCGGGTGAGCACGGATGGTGTCGCTCATCTGGTCGATGACGCGCAGGACCGGGTTGAAGGAGTTCATGGCGCCCTGGAAGACCATCGCAGCCTCGCGCCACCGCCAGCGGCGCAGCTGACCGCGCTCCAGCTTGAGCACGTCCTGCTCGGAGCCGTCGCGGCCACGGTAGGTGATCGAGCCGGCCGGGATGCCGCCCATTCGGGGCAGCAGTCGGAGCAGGCCGAGACCCAGGGTGGTCTTGCCACAGCCGGACTCACCGACCAGGGCCAGTGACTGGTTCGGGTAGAGGTCGAAGTCGACGCCACGGATCGCGTCGACGCTCTGACCCTTGCCGGTGCGGTAGGAGATCACGAGATCGCGGACCGAGAGGATCGGCGCCTCGTTCCCGCCGGGTGCGGGGGTGGGAGTCACAGTCGTTCTCCGTTCAGGAATGCGGGACAGGAGATGGTCGTCGAGGAAGAGACGGCTCGGGATCGCTCAGACATCACCGGTCACGCAACCGAGGATTGAGGATCTCCTCCAGGGAGCGGGTCAGCATGATGAGGCTGAGCTGCAGCAGCACGATCATCGTGACCGGCGCGAGGATGTAGAGCAGCGAGCTCTGCTGGAACATGGCCCCCTTGATCCATGCGTCGTTGATCATGATGCCCCAGTTCGCGCCGGCCAGCGGGGCGAGACCGAGCAGATAGAGACCGACCAGGGCGTAGATCGCGTTGGTGACCGCGATGATGAAGTTGATCAGGATGTACGACGCCATGTTGGGCACGATCTCGGCGAACACCACCCGGGCGGTGCCGAGATCCAGCAGCCGGGCCGCCTCGACGAACTCCCGCTCCTTCAGCGACAGCACCTGCGCTCGGATCGAGCGCATCAGGACCGGCCAGGACAGGGCGCCGATGAGGATCGCCAGGGCTACCGGCGAGTCGAGCCGGAAGAAGGCGCCCATGACGGCGAGCAGGACGATCTGCGGGATGGTCATCACCACGTCGGTGATCTGAAGCATGATCGCGTCGAAGCGACCGCGGAAGTAGGCAGCCAGGGCGCCGATGACGACGGCGATCACCGTGGTGATGGCCGCGGCGGCGAAGCCGACGAACACGACGGTCCGCCCGCCCAGGACGATCTGCTTGAGCACGTCCTTGCCGCTGCCGTCGGTGCCCAGCCAGTGGCTCGGGGTCGGGCCGCCCCAGATGGCATTCACATCGGTGGGGTTCTCGGAACTGACGACCAGCGGGCCGATCGCCGACATGCCGACGATCAGGAAGAGCAGGATGAAGCCGGCGAAGCCGCTCTTGCTTCGGGCCAGCTCGCGGAAGAAGCCCTGGACGGCGTTGCCGCGCGGGATCGCGATGGTCGCGGTAGGTGCAGACATATCAGGCCTCCTGCTCGCCGGTACGGATACGGGGGTCGAGCACGCTGTAGATCAGGTCGGCGGCCAGGTTGGCGAGGACGACGGTGATGGTGATGACCAGCAGGATCCCCTGGATGACGGGATAGTCGCGGGCACTGATGGACTCGAACAAGGTGATGCCGATGCCGTCGTAGGCGAAGGTCTTCTCCACGAAGATCGCGCCGCCGACCACGAAGCCTGCCTGGGTGGCGATCTGCGCCACCAACGGCAGCACTGCGTTGCGGCCGACGTACTGAAGGCGGATCCGGTTGTCGGACAGCCCTCGCGCCCGCGCCACGGTGACGAAGTCCTCGCCCAGGGTCTGGGTGGTCGACGACTTCATCACTAGAGCCCAGGTGCCCACTGTGGTGAGGACGTAGGTCATGATCGGCAAGGTGGCGTGATAGAGGCTGTCAGACAGGAACGCGAAGCTGAACTCCGGTTTGACCCCGGGCGAACTGTGCCCACGCATCTGGGTGAAGTCGATCACGTTCAGCTGCACCGCACCGATCACGACGATCATGATGGCGAGCAGGTAGTTCGGGATGGCGTGGAACGCGCTGCCGACCGTGGAGATGGCGTGGTCGAGGAATCCGCCGCGACGGTATGCCATCAGCATGCCCAGGATCAGACCGACGGACACCGAGATAATCATGGCCACACCAACGCTGAACAGGGTCCAGGGAAGGTGGAGGGCGATCTTCTCGAGCACCGTGGTGCCGGGCGAGAGGATCGACATGCCGAAGTCACCCTTGACGACGCCGATCATGTAGTCGATGTACTGCTGCCACAGCGGGGTGCCGGGGTCGAAGCTGAACAGCGCCGCAGCCTCGGAAGCTGCGGTCTCATAGGTCTTGCCGTACATCGCGATCTGGGAGTTGATGTAGACGTCGACGGGATTGCCGGGTAGCAGTCGCACCAGGAAGAACACGCCGGTGGCGACGATGTAGATGACGAAGAGGGCGCGCAGGATGCGTCGCAGGACGTAACTACGCCCGACTGCGCGTAGCACGCCGCTGGATGAACTGGTCTTGCGGGCGGCGGCAGACGCCTCCGTCCCTGCTGTTGTAGCTATGGCCATGCTGCTCCTGCGTGTCGTAGGACTCGTCGTACGGGGGCACGCCGGGGGAACCCCGAGTTTGCTGAGGTGACTCTATGCGTGCACGTTAATGTTCGCTAGGGGTTCAACCCGATCGTGCTCAATCATTATTTACTTGAAACCTCACCGCAACATTGAGGAGGTCACGTGGCGGGCGACGAGTCGACCGGCGGCGGCAACAGACCTCTTCGTCCGGAGCGGGTGCCCTGGGCCAGGGCGGAGACGGTGATCCTCTCACGCCTGACGGCCGCCGACGTACACGAGCGCGAGGCGACGCGGTGGGTCGGTATCGACGGCCTCGGTGCGGCGGGCAAGACCACGTTGGCCACCGCCGTCGCGGCCCGGCTGGGTGCGACCTTGGTCAGCGTCGACGAGTTCGCCCGCCCTGGCCTGCGCGGCTGGGACCGCGACCGCTTCGCCGAGCAGCTCCTTACCCCGTTGAGCCAGGGCCGGGTCGGGCGCTACCAGCGGTGGGGCTTCGCCGCGGACACCGGCGGCGACTGGGTCAGCGTGCCGCCTGGCGGCGTGGTGGTGGTCGAGGGCGTGTCCTGCACAGATATCCGCCTTCCGGTGCCCTGGGCGCTCACCGTGTGGGTCGAGGCGCCGGCCCGGCTCCGCTGGGAACGGATCGTCGCCCGTGACCCGGCGGCGCTTCGGATGCGCTGGCTGACCGACTGGATCCCGAGTGAACAGGCGTATCAGCGCGAGCAGCGACCGCAGCAGCGGGTTGACCTGGTGGTGGAGGTGGCTGCCGACTCCTGAGTGAGGGCGACGGGCGCCGCCTGCAGGCGGCGCGGACACCGCCTGGCCGACCCCGGTGGCCGAATCTGGGGGCATTGGATATCTTGATGTCAACATAATCTCCACTGATCCCACCCCGGAAGGTCGCTCATGGCGAAAATCAAGGTAGAAGGTACGGTCGTCGAACTCGACGGCGACGAGATGACCCGGATCATCTGGCAGTTCATCAAGGACCGCCTGATCCACCCCTACCTGGACGTCGACCTCGAGTACTACGACCTCGGCATCGAGTACCGCGACGCGACCGACGACCAGGTCACCATCGACGCGGCCAACGCCATCAAGAAGCACGGCGTCGGCGTCAAGTGCGCCACCATCACCCCGGACGAGGCGCGGGTGGAGGAGTTCGGCCTGAAGAAGATGTGGGTCTCCCCGAACGGCACCATCCGCAACATCCTCGGTGGCGTCGTCTTCCGCGAGCCGATCATCATCTCCAACATCCCGCGGCTGGTGCCGGGCTGGACCAAGCCGATCATCATCGGCCGGCACGCCCACGGCGACCAGTACAAGGCGACCAACTTCAAGGTGCCCGGTGCCGGTGAGCTCACCATCACCTTCACCCCGGAGGACGGCTCCGAGCCGATCCAGCACGTGGTGGCCAACTATGGCGCCGACGGCGGCGTGGCGATGGGCATGTACAACTTCAACAAGTCGATCGCGGACTTCGCCCGGGCCTCGTTCTCCTACGGCCTGCAGCGCAACTACCCGGTGTATCTGTCGACCAAGAACACCATCCTCAAGGCGTACGACGGCTCCTTCAAGGACATCTTCGCCGAGATCTTCGAGTCCGAGTTCAAGGCCGACTTCGAGGCCGCGGGTCTCACCTACGAGCACCGGCTGATCGACGACATGGTCGCTGCTGCCATGAAGTGGGAGGGCGGCTACGTCTGGGCCTGCAAGAACTACGACGGCGACGTCCAGTCCGACACCGTGGCGCAGGGCTTCGGCTCGCTCGGCCTGATGACCTCGGTCCTGATGACCCCGGACGGCAAGACCGTCGAGGCGGAGGCCGCGCACGGCACCGTCACCCGGCACTACCGCCAGCATCAGCAGGGCAAGCCGACCTCCACCAACCCGATCGCGTCGATCTTCGCGTGGACCGGTGGCCTGAAGCACCGCGGCAAGCTGGACAACACCCCCGAGGTCACCGGCTTCGCCGAGGCCCTCGAGCAGGTCTGTGTCGAGACTGTCGAGTCGGGCAAGATGACCAAGGACCTGGCGATGCTCGTCGGCCCGGACCAGGGACACCTCACCACTGAGGAGTTCCTCGCCGCGCTGGACGAGAACCTGGCGGCCAAGCTCGCCTGATCTCGCGACGAACCAAAGCCCCGCTCCCCGATGGGGGGCGGGGCTTCGTCGTTCCGGATCCGTGCTGCTCGCCTTTTCGGATCTGTGCTGCGCACTGGGGGTGGGTCTGCTCAAAGGGTGGCGGCGCGCCCGATCTGGACCACTTTCCAGCCCGCCTGCTGCCAGGTCGGCGGGTGCAGCTTCAGCCGGCCGTCGATGATGGTGCGCTGGTTCACCAGGGTGGCCAGGTGCGCGGGGTCGAGGGAGCGGAACTCGGGCCACTCGGTCAGGTGCAGCACCACCTCAGCACCGAGCACCGCCTGGTCGACGCTCGCCACCTGGGTGAACCCCTCGCGGGGGACCAGCTTCGCCTGCGGGTCGTAGATGCGTACGTCGGCACCACGGGCGTGCAGGTGGTCGGCCACGGTGAGCGCGGGGGAGTTGCGGGTGTCGTCGGTGCCGGGCTTGAAGGCCGCGCCGAGCACGGCGATCCGCTTGCCGCGGACGTCGCCGCCGGCCTGATGGACGGCGAGGTCGGCCACCTCCAGCCGCTGGCCGGTGTTGATGGCCTCGACACTGGTGATGAAGTCGCTGAGGACCGGCACCCCGAGCTCGTCGGCCCGCACGGCTAGCGACCGGATGTCCTTGGGCAGGCACCCGCCGCCGAACCCGAGACCCGCGTTGAGGAAGTCGCGCCCGATCCGCTTGTCATAGCCGAGCGCGTCGGCCAGCAGGCTGACGTCGCCGCCCGCAGCCTGGCACATCTGGCTCATGGCGTTGATGAAGCTGATCTTGGTGGACAGGAAGGCGTTGGCCGCCGACTTGATCAGCTCCGCGGTGGCCAGGTCGCTCTCCACCACCGGGGTCGCCTCGCTCAGCGGGATGGCGTAGACCTGCCGCAGCAGCTCCAGCGCGTGGTCCGACTGGATGCCGAAGACCAGGCGGTCGGGGTGCAGCGTGTCGTCGACGGCGAAGCCCTCCCGCAGGAACTCGGGGTTCCAGGCCACCTCGATGCCGTCCCCGGCCGGGGAGGCCGCGCGGAGTCGTTCCTGCAGCTGCATCGCGGTGCCGACCGGAACCGTCGACTTTCCGACCACCAAGGTGGGCTTGGTCAGCAGCGGCGCCAGGGTGTCCACCGCTGATTCGAGCTGGGAGAGGTCGGCGCCGCCGTCCGGCCGCGACGGGGTGCCCAGTGCCAGGAAGTGCACGTCGGCCCAGTCGGCGATCTCGGTGTAGTCGGCGGTGAACCGTAGTCGCCCGCTGGCGGTGTGCGTGGCCAGCAGCGGCTCCAGCCCGGTCTCGAAGATGTGCGACCGGCCCGAGTTCAGCGTGTCGATCTTCGTCTGGTCGATATCCACGCCCACCACCCGGTGGCCGAGCTCGGCCATTCCCGCGGCATGGGTCGCTCCGCAGTAGTTGGTGCCGATCACACTGATACGCAAGGTCACGGGCGGCAAGTCTGCCACGCGCCGCCCCCCGGGGCGCCGCCTCGACCCTGCGGCCTCGGCCACCTGGCGGGAGACGGTGTTCTCGGCGGCGCAGCGGATCAGCAGGGAGTCGACCAGACGGGTGGGCTCCCAGTCCCCGGTCGACTCGACGTAGGCGGCGGCGTCATCGACGGTGTACGGGCGGGGCAGCGAGGCCAGCCAGTGCTGGGTCTGGGCGTCGCAGCAGGCCGCGGTGAGCCGGCCCACGGCGTCGGCGCGGAACGGCCGCAGCCGCACCCCGGAGACCGCGTCGACCAACTCGGCTACGCAGGCCGGAAAGCCGCGGGCCGCTTCGCTGGTCGTAGCCGTTATCCAAGCTGGCGTGGTCGGAGGGCGGCAACGGGTTTGTCCGAGCGCCGGCCTCGCGATGATGTTCGCGACTGCGAGTGCGATTCACTACCCTGGACGGGTGAACCTGCACCTGATCGACCAGGTCGACGCCGACTGGGGCGCCGCCGAGGTCGAGTCCGACGACTCCGACGCCCATAGACCGTCGGACTCCTTCGGAGTCCCGTCCGCCCAGTCGACGCCTGCCGTACCCGTGCTGCTCGACTCCTCGAGGGCCAACGCATGAACCAGACAGTCCTCAACGCCGTTCTGATCCTGCTCTTCATCAGCGTCGGCGGCGTCTTCGCCGCGGCGGAGATGGCCCTGGTGTCGCTCCGCGACAGCCAGATCAAGCAGCTGAGTCACCGGGGCAAGCGCGGCCACACCGTCGCCCGGCTGACGTCCAACCCCAACCGGTTCCTCTCGGCGGTCCAGGTCGGCGTCACCTTGTCCGGCTTCCTGTCCGCCGCCTTCGGTGGCGCCACCCTCGCCAACGAGCTCGCCCCGGTGCTGCAGCGGCTCGGCTTGAGCGCGGGCGTCGCCGCCACCGTCGCCCTGGTGCTGATCACCGCCTTGATCTCGTACGCCTCGATCGTGATCGGCGAGCTGACCGCCAAGCGTCTCGCGCTGCAGCGCTCCGAAGCCTTCGCCCTCGCCCTGGCACCCCTGGTGGACTTCATCGCCACCCTGGCCCGACCGGTCATCTGGCTGCTCGGGGTCTCCACCAACGTGGTGGTCAAGCTGCTCGGCGGTGACCCGGGAGCTGCCCGCGAGGAGGTGAGCGATGAGGAGATCCGGGCCCTGGTCAGCGGATCCACCACGCTCGGTGACGAGGAGCGCCAGATCGTGGACGACGTGTTCGCCGCCGGCGAGCGCAGCCTCCGCGAGGTGATGGTCCCCCGGACCGAGGTCGACTTCCTGCCGGGCAACATGCCGGCGTACAAGGCGGTGCGCGAGCTGTTGCAGGCGCCGCACTCGCGCTATCCCGTGATGGGGGAGTCCGCCGACGACATCATCGGCTTCGTCCACGTCCGCGATCTCCTCGACCCCGAGGTCAGCACCCGTTCGACTCCGGTCCGCGAGGTGGCCCGTCCGGTCATGTCGTTGCCGGACACGGTCCGGGTGCTCCGCGCGCTGACCGAGATGCGCCGCGATTCGTCGCACATGGCCATCGTCCTCGACGAGTACGGCGGCACCGCCGGCGTGGTGACGATGGAGGACCTGGTCGAGGAGCTCGTCGGCGACATCACCGACGAGTACGACGTGGTGACCGAGGAGCGGGTCAACCTCCGCGGTGAGCTGGCGGTGGACGGCCTGTCGACCCTGGATGAGTTCGCGGAGAAGACCGGGTACGAGCTGCCCGAGGGTCCGTACGACACATTGGCCGGATACGTGATGGCCCAGTTGGGTCGGCTGCCGCAGGTCAACGACACCGTGGAGGCCGAGCTGCGCCATGTCGGCGACGGGGAGGAGGACAGGTTCTCCCGGTTGGCCCTGACGGTGACCGAGTTGGACGGACGACGGGCGGCCCTGTTCGTCGTCCGCGCGGTGCGGGCGGCTGCCGACGCGATGCCGCCGGAGAACGATCCGACGGTGCGCCCCGGGCGCCCCGCCCCCGAGTGAGGCGGCCGCGAGCAGGGTTGCCGTCCGATCGGCGCGCGCTCTTGCGCCGCTGAGCAGGAAGCCGGCGCCCGGCGCGATCATGGAACAATGGCGCGCATGTCGTCGAAGCCCCGGGTGTTCTCACTCGCCCAACCCACCGCAGACTCGCTCCACCTCGGCAACTTCCTCGGGGCGTTGCGGCAGTGGGTGCCGCTGCAGGACGACCATGACGCCTTCTACGGCGTTGCCGACCTCCACGCGCTGACGGTGGAGCAGGACCCGGCCCTGTTGCGGGACCGGACACTGCGCAGCGCCGCGCAGCTGCTGGCCGCCGGCGTCGACCCCGAGCGCTCCACCGTGTTCATCCAGTCCCACGTGCCCGAGCACACCCAGCTTTCCTGGATCCTCAGCTGCCTGACCGGGTTCGGCCAGGCCTCACGGATGACACAGTTCAAGGACAAGGCCGCCAAGCAGGGGGCGGAGAGCGCTTCGGTGGGCCTGTTCACGTACCCCGTGCTGATGGCCGCAGACATCCTGCTCTACCAGTCCGACCTGGTGCCGGTGGGGGAGGACCAGCGCCAGCACCTGGAGCTGACCCGCGACCTCGCCATCCGGTTCAACTCACGGTTCGGGCCGACCTTCGTCGTGCCTGAGCCGCACATCGTGAAGTCGGTCGGCAAGATCCAGGACCTGGCCGACCCGACGTCGAAGATGAGCAAGTCGTCGTCCGCGCCCAGCGGGATCATCGAGCTGCTGGATGACCCCAAGGTGAACATCAAGAAGATCAAGTCGGCGGTCACGGACTCCGACCGGGAGATCCTGTTCGACCTGGAGTCCAAGCCGGGCGTGGCCAACCTGCTGACCATCTTGTCCGCCCTGACCGGCACCGAGATCCCGGTCCTGGTCGAGCAGTTCGTCGGCAAGGGCTACGGCGACCTCAAGGGCGCGGTGGCCGACGCGGTGACGGCGTTCGCCGCCCCGTACCGGGAGCGGACGCTCGCCCTGATGGCGGAGCGGAGCGAGCTGGAGGCCATCCTGGCCGCCGGGGCCGAACGGGCCCGCGACGTGGCCTCGAAGACCCTGGTCGAGGTGTACGCCAAGGTCGGGTTGCTGCCGAGCCGGGCGCGATGACGGTCGGAGCCCAGCCCCGATCGGGTTCGGTCCACCCGGGCGGGTGATCGATCATGGCTCAGCCGGGGGGTCGAGCCCGCCAGGAGGAGCCGAAGCAGACGAACGGCAGATACCGTTCCGACTCGGTGGCCAGGGCCAGCGCGGTGGCTGAGTCGTCGCCGGCGGCGAGCCGGCGATGGTAGGCGGCCATCGCCGTTGATGCCGGCCCGTCCGCCACCGGCGCCACCCCGGCCACCACGCACTGCGATCCCAGGTGGAGCAGGACGCGGGCCAGGCCGAGGGCCTCGTCGCCCGGTCGGAGGGTCACCTGCCCCAGTTCGCAGGCGGACAGGATGACGTGCGGAGCCGCGGACGACTCGGCGATCTCGTAGGCGAACAGCGGCCCGTCGGCGAGGTCCAGCGAGGAGAACATCGGGTTCTGCCGTTGGTGGGTGCCGTGAGCGGCGACGTGCACCACGGTGTCACCGGCGAGTGCCGCCGTGAGCGCCGCGCGGCTGGTGGCGGGACCGGTGCTGCCGCTCACCCGGGCCGCGTCGGTCTGTCGCCAGATCTGCGCCACCTCCGCCGCCTCGGCGGCTGCGGCAGCTAGGGCGGGCCCGGCGAAGGACGCCATCGTGACCGGTCCGCAGAGATCGACCGCGCGGGTCCCGGCCACCCAGGAGGTGGCCGTCGGTGAGACGTGCACGGGTCGCCCCCGCAGACTGGGCAGGCATCCCCAGGCGAGGGTGGCGATCGAACCGGTCGGGACCACCGCCAACGCCCGGTCGGGGAGTCGCAGCGGCGCCAGCAGTCGGTCGTCCAGTGATTGCAACGCCCGGTCCAACGACGTGGTCACCGCGGACCGGATCGATGCGGGCAGGCTGGCGTACGCCGCCACATTGAGGTCGGCCTGGGAACGGCGTACCGCTTCCAACAGTGCGTCGTCACCGGGCAACGGCACGAACCTCGGCCGTCCGTCGCCGAGCACCAGGGCCGACCACCGCGACCGGTGCTGGCAGAACATCACCAGCACGGTGTCGTGCTGCTCGGCCAGCTCGCAGGTCTGGGCCATGGTGGTGGGCAGGCTCACGTCACCGTCGCCCACCGACCGCCAGGAGATGGCGCTCAGCTGCTCGTACAACGCCGTGGTCCGTCGCCGGAGCGTGGCCACGTGCTCGGCAGCCGAGGGGTCGTCGGACAACGCCTTGATCGTCTCCGTGTGCGAGCGCAGCTCGGACAGCAGGTCTGCGGACTCGCCACTCGGCGGCGTGACTGCGGTCAGCCGCCGCGACACGGCACGACCCCGCTCGATGGCGTCGAACAGGGAGCGGGGAGTGCCGGTGGCCGCCTGCTGTGCCATGGCCAGGTCCAGGTCGAGCGCGACCAGCTGCTGACCGTGGATCGCTCCGGCGGTCTGCAGGTCGATGCTGCCGAACCGCGCCTGGTGGCGGCTCAGCTGTTCCAGACCGCGCCGCACCTCCCGCCGAGCGACGTCGAGCCGGCCGGTCCGGATGGCCAGCTGGGCCGCGACGGCGCGGTGCTGCAGGGCGAGCGTCAACGAGTCGTCGGCTTGAGGCGTCGGCAGCCGGTCGAACCGGGCCGCAGCGACTGCGGTCCGGCCGGAGCCCAGCATCGCCGAGCACGCCGTCAGCTCCGCGGACCTGGCCTGCTGCTCCAGGCCATGGCTGCGGAAATCCTCGGCCAGCTGGACCGCTGGTCTGACCAGCGCACCCGGTGCGGTCCCCGCGGCCACATCGATCGACAACCGGGTCAGCTCAGCCAGCCGGCGCCACCTGTCGTTGCCCCGGCGGGCGAACCGCGAGCGGGCGGACACCGCCAGCGCGCGGGCCGCGACGAGGTTGCCGCTGAGGACAGCGCACTCGGCCCGGGCCAGCTCGGTCTCGGCCAGCTCCTGCTGCAGTCGGCCCCGGCGGAACTGCTGCTCCGCCTCGTGCAGCACCCGGTCGGCGACGTCGCTCAGCCCAGCCTCGATCAGCACGCGCGCCCGGTCGAGGGCGGAGATGGCCAGCGACACGTCTCCGGCGTCGTCGGCGGCCCGGTCCATCTGCCTCAGCGCCTCGGGCAGGTTGCCGGCCAGGAACTCCAGCCAGCCGAGGTTGTGCCGGGCCATGAAGGCGTGGCTCCGCAGGCCCGGATCGGTGAGCACCGCCGCTTCCGCCGTCTGGAGGCAGCGGGTGAGGTCGGTCCGCGCGCGGTCAAGCTCGAGCTGGTGCAGATAGAGCCCGCCCCGGTTGAGCAGCAGGACGCACGCCTCCGCCGGGGAGGCGGCGCCGATGAGCGACGCGGCCCGGGCGAACCCCTCCATCGCCTCCGGTACGTGGCCCACCCGCAGCTCGCGCAGCGCACTCGCGTTGTGGAAGACGAACTGCAGCGCCGGGTCATCGAGCCCGTCGGTCAGGGCGCCGGCTTCGCGCAGGTGACGTTCGCCGTGCTCGTAGCCGTGCAGCTCGACCTCCACGGCGGACAGGGTGAGCAGCACCCGGACCCGGCTGGCCCGGACCTGACCTGACCGGCGGTTCGGGCTGCCCGAGAGGTCGAGATCATCGGAGCCCGGGTCAGCGGCGTCCAGCAGGGCCAGCGCCGCGCGCAGGCGTTTGACCGCAAGATCCAGCCGACCCTTGTCGCCGTCGGCCCGGGCGAGACGCTGCAGCCGGTCGGCCTCGACCACGGCATCCTTCACAGCTGGTGGCTCGACCTGTCGGTTCCGCGCTAGAGCTGGATCGACGGGCTGACCACGGTGGCCACGGCGTCCCCCTTGGGCAGGTGGAGGACGAACTTGGCCAACCCGGTGGGGAGCTCGTCGAAGACGAAGCGTCCGTCGTCGTCGGCCCGGGTCTCGGCGCGGTTGGAGTCCAGCAGCACCTCCACCTGCAGGCCGGCGCCGGGGGCGGCCCAACCGTCGACCCGTACGGTGCCGTTGGGCTGAGGACTGATCGTCACCATCGTGGTGAGGCTCTGCGAGGTGAAGGTGATGGTCCGGACCGCCTCGGTCGCCCCGCTGCGGACGCCGGCTGTCGCCGTGTCGAGCTGCATCAGGGTCGCGACCTCGGTCTTGAGCGCGTCCAGGGTCAGCTCGAACTGGATCCGCTCGGCGAGTCCGTCGGGGACCGGGTCGGTCTCCTCGAACAGTGCCCGGAGGGCGTTGAGTATCACCCGGTCGGTCGGGTCCAGTGCCCCCGCGGCGAGCTGCGACTCCCGTTCGGCGTCGGATGAGGTGTTCATCGGCTCTCCCAGGTGGGGTCGTTGGCGAGTGAGACGCGCAGCTTGGCCAGGCAGCGGCCACGCGTCGGCCCGATGCTGCCCTGCGGCATGCCGAGGGCCGTCGCGAGCGCGGCGTAGTCCGGGCGGTCCGCGAAGGCGATCACCCGCAGCAGCGACTGGCACCGTGGCGGCAGCCCATCGATGTGGCGCCACAGTCGGGCCTGACTGTCGCTGGTGAGCACTTCGTCCTCGACGGTGCGGGCCGTCTCGCGCTCCATGAACGCGCTGCTGTCGGCATCCTCGGGGCGGGCTTTCGACTCCACCCGCGACACCCGCCATGCCTCCCGCTTGGTGCTGACCACCAGCCACTGCAGCACCGCGAGCGGTTCGCTGATCGAGTCGGCCTTGCGGACCAGACTCAGCCACACGGTCTGCAGCACGTCCTCGGCGCTTGCCGCGTCCAGCCGGGTGGCGCGCGCGGTGTGCCACAGGATGGGGGTGAGCATCTGCACCAGATCGCCCATCTTGGCCTCATCGCCGTCGCGGTACGCGCTGAAGAGCCGTCCGGCTCTGGCCGCGAGGCTCTCCTCCAGCGTGTCGCCGGTCATGGCTGTTCCTCGGTTGTGCTCACCTTCGGCCTCCTCGAGCGGGACACGTGCTGTTCGATGGCCTGCCAGCCGCGATCGAGGGCACGTTCAGGGTCAGCGTCATCGGCTCGCAACAGCGCCGAGTCGTTCAGCCAGGCGGCTAGCTCGCCGGCGAAGATGGGGGCCGCGAAGGATGTCCCGCTCCAGGTGCCGAAGCCTGAGCTGAAGTCGTCGGGGTCGATGGTGGCCCTGACTTCGTCACGGTAACGCATCTGCGACGACGGCGACCGGGATGCGTCGAAGGTCGTCGGCAAGGTGCTGACCAGGGCCGCGCCGGGGCGGTGCACCCTGACCCAGGGGCCATCGTTGGAGAACATCGCGGTCGAGCCGTCAGGGTTGAGTGCTCCGACGCTGACGATCGGCACCTCGCCGTGCTGCATCCGGCGTACCGGTCCCTGGGGGTGCGGGGCGAACGCCGCCGGGAACATCGGCCGGATGGTCTGGTCATTGCCGGCCGAGGTGACCACGGCCACGCCGAGAGCGCCCAGCGCCCGCAGCGGGGTCAGCAGCAGTGGGTCGAAGGCGGCGTCGGCCGGGCGCTCGTGGTAGTAGCCCAGCGACAGGCTGACCACGTCCACCAGCAGGTCGGGCCGGTTCTTGATCACCGCCAGCTTCTGCCGCAGCCACAGCATGTTGAGGGCCTCGAGCAGGTCGCCCTCGGCCACCACACCGTCACCTTGGATGACCCGGATGGCGAGCAGGTTCGCGTCCGGACACTTCTGTCGGATCAGACCGGCGATGAACGTACCGTGACCGGCGTCGGCGTCCAGGCCGCCGCCCAGTGGGTCGGTGATGACACCGGTGCGCTCGGGGTCACTGGCCGGGTCGGTGAGGCCGATCCGCAACGTCCCGCAACGCGGTCGACGGTCGACGATGTCGTCGGGCAGCCAGTCGTGCCGGCCGACGCCGGTGTCCAGCACCGCGACGACCGGGCGCCGCCGCCCGGCCAGCGACTCCTGCGGACAGCGGATCGGAGCCGCGCCGACCCAGGTGACGGGCGTCCGGCCGCCCCAGCCGGGTTCGGCGTATTCAGCCTGGGTGCCCGGCAGCTTCCAGTACGGGGTGCCGGTGGTGCTCGGCAGCTTCCAGTACGGGTTCGCCGTCATCGACGCCGAGGTCAGCAGATGGTCCAGCTGCAGGCACTCGCGGTCGGGGTCGGATGCCCGGAACCGGGCCCGGAAGGCCTGCAGCACCGGCCACGCGTCGGGTGGTGGCAGTGGCTGGTCGGTCCACTGCGGACTCAGCCGGACCCGGGCCAGCAGCGGCTGCGCCTCAGCCACCGAGATGCCGGCCTGGCGCGCCATGGTCCGCAGCCGCCGGTCGATCGGGTCCACCACGATGTCGACGCCCTGCTCGTCGGCCACCTCCTGCAGCAGCCGGAGCACCTCCGCCTCGTTCTCGGTGGGGCGGATCAGCAGCCGGTCGCCGGCGTAGACGGTGGGGTCGAGGCGCTCGTTGCGGAAACGTACTGCATTGACCGGGTCCAGCGCCCGGCCCCGGTGCCGGGCGAGCAGCTCGGGGTTGGGTGGGTTGCGGCGGGGTTGCTCCGCGGCGCGGCTCGGGGTCCGCGGTGCGCCCCGGTGCGGCTTCGCCGGCTTCGCTGAGCTCGGGCCGGGGCGTCGCTGCAGCGTCATCTGGTGTCCCTGCTCTGGTGCCACCGGCGGTCCGAGTTCTTCATCACGCCAGACAGGAGCGGCGCTGCGGACCCGGTGATACATCGGCCGCATCCCCGACCAGCCCGATCGGGTGGGCAGGGATCAGCCGATGCGCTCGTCGACGTAGCACCAGCGCCAGGACTCTCCCGGCTCGAAGCTGCGCATCACCGGGTGCTTGGACTCGTGGAAGTGCCGCTCGGCGTGCCGGCCGACGGAGGAGTCGCAGCAGCCGACATTGCCGCAGGCCAGGCAGATCCGCAGGTGCACCGGTCGGGTGCCTTCGCGGACGCAGTCCTCACAGACCCCGGATCCGGATGGGGCGATGTCGTGCGGGGCCAGGTCGAGGTGGGCGCAGGTCCCGTCCGGGTGCGGCGGGGCGGTCACCGGTTGGTCGGTGACCCGTTCCGACCGCTCCAGGGCGGCTGTCAGCATCGACTCCTCGACGTCGAGGGAGGAGAGCACCTGCTCGATCACGTCGTGGTCGACCGTCGCGGTGGAGCGGATCCGCAGCACCTCGTCGCGCTCCACCTGCAGGGTCTGGAGCCGCAGCCGGCGATATTCCTCCGCGGGCGTCTGCACGTCGCCCGGGGCGCCGAGCCGCTCCCACAGCGCGTTGGCGCGTGACCCGATCCGGTCCCGCAGCGCCGCCACGGTCTCGTCGGAGTCGGTGGGCTTGCGGAGGTCGTCGATGGCGGCCAGCGCCGCGTTGCCGGATGACTGCAGCACCGTCGCGGCCTGCAGCGCATCGGAGCGGGCGTCGGGTCCACGCAGACCCAGCCGGCGTACGAGCAGGGGCAGCGTCAGCCCTTGCAGCAAGAGGGTCCCGGCGGTCACCACCATCGCGGCAAGCACCAGCACCGACCGGTTGGGCACGGTCTGCGGGATCAGAAAGGCGGTGGCGAGGGTGACCACGCCCCGCAGACCGGCCCAGCCGATGACCAGGGCGGACGACCACGGCGGGGCGGCGGAGGCATCGTCGTTCCTGTCCTGGCGGAACAGAGCGGCCCTGGCCACCGCGACCCACAGCAGCCGCAGGACGATCACCCCCGCCAGCACCGCCACACAGAAGCCGACGATCCGACCCGCCGGCAGGTCGGAGTCGTCGACGTCGCTGAGGATCCGCTCCGCCTGCAGACCGATCAGCAGGAACACGGCGTTCTCGAGCAGGAACTGGATGGTGGCCCAGTTGATCCGCTCGCTGACGCGCGACTGGGCGCTCTGGATGATGGGGGACTTGTGTCCCAGGATCAGTCCGGCGACGACGACGGCGATCACACCGGAGCCGTGGAAGTCGCCGAACCCGATCTCCTCCGCCGGCAGGTAGGCGGCGAACGGCAGCATCAGCGAGATCGCGGTGTCGAACACCGGCTCGGTGATGCGGCGCCGGATCTGCACGGCGAGCCAGGCCACGACGACGCCGGTCAGGGCGCCCCCGAGGGCGGCGATCGCGAACCCGAGGCTGATCTGACCGATCGAGACGCTGCCACCGATGGCTGCGATGGCCACCCGCAGGCAGGTGATCGCCGTGGCGTCGTTGAGCAGCGACTCGCCCTCCAGCACGGTGACCAGCCGACGGGGCATGCCGACCCGGCGGGCGATCGAGGTGGCGGCCACGGCGTCGGGTGGAGCGACGACGGCGCCCAGCGCGAACGCCACCGCGAACGGTACATCCAGCAGCCACCAGGTGATCAACCCGATGCCCAGCGCGGTGAACACCACCAGCAGCACCGACAAGAACCCGATCGAGCGGCGGTTGGCCCGGAAGTCGATCACCGACGTCCGGATGGCGGCGGCGTACAGCAACGGCGGCAGGAACCCGAGCAGCACCAGCTCGGAGCTGAGCTCGGGCGCGTGGAAGCCGGGCACGAACGACGCACCGATACCGGCCAGCATCAGCAGCAGCGGCGCGGGGACGCGCAGCCGCGCGGCGACACCGGTCAGGGCGACGACAGCCGCGACCACCGCGAGGATTGCGAGGGCGACGTGCACGCACCCATGGTCCCAGATCGGCCGGAGCGCAGGCATGGGAAGATCAGTCCCCGGTCGGGGTCCGCAGCAGGCGTCGCGGTCATCCGGCCGACCAGCCCGCCCGGCCGGTCCAGCCCCGGTCGGTCGGGCCAGCCCAGCCCAGAGCAGCCCAGCCAGAGCAGCCCAGCCAGAGCAGCCCAGGAGGACGCGGTGACCGGCGCCGTACCAGACCCCGACGGATCAGGTCTGCTCACCTCGCCCGCGGTGGCTGATCTGCTCACCGCGGCGGTGGCTCACGGCGGCGGTTCGCTGGTGGCCTGGCAGCTGGACCACGTGGACGCCAACCCGTCCCGGTCGACCACCGCCACCTACACCGCGACCATCGACTGGCCCTTCGGTCGGCGTCAGGAGGTCCTCGGCGCCAGTATCCGCGCCGAAGGGCATTCCAGCACCGACAGCCAGGCGGTGATCTTCGCCGACGGCGAGCGCGAGGTGGCGGTCTGGCTCTATCCGAAGGACCCGGACCTGCCCGGTCTGGCCCGCGCGGCGGTGGTGGAGGAGGTGGCGGCGCTGTTCACCGCGGAACGGGTTCTGACCAGCCCGGTCGCTCCCGAGCAGGTGCTGCTGGAGCTGATCGGCTATCGGCCCCGTCGCCGGGCGGTGCTCAAGGCGACGGTGGCCACCCCGGTCGGGCCGCAGGTGTTCTTTCTCAAGGTGCTGCGCGCGCAGCACCTTGAGCCCACACTGCGCCGCCACGAGCTGCTGCTGACCGCCGGCGTACCGGCGCCGCCGGTGGTCGCGGCCACCTCCGACGCGCTGCTGGTGCTCCGCGAGCTGCCGGGACGTCCGCTGGCGCACGCCATCTTCGACCCACTGCCGCCGTGTGCCGCCGAGGACCTGGTCGCCATGCTGGACGCCATGCCGCCGGCCGTCGCCGACCTGCCCCGACGACCGCCCTGGGCAGAGGCGGTCGGCCAGTACGCGACCATGGTCGGCGCAGCGCTGCCGGGGCTGTCATCTCGGCTGCGGTGGATGGTGCACCAGATCGAGACGGGGCTGCGGCCGATCCCCGCGGGGGAGGAGGCCACCCACGGCGACTTCCACGAGGGTCAGGTCTTCGTCGCGGGCGGTCGGATCTGCGGCGTACTCGACGTCGACACGGCCGGGCCCGGTCGGCGGGCCGATGACCTCGCCTGCCTGCTCGCGCACCTGTCCACCGTGCAGCGGATGGATCCCGTCCAGGCGGCCCGGGTCTCGGCGCTGATCCAGAGCTGGCTGCCGGTGTTCGACCGGCGGGTGGACCCGGTCGAGCTGCGGCTGCGTGCCGCCGCTGTGGTGATCTCGCTGGCCACCGGGCCGTACCGCGGTCAGGAGCCGGCCTGGCAGCACGAGACCGCCGTCATCATCGACGCTGCCGAGCGGCTGATCCGCAGCGCCGGCTGAACCGCGCGGCCCGCCCGTTGGGCCGATGCGCGGGCAGCCGGGGAGAATGGTGGCATGCCGCTCAGGACCGACAGCCGATGACCTCGCAGACCGAGTCACAGACGCCGTTCGAGGACGTCTACGGGCCGGAGGCGCTGTCCGGGTTCGACCCCGCGACGGCGCTCGGGCGGCCCGGGGAGTTCCCGTACACGCGGGGGATCCACCCGGCGATGTACACCTCCCGGCCGTGGACGATGCGCCAGTACGCCGGCTTCGGCACCGCTGTCGAGTCCAACGCCCGCTACCGGGAGCTGATCGCCCACGGGACGACAGGGCTGTCGGTGGCGTTCGACCTGCCCACCCAGATGGGCTACGACTCCGACGCGCCGGTGGCATCCGGTGAGGTCGGCAAGGTCGGGGTGGCGATCGACTCGCTGGACGACATGCGCCAGCTGTTCGCCGACATCCCGCTGGGTGAGGTGTCGACGTCGATGACGATCAACGCGCCGGCCGCCGTCCTGCTGCTGCTCTATCAGCTGGTGGCCGAGGAGCAGGGGGTCGAAGCCTCGGCGCTGACCGGCACCATCCAGAACGACGTGCTGAAGGAATACATCGCCCGCGGCACCTACATCTATCCGCCGTCGGCGTCACTGCGGCTGGTCAGCGACACCTTCGCCTACTGCCACCAGCAGCTGCCGCGGTGGAACACCATCTCCATCTCCGGCTATCACATGGCCGAGGCGGGAGCCACGCCGGCGCAGGAGATCGCGTTCACCCTGGCCAACGGGATCGCCTACGTGGAGGCGGCACTGGCTGCCGGGCTGGCGGTGGACGACATCGCCCCGCGGCTGTCGTTCTTCTTCGTGGCGCGTACCAGCCTGCTGGAGGAGGTGGCGAAGTTCCGCGCCGCCCGCCGGATCTGGGCGCACCTGATGCGCGACACCTTCGGCGCCACGAACCCACGGTCGCTCCAGCTGCGGTTCCACACCCAGACCGCCGGGGTGCAGCTGACCGCGCAGCAGCCGGAGGTCAACCTGGTCCGCGTCACGGTGCAGGCGCTGGCAGCGGTGCTCGGAGGGACCCAGTCCCTGCACACCAACTCTTACGACGAGGCGATCGCGCTGCCGAGCCAGAAGGCCGCCCGGCTGGCGCTGCGGACCCAGCAGGTGCTGGCGTATGAGACGGACCTGACCCACACCGTCGACCCCTTCGCCGGGTCGTACGTGGTGGAGTCGCTGACCGACGACGTGGAGGCGGCGACGCTGGCCCTGATGGACGACGTCGCGGAGCGTGGCGGTGCGGTGGCCGCGATCGAGCAGGGCTTCCAGAAGGGCGAGATCGAGCGGACGGCGTACGCGGTGGCTCAGCAGATCGACGCCGGCGAGCGCGTGGTGGTCGGCGTGAACCGCTTCGTCGGTGGCGAGGAGGAGTCGTACGAGCCGTTGCGGGTGGACCCGACCATCGAGGCGATCCAGGCGCAGCGCCTGGCCCGGCTGCGGACCGAGCGCGACGACGCCGTCGTGCAGGAGGCGCTGGCCGCGGTCCGCGCGGCCGCGGCCGGCACCGACAACGTGCTGGTGCCGATGAAGCGAGCCTTGGCCGCGCGCGCCACCGTCGGCGAGGTGTGCGACGCGCTCCGCGCCGTGTGGGGGCTGTACCAGCCCAGCGAGCGGTTCTGACCCGGCCCGATCAGACAGGTCGGCGCCCGGTCGGCAGCCGCAGCGAGTCGCTGGGCGAGGTCAGCGGCCACGGCTGACCGGGGGTGCCGTGGTCCAGCAGTGCGGTGACCAGCTCCACCAGCCTGGCCGGGTGGATCTGGTCGGACGTCTCGGCCAGCGCGGCCAGCGACCACCAGCGCAAGCCGACCAGATAGCCCTCTTCCTCACTGAGTCCGTCGGTGCTGACCGCGGTCGAGTGGGTACGGCCCCAGAACACCTGTTCGCGCTGGTGCAGGATCGCGTCGGGGAACTCGTCGAAGTATTCGCGGTCGGCGACCGGTCCTGCCACCGGCACGTCGAGCAGCCCGGTCTCCTCGGCCAGCTCGCGTACGGCAGCCTGCTCGGCCGTCTCGCCGGGCTCGATCCCGCCGCCGGGCAGTCCCCAATGGCTCACGCCGCCGAACACGTTGTGCACCATCAGGACCGAGTCGTCGGCAGCGATGACCACGGTGCGCGCGGCCCGGCGGGTCTTCACCCGGCGACGGCGGTCGATCGTCGCGGTGAGGTCGGCCAGGTCGCGGGCGAAGCAGAGCACCTCGGGCCGGTCCACCCAGACCCCGTAGCGCGGGACCGGCCGCCACCCCGCCGCGGGATAGAGGGCCAGGGCCTCACGCTGGACCGAGCTGGTGACCAACACCAGGTGTTCGGCTCCGTTCACCGCGGCGAGCGCCTCCAGTCCGCGCAGCAGCGTGCGGGCCAGCCCTCGGCGGCGCTGGTCCGGCCGGACGTAGAGCCGGGTCACCTCGAACCGCTGGTCGAGCTCGACCAGCACGCCACAGGCCGCCGGCGAGCCCTCGACGGTCTGCACCAGCACGACACCGACCACGTCCAGATAGTCGAACGCCGGCGGCTGGTGATCCTCGCCGGGGCGCTGCGCCAGCTCGCGCTGCTGCGCACCGACCAGCTCCTGGGCGGTGGGATCGGACCAGCCGACGCGCCGGACGACGTAGCCGGGCGGCGCTGACACGCCGAGGGCGGGGAGATCGATCGGCTCGGCCACGGGGTCAGCGTACGGGCAGCGCCCGAGGCGGGCGTGACAACATGGGGGCCGTGCGTTCACCGGACTCCCTTTCGCTGCCCGACCTCGACACCGCGCTGGGATCGGCGGTGGCCCGCGAGGCCGCCGCACTGAACGACCGGCTGGTGTCGCTGCGCCGGGATCTGCACGCTCACCCCGAGATCGGCCATGCCGAGCACCGCACCACGGCGCTGATCGTCCGGCTGCTGACCGAGGTCGGCCTCCGGCCACGGGTGCTGCCGGTGGGGACCGGGGTCTGCGTGGACGTCCTGCCCGAGGGCTACGATGTCGCCGACGGGTTGCTCGGGCTCCGGGCCGACATCGACGCCCTGCCGATCCCGGACGCCAAGCAGGTGGACTACGCCTCGGTGAACCCCGGGATCTGCCACGCCTGCGGGCACGACGTGCACACCACCATCGTGCTCGGCGTCGGTCTGGTGCTGGTGCGGCTGCGAGAGCAGGGGCTGCTCCGCCGCGGAGTACGTCTCATCTTCCAGCCGGCCGAGGAGTCCTCACCGGGCGGTGCCCTGGACGCCATCGACGGCGGCGTGCTGGACGGCCTGACCGAGATCTACGCGCTGCACTGCGACCCGCGGACCGACGTGGGCCAGGTCGGGCTCAAGGTCGGTGCGGTGACCTCGGCCGCCGACCGGGTGCTCATCACGCTGTCCGGCCCCGGCGGGCACACCTCGCGGCCCCACCTCACCGCCGACCTGGTCGGAGCGCTCGGTGCGCTCATCACCAACGGACCGCTGCTGCTGTCTCGTCGGGTCGACCCGCGCGGCGGTGTCTCGCTGATGTGGGGGAGGGTGGCCGCCGGATCGGCCGGCAACGCCATCCCGCAGACCGGCCAGGTCGAGGGCACGCTGCGCGCGTTGCAGGTGAGCGGCTGGCGCGCGGCGGAGGAGGTGCTGCCCCAGCTGTGTCGTGAGATCGTCGCGCCGTACGGGGTGGAGATCGACATCGTCGTCACCGCAGGGGTGCCGCCGACGGTCAACCACGAGCTCGGGGTGGAGCGTCTCACCGCCGCGCTGCAGACCTTCGTCGGACCCGACAGTGTGACCACCACCGAGCAGTCACTCGGCGGGGAGGACTTCTCCTGGATGCTGATGCAGGTGCCGGGGGCGATGGGTCGCCTCGGTGTACGCACCCCTGGGGCACAGGGCTTCGCCGATATCCACCAGCCGACGTTCACCGTCGACGAGCGCTGCATCGAGGTGGGCGTCCGACTGCTCGCCGGGGTGGCGCTGAGCTGACCGGCGCCCCCTCGACCGCCCGGATCGAGGGCTGTTCGGCGGGGGCCGGGCGGAGCCCTGTTACAACTGGGTATCCAAGCCGCGTGGGCGCTGCCTGAGGTCGACCGCCACCGGATTCTCGGGTTACAGTTCCGCATGCCCAGCCGTGCGACAAATACGGCGGTGATCGTGGCCGGGGCCGCAGAACTTACAGATCTTGCCTAGGAGGCAATACGTGAAGAAGTCCCTACTCGTCGCTCCCGCCCTGCTCGGCGCGACGGTGCTCGCGCTGTCGAGCTGCGCCGAGGCCCCCGGAAGCGGCGGCGAGTCGACCGCTCCCAGCGGTGGCACCAGCCCGAGCGCATCGGCCGGCGGTGCGGACTTCAAGGCCTGCATGGTCTCCGACTCCGGCGGTTTCGACGACAAGTCGTTCAACCAGACCTCCTACAAGGGTCTGACCGACGCTCAGAAGGAGCTCGGCATCCAGATCGGCCAGGTGGAGTCCAGCGCCACTGCTGACTTCGCCAAGAACATCCAGTCCATGGTGGACGCCAAGTGCAACATCATCGTCACGGTCGGCTTCCTGCTCGGCGACGCCACCTTGGCCGCGGCCAAGGCGAACCCGGAGATCGACTTCGCCATCGTCGACAGCGACGACCCGAGCTACGCCGAGGTGAAGAACCTCAAGCCGCTGGTGTTCAACACCGCAGAGTCCAGCTTCATGGCTGGCTATCTGGCGGCCGGGATGTCGCAGACCAAGAAGGTCGGCACCTTCGGCGGGGCCAAGATCCCGACCGTGACCATCTTCATGGACGGCTTCGCCCAGGGCGTGGCCCACTTCAACGAGAAGAAGGGTGGCGACGTCGCCGTCCTCGGCTGGGACTCGGCCAAGCAGGACGGTCAGTTCGTCCCCGGCGACAAGCCGTTCGAGGACGTGTCCGGCGGCAAGAACGTCGCCACCGGTCTGGTCAGCCAGGGCGCTGACATCTTGTTCCCGGTGGCGGGACCGGCCGGTGAGGGCGGCCTGCAGGCCGCCAAGGCCAGCGGCGGCAAGGTCAGCGCCATCTGGGTCGACACCGACGGCTGTGTCAGCGCGGCGGCGTACTGCCCACAGATCGTCACGAGCGTCTACAAGGGCATGGACGTCGCGGTCCGCGACGCCATCAAGGCCACCAAGGACGGCAGCTTCTCCAACGAGCCCTACGTCGGCGACCTGAAGAACGCCGGTACCGGCCTGTCGCCGTACCACGACTTCGAGAGCAAGGTTCCGGCCGAGCTGAAGTCCGAGGTCGAGCAGATCAAGGCCGACATCGAGTCGGGCGCCATCAAGATCACGTCGAAGTCCCAGCCGCAGAGCTGAGTCGACTGCAGCATCCACACGAGGGAGGTCACCGACGGTGACCTCCCTCGTGCGCCGTGCAGCCCCGCTGCACTCCGTTCCCGCGGCCCGCAGCACGCCGCACCCATGTAAGGATCGAGTCTGTGACGAACCCACGCGAGGGTCAGCGGTGGCCGACCATGCCGTCTGCTGCCACGGCGGACCCTCCGGAGCCGGCGCCCACCGGGCTTGCGCTGCGCGGCATCACCAAGCGGTTCGGCGCGCTGGTGGCCAACGACAGCATCGACCTCGACATCCGGCCCGGCGAGATCCACTGCCTGCTGGGCGAGAACGGGGCTGGCAAGTCGACGCTGATGAACGTGCTCTACGGCCTGCTCCAGCCCGACGAGGGCGAGATCGTCATCGACGGCGTCCGCCGGCGCTTCGACAGCCCGAAACAGGCGATGGCGGCGGGCATCGGCATGGTGCACCAGCACTTCATGCTGGTCGACGTGTTCTCGGTGGCCGAGAACCTGGTGCTGGGTCGTGAAGGCGGCACCGCCGGTGTGCTCAACATGCGCGCCGCCCGCAAACGGGTGCAGGAGCTGTCGGCCCGGTACAACTTCGGCGTCGACCCCGACGCCAGGGTCGAGGACCTGCCGGTCGGGGTGCAGCAGCGGGTCGAGATCCTCAAGGCGCTCGCGAACGACGCCCGGTATCTGATCTTCGATGAGCCGACCGCAGTCCTCACGCCGCAGGAGATCGACGAGCTGATCGAGGTGATGCGGTCACTGCGCGACGAGGGCCGCGCGATCGTCTTCATCACCCACAAGCTCCGCGAGGTCCGGGCCATCGCCGATCGGATCACCGTCGTCCGCCGCGGCAAGGTCGTCGGCACCGCACGACCCTCGGACTCCGAAGGCTCGCTGGCCGAGCTGATGGTCGGTCGGGCCGTCAACCTGGTGGTGGCCAAGGACCTTCCGCACCACGCCGCAGCACCACGGCTGGAGGTCCGAGGGCTCTCGGTGGCCGGGCCGTCCGGTGCGCTGGTGGTCGAGAACCTCGACCTGGAGGTCCGTGGCGGCGAGATCGTCTGCGTGGCCGGGGTGCAGGGCAACGGCCAAAGCGAGCTGGTCGAGGCGCTGCTCGGCGTTCTCGACGTCACCAGCGGCACGATCACCCTCGATGGTCGCGACATCACGTCGCTGACCCCGAAGCAGACCATCGACGCCGGCGTGGGCTACGTCCCCGAGGATCGCAAGCATGACGGTTTCGTCGGTACGTTCAGCGTGGCCGAGAACCTGGTGCTGAACAGCTTCGACGAACCGCCCTATGCCCACGGCATCGGGCTCAACCTGTCCCGGATCAGCCACAACGCCACCGAGCGGGTGGCGGAGTTCGACATTCGGACCCAGTCCATCGATACGCCGGTGGCCTCGCTCTCGGGCGGCAACCAGCAGAAGGTGGTGCTGGCCCGGGAGCTCTCCCGGCCGCTGTCGCTGCTGATCGCCAGCCAGCCGACGCGCGGTGTGGACGTCGGGGCGATCGAGTTCCTCCACCGGCGACTGGTGTCCGAGCGCGACAACGGCACGGCCGTGCTGATCGTGTCCACCGAGCTGGACGAGGTCACCGCGCTCGCCGACCGGATCGCGGTGATGTATCGCGGCCGGGTGGTCGGCACCGTCGGGCCCGACACGTCGCGGGAGGTGCTCGGGCTGATGATGGCCGGTGTGCCGACCGACGAGGCCCTGGCGTCCGCCTCGGTCACCACCGCCGCCGAAGAGGATGCCGCCCAGGAAGGGGACCAGTCGTGAGGTCAGCCAAGTCGACACCGCCGGGCCGCCCGGCGGCGTCGCCCCGGTCCCGGCCGGTGCGCGGCGGCCGGACGCCGCGGACCTTCCCGTGGCTGGAGGTCGTGACCACGCTCGCCGCCTTCGTGCTGGCCTTCGTGGTGGGGGCGGTGCTGATGATCGTCTCCGACACCGAGGTGCGGCAGACGTTCACCTACTTCTTCGACCGGCCGACCGACGCTCTGCGGGCGTCGGCGGCCAAGGTCGGTGGCGCTTACGGCGCCCTGGTCAAGGGGGCGGTCGGTGGCTGGGTGCCGATCACCGAGACCACCGCGCAGGCTGCGCCGCTGATCTGCGCCGGTCTGGGCGTCGCCCTGGCCTTCCGCGCTGGACTGTTCAACATCGGCGCCCAGGGTCAGGCGATCTGGGGTGCGGTGCTGGCCGCGTACGTCGGCTTCGCTGTCGACCTGCCGCCGGTGCTGCACCTGCTGGTGGCCATCCTGGCCGGTGTCGTCGGCGGCGGTATCTGGGGCGGCATCGTGGGCTGGCTCAAGGCCAAGGCGGGCGCGCACGAGGTGATCGTGACGATCATGATGAACTACATCGCCTCCGGCCTGTTGGCCTTCCTGCTGACCACCACTGCCTTCCAGCGACCCGGCCGCACCGACCCGATCTCGCCGGTGGTCGGCTGGGACGCGACCATGCCGCGGCTGGAGGGCAGTCGGCTGCACCTGGGCTTCGTGATCGCCCTGCTCGCTGCCGTCGCCGTCTGGTGGTTGCTGGACCGCTCCACCATCGGCTTCGCCATCCGGGCCGTCGGGTCCAACCCGCACGCGGCGGCCACTGCGGGGATGAGTGTGGCCCGCACCACCATCATCACCATGGGCCTGGCCGGTGCCCTGGCGGGGCTGGCCGGCGTCCAGGCGGCGCTCGCCCCGAGCGTGTCCGGCACACCGGTGCCGTTGTCCGCGGGGCTGGTCGGCTCGATCGGGTTCGACGCCATCACCGTTGCGCTGCTCGGCCGGTCCAAGCCGCTCGGTACGGTTCTGGCCGGCCTGCTGTTCGGCGCCCTGCACGCGGGTGGACTGTCGATGCAGAGCGTGGCTCAGACTCCGCTCACCCTGACCACCGTGCTGCAGGCGCTGATCGTGTTGTTCGTGGCAGCACCGGGGCTGGTCGCCACGTTCATCCCGTTCATGCGCGCGCGCAAGGCTCGACCGGTCGGCCCGGCGGCGGGGGCGCTGACATGAGCCACGAGACGACCAACCTGCACCACGGCCCAGCCGGCTCCGACGGCGCCGGTCACCAGCCCGCCGACCGGAGCGCCCGCAACGCCTCCTTCGTGGAGTCCGCCGAGCAGCGCCGCCAGCGGCGATCGACCGGGGTGCTGATCGCCCTGGTCGGGCTGGTGCTGCTGGTGCTGCTCGGCTCGACCACCGGTACGGCGAAGTTCGCCCTGTCCGACGCCTTCGACGAGGTGCAGCTGCCGACCGTGGCGGTGCCCGGGCTGGGCACCGTGGCGGTCTGCGGACTTCTCTGTCTGCTGGCCGGGGTGGGGTTCTTGTCGGGCCGGCTGCACGGCCGGTGGCCGGCGTTGGCCGGCACCGTGGCCGGGCTGGCGTTCGTCGTCGGCTTCCTGACCTGGGCTGCCGCCGGTCGCGACCTGCCGTTCCCGGTCAGCAACCAGTTCGCCGGCACCTTGACGCTGGCCACCCCGTTGGTGCTGGGTGCCATGTGCGGCGTGCTGTGCGAGCGGGCCGGGGTGGTCAACGTCTCGATCGAGGGTCAGTTCCTGGCCGCGGCCTTCGCCGCCGCCGTGGTTGGCAGCGTCACCGGGTCGATCCCTCTTGCGCTGGTCGCCGCGGTGCTCGCCGGGGTGGCCATGGCCGCCCTGCTGGCGGTGTTCTCGATCCGCTATCTGGTCAACCAGGTGGTGCTCGGCGTGGTCTTGAACCTGCTCGCGGTCGGCGTCACCGGCTTCTTGTTCGACCAGCTGGTGCAGCCGAACGCCGCGGCGTACAACTCCGCGCCGGTGCTGGAGACCATCGCCATCCCCGGTCTGTCCGCCATCCCGTTCTTCGGCCCGGTGCTGTTCGAGCAGACGATCCTGGCCTACCTGGCCGGGGCGTCGGTGCTGGTGGTCTGGCTGTTGCTGTTCACCACCAGCTGGGGGCTTCGGGTCAGGGCCGTCGGCGAGCATCCGCAGGCCGCGGACACCGTCGGCATCAGCGTGACCGCGATCCGCTGGTCGGCCGTGCTCGCCGGGGGCGTCTTCGCCGGGCTGGGCGGGGCGTTCTTCACCTTGGCCGCCACCGGTTCGTTCTCCAAAGAGCTCACCGTCGGCAACGGCTTCATCGCGTTGGCGGCGTTGATCATGGGCCGTTGGCACCCCGGGCTGGCAGCGCTGATGGCGTTGTTCTTCGGCTTCGTCACCCAGATGGCCTCCCAGCTGCAGACCCTGTCCACCCCGATGCCGAGCCAGTTCCTGCTGATCCTGCCCTACGTCGCCACCATCATCGCGGTGGCCGGATTGGTGGGCCGGGTACGCGCCCCCGCCGCCGACGGCATCCCGTACGAGAAGGCGTGAGCCGATGGTGACCGAGGCCGACTGGGACCGGTTGCGGTCTCGCGCCCGCGACATCTGTGCGCGGGCGTATGCGCCGTACTCGAACTATCAGGTCGGCGCCGCCGCGCTGGTCGACGACGGGCGGGTCGTGGCGGGCTGCAACGTGGAGAACGCCGCCTTCGGCGTCACGTTGTGTGCCGAGTGTGGTCTGGTGTCGGACCTGCACGCCACCGGGGGCGGCCGGCTGGTCGCCTTCGCCTGCGTCGACAAGCACGGCGCGGTGCTGATGCCGTGTGGCCGCTGTCGCCAGCTGCTGTGGGAGCACGGCGGCCCGAACTGCCTGGTCGACACACCGCGCGGCGTACGCTCGATGAACGAGGTGCTGCCGGACGCCTTCGGACCCGACCACCTGCGGCAGATGGCTGCGGCCGACGCCGAGCCGCTGCAGTAGGTCACTGACCACGACGGGCCGCGCAGCGGCCGGGAGGACCCCTATGAGTCTCGATCTGGACCTGCTGCGGGCAGCACCCAAGGTGTCCCTGCACGACCACCTCGACGGCGGTCTTCGGCCGCAGACCATCCTCGATCTGGCCGCCGAGATCGGGCACCCGCTGCCGGCCACGGACGCCGAGTCCCTGGCGCGCTGGTTCGTCGAGTCGGCCAGCTCCGGTTCGCTGGAGCGCTATCTCGAGACGTTCTCCCACACCGTCGCGGTGATGCAGACGGCCGAGAACCTGCGACGGGTGGCGCGGGAGTTCGTCGAGGATCTGGCTGCGGACGGCGTCGTCTACGCCGAGACCCGGTGGGCGCCCGAGCAGCATCTGCAGGATGGGCTGACACCGGCGGCGGCAGTCGTGGCCGTGCGCGACGGCCTGCGGGAGGGGATGGAGATCGCGGCCGAGCAGGGCCGCTCCATTCTCGTCCGGCAGCTGGTCACCTCGATGCGGCACGCCAGCCCGTCGCGCGAGATCGCCAAGCTGGCCATCCATTACCGCGATGACTCTGTGGCGGGGTTCGACATCGCCGGCGCGGAGGCGGGATTCCCGCCGAGCCGCTACCTGGACGCCTTCGAATATCTCAAGCGCAACAACGCCTACTTCACCATCCACGCCGGTGAGGCGTTCGGGCTGCCGTCGATCTGGGAGGCGCTGCAGATCTGTGGGGCGAACCGGTTGGGCCACGGCGTCCGGATCGTCGACGACGTCACCATCGGCGACGACGGCCGCGCGGTCCTCGGTGACCTCGCGGCCTACGTCCGCAACCAGCGGATACCGCTCGAGATGTGCCCGACGTCCAACGTGCAGACGGGGGCTGCCGCCTCCATCGCCGAGCACCCCATCGGGCTGTTGACCGACCTGCGGTTCCGGGTCACCGTCAACTGCGACAACCAGCTGATGAGCGGGACCACCCTGAGCCGGGAGTTCGCCCTGCTGGCGGAGGCGTTCGACTACACCCTCGCCGACGTGCGCTGGTTCACCGTGAACGCGGCCAAGAGCGCCTTCTATCCCTTCGACCACCGCCTGGCGCTGATCGAGGACGTGATCAAGCCCGGGTTCGCCGAGCTCGGCGCATGACCGGGTCGCCGCGGGTCGCACGGGGGACCGGAGCACCGCGGTGACAGCTCACGAGGTCATCGACCTGCTGACCATGATCGGCACGGTGGTGTTGGTGGCCAACGTGGCGCTGGCGTTGGTGACCCTGTTCCTGGAGCGTCGTGACCCGGCCTCGCTGTGGGCCTGGATCCTGGTGATGATGTTCGTCCCGGTGCTCGGCTTCCTGCTCTACGTCTTCGTCGGTCGGCGACTCACTCGGCGGAAGATCTTCCGGCTCCTGGACGGGGCGAAGGTGAGCTTCGGTGAGCTGGCCGAACAGCAGCGAGCCGCCATCGCGGCACACGAGTTCACCTTCGCCAACCCGGTCGCAGCCGAGCATCAGACGGTCGCCGAGCTGCTGATGTCGGACCGCGGTGCCCGGTTGTCCCAGGACAACGCGGTCACGGTCTTCCACGACGGCCGGGAGAAGTTCGACGCCTTGTTGGCCGACATCCGCGCCGCCCAGGACTCCGTCCACCTGCTCTACTACATCTTTCGCGCCGACAAGCTGGGACTGCGGGTGCTCGACACGCTCGCCGAGCGGGCCGAGGCGGGCGTCCAGGTGCTGCTGGTCTACGACGCGCTCGGCGGCAAGCAGCTCCGGCGCAAGCACCTGGCCCGGCTGAGGGCCGCCGGCGGCAGGGCGTACCCGTTCTTCCCCGCCGGCTGGTGGCTGATCAACTACCGCTCCCACCGCAAGATGGCCGTCATCGACGGGAAGGTGGGCTACGTCGGTGGGTTCAACGTGGGGGACGAGTATCTGGGCGAGGACCCGAAGTTCGGCTACTGGCGCGACACCCATCTGCGGATCGAGGGAGGGGCTGTCAGCTCCATCCAGCGGCGGCTGCTGATGGACTACAACGCCGCCGCTCCGGCGCACCACCAGGTGGTGTGGCAGGACAGGTTCTTCCCACCGGTGGGAGGTGACCCGGGCTCGGTGGCCATGCAGATCGTCTCCAGCGGCCCGGACTCGCAGTGGGAGCGGATCAAGTACGGCTATCTCAAGATCATCGGCAGCGCGCAGCAGTCGGTGTGGATCCAGTCGCCGTACTTCATGCCCGATGCCGCGATGCTGGAGGCACTGAAGCTGGCCGCCCGGTCGGGCCTGGACGTGCGCTTGATGATCCCGGACAAGCCCGACCACCTGCTGGTCTACCCGGCCACCCTCAGCTACGCCGACGAGCTGGTCGCGTGTGGCGGGAAGGTCCACATCTTCCGCGGCGGCTTCCTGCACGCCAAGACCGTGTTGGTGGACGGCGAGCTCGGCTCGGTGGGTACGGCGAACCTCGACTACCGGAGCTTCCGGCTCGACTTCGAGGTCAATGCCTTCTTCTACGACGCCGAGCTGGGCGCTGTGCTGCGCGACATCTATCTCGCTGACCTGCGCCGGTGCACCGACTTCGATCACGCCGAGGTGTATCGCCACCCCGTCATCGGTCGGGTCAAGGAGGGCGTCAGCCGGCTGGTGTCGCCATTGCTGTGAACCGTGGCGTCGGCCTGGCCCTCTCGGCCCGGCCGCCGGCCTCAGCGGCGGGAAACGGTTCTGTCGTGAGTGGGGCCGGGCACTAGGGTTGGGCCCATGAGTTCTCGTGTTCTGACCGCTGTCGCCTGGCCGTACGCCAACGGCCCCCGGCACATCGGTCATGTGTCCGGCTTCGGTGTGCCCTCTGACGTCTTCTCCCGGTTCATGCGGATGAGCGGGCACGACGTGCTGATGGTGTCCGGGACCGACGAGCACGGCACCCCGATCTCGGTCCAGGCGGAGCGCGAGGGGATGACCACCCGCCAGCTGGCCGACAAGTACAACCGGGTGATCGTCGAGGATCTGCAGGGTCTGGGCCTGTCGTACGACCTGTTCACCCGCACCACCACCCGCAACCACTACCGCGTGGTGCAGGAGATGTTCCTCGGGCTGTACAAGAACGGCTATGTGGTCCCGAAGACCGCGATGGGTGCGGTCAGCCCGTCCACCGGCCGTACGCTGCCGGACCGCTACATCGAGGGCACCTGTCCGATCTGCGGCTACGACGGCGCCCGCGGCGACCAGTGCGACAACTGCGGCAACCAGCTCGACCCGATCGACTTGAAGAACCCGCGCTCTCGGATCAACGGCGAGACGCCGAGGTTCGTCGAGACCGAGCACTTCTTCCTCGACCTGCCCGCGCTCGCCAACTCGCTCGGGACGTGGCTGTCCGAACGGACCGACTGGCGCCCGAACGTGCTCAAGTTCAGTCAGAACCTGCTGGCTGACCTGCGACCGCGCGCCATCACCCGCGACCTGGACTGGGGCGTGCCGATCCCGCTGGACGGCTGGCGCGACCAGCCGATGAAGCGGCTCTACGTGTGGTTCGACGCGGTCATCGGCTATCTGTCGGCGTCGGTGGAGTGGGCGACCCGCACCGGCGACCCCGAGGCGTGGCGACAGTGGTGGACCGAACCGGACGCCCTCGGGTACTACTTCATGGGCAAGGACAACATCGTCTTCCACTCGGTCATCTGGCCGGGGATGCTGCTCGGCCAGAACGGTCGCGGTGATCACGGCGGCACCGTCGGGCCGCTCGGCGACCTCAACCTGCCTGACGAGGTGGTGTCGAGTGAATACCTGACCATGAGCGGCTCGAAGTTCTCCACCAGCCGCGGCAAGGTGATCTACGTCGGCGACTTCCTCCGCGACTTCGGACCTGACGCGTTGCGGTATTTCATCGCCGTGGCCGGGCCGGAGAACCAGGACACCGACTTCACCTGGGACGAGTTCGTCCGCCGGACCAACTTCGAGCTGGCCAACGAGTGGGGCAACCTGGTCAACCGCTCGGTCTCGATGGCACACAAGAACGTCGGTGCCATCCCGGAGGCCACCGACCTGCGCGACATCGACCACGAGCTGCTGAACACCTCCAAGGCAGCGTTCGACGCTGTCGGCGCTCTGCTGAAGCGCAACCGCTTCAAGCAGGCCTCCGGCGAGGCGATGCGGCTGGTCGGTGCCGCGAACAAGTACATCTCCGACACCGAGCCGTGGAAGCTCAAGGATGACCCGGCCCGCCGGGACTCGGTGCTGCACACCGCCTTGCAGGTGGTCTCCGACGCCAATACCCTGCTCACCCCGTTCCTGCCGCATGCAGCCCAGAAGGTCCACGAGGCGCTGGGCGGCACCGGGGTGTGGGCCGCGCAACCGGAGATCCGTACGGTCAGCGAGGAGGGCGGACCGGACTACCCGGTGCTGATGGGTGAGTACGCCGCCGAGCAGGCCCGGTGGGAGTCCATCCCGATCGAAGCCGGGCGGCCGCTGGCGAAGCCGTCGCCGCTGTTCGCCAAGATCGACGAGAAGCTGGGGGAGACCGGGCCGGAGTGGGCCAGCCTGGTCGACTGAGCTGGGCGAGCCGTCTCCTCGTAGTTCGAGCGGCTCGGGCACAGGTCTGCCGGCGGGCGGGGCCGTTCGCCACGGCCCGGGTCAACGACGGCGGGCGAGGACGAACCCCTGCCGGTGCCGCTCGCCGGGCCGCGGGGCGCGATCCGCGGCCGCCACCAGCTCGAACCCGCCGGTGGTGAGCAGGTCGCTGAGATAGCCGGTGTGGTGGAGATAGGCCCGCAGCGTCACGTCGTGTCCGTATGCACCGTCGATGACCCGAGCGCCGGTGCCCGCCTGATAACCGAGCAGCAGCAGCCCGTCGACGACCAGCACTCGGGCGAACTCCTCGATCACGGGCCTCAGGTCACTCGGCGGGAGGTGGATGATCGAATACCAGGACAGGACGCCGTCGAAGGTGGCGTCCGGGTGCGGGAGCGCGCCGAGGCCCGCGACGGACAGCGGGATGTCGGGGTGCGACGCACGGGCGCAGGCCACCATCGCCGGGGAGAGGTCGACGCCGGCCAACCGGTCGACGCCGCCCGAGCTGAGATAGCTGAGCATCCGCCCCGCTCCGCAGCCGGCGTCGAGGACCGAGGCCGCCGACCCGGGCAGCAGTGCCATGAAGTGGTCGAGCATGCCGAGGTCCAGCGGTGCCTCGTACGACGTGTCCGGCAGCAACTGGGCATAGCTGGCGGCCACGGTGTCGTAGAAGCTCCGAGTGCGCCGTTCATCGGGTTCGCTCACCCGTCGACCGTAGCGGGGGAACTCCGACACCTCGACGGATGCTGCAGCGCGCGGTACCGATGCCGCGCGGAATAGGCCGGCCTCGGCGGGAGTTGCCCGGCTATGAGCACAGATCTCGATCTGCACGCACTGCTGGCGACAAGCCGGCTGGGCATCCTCGCCACCATCAAGAAAGACGGCCGGCCCCAGCTGTCGCCCGTCACGCCGTTCTACGACCGCGCTGCCGGCCAGATCCAGGTGTCGATGACCGAGGGGCGGGCCAAAACCGCCAACCTCCGCCGCGACCCGCGGGTCTCCCTCGAGGTCACCAGCGCCGACGGGTGGACCTGGGCGACGGCGGAGGGCACCGCCACCCTGATCGGGCCGGGCACCGATCCGGACGGCCCGGATGTGCAGGCGCTGGTCGCCTACTACCGTGCCGCCGCCGGTGAGCACCCGGACTGGGCCGACTACCGCCGCGTGATGGTGGCCGACCGTCGGGTGCTGATGACGATGAGCGTCGAAAAGGTGTACGGCGCGTCCATCGGCCGGTGACAGAATGCCTGCGTGCGCCGGTTCAGCCAGCTAGATGTCTTCACCTCCCAGCTCGGGCTGGGCAATCCGTTGGCGGTCGTCCATGACGCCGAGGGGTTGACCGACGACCAGCTGGCGGCCTTCGCCCGCTGGACCAACTTGTCGGAGACGACGTTCCTGCTGCCGCCGACCCGGCCCGAAGCCGACTATCGGGTCCGCATCTTCACCACCACGGCTGAGCTGCCGTTCGCGGGGCACCCCACCCTCGGCTCCGCGGCGGCGTGGCTGGCCGCCGGCGGAACACCCCAGGGCTCGCCGGGACCGGTGCAGGAGTGCGCCGCCGGCCTGGTCGGGCTGCGTCGTGACCAGAACCGATTGGCGTTCGCGGCGCCGCCGCTGATCCGCAGCGGTCCGGTGGATCCCGCGGGTCTCGCCGCAGTGGTCGCCGGGCTCGGCCTGGGCCCGGGTCAGGTGGTGGACGCCCACTGGATCGACAACGGTCCGGGTTGGGTGGGACTGCTGCTCGACAGTGCCGAGTCGGTGCTCGGCATCGAGCGCGGCGCCGGACCGCTCGCCCCGTACTCCAAGGTGGGGGTGATCGGCCCGTACGCCGACCCTACGGTGGCCGACTTCGAGGTCCGGGCTTTCGTGCCCGGTGCGACCGGCGGCGAGGACCCGGTGACGGGCAGCCTGAACGCAGGCTTCGCCCAGTGGCTGATCTCCACCGGCCGCGCGCCGCAGCGTTACACCGCGCGGCAGGGGACCCGGGTGCGGCGCCGAGGGCTGGTGTACGTGGAGCAGGAGGGCGCGACCGTCTGGATCGGCGGGGACACGGTGCTCGGCATCACCGGAGCTGTTGCGCTCTGACGTCCCTCACCCACCTCGTAGCTCAGGCGGCGGGGCCAACGTGGTGATGCAGAACGGGTGTCCCGCCGGGTCCAGCAGAATCCGCCAGCGCGGGTCCGGCTGGGGGTCCGCCAGCCGGGCGCCCAACGCCAGGGCACGCGCCTCGGGCTCGTCCAGCTCGGCGCCCGCGGTGAGGTCGAGATGCACGATGGAGCTGCCCGGCCAGAGCGGCGGACGATAGCCTCGACGCGTTGAGGGATCAGCAGCACCCCGGGCACCTGCACGCCGACGCTGCCGGGGCGACTCCACAACAGACGTCCGCCGAGCAGTCCGAGATAGAACTCCCCGAGCGCGGCGGGATCGGCGCAGTCCAGGGAGATCCCGACGAACCGCAGCGGCGGGATGTCGGCCTCGCTCATCGGCCGACGGTATCGCCCGGGTGCCTCACAGGTCCACGGGATAGCTCAGGGTCAGCTCGTCCGCCGGCACGCCGCGGATACCCCAGTTGGAGCGTGGCGTCTCGGTGATGGTGATCTCCAGGTCGTGCGGGGCGACGCCGACCGCCGCCACCTCGCGGTACAGCTGCCGGATGAGGTCCTTGCGGCACTCGACCGATCGCCCTTCGAACATGCTCACCTCGATGATGGTGTAGTCGAGGGTGCGGTCCGGAGGGGTCCAGAACATGCCCGCTTCCAGCGGCACGAAACGGTGGAACCGCTTGTCCGCCGGGAGCTGCAGCGCGCTCGTCGTTGCCGCGTGAATAGCGTCCGAGAGCTGCCGGACCCGTCCGCGCAGCACGTCGGCGTGTCCGTACACCACGATCTGAGCCATGACCCTAGTTCTACACCGAGGGCGCGACGGTGAGCGGCGAAGGTCAGCGCAGCCGGACGACAGCCAGCAGCAGCTCCGACGGCAGCTCGGCTGAGCGACCCGTCAGGATCGACAGGGTGCCGTCGTCCGGCGGCAGGCCCAGGGTGCGGCAGACCTCGACGTCGAGCTGGCCGGTCGTGGTCACTGTCCGGTGGTCGACCGCGTCATTGCGTACGTTCTCGATCGGCCCCGTGTCGATCTGGACCGTATCCCCGGGCAGCGCCGCAGCCAGTGCCGGCCGCCCGGTCACCTCGATCGACGGCGGCTGAGGCTCGAGTCGTCCGTCCACCTCGACCAGCTCGGTTGCCTGGTGGCCGCCGTCGAGCACCGTCCGCGCCACCGCGGCGACGTACGCCGGGTCGCCGCAGCCGTCGTAGACCCAGCGCCGGCCCAGGACCGAGTGCTCCATGGTCTGGATCAGATGCTGCTCCGCAGCGGGCAGCGCGGCACCGCGATAGGTCAACGGCACCTGCAGGATCGGCCCGTCGCCGGCGCGGACCAATAGGGTCTCGATCCCGACCTCACCGGCGGGGTCGTCGAAGCGGAAGGACCCGACCCGGTGCAGTGGGACGGCGTGGTGCACGCCCGACCACGGCTGGCGGGTCAGCCACGGCGCCACGAGCTCGAGCTTGGTGGGGTGCAGCTCCGCTTGGTAGATGAGCGCCATGGCATCAGATCCTAGGCCAGCTGCCTGTCCGGCACTGCTGGTCCACCGGGCGCCCGCGTCATGGGTGATCGGGAGAGCTGGAGATGGTCATCGTCTCGGTGTCGATCGCGCGATGAGTCGTTCGTCATCTCGATGACGCAGCCCGAGGTGCGGCTTCGGGCGAGAGAGAACGGACGGGGATCATGACAACGATCAGCGCATTCCAGAGCATCACCCTCGACGGTGTCATGCAGGCGCCCGGCAGGGCAGATGAGGACACCCGCGAGGGCTTCGCGCACGGTGGCTGGGCCGACGGCTACTCCGACGAGGTATCGATGCGGTTCGCCAGTGAGAGCATGTCGAGCGCGGGGTCCTTGCTGTTCGGACACCGCACGTACGACGACGTGCTCGGCTTCTGGACCACGACGGGCGAGGCCAACCCCTTCACCGACGTCCTCATCCGGACACCGAAGTACGTGGTCTCCCGCTCCGCCCACACCGAGTTGGCTTATCCGCAGTCCACCCTGCTGGCCGGCGACGCGGTCGAGACTGTCGCGGCCCTGCGCGAGCAGATTGACGGCGACCTCACGATCATGGGCTCGGGAGAGCTGATCCGCTCGATGCATGCCGCTGGGCTGGTCGGCAGATACATCCTGCAGATCCATCCCATCGTGCTCGGCTCGGGCACCAAGCTCTTCACCGATGGCACCCGGACCGACCTGACGTTGGTGCGTTCGGTCAGGACCAGCACCGGCGTCATCATTGCCGAGTACACCGTTGGCCCGTAGCCGCTGATAGACGTCGACGCCACGACCTGAGGAAGATGGAGCCATGCGCTACACGCTGCTGTTGCACTACCCCGAAGCAGACGCCGACACGGTGGGCGCCGAGGCGATCGAGGAGGCCCAGCGGGCCTTCACCAGCTACGCCTCGACCCTGCACCAGGCCGGCGTGCTGATCGCTGCCGAGGTGCTCCAGCCCTCCACCAGCAGCACCACCTTGCGGATGGTCGATGCCCAGCTGCTGGTGCAGGACGGACCGTTCGCTGACACCAAGGAGCAACTCGGCGGAACGGTGGTGATCGACGTGCCCGACCTGGACACCGCACTGGAGTGGGCCCGGCAGGCCCCATCGATCTCCTGGGGCGCGGTCGAGGTCCGACCGGGCGCGACGCACACCGTCGCCGGACACTGGACACCCAATAGATGACCGCCGCAGCGGCGCGGGCCAGGGCCGAGCAGGTCGCCCGGACGTCCTACGGGCGCCTGCTCGCGCTGTTGGCGGCGCGCACCCACGACCTCAGCCTCGCCGAGGACGCCCTGGCTGGTGCGTTCGAGCAGGCACTGCGCAGCTGGCCGTCCGGTGCCGTCCCTGACAACCCGGAAGGCTGGCTGCTCACCGTGGCCCGCAACCGTCAACGTGACACCTGGAAGTCGGCGGCGCACCGCAGGTCGGCCCCGCTGGAGGCCGCCACCGCCACGACAGATATCGCCATTTCACCGCTGGACGCCGTTGACCCCGACGCCATCGGCGACAAACGCCTGGAGCTCCTCTTCGTCTGCGCACATCCAGCGATCGACCCCGCCGTACGTACGCCGCTGATGCTGCAGACCGTCCTCGGCTTCGACGCAGCCCGCATCGCCGCAGTCTTCGCCGTCGCGCCCACGACGATGGCACAGCGCCTGGTACGGGCGAAGAAGCGAATCCGGGACGCGCGCATCCCCTTCACGGTGCCGAGCCGGCGCAGCATGCCCGAGCGTCTGCCCGCTGTGCTCGAAGCCGTCTACGCGTGCTACTCCATCACCTGTGCCGACCGGAGCGATCAGGGCCAGGACCTCGCCGGTGAAGCGCAGTATCTGGCCGTCACCCTCGCGACCCTGCTGCGCAGCGAGCCCGAGGCATGGGGACTCGCAGCCCTCATTGCGTTCTCCCGCGCGCGGCTGCCGGGGCAGGCCGGAGGATTCGTCCCCCTCGACGAACAAGACACCCGCAGGTGGGACCCCGACCTGGTTGCCCAGGGAAGCTCCTACCTGCAGCGCACCAGCCAGCCGGGGGTGCCCGGCCGCTTCCGGCTCGAAGCCGCTATCCAGGCCGTCCACTGCGACCGCGCCCGCACCGGTCGCACCGACTGGGTGGCCCTGCGCACGCTCTACGCCGCGCTGGTCATGGTCGCTCCCAGCCTGGGCGCCCGGGTCGCCCTGGCCACGGTCACCGGCCGCGTTGACGGCCCCGAAGCCGGGCTGATCGCACTCGACTCCCTCACCGCCAACTGCGACGGGGGAGCCGGCGCGCAGTTCCAGCCCTATCACGCGGCCCGAGCTGACCTGCTGAGCCGAGCCGGCCGCCCGGCCGAGGCCGCTGACGCGTTCACCACGGCCGCCGCCCTCACCGGCGACGCCTCAGCACGCCACTACCTCCTGCGTCGGGCCACCGACGGCGGGTCGAGCCCGGCTTAGTCAGGAGCTCGGCTTAGTCAGGAGCACCGTTCGCCGTGGCTGGGCGGTGCCGCGACTCAGGCGTGATAGCGCTGCGCGGCGGCCAGCGCCTCGCGGAGCTGGTCGGCGTTCATCCGCGGACCGTAGCCGGGGGTGTCCCGCTGGATCCGCCAACCCTCGGCCAGCGGACCGGCGTCGACGGTGTCGAACCCGAACTCGTCCAGCAGCGTCGTGACGGTCTGCTTGGCCGCGTCGTCGTCGCCGGCGATCACCAGCGCCCGACGGTTCGAGGTGCCGGTCGGAGTGCCGTCAGTGGTGAGGTCGGCGGCATAGATGTGGTTGAAGGCCTTGACCACCAAGGACTGCGGCAGGTGGGCCTGCAGCAGCTCCGCGGTGGTGGTGCTCTCGTTCTCCAGCTCGGCGATCTCGCCGTCACGCTGCGGGTAGTAGTTGTTGGTGTCGATAACGATCTTGTTGGCCAGCGGTTCGACCGGCACGTCGGCCACATTCTTCAGCGGTACGGACACCACCACCAGGTCGCCGGCGGCGCCGGCCTCCGCGGCGGTCGCGGCGCGGGCCTTGGGGCCGAGCTCGGCGATGAGGTCCGAGAGCGTCTCGGGTCCCCGGGAGTTGCTGAGGACGACGTCGTAGCCGGCGGCGATGGCGAGGCGGGCGACCTGGGCGCCGATGTTGCCAGCGCCGATGAGACCGATGGTGGAGATTCCTGGTGCAGTCATGTCCGCACAACGGTCGACGGTTCGACGGTTATTCCCCGGCGGGGGCCTGGCTAGGGGGCCACGGCCAGCAGCGCGACGGCCTCGCGCATCCGAATCGGCCGGCAGCCGGCGGTGAGCGCGCGGCGGCGTACCTCGGGTTCGGCACGCCACTGGGCAATCCCACGGCGGGCGAGCACCCAGACCGGTTTACGGTGCTCGCGCAGGTCACGCAGGAACCGCAGCACCAGCGTGATGGTCCGCGGCCGGTCGAGGTAGAGCGCCGTGACGTCCAGACCCGCCGCCCGACACCGGCTGACCATGTCGGGCGCGAAGATCCCCTCCGCCACGAAGGTCTGGCCGGGGGCGAGCTCGAGGCGGTGCCAGGCCGTCCGCGCGTTCCGGGCGATGTCGTAGGTCGGCACGTCGGCCACCCCGGTCCGACAGAGCTGGACGATCACCGCCAGCGCGGCGTCGGCGTCCCAGCTGCGGATGTCGTCCCAGTCCACGATCCCCAGCGTGTGCGGCAGGTCGGGGTGGTCGCCGTCGTAGTAGAAGTCGTCCAGCGCCAGCCGTGGGCAGCCCGCCAACCGGGCCAGCCGGGACTTGCCACTCCCGGAGGCACCGGCCAGCAGGATCAGCCGGTGGGACGTGTCGCCGGTCAGTAGCTGCCGCCGGAGGCCAGCGACAGCGACCCGGTCGGGTGCCAGACCGTCTTGATCTCCAAGAACGCCCGCATCCGGGCGGTGCCCGGGGACGCGGTGAAGTCCGGCGTCCCGTGCGGGGCATACACCCGCTTGACGGTCTGCGAGGCCGCCCGCTCCAACACCACGCGCAGCGCGGGGTCGGCCCCGGTCAGGTCGAGGGCGTTGACGTCGGCGTGCGCGGCCAGGTGCGGGGCGACCTCGGCCGGCTGACCGGTGAGCAGGTTGACCACACCGCCGGGCAGGTCGGAGGTGGCCAGCACCTCCGCGAAGGTGATCGCCACGGTGGGGTCCTCGGCGGCGGCCAGAACGACGCAGGCGTTGCCGGTCGCCAGCAGGGGCGCGACCACCGAGACCAGACCCAGCAGGGCCGAGGCGGTCGGGGCGATCGCGGCGACCACCCCGGTGGGCTCGGGTGCTGAGTAGGAGAAGAACGGGCCGGACACGGGGTTGGCGCCGCCGAACACGGCGGCCAGCTTGTCGGTCCAGCCGGCGTAGTGGACCAACCGGTCGACCGAGGCGTCGACCTCGGCGGTGGCGTCGCGGGTGCTGCTGCCGCGGCTCGCCGCCAGCAGCTCGACGAACTGCGGTCGGCGGGCGTCCAGCATCTCCGCCGCCCGGTAGATCACCTGGCCGCGGTTGTACGGCGTCGCGCCGGACCAGGCGGCGAACCCCTTGCGGGCGGCTGACACGGCGTCGCGGCCGTCCTTGCGGGAGGCGAGTGCGGCGTTGGCCATGAACTTCCCCTTCGCGTCGTACGCGGGATAGGTACGGCCCGACTCCGAGCGGGGGAACTTGCCACCGACAAAGAGCTTGTAGGTCTTCGGAACACCGAGGTGAGCCATCAGCGGGCCCCCCGTCCGGTCACGACCGGTTCGTCATCGGTCTGCAGGTAGGCCGCCAGCCCGGCCGGTCCGCCCTCGCGGCCGAACCCGGACTCCTGGTAGCCGCCGAAGCTGGCCGTCGGGTCGAACTGGTTGAAGGTGTTGTCCCAGATGACGCCGGCCCGCAGCGCCGCCGCCATCCCCATCGCCCGCGACCCCTTCTCGGTCCAGACCCCGGCCGCCAGCCCGTACGGGGTGTTGTTGGCCTTGGCCACGGCCTCGTCCGGCGTACGGAAGGTGAGCGTGGTCAGCACCGGTCCGAAGATCTCGTCCCGAGCCACCCGCATCGAGGCGGTCGCATCGGTGAAGATGGTCGGGGCGACGTAGTAGCCCGCGGTGGGCAGTGGGCACGAGGACCGCCAGACCGAGGCGCCTTCGCCGACGCCGATCTCCACCAGCGTGTTGATGCGTTCCAGCTGCACCGCGGAGTTGATCGCCCCGACGTCGGTGTTCTTGTCCAGCGGGTCACCCACCCGCAGCGTCTCGACCCGCTGCTTGAGCCGCTCCAGGAACTCCTCGGAGATCGACTCCTGCACCAGCAGCCGCGAGCCGGCGCAGCAGACCTGGCCGGCGTTGAAGAAGATCCCGTTGACGATGCCCTCGATCGCCTGATCCTGGGCGGCGTCGTCGAAGACGATGTTGGCGCCCTTGCCACCCAGCTCCAAGGTGATCTTGCGGCCGGTGCCGGCCAGATCGTGGGAGATCTTGCGGCCGACCGCGGTCGAGCCGGTGAAGGCGACCTTGTCCAGGCCGGGGTGGTTGACCAGGGCGGAACCGATGTCGCCGGCCCCGGTCAGGATGTTGACCACCCCCGGCGGCAGGTCGGCGTCGGCGATGATCTCGGCCAGCACCAAGATCGACAGCGGTGTCGTCTCGGCCGGTTTGATCACCACGGTGTTGCCGGCGGCCAGCGCCGGGGCGATCTTCCACGCCGCCATCAGCAGCGGGAAGTTCCACGGGATCACCTGCCCGGCGACCCCGAGCGGAGCAGGGGAGGCGCCGAGGCCGAGATGCTGGAGCTTGTCGGCCCAGCCGGCGTAGTAGAAGAAGTGCTGGGCCGCCGCCGGTACGTCGAAGTCGCGGGTCTCGCGAATCGGCTTGCCGTTGTCCAGGGTCTCGATCACCGCGAGCTCCCGGGCCCGCTCGGCGATGCCGCGGGCGATCCGGAACAGATACTTGCCCCGCTCGGCCCCGCTCATCCGCGACCACACCCGGTCGTACGCCCGGCGGGCGGCGGTGACCGCGGTGTCGACGTCGGCGGTGTCCACCAGCGACACCGTCGACAAGGTGGTGGCGTTGCCGGGGTTGACGGTGTCCAGGTCGGCGCCGCGGCCCTCGACGAACTTGCCGTCGACGAACGGCAGATAGCGCGGCTTGATAGCCGCGATGGCGGCGGACTCGAGGGCGGGGGCGTAGTCCCAGGTGGCACTGGCGATGGTCATGATCAACTTCCTCAGTCGACGGTGACGTAGTCGGGGCCCCAGTAGTGGCCTTCGCGCTGGGTACGTCGTTGCATGATCAGGTCGTTCAGCACCGATGAGGCACCGAACCTGAAGTAGTGCGGGTCGAGCCAGGCGGGCCCGGCGACCTCGTTGACAGCGACCAGATATTTGATGGCGTCCTTGGTGGTGCGGATCCCACCGGCCGGCTTGACCGAGCGCTGCTGACCGGTCAGCGTCTTCCAGTCCTTCACCGCCTGCAGCATCACGTGGGTGACCGGCAGCGTGGCCGCCGGGCTCACCTTGCCGGTGGAGGTCTTGATGAAGTCCCCACCCGCCAGCAGGGCGAGCCAGGAGGCACGGCGGACGTTGTCGTAGGTGGCCAGCTCCCCGGTCTCCAAGATGACCTTGAGGCGGGCCGACCCGCACGCGGCCTTGACGGCCTGGATCTGCTCGAAGACGACTCCGTAGCGACCGGACAGGAACGCACCACGGTCGATGACCATGTCGATCTCGTCGGCGCCGGCGGCGACGGCCAGGGCGGTGTCGGCGAGCTTGACCTGCAGGCTGGTACGCCCGGCGGGGAACGCAGTGGCGACGGCGGCCACCTTCACCCCGGACCCGGCGAGCTCCGCCGCGGCGGTGGCGGCGAGGTCGGGATAGACGCAGATGGCGGCCGGCCGCGGGGTGTCCGGCTGGTCGGGATCGGGCAGCAGCGCCTTGCGGGCCAGGTTGCGGACCTTCCCCGGGGTGTCCGCACCCTCGAGCGTGGTCAGGTCGACCATGGAGATGGCCAGGTCGATGGCGGTGAGCTTGGAGGCCTTCTTGATCGAGCGCGTGGCGAGCAGGGCCGCGCGCTGCTCCACCCCGACCGGGTCCACGCCGGGCAGACCGAGCAGGAAACGCCGTAGCGAAGCCTCGTCCCGGACCGCGTCGGACAGGGCGCTGGGCAGGCGATCGCCCGGTCCCGCCTCGCTCCCGACGCCGTTGCGGTCGGCACCCGGGGTGTTGGACGCACGCTCCGTCGGGCTGACAGCACTCATGTCCCGATGCTCTCACAGGTCTCGAATGCGCTCCGAACCCTCAGCATGCTGAAATACCGCCGTGAGCGACGCGAAGACCATCGGTCCGTACCGGATTCGGCGCACGATCTCCGAGGGGCCGGGCGGGAGTCTGCACCACGCCATCGCCCGCAATGGCGACCCGTGCGTGCTGGTCGTGGCCGCGCCGGACAACGCGGACTTCGCCACTCGGGTGAACTCGGTGCTGATCCTGCCCGGTGCGGTCAGCAACGCCAGCCTCTATCAGGGCGAGCCGCGCTGGGCGGCCGTTCCGGCGGACCGCAAGGACGTCCAGCAGTTCCTGCTCGGCTACGGACCACCGCCACTGCCGCCGGCACCGTCGTTCCCGCCCCCCGTCGCCGCTGCGGTGCAACCGGCGAGCGGGTCGCCGGTGATCAAGGTCTTGGCCACCCTGGTCGCGATCGCCTGCCTGATGCTGGTGGTGGTCCTGGTCCAGGATCCGGATTCGACGGCGCGAACGGCGCCCGCTCCCGTCCCTCCCGTCCCTCGCGTCACCGCAGCGAGCCCGAGCCAAGGCCCCGCCACCCCGTCCGGTCCCGCCACCCCGTCCAGATCCGCCGACCCGTCGAGTACGGCCACCCCGCGTACGCCCAGCTCCACGCCGAGCGGTCCGACCACCACCACGGCACCCCAACCACGCCCGAGCACCACGTCATCGCCGGTCCGTGGCGGTCGACCGCCGGAGGTGCCGATGCTGGCGCGCACCTGGGAGAAGGGCGCCGACGTCTACCGGATGGAGCTCGGCGACTTCGCCTTCGTCTTCGACGCCCCCGGCGACTTCGGCTGCATGCGCAGCAGCCGCGGTGGGGCCGTGCGCTGGGTCTGCATCGACGAGGATGTCCAAGGCGATGACCGGTCCGGTGGCGTCCTCATCCAGGACCCCTGCGGCGCCTGCGGCGACGCCGAGGTCAAGACCCTGTTGGAAAAGTACGCCGCGGGGCTGTTCGCCAAGGCCGAGCAGGTGGAGCCCGGGACGCGGGTGCTGGAGCGGCACGACGCCTCGGGTCCGCTGCCGCATCGATACTGGCTGTCGCGGACCTTCGACACCAACGACGACGGCAAGCCCGACCACCACCTGATGGCGTGGATGCAGGCTGACGACGGCAACCGCGAGCCTGTCGAGAAGATGTTCGGCGATCTCTACGACGCCACCCGGTGACGGCGCGCTAGAAGGCGGAGATACCCGTCAGCGCCTGGCCGATCACCAGCTGGTGCACCTCGGAGGTTCCCTCGTACGTCAGCACCGACTCGAGGTTGTTGGCGTGCCGCATCACCGGGTACTCACCGGTGATGCCGTTGGCGCCGAGGATCGTGCGGCACTCGCGAGCGATGGCCAGTGACTCACGGACGTTGTTGAGCTTGCCGAGGCTCACCTGACGCGGCTCGAGGCGATGATCATCTTTGAGTCGGCCGAGGTGCAGGGCCAGCAGAAACCCCTTCTGCAGCTCGAGTGTCATGTCGGCCAGCTTGGCCTGGGTCAGCTGGAAGGACGACAGCGGTCGGCCGAAGACCTCGCGGCTGTCGGCGTAGTCCAGCGCGGTCTCCAGGCAGTCGCGGGCCGCGCCGAGCGCACCGAAGACGATCCCGAACCGGGCTTCGTTCAAGCAGGACAGGGGTCCGCGAAGTCCGGTGACCTCGGGCAGCACGGCATCTGCGGGTAGCCGTACCCCGTCAAGCACCAGCTCGGAGGTGACCGAGGCCCGCAGCGACAGCTTCTGGCTGATCTTGGGAGCGGCGAACCCCGGCGTGGTCGTGGGCACCACGAAGCCGCGGATTCCCTTGCCGGTGGTGGATTCGTCGGTCTGCGCCCAGACCACCGCGACATCGGCCACCGAGCCGTTGGTGATCCACATCTTGGTGCCGTCGAGCACCCAGTCGCTGCCGTCACGCCGGGCCCGGGTTCGCATCCCGGCCGGGTTGGACCCGAAGTCGGCCTCGGTCAGGCCGAAGCAGCCGATGGCTTCGCCCGAGGCCATCCGGGGCAACCAGGCCTGCTTCTGCTCCTCGCTGCCGAACTTCCAGATCGCGAACATGGCCAGCGAACCCTGCACCGACACCAGGCTGCGGACGCCGGAGTCCCCGGCCTCCAGCTCCAGGCAGGCCAGCCCGTAGGACACCGCATTGGTGCCGGCGCAGCCGTAGCCCTCAAGATGCATGCCCAGCAGCCCCAGCGAACCGGCTTCCTTGACCAGCGACAGGTCGATCTCGCCATCCTCGTACCAGGAGGCGATCGAGGGCCGGACCCGCCCGTCCACGAAGTCGCGCACTGCGGCCTGGATGTCGCGTTCGTCCTCGGTCAGCAGGTGGTCGACGCCGAGCAGGGCCAGCGGCGCGGTGCCCGATCTTGACGTGGGGGTGGCGCTCGGAGGGGGTGTGGTGGTCATCGTGTGCTTCCCGTCATGGTCGTCCAGCCACAGCTGTGGCTGCCTTCTCGATCTCGTCCTCGCCCAGCAGCACGTGCTGCGCCGCCATGCCCAGCGGGATGAAGCTGTCCACACCGGCGACCCGGGCCAGGGGGCCGGTGAAGCCGCCGTCGACCAGCGCGGCCAGCACCGCCTCGCCGACGCCGCCGCTGTGCCGGGTCTCATCGACCACCAGCACCCGGCCCGCGGCCCGGGCGGCCTGCATCAGGTCGGCCACCGGCAGCGGCGCCAGCCAGCGCAGGTCCAGCACCGAGGTCCGTACCCCGGCCTCCGCCAGCCGCCGGGCCACCCGCAGGCTCATCGGTACGCCGTTGCCGAAGGTGACCAGGCACAGGTCGGCGTCGGTCGGACCGTAGTGGCGCGCGCGTCCGAGCGGCACATGCTCGCCGCGGTCGACACTCAGCCAGCCGTCGTCCCCCGGTTCGTGCAGGTCGCGGACGTGATAGAGCGCGATGGGTTCCAAGAACACCGACACCGTGGCGTCGACCGCCGCCGCCGCGACACAGCTGCGCAGCATCGCGGCCGCGTCGTCGCCCCGGCTCGGGCAGGCGATCACTAGCCCTGGGATGTCACGAAGGACGCCGACGGCGTTGTCGTTGTGGAAGTGCCCGCCGAAGCCCTTCTGATATGCCAGTCCGGGCACCCGCACCACCATCGGGTTGGTGTACGCGCCACCGGAGAAGAACGCCAACGACGCCGCCTCGCCGCGGATCTGGTCCTCGGCGTTGTGCAGGTAGGCCAGGTACTGGATCTCCGGGATGGGCAGCAGCCCTTGCAGGGCGGTGCCGAGTCCCAGGCCCAGGATCGACTGCTCGTCGAGGATGGTGTCGAAGACGCGGGCGCCGCCGTAGCGTCGCTGCAGCCCACGGGTGACGCCGTAGACGCCGCCCTTGACGCCGACGTCCTCGCCGAACACCAGCACCCGGGGGTCGGCGGCCATCAGCTCGGCCAGGGTGGTGTTGATCGACCCGGCCAAGGTGGTCGCCGGTGGCGGCATGCGGATCGGTGCTGCGGTGCCGGCCAGTCTGCTGACGTGGTCGGCGACCTGATCGGGGTGCCGCGGCGACAGCGGGGCCGCCACCTCGGCGGCCGACTCCAGCCGGCGACCGCCGATGAGTTCCTCGGCCTGCTCCGCCACCTCGGCCGCGATGTCGTCGTAGCGGCCAAGCACGTCGACCGAGCTCGCGCCCGCGGCCAGCAGCAACCGGGCGGTGGCCAGCAACGGATCGCGGGTCAGATCGGCCTCGAGCTCGGCGGCCTTGCGGTAGGCGATCTCGGCGTCGCTGCCGGCATGGGCGAGGAAGCGAACGGTCTGCAGGTGCAGGAAACCGGGGCGTCGGGTGGTCCGCACGGTGTCCACCGCGTGGCTGATCGCGGCCCAGGCCCGCGCCGGGTCGGCCCCGTCGGCGCTGGTGTAGGTCAGACCGGGCCGGGAGCCGTACGCCGCCTCGATCCAACCGGGCGGGGTCGGCACCGAGATGCCGTACCCGTTGTCCTCGCAGACGAAGAGGACCGGCACGGCCAAGCCACGGAAGGCACTGGCCAGAGCGGCGTTCACCGCACCGGCGGCGGTGGAGTGGTTGGCCGAGGCGTCGCCGAACGAGCAGACCACCACGGCATCGCGAGGCCATCGCCCCGCCACGTTGAGCCGGCGTGACCGGGCCAGCGCCAATCCCAGCCCGACGGCTCGGGGGAGGTGCGAGGCGATGGTGGAGGTCTGCGGGATCACCGACAGCTGGGGGTGGCCGAAGACCTTGTGCCGGCCGCCGGCGATGGGCTCGTCGGCCAGTCCCATCAGACCCTGCAGCACGTCGCGGATCGGGCTGCTGCCCGCCACCTGGCTCGCGCGGGCGGCGTAGAACGCACCGGAGCGGTAGTGCAGCAGCGCGGGGTCGTCCGGCCGCAGTGCCAAGGCGACCAGGCCGTTGGACTCGTGACCGGAGGACCCGATCGTGTAGTACCCCAGCCCGCGGGCCTGCAACGCACGGGCCGCGAGGTCGAGGTGCCGGCTCGCGGCCTGGGCAGCGAAGACCTGCCACCAGTCCAGCGCCGGTCCGGCCGGCCTCAGGTCCGCAGCCGGACGCGCCGGTTCCGCCGCCTGGACAGCGGCGCGGAAGCTGGCGTCGAGGGGATGCACACTGAGGCCGGTCGGGTCAGGCCGGCAGCCGGTAGGTGGTGTCCGGGGTCAGCTCGGCGGTGTCCATCTGCGCCTTCTGCAGTCGGCCGGAGTAGTCCCAGTTGACCGACTGCCAGCGGGTGAACTGGTCCAGCACCCAGATGCCGGACTGGCGCGAACCGTTGCCGGACTTGCCGTTGCCGCCGAAGGGGAGATGGGCCTCCGCGCCGGAGGTGGAGTTGTTGATCGACACCATGCCGGCCCCGATCTGGTCGCGGAAGGTGAAGGCGTCCTTGGCGACGGTGGTGTAGATGGCTGACGACAGCCCGTAGCCGGGCGCGTTGGCCAGGTCGATGGCTGAGGCCAGATCGGTGTAGGTGGTGATGCCGACGATGGGTCCGAAGGTCTCTTCGCGAAACAGGTCGTCATCGCGGCGTACGCCGTCCACCACCACCGGGTGATAGAAGAGTCCCGCTGCCGGGTCGCCGACGAAGCCAGCGCGCGGGTTGTCGGCGGTGATCCGGCCACGGGCGGTGAGCACGGTGTGGTGCGGCTGGATCCAGCCGAGGTAGTCCTCGTAGCGGTCGGCGAACTTCTGGTCCAGCATCGGCCCCATCAGCACCGCCTCCTGAGGGTCCCCGACCGGGGCCGCGGCCACGGCACGGGTGAACCGGGCGACGAACTCGTCGTGCAGCGACTCGTGCACGATCACGGTGCCCAGCGACGTACACCGCTGACCGCCGGTGCCGAAGCCGGAGAACAGGGCACCCTCGACGGCCAGGTCCAGGTCGGCGCTGGGGGTGATGACCAGCGGGTTCTTGCCGCCGAGCTCCAGGCACGCGGTCTGCAGATGGCGCCCGGTCAGTGCCCCGATGTCACGGCCCACGGGGGAGGAGCCGGTGAACCCGACCTTGTCCACGAACCCCGACTCCAGCGCCTGCTCCAGGCCGGCGAAGGTGGCTGCACCGTCGGCGTGGACGATGTTGAAGACCCCGTCCGGCAGGCCGCCGCCCCGGACGAAGAGCTCGTGGAACGCCGCGGACACCACTGCGGAGTACTCGGCAGGTTTCCAGACGACGGTGTTGCCGGCCAGCAGCGCGGGCACGATGTACCACGACGGGACGGCGACGGGGAAGTTGCCGGCCGTGATCACCGCGACCGTGCCGACGGGCTTGCGGAAGGTGAACAGCTGCTTGTCCGGCATCTCGCTCGGCACCGTCTGGCCGTAGAGCCGGCGGCCCTCACCCAGGAAGAAGTCGCAGGTGTCGACGATCTCGCGCACCTCGCCGAGCGCCTCGGCGTAGGGCTTGCCGATCTCGGCGGTGACCAGCCGGGCCAGCGCCTCGGCGTTGTCCTCGACCAGCCGGCCGATGTGGGCGATGGCCCGGCCGCGTACCGGTGCGGGCACGGCCGCCCACGCCGCCTGAGCCTTGGCGGCCGACTCGGCGGCGTGCACGAAGGTCCCGGCGTCGGCGAAGGACACCTCGCCGACGGGCTCGGCCAGCCGCGACGGGTTGGTGCTGGTCACCGTCCGGACGCCGGGAATGGCTGATCCGTTGACGATGGACGTGACGGTGGTGCTCACGGGCGGTGCTCCTGGATGGTCGGGGTGGCGAGGCTGGCGTGGACGCGGGCGACGGAGCGGCCGACGGCGGCTACACCTTCGTCGATCTCATCCTTGCTCACCGACAGGGCGGGACGGAACCGGAGGGCCCGTGCACCGCAGCCGAGAGCGAGGACGTGCTCCTGCTCGCGCAGGTCGGCCAGCACCGCGGCGCGGAAGTCGGCACTGGGCAGATCGATCGCGACCATCAGACCACGTCCGCGGATGTTCTGGATCAGGTCGGCGCCGTCACCCGCCGTGGCGGCGGCGATCCTCCGCAGCCTGGCGAGGAAGTGCTCGCCCTTGGCTGCGGCCTGCTCGATCAGTCCCTCGGCCTCGATGATCTCGAGCAGACGCCGGGAGCGGACCATGTCGGCCAGGCCACCGCCCCAGGTGGAGTTGATCCGCCCGGAGACCGCGAAGACGTTGTCGCGGACCTCGTCCACCCGGCCACCGGCCATCACACCGCCGACCTGCACCTTCTTGGCGAACGCGACGATGTCGGGGATGACGCCGAGCTGCTGGTAGGCCCAGGCTGACCCCGTGGTGCCCGCGCCCGTCTGGACCTCATCGAAGATGACGAGCGCGTCGTGCGCATGGACGATGTCGCGGGCCGCGGCGAAGAACTCAGCCCGGATGTGGTTGTCGCCGCCCTCGCCCTGGATCGGCTCGGCGAGAAAGGCGGCGATGTCATGCGGGTGGTCGGCGAAGGCCTGACGGAGCTGCGCCAGGGCCTGCTCCTCCGCGGCGACCACCTCGTCGAGATGGTCGGCCAGCGGGTGCACGACGGCGGGTACGTCGATCCGGGGCCATCCGAACTGGGGGAACCGGTCGGTCTTGCCGGGCTCGGTGTTGGTGAGCGACAACGTGTAGCCGCTGCGGCCGTGGAAGGCGCGGGTCAGGTGGACGATCTTGGTCCCCAGACGGCGGTCCCGGCCGGCCGCTTCGTTGTGCCGGCTCTTCCAGTCGAAGGCCACCTTGAGGGCGTTCTCCACGGCCAGGGCACCGCCTTCGACGAAGAACAGGTGGGGAAGCGCGGGGTCGCCGAGCACCCGGACGAACGTCGCCACGAACTCCGCGTAGACGGTGGAGTACATGTCGGGGTTGGCCGGCTTGTTGGCCGCGGCCTGGCCCAGCTCGGCCATGAACGTCGGGTCGTCGACCAGCCCCGGCGGGTTGCAACCCAGCGGGGCGGAGGCGAAGAACGTGTAGAGGTCGAGATAGCGCTGCCCGGTGCGGGCGTCGACCAGTCTGCTGCCCTGGCTGCGCTTGAGGTCGACGACGAGCTTGAACCCGTCAGTGAGTACGGACCGAGCCAGCACCTCGTGCACCTCGGACGGATGGACCTGGATGTGTTCGGCCACGGCGATCTCCTCTCTGTGACGTGACCGGACGATATCTCGCTTCCGAGAGAATACGCAATAGAACTTACGGCGAATCAGATCTAATGCGACGAAATCTATGCCAGACGGACGATGGGCGGGGTGGCGGTGATGGCGGTCGGGCGGCTCGCGGACCCGGGTGGCTACCGTTGGTGCATGCCCGACCCGTCGCCACAGCCCGAGCCGAGCCCGACGACGTACGATCTGGTCGTTCTCGGCGGCGGTCTGGCCGGTGGCCTGATCGCGCTGGCGCTGGCCGAGCGCCGGCCCGACCTCCGTGTCGCGGTGGTCGAGCAGGACCGGATCGGCGGCAACCACATCTGGTCCCACTTCCGTGCCGACGTCGCCGTCGATGACGACTGGCTGGTTGAGCCGCTGATCACCAATCGGTGGGACACCTACGACGTCGCCTTCCCCCGGGTACGCCGCGAGCTCCGAGCGTCGTATCGCACGGTGACCTCCGAGCGGCTGGAGTCGGTGCTGCACGAGCGGCTGCCGGCTGACGCGTTCATCACCGGCCGGGTGGACGAGGCCACGCCCTCGTTGGTGACCCTGGCAGACGGGCGACGTCTGCAGACCCGGGCGGTTCTCGACGCTCGCGGGCCGGGAGACGTCGCCACCCTTGAGCTCGGCTATCAGAAGTTCGTCGGGCAGTTGTTACGCACCCGGAAGCCGCACGGCGTCGTCCGGCCGATGGTGATGGATGCAACGGTCGAGCAGCATGACGGGTATCGGTTCGTCTACCTGCTGCCGATGGGGCCCGAGGAGATCTTCGTCGAGGACACCTACTACAGCGATGGAGCCGAGCTGGACCATGCGTCACTGATGATCCGGATCGCGGCGTACGCCCAAGGCCGCGGGTGGGACGTGATCGAGGTGGAGCGCAGCGAGAGCGGTGTTCTCCCGGTGGTGATCGATGGTGATTTCCAAGCATACTGGAGATCCACGGGGGAGAGTCTGGCCAAGGCCGGGATGCGAGCCGGACTGTTCCATCCGACGACTGGCTATTCCTTTCCGGACTCGGTGCGACTGGCGACGATGATCGCGAATGAAGTTGATCTTGATCACCCGAACCTGCTGCGACTGACCCGCGATCATGCTGAGCGGACCTGGGCCGGGCGTCGCTACTATCGCCTGCTGAACACCATGATGTTCCAGGCGGCGACGCCGGAGGATCGATATCAGGTGCTGCAGCACTTCTATCGGCTGGACGACGATCTGGTGCACCGGTTCTATGCGGCGCGCTCGACCAAGCGCGATCAGCTTCGGGTGCTGTCGGGCAAGCCGCCGGTGCCGGTGAGTCGCGCTGTGCGCGCTGTGCTGCACCAGGCGCTGCGGCGCCCGAGCTGAGGTGTGTGGCGCTGATGCCGTCGGCGGTGGTTTCGGGCACGATGACGATCTAGGACTTCATCCCTTGGTGTTCTGCCCGGCTGGATCTGGGTCTCGGCCCGACGAACGCGTCTCGGATCGAGAGGTGGTTGCGGGAGGGTTCGGGTGGATCGTGACTAGGGCAGGTTCGGGCGGGGTGCGTGGCGCATCGCGGTGATCGCATGGTGGAGCTCATTGGGCGTCGATCCGACGGTGCCGAGGATGGAGGCGACCACGTCGCTGAAACCGCCAGTGTCGACGGGCAGCCGATCGACGCCTGGTACGAGCGCCTTCTCGTTGGTGACCCAGTGGCCGGCGAGAGCATGCCAGCCGTGCGCCGTGATCATGGCCGCGGTCACCAGGCAGAGCGTGACGTAGGCAACGTCCGGGGCGTTGGCGCCCTTCTTTGCTCCATCGAGCAGAAAGTCCACCTGCCACATGTTTTGGAGCAGGGCGATCCGCAACGCCTCGGGGTAAGGCGATACCTGTTCAGCGAGCTCGGCGAGAATCGCGTCGTCGTCGCGGAGCCGGACACAGGTAGCGACCTCACCCGCGTAGGAGATGTCCAGGAACCCCAGCGGGTGGCCGGGTTGCGGGTGGAAGCTGAACTCTCCGCGGCGCGCTCGTTGGCATTGCTCGGCGACCCGGCGGCGGTCGCGGAAGATCCAGTCCACCGCAGTCCCATCGAGGGTGAGCCACGCACCGCCGTCGACCCACGGTCCCCAGCCGCCGGGCGACGTGACCGGCACGGGTTCGCCAGCCCATCGAGCGGCGAGATCCTCTAGCGCGTCACGATCGAGGTCCTCCTCGTAGTAGATACCGAGGTCGAAGTCTGAGTCCGGGCGATGCGTGCCGCGGGCACGGCTCCCGCCGAGAGCCACGGCACGTACGCCCCTCACGCCGCACAAGTCACCAGCCATCGCCTGCAGGCGGTCGTCGTCGAGCACATCCCAGAGCCTATGCCGCCTCGAGGCACCAGGTGGTCGTCGCGGCCGTAGCTCGGCAGCGCAAGATTTCTCTGAAGAAGTGCGCCGGAGGTATTGTTATCGAACAGGTGTTCGAATAATATGAGGTATGGCTGCGATCGGGGGATCGGACAACGAGTCGGACACGACTCCCGCGGTGCATGCCCTGACGGAGCTGTCGGGAGCGCTGGACCGGCTGATCGCTGCGCTGGGCTCGGGTGGGTTGGATCAGTTGGATGATCCGGACCTGCTGCGGTTCGCCGTCGACCTGGAACGGGTCCGGAACCGGATGTCGGTGGTGGATCACCGGCTGGTGTCGGATCTGGACGAGCGGCAGGTCGCCGATCAGCTGAATGCCCGCACCACCAAAGCACTGCTGGTGCAGCTGTTGCGGGTGTCCGATGGTGAGGCGGGACGGCGGGTCCGGGCCGCCCGGACGTTGGGCGCTCACCGGACCATGCAGGGGATGGAGATCGAACCGGCGCATCCGGTCCTGGCCGCCGCCCAGGATGGGGGTGAAGTCAGTGCCGAGCAGGTTGACATCATCGAGCGAGCGTTGGAGCAGCTCGACCATCCCGCCTACGACCCGTCGGTGGTGGTGGAGGCTGAGGCGGAGCTGACCGGGTACGCCCGTACGTTCGCCCCACGTGATCTGCGGCTGATCGCGACGAAGCTGGTCGAGGCCTACGACCCCGACGGATCAGTGCCCAACGAGCAACTCCAGCAAGACCGGCGGCATCTGCGCCTCGTCGCCGGCAGGGATGGCAGCTGGGTGCTGGAGGGCCGGTTGACTGGCGACACAGGGGCGGCGTTGTGGGCTGTGCTGTCACCGCTGGCCAAACCACGAGTGGATGGCACTGGGGCGGCGAACCCGACGGTGGATGCGCGGACGCATGGGCAGCGGCTGCATGACGCTTTGGCCGACCTCACCGGCCGAGCCCTACGCGCCGGTGGGCTGCCCGACACCGGCGGCACCCCGGCCACGGTGATCGTCACCATCAGCGCCGACGACCTGCTGCACCGCACCGGCCACGCGGAAACCAGCACCAACACCCTGCTCACCCCGACCCAACTCCTCACGTTGGCCGGGGAAGCAGAGATCATCCCCACCCTGCTGAGCGCCACCGGTGAACCACTCACCCTGGGTCGAACTCGGCGGATCGCCACCCGCACCCAGACGTATGCATTGATCGCCCGCGACGGTGGCTGCTCCTTTCCCGGCTGCGACCACCCACCGGAATGGTGCGACCGGCACCACCTCATCCCCTGGATCGACGGCGGCCCCACCGATGTGGCTAACCTGACGTTGTTGTGTCGCTACCACCACACCCACTTCGAACAACGTGGCTGGACCTGCACCCTCAACCCTGACGGGCTACCAGCGTGGACCCCTCCCCGGTGGGCCGACCCCAGCCAGATCCCCATGATCAACAACCGCATCCGACGACGACACCTCAACCGGACGATCGAACGACAACACCGGCCGCGGGGGAGTGAGCGGGCCGCGGCCGCGACAGCCGTGCAGATGCTGGTCGATGCCTGAGCGCCGCGCGCCTTGTGCGCCAACGATCTTGATGTCGCTCAGTCACCGGACCTATCGACCAGGGCTGGATCGCGATCGTCGGCGTCCGGCAACCGCGGGCGTACCTGACCGTGGGGTGCCGTCATCAGTTGACGGCCCCGAAGTCTGGTCAGACTCCGAGGATGTCGCTCATCTCGGCCAGCAGCTGATCGAGCATCGCTCCGGCGGCGGCCCGCGCGGCCAGCAGGTCCTGGCTCTGGTCGACCGGGATCCGGGCTTCGAGATAGCACTTCAGCTTCGGCTCGGTACCCGATGGGCGGACGACGACCTTGATCGCCGAGGAGCGCAACAACACCCCGTCGGTCGGCGGCAGCTCCGGCGTACCGTCGGCGAGGTCCGTGACTGTCACGGCCTGTCCCAGCAAGGTGGCGGGAGGCTGGTACCGCAGGCGCCGCATGGCGTCGGCGATGAGCGTCAGATCCTGCACCCGTACGGACAGCTGGTCGGTGGCGTGCACGCCGTAGCGGCGGGCGATGGCGTCCAACCGGTCGGCGACCGTCTTCCCGTCCGCCTTCAGCGCCGCGGCGAGCACGAGAATCCGCACCAGGGCAGAGATCCCGTCCTTGTCGGGAACTGCCGCGGGGTCGCAGCAGTAGCCAATGGCCTCCTCATAGCCGAACGCCAGACCGGGCACCCGGCCGATCCACTTGAAGCCGGTCAGCGTCGCCGTGAAGGGCTGACCGTGTGCCTTCGCCATGGCGCTCAGCAAGGAGCTGGAGACGATGGAGCAGGCGTACGTCCCGGCCACCCCCCGGCGCAGCGCGTCGTCACCGAGCAGGGCACCCAGCTCATCGCCGGTCAGCATCCGCCACCGGCCGCCGATCGGCGCCGCCACAGCGCACCGGTCGGCGTCGGGGTCGTTGGCGATGACCAGATCGGCACCGAGCTCCTCGGCCTGGGCCAGGGCGAGGTCGATGGCGCCCGGTTCTTCGGGGTTCGGGAACGCGACGGTGGGGAAGTCGGGGTCGGGCTCGGCCTGCGCGGCCACGATGCTGGGAGCAGCGAAGCCGGTCCGCTCGATCGCCGCGGCCACCACCGCTGCGCCGACGCCGTGCAGGGGCGTGTAGACCCAGGACAGCTCCCGCGGGTCGGAGGGCCCGACCAGCGAGGCGATCCGGTCGAGATAGCCCTCGACCAGCTCGCCGCCCAGCAGGCGGTAGTCCTGCGAGCGCGGTACCTCCGACAGCGACGAGGCGGCCACCGCGTCGATCCGCGCAGCGATCTCGACGTCGGCCGGCGGGACGATCTGGGACCCGTCGCCGAGATAGACCTTGTAGCCGTTGTCCTGCGGTGGGTTGTGCGACGCCGTCACCACGACGCCCGCCACGCAGTCGAGATGGCCGATCCCGAAGGCCACCACCGGGGTCGGGACCGGGGCAGCGGTGAGCAGCGCCTGGAACCCCGCCGCCGCCAGGATCTCCGCGGTATCGCGGGCGAAGACGTCGGACAGGTGTCGAGCGTCATAGCCGATCACCACCCGTCCACCGGTGAGACCTTCGTCGCTCAGATAGGTGGCGAGTCCCGCGGCCGCCTGGCCGACCACGACCCGGTTCATCCGGTTCGGACCCGGACCGAGCGCGCCACGCAGCCCAGCGGTGCCGAACGCGAGCCGCCCGGCGAAGCAGTCGATCACCTCGGCGGCGGCCTCGTCGTCCCCGGCCTCGGCCCGACTGGTCAGCTCGACCAGCTGCTGGGTGGTCGCAGGGTCGGGATCCTGCTCACGCCACGCCGCCACCTGGGCGTGCAGCTCCGTGGACAGCCGCGGGCCCGACTGCGGCATCACAGCACACCGGCCAGGCCACTCATCAGGGCGATCAGGCGGGGTGCCGCCGCCGTTCCCGCCTCGATCACCTCCGTGTGCGACAACGGCTCGGGGGAGATGCCGGCGGCCAGGTTGGTGACCAGCGAGATGCCGAGCACCTCCATCCCCGCCTCGCGTGCCGCGATCGTCTCCAGCGTGGTCGACATGCCGACCAGGTCGCCACCCAGCACGCCGGCCATCCGCACCTCGGCCGGCGTTTCGTAGTTCGGTCCGTGGAACTGGACGTAGACGCCCTCGGGCAGGTCCGGCGAGACCGTTCGGGCCAGGTCCCGCAACCGGCCGGCGTACGCATCGGTGAGGTCGACGAAGGTCGCCCCGACCAGCGGGCTGACTCCGGTCAAGTTGATGTGGTCGCGGATCAGCACCGGCGTGCCCGGTCCCCACGCGGGGTTCAGCCCGCCGCAGCCGTTGGTCAGCACCAGGGTGCGAGCCCCGGCGGCCGCCGCCGTTCGGACCCCATGCACCACAGCGGCGACCCCGCGACCCTCATAGAAGTGGGTCCGGCCGGTGAAGATGGCGGCGATCTTGTCGTTCGGCGTACGGACCAGCCGTAGGGCGCCACCGTGACCGACGACCACCGGAGCCGAGAATCCCGGCAGCTCAGCCAGCTGGCACTCGCCGATCAGCTCGCCGAGGGCGTCGCTGGCCGCGGACCAGCCGGATCCGAGCACGAACGCCACATCGACGCTCGGGACGTCGAATCGCTGGAGCAGAGCGGCTCCGGCGTCGCCCGCAAGCGCGTAGGGGGAGGTGGGCACGTCGACAGGTGTGGTCACACCGGCACTATAAGCGCCCCACCTGCGGCGGGCGCTGTCGTCGGGCGCCGGCGCCAGGCCTCACCAGCCGCTGTTACAGCTCCGCGACCGCAGCTCGGCCAGATAGTCGTCCGGGGCGCCGGCGGCCTCGGCGGCGTCGGCCAGCAGCCCGAGGGTACGTGCGCTGGGCAGGCCACCCTCGAAGTCGTTGAGGACGTAGACCCAGCAGGACTCCTCGCCGTCCAGGGTCTTCACCCGCACCCGAACCTTGGAATAGAGCCCGGTATCGGCGCTCTCCCAGGTGTCGAGGGCTGCCTCGTCGGCACCGGTGACGTCGTAGAGAGCGACGAAGACGTGCGAGTCGGGGTCCTCGACCAGGGTCGGCAGAGCGCCGTCGAAACCTTCGCCGCCGAAGGTGATGCGCCAGCCGGTCAGCCAGCCGGTGCCCCGCAGCGGAGAGTGCGGACAGCGCGCGGCCATCTGCTGAGGGTCGAGGTTGCTTCCGTACGCGGCATAGAGCACACAGGCGAGGGTACCGGTCGTCCCGTGGAAGAATGAGGCGTGTGACTCGCGTAGTGATCGTCGGTGGTGGCCCCGGAGGGTACGAGGCAGCGCTGGTGGGCAGCCAGCTCGGCGGCGACGTGACCCTGATCCAGTCCGGAGGGCTCGGCGGGTCCGCTGTGTTGACTGACTGCGTCCCGTCGAAGACCTTGATCGCCACCGCTGAGGTGATGAGCGAGGTGAAGCGATCCGGGGTGCTCGGGCTTCGGTTCGGTCCCTCCAACGAGCGGTCCGCGGAGTCCAACGTGCAGATCGACCTGGCGGCGGTCAACGCCCGGGTGCTGGCACTGGCCGAGGCCCAGTCGGTCGACGTCGGCGCCCAGCTGGAGCGCGAGAACGTCCGGGTGATCAAGGGTCGCGGCAGCCTGGACGGGCCCGAGCGGGTGGTGGTCGAAACCGAGACCGGCGTGGAGACACTCGACGCCGACGTGGTCCTGCTCAGCACCGGTGCGCACCCGCGGATCCTGCCCGACTGCGTCCCCGACGGTGAGCGCATCCTCACCTGGACGCAGGTCTACCAGCTCGACGAGCTGCCGGAACGACTGATCGTCGTCGGGTCCGGCGTCACCGGGGCGGAGTTCGCCAGCGCCTACGACGCCATCGGCGCCGAGGTGGTGCTGGTGTCCTCGCGCGACCGCGTCCTGCCCGGCGAGGACGCCGACGCCGCCCAGGTGCTGGAAGACGTGTTCAAGCGGCGGGGGATGACAGTCATGTCCCGCTCCCGCGCCCAGTCGGTGGTCCGCAACGGCGACGAGGTGCTGGTCACCCTGACCGACGGGCGTACCGTCACCGGCTCACACTGCCTGCTCGCCCTCGGCTCGATCCCGAACACCTCCGGCCTCAACCTGGCCGAGTCCGGCGTCAAGCTGGACGACCGCGGGTTCATCGAGGTGGACCGGGTGTCGCGCACGTCCGCGCGAGGGGTGTACGCCTCCGGCGACTGCACCGGAGTGTTGATGCTGGCGTCGGTGGCCGCCATGCAAGGCCGGATCGCCATGTGGCACTCACTCGGCGACGCTGTCGCACCGCTCGACCAGCGCCGGGTGTCGTCCAACATCTTCACCGCGCCCGAGATCGCGACGGTGGGCTGCACCCAGAACCAGGTGGACTCCGGCGAGGTCCGCGCCGTCAGCGTCACGCTCCAGCTCAAGGGAAACCCGCGGGCCAAGATGCGCGGGATCCGGGACGGCTTCGTCAAGCTCTTCTGTCTGCCCGCGACCGGCATCGTGGTCGGCGGCGTGATCGTGTCACCCCGGGCCAGCGAGCTCATCTACGCGGTGGCCATCGCGGTCGCTGAGCGTCTCACAGTCGACCAGGTGGCCGGGTCGTTCACGGTCTACCCGTCGCTGACCGGCTCGATCGCCGAGGCGGCCCGACGCCTGCACGGGCACAGCGTTGACCAGCTCGTTCGACCCTGAGGTCGTCGACGACCAGATCGGGGCCGTCGCCGACCTGATCAACGACCGCGGCTGGGTCGCCCTGACCGGGGCCGGGCTCTCCACCGACAGCGGCATACCCGACTACCGCGGGCCGACGTCGATCAGAGCCACCCCGATGCAGTTCAGCGAGTTCGTGGGGTCCCGCACCGCGCAGCAGCGCTACTGGGCGCGGTCCTATCTCGGCTGGCGCCAGATCGGCACCGCGGCACCCAACGCGGGACACCGGGCTCTGGCCGCATTGCAGACCCAGAGTCTGCACGGCGTCATCACCCAGAACGTCGACGGTCTGCACCAGCTCGCCGGCAGCCGAACGGTGATCAACCTGCACGGCGACATCGCCGTGGTCGTCTGTCTGGACTGCCGGACGCGGTGCTCGCGGGCCCGGGTCCAGGAGCGGCTGGCTGCGGCGAACCCCCAGATCGGGGCAGCCCCGCTGCTCGAGCACGCCGAGCTGCGACCCGACGGCGATGCGGTGGTGGACGACTACCACGACTTCGTCCTGGCCGATTGCGAGGTGTGCGGCGGACCGCTGAAGCCTGACGTGGTGTTCTTCGGCGAGTCGGTACCCAGGCCGCGGGTGAGGGCTTGCTATGACCTGGTCGACTCGGCCGCCGTGCTGGTCGTCGCGGGGTCGTCGCTGACCGTCATGTCGGGGCTACGGTTCGTCCGGCACCAGTGGAAGAAGCAGCTGCCAGTGGTGATCATCAACCGCGGAGCGACCCGGGGTGACGAGTTCGCCACCCAGAAGATCGACGCGGGCTGCTCCGAGACCCTGACGGCGCTGGCACGCCGCTGCGGTGTGGTGGAGAACCGGCTCGGCTGACCAGCCTCAGTCGAAGAGGTCGCCGAACATGTCGCCGATGCCTTCGCCCATGCCCTCAAGGCCGTCGCCGAGGCCCTCGAACATCCCGCCGACGCCTTCGCCGATGCCGCCGAACATGTTGCCCATGCCGCCGAACAGGAAGCCACCGACCAGCGCACCGGTCATCAGGTCACTACCGCGCCAGCGGCTGTAGTAGCCCTGGGCCCAGGGTGCGTACGCCTGGCCACCCTCCCAGTACGGCACCCGCTGGGCGCCGACCTGGACAGTGCGGATGTAGGGGTCGGCGCCGGCGAGGACCCGCTCGGCGTCGGCCGGGCAGGCGGGCACGGCGCGGGCGACGCCACCGGCCGGGGCCCAATCCACGTCCTGGGAGGACGGGCCGTGGGCCGGGTTGAAGAAGCAGGGCGGACGCTTGGCCGGCAACGGGGCCTTGGCGATCCGGGCCTTGACACAGGCCACCGCATAGCGGCCGTCCTCAAGGATCTCGGTGACGTGCTTGATCTCGTCGGGTTTGCGGACCGCGTCGAGCGACGTCTTGGCGTTCTCGTACGCATCCAGGGCCCGCTGGTAGTCCTGCTGCATCATCTCGTCCAGCGAGTGGCCCGCGACGTCGGAGTCGAGGCGCTGCAGCTCCTCACCGAACTTGGTGACGTCCTCGTCCGCGGCGCGCTTGGAGACCGAGAGCTGGTTGTCCAGCTCGGCCTGCTGCGCCAGCTCACGCGTACGCGTGGCACGGCGGGTGTACAGCATCGCGCCGCCACCCACGACGGCCAGGACCAACAGAAGTACGAACCACTCACCCATGTGATGAAGTCTGCCTCGCGTTAGCAAGGATCGACCGGGCAGCGGTCAGTTCTTAGGCGCTTTTTGGTTCCCATGGGCGCGAGCTGACCGGTCAGGCATCGACGATCTCGCAGAGCACCAGACCGCTGGTCACCGTGGCCCCCACCTCGGCGGTGAGCCCGGAGACGATGCCGTTCCGGTGGGCGGTCAGGGGCTGCTCCATCTTCATCGCCTCGAGCACCACCACCAGGTCTCCGGCGGCGACCGCGTCACCGTCGGCCACGGCGACCTTCACGATGGTGCCCTGCATCGGCGAGGTCAGGGCATTGCCGGACGGGGCCTTGGCGCCGGTGGCGCCGGACGTACGCCGGGCCGGCTTCTTGGCCGCGGCGCCGTTGCCACCGCCGACGACCCCCAGCTGGGCCGGGATCACCACCTCGAGCCGCTTGCCGTTGACCTCCACCACGACGGTGCTCTTCTGCAGCTCTTCTGGGGCGTCGCCGCTGGGACCGGCGTACGGCGGGAGGTCGCCGCTGAACTCAGTCTCGATCCAGCGGGTGTGGACGCCGAAATGCCCGTCGGCGGCGGTGAAGGCCGGGTCGTTCAGGACGGCCCGGTGGAACGGCACGACCGTCGGCATCCCTTCGACCACCAGCTCGGCGAGCGCGCGCCGCGAGCGGGCCAGCGCCTGGTCTCGGTCGGCGCCGGTGACGATGACCTTGGCGACCAGCGAGTCGAAGCTGCCGGGCACGGTCATCCCGGTCAGATAGCCCTCGTCGACCCGCACCCCGGGGCCGGCCGGGGCGCGCCACGCGGTCAGCGTGCCGGGGGCGGGCATGAAGTTGCGGCCCGGATCCTCGGCGTTGATCCGGAACTCGATCGAGTGCCCGGACGTGACCGGGTCGTCGTAGCCGAGCTCCTCGCCGTCGGCGATGCGGAACATCTCCCGCACCAGGTCCAGCCCGGTGACCTGCTCGGAGACGGGGTGCTCCACCTGGAGCCGGGTGTTGACCTCGAGGAAGGAGATGGTGCCGTCCAGACCGACCAGGAACTCGCAGGTGCCGGCGCCGACGTACCCCGCCTCCCGCAGGATCGCTTTGGAGGAGACATACAGCTCACTGACCTGGGCGTCGGTCAGGAACGGCGCGGGTGCCTCCTCGACCAGCTTCTGGTGCCGCCGCTGCAGCGAGCAGTCACGGGTGGAGACGACCACCACGTTGCCGTGCGCGTCGGCCAGGCACTGGGTCTCGACGTGGCGTGGCTTGTCCAGGTAGCGCTCGACGAAGCACTCACCCCGACCGAAGGCGGTGACCGCCTCCCGGGTGGCGGACTCGAACAGCTCGGGGATCTCTGCCATCGTGCGAGCCACCTTGAGCCCGCGACCGCCGCCGCCGAAGGCCGCCTTGATGGCGATCGGCAGTCCGTACTGCTCAGCGAACGTGACCACCTCGGCGGCGTCGGCCACCGGGTCGGCGGTGCCGGGGACCAGCGGGGCGCCGACCTTCTGGGCGATGTGGCGGGCTCTCACCTTGTCGCCGAGGCTCTCGATCGCCGCCGGCGGGGGACCGATCCAGGTCAGACCTGCGTCGATGACCGCTCGGGCGAAGTCGGCATTCTCGGCCAGGAAGCCATAACCGGGATGGACGGCGTCGGCACCCGACTTGACGGCCACTTCGAGGATCTTGGCCACGTCGAGATAGGTCGCTGCCGGGGTGGCGCCACCGAGCGCGTACGCCTCGTCGGCGAGCTGGACGAACAAGGAGTCGGCGTCCGCGTCGGCGTAGACCGCGACACTGGCGAGCGAGGCGTCGGCGGCGGCCCGGATCACCCGGACGGCGATCTCGCCGCGGTTCGCTACCAGTACCTTGCGAATTCCCACTGTTCCTCCATCAGGCGACGTCCGGCGCGACCGCGCCGGCTAGGAGTCTAGTGATTTTGCGCCCGGCCGCACGCCCGGCCAGGCGTCGCGGACCGCTCAGTCGAGGCTCTCCACGCGGAGCCGTACCCGCTGTCCCGGTCGCAGCTGGGCGGCCTGATCGCAGGCGGCCTCGGTCAGCACCGCGATCACGGGGTAGCCGCCGGTGACCGGGTGGTCGGACCCGAACAGCAGTGGCTGACCCGACGCCGGCACCTGCACCGCCCCGCGGAGCACGCCCTCCGACGGCAGCTCGCCACCGACGACGCGCTCCAGCGCCGGGCCGGCCAGGCGGACCGCGACCCGGTCGGAGTCGGCGGTCACCTCCCAGGCGGTGCTGAGCAGTTGCTGCCAGGCTGCGGCGGAGAACCAGTCCCGGCGGGGACCCGGCGTCAGTGCCAGCGACGACGGCTGTGGCCGGGGCAGCGTCTGCTCGACCCCCGGCATCGGGTGCGCCGGCGTACCCACCGGCAGTCGGTCGCCGGCCGCCAACGGCGCCGGACCGAGATCGGCGAGCGTGTCGGTCGACCGGCTACCGAGCACCGGCTCGACGTCGAGGCCGCCGCGGACGGCCAGATAGCTGCGCAGACCGGTGTGCGGCGGACGGATGCTCAGCCGCTGGCCCGGCGCCAGCCAGATCACGGTGTGCGAGGCGGTGGCGGTCGAGTCGACGCGGAGCTCGGCCGCCGCCCCGGTCACGGTCACCCAGCAGCCGCTCTCGGCCCGGACGCTCAGCCCACCCAGGACGACCTCGATCGCGGCGGCGCCCTCGTCGTTGCCGAGCAGGCGGTTGGCCAGCCGCAGCGCCGCCCGGTCGGCGGCGCCCGACGGCGACACCCCGAGCCGGCTGTGCCCGGGCCGGCCGAGGTCTTGGAGGAGGGCGCGTGGACCGGTCGACTCGACCACGATGGCGCCGGCGCTGCTCACCCGGTCGGCCGATGCCGGTCGGATCCGGCGCGGTCGACGAACCGGACACCGGTGCCGGGGGTGAGCAGAGCCGGTGGGCTCTGGTCCAGGTCCCACAGCCGTGCCGTGGTCCGTCCGATCAGCTGCCACCCGCCGGGGCCTTGCCGGGGGTAGACCCCGGAGAACCGGTCAGCCAGGCCGACCGCACCGGCCGGCACCCTGGTTCGCGGGGTGGAGCGGCGAGGGACGACCAGCTCGTCGCTGGGGCACACCAGATAGCCGAACCCGGGGGCGAAGCCGCAGAAGGCGACGGTCCAGTCCTGGCCGGTATGCAGAGCGACCACCTCGGCCGGTGTCCGCCCCAAGTGCTCGGCCACCGTCGCCAGGTCCTCCCCGTCGTAGTCCACCTCGATGACCACCGGTGCTGCCCGGGTGGCCGACAGTCCCGCGTCCGCGTCGGCGCCGCCGTCGGCATGGCGGAGCAGCTCGCGGGTGGCGGCGCTGAGCGGGCGGTGGAGCCGGATCAGCACGGTACGGGCACCGGGGATGATCTCGGCGATCTCGGCCGGTGGCGCCGCCGAGGAGGTCAGTGTCCGCTGCAGCGCCAGACTGTCGGCCAGGTCCGGGCACTCGACCAGGACGCCATGCTCGCCGTACGGCAGCAGCCGGCGCGGGGGCCGCATCGCCATCACCCGGTCAGCCGATGGAGCCGGGCTCATGCGACTCGACCTCGGTGGTCGGCGTGGGGTCACCGACGAAGGGCGCCAGCTGGAAGCCGGCCTCGACCAGCGCCGACCGGACCGCCCCAGCCATGGCGACGGCGCCCGGGGAGTCGCCGTGGGTGCAGAACGAGTCCGCCACCCGGCGCCGCGCGGCTTCGACCGCCCGTCCGGCGGCCACCTGCGGGTCGTCGATCAGCGCGTCTGGCTTACGCCGGTCGACCAGCCGTCCGTCGGTGGTGTAGTTGCGGTCGACGAAATATTCGGTCACCGTGCGCAGGCCGGCCCGGTCAGCCAGCCGCAGCAGGGTGGAGCCGGGCAGTCCGAGCACCGGCAGGGTCGGGTCGTACGCCACCACGGCGGCGACGACCGCAGCGGCCTGGGCGTCGTGGTCGACGACGGTGTTGTAGAGCGCGCCGTGCGGCTTGAGATAGCTCACCCGGCCGCCGGCGGCCCGCGCCAAGCCATCCAGCGCGCCCATCTGATAGATCACGTCAGCGGTCAGGTCGGCCGGACTGACATCGAGGAACCGGCGGCCGAAGCCGGCCAGGTCGCGATAGCCGACCTGGGCGCCGATCCGGACACCGGCGGCCACGGCCGCGCGACAGGTGGTGAGAAGAGTGGTGGGGTCCCCGGCGTGGAAGCCGCAGGCCACATTGGCACTGGTGATCAGTCCGATCATGGTCTGGTCGTCGCCCAGCGACCACCGTCCGAACGACTCGCCGAGATCGGCGTTCAGGTCCAGCGCCATGGCAGCAGTCTGGCGTACCGGCGCCGGAGACGGTCGTCGGTACGCCAGATCCCGCGGTAAGTCCCCGGCGCGCCGTCTGGCTAGCGCTCCTCGCGGAAGTCGACGTGACGGCGGACGACGGGATCGAACTTGCGCAGCACGACGCGGTCCGGGTCGTTGCGACGGCTCTTCTGGGTGACGTAGGTGAACCCGGTCCCGGCGGTGGACCGCAGCTGAATGACGGGGCGGAGGTCGTTACGGCGACTCATGCGCTTCTCCTTGAAAACGAGTTGGTGAACATGACAATCATATTCATTAATTCGTCCCGCCCGAGTCCGGTCTGAGCGACGTCGAACAGCTGCCGTCGCCGGGTCCGACCCCAGCACCCGGCGCGAGTATCCTCTGGTCGGCGTCGAGGTGTCCTCGGCGAACCATCCCTTCTCACCGGTCGAGGGCGCACGCCGTCGCCGGAAGCGGGAAGGGGCGAACGCCGCTACGGAAAGGGGCGCCCTGCGTGAGTGATGTCGTCTCGATCGTTCTGCTCACCTCGCTGGACGCCGTGGCCCGGCAGTCGGCGGCGATCGGGCTGCTGCTGGACCTGCCCAGCGCCGTCGTGGTGACCCACGATCTGGTGTCCGACCTCGGCCACGGCGGGGGTGTGCGGCGGATCGTCACCGACCGGAGCGGTGTGCTGTCCGACGACACCAACGCCTTGGAGCACACCTGCCTCAGCTGCACGGTGCGGGAGGACATCGTCCCGACGCTACGGATGCTGGTGGCGTCCGGCCGCTGGACCTCGATCGTGCTCGCGCTGCCACTGACCGCGGAGCCGGAGCCGGTGGCGTACCACGTCAACGACGCCATCGCCCGCGGCGAGCTCGACGGTGCGCGACTCAGCTGCGTGGTCAGTCTGGTCGATCTGGACACCTTGGAGCAGGACCTGGTCGGGCACGACCTGCTCGCCGAGCGGGGCATGGGACTCGGGTTGGTCGAGCGTCGCTCGGTGGGGGAGACGCTCGCCGCGCAGGTCGAGTTCGCCGACGTGGTGGTCGCCGTGGAGGAGGGCAGTGCCGCCGCCACCACACTGCTGCGGCACGTCGTCTCGGCCACCAGCCAGCTGCACATCGGCTGGAACGAGGTGGCAGCGGCCGCACTGGTCGAGCGATGGCACGACAGCGCGGTGGCGCACCGCCGCGTCGATCCGCTCTGGGCCACGTCGACCGGAGAGCCTGCGCGGGACGGGGTCTGGACGCTGGATCTTCGGTCCACCCGTCCGCTGCACCCCACGCGTCTGCTCGAGCAGATCGAGCGGCTCGGCGGTGGCCGGACGCGCGCGCGTGGGCACTTCTGGTTGCCGTCGCGACCGGGAAAGGTCTGCGTCTGGGACGGCTGCGGTGGCCAGCTGAGCATCGGTGATCGGGGACCGTGGGGCGATCGGCAGCCGGAGACCCGGCTGGTGATCACCGGCGTGGATGCGGCGGACCGGCGCCGGATCGCTGCCTCCTTCGATGAGGTGCTGCTGACGCCGGCCGAGCTGACGGCAGCCGACAGCTGGGTCGGTACCGACGATGGCCTCGGCCCGTGGTTGGGCGCCACGACCTCCGCCAGCTGAGTGGAGGCTTGATTTCGTGCCCGACGTGCTGCAACGCGGCTAAGGTGGGCGGGTGGACCCTGACCCAGAGATCCATCCCGTCCCCGATGGCAAAGACTGGACCTGGACGCTCGAGCGTCGCTGTGATGAGTGCGGCCTCGCGGCCGGCCGGGTGCCGGTCGAGGAGATCGGCGACCGAGCCGAGGTGGCGGCGTCGGAGTGGGTGCAGATCCTCACCTCCAGCCCGGGGGTGACGTTGCGTCCGTTCCCGGTCGTCTGGTCACCGCTCGAGTACGGTGCCCACGTCCGCGACGTCTACCGGCTTTTCGACGCGCGGCTCGCCATGATGCTGGTGCAGGACAACCCGGTCTTCGACAACTGGGACCAGGACGAGACGGCGGTGACCGAGCGCTACGCCGAGCAGGACCCGGACCTGGTGGCCGACGAGCTCGCCGCAGCGGCGACGGCCTTCGCCGCCCGGCTGCGTGGACTCACCGAGGATCAGTTGCAGCGACCCGGTCGACGCTCCGGCGGCGCCATGTTCACCGTCACCACGCTCGCCCAGTATTTCCTGCATGACGTGGTGCACCATCTCTGGGACGTGACCGCTCAGCGCGAGGACGACCAGAGCTAGCCCGCCGGCGCGTCGACCCGCAGCTGCGCGAGGTCGGTCCGGCACCGGCGTTCCAGCCCGTCCAGCTCGGCCAGCGCTTCCTCGAGGTCGCGCCGCTTGGCCTCCAGATCGGCCCGCCGGCGTTCGATGTCCCGCAGCAGGTATTCCAGCTGCCCCGCCTCGCCGGGCGTCTCGTCGTACATGTCGATCACCCGCGCGATCTCCTCCAGACTGAATCCCAGGCGCTTGCCCCGCAGGATCAGCTGCAACCGGACGCGGTCGCGCGGATGGAACACCCGAGCCTGCCCGTCCCGCTGGGGGGACAGCAAGCCCTTGTCCTCATAGAAGCGGATGGTCCGCAGGGTGGTGCCGAACTCCTCGGCCAGCTCGCCGATCGTCCAGGTGCGTGTGGTCATGCGGTCCTCGGGTCGCAACGGATGTCCAGATCGTACCTTACGTTGACGTAAACGTAAGGTAGGCTCGGTCGCGTCGATGACGACGAGAGGACAGCCATGACTGGCACGTTCGAGCTGGGCGAGGACCACCGTGATCTCCGGGCGGCGGTGGCGGAGTTCGCGGCGGAGCAGCTGGCCCCGCATGTCGCCCACTGGGACGCCGAGCACCTGCTGTCGCTCGAGGCGGTGGCGAAGATGGGCGAGCTCGGCCTGTTCGGTCTCAATGCGCCACCGGAGTACGGCGGTGCCGGCGACTTCACCGGGCTCTGCGTCGCGATCGAGGAGATCGGCAAGGTCGACCAGTCACTCGGCATCACCCTCGAGGCGGCCGTCGGGCTCGGCATCAATCCGATCGCGTCGTTCGGAACGGCTGCCCAGCAGGAGCGCTTCCTGCCGGACCTGATCGCCGGCCGCGCCCTGGCGGCCTTCGGGCTCACCGAGGCCGAGGCCGGCTCGGACGCCGGCGCCACCCGGACCACGGCACGCCTCGCCGACGGCTGCTGGGTGGTCAACGGCAGCAAGCAGTTCATCACCAACTCCGGCACCGGACTCACCTCGGTGATCACCGTCACCGCGCGGACCGGCACCCGTCCGGACGGCAGGCCGGAGATCTCCGCCATCCTGATGCCGCAGGGCACGCCCGGGCTGGTCGTGGAGAAGGCGTACGCCAAGCTCGGCTGGCGGGCCTCCGACACCCACCCGCTGACCTTCGCCGACGCCCGGGTGGACGCCGACGCGCTGCTGGGCGAACGCGGCCACGGCTTCGCTCAGCTGTTGGCCATCCTCGACGACGGTCGGGTGGCCATTGCCGCCCTGGCGCTCGGCTGCATCCGGGCCTGTCTCGAGCTGGCCCGGGCGTACGCCCTGGAGCGGACCACCTTCGGTGCTCCGATCGGTGGCCGGCAGGCGGTCGCGTTCAAGATCGCCGACCTCGACGTGATGGCGCGTACGGCGCACCTGCTGGTCTACTCCGCCGCGGCGATGAAGGATGCCGGCGCCGAGCCGGCCGCATTCACCCGGGCCGCGGCCATCGCGAAGCTCTACGCCACCGAATCCGCGGTGACGGCCACCCGGATCGCCACCCAGGTCTTCGGCGGCTACGGGTTCATGGAGGAATACCCGGTCGCCCGGTTCTACCGCGATGCCAAGATCCTGGAGATCGGTGAGGGTACCTCCGAGGTGCAGCGCCTGCTGATCGCCCGCGGCCTCGGACTGCCGGTCTCGTGACCGCACCGGAACAGCCGTCGCCCACCGGCCGCGCTCCGATCGACGCGATCCGGGCCGCCAGGGTGGCCACCGAGCGGCCGGCCGCGCGCGCGGCAGCCAAGCTGGCGGCGGCCGGCAAGCTCTACGTCCGTGACCGGGTGGACCTGCTGTTCGACCCGGGCAGCTTCGTGGAGGACGGCCGGTTGGCCAATGCCTTGGCGGGGGACCTGCCGGCTGACGGCGTCGTCACCGGTCGCGGGCTGGTCGACGGCCGGGCCGCGTTGGTGGTCGCCAACGACCCCGGCGTGAAGGCCGGATCATGGGGTGCCCGGACGGTGGAGAAGATCATCCGCATCACCGAGATCGCGATCCGGGACGAGCTGCCGGTCTTCTGGTTCGTCGACTCCGCGGGCGCCCGGATCACCGATCAGGTCGACTTGTTCCCCGGTCGCCGCGGGGCGGGCCGCATCTTCGCCAACCAGGTTGCCCTGTCGGGCAAGGTGCCCCAGATCTGCTGCCTGTTCGGCCCGAGCGCGGCCGGTGGGGCGTACATCCCGGCGTTCTGCGATCTGGTGATCATGGTCGAGGCGAACGCCTCGATGTATCTCGGGTCACCACGGATGGCCGAGATGGTGGTGGGGGAGAAGGTCAGCCTGGAGGAGATGGGCGGCGCCCGGATGCACGCCAGCGTGTCCGGCTGCGGCGACCAGCTGGCCACCGATGATGCCGACGCCATCGAGCAGGCGAAGACGTACTTCTCCTATCTGCCGACGAGCTGGCGGACCGAGGGACCGATCTATTCCGCGACGCCACCGGCGAGATCGTTCAGCGACGACCTGGTACCGACGGCGGACGCAGCCGGCTATGACATCCACGCGGTGGTGGAGGCGATCCTCGACGCCGACAGCTTCTTCGAGATCAAGCCCTTGTTCGCACCCGAGATCGTCGTCGGCCTGGGACTGCTCGAGGGCCACCCGATCGGAATCGTGGCCAGTCAGCCCGCGGTCAAGGGCGGGGTGCTGTTCGTCGACTCGGCCGACAAGGCAGCGCGGTTCATCTGGCTCTGTGACGCGTTCAACACCCCACTGCTCTATCTGGTCGACGTCCCGGGGTTCATGATCGGCAGCGCGGTGGAGCGGCAGGGGATCATCCGCCACGGAGCCAAGATGATCACTGCGGTGGCCGAAGCCACGGTGCCGACCATCTCGCTGATCCTGCGCAAGGCCTACGGTGCGGGGCTGTATGCCATGGCCGGACCGGGCTTCGCCCCGGACGCCTGCCTGGCCCTGCCGACCGCCTCCATCGCGGTGATGGGTCCCCAGGCCGCGGTGAACGCGGTCTACGCCAACAAGCTGGCCGAGATCACCGACCCGGCGCAGCGGGCGGAGCGGGAGCAGGAGCTGCGAACCGCGTACGAGGCTGACATCGACCTGCTCGGCCTGGCGGCCGACCTGGTGGTGGACGCCGTGGTGGAACCCGGCGAGGTGCGCGAGCAGCTGGTGGCCCGGTTCGCTGCCGCGGCGACCAAGGACCGGCACTTCTCCAGCCGGCGGCACGGGGTGCCCCCGGTCTGACCCGGCGGCGGTGCGGGCGCCGTGCTCAGACCACGTCGGTGACGTACCCCGACGTCGAGACCCATGGCCACAGCGTAGGTGTCTCGCGGGGCCTCCCCGCGGCAGGATCCCGGGACGCCTGATTAAGATAAGGTTTGCCTAACCTACTTACTCAGGAGCCCTGGATGTCCTTCACCCGCCGACGGCTGCTCGCCGTGTCCGCCGCCGCAGCCACCGGCCTTGCCACCGGCTGTTCCGCCTCGTCCTCGGCCGAGGGCGAGTCCTCGCCGTCCACCGCCGACGCCACCTTCCCCGTCACCATCAAGCACACCTTCGGGGAGGCTGTCATCCCCGCCGCGCCGACCCGGGTGCTGACCTGGGGCTACGGCAGCGCCGACGCGGTGCTCGCCCTCGGCGTGGTGCCGGTAGCCATCCCGGTCCAGGCCTACGGTGGCGACGAGCAGGGTCTGCTGCCCTGGATCGCTGAGAAGCTCACCGCCCTGGGCGCCGAGACACCCACGATGCTGAGCAACCCCGACGGGGCGGCGGTCCCGTTCGAGGAGATCGCCAAGGCGGCCCCCGACGTGATCTTGGCTCCGTACTCCGGCATCACCGCGGAGGACTACGCCAAGCTCGAGAAGATCGCCCCTACCGTCGCATACCCGGACCAGGCCTGGGCCACGCCGTGGCGTGACGTGGTGACCATGGTCGGCGCCGCTCTGGGCAAGAAGGTCGAGGCGGAGAAGCTGCTGGCTGACAGTGACGCCGTGGTCTCGCAGAAGGCGGCCGAGCACCCCGAGCTGGCGGGCAAGACCGTGGCCGCGGTGGCCGACATGGCCGGCACCTTCTACGTCTATCGGGAGGCTGACCCACGGGCTGAGTTCCTCACCGACCTCGGGATGGTGACGGCGCCCAGCGTGGAGGAGCTCTCCACCGACGAGTCGACGTTCTACTACACCCTCAGCCACGAACAGCTCGACAAGCTGACCAGCGACGTGCTCGTGGTGTACGCCCCGTCGCAGGCCGAGCTGGACAGGTTCCTCGGCCAGCCGTATGCGAAGGCGATGCCACAGGTCGCCGCCAAGGCGTACGCGCCGGTGGTCGGGGAGGAGAAGGTCACCGCGGTGTCGCCGCCGACCATCTTGTCGATCACCTGGACGTTGGACGAGTTCGCCACCGCGCTGTCCACCGCCGCCAAGGCCTCGGGCTAGCCGCTCGTGGTCCACCCGGCGCGTCGCCCCGGCGCGTCGGGTGGGCGCACCGATCGGGGGGCACCGGTCGGGGGCAGCGGTCAGCCGCGAGCTGTCGACGGGTCCTCACCGGTGCGGAGCAGTCGCAGGTGCTCGACCCGGCGGGTCACGTCGAACCGGCCAACCGCCGAGGCGACGTCGGCTAGGGAGCGCGCTGCGGCGTTGCTCAGAGTGGCAGCTTGCGGAACAGCGGACGGGGCACGTGGCGCAGTCCCGACATCACCGCACGCATCGGGGCCGGCACCCAGATCACGTCCCGCTTCTCCTTGACCGCGGCCACGGTGGCCTCGGCCACCTGCTCCGGCGTCACCGCCAGCGGGGCCGCGTCCAGGCCCTCGGTCATCTTGGAGTGGACGAAGCCGGGACGCACCACGAGCACGCTGACCCCGGTGCCGCGCAACGCCTCGCCCAGGCCGAGGAAGAACCCGTCCATCCCGGCCTTGGTCGAGCCGTAGACGAAGTTGGACCGCCGGACGCGTTCGCCGGCGACACTGGACAAGGCCACGATCCGGCCGTGCGACTGCCGCTGCATCCGGTTGGACAGCAGCACCCCCAGATGGACCGGGGCCACGTAGTTGACCTCGGCGAGCTCCACCGCCAGTGCCGGGTCATGCCAGGCCGCCTCGGCGTCACCGAGCAGCCCGAACGCCACCACCGCAACGTCGATGTCGCCGCCGGCGAAAGCCTGCTCGATACAGGCTTCCCGCGAGGCGGCGTCTCGACCTTCGAGGTCGACCTCCTCAACGGTGCAGCCGGCCGTGGTCAGCTCGGCCGCGGCAGCGCTGCGCCGCTCACCCGGCCGAGCGGCCAGCACGACCCGCAGCGGGCGGACGGCGGCGTAGCGTCGCGCGATGGCCAGCGCGATGTCGGAGGTGCCGCCGAGCAGCAGCAGGGACTGCGGGGCGCCGAGGGCGTCGATCATGCTTCTCCTTCGTGTGCGGCCGAGGCCGCGTTCGGTGCGGCAAGCCGCGTGCCCGCCACCCGAGGGGAGCCGGCATCAGTGGGGTGGCGGTGCTCAGTCCAGGTGCAGCCGCCGGGCCAGGTCGGAGTTGAACAGTCCGTTCGGGTCGACCTTGCGCCGGACGGTGAGGAAGTCGTCCAGGCGGGGGTACATCTGTCGGAAGGTACCGGCCGAGAGCCGGGAGTCCTTGGCCAGATAGACCCGTCCGCCGGCGGCGACAACGAGCTCGTCCAAGGTGTTGCACAGGGTCTCCAGGCCGTCCTCGATCGGCAGGTCGACCGTCAGCGTCCAGCCCGGCATCGGGAAGGACAGCGGCGCCAGGTTCGACGGGCCGAACCGTTTCAGCACGTTCAGACACGACACGTGCCCGGAGCGGACGATCAGCTCGAAACAGGTCTTGAACGTCTCGTGCTCGGCGAACGGCACCACGAACTGGTATTGCAGGAACCCGTGCGGCCCATAGACCCGGTTCCACTCGGCCACGATGTCCAGGGGATGGAAGAACTGGGTGATGTTCTGCAGCTCGTCCATCCGGTGCCGTGGTGCCTTGTGGAACCAGGCCGCACTGAACGCCTTGGCGGTGGCCCGGTTCACCATCTTGTTGGGGAAGATCTCCGGGATGGTGCCGAACGACGGGGCCACGAACCGCAGCGGGTCGCGCCGGGTCTTGAAGTCGAGATCGGCCAGCTTCGCCTTGTTGCCGCGGGTGAGGACGCCCCGGCCGAGGTGCTTGCCCCGGCTGACGGCGTCGAACCAGGCCACCGAGTAGGTGTAGCGGTCGTCGCCGCTGCTCATCTGCGCCATCAGGTCGTCGAGATCACTGCACTGGTCGGTGTCGACCAGGAAGTACGCCGTCTCGGTGCGCTGCACCGCGATGGTGGCGCCGAGCACCACCCCGGTCAGTCCCATCCCACCGATGGTGGCCCAGAACACCGACGGGTCCTCGTCGTCGGGGGAGAGCGTGCGCACCTCGCCGTCGGCGCAGAGCAGGTCCAGGGAGCGTACGTGGTTGCCGAAGCTGCCCTGGGTGTGGTGGTTCTTGCCGTGGACGTCGGCAGCGATGGCTCCACCCACGGTGACCTGGCGGGTCCCCGGCAGCACCGGGACCCACAGCCGGAACGGCAGCAGCGCCCGCATCAACGTGTCGAGGCTGACGCCGGCCTGGACCTGGACCGTCGGGACCTCGGCCTCGGCGTCGACGTGCAGGATGCGGTTCAGCTTGGTCAGGTCGAGCGCCGTGCCTCCCGCGTTCTGGGCCGCATCGCCGTAGCTGCGGCCGAGACCGCGGGCGACGACGCCCCGTCCGTTGGACTCCGCGTGGCGCAGCGCCGACACCGCGCCCTCGATCGACTCGATGCTGCTCAGGTGCGCGCTGGTGGAGGACGCCCGGCCCCAGCCGTGCAGCGGCACCATCGGCTGCTGCTCGGGCAGCGAGGGCAGGATCGTCGACTTCTCCTCGGGGAAGTCGCTCATCCGAAGACCGCGATCGAGATCAACACGAGCCAGACCAATCCAATCCCTTGCAGCACATGGTCGTGAAGGACGACGTCCTCCGGTTCGCCGGCCTCACCAGCATCCACCTTCAGCGCGTACTGCAACAACCCGAGGGTGAACGGCGCGATCGACAGCGCCGTCCAGGGGATGCCGTAGACCGCGTCGCCGCGGTTCTCGAAGGCCCACAGCCCGTACGACATGACGACGGTGGCAGCGGCCAGCATCCACACGAACCGCAGGTAGGACTGGGAGTAGTGCTCCAGCGAGCGTCGGGTGCCCGCCTCGACCCCGATGGCCTTGTGCTCGGAGTAGCGCTTGCCGGCCACCATGAACAGCGATCCGAACGACGCGACCAGCAAGAACCACTGGCTCAGCGGGATGTCGGTGGCGACGCCGCCCGCGACGGCGCGGAGCAGGAAGCCGCTGGCCACGATCGCCAGGTCGATCACCGGCTGGTGCTTGAGCAGGATCGAGTAGACGACCTGGATCACCACGTAGACGACCAAGGTGATGCCCAGGCCGGTGGACGTCCAGAAGGCGAGGGCGAACCCGAGTACGCCGACGATGGCGGCGAGCACCAGCGCCGCGGCCGGCGAGATCTCCCCGCTGGCGACGGGTCGGTGCCGTTTGCGGGGGTGCAGTCGGTCCTCGACCACGTCGCGGACGTCGTTGAGCAGATAGACGCCGGCGCTGATCAGACAGAAGGCCAGAAACGCCAGGCCGGCGTCGAGCAACACCCCACGTTCGAACAGCCGCCCAGCCGCCAGTGGCGCCGTCAGTACCAAGACGTTCTTCACCCACTGCCGGGGACGCATCGCGCGCACGGCGGCGGGAAGGCGGCTGGGCCGTACGGCGACCTGCGTGTTCTCAGTCATGACGCCCCGAGATTATCCGGCGACGGCGACCGCGGCCGAATTGCGGCACCGGACACGCCCCCGACACAGACCCGGCGTCGAGTCGCGGCCGGGCACAGTATTTTGGTCCGCGTGCCCGCAGCCCGCTCCAGTCCTGTCCGCGACCAGCGGCCTCCGGTCCGCACCGTCGGGTCCGGCCGGGCCGCCGTGGTGGCCGTGATGGTCCTGCTCCTGGTCGTCGCCGCGGCCTGCAGCACCAGCGGTGCACAGGTGCGACCGAGCGCGTCCGGGCCGGTCAGCCCGGGTCCGGTGCGGGTGACGATCCCGCCCACCGGTGTCACGCTGGGCGAGCTCGGCCTCCGCTACGGCCCCAGCGGCGCCTTCTCCCTGCCGCGCACCGCCCGGATCGCCACCCGGGTGGACCAGCCCAGCAACGTCACGCTGGTCCTCACCCGGCCACCGGCCGCCGAGGTGGCCGACTATCTGCGCCAGGCACTCCCGGCTGCCGGGTTCACCGTCACCGCTGACGACCCCGCCGGTGCCAGCCTCACCTTCGCCGGCCACGGCTGGCGCGGCAGCTTCACCGGCGATGCCGCAGCTGCTGTCACCCTGCGACCGGTCGGCTGAGGCCGCGCGATGCTGGTCACCAGTCGTGCCCTGATCGAGCGGTCCCGGCTGCTCGGACCCGCCTTCGTCGCCGCGGTCGCGTACGTCGACCCGGGCAACGTCGCCACCAACACCTCAGCCGGTGCGACGTACGGCTATCTGCTGCTCTGGGTGCTGGTCGGCGCCACCTTGATGGCCGGACTGGTGCAGTACCTGTCGGCCAAGGTGGGCTGGCTGACCGGGTCGTCGCTCCCGGCGCTGGTGGGGCAGCGGAACTCCCGACGCGCCCGGCTGGCCTACTGGGTGCAAGCCGAGCTGGTGGCGGTGGCCACCGACCTGGCCGAGATCGTCGGCGGCGCGGTGGCCCTGCAGCTGCTGTTCGACCTCCCGGTCCTGGTCGGCGCGCTGGTCACCACCGTGGTCTCCACCGCGCTGTTGGTGGTCCAGGACCGGCGCGGTCAACGGGCGTTCGAGCGGGTCATCACAGGCATGCTCGCCATCGTCACCGTGGGCTTCCTGGCCGGGCTGGTGGTCTCGCCGCCCGACCCGGCCGGTGCCGTGGCCGGCCTCGTGCCCCGGCTGGCCGGTGCCGACTCGGCGCTGCTGGCGGTGGGGATGCTCGGTGCCACCGTGATGCCGCACGCGGTGTATCTGCACTCCGCCCTGGTCCGCGACCGGCACGGCCGCGCCGACCCGAGCTGTGCCGCCGGCACCTTGCGGACCATCCGGCTGGACGTCATCTTGGCCATGGTGGTGGCCGGCACGGTCAACGTCGGCATGCTGCTGCTGGCCGCCAGCACCTTCTTCGGGCTGACGGTGGACACCCTCGAAGGTGCTCACGCGGCGCTGGCCGACGCGATCGGGCCGGTGGTCGCCACGTTGTTCGCCCTCGGTCTGCTGGCCTCCGGGCTGGCGTCGACCTCGGTCGGCGGCTACGCCGGGGCGGTGATCATGGACGGGCTGCTCGAGCGCCGGATCCCGCTGGCCTGGCGCCGCATCCTCACCGCGGTGCCGGCCCTGGTGCTGCTGGGTCTGGGGCTGGACCCGACCCGGCTGCTGATCTTGTCGCAGGTGGTGTTGTCCTTCGGCATCCCGTTCGCGCTGGTGCCGCTGGTCCGGATCGCCCGGGACGCCTCGCTGATGCGGCTGGCGCCGACCCGGCTCGCCACCGTGGTCACCGCCTGGGTGGTGGTGGCCATCGTGGTAGCACTCAACGCTGCACTGGTCGTGCTGACCGTGGCCGAGGCCGTGGGCTGATCAAGCTCGGGAAACGCCACGTCGGGAAACGCGACGTCGGGAGACGCGAGGGCGGCCGGCTCAGTCGGCCGGCCGGCGCCAGAGGTCGGGCCAGGGAATGCCGAGACCGGCCAGCATGGTCCGCAGCAGCGGCAGGCTGATCCCCACCACGTTGTGGGGGTCGCCGTCGATCCGGGTGACGAACGGACCACCGAGACCGTCGATGGTGAAGCCGCCGGCCACTTGCAGCGGCTCGCCGGTGGCGACGTAGGCGTCGATCTCGTCGTCGCTGAGGTCGGCGAACTCGACGGCGGTTGCGGCGCCGGCATTGGTGGCGACCCCCGGACCGCCCGTCGGGCCGCTCGACACGATGATGTGGTGACCGGTGTGCAGCACGCCGCTTCGACCACGCATCTGCCGCCACCGCTGCCGGGCCACCTCGGCCGACTCCGGTTTGCCGTACACCCCGCCGTCGAGCTCGAGCACCGAGTCACAGCCGATCACCACCGTCCGGCCGGGAGCGGCGTCGAGCCGGTCAGCGACCGCCTCGGCCTTGAGCTGCGCCAACCGGGCGGCCAGTGCCGCCGCAGTCGGTGCGCCGACCACGCTCTCGTCGACGCCGGAGACCAAGGGCTGCGGGTGGAGGCCGGCGCTGCGCAGCGTCGCCAGGCGGGCCGGGGAGGCGGAGGCGAGGATGAGTCGCAGGTCGTCCATGGCGGTCAGATCCGCGCCAGGGCGCGGCGCAGCGGGTCCAGCCCGAGGCTGCCCAGGTTCAAGGCGTCGGTGTGGAACTGTCGCAGGTCGAAGTCCGCGCCCTGGCGGGCCCGGGCCTCATCGCGCGCCTCCAGCCAGATCCGCTCACCGACCTTGTAGGACGGCGCCTGACCGGGCCAGCCGAGATAGCGGTCCAGCTCGAAGCGCAGGGTCGGCTCGTCGGTCGAGCAGTTGGCAACCAGGAACTCGAATCCCAGCGAGGGGGTCCAGTACTCACCGGGATGGAAGCCCCAGGCGTTGGGGGCCGGGATCTGCAGCTGCAGGTGCATGCCGATGTCGATGATCACCCGGACGGCGCGGAAGGCGTGGGCGTCCAGCATCCCCATCATGGTGCCCGGGTCGTCGAGATAGCCCAGGTCGGCCATCAGCCGCTCGGCATACAGCGCCCAGCCCTCACCGTGACCGGAGACGAAGCTCATCTGGCGCTGCCAGCGGTTCAGCAGGTCCTTGCGGTACGCGTTCTGGGCCACCTGCAGGTGGTGACCCGGGACGCCCTCGTGGTAGACGGTGGTGACCTCCTTCCAGGTGGAGAAGGACTCGATGCCGTCGGGCACCGCCCACCACATCCGCCCGGGCCGGGAGAAGTCCTCGGCGGGACCGGTGTAGTAGATGGCTCCGTCATGGGTCGGCGCCAGACAGCACTCGATGGCTCGGATCGGGTCCGGAATGTCGAAATGGGTGTCGGCGAGGTCGGCGACGGCCTGGTCGGCCAGCTGCTGCATCCACCGCTGGAAGGCGTCCGCGCCGGTGATCCGGCGGGCCGGATCGGCGTCGAGGGCGGCGTACGCCTCGGCGATGTGATCGCTGCCGACGAGCTGGCGGGCGATCAGCCGCTGCTGCTGCTGGATCCGACCCAGCTCCTCCCAGCCCCACTGGTAGGTCTCCTGCAGATCGATGGTGGCACCGAGGAAGTCGCGGGAGTCCAGGGCATAGCGCTCCACGCCGACCGCATCCAGGGTGGGCGCCGCCGGTGCGAGGTCCTCGGCCAGGAACCGGCCGAAGTCGGTGAACGCCTGCCGTGCGCGGTCGGCGGCGTGGCGTACCTCGGTGCGCAGGGTCTGCGGCATGGCCTCGGGGATCCGGGCGACCAGACCGTCGAAGAAGTCATCGCTGCCGGTCTCACCGGTCCAGGAACGGATCTGATCCACGGTGCCGTTGATCTGGCGGACGGCGGAGATGTTGCCGGCGTTGGCCTCGGTGGTCAAGGTCTGCCGGGTCTGCTGCAGCGGTACGTCGACGGTGGACAGCCGGGTGGCGATGGCGTGCCAGGCCGCCTCGGTGTCGGTCGGCATCAGGTCGAAGATGGAACGGATCTCCTGGGCGCCGCCGGCCAGCACGCTGACCCGGCTGGTCGTCGTGTGGGCCTCGTACAGCTCCACCTCCAGGCCGAGGCGCTCCAGCATGGCCTCTTTGGCCGTGTGCTCCCGGTCGTCCACCGGATTGGCCCCGTTCAGGGCCGCGATGGTGTGGCGTACGTGGTCGATCCGGTCCGCGTGCCCGTCGACTGAGTAGTCGCTCCAGCGGTGGTCCGAGCCCGGCACCCCCAGATAGGTCGCGAGCTCGGGATAACGGGAGGTGCACTCCGTCACATACGCATCGGCGATGTCGTCCACGGGCCGGCGGTCGCCCGGCTGGTCAGCCCTGCTCTGGTCGCTCACCCGCCTCAGACTAGTGCCCACGTTCGGGCTCCGGCAGCGCCTCCTCGGCTGCCGGCAGCTGCTGCGGCGACCGGCTGCCCCGTCGGGTGACGGCCACCCCACTGAGGCAGATCACGCCGCCGAGGATCCCGACCCAGCCCGGGGTCTCGCCCAGCAGCAACCAGGACACGACGATGGTCACCGCGGGCACCAGATAGGTGGTCGCACTGGTTCGGCCGGCGTCCATCCTCGACAACGCGTAGGCCCAGGTGGTGAACGCGACGGAGGTGGGAAAGACGCCGAGATAGACCAGGCCCAGCACCGCGGATGTCGGGGCCGCCGCCAGGTCGGCGACCAGGGTCGGGGTGAAGCCGAGGCAGGCGACCATGCCGACCAGACAGCCCAGCCAGGTCGCGCTCAGCGGACCGACGGTGCGCAGGGCCACCTTCTGCGCCACCACCCCCGCGGCGTAGAGCAGCGCCGCGGCGAAGCAGAGGACCACACCGATCAGGTCGAACTGGGAGGTCGCCCGGCCGCCGAGGGTGATCACCACCACGCCACTGAAGGCGATCACCGAGCCGAGGATGAGGGTGCGCGGGAAGCCTTCCGACAGCAGCAGCCCGGCGAGGGCGGCGACCAGGATCGGGCCGACATTGACCAGCAGCGCCGCCGTGCCGGCGTCGAGGTGCCGCTCGGCGGCGTTCAGGGCGACGTTGTAGCCGGCGAACCACAGCAGTCCGTAGCCGAGAACCCACCACCACACGCGCCCACGGGGCAGCCGCACCCGACGGCTCAGGGCCACCGCGGTGAGGACGACACCGCCGATCAGCAGTCGGCCCAGGGCCAGTGATCCCGGGGAGAAGCTGGCGCCGACACTGCGGATACCGACGAAGGCCGAGGCCCACAGCAGCACCGTCACCCCCGCGGCCACCAGCGCCAGTGCGGTTCCTGGGGTGGTGGCGCTCGGGGTCGGGCCCGAGCCGCTCGAGCTGAGGTGCATGGCGGCGACGATAGGGCACCGCGCCGACAGCAGGAACCGGTTTTAGCGCGCGATCGGTCGCCCGGAGGCGGCCCAGGCACCGGGGCCCGGAGTCAGCGGCGCGCGGACACCACGCCAGTACGCTCCCCAGCCGGTGCGGGGCGGCGCCGGCGTCTCGACGACGGGGGCGCCGGCTGTCGAGAGGACCGCGACCAGAGCGGCGACCTCCTCGTCGGTCGGGCTGCCCTTGACCACCGAGAACAGCGGCGAGACTGGCTCGGCGGCGCTCACAGCGGCATGTTCCCGTGCTTCTTGGGCGGCAGCGTCTCGCGCTTGGTGCGCAGCAGCCGCAGCACCCGGGTGATCTCCAGCCGGGTCTCGTGCGGGCTGATCACGGCGTCGACATAGCCACGCTCGGCGGCGATGTAGGGGTTGGCCAGCTCGTCGTCGTACTCGGTGATCAGTTCGGCCCGGCGAGACTCCGGGTCCTCGGCAGTGGCCAGCTCCCGGCGGTGCAGGATGTTGACAGCTCCCTGCGCCCCCATCACCGCGATCTGGGCGGTCGGCCAGGCGAGGTTGATGTCGGCACCGAGGTGCTTGGAGCCCATCACGTCGTACGCGCCGCCGTACGCCTTGCGGGTGATCACCGTCACCAGCGGCACGGTGGCCTCGGCGTAGGCATAGATCAGCTTGGCCCCGCGGCGGATGATGCCGTTCCACTCCTGGTCGGTGCCGGGCAGGAAGCCGGGCACATCGACGAAGGTGAGCACCGGCACGTTGAACGCGTCGCAGGTCCGCACGAAGCGGGCGGCCTTCTCGGACGCGTCGATGTCGAGGCAGCCGGCGAAGTGCAGCGGCTGGTTGGCCACCACCCCCACGCTGCGACCCTGGACCCGGCCGAAGCCGACCAGGATGTTGGGGGCGAACAGCTCCTGCACCTCACAGAACTCGCCGTCGTCGAGCACCCGGGACAGCACCTCGTGCATGTCGTAGGGCTGGTTGGGGGAGTCGGGGATGAGCAGGTCCAGCTCACGGTCGGAGTCGTTGATCTCGGCGTCGACCTCGACGTCGAACGCCGGCGGCTCGTCCAGGTTGTTCTGCGGCAGATAGGACACCAGGGCCTTGACGTAGTCGATGGCGTCCTGCTCGTCGCTGGCCAGGTAGTGGGCGTTGCCGGAGCGGGTGTTGTGGGTACGCCCGCCACCGAGCTCCTCCATGGTGACGTCCTCGCCGGTGACGGTCTTGATCACGTCGGGTCCGGTGATGAACATTTGTGAGGTCTGGTCGACCATCACGACGAAGTCGGTCAGGGCGGGGGAGTAGACGTGCCCGCCGGCTGCGGCGCCCATGATCAACGAGATCTGCGGGATGACCCCGGAGGCGTGGGTGTTGCGGCGGAAGATCTCGCCGTAGAGCCCGAGGGAGACCACGCCTTCCTGGATCCGCGCGCCGCCGCCCTCGTTCAGACCGATCAGCGGGCAGCCCGTCTTCAGAGCGAAGTCGATGATCTTGACGATCTTCTCGCCGTAGACCTGACCGAGGCTGCCGCCGAAGACGGTCACATCCTGGCTGAACACACAGACTGGGCGGTCGTCGATGGTGCCGAAGCCGGTCACCACCCCGTCCCCGTACGGTCGCCGCTTCTCCATCCCGAACGAGGTCGAGCGGTGCCGCGCGAACTCGTCCAGCTCGGTGAAGGAGCCGGGGTCGAGCAGCATCTCGATCCGCTCACGGGCTGTCTTCTTGCCCTTGGCGTGCTGCTTCTCGACCGCGGCGGCGGAACCGGCGTGGACCGCTTCGTCGATGCGCCGATCGAGATCGGCCAGCTTGCCGGCGGTGGTGTGGATGTCGGGGCCCATAGCTGAGCACCCTAGTTGGCCGCCCGCGTCGCCGCCTACTCGACGGACATCGGACCGGGTGCACGCATCGACGCCGGTAGGGTGCAGACGATGGCCCGTACCGATGCACCGCAACCCGCCTCCGACCGCGAGCCGGAGCTCGAAGCCGACCCGCTGGACGTTGACCGGTTGCGCGCGGACCTGGTGGTGCCGGGGTCGTACTGGAACCGGCTCGACGTGGTCGCGCAGACCGGGTCCACCAATGCCGACCTGGTGGCCCGCGCTCGCGCCGGCGAGCCCGCGGGCGCGGTGCTGGTCACCGACTTCCAGTCCGCGGGCCGCGGTCGACTCGGTCGGACCTGGACCGCGCCGCCGGGAACGGCCATCACCATGTCGGTGCTGGTGCGACCGGACGACGTGGTGACCTCTCGGTGGACCTGGCTGCCGCTGCTGACGGGTCTGGCCGTGGTGGAGGGCCTGCGCCGGGTCGCCGAGGTGCCTGCCGTGCTCAAGTGGCCCAACGACGTCCTGGTCGACGGCCGCAAGCTGTGCGGGATCCTCGCCGAGCGGGTCGAGACCCCCACCGGCCCGGCCTGCGTGATCGGCATGGGGCTCAACGTGCACCTGCGGCGCGACCAGCTGCCGGTGCCCACCGCCACCTCGCTGGGCCTGGTCACCCCGGACCGGATACCGCACCGCGACACCGTGATCGTCACCGTGCTGCGGGCGTTCGAGCTGCTCTTCGACCACTGGCGCGCCAACGAGGACGACGCAGCGTTCGCCGCCGCGTACGTGGATCGCTGCGACACCATCGACCGCCGGGTTCGGGTGATGTTGCCCTCCGACGTGGTGGTGGAGGGCACCGCAGAGGCCATCGACCGGGACGGTCGGCTGGTGGTGCTGACCGACACCGGTCGTCAGACCTTCGGCGCCGGAGACGTCGTCCACCTGCGCTGACTGCGATCTTCGCTCCACCGGCCGGCTGGGTGTCATGTGTCAGCATGGCTGCATGGGCTTCCCCAGCAAGTGGCTCGGCGCCGACGAGCACGTGGTGCTGCACCTACGCACCCACGGCAAGGCGCTGGTGCTGCCCGCTCTCGGTCTGATCGCCGCTGGCGGGCTCACCGGCGTCGGTGCCGCGCTGGTCCCGACCGACTACCGTCCAGCCGGCCAGTACGCCGTCGCCCTGCTCGGTACGGTGCTGGCCGTGTGGTGGGCGGTCATCCCGTTCCTGCGCTGGCGGACCACGACATACACGGTCACCGACCGCCGCATCATCACCAGGACGGGCATCCTGAGCCGCACCGGCAAGGATCTGCCGTTGATGCGGATCAACGACGTGTCTTATGACCGGAGCCTGACCGACCGGATGCTCGGTTGCGGCACGTTGAACCTCCAGACCGCCTCCGACGGTGGACCTGTGGTGCTCCACGACGTGCCCGAGGTGGAGGCGGTGCACGTCGCGGTGACCGAGCTGCTGTTCGGCCGTGACCGGGCCGCCGCGGAGCCGGCGCCGACTGGGCCCGACCTCGATGCCACGACCCAGCTGGGCACGGGCTGGCCGGTGCCGCATGCGCTCGAGAGCCGCGACGGCCGGGCCGCCCGACCAGAAGCGACCACCACCCAGCTCGATCTGATCGGCCCGCAGCAGACCGCACCGACCGGGCACCGGGCGGATCGCCGGGAGCGGGGCCGGCGGCGGTGAGCGTTCGGGTCGAGCTCCGCGCGGACGGGGTCACCGCGATCGTGATGGACCGGCCGGACGCGCGAAACGCGCTGTCCACCTCCCAGGCTGAGGAGCTGACCGAGGCCTGTGCCACCGTGGCGGCCGAGGCCACGACCCGGGCCGTGGTGCTGTGCAGCGCCGACGACCGGGCGTTCTGCGTCGGGGCCGACCTCGTGGAGCGCGCCGGCTTCACCGACGACGAGCTGGGGGCGCAGCGGCCGGTGTTCCGCGCCGCCTTCCGGGCGGTGCGGGAGCTGCCGGTGCCGGCGATCGCCGCGGTGGAGGGGTTCGCGCTGGGCGGTGGCTGCGAGCTCGCGCTGTCCTGCGACCTGATCGTGGCCGGCGGCGGGGCGGTCTTCGGGCTGCCGGAGGTCGGGCTGGGCTTGGTGCCCGGTGGCGGCGGGACCCAGCTGCTGGCGCGCCGGATCGGGCTCAACCGGGCCGCGGACCTGGTGCTGACCGGACGCCGGGTCGACGCCGCGGAGGCGTATCGGCTGGGCCTGGCCGACCGGCTGGTGCCGGTCGGGTCGGCGATCGCCGTCGCCGAGGAGCTGGCCACCGCGATCGCCGGTCGCTCCCCGGTGGCGGTGCGGCACGCCCGGGTTGCCCTCCGGGCGGGTTACGACATGTCGCTGGCCGAGGGTCTGGCCGTTGAGGACGAGGCGTGGGCCGCGGTGGCGTTCTCCGCCGACCGGGTGGAGGGGATCGCCGCGTTCACCGAGAAGCGGGCGCCCCGGTGGCCGGGCCGTCCGGAGCCGACCCGGTGAACACGAACCGGCGATAGGACCAGAACCGGAACAGGGTGCCCAGTCCCAGGCCGATGACATTGCCGGACACGTTGTCGGCCAGCGGTGACGTCAGCCCCAGCAGATAGTGGCTGACGGCCAGGCACAGTGCGCCGATGCCGATGGCGATCGCGTTGAGCAGCACGAACACCGGCAGCTCGCGTGACACCTTGCCCTTGACCTGGTGCCGGTAGGTCCAGTGCCGGTTGCCGAGATAGGTGACGACGGTGGCCAGCCCGATGGCCAGCACCTGCGCGGTGATCGGCTTCGACTCCAGCACCCCGACGTAGCCCGGCCCGGCGTAGCGCAGCAGGTTGAACGCGACGATCTGGACCGCGACACCGCTGAGCCCGACGATCCCGAACCGGATCGCCTCTGGTCCCAGGTGACGTACCCGGTCGAGAAGACCGGGTCGGGAGGGGGGATCGGCTGGCATGGCAGCGCCCACAGTACCGGCCGGAGCCGGTTGCACCCGCGAGGACAACCGTGCCGTCCTCGCTCACTCGGCCCGCTGCGTGCCTATCCTCAGCAGGGACGAGGACCGGACTGACGGGAGACGACATGGCGACACGGACTGCTCCGCGACGGCTCTTGACCGCGTTGGCGCTGGTGTTGGGTCTGGTCGCGGCGGGCGCCGCCGCCGGTTGTGCGGGTGACCCCACCGGCCGGGCCCAACAGTTCGTCGACGAGCACTTCGCCGGCCAGCTGAGCGTTGTCACGGCGCGCAGTGACGTCGGTGGGCCGGTGCCGGTGCGGGTCACGGCGGCGACCTTTCGCCTGGTCGATGATCCCGAAGCCGGTTTCACCGTGGGACGACTGGACGTGGACGGCGTCGCCGCGGCCATCGACCAGGCCCGATGGCTGATGACAGAGCTGCGTGCGATCGAGGCAGCGATGGACGAGCTTCCCGTCGCGGTCCTGGGAATCGCTCAGCGAGCGGAGGCGCGCTCCCGGCTGAGCGTCTCCCTCGGCGTCGACCTGACCGGGCCTACGGCCGGCTCGGTGCTGCCGCAGCTGGACGCCGCGGTCAACGCCTGGCTCGCCTCCCGCGGCCGGCCGCCGTTCGAGCTGCTCTCCGCCACGATCGAGTGGGTGCCGCTGTCGGTGGTGCCGCGGTCGGGCGCCGACGGCCTGCCCGGGCCCGCCGACCCTCAGATCCCGCGCCTGGTCCGGCTGACCGACAGCGACCGGTGGGCCGAGCTCGAACGCCGGCGGACCCATTCGGCTTATCTGCCCGCCGACGCGGACAAGACCGCGGCGCCGATCAGGTCGGTGCTGGTGCCGACGATGAGCGACGCTCAGGCGCAGCGCTTCGACGAGGCTGTGCGCCGCGGCGCCACCGCATGGCTCGCCCGCCAAGACGCCAACGACCTGGTGGTGGGGGAGGTCCAGCGGGAGTGGTCGTTCTTCGACGACCCCGGACTGCAGCGGCTGCGCAGCTATCTGCTGGCCTGCGACGCCCCGCCCGCACCCTGCGACCCGCGGACGGCGGTCAAGGTGATCGGACTCTCGGTCGACCTCGCGGATCTGTCGACAGCAGACCACGCTCTGTTGGAGCCGACGCGGACGTCGTCCGGTGGCATCGAACGACCGGAACCGGAGCGCCGGCCTCGTTGATCAAGATCAACCCCAGGTGACCGGCGTGGCCCAAGGGGCCTCCCTGTCGAGTCGGTCGGACGTACCGAGATAGTTGCTCTCACGAGCCGGCACGAGGTATCTGGTCCGCGCCACCGATGATCATGAACAGACGAAGGGATCTCCACGATGAACCAGACCGAGGCGCTGCCTCGCCCCCGCCCGAACTTGATCTTCATCATGTCCGACGACCACGCCGCGCATGCCATCTCCGCGTACGGCAGCCGGGTCAACTCCACCCCGCAGCTGGATCGGCTCGCCGCCGACGGAGCGCGGTTGGACGCGACCTACTGCACCAACGCGATCTGTTCGCCGTCGCGGGCCTCGATCCTCACCGGCACCTACAGCCATATCAACCAGGTGCCGTCGATCTACTCGGAGTTCGACTATCGGGTGCCGACGTACGCCCAGGTGCTCTCCGAGCACGGTTATGCGACGGCGCTGTTCGGCAAGTGGCACCTCGGGCACACACCGAAGAGTCACCCGCGGGGGTTCGACGACTGGAGGATCTTCCCGGGCCAGGGTGACTACGTCGACCCGGTGATGATCTCGGCGGCGGGGGAGGAACAGCTGACGGGTTACGCCACCGACATCGTGACCGATCTGGGGTTGAGCTGGCTGGAGCGGCAGGAGGCCGACCGGCCGTTCTGCCTGATGATCCATCACAAGGCGCCGCATCGACCGTGGGTGCCGGACCCCAAACACGGTGATCTCTACCCGCTCGGCACCATCCCGGAGCCCGACACCCTCTTCGACGACTACGCGACCCGCGGTGACGCGGCGCGCGCGGCGAAGATGACGGTCGCCGACGACCTGCAGCCCGGGGACCTCAAGGTCAGCGTGCCCGAGGAGCTGCGCGGCGAGGAGAATCGCGAGGCGCGGACCCGCTGGGCCTACCAGCGCTACATGCGCGACTATCTGCAGTGCATCCAGTCCGTCGACGACAACGTGGGTCGGGTGCTGGACTACCTCGACGAGCACGGCCTGGCCGACAACACGATCGTGGTCTACACCTCCGACCAGGGCTTCTTCCTCGGCGACCACGGCTGGTATGACAAGCGCTTCATCTATGACCCGTCGCTGCAGATGCCGTTCCTGATCCGCTGGCCGGGCGAGATCGCGGCCGGCTCCCGGCTGGACGAGATCATCACCAATGTGGACTTCGCCGCCACCTTCCTCGACCTGTGCGGGATCGACGCCGCCACCGCGCTGCCCACCAGTCAGGGACGCAGCTTCCGCCGCGTCTTGCGCGGGGACACCCCCGACGACTGGCCCCAGTCGATGTACTACCGCTACTGGGAGCACGACGACCCCGATCACCACGCCTGGGCGCACTACGGCGTACGGACGAAGACCCACAAGCTGGTCTACTTCTACGCCGACGGCCTGGGCACCGACGGGTCGTCGGAACACCGCTACCCGCCGGAGTGGGAGCTGTATGACCTCGTCGCTGACCCGCAGGAGCTGAACAACGTCGCCGACGACCCCGCGTACGCCGAGATCCGGCGCGAGCTCGAGGCCGAGCTGACGCGGCTCCAGGCCCAGTACCGCGACCAGCCGTACGTGCTGGCGGACTGACGCGGGATCGGCGGACCGGTCAGGCGGGCCACTTCCAGTTCTGCACCTCCGGCAGGTCGACCCCGTGCTCGCGGGTCCAGATCCGGGCCCGCAGCCGGGTGTCGACCATCTCCTGGCGCAGCCCCGCCGCCCGTGAGCCGAGCCCTGGCACCCGGTCGATGGTGTCGATCACCAGGTGGTACCGGTCCAGATCGTTCAGCATCACCATGTCGAACGGGGTGGTGGTGGTGCCCTTCTCCTTGAAGCCGCGGACGTGCATCGAGGAGTGGTTGTGGCGTCGGTAGGTCAGCCGGTGCACCAGCCACGGATAGCCGTGGAAGGCGAAGATGATCGGCTGGGTCTCGGTGAAGATGGTGTCGAACTCGCGGTCGGGCAGCCCGTGCGGGTGCTCGGTCTCGGCCAGCAGCCGCATCAGGTCCACCACGTTGACCACCCGCACCCGCAGGTCCGGCAGCCGTTCCCGCAGGATCGCTGCGGCGGCGAGTGTCTCCAGGGTCGGGATCTCACCGGCGCAGGCCAGCACGACGTCCGGATCGGTACCCGTCTCGTCCCGGTTGCCCGCCCACTCCCAGATGCCAAGACCCCGGGCACAGTGCAGCGCGGCCTCCTCGACCGAGAGCCAGTCCGCCTGGGGCTGCTTGCCGGCGACCACCACGTTCACGTAGTGCCGCGAGCGCAGGCAGTGGTCGTAGGTGGAGAGCAGCGTGTTCGCATCCGGCGGCAGGTAGACCCGGACGACCTCGGGGTTCTTGTTCATCACGACGTCGAGGAAGCCGGGATCTTGGTGGCTGAAGCCGTTGTGGTCCTGCCGCCACACGTGGGAGGAGAGCAGATAGTTGAAGCTGGCGATCGGCCGCCGCCAGTCGACCTCGGCGCTGGCCTGCAGCCACTTCGCGTGCTGGTTGAACATCGAGTCGACGATGTGGATGAAGGCCTCGTAACAGGTGAACAAGCCGTGTCGCCCGGTCAGCAGATATCCCTCGAGCAGCCCTTGGCACATGTGCTCCGACAGCACCTCGATCACCCGGCCGTCGCGGTCCAGCCGCTCGTCATGCTCGGCGATCTCGATCTGCCAGTTCCGGCCGGTGACGTCGAGAATGTCCTGCAGCCGGTTGGAGGCCAGCTCGTCGGGGGCGAAGGTGAGGAAGTTGTCGGGATTGGCCCGCACCACCTCCTTCAGCCAGCCGCCGAGCACCCGGGTCGCCTCGTGGCTGGTCAGACCCGGCTTGGTGACGTCGACCCCGAACGTGCGCCAGTCGGGCAGGGTGAGGTCCTTCAGCAGCTCGCCGCCGTTGGCGACCGGGTTGGCGCTCATCCGCCGCGGCCCCTGCGGGTTGAGCTCGAGCAGCTCCGGCACCGGTGCACCGTGCTCGTCGAACAGCTCGTCCGGCCGATATGACCGCAGCCAGGCCTCCAGCACGGCCCGATGCTGACCGTCGGTCCGCGCGGCGGGCAGCGGGACCTGGTGGGCGCGGAAGGTGCCCTCGACGGCTTGGCCGTCCACCACCGGCGGGCAGGTCCAGCCCTTGGGGGTACGCAGCACGATCATCGGCCAGGCCGGATGGGTGAAGTCCGCGTCTTCGCGGGCGGCCCGCTGGATCTCCGCGATCCGGTCCAGGCAGTTCTGCATCGCCTCGGCCATCGCCTGGTGTACGGCGGCCGGATCGCTGCCGGCGACCACGAACGGCTCGTAGCCGTAGCCACGCAGCAGCAGCGTCAGCTCCTCCTCTGAGATCCTGGCCAGCAGTGTGGGGTTGGCGATCTTGTATTCGTTGAGCGCCAGGATCGGCAGCACGGCACCGTCGCGGGCGGGGTTGACGAACTTGTTGGCGTGCCAGCTGGTGGCCAGCGGCCCGGTCTCGGCCTCGCCGTCGCCGACCACGCAGAACACCGTCAGGTCGGGGTTGTCCAACACGGCCCCGAACGCGTGCAGCAGCGAGTAGCCGAGCTCACCGCCCTCGTGGAAGGAGCCGGGCGTCTCCGGGGCGCAGTGGCTCGGGACGCCGCCGGGAAAGGAGAACTGGGCGAACAGGCGGGTCAGCCCGTTGGCATTGGTCGGGATGTCGCTGTAGAGCTCGGAGTAGCTGCCCTCCAGCCAGGCGCAGGCGTTGGGACCGGGGCCACCGTGGCCGGGCCCGGCCACGAACACCGCGGAGAGGTCACGCTCGACGATCATCCGGTTGGCGTGGACGTACGCCAGGTTCAAGCCGGGAACCGTGCCGAAGTGGCCCAGCAGCCGTGGCTTGATGTGCTCGGCCTGCAATGGCTCCCGCAGCAGCGGATTGGCCATCAGATAGATCTGTCCGACCGACAGATAGTTCGCCGCCCGCCACCAGGCGTCCAGTCGGCGCAGTGCTTCGGGGTCCAGCGGCCCGTCGACGTCGCCCAGCTCGTAGGCCTGGGGCGCGATGCTCTCGCCCTCGGTCGAGCCCTCGTTGTCCGCGGCGGTGTCGCCACCCATGCTGGCCAGCTGAGTCATCTCGTGCCTCTCGTCGACAGGGAGCGGTTGCTCTCTGCCAGCACAGCACACCCCCGGTGCGTCCGGAACCCATCGCGGTGAACCGATCGTGTCCGGCACGTGCCGGACACCGATCCGCCATCCACTAGGCTGCTGGCCCGTGACAGCAGCGCGCCCGTTCGTGGTCGGCATCGTCGGTGGTGGTCAGCTGGCGCGGATGATGCACGCGGCCTCCATCGGCCTCGGCATCCAGACCCGACTGCTGGCTGAGGGCCCCGACGTCTCCGCCGCCACGGTGGTCAACGACGTCACCGTCGGCGACTACACCGATCCACAGACTGTGCGTACGTTCGCCGCCGGCTGCGACGTGATCACCTTCGATCACGAGCACGTGCCGACCGGGCTGCTGGGCGAGCTCGAAGCGGCCGGCATCGCCGTGCGGCCCGGCCCCGACGCCCTGATCCACGCCCAGGACAAGGTGGTGATGCGCGAACGGCTGACCGCTCTCGGCGCTCCGTGCCCGGCGAACCAGGTGGTGGCCGATGAGGCGGCGCTGGTCGCGTTCGGGGACCGGCACGGGTGGCCGGTGATCGCCAAGACCTCCCGCGGCGGCTACGACGGCAAGGGCGTGTGGAAGCTGGACTCGGCCGCCGACGCCGGCGAGCCGTTCAGGTCGCTGGCCCCGGGCGTGCAGGTGCTGGCCGAGGAGTACGTCGACTTCGCCCGCGAGCTGAGCGCCCTGGTGACCCGGTCGCCGTCCGGACAGGCGGTGGCGTACCCGGTCTCGGAGTCGGTCCAGCGGGGCGGGGTCTGTGTCGAGACCATCACGCCGGCACCCGGGCTGACCGAGACCCAAGCGGTCGAGGCACAGCAGCTCGCGCTGCGGATCGCCTCCGAGCTCGGCGTGGTCGGAATGCTGGCGGTGGAGCTGATGCAGCGCGCGGACGGGTCGGTGGTGGTCAACGAGCTCGCCATGCGCCCCCACAACACCGGCCACTGGAGCATCGACGGCTCGCACACCTCGCAGTTCGACAACCATCTCCGCGCCGTGGTCGACCTCCCGCTGGGCGACCCGAGCACCCGCAGCCCGTGGGCGGTGATGGTCAACGTGCTGGGCGGCACCGTCGAGGACCTGCCGTCGGCACTGCTGCACTGCTTCGCCCGGGACCGTCGGCTGCGGATCCAGCTCTACGGCAAGCAGGTCCGCCCTGGCCGCAAGGTGGGTCACGTGACGACCTTCGGCGACGACCTGACCGACGTCCGTCGGCGCGCCTGGCACGCCGCCAACTATCTGATGGGGAACCCCGATGCCTGAGCCGACCGTGCCTGCCGCAGCCTCGCCCCGGGTCGGCATCGTGATGGGGTCCGACTCCGACTGGCCGACGATGGAGGCCGCCGCCACCGCGTTGGAGGAGTTCGGCGTCGCGTACGAGGCCGATGTGGTCTCGGCCCACCGGATGGTGGACGCCATGGTGAGCTATGGCCGCGAGGCGCACACCCGCGGTCTGGAGGTGCTGATCGCCGGCGCCGGGGGAGCGGCGCACCTGCCGGGCATGCTCGCCGCCCTGTCCCCGCTGCCGGTGATCGGGGTACCGGTGGCGCTGAAGTATCTCGACGGGATGGATTCGTTGCTGTCCATCGTGCAGATGCCGGCGGGCGTGCCGGTGGCCACGGTGGCGGTCGGCAACGCCCGCAACGCCGGTCTGCTCGCGGTCCGCATCCTGGCCGCCGGCGACCCCGACCTGACCGCGCAGATGGTGCGGTTCCAAGATGAGCTGCGCCAGGCCGCCGAGGCCAAGGGCGCCGCCGTCCGTCAGCGCGCCGGTCAGCCATCCCCGCGATGAACAGCGACGCCGAGCCGCACCGCCCGCTACCCTCCTCGCGTGGCTAGTCGCGTTTCGGAGTTCTTCACCGGTGTCGGTCTGCTGGGCCGTGGGCTGGGGCTGATCCTGCGCCGACCGCGGTTGTTCCTGCTCGGCGCGCTGCCGCCACTGGTCACCTCGCTGGTCTTCCTGGTCGTGGTGGTGCTGCTGATCAACCGCGTCGACGGCATCGCGGTCGCCCTGACGCCGTTCGCCGACGGTTGGTCCGTCGAGCTGGCGGTGGTCGTCCGGGTGCTGGTCGGGCTCGCCGTGGTGGCGGCGGGAGTGCTGGTGATGGTCATCTCGTTCACCACGCTGACCCTCGCCATCGGCTCGCCGTTGTACGACAAGATCTCCGAGGCCATCGAGAACGAGCTGGGTGACCCGCCGGCGGAGGTGGCGGAGCCGCTGTCAGCCGGGGCGGTGCGCAGCATCCGCCAGTCGGTGGCCCTGATCGCGGTCTCCGCGGCCGGGGCGGTGCTGCTCTTCGGGCTGGGCTTCGTGCCGCTGCTGGGCCAGCTGGTCGTCCCGGTCGTGTCGGTGGCCTTCGGCGGCTGGATGCTGGCGATGGAGCTGGTCGGCTCGGCCTTCGACCGACGTGGCCTCACCCGGCTGGCCGACCGCCGGACCGGGCTGCGCCGCAACCGTGCCCGGGTGCTGGGGCTGGCCGTACCGAGCTTCCTGCTGCTCTCGGTGCCGTTCCTGGCCGTGGTGGTCTTCCCGGCGGCGACAGCGGCCGGCACCATCTTGGCCCGCGACCTGCTGGCCACGCGCGACTGAGGTGCGCCTCAGGCGGGCGGTGGCCCGGTGCTGCCCCGCTCCTTGAACCGGGGGGTCGAGTCCAGATGCGCCCGGGGCGGGGTCCCGTCGAGCACGTCGAACAGCCGACGCGCCACGTGGGCGCCGAAGCTGATCACATCATGGCTCATCGCGGACAGCTGAGGATGGGTGATCTGGCACAGTGGCGAGTCGTCCCACGCCAGCAGACTGACCTGCTCCGGCACCTTGAGCCCCAGCTCGGACAACGCTGACAGGCTGGCCACCGCCATCAGGTCGTTGTCGAACAGGATGGCTGTCGGTGCCGCCGCCCCGCTGACCAGTCGCCGGGTCGCCTCCCGGCCGGCCTGGCTGGAGAAGTCGGCGTGCACCACCTGACCAGACACCGCGTGGCGATGGACTGCGCCGGCGAAGGCCGCGTCGCGGATGGCCACGTGCCCGAGATCCGACAGCCCGGCGACTCGCGCCAGGCGACGATGACCCAGCGCCGCCAGCCGCCCGACCGCCTCGGTCATCGCCGCCGCGTCGTCGGTCCACACGCAGGCGAAGTCGCCCGCGAGCGACGGGTCGCCGACGAAGACCGCAGGAAGGTCGAGCTCGGTCAGCACCGCGATCCGGGGGTCGTCGACGCGGAGGTCGACCACCACCACGGCGTCCACCCGCCGTTCGGAGGACCATTTGCGGTAGGTGTCCATCTCCGCCTGGAGGTCGGCGGTGACCTGCAGCATCAGGGCGTACGAGCGCTCCGAGAGCACCGACTCGATGCCCGCCACGAACTCCATGTAGAACGGTTCGCTGCCGAGCGTGCGCGGGTCGCGGGCCAGGATCAAGCCGAAGGTGTCGGTCCGGGAGCCGGACAACAGCCGTGCGGTCCGGTTCGGCGCCCACCCCAGCTCGGCCGCGACCTGCAGGATGCGGGCACGGGTCTCGTCCGACACTCCCGGACGGCCGTTGAGGGCGTACGACACGGCGCCCTTGGAGACACCCGAGCGGCGCGCGATGTCGTTGATGGTGACGCGAGGCATGCGGTCTCCTGCTCTGGACATCCTCACCCCCAGGGTTGCCGGCGGGCAGCTCCTACGCTGACCGTACTGTATGAACTGAACCGGTTCGCCTGATCCGGTACGGATGGTGGGATTCGGCTGGTTCCCACCGCGCCACCCTGCCAGGGTGGTGGACGTGGCCCAATGCCGGGCAGGCATGGGTCTTCTACTCATCCGAGTCTTCTAAGGAGAAGAAACATGCCCAACCCCCTCAACCTGTCGGTGCAGCTCTACTCGGTGCGCGATGCACTGGCGAAGGACTACGACGCGACGTTGGCCCAGATCGCGGACTACGGCTACACCCAGGTTGAACCGTTCCAGTTCACCAACTTCTACGACGAGCTCAAGACCGGACTGGCCAAGCACGGCCTCACTGCTCCGAGCACCCACGCTGGCCTGCTCAGCGCCGATGACCAGGACGCCGTCTTCGGCCAGGCGGTCGAGCTGGGGATGAAGACCGTCATCGACCCGCACGTCGCGCGGGAGCGCTGGCAGAGCGCCGATGACATCAAGCAGATCGCGGACCAGCTCAACGCCGCCGCGGCGAAGGCGGCAGCGCACGGGCTGGTGGTGGGCTACCACAACCACCAGTTCGAGCTCGAGTCCGTGATCGACGGTAAGCACGGACTGGACATCCTGGCTGAGAACCTGGCCCCGGAGGTCGTGCTCGAGGTCGACACCTACTGGGCGTACGCGGGCGGTGCCGACGTGATCGCGCTCCTCGGTCGGCTGGGGGACCGGGTTGCCGCCATCCACGTCAAGGACGGCGACGGCAGCTTGGACAACAAGAAGCAGGTGGCGGTCGGCTCCGGCTCCCTGCCGGTGTGGGACTTCATCGAGGCCGCGCCGGCGTCGGTCCTGTCGGTGGTGGAGCTGGACGACAGCGAGGGTGACCTGCTGGAAGCCGTGGGCGCGAGCTTCACCTTCCTGACCGCAGGAAAGGCGGCCTGACCGATGGCAGCGAAGACCGGGCCCGTCGGCGTCGGCATCATCGGCGCCGGCGTGATCAGCAACACCTATCTGGAGAATCTGAACAGCTTCCCCGACGTCACGGTGCACGCTGTCGGTGACCTGTTCCCCGACGTGGCCAAGGCCAAGGCCGAGGAGCATGGCATCGCGGCCAGCGGTGACGTCGACACCGTGCTGCAGCACCCCGACGTGGAGATCGTGGTGAACCTGACCATTCCCGCGGCCCACGCCGAGGTGGCCGGGCAGGCCATCGCAGCGGGCAAGCACGTCTGGAACGAGAAGCCGCTCTCACTGGATCGCGCCAGCGGTTCCGCCCTGCTCGACGCGGCGGAGCAGTCCGGCCTCCGCGTCGGCTGCGCGCCCGACACCTTCCTCGGTGCCGGCCTGCAAGCAACCTTCCGGGCCCTCAACGAGGGTGTCATCGGTGACCCCCTGACCGCGTTGATCTTGATGCAGAGCCCCGGCCCGGAGTCCTGGCACCCCAACCCGGCGTTCCTGTTCCAGGAGGGTGCCGGGCCGCTGTTCGACATCGGCCCGTACTACCTCACCGCTCTGGTGCAGGCCTTCGGTCCGGCCGCGAGCGTGGCGGCGATCGGATCCAAGGCCCGGGAGAAGCGGGTCATCGGCTCAGGTCCCAAGGCGGGGCAGGAGTTCGACGTGACCGTCCCCAGCCAGACGAGTGCACTGGCCCGGTTCGAGAGCGGCCAGTCACTGACCACGATCTTCAGCTTCGACTCGGCGCTGCCACGCACGCTGCTGGAGATCACCGGCACCGAGGGCACCCTGCTGGTGCCGGATCCGAACGCGTTCGAGGGCGAGCTCAAGCGCCGGGTCCGGGGCGCCGACGACTGGGAGACCTTGGCGACCACCACCCAGCTGTCGTCGCGGGGGACCGGGGTGCTGGACATGGCCCGGGCCATCCGCGAGGGCAGACCGCACCGCGCCCAGGGCGCGCTGGCGTACCACGTGCTCGACATCATGGTGTCGATGGCGGAGTCGGGCGAGCGCGGTCAGTTCGTCGACGTGGAGAGCACCGTGACCAAGGCCGAGGTGCTGCCGGACGGCTGGGACCCGATGGCCGCGACCGTCTAGCGCTCACAGCGACGAGGGCCACACAGGCGATCCCGGGCGGTGCAGACCGTCCGGGATCGTTCGCATTCAGGCTCAGCCGTGCCCTGGTCAGCTCAGCGGTGCAGGAGGTCGTTGACGCTGCGCAACACTGGCTTGCTGGTGAGCGCGACCTCGTCCACCGCGGCTCCGGTGATCTCGAAGACATGCGACTCCCCGGCCATCAAGGTGACCAAGGCGCTGTCGACGCGCGCGGCCGGATCCAGCCGGTCGGGGAACAGCGTCAGGTCCTTGACCAGACCTGATGCCGTCACGATCACCCGTTGGACGTCGCCCCGGCTGTCCACCGTGGTGCTGAGCACCTCACCCGGTGCGGCGAGCTCGAGTGCGGTGTCCGGGACGAAATACCAGTAGGCCACGGCGGCCTGGTCGGTGGTGATCTGCAGGCACTCCCGCGTCGGCTCGCCCGGGGTGAGCACGTCGGTGTCGAGGGCGATGCTGACCGCGCTCCGCGGGCCGACGTGCAGGCGAACCCGCTGTGTGGCGAGCCGGTCGCTGCCGGCCAGGGTGCTGCGTCGGCTGATGATGACTTCGCCGTCCCACGGCGTCGCTGCGTCGTTGTGGGCGATCAGGGTGGGGACCGAGCGTCCCGCATCGTCTGTTCGCGGCTGCACGGTGAGCAGCCGGTCGGCGTAGACCGCCGAAAGGGCGTGCCACAGCGGCTTGCGGATGTCGGCGGCGTCGACCGCCGCCCACGAGATCACCGGCCAGTTGTCATTCAGCTGCCAGACCACGGCGCCACGGTTGCGGGGGTAGTGGCTGCGCAGGTGCTCGACGGCGTACGACACGGCGCGCGCCTGGTTCAGGGAGGTGGTCCAGTGCCAGTCGGCCATGTCGACTCTCGGCTCAGTCGGCCACATCGGCAGGTGGTCGCCGAGTCCCCGCTGCAGCTTGCCGTTGCCGTCCGCCGCCTTCTGGTGCACCAGCATCTGCTGGCCGAACGGGTCCAGCGGCACGTCGTGCACCACCGAGATCAGGGTCGACCAGGCGGGTGGGCCCTGGAAGCCGAACTCGGAGGCGAACCGGGCTGGGTAGTCGCGGTAGTGCGCGTAGTCGACCCGGTTCCAGACGTCCCAGATGTGCATGGTGCCGTGGTCCGGGTCGTTGGGGTGGTGGTATTTCGCGAAGGAGTACGGGCTGCCGGGGGAGTACGGCGTCCGCGGGTCCAGCTCGGCGACCAGCGAGGGCAGCAGCTCGGTGTAGTAGCCGTCACCCCAGCTGCGCCCTGCCAGCTGCTGCCGCCAGCCCCAGTCGACGTAGCCCCAGATGTTCTCGTTGTTGCCGTTCCACAGGGCCAGACTGGCGTGCGACGACAGCCGGGTGATGGCCTGCCGGGCCTCCGCCTCCACCTCGCTGTAGAGCGGCTCGTCCTCGCTGTAGGCCGCGCAGGCGAACAGGAAGTCCTGCCAGACCAGCACCCCGAGCTCGTCGCAGATGTCGTAGAAGTCGTCGCTCTCATACATCCCCCCGCCCCAGACCCGGAGCAGGTTCATCCCGGCCGCGACTGCGTGCTCGATCGAGCGCCGGTACGTGTCGGGCCCGAGCCGGGTCACCAGCGCGTCGTCAGGGATCCAGTTGGCGCCCTTCACATAGACCGGCTGGCCGTTCACCGCGAGGACGAAGCTGGTGCCGTACTGGTCTGGCTCGGTGGTCAGCGTGACGGTGCGGAACCCGACCCGGCCGGCCCAGCTGTCGGCCGGGAGCTCCGGGTCGCCGAGGATGACCTGGACCGGGTGCAGCGCCGGCTCGCCGTAGCCGGTCGGCCACCACGGTGCCACCTGGCGGATCCGGGTGGTCAGGGTGGTGCTCGCCGTACCCGGCGTGACGACGGTGGAGCTGTCGACCTCCCCGACCCGGACCCGGACCGGGACCGCCCCGCCGGCGTCGCTCCCGGACCATTCGAAGTCGAGGTCGGTGGTGAGCACGCCGTCGTCGCCGTCGAGGGTGGCCAGCGGGCGGACGGCGGCCAGCCGGACGACGCTCCAGGACTCGAGACCGATCGACTTCCAGATGCCGACGCCGGCCAGGTCAGGGCCCCAGTCCCAGCCGTAGCCGCTGGCCATCTTGCGGATCGCGTTGAAGGGATGGTCGTACGCCCGGGGCCGCTCGCCCAGCTCGGCGGACAGTCGCTGGGCAGCGGGGACGGGTCCCTCGAAGACGATCTGCAGCTCGTTGCGGCCCGGGACCAGCAGGGCGCCGACATCGAACCGGTAGTGCCGATGCTGGTTCGCCGTCCGGGCCACCTCGGTGCCGTTCAGGGTGATCGTCGCGACCGTGTCGAGACCGTCGGCGACCAGGTCGTGACGCGCCTCGTCGCCGGGGTGGAACGTAAAGGCTGCGCGATAGACCCAGTCCGTCCGCCCGATCCAGCCAAGGGCTGCCTCGTGATCGGCATCGAACGGGTCAGGGATCAGCTCGGCGGCCAGCAGGTCGGTGTGGATCTCGCCGGGAACGATCGCGGGCAGGTCGGCGGACCTGGCCCAGTCCGGCGCCGGCCCGCCGGTGGCACGCACCGTCCAGTCGACCCCCGCCGCGGAGGTCAAAGGCGTACGCCGCACTGCGGCGGGCGGCTGGATCGGCTGCGTCGTCGTCACGTAGGCACGCTACTTGACCGGTTCAGCGCCCGACAAGGTGGAAGTTGTTACTCACCAGTAGGTCCGAGAGTACGCTGCGGGTGTGACCGACTTCACCGACATCTATCGTCCGACCGAGGACCACGAGGCGTTCCGGGCCGCGGTCCGCGAGGTGTGCGATGCGAAGGTGGCCCCGCACGCCGCCGAGGTCGACGAGCTGAGCGAGTTTCCGAAGGCGTCCTACGAGGCGCTTCGCGCCGCCGACTTCCATGCCCCGCACATCCCTGAGGCATACGACGGCGTCGGCGCCGACGCGCTGGCCACAGTGATCGTGATCGAGGAGGTGGCCCGCGCCTGCGCGTCCAGCTCGCTCATCCCGGCGGTCAACAAGCTCGGCTCGCTGCCCCTGCTGCTCAGCGGGTCCGACGAGCTGCGACAGCGCTATCTGCCGTCGGTGGCCCGGGGTGAGGCGATGTTCTCCTATTGCCTGTCCGAGCCCGAGGCCGGCTCGGACGCGGTCTCGATGACCACCCGGGCCGTACCCGACGGGGACGGCTGGGTGCTCAACGGGGTCAAGCGCTGGATCACCAATGCGGGGGTGTCCGACTACTACACGGTGTTCGCCGTCACCGATCCATCGCTGCGCAGCAGGGGAATCTCGGCCTTCGTGGTGGAGAAGAACGACCAGGGTGTGTCCTTCGGTGCGCCGGAGAAGAAGCTCGGTGTCAAGGGGTCGCCGACCCGTGAGGTCTACCTTGATCAAGTACGGATCCCGGCCGAGCGGATGATCGGCGCCCCCGGGACCGGCTTCGGCACCGCCATGAAGACCCTCGACCACACCCGGGTGACCATTGCCGCGCAGGCGGTCGGAATCGCCCAGGGCGCCCTCGACGTTGCGCTGGACTACGTCAAGCAGCGACAGCAGTTCGGCAAGGCGTTGGCTGAGTTCCAGGGATTGCAGTTCATGCTCGCCGACATGGGCATGAAGCTGGAGGCGGCCCGCCAGCTGACGTACGCCGCCGCCGCGAAGTCGGAGCGGACCGACCCGGACCTGACGTACTTCGGTGCCGCGGCCAAGTGCTTCGCCTCCGACGTGGCGATGGAGATCACCACGGATGCGGTCCAGCTGCTGGGTGGCTACGGCTACACCAAGGACTATCCGGTGGAGCGGATGATGCGCGACGCCAAGATCACCCAGATCTATGAGGGCACTAACCAGATTCAACGAATCGTCATGGCTAGGCAGCTTCTTGCAGGTCAGGCCGGGTGATCACTGAACTCACCGTCCGCTGACAGCTTGTGAGGTGGGTTCGTCGGCCGGCAAGAAGATGATGACTTGTTGCGCGTCTGGATCGGGGAGTTCCAGGGTCTCCCGATCGAATCGAAACTCGAGTCCATCACCGATGCGGATCCGGAGGGGGGCTCGGTCCGGGGGGAGGTGTTGGTCGAGCCGGCTGGTGAACTCGATTCCAGCTACGGGCGCGAGCTGTGCTTTGAACCATTCGGAAGCGCTCGCGGACGGGCCGAGCCATAGGTTGAAGGCTTGCTCGTCGGCGACCTGGCCCCAGTCAGGGAAGACGTCGCGTGCGCTGTGGTCGGTGAAGACGTAGCGGGTGAGGTTGGGCTCGTCGGTGTCGAGCATCCCGGTCGGTCGCATGATGCGCTCGAACCCGTCGGTGTAGGCGAGGATATCGCCGAGCCGGTTGGTGAGCATCGCGATCCCGGGCTCGAGGAGGTCGAGGGTCTTGCGCACCGACGTACGCACCTGACGCGTCGGACGTTCCGGTTCGGCGTGCGTTGCGCAAGCGCCCCCGGTGATCTTGGCGAGGTAGGCCAGGTGCCGGCGTTCCCGCCCATCGAGGCTGAGCGCGTCGGCGATGGCGTTGATCACCGGACCGGTCGGGTTGCGGTCGCGGCCTTGCTCGATGCGGGTGAGGTATTCGACGCTGATCTGGGCGCGGGCCGCTAGCTCGGTTCGTCGTAGACCGGGGGCCCTTCTGCGGCCGTGCTCGGGGAGCTCGAAATCGGCAGGCTGGGTGGTGTCCCGTTTGGCGCGGATGAAGTCGCCCAGTGGTGTCTTCATGGCTTGAGGGTACGCTCCGTCGGCCCAGGCGACGGGGCCGTTGAGTGGCCCTGTGAGGGCTAGCCTGCGCTCGGCCTGTTCGATGCCGCAGCGGTCCCGCACCGTTGACCGCATGACACAGATCCGGCCACCGGCTCCCCCGGGAGGTACGTCCGGCTGGAAGCGCGTCGGCAGTCCACCCACCAGCATCACCAACACGAAGGAACACCCATGTCACCCACAGTTGCCATCATCGGTGCCGGCTACGGCGGCGCAGCTCTTGCCAAGGATCTCGAGAACGACGCCGACGTCGTCCTCATCGACCCCCGCGACGCGTTCGTCAATGTCGCCGGCTCGCTCCGCGCGGTCACCCAGCCCGACTGGGCAGTCAACATGTTCTTCCCCCTCGACCAGCTGCTGACCCGCGGCACTCACATCCGAGACCGCGCAGTCTCGGTCGACCCCGACGGCGTCACGCTCGCCGGCGGGCAGCGGGTCGAGGCGGACTTCATCGTCCTGGCCACTGGCTCGACGTACCCTTACCCGGCCAACCCCACCGCCGACTCCTCCGCCGAGGCCATCGAGGATTTCCGCCGCACCCACAAAGCCCTCGCCGGAGCACAGCAGGTGCTCATCCTCGGTGCCGGCCCGGTCGGTCTCGAGCTCGCCGGCGAAACCAAGGAAGTCTGGCCCGACAAAGAGATCACCATTCTCGATCCCGGCCGCGAGCTGCTCCCGGGATTCCTGGCCGAGGTCCGCGCCGACCTGCACCGCCAGCTCGACGAGCTCGGCATCACCGTCCTCCTCGGCACCCACCTGACCAACCCGCCCACCACCCAGCCTGGACAGCTCGAGCCCACCACAGTCACGACGACCGGCGGGGAGGAGATCACCGCGGACATCTGGTTTCGCGCCTACGGAGCGACGCTCAACGGCGACTACCTCGACGACGGACGACTGACCCAGCGCACCGAAGAGGGCGAGGTCGCGGTCACCAGTCAGCTCAACGTCGACGGCTACAACCGCGTCTACGCCATCGGCGACATCACGAACATGGCCGAAGCGAAGATGGCCGGCTATGCCGGCCAGCACGCCACCACGGTCGCCGCGAACATCCGCGCGCAGATCGCCGGCAACACCCCCGAGGCCACCTACCAGCCACTCGGATACCAGATGGTCCTGCTCCCACTAGGCACGGCAAAGGGAGTCGGACAGCTGCCATCCCCCGACGGGCCAACTCCTACCCCCGCCGAGATTGTCTCTGCGTACAAAGGAACCGACATCTTCACCGGCCGTTTCGCCGAGCAGTTCGGCATTCCCAAGTAGGCGGCCAAACCAAGAGCCGTGAGAATGCCGCGAGCCCCAGGTCCAGTTCCAAGCAGCGATCCGCCGGCATCCACGTCGACCGGGTCAGTTGAGACAGGCCGGCCACTGAGGCTATTGCTAGCAGAGGAGGTCAGGCACGGCGGTTGAGCTCAAGCCGCCCGATGTGCGCATAGGGTCAAAACAGGAGGGTCAAAGGGCTAGTCGGTCCGCTGGGACACCCGCCGACGTCAGTTCCTTGCCGGGTCTTACAGGTTGGTCTGTGCCTCGAGGTGATCGGGGTAGCGGCCCCCTCGGATGTCGATCCGAGACGACAGGGAGTCGAGCTGGGCGAGCTCGTCGGCGGTGAGGTCGATGTCTTCGGCAGCGAGGTTCTCGGCGAGACGGTGACGCTTGGTGGTGCCGGGGATGGGCACGATCCACGGCTGCTGAGCAAGCAGCCAGGCCAGCGCGATCTGGCCGGGAGTGGCGCCCCGGATGTTCGCGATGGTGGTGATCTCCTCGACCAGGCTGACGTTGTGCGCGAGCGCCTCATCGGCGAACCGGGGGATCTGGGCGCGAAGATCGTTGGCGGCGAACGTGGAGCTGGTCACTGTTCCGGTGAGGAAGCCCTTGCCGAGCGGACTGTACGGGACGAAACCGATGCCGAGCTCGGCGCACGTCGCGAGCACCTCCTGCTCGGGGTGCCGCCACCAGAGGCTGTACTCGCTCTGCACGGCGGTCACCGGCTGGACCGCGTGGGCACGACGGATCGTGTCGGCGGCGGCCTCGGACATGCCGAAGTGCTTCACCTTCCCAGCCTCGATGAGCTCCTTCACCGCCCCGGCCATCTCCTCGATCGGCACGTCCGGGTTGACCCGGTGCGAATAGTAGAGGTCGATCGCCTCCACGCCGAGGCGGCGCAGTGAACCGTCGACAGTCGAGGGGAGGTCGCCGGGGGTGAGCATCCGGCCCCGTGGCCGGCGGTCGACCGGATCGATGTCCTGGGCGAACTTGGTGGCGATTACCACCTGGCCGCCGAAGGGTGCCAGCGCCGCACCGACGAGCTCCTCGTTCAGGTGCGGCCCGTAGATCTCGGCGGTGTCGAAGAACGTGACACCGTGTTCCACTGCCGTACGCAGCAGGGTGATCATGTCGTCGCGGTCCGGCGTGTTGCCGTAGCCGCCGGTCATCGTCATGCAGCCCAGTCCGAGGGCCGAAACCTCAAGTCCACTACGTCCCAGCGCGCGCTTCTCCATGGTCAGAACCTAGGACCTGAAACGCACTCCGGCTAGGTGCTGGCTGGAATGGAGTCGCGAGCCCCAGCGACCGCACCACGGTGCGCGACCACGGCCTGCAGCAGCAGTCCGGCTGCGGCTATCAGGCACAGCACGGCTGGCACCAGGAACACCCCGGGGACGCCCAACCAGCCCACCGTGAGGCTGCCGGCGATGCCGCCGACCGCGCCGGAGAAGCGGACAGCGGAGAAGTAGAGCGAGGAGGCCATCCCGATGCCACTCGGATAGAGCTCCTGGGCCACGGTGATGCCGATGCCGCCGAGGGTCGCCCACATCGCCGCGTTGAGCGCCGTCGCAGCGATCAGCATCGCCTCGCTGCCGCCCACCATGAAGCCGAGGTTGGCCACCACCCCCAGGAGCACATTGCCGACCACCAACCGCTGTGCGCCGAACCGGTCAGCCAGCACCCCCATGATCGGGATGAACACGAGCATTCCGACCGACTGGGCGGAGATGACCGCACCGCGCAACCAGTCGGGAGTTCCGAGCTGTAGCTCCATGTAGATCGGCAGGTAGGCGAACTTGATGGTGTCGCCGCACATCGCCAGCACGCCGAGGCTGAGGAACGTCACCAGGGGACGCAGGCTCGGGGCACCGGCCGTGTCCTGCCCATTCCCGTCGGCCGACGTGGTGACCGGGTCGGGCACAGCGCGCAGGACGGTCTGACCCAGCAGGGGCAACGCCTGCAGCAGCGTGCAGATCCCGGCCGCGGCCAGCGTCCATCGCAGTCCGACAACGCCGCCCAGCACGCTGCCCACGAGTGGCCCGGTCAGGAACCCCGCGCTGAACCCGAGCCGGACCGTGGACATCACCCGGTTGTCGGCGCCCGATGGCGCATGGTCCAGCTGGTCGCGCACTGCTGCAAAGACCAGCGAGCTCGTCGCACCGGCGAACCCCAGCACGGTCAGGTTGATCGCGAACGCGATCCACACCTCGGTGGCGAAGGCCATCGCCACCCAGCCGACCAGGCCCACCACCGCGCCGACGTGAAACAGCGTCAACCGGTCAGTCATCCGGTCCGACCAGTGACCGACCACGAAACCCAGGACGGGCGCACCGAGATTGGTGAGGAAGAACAGCCCGGCCACGGGCAGCGAAGCATGCAGGTCCTGCACCAGGAACAGGGACAGCTGCGGCAGGGCGATCGAGGACCCCAGACCGCCGAGAAAGAGGCTGATCATCGCCCGCCGGTAGAACGGGGTCCTGAAGGTGAGGGTGAGCGCGGACCCGGGCCTGGTCATGGCGGCTTGGTCAGACATCGCCACTAAGGCTAGTGGTTGGACCTTTCCGGCTGCGCCCGGCCCCGGTCCGTCCCCAGTCAGCCCTCAACTGATCACGGCGTTCGCTGCCGCGGAAGGCGTGCACCACGGTGGTCGCGCCGGTGTAGTTTGACCGGATGCGCGCGACAGTCAGGGACGTGGCCCACCGGGCCGGTGTCTCACCCAAGACTGTCTCCAACGTCGTCAACGGCACCTTCCCGGTCAGTCCATCGACGCGGCTCCGGGTGGAGCAGGCGCTCGCCGACCTCGACTACGTCCCCAACCTCGCCGCCCGCGGCCTGCGCAACGGCAGGTCAGGCCTGATAGCGGTGGCACTGCCCGATCTCGGCACGCCGTACTCGGCCGAGATGGCCCACCACCTGGTGGTGGCGGCGGCTCGCCGCGGCCTCAGCGTGCAGATCGAGGAGACGTCCGGCGCGGCCGACCGGGAGCGCCAGCTGTTGTCCAGGGCACGGGCGCATCTCATCGACGGCATGGTGTTGAACCCGGTGCTGCTGGAGACGACGGTGGTGCAGCGGGGTGTCTGGTTGCCCCCCGTCGTGTTGATCGGGGAAGTGGACCAGCCGCTCGCCGATCACGTCTGGCTGGACAACACCGCCGCCGCGCGGGAGATCACCCAGCTGCTGATCGACGAAGGCCACCGCCGGATCGCCGTGCTCGGCAAGATGGAGTCCGCGACTGCGCGGCTGCGGCTCGCCGGCTATCACCAGGCGCTGACCGCAGCCGGGATCCCGCTCGACTCCCGGCTGGAGATCGAGACCAGCGAGTACACCCCGGCCGGCGGCGCCGCGGCGCTGACCGGCCATCTGGCCGAGCACGAGGTGCCCGAAGCCATCTTCTGCTTCACCGACTCGCTCGCACTGGGGGCGCTGAACGCCCTCTGGTCGGCGGGCCTGCGCGCGCCCGACGACGTCAGCGTGGTCGGCTACGACGACGTCGCCGAGGGCCGCTACGCCGTGCCGCCGCTCACCACCGTTCGGTTCGACAAGGCGCTGTTCGCCGAGACGACGCTGGAGCTGCTGACCCAGCGGATCGCGGATCCGGACCGGCCCGTGGCGACGGTGACCCTGCCGCATTCGATCGTTCGGCGCGACAGCACCCGCCGCCGCGGCTCTGAGTGATCTGGGTCACAGTGGAAGATGCATCGTTGTAGCCCCGCCTACAACGATGTACTGTCCCTTTCACATGACCGTCGGTAGCGAACTGGGCGGGCCGCGAGCTTTTACAACGATGTAGTAGGCGAGGTACTCGGCGAGTAGGGACACCATCGGCGCTCCGCTTGACCACCCCACGACCGTGTGGTTCAGCCGCTTCGTCAGTGCCGTCCTGGCCACTCATCGCCACCCGCTCCACCAGTTGCGCCGCACGCGTGACAGTTCTTCTTCGAACCTGATCGACCACCAAGCAGACAAGGAAGTCTTTCTTTCATGCCCTCAGCCAAGCTCGTTCTTGATGCGGCCTTCACGATCGCCCCGGTTCCGCGCCGCCTGTTCGGCTCCTTCGTGGAGCACATGGGTCGCTGCGTCTACACCGGCATCTATGAGCCCGGTCACCCCACCGCCGATGATCAAGGGCTGCGCCGCGACGTGATGGAGCTGACCAAGGAGATCGGGCCGACGGTCGTCCGCTACCCGGGCGGCAACTTCGTCTCCAACTATCGCTGGGAGGACGGCGTCGGCCCTCGGGACCAGCGCCCGACGCGGCTGGACCTGGCCTGGCATTCGATCGAGACCAACGAGTTCGGGATCCACGAGTTCGATGACTGGGCCAAGAAGGTCGGCACCGAGGTGATGATGGCGGTGAACCTCGGCACCCGCGGTCTGCAAGAGGCCTGCGACCTGCTGGAATACACCAACCACGCCGGCGGCACCTATTGGTCGGACCGGCGGATCGCCAACGGTGCCAAGGATCCGTTCAACTACAAGCTCTGGTGCCTGGGCAACGAGATGGACGGCCCGTGGCAGGTCGGACACAAGACTGCGGCCGAGTACGGCCGGCTGGCCAACGAGACCGGCAAGGCCATGCGCTTGATCGACTCCGACATAGAGCTGGTCGCTTCCGGCTCGTCGAACTCGCGGATGCCGACCTTCGGGTCGTGGGAGTCCACGGTGCTCGACCTGTGCTACGACACGGTCGACTACATCTCGATGCACGCCTACTACGAAGAGACCGACGAGGACGCCGGCACCTTCTTGGCTTCCGCGGTCAACATGGACAACTTCATCGACGACGTCATCTCCACCGCCGATGCCGTTCGTGCCCGTGGTCGTTACAAGAAGCGGATCAACCTCTCCTTCGATGAGTGGAACGTCTGGTACATCGGCCGCTTCAGCGGCGACGGGCCCAAGGCCAACACGATTCAGTGGCGGCCCAAGCCGCGGCTGATCGAGGATGAGTACACGATCACCGACGCCGTCGTGGTCGGCACGCTGATGAACTCGTTGCTGCGCCACGGCGACCGGGTGACGGTGGCCAACCAGGCCCAGCTGGTCAACGTGATCGGGCTGCTGCGCTCGGAGGAGGGCGGCGAAGCCTGGAAGCAGACCATCGCCTACCCGTTCGAACAGATGCGGCACCTGGCCACCGGCCAGATCGTGCAGGTGGTGGCCACCTCCGACAAGTACGACACGCCCACCTACACCGACGTACCGCTCGTCGACGCCAGCGCAACGTACGACGCCGAGGCCGGCCGGGCGGCGCTGTTCGTGGCGAACCGCAGCCAGGACGAGACCTCGACCCTGGAGGTCGACCTTCGGGGACTGAACGTCACCTCGGTGCGCAGCGCCAGCACGCTGCACGCCGGCTTGGGTCAGGACCGGCACACCACCAACCTGGAGGTGCACGATGCCGTGACCCCGCGGGCGTTCACCGACCACACGTTCGACTCTGGCCAGCTCACGGCGACGCTGCCGGCGCTGTCGTGGACGGTCTTCGAGTTCGAGTGCCCGCGCGGCTGACAGCTCATCCAGAGCGGGTGACCGTTGTAAATCTGTCACCGGCGAGGTCCCACCGATTGGTAGAAAGGGGGCTACATTTCGTGTGACGACGCTCACATAATCAACCAGTACCTGCAGGAGCAGCCGATAGACGAAGCCACGGGTACGACGCGGAAGGCCGCGATCGCCCGCCTCGCGAAGCACACACAGCGCGAAGCAACACCACCATTGGAAGAAGGAGCACGATGACAAAGACGTTCAGCTCATCCAGCAACGGGGCTTTCCTCCGCGACCGGGCGATCAGTCGCCGCGGCGTGCTGACCGGTGCCATGGGCGCCGCCGCAGCCGTGGGACTCGCCGCCTGTGGTGCGGGCTCGTCCGGTGCGCCCGGCCAGGCCCAGTCGGCGCCCGGTGGTGGCGGTGCCGATAAGTACGACGGCCCCAACGTCACTCTGGCCTATTGGAACGGCCTGACCGGTGGTGACGGGCCCATCATGAAGAAGATGATGGACAACTTCAACAAGGAACACCCCAACATCAAGGTCAGCATGACCGCCATCGCCTGGGCCGAGTACTACCAGAAGCTGCCGGCCGCAGTGAGCAACGGCAAAGGCCCCGATATCGGGATCATGCACGAGTACGCGCTGGCCACCAACGCAGCCCGCCAGGTGCTGCAGCCGCTCGACGATGTGGCAACCGCCCTTGATCTGAAGGAAGAGGACTTCTCCCCGCTGGTCTGGGCTGCCGGCCTCTACAAGGGTCCGAAGGACGAGGCACCGGTCCGGTACGGCCTCCCGCTGGACATGCACCCGGCCGGTCTCTACTACAACAAGACCGTGCTGGAGAAGCTCGGTGAGGACCCGGAGAAGGCGCCGACCACCGGCGACGAGCTGATGGCGATCTTGGACAAGGCGAAGTCCAAGGGAATGCAGGGCATGTGGACCTCAGCGCTGAGCGTCTTCGGCCTCGAGGCCCAGACGCTGGTCTACCAGTTCGGCGGAAAGATGGTCAACGATGACGGCCTCACTGTCGGCTGGGGCGGCGAACAGGGGGTCAAGGCGATCACCTGGTGGAAGAGCCTGATCGACCAGGGCTACAGCCCCAAGAACGCCGCCGGCGACGGCAACTACGTCTCGTTCAACAACGACAAGGCCGTGTTCATGATGAACGGCCCGTGGATGACGACCCCGCTGAGCGACAACAAGAAGCTGAAGTGGGGCGCTGCACCGGTGCCGCAGATCGGCGATTCGCTGCAGACCTGGTCGGGCGCGCACCACTTCGTGCTGCCGCGTCAGGTCCAGGCGGACCAGAACAAGGCCCAGGCTGCTCGCGTCTTCGTCAACTGGATGTCGCAGCAGTCGCTGAACTGGGCGACGGCCGGCATGGTGCCGGCGCGCAAGAGCGTCCGCGAGGACCCGGGCTTCGCCAAGCTCGGTGCGGTCACCGAGTTCGCCAAGCAGATCGACTATGTCAACTTCGTGCCTGCCGTTCCGGGTATCCAGGACGTCTCGCCCGAGTTCGAGAGTGCGGTCAGCACGGCCATGCTCGGCAAGAAGGACATCGCCACGGCTCTCGGGGAAGGTGCGGAGAAGGCCAACAAGATCCTTGAGGCCAACAAGAAGAAGTACGGATGAGCACCGCGACGGCGCCGGCGAAGACCTCGCCGGCGCAGGCCTCCTCGACCCCACGCAAGTCGGGGCGGCTCCGCCTGCACCATCCGGCGACGCCGTACCTGCTGTGCTTGCCGTATCTGCTGCTGCTGGTCACCTTCGTGCTCGGTCCGGCAGTCTTCGGCATCTGGATCAGCCTGCACGACTGGGACTTCATGCTGCCGCAGAAGCCGTTCATCGGCCTGCAGAACTACAAGGACCTCTTCGACCCGGCATCGGTGATCTTCGAGTCGTTCTGGAACGGCATGCGGGCGACGGCGATCTTCACCGTGGCCAGCGTTCCGTTCCTGATCGCCATCCCGTTGATGATCGCTCTGCTGCTCAACCGGAAGTTCCCGGGGCGGACCTTCTTCCGCGCGATGATCTTCGCCCCGTACGTGTTGGGTATCGCGGTCATCGGTGTGCTGTTCAGCTATCTGCTGGACGCACAATTCGGTCTGGTCAACTATGTCCTCGGTCTGGTCGGCATTCCGCCGGTGGGCTGGGCACAGACCCAACCGTGGGCCTGGGTCGCCCTGGTCGGCATGACTGTCTGGTGGACGCTCGGCTTCAACACCGTCATCTATCTGGCGGGTCTGGGCAACATCCCGGTGGAGCAGTACGAGGCGGCCGAGCTGGATGGCGCGGGCGCGTGGGGCAAGTTCCGCTTCATCACGCTGCCCGGCCTCCGGCTGGTCATGGTCTTCGTGGTCACGACGACGATCCTGGCCAGTGCCAACATGTTCGGCCAGTCCTATCTGGTGACCAACGGCGGACCGGGTGACAGCACCCGGACGGCGATTATGGTTATGACTCAGGAGGGCCTGCGTGGCTTCAAGATGGGGACGGCGTCCGCGATGAGCTACATGTTGGCCATCTTCTTGGCGATCGTCTCGATCATCAACTTCGCTGTGATGAGGGAGCGCAAGTCATGAGCCGCACGCGCAGCTATACCCGGGACCGCAACGGCCCGTTCTTCTGGGCCGGGATGGTCATCCTGGCGGCGATCTTCATCGTGCCGATCCTGTGGATGTATCTGACGGCGTTCCGCACGCAGTCTGACTCACGCCGGATCCCGCTGACGATCATCCCCGATGAGCTGACGCTGCGGGCGTTCCGGTTCATCTTCGCCGACTCGCAGAACCCGGTGCTGGTCTGGGCTCTGAACTCCTTCATCGCCGCCACCGCACACGCCCTGTTGGTGATGGTGGTGGCCTCGATGGCGGCGTACGCGCTGGCGCGGATGCAGTTCAAGGGTCGAGGGCTCATGTTCGGCGTCATCATCTCGACGCTGTTCGTGCCGGGCTTCATCTTCTTGATGCCCAACTATCTGCTGATGGACCAGCTGGGCTGGCTCGACACCTTGCTGGCTCTGATCGTGCCAGGTGCGGCCGGAGCCTTCGGGGTGTTCTTCCTGCGGCAGTTCTTCATGAGCATCCCCCGGGAGCTGGAGGAGAGCGCGCTGATCGACGGAGCGAACACCTGGACGATCCTGACCAGGATCATCCTGCCGATCTCGCGGCCGGCCCTGGTCACCCTTGGGGTGATTTCGTTCCTGGCCAGCTGGAACGACTTCGTCTGGCCGATCTTCGTCCTCTTCTCCCCGGAGCGGCTGACGTTGCCGGCTGGTCTGTCGACGCTCAAGGGCGCATTCGCGACCGATTACCCGGTGATCATGGCCGGGGCGACGATCGCCTCGGTGCCGGTGCTGATCCTCTACATCGCACTTCAGCGCTACATCATCGAAGGGGTCGCGACCAGCGGGCTCAAGGGCTGACACCCTGCTTCACCGCCGACCTTCACATCGGAACCGACACGACCTCGGCCGCCAGCCTGACCGGCGACCGAGGTCGTGTCACACCCCACCAGGCACCACGACAAGGAGCACCCGTCCATGGCCCGTGCACGTATCGTTCTCGACCGCGACTTCACCGTGGGCCCCGTGCCGCGGCGCCTCTTCGGGTCGTTCGTCGAGCACATGGGGAGGTGTGTCTACACCGGGATCTATGAGCCGGGCCACCCCGACGCCGACGCTCAGGGCTTTCGTCGCGACGTGCTGGAGCTGACCAAGGAGCTCGGGGTCACGGTGGTCCGCTACCCGGGTGGCAACTTCGTCTCCGGCTACAACTGGGAGGACGGGGTGGGCCCGGTCGAGCAGCGGCCGCGGCGGTTGGACGGGGCGTGGCACACCCTCGAGACCAATGCCTTCGGTCTGCACGAGTTCGTCGACTGGGCCCGGCTGGCCGACGTGGAGGTGATGGAGGCGGTCAACCTCGGCACCAGGGGAGTGGAGCAGGCTCGCGCGCTGGTGGAGTACGCCAACCATCCCGGCGGAACGCAGCGGTCGGACCTGCGGCGCAGTAACGGCGCCGAGCAGCCGTTCGACATCCGCCTGTGGTGCCTGGGCAACGAGATGGACGGCCCGTGGCAGATCGGCTTCAAGACCGCCGACGAGTACGGGCGGCTGGCTGCCGAGGCGGCCCGCGCGATGAGGATGATCGACCCGCGGCTGGAGCTGGTGGCCTGTGGCAGCTCCAACTCCTCGATGACGACGTTCGGGGCCTGGGAGTCCACGGTGCTGGCCCACACCTACGAGCAGGTCGACTACATCTCGCTGCACACCTACTACTCCGACTCCGACGGCGACGTGGACAGCTTTGTGGCCAGCGCGGTCGACATGGACCGCTTCATCGAGTCGGTGGTGGCCACGGCCGACGCCGTCCGGGCCCAAGGCCGGCACCAGAAGCGGATCGACCTCTCCTTCGACGAGTGGAACGTCACCTACCGGCGCACCGACGCAGCCGAGGTGGTCACCGAGTCCGAGATCACCCGGAACTGGGACCAGGCACCGCCAATCGGGGAGGGCAACTATGACGTCACCGAGGGGGTGGTGGTCGGCACCCTGCTCAACTCGCTGCTGCGCCACGGTGACCGGGTCAAGATCGCCAACCAGGCGCAGCTGGTGAACCTGCTCGGCATGATCCGGACCGAGCCGAACGGACCCGCCTGGCGCCAGTCGATCTTCTTCCCGTTCGCCGCCATGGCCGGCGCCGCGACCGGGCAGATCCTGCGCGCGGCGGTGACGTCGGACCGCAGCCACAACGCCAAGTACGGCGAGGCCGACGTGGTCGACCTCAGTGCCACCTGGGATGAGGCTCGGGGCAGCGTCAGCGTCTTCGTCGCCAACCGCGGACTCGAGCAGCCCGCCGACGTCGATGTTGTGCTGCGCGGCCTGCGGGCCGGGACCGTCACCTCGGCCCAGGTGCTCACCATCCCCGACGGGGGTGACCGGTTCGCGTCGAACTCCGCCGGACACCAGCCGGTCGGGATGGTCGAGCTGAACGAGGTCAGCGTCGTCGACGGCAACCTGGTGGTACGGCTGCCGCCGCTGTCCTGGGCCGCCATCACGGTCGCGGTCACCAGCGCCTGAGCGCGCGGACCTCAGCGACCGAGCAGAGCGTCCAGGCCCACGGCCACGGCGGCGGCCACCCGATAGTCGATCCGTTGGTCCGGGACCCGCACGGTGTAGCGGTCCCGGACCGAGGCCTGCCGCTCGACCGATAGCAGCGGGGCGCCGTCGGTCCCGACGAAGTCGAAGTGCACGGGCAGGAACGGCATGTCGCCGAACCGGCTCAGCAGCGCCACCAGCAGGCTGCGCTCCTGACCGGTGCCGGCGTATCCCGGTCCCTCCAGATGGAAGGTCGTCCGCACCAGACTCCGGCCGAAGTCTTTGCGAAAGGTGCCCAGCGGCTGCTGATCCTCGTCGAAGACGTCGTAGGAACCGTTGAGGTCGATGGCCTTGCGCGCCCGGAAGCTGAACACCGGCCGCGTCCGGGTCGCATCGGCGTAGAACGTCACCTGCTCCTTGATCGCCAGCCGCTTCTGTTCGGCCACCCCGAGCAGGGATCCGACGCTGAGGTCGGGGTTGGCGGCGTGCAGCTCATAGCGGTTAAGGGTCATGGCGAACGTCTGCGCGACGAAGAAGACCGGCAGATATTGGGTAGCACTCATGGCCTCAACCTAGGCGATCGGTGGGTGGATGCAGCTCAGCGGTTCAGCCACGCGGTGAACGCGGCGGTGTCGTACGGCCGCCCGAGGAAGTGTTCCACCAGGGCGGCGGCGTCGTCCGAACCGCCAGGAGCCAGCACCGTGTCGCGGTAGCGGGTGGCCACCGTGGCGTCGAAGAGGTCGTCCGGGTCGAAGGCGCTGAACAGGTCCTTGGCGATGACCAGCGACCACATGTAGGTGTAGTACGCCGAGGTGTAGCCGGCCAGATGACCGAACCGGACGTGGAAGTGGGTGTCGGGCAGCGGCTGCACCAGGCTGTACTGGGCCGACAGCTCGAGCATCCGCGCGGTCAGGTCCGAAGGCCGCTCCAGATGCAGTCGGTAGGACACGGCGGCGTAGAACATCTGGGTCCGGGCCAGGAAGCCCTTGCCGAAGTCCTCCGCGGCCCGCATCTTCGCCACCAGCTCGGTCGGGATCGAGGTGCCGGCGGCGTCGGTGGCGAAGGTCTGCAGCACCGCGGGGTCCCAGGCCCACTCCTCGAGCATCTGCGACGGCGCCTCGACGAAGTCCCACTCGGTGGCCACCCCGGAGAAGCGCACCCACGGGTGGCGTCCCGCCAGCACGTGGTGCATCAGGTGACCGAACTCGTGGAACAGGGTCACCACATCGCGGTGCTCCATCAGCCCGCGCGGGAAGTTGCAGACCAGGACGCCTTCAGGCAGCTGCCGGTCGAGGATGCCGGGCACCAACTCGAAATGGGCGGCGTGGTTGTATTTCCGCTCCCGCGGGTGCAGGTCGAGGTGGATCCGGCCCAGCACGTCGGCGCTCCCGTCCTCGGCCACGAGTGCCACGTCATAGGAGGTGACATCGGCGTGCCAGGTGCCCGCATGGTCGCGGTCGACCGGGGTGTAGCGGAGGCCGAACAACCGGCTGGTCACGCTCAGCAGGCCGTCGCGCACCTTGGCGAAGTCGAGGTAGCGACGTACCTCGTTCGCGTCCACGCCGTACCGCTCCCGCTTGACCGCCTCGTAGTAGTAGCGCCAGTTCGCCAGGTCGATGACCTCCTCGCCGTCGGCCGCGGCCCGGTCGAGCAGCACGTCGAGCTCGCGATGCGCGGCGACCTCCGAGTCGGCCGCGATGCGGTCGATGAACGCTGCGATGGCCGAGCCGGTCCCGATCATCTTGATCTCGGCGTCGTAGTCCGGCCAGCTGGCGTAGCCGAGCAGCTGGGCCTTCTCATCCCGCAGCTGGAGCAGTTCCTGCAGTACCGCCTCGTTGTCGGGCCAGCCGACATTGAAGTACGTCCGGGCCACCGCTCGCCGTGCCTCGGGATCGCGGGCGTAGGCCAGGAACGGGTGCGCGTCCGGGTAGTCGGTGGTGACGGTCACCGTCTGGTCCTCGCCGACCGGGTGCGCCGCGACGTACTCATCTGACAACCCGTCCAGGGCGGCGGGCGGCAGGGTGATGCTGCGGCGCCCGTCGCGGAGCGTACGGGCGAAGGTCTGGCTCAGGTCGGTGAGCCGCTGGTCCAGGGCACGGACGCGGTCACGGATCTCATCGCCTCGGTCCACGCCGGAACGACGGAAGGCGCGCAGTGCGGTCTCCACGACGCGCCGGCCGCCGGCGTCGAGCGCGTCGGACGGCACCGAGCGGAGTCGCTCGAACACCACGGTGTCGAGGTGCAGGTCGGTGCTGAACGCCTCGGCCTCGACCTCCAGCGCCTCGGCCAGCTCGATGACCTCAGCGTCGGGGTGCACTGCCGACAGCAAGGAGGAGACGGCCGAGGCGTTGCGGAGGGCGATGGCGGCGTCGTTCCAGTGCTGCAGGATGGCTGGGTCGCCCGGGGTCGTGGTCTTGAGCGCGGCGACGTGGTCTGCCGCCTGCTGCAGCTGGCCGTGGCCGCGACTCTGCAGCCAGGTCGTCCAGTCGTCGGTGGGCAGGTCGAGAGGGGCGGGCACCATGTCGACGACCTTACTGAGCATGCTCGCCGGGCGCTCGGTCAGGAGCGCATCCGGCGCTCGTACCTGAGCCACAGGCTGATGGCGGCGACGCCCGCGATGGTCACCGCGGCGAAGGCGATCCAGCGTCCGCCGAAGACCGGCTGCTCGTGCGGGTGACCGCCGGGGGCCGGTGTGGGTGCGGGTGCTGCCGACGCGGTGGCCGAGCCGGCGGACTCGCTGGTGAACGTGAACGACCCGGCGATCGGGTGGCCGTCGATGGAGGTCACCCGCCATTCGACCGTGTATCGGCCGGCGGGGGATCCAGGGCTCAGCGGCTGGCGGACAGTGTTGTCGATCAGCACCGGATCACCGTTTTGCACCTGGCCGGTCGGCCCGGTGACCACCACCTGGGTGCCCATCGCGACCGCCGGCTCGTCGAAGGTCAGCACCACCTCGGCCGGCGTACTCGCCACCGCTTCCTGATCCGCAGGGGAGGTCTGGCTCAGGGCGTTGTGGGCGGCCGCCGGAGCGGCGGCCACCACGAGGGTGGCCACCGCGCCGACGACCGACAGCGCGAGCCGGGCCAGGACCCGGTGCCGACGGCCGGCCGGCGATACGGGGACGGTCATGGGTTCGATGATGTCCGACCGGCTCGGCGGCGCAGCGCCAACCCCCCGATGACCAGTCCGGCCAGGCTGACCACCAGCGCCGCGGCACCCAGACCCCGGGCCACCGGGTCGGTGGTGCTGGACTCTGCAGGCGCGGCGGCGGCTTGTGGATCGGACGCCGCGGCGGCGATCACCTGGAGCTCGGGAGCGGGGTGCGCCGGTTCCTCGCCGGAGGCGGGCGTGGGCTGGTCCCAGGCGACGACCGACTTGTCCGAGTAGGTCTGCGTGGCCGGCAGCAGCACGGTCCCCGGCGCCGGCAGAGGTCCGACCGAGAGCGAGAACTCCTGATATTCGCCCGGGCCGATCTGCACGTCGTCGTCAGCGGTCCAGGTCACTGTCCGGACGGCCTTGGTGATGGTGGCGCCGTCCATAACGACCGGCTCGGGCAGCGTGGCCTCCTGCTGAACGGCTTGCCAGCCAGGGACCGGTTTGGCGCTGACGTGCAGGAAGGGGGTGTCCTGGGGGAGCTGGACCGACACCTTGACGGTGCCTGCCGTGTCCGACTCGTTGGGCACCCGGAAGGTGAGGGCGCTGTATGAGCCGGTGGTGCTGCTGTCCGGGATGACCCGGACGTGGGCGGCGGCGGGCGCGGGGGACAGCGCTGCAAGGCCGCCGCAGAGGACGGCGGCCGTCAGCACCCGGAGGGCTGCGCGCCGGCGGCGGACAGGTTGAACGGGGCGGACAGGGTCAACAGATTGACCAGGGGCGTGCGACATGGGTTTCCTTCAAGGTCGAGTACGGGTTGGGCCCGCGCGCGACTGTCGACCGTCGGTCACCGTGCTCAGGTCCGGCACGGGACAGGTGGTGAGCCGCTCAGGCGGGTGGGTGCGCCGGCGAGGCGCAGCACAGCGGGATGAGCCTGAGGGTCGGTGGCCCGCGCGGGGCCGCCACCGGGTCGATGCGGCTCGGGCGCCCGGCCGGGGCAGCGCCGGCGGCACCAGGGCGGCGGCCGGCGGGTCGCTCGGTCGGCGCGCTGGTCGCCGCCCGGATGAAACGATCGCTCACCCGCCACAGCCAGGCCTCGCCGCGGGCCAACAGCCAGGCCGCGGCGACGGTGGCGATCAGGTGGGCCACCGTCATCCCCCAGCCGGCCCCGACAACCTGCGGCTGGGCCAGCCCACTCGCGGTGACGTCTCCCAGGGGGACCCCGCAGCCCACGGTGGCGTGGTGGCCGCTGGGGACGCATGCCGACACTTCGGCGTGGCCGCCGGCAGCGATGACCTCGACCCGGGTGGCGACGTTGAGGACGTGGTGCGTCGCGAGCTGTTCGAGCCCGAGCACGATGAGCAGCAGCGGCATCCGGCAGCGGCGCACCGTCACCGAGAGGGCAACCAGGGCGAAGACGCCGGCCAGGACCACCACCAGTCCCGCTCCGGGCAGCTGGCCGCCGCCGGCGAGATGGGCGCTGCAGGCGAGCAGCAGCGAGCCGCCGCCCAGCGCCGCGGCGCGAACCCCACGGACCACGCCGCGACCCGGCCGGGCCGGGCGACGTACGTGGCTCGAGGCAGGCATCAGGACGACTGGTCGCGCCGGGCGATGGCCGCCAGCTGCTCGTTGTAGGCGCGTAGTTCGGCGTCACCGTCACGGTCCGCCTTGCGGTCGCGACGCCGTGACTCGCGGGTATCGTCGCGGACCCACGCCGCGATCAGCGCTACGCCGATGAGAGCCGACGGCAGGTCGCCGGTGGCCCAGGCGATCTGCCCGCCGCGCTCCTGGTCGGCCAGCAGCGCCGCTTGGTCGGTCTGACCGAGGGCCGCCCACCAGTCCGGCGCCAGGATGCTGCCGGTGGCCATCAGGGAGATGGCGAAGAAGGCATGGAACGCCAGCGTGATCAGCAGCAGCCCGAACCGGAACGGGTACGGCGGTCGCGAGGGGCCGGGGTCGGTGCCGACCAAGGCCCAGACGAACAGATAACCGCTGAGCAGGAAGTGGGCGGTCATCAGCACATGGCCGGTGTGGGTGAACATGGCCAGCGAGAACAGCCGCGAGTAATAGAAGACGACCAGGCTGCCGGTCATCAGTACCGCGGCCACGACCGGGTGGCCGAGGAAGCTGAGGTAGCGGCTGTGCACGAGACGGAGCAGCATCTCCCGGGGGCCGAAGCTGCCGTCGCTGCGCGCGGTCAGTGCTCGCAGCGCAAGCGTGACCGGGGCGCCGAAGACGAAGAACATCGGCACCACCATGACCAGGCTCATGTGCTGGATCATGTGGGCACTGAAGTGCAGCCGGCCGTACACCCCGGTGCCGCCGCTGGTCACCCAGATCAGCGCCAGGCACCCGAGCAGCCAGAGCACCAACCGAAGGGTCGGCCAGCTGTCGCCGCGGCGGCGTAACCGGATCACGCCGGCCACGTACAAGCCTGCGGCCAGCAGCGCGACGCCGACCCACAGCAGGTCGGGATAGAAGGTGGTGAAATAGCTGGACACCGTCATGGGCGGCGGAGCCGGATAACCCAGCAGGCCTGACACCGGGTCGACCGCCTCGGCGTCGACCGGCGGTGCGGACCGGGACAGAGCCACGGCCAGCCCCATCGTTGCGCCCATCACGAGCAGCTCGACCGCAGCCAGCCGGACGAACCAGTGCCGGTCGCTGCCCAGCCGGCGGAGCGTGGCACGGCGGTGCAGCCAGCCGGCCAGGCCGAGCAACACCAGGGCGACGGTCTTGCCCACCAGCAGCAGCCCGTACGTGCTGGTCAGGTTGCCGAGCGAGCCGATCCGCAGCCAGCCGTTGACGAGTCCCGACACCGCGACGGCGACGAAACACCAGAGCGCAAGGGTGGAGTAGCGCGCGGCCACCGTGCCCAGCTGGTCTCGCAGCCGGACGGCGACCAGCAACAAGGCGGCCAGGCCGCCCACCCACAGACAGACCCCCACCAGGTGCAGCGCCAGGCTGTCGACGGAGTTCATGTGGTCCTGGGACCCGGATGCGTGCCCACCCAACGCGAGGGGGAGCAGGGCCAGCAGCGACAGCACAGCGGCGAACGCGGCCGAGGTCACCGTGGTGGCCAGCATGGCCAGGTTCAGCACGACGGCGACCACAAGGGCGCTGATGGCGAGCGAGCGCCCGAGCTCCACCTGGCTGACGAAGGAGAACACCACGCTGGAGAAGAGCGGCGTACCCGGTGCGGTGCCGGACACCTCGGCGGCCGTCAGGACGATGACGCCGATCGCACTGCCCAGCCAGATCCCAGCGGCGACGGCCGCCTTCCGCATCAGCCAGATCTGTGGACCTTCGAGGACGCCGCTGCGGTCGGTCTTGGTGCGGCCGCGAGGGGGAGCGACGAACCAGGTGGCGAACACGGCAAGCCCGACGGTCACCGCCGCGGCGAGGTCGTGCACGGTCCGCGCGAGTGGCAGGCCGTATCGGACCAGGGCGCCGGGGTCGAACTGGGCAGGCGTGATCGCGGCGAGTGCACCGGTGGTTCCGGACACGAGGAGTACGACCAGCAGGGCGAGCCCCACCGCTCCGGCGATCGGGATCCAGTCGCGTACAGAGGTGGCGACGTCCGCGCGCGAGTCGGTCCCGCTGTCCGCCTCAGGGCGGGGCTGGGAGCGCAGGGGGGAGGGGGTGCGGCCGGACATCACGCAGACAGTCTAGGAAGCGATTCAGACAGGTGCCCTGTCAGACGTCTGGCGGGGAGATCGGTACGGGGAGAAGCCTGTGGATGAGCGCCGAAATTGTCAGTGGCGGCTCGTAAATTGTACGTATGTTCGATTTACGGATGGAGTTGCCGGCAGACACGTCGGCGACTGCGACATGTGTCGCGGAACTGCACCGGATGGTGGTGATGGCGGAGACGCGGCTGCTGATGGTTGCCGCGCATTGGGCTGACCTGCACGGACCGGATCCGGATCCGGAGCTGGTGTCCGAACCTGGACTGGTGCGGGAGCAGTTTCGTCAGTTGGGTAGAGATGGGACACCGTTGGTGTCGGAGTACGCCGCCGGTGAGCTGGGGACGTTGCAGGAGACCACCACCGGCGCTGCGTCGGCGCAGATGGCGGATGCGTTGGATCTGCGGCACCGCTTCCCGCGCTTGTGGGCACGGGTGCTGGCTGGCGAGGTGCGGGGGTGGAAGGCCCGTAAGGTCGCGCAACACACCCGCCACCTCTCTGTTGAAGCAGCGGCGATTGTCGACGCCATGGTGTGCGGTCCGATCGGGACGATCTCGTGGGCACGGTTTGAGAATCTGCTGCAGGCGGCGGTGATGAGCGCGGACCCGGTGGGTGCGGAAGCGCGGGCGCGGTTGTGGGAGGCGGAGCGGTTCGTCCGGGCCGGTCGGACCGAAGTCGGCGGCCTCAAAGTGCTGGTCGCCCGGGCCAACGCCGGTGATGTGGTCTGGTTCGTCGCGATGGTGAACCGGATCGCGGAGATCCTTCAATTGGAGGGCGATACCGGTCCGGTCGGGGTCCGCCGATCGAAAGCGATCGGGATTCTCGGTCAGCCGGCGATGGCGTTGGCGCTGCTGCAGGCCCACCGGCATGACTCGTGTGAGCAGATTGAGCCGTCGACGGATGACCCGGACCAGGCAGACACGCATCAGTCGGTGCGGTTCGACGGACCGACAGTGGATCCGGTGAAGGCGCGGCCGCAGACCACGCTCTACATCCACCTCAGCCACGAAGCACTGATGGCCGCAACCCACGAGGGCGACCCCGACACCAGCCCTGCGCGCCCCGACCGGCCCGCAACCCCCGACACCGGCCCTGCCCGCTCCCACGACACCGCGCACCGTGGTGCCCGCAGCTACGTGGGTGGGGCCAAGGGCGACGACCCGGGCACCATCGGTGGCTTCGTGGGTCGGATCGAGGGCGACGGCCCGGTCACCATCGACCAGATCCGCCGATTCCTCCGCGACACCCCGAACACGATCACCGTCCGGCCGGTGCTCGACCCGAACCCGGCACCCGTAGACGCCTACGAGATCCCACACCGCCACCGCGAAGCCCTCCGGCTCCGCAATCCGGCCGACGTCTTCCCCTACAGCACCAGCCTGAGCCGGAGCATGGACCTCGACCACACCATCCCGTACGCCAACCCAGGCCCACCTCAGCAGACCAGCCTGGCGAACCTCGGCCCGCTGGATCGAAGGCATCACCGACTGAAGACCCACGGCCGTTGGCGACTCCGACAACCCGTCCCCGGTGAATACCTGTGGCGGTCCCCGCATGGCTGGGTTTATCTAGTCACTAACCAGGGGACGTACGCCCTCGGCAACGGTGTGCTCGCGGGCCGGATCTGGCGCCGGGCGACGGTGAAAGGCCGGGACGCACCGCAGCGGGACCCGGTCGCCGCCTGAGCTAGCTGTTGGCCGGCCTCGGCCGCGCCGGACGCCGTCGAACCGGCTTGTCTTCTTCGCCCCCCGGGTTGGAGTTGATCAGGGCGCCAAGCCAGTGCCCGGAAGGGGAGTTGTCGACCAGCACCGACTTGACCAGCAGCGTGGCCGGGACGGCCAGCAGCGCGCCCAGCACACCCAGCAGATAGGCCCAGAAGATGAGGGACAAGAACGCGACAGTGCCGGTGATCCCGACCGCGTCCCCGGTGAAGCGTGGCTGGATGAGCGTCTGCACGACGACGTTGATGACGGTGTAGACGATGATCACGGCAATGGCAGCCCCCCAACCGCTGTCCAGCAGGGCGATGAGGGCGGGCGGCACGATGCCGAGCAGGAAGCCGACGTTGGGGATGTAGTTGGTGACGAACGCCAGTACGCCCCAGGTGAGTGCCATCGGGACGCCGATGATGGCCAGGGCCACCACGTCCAAGATGGCGACGATGAGCCCGAAGACGGTGGTGACGATCCAATATTTGCGGACGCTGTCGGCGAACTCCGTCAGAGCGGTGGCCACCGGCGGGCGGCTGGCTCGGATCATGCTCATCCGCTTGCCGATGTCGGCCGCGTCGAAGACCAGGAAGAAGACGACGGCGAGCATCAGGGCCAGCAACGACAACCCGTTGGTGACGCTGTTCAGCAGCGTCTGCGCCAGTCCGGCGAAGCTGGAGAGGTTCACCTTGGACAGGGCGTCCCCGATGGCGGCCGAGCTGACGCCCAGTTTCGCGAGCTGCTCGAGGCTCTGGTTATAGATCTTCGTGAAGGCGTCGGCATAGTCCTGCAGCGCGCTGACGAGGCGGGTCAGCGACCACACCACCGCGCCCAGGATGGCCAGCACCGTGGCATAGACGGTGAGCATCGCGATCACACTGGCCAGCGCCCGCGGTACCCGGTGACGCACCAGCCAGCGGCTCAGCGGATGCACCGTGATCACCAAGGTGATGACCAAGAACACCGGTCCGATGATGCTGGAGACGACCTTCAGCCCGGCGCAGACGATGACCAGCCCGGCGAGCACCAGCACTCCGAACTGGGGCGGGGCGGCGCTGGGCGGCGGGGCGGGGCGGTCGAGACTCTGGTTGGCCGGCATGATCGTTGATCCTTTCACGCATCGACCTGTGATGGGGTGATCGCCGACATGTCGGTCGACACTGGTCATGATCGTCCCAGGGCGGCCGCATCCAGACGATCCGCCCCGACTTCGCGCCCATCAGGGGGAGGTCGCGATCTCCGTCAGCGTGGTCACGAAGGCAGCCGGGTCGTGGACTCGGCGGCCGAGGAAGAGCCCGTCGACCACCGCCGCAAGCTGAGTGAACATCCCTGGCCCCGCCGTCCCGCCGTAGAGCAGGCGGGCCCGAGGGCGGTCGGCCAGGATCTGGCGCAGGGCGGTCGCGACTGCGACGACATGGTCCGCCGAGGCGGGCTGGTCGGCGCCGATGGCCCAGACCGGCTCGTAGGCGATCAGCAGCTCGGCGTCGGTCGGGCATCCCGCCACGACGTCGCTCAGCTGGTCGCCGGCCGCCGCGATCGCCCGGCCGAGCTCGACCGGCGTGGTGTCGCCTCGAGTGCCCTCGCCGACGCACACAAGCGGCACCAGACCTGCGGCGAGGGTGGCGGCGGTCTTCTGTCGGACCACGGCCGCCGTTTCGCCGAACTCGGCTCGGCGCTCGGCGTGACCGATCTCGGCGTACCGCACCCCCAGCTCGGCCAGCAGCTCGGCGGGCACTTCACCCGTGTACGCCCCGACGCCGTGTTGGGACACCTGCTGCGCACCGATCGCCACCCGCCCGCCGGCCGCCGACAGCGCAGACTCGATCAGCGGCAGCGAGGGGAACACGACCACATCGACCGCGTCGGCATACTCCGCGCACGCCGGGACGACCGATTCCAGCCAGGCCAGAGTGCGCTCGCGGCTCAAATACGCCTTGAGTCCCACTGCCGCGACCCGGCGGCGTGAACCGCCCGATCGCGACGGATCCGGCTGATCAGCCAAGACGTTGCCCGACGGCGCCGAACACCAGAGCCAGCGAGGTTGCCCCGGGGTCGGCATGACCCTGACTGCGCTCGGCCAGCACCCGGGCGCGGCCGATCCGCGGGGACAGCTGGGCGGTGGCCGCCGCCTCGGCGGTGGCCGTCTCAGCCGCGGACCGCCACGCCTGCACCAATGACGCGCCGCCATCGAGCCCGGCGGCCAGAGCCTCCGTGAAGGGCAACAAGGCGTCGAGCAGGGTCTTGTCGCCACGCTTGGCCTTGCCGAAGGTGAGCACCAGGTCCTGCGCGGCGGTGACCGCGGCGACCACCTGATCCGCCGCGGGGCGGGTGACATCGTCGAGCACGGCGGCGGCTGCGTGCAGCCCGTTACCCCACAGCGCTCCGGACGTCCCCCCGGCCTTGTCGGCCCAGGCATCACCGGCGGCGGCCAGAGTGCCGGCCAGGCCGGCCCCGTCAGCTGCCGCCTGCCGGGCCGCCGCCAGCGCGGCGTCGCAGCCGGTCGTCATCCCGCGGCCGTGGTCGCCATCGCCGGCGATCGCGTCCAGCTCACCCAGCGCCGACTCCCGCTCATGCAGCAACGCCGCCACGGCCTCGAACGTCTCCACCACCGCGGCGGCGAGCTCACGGCTCTGAGGCGTGGCCTCGTCGCGGGCCTCGGCATCGCTGACCCGCTCGGCCCGTTCCGGTCGCGGCCACAGCCGTGCCGGCTCACTGCGGCGGAAGGCGGGTGTATCGGCCGGATCGCACCACAGCTGCTCCAGCTCCTCATCAAGCCAGCTCAGTGTCAACGAGACGCCGGCCATGTCCAGGCTGGTGATCAGCTCGCCCACCTCGGGCCGCACCAGCGTGACTCCGGCCGCCTCCAGCCGGCGCCGGACGTCGTTCCACAAGACGTACAGCTCCTCGTACTTGGTGCCGCCCAGCCCGTTGAGCAGCGCCGCGGCGCGCTCGGCTCCGGCCGGACGCTCCTCGAGCAGCCGGTCGACCAGCCGCGCAGCCAGGTCGGCGGCCGGCTCGACCGGGACCTCGTCCACGCCCGGCTCGCCGTGCACACCGAGTCCGACCCCCATCGACCCCTTCGGCACGGTGAACAGCGGGTGGTCGTCGCCCGGCAGGGTGCAGCCGGCGAACGCCACCCCGAAGGAGTACGTCGCCGCGTTGGCCCGGGCCGCCACCGCGGCCACGGCTGCAAGATCGAGCCCGCGTTCCGCGGCGGCCCCGGCGATCTTGAACACCACCAGGTCACCGGCCACGCCCCGACGGCGCGCCTTGTCATCGGCGGCGGCGCTGACCACGTCGTCGGTGACCGGCAGGTTGACCGCCTCGATGCCCTCGGCCCGCAATCGCTCCTCGGCCAGCGAGAAGTTCAGCACGTCACCGGCATAGTTGCCGTACGACAGCAGCACCCCGGCGCCGTCGTCGACCGCACGGGCCACCGAGACGATCTGCTGGGTGGATGGCGAGGCGAACACATTGCCGATCACGGCCCCGTCGGCCAGCCCGGGTCCCACCCAGCCGGCGAAGGCGGGGTAATGGCCACTGCCGCCGCCGATGACCACGGCCACCTTGCCCGGACGGGTCAGCCCGGGGCGGATGACACCGCCCTCCACCGGCTCGAGATAGTCACTTTGGGCGTGGACCAGTCCGGCGACCGCGTCGGCGGTGAAGCTGGCGGCCGTGTTCAGCACCCGGGTCATGCTTGCGGCTCCCCGTCAGTGTCGGCCTCGGGCGCGGGCTGGCCAAGCTCGGCCGGCGGCCAGATGCCCGACGGGCCCAGTTCCTGCAGTAGCTGCGAGAGTCGGCTGTAGGCCAGGCTGCGGTAGGCGACCACTGCGGCGATCTCCTCCGGTGAGTGCTCACCGGTGAAGCCGGCGCCGGTCTTGAAGCCGAAGTGACCCGCCTCGACCTGCTCGGTGAGCACCGCGGGGGTGGCGAACCGATCGCCGTATGCCTGCTCGAAGGTGGCGAAGCAGTTGCGATAGATGTCCAATCCCGCCATGTCAGCGATGGCGAACGGGCCGAAGAAGGCCAGCCGGAAGCCGAAGGTGGTGCTGACGATGGTGTCCACGTCCTGCGGGGTGGCGATGCCCTCCTCGACGATGGCCGTCGCCTCCTTGAGCAGGGCGTACTGGAGCCGGTTCAGCACGAAGCCGGGGGTGTCGGCCACCTCCGCGCCCTGGTGCTGCGCACGGGCCAGCAGCTCCTTGACGGGGGCGACCAACGACGGGTCGGTGTCCCGGCCGGAGACGATCTCCACCCCCGGGATGAACGGCGCCGGGTTCGACCAGTGCACGATCAGGAACCGCTCCGGCCCGGTGACCGCGGTGCACAGCACATGCACCGGGATGGTGGAGGTGTTGCTGCCGATGATCGTGTCCGCTCGAGCGGCGGCCGAGATCTCCGCCAGGACGGCGTGCTTGACTGCCACATCCTCGAACACCGCTTCTTCGACGAAGTCGACGTCGGCCACCGCCGCCGCGATCGAGTCGGCCACCGACAGGTGGGCGGCCAGCCGGTCGGTGGACCCCGCCGGCACCAGCCGCTGGTCCTGAAGGTCCTGGGTCTCGACCACCAGACGTTCGTACGCCCGCCGGGTGATCTCGGGGTCGCGGTCGGCCATCACCACGTCGACCCCGTTGATGGCCAGGGACTGCGCGATGCCGCCCCCCATGTATCCGGCTCCGATGACGGCAACGGTGCGGATCGGTCTGCTCATGGTTCCTCGACTCTGTGGAAAGCGGCGGACGTACGGCTCAGGGTCGCGGGCGACGTGGCGGCAGGATCCGCTGCAGATACTCCCGGTTGCGTGCGCTCACGCTGAGACCGTCACCACCGTAGTGCTCGCACAGGAAGGTGCCGTCGAACCCGGCCGCGATGGCGGCGCGAACCGCCATCCGGTAGTTGATGACCCCCAGCTCCATCGGGGCCGGTGCGGTGACGATGGAGCCGGTGCTGGCGTCCTCGGTGCGGAAGTAGTTCTTCACATGCCAGTACCTGGCGTACGGCACCGTCTTCTCCACCATGGTCTGCCAGTGCTCCACCGGGCGGTGCAGCCGCTGCAGGTTGCCGATGTCGGGGTTCAGCCAGACGTGATCGGAGCCGATGTCGGTGACCAGGCGCACCGAGGAGTCGGCTGTGCCGAGATAGGTGTCCTCATACATCTCCAGCGAGATGTGCACATCCACCTGCTCGGCGTGGGCGGCGAGGTCCTGGAACCGGGTGACCGCCAGCTGCCAGCTGTCCGGGTCGGGGGAGTCCTGATAGCCGGGTGCGGTCCAGAACCACAGCGCCCGCTTCTGCTGCTCGGTGAGGGCTTGGAACAGGCCGAAGGACACATCAGCCACGCCCAGGGCGGCGGCGGTGTCGATCACCCGGTGTCCGTAGGCGAGGTATTCCAGACCGTGTTCGGCGTCGATCACACTCCGCCGGGCGGTGGAGATGCCACCCAGCTTCAGACCGACCTCGTCCAGCAGCGAGGAGAACTCGGCCAGCCGCTCCGGCTCCAGGTCCGCGATCCGAACCCACGAGTCGGTCGGGTCCAGGTAGTCGAAGCCGGCGTCGGCCACTTGCTCGAGGGTGTCACGCCAGCTCTCGACGGGCTGGTCCTGCACCGCGGTGCCATCAGGCAGCACTCCGGGAAAATTGATCATGGCGGCAGCGATGGGCCAGGAGGCGGTGGTGTCGGTGGTCACGGGGACATCCTCGTACGTCGGGCGCGGGTGGGGAAGGGGGTCCGGCTGGTTGGTCAGGGACGGCGTCAGTGCATGTAGAGCCCGCCGTCGATGTTGAGCGTCTGACCCGAGATGTAGCCGGCGTCCTCGGCGAAGAGGAAGCCGATCGCGCTGGCGATGTCGTGGGTGGTGCCGAGCCGGTTGACCAGCAGGTCCTCGACCAGCGTCGCCTTACGCTCCTCGCTCAGCGTGCCGCCCATGATGTCGGTGTCGATCGGTCCGGGCGAGATGGCGTTGACGGTGATGTCGTACGGCCCCAGCTCTCGAGCCAGCGACCGGGTCAGCCCGATCACCCCGGCCTTGGCGACCGAGTACGGCGTCTTGCTGAACGTGCCGCCGCCGCGCTGGGCCGACACCGAGGAGATACTGACGATCCGACCCAGCCGCGAGCGCACCATCGACTCGGCCACCCGGCGGGTGACGTAGTGCACGCCGTTCAGGTTGATGTTGAGAACCCGGTGCCATTCTTCGGAGGTCAGCTCGAGATAGCTCACCGACGAGCTGACGCCGGCGATGTTGGCCAGGGCGACGATCTGCGGCAGGTTGGCCTCGAGCTGGTCGATCGCCGCTCGGACGCCGACCTCGTCGGACACATCGGCGGCGGCGCCGAACGCCTCGACACCGTGGCGGTCGGCGAGGTCTCCGGCCAGCGCCTTGCACCCGCCCTCGTCCAGGTCGACGATGCCGATGCTCCAGCCACGGCTGGCCAGCAGGTCAGCTGTGGCCCGGCCGATGCCTCGCTCCGACACCGCCCCGGTGACGATGGCGGTCTTGGCCTCGGGGTATGTGCTCATGGAATGTCCTCACAAGGTGGTCGGGGTCAGCTGCTGTAGGTGTAGTCGGTGCTGGGCTTCCAGTCGGCGAACGCGTAGTCGTCCACGCTAACCTTTGCCCCGGCGCTGGTGGCGGCCTTGAGCGCTTGCTCCCGGTCGCTCTCGAAGTCGCTGTTGAGCTTGCGTAGCGCGCCCCGGAGATCGGCGATGTCCCCGCCCAAATACCCCTGGACGATGTTGCCCAGGTGCGTGGCGATCGGCTTCGAGGCCGCCTGCGCCACCGCGATCTCCGGGTTGCGGATCAGCGCCTGGGGGGCACGGTGGACAGTCTCCTTGAAGTACCCGACGACCTTCCTGTACGGCTCGATCACGTCGGCGGTGTCGACCACGTCCAGGTTCAGCGGTGGCTGGTCCATCCCGGCGGCGAGCCCTTTCTGATATTCCGGTGTGGTGAAGGACTCAAGCAGCTTGCTCGCGTTGGCGGGGTCCTTGGAGTTGCCGGCGATGAAGAACTGCGAGCCCGGGGCACCACGATAGACGGTGACCTCGGCTCCTGGCTCGGCCATGAGCAGGGGCCCGACGTTCAACGTGGGAACGAAGGCGGCCAGGATGTTGCGGACGCCCCCGGCGCACCAGGGACCGTCCGGGAAGAACCCGGCCGCGCCGGACGCCCAGCGGGTCCGCGCGTTGGCCACGGTGAAGTTGGAACTGCCCTGGACGATGTAGCCGGAGTCGTTGAGCTCCTTCCAGAACTCGATCCCATTGACGTACGCGTCGTCGTCATAGGCGTACTCGCCGGTGGCGAACTTCAGCCCTTGATAGCCGGGGAAGCCCCCAGCCTGAGCCATGTCGTCCATCTGGTCCCGCATCCGGCCCGGATCGCCGAGGGCCAACGTCATGGCCGAGAACCCGCCGTTGAGCGCCTTGATCTTGCCGCATGCCTCGCGGTACTCGTCGTAGGTCCTCGGCGGGTTGTCGCCGTCGATGCCGGCCTTGGCGATGATGTCCTTGTTGAACCAGGTGGCGGTGCTGTACTGCCGGAAGGAGAACAACGGCAGACCGTAGAGCTTGCCGTCGAGGTTGGTGATCCCGTCGGTGAAGGACCCCTTCGGCAGCCGCGCCTGGGCCTCGCTGCTGAGGGTGATCTCGCCGACCCACTTGTCCTTCACCAGCGCCGAGAGCGGAATGCCCAAGGTGTTGGAGTAGATGTCGGGGAGCTGCTGACTCTGGTTGGCCAGCTGAAGGGCTTGAGCAGACTTCGAGGCGTCGTTGTAGGTGTAGGCGATGGTGGTGCCCAACGTGGTGCTCTGCTGCGCGGCCCAGTCGGCGTGGAACTTCTGGAGCGCAGAGTAGTGGTCCCACCAGCGCAAGCCCTCGCTGTCGCCCCCGCCGCCCGAGCTCTGGTCGTTGCCGCAGGCACCGAGGACGGCGGTGACGGCGAGTGCTCCGGTGCCGCCCAGGAAGGTGCGACGAGTCAGTGCAGACATGAGATCTCCTCATTGAGAATGGATGGGTTGGTGATCAGGACTTGACGGCGCCTGCGATGCCTTCGACGAAGAACTTCTGCAAGAAGATGAACAAGACGACGACAGGGATGATCGAGATGACACCGGCGGCGGCCATGCCGGACCAGTCGACGGCGTTCTCGCCGACGAAGGCCTGCATTCCCACGCTGAGAGTGCGCAGCTCGGGTCGGCTGAAGGAGAACACCAGAGGCAGGAAGAACGAGTTCCAGGTCCCGAGGAAGGTCAGCAGCGCCACCGTCGCGGTGACCGGCATGGCCAGCGGCAGCATGATGGTGAAGAAGACCCGGAAGAAGCCGGCCCCGTCGACGATCGCCGCCTCCTCCAGCTCCTTCGGCAGCTGCCTGAAATAGCCGGCGTAGATCAAGATCGCGGACACGTTGGCCGCCCCGCTGAGGGCGAGGATCATCCCGGTCAGCGAGTTGAGTAGTCCCAGCTGCAACGACAGCTTGACGATCGGGATGATGGTGTAGCCGGTGGGAACGAACAGGGTCGCCACCAGGATCCCCATGATGATGCGGGAGCCGCGGAAGCTGTAGCGTCCCAGCACGTAGCCGCACAGGGCGCACCGGAACACCACGATGGCCACGGTCCAGACGGTGACGATCACCGTGTTGATCATGTATCGACCGAAGCCTGCGTCGTCCCAGGCCCGGCGGTAGTTGTCCCAAGCGAACACCTTCGGCACCAGGTCCAGCCCGGCCGAGAAGATCTCAAGCGAGTCCTTCAGCGAGGCCGACACCATCCAGACGAAGGGGTAGACCCACAACAGTGCACTGACGACCAGGAACCCGAAGGCGATCCACCACGGCAGTCGACGTAGCGCCCGGCGCGCCCGGCTCGGCGGGACGACAGCACCGACGCGGGCTGGCGTGGTCTGCGGGACGGCGGTCATGCCTGCTCCGCCCGGAGCCGGCGGGCAGCGTACACACCCCAGAGCTGGACCAGCCCGACGAGGAAGACGAACAGCCCGAAGAGGACGGCCGCCGCAGAGGCGAAACCCAGCTGGGGGATCGAGGCGGCGAACGCCCACCGGTAAATGTAGATCTCGATCACCTCGGTGCTGAAGAACGGCCCGCCGCCGGTCATGGTCTGCATCAGGTCGAACGCCCGGAAGGTGTCCTCGATCGTGAGCAGGCTGATGATGATCAGAAACGGCATCAGCAGGGGGAGGGTGATGTAGCGGAAGATCTGCACCACACCGGCGCCGTCGATCCGGGCCGCCTCGGTGACGTCGGGGGAGATGGTCTGCAGCGCAGCGAGCCAGTAGATCATTGTGATGCCGAAGAACTTCCAGACGTAGATGACGGAGACGGTGATCAGCGCAGTGTTGGAGTCACCAAGAAAGTTGACCCCATCGGAGATGCCGAAGGTGCGCAGCGCGGCGTTGACGGGCCCGCTGCTCGGGTCGAAGATGAACTGCATCACCACCCCAACGATGGCGGTGGTGGTGACTACCGGCAGGAAATACACCGTGCGGAACAATCGGGCGAACGGCAGCTTGGGGGAGTTCAGCACGATGGCCAGCAAGAAGCTGAGGATGATGCGCGCCGGAGCCACCAACAGCATGAACACCAAGGTGATCTTGACTGAGCTCCAGAACATCGGGTCGGCGAAGACGGCCTGGTAGTTGGCGATGCCGACGAACCGTTGGTCGGCCTCGAAGCCGTTCCATTCCACCAGCGAGTACCAGTAGCTCGCGACGATCGGATAGATCGTGTACAGCCCGTAGAGCACCACGGTCGGCGTCAGGAACAGCCAGATCCACAGCGACCGGTGCCGGTTCCGCGACCGGCGCGCAGCGCTCGGTCGCGCGCCTTTCGTGGATCCGTTCCCGATCAGAGTGGGGTCGGTTGGGACAGAGAGCGTCGCCATCGATCAGTCTCCTCGTCCTTCTTGTCAGGCGGAGTAGGGCTGAGCTAGCGGATCTGGCTGAGGGTGAAGGTGTGCGGGTCGTTGCCGATCCGGTTGCCCGCCTCCAGCGCGGTGACACGGGCGAGCTCGGCTGGGCTGAGCTCGAAGTCCGTGACCTGGAAGTTCTCCGCGAGCCGCTCGCGGCTGGCGGACTTGGGGATCACCACGTGTCCGCGCTGCAGATGCCAGCGCAGCACGACCTGGGCCGGTGTGACCTCGTGTGCGGCGGCGATCTCGGTGACCGCGGGCGCTGACAGGTCGGCCCCCTGACCGAGCGGCGAGTACGCCTGGACGGCGATCCCCGCCGCGGTAGTGCGGCTGACTAGCTCGTCTTGGCCGAAGGTGGGATGCAGCTCGATCTGGTTGATCGCCGGCACGACCTCCGCCGCAGCCAGCACCTCCTCCAGGTATGGGCTGATGAAGTTCGACAGCCCGATGGCGCGTACCCGCGAGTCGGCGTACAACTGCTCCAACGCCCGCCAGCTGTCCAGGTAGCGACCGGCCGTCGGGTTCGGCCAGTGGACGAGATATAGATCGAGCTGGTCCACGCCGAGCCGCTCGCAGCTGTCGGCGTACGCCGAGATGGCCGAGTCGAAGCCGTGCTCGCCGTTACGCAGCTTGGAGGTGAGGAAGACCTCCGAGCGGTCCAGCCCGGACGCGCGCACTGCCGCCCCGACGCCGGCTTCGTTGTTATAGGCCGCCGCGGTGTCGATGTGGCGGTAGCCGATCTCCAAGGCGGCCTCGACGACGTGCTGCGCGTCCGCCGAGGGCACCTGGAAGACGCCGAGACCCAGCTGGGGGATCGAAACGCCGTTGTTCAGCGTCAGCGACGTGGGGGCGGTCATCGGGGAGTCAGCACCAGCAGTGACGCCGACGGCAGCGGGAGGGTCAGCGAGAAGCTGAGGCTCCCGTCCGCCGGGGAGTGCGTGCTGGTCGCCCCCAGTGCCTCCAAGCCCTGACGCTGCTTGATCTGGGTCAGCTCGTCCTCGGTCGGGTCCTGCGGTGAGCCGAGGGCTCGCCACACGGTGTGGGCGTTGCTGTGGTCGGCATCGATCCGGAAATGCTGCACCTCGTAACTCGTGGCGTCCAGGCCCGCCACGCCGACCTCGACGCTCGCAGCCTGCTCGTCGACTTGGTACTGGTCGTCAGTGTGGCGCCATACCAGCACCGCGACGGAGCCGTCGTCGTCCCGAGCTGCGAGCGTGTCGATCTCCTCCGGCATGTTGCGACCGGCCATCTGGTCGAGGTCACCGACAGGCCAGTCGGCGGTGGAGGTGGCCTCGACCCGGCGCGAGCCGAGCTGGGCCATCATCCGGTAGGCGTTCAGCAGCGGCTTCTCCACTCCTCCGGCGGTCAGGAACGCCCGGGTGCCCTCGAAGTAGCGCTCACCTTCGAAGTAGAAGCTCCACGACGTCGCCTGCTCGACCTGGACGGCCTCCTGCTGGTTGAGGTCGAGGAGCTTCTTGAACAGCTTCACCTGGAAGACGGGGTAGTACTCGGTGTTCTGGAACGCGAAGTTCGCGTTGTCGTAGACGCTGTAGTGCGCCGGCACTCCCGCGTCGCACTCGTCCACGATGGCCGGCAGATCGACGTACTGCTCGAACTCGGCAATCACCCGCAGCATCCGGCGGACCTCGAACAGCATCTTGGTCGCCGATGGGTTCTGCTTCTCAGGCGCTGGGCCGCCGGTCGGGCCGTAGACGCGCCATGGCGTGAAGGCGGAGCCCTTGGTGTGGAAGGAGACGAAGTCCAGCGGCACGCCGGAAGCTGAGGTATGGGCCAAGAAGCCGCGAAGGAACTCGACCCCGCCGCCGGTGACGGCGGGTCCGCCGACCTTGGCCTGGGGCAGCACGCTGCGGACGGCCTCGGCAGTCACCGTGTAGAGCTCGTAGAACTGCTCCGGGGTGCCGCGCCAGTAGAAGATGTCGGGTTCGTTCCACAGCTCCCAGAGCCAGGCGTTGACCTCGGCCTCGCCGTAGCGTTCCAGGCAGTGCCGCGCGTGGGCCGCGATCAACGCGCGCCACTTGCCGTAGTCGCGCGGCGGGTACGCCCACGTGCCCGCTTCGTAGTTGCTGTAGACGGTCGGGCTCGCCTCGACCACCAGGTCATCGGCGTGGTCGGGCAGCATGTCCCGCGGAGTGAAGGCCAGCTCGACCAGCACGTGGTGACCGGCACCCACGATCGCGTCGTAGGTCTGGTCGGCGATGGTGAAGTCGTACGAGGGATTGCCGTCGGCGTCTTCGTGGTAGACGTTGCCGTTGCCCCAGTGGGGCACGCCGAAACCGCTGCCGGAGCAGAACACGTAATGCGGCCGGACGTAATAGGGGCGCTGCGCCAGCTCGGCAAACGTCCGGAGCAGCTTCTTGCCCGTCGGGGTGTAGGTCCAGTTGATCTCGTCGTAGCCGAAGCTCTCCCACAGCCGCGTCAGGGGGCCGCGGTCGAGAGATGCATCCACCGAGATCACCGCCTCGCGGACGAACGGGGCGCTGGGATCGCTGGGGGCCGAGCGCGGGAACGGGTGCTTCTCGTCGGCCAATCCGGGGTTCTTCATGGCGGTTCTGGTGCTCACGTCGGCTTCGCTGCCTTCCACGTCAGGATTGGCGATCTCGGGAGCTGCCGGCCCTCGGCCAGCAGCTGGGTCTGCATTTCCGTCAGGAGATCGAGTCTTGCTAGGTGGATAATTATTGTCAATGATTAATTGCTAACAATCTAAGATTCCGGCGGGTTGAGTCTCCGTCGAAGTCGGGGGGTATGCTCCCGTCGCCGGAGCGGCACTGTGCCGACGCGCTGGCGCCTGGTCCCGCCCCCGGGAGCAGCCGTCCATGTTCGAGGGAAGGCACGAGTCGAGGTGAGGGCATGATCCCAGACGGCCTGCTGCCGCAACCCAGCCAACCGGCGCTCAGCGAGGTGGTGCTGCGGATTCTGCGCGACATGATCTCCAGCGGCCACTTCAAACCGGGCCAGCACCTCAAGGAGGCCGAGCTGGCTACCGCCCTCAACGTCAGCCGTGGCCCGGTCCGCGAGGCACTCACCCAGCTCGAGGCTGAAGGGCACGTGGAGCTGCGGCGTCATCGCGGCGCCTTCGTCAGCACGCTGACGCGGGTGGACGTCGAGGAGGTGCACACCCTGCGCACCGCCATCGAACGGCTGGCCGGCGAGCGCGCCTGCACCCGGATGGGGGAGGCGGAGTTCGCCGCCATGGACGCGGTGCTGGAGGAGATGAAGGGGGCGACCGGGACCGTCAGCCCCGAGGACGCGGTCCGGCTCGACCTCCAGTTCCACGACATCATCTATGCCGCCTGTGATCACCAACGGGTGCAACGGGTGTGGACCTCGATCCGCAGCCAGGTGTCCTTCTTCCTGCACGTCCGTAACGTGAACTTCCCCGACTTCACCCAGGTCGGCCATCTGGAGCATCGCGAGCTGCGAGATGCGCTCAGCCAGGCGGACCCGTCGGTGGCCTGCGCAGCGGTGCAGAAGCATCTGAGCGGGGCGTACGAGCGATTGAAGAAGCTCGACCTGCCGACCAAGCCGGCCTAAGACTCTCGAAGACACGGCGGGGCAGCGGCGGCGCCTCGGCGGCACCGCTCTAGGCTCACGTCATAGCTGTGCTTGCCGACCGCGCCCGACCGAAGGAGCTCGATGACCTCGACCACCCCACCCCCGGTACGGATCGCCGCCGTCGGCCTCGACCACGCCCACATCTTCGGCCAGCTGGCCGGGCTGATCGGCCAGGGCGCCGAGCTGGTCGGGCTGGCCACCGACGACCCCACCGCCGCCGTGGCGACCGAGGTCCGGCAGCGCTATCCCGACGCTGCGGTGTTCGATGACGTGCAGCAGCTGGTCGAGCACGAGTCGGTCGATCTGGTGGTCACCGCCGCGGTGCCGGACCGACGCACCGCGATCACGCTGGCCGCCCTCGGCGCGGGCAAGGACGTGATGAGCGACAAGCCCGGCGCCACCACGCTGGCGGACCTGGACCGGATCCGCGCCGCGGTCGAGGAGTCGGGTCACTTCTGGTCGGTGACATTCTCCGAGCGGTTCGAGGTGCCCTGCGTCAGCCGGGCCGGAGAGATCGTGCGTTCCGGCCGGATCGGCACCGTCGTCCAGACCCTCGGGCTCGGCCCGCACCGGATCGGCTCGCATCTGGCCGGCGGTCAGGCTCGGCCGGACTGGTTCTACGACCGGCAGCGTTACGGCGGCATCCTGGCCGACATCGCGTCCCACCAGATCGACCAGTTCCTCTGGTTCACCGGCTCCAGCACCGGCGAGGTGGTGGCCAGCACGGTGGGCAACTTCGCCCACCCGGACACTCCGGGCCTGCAGGACTTCGGCGAGGTGCTGCTGCGCAGCGAGACCGCACAGGGTTACGTCCGGGTCGACTGGTACACCCCCGATGGCCTGCCCACCTGGGGTGACGGACGACTGGTGGTGCTCGGCACCGAGGGCTACCTGGAGATGCGCAAGTACGTCGACATCGCCGGCCGGAAGGGTGGCGACCACCTGTTCTGCGTCGACGCCGAGGGCACCCATCACGTGGATACCTCAGACGTCGTGCTGACCTACTACGCCGACGTGCTGAACGACGTCCGCAACGGCACCCGGACGGCCTGCCCGCAGGAGCACACCTTCGAGGCGATGCGGTTGGCCCTCACCGCCCAGCAGATGGCCACGGTCCGCGGCCACGCCGTCTGACCCCTGCTCACTCCACGTACTGGCCGAGCTCGGAGGTGTCGCCACGGGCCAGGTCGGAGAACAGCGCCTTGGCCTTCGTGGTGTCCCATAGCACCGCCGAGCCGGCCGCGGTCGACGCGTCGGTGCTGGCGACCGGCACGGTGAGGGTGTAGCCGCCGTCACCGGAGACCTTGCGGAGGGCGAGCGCGAGCTTGGCCATCTCCCAGGCGCTGGTGTCCTCGCCGACGCTGACTGACTGAGTGGAGGCGTTGCAGACCCGCCAGTAGCGCACCGGGTTCAGCACGGTCGCCGGTGAGGCCGCCTCGGCGGCCACGGCGGCCAGCATCTGCCGCTGCCGCTGGACCCGGCCGAGGTCGCCCTGCGGGTCGGCGTACCGCATCCGGACGTAGCCCAGGGCGTCGGCGCCGCCGAGTGTCTGGCACCCCTTCTTGAGGTTGATGTGGCTCTTCTTGTCCTTCACCGCCGTGGGCAGGCACATCTCGATCCCGCCCAGCGCGTCGATGACGCTGACGAACCCGCCGAACCCGATCTCGAGGTAGCCGTCCAGGCGCAGCCCCGTGCTCTGCTCGACGGTCCGCACCATCAGCTCCGGCCCGCCGAGGGCGTACGCCGCGTTGATCTTGTTCTTGCCGTGCTCAGGGATGGCGACATAGGAGTCGCGCGGGATGGAGATCAGCGCCGGCTTGCCGCCCGGTGGGATGTACATGACCATGACCGTGTCTGTCCGCTTGCCCGCTGCGGAGCCGGTCCCCAGCTTCTTGCGCTCGGCGGCCGACAGGCCCTCGCGCGAGTCCGAGCCGAGCAGCAGCAGGGCGGTGCCGGGCTGCTTCGGCGGCCGGTCCCCGGCGGGCGCGTCATCGGCGCGCTCCACCTGGCTCCAGGCGTAGGCGGGCACCCCGATCAGCCAGACCACCAGCAGTGCGACCACGGCGGCGATCACCCGGACCGCGGTCCGCGCCGGCCGCCGGCGTCCCGCCGGCCGAGAACCCGCCGGCCGAGGATCCGGTGGCCGAGGACCCGGCGAGCCACCGATGCCGGGGTGGGGTGGCCCAGGGGTCGGCGGAGGGGTCGACGGGGTCGGTTCGCCCCCCAGTGGGGGCATCACCCGGGTCGGCTCCGGCTCGTTGTCCGGTGCGCCCGGGCGGCCGTACAGCCAGTTCAGGTCCTCGTCTCGGCTTCGGCCCATGGTCAGGGACTTTACCCGGCGCAAAGCCGTTTCCGACGGCGTGGCGCATCGGGCGGCCCTCGGGCGGCGGACATACTGACACCAGATCTCCCCGGAGACCTCACTTCCCCGTTGTACATCGAAAGGCCCTTGAGGGTGTCCAGTAACACCACGAACGAGCGTTTCGCCTCGACCGCACCCGGGACCGAGCGACGGAGCAGTTGGATCAAGCTCCGGCGTGGTCTCACCTTCCTCGCCATGACCCTGGTGCTGCCGGGATCGGCGCAGCTCACGGCGGGCAACAAGCGGGTCGGGCGGATCGCGATCCGGATCTGGTTGGGGTTGTGGGCTGCGGTGATCCTCGTCGCGGTGCTCGCGCTGGTCTGGCGCGGCGGCGCTATCGCGGTCTTCACCTTCGGGCCCACCCTGCGGCTGGTCCAGGTGGTGCTGGTCTGCCTCGGGCTCGGCTGGGCGGGGCTGCTGATGGACGCGTGGCGGATCTCCCGGCCACCCGAGCTGGCTCGCCAGCATCGCCTGGGGTTCGCCGTGCTGCATATCGGGCTGGTCCTGGCGGTGGCCGGCGGCCTCTTCGCGTCGGCGTCGATGGTGTCGGCGCAGCGTGACCTGATGGCGGCGGTCTTCGCCGGCGGCGGCGAGACCAAGCAGCAGGCAGGTCGCTTCAACATCTTGCTGATGGGTGCGGATGCGGGGAAGACTCGCGACGGCCTGCGGCCGGACAGCCTGACCGTGGCCAGTGTCGACGCCGAGACCGGACGTACGGTGCTGATCAGTCTGCCCCGCAACCTCGAGGACGTCCCCTTCCCGGAGTCGTCACCGCTGCACGCCAGGTTCCCGCACGGCTTCGGCTGCCCCGACCACTCCTGCATGCTGAACGCCGTCTACACCTATGCCACCGAACACAAGGACCTCTATCCCGGCGTGCACGACCCGGGGGCCCAGGCGACCAAGGAAGCGGTCGAGGGCGCCACCGGGCTGAAGATCAACTACTACGCGCTGATCGACCTGAAGGGCTTCGAGTCCCTGATCGACGCTGTCGGCGGCATCCGGCTGGACGTGAACAAGCGGGTTCCCGTCGGTGGCGGCAGCACCAAGATCTCGCGCTACATCGAGCCGGGCGAGAACAAGCACCTGAACGGGGTGGACGCGCTGTGGTTCGCCAGGTCCCGCGCCGACTCCTCCGACTACGAGCGGATGGCCCGGCAGAAGTGCGTGATGAGCGCCATGCTGAACCAGCTCGACCCGGTGACCGTGCTGACCAAGTTCAACTCCATCGCCTCGGCGGGCAAGCAGATCATGGCCACCGACATCCCGGGCTCCACCATCAACAGCCTGATGGAGCTGGCGCTTCAGGCCAAGAATCTGCCCATCTCGAGCCTGTCGTTCGTGCCGCCGCTGGTCTATCCCGGCAGCCCGAAGTTCCCCGTCATGCATGAGCTGGTGCGGACCAAGATCGAGACGGCGGAAGCCGCCGACCGGGGCGAGAAGCCGGCGGCGAAGCCTGCTGCCCAACCGACGACGACCTCCGCGGAGCCGAGCACGAAGGGATCGGCCGAGCCGAGTACGAAGGGATCGGCCGAGCCGAGCGCGAAGCAGTCGGCGTCGGCCAGCCCATCGGCCAGCAGCACCAAGGCACCGCAGGACACCGAGGACCTGGCGAGCGTGTGCTCGGCGCGCTAATGCGGCCACAGCCGGGCCGGACGGCATGATGTTCTCCGTGAACGAGACCCCCAGCACCGACCTGACCGACGACTCCTTGCCCGGAGTCAGCGTGGTGATGCCGGTGCTGAACGAAGAGCGCCACCTGCGTAACGCCGTCCGCCGGGTGCTCGACCAGCACTATCCGGGTCCGCTCGAGGTGGTGATGGCCGTCGGTCCGAGCTCCGACCGTACGGCCGAGATCGCGGCCGAGCTCGCCGCCCAGGACCACCGGTTGCGGGTGGTCGACAACCCGGCCGGACGTACGCCGCACGCCCTCAACACCGCGATCGCCGCGTCGCGCTACGACATCATCGTCCGGGTGGACGGCCACGGCGAACTGACCGACGGCTACATCGCGACAGCGGTGGCGCTGCTGGCCAGCACCGGCGCGGCCAACGTGGGCGGGGTGATGGACGCCCAGGGGGAGAGCGCCTTCGAGGAAGCTGTCGCGTGCGCGTACACGACCAGGCTGGGGATGGGCGGCTCCCGGTTCCATCTGGCGGACTCGCCGGCCGGCGAGGCTGACACGGTCTTCCTGGGTGTCTTCCGCAAGGACGCGTTGCTGGCGGTCGGCGGGTTCGACGAGACGATGCATCGCGCCCAGGACTGGGAGCTGAACTATCGGCTCCGGCAGGCGGGTCAGCTGATCTGGTTCTCGCCGGAGCTGAAGGTGACCTACCGGCCGCGTTCGTCGCTGCGTGCCCTGGCCGCGCAGATGTACGAGACCGGCAAGTGGCGCCGCGAGGTCGTCCGCCGGCATCCGGAGACCGCCGGACACCGCTACCTCGCTCCGCCGGTCGCGGTCCTCGGCATCGGCGGCGGCACCGCGGCCGGGCTGGTGGGGCTGCTGAGCCGGCGACACTGGCTGCGCGTCGGCTTCCTCGCCCCGCTGGGCTACCTCGCCTTGGTGGTCGCCGGGGCCGCGACCACGCCCAAGGAGATCAGCCCGGCCGCGCGCCGCTGGCTTCCGGTGGTCCTGGCCACGATGCACCTGTGCTGGGGGACCGGATTCCTGGTCGGCCTGCGAGATCGCCGGCCGACAATGCCGTCTTGATAGCAGCCGAGTCGGCGCTTTCCTCGGGGAGCGGAACGTCCTAGCGCACGACGGTCTGGCTTGATACTTTGTCTTGACATACTGCGGCACGGGTTCTGGCATCGAAGGAGAGCTATGAGGTCCGAGGTCCCCTTTCGCCCGGCCGCGCTGGAGGTGCTGACCTTTGGCCGCAGCGGGGTGGACATCTACCCGCACCAGATCGGGGTCGGGCTCGAGGATGTGGAGACCTTCGGCAAATATCTGGGCGGGACCACCGCCAACGTGGCGGTCGCCGCCGCCCGGCTGGGCCGACGAGCGGCCATCATCACCGGAGTCGGCGACGACCCGTTCGGCCGCTTCGTCCGCCGTGCGCTGCGCGACCTGGACGTCGACGACGCGCACGTGGTCGTCAACTCCGAGTACGCCACCCCGGTCACCTTCTGCGAGATCTTCCCGCCGGACAACTTCCCGCTGTGGTTCTATCGCAAGCCGAGTGCGCCCGACCTGCAGGTCCGCGTCGGCGACATCGACTTCGACGCTGTCCGTGGGACCGACCTGTTGTGGCTCTCGGTCAGCGGTCTCAGCGAGGAACCGAGCCGGTCGTCCCACTTCGCTGTGCTCGAGGCGCGGTCGCGCCAGCCGTACACCGTGCTCGACCTCGACTATCGCCCGATGTTCTGGGAGACGGCCGCCCACGCCGGTGAGCAGATCCGCACGGCGCTGCCGTTCGTGACGGTGGCGGTGGGCAACCGGGAGGAGTGCGAGGTCGCGGTGGGCGAGAGCGACCCGGAGCGTGCCGCCGATGCGCTGCTGGACGCCGGCGTCGAGCTCGCCGTGGTCAAGCAGGGCCCCAAGGGGGTGCTGGCCAAGACCCGTACCGAACGGGTGGAGTCACCGCCGATCGAGATCCAGCCGCTGAACGGACTGGGAGCGGGCGACAGCTTCGGCGGCTCGCTGGCCCATGGGCTGCTGGCCGGCTGGCCGCTGGCCAAGGTGCTGGCCAACGCCAACGCGGCCGGCGCCATCGTCGCCTCCCGGCTGGAGTGCTCCACCGCCATGCCCACCGAGCGTGAGATCGACCTGCTGCTCGCCGGTGGCGATCCCAATGCCGGCCGGACCGCATCGATGCAGCAGAGCCGATCATGAGCCGGCGATCGGACACCGGTACGGCCGAGGCGCCGGTCCCGTTCGCCACCGACATCGCCGAGCTCACCGAGATCCGGCTCCGCGAGCCGGGGCGGATCAAGAAGCTGCTCTCCTCTCGCCGGCGCAGACCGCTGGTCGGCCACGACGGGAGGCTGATGATCATCGCCTGCGACCATCCGGCGCGGGGGTCGCTGGCGGCCAGCGGACGTCCGAACGCCATGGCCAGCCGGACCGAGCTGCTGACCCGGCTGACCACGGCCCTGGCCCGCCCAGGGGTCGATGGCGTGCTCGCGACGGCCGACATTCTCGAGGACCTGGTGCTGCTCGGTGCGCTGGAGGACAAGATCATCTTCTCCTCGCTGAACCGCGGCGGGCTGCAGGGATCGTCCTTCGAGCTCGACGACCGGCTCACCGGCTTCGACGTGCAGGGCACGCTCGAGGCCGGCTGCGACGGCGCCAAGATGCTGACCCGGATCGACCTGGACGACCCGGCGACGGTACGCACGCTGGAGGCCTGCGGGCGCGCCATCAGCGAGCTGAACCGGGCCGAGCTGGTGGCCCTGGTCGAGCCGTTCCTCTGTCGCCGGGTCGACGGCACGGTGGTCAACGACCTGTCCACCGACGCCGTGATCAGATCCGTCCACATCGCCCAAGGGCTGGGCGCCTCCAGTGCCTACACCTGGTTGAAGCTGCCGGTGGTGCCGGAGATGGCACGGGTGATGGAGGCGACCACGTTGCCCACCCTGCTGCTCGGCGGCGACCCGGACGCCGGTGCTCCGGACGCGACCTACGCCGCCTGGGCCGCAGCGCTTGCGCTGCCCTCGGTCCGGGGCCTGGTGGTGGGGCGGGCCCTGCTCTATCCCGCCGACGATGACGTGGTCGGCGCCGTCGACACCGCCGTGGCGATGGTGCGCCCACGATGACCCGGCCCCGCTCGCCCTATTTCCTGCCGGCGGCGCCCGCTGGGCCGGACGGCATCGCCGTGGACGTCACTCCGGAGTCCGCCGGCTGGGGCTACTCCAGCCTGCGGGTGGTGAACCTGCCGGCCGGCGGCAGCCACCTGCTGCACACCGGACCGGACGAGATGCTCCTCGTGCCGCTGCAGGGGTCGGTCGACGTCGAGGTCGACGCCATCTCGATCGAGCTGGCTGGTCGCGCCGACGTCTTCGCCGGCCCGACCGACTTCGCCTATCTGCCGCTCGACTCACGCGCCGTGCTGCGCTCCGCTGGCGGCGGCCGGTTCGCGCTGGCCGGCGCCCGCACCACCGAGCGGCTGCCGGCGCGCCACGGGCCGGCCGGCGCGGTCCCGGTCGAGCTGCGCGGGGCGGGCCGGTGCAGCCGGTTGGTACGCAACTTCGCCACCCCGGAGGCCTTCGAGGCCGGCAAGATCATCGCCTGCGAAGTGATCACCCCGGCGGGCAACTGGTCGTCCTACCCGGCACACAAGCACGACCAGCAGAGCGCCACCGAGGCCGAGCTGGAGGAGATCTACTACTTCGAGATCGCCGCCGGCCCCGACGGCCAACCGGGCTTCGGCTTCCACCGAACATCCTCCTCGGGTGCCGAGATGGACGTCTTGGAGGAGGTCCACGACCGTGACACCGTGCTCGTCCCGCACGGCTGGCACGGTCCCTGCGTCGCCGGGCCGGGCTCGGACATGTACTACCTCAACGTGATGGCCGGCCCCGCCGACGAGCGGGCCTGGCTGATCCGTGACCATCCCGACCAGGGCTGGATCCGCAGCACCTGGGCCGACCAGCCGGTCGACCCGCGCCTCGTCTCGTCGCAGGAAGGCCACTGACATGGCAGCCAGCACCGTCCGCCTCACCGTCGCCCAGGCCACGGTGAGGTTCCTCGCCGCCCAGGTCACCGAGTCCGACGGGGTGGAGCAGAAGCTCTTCGCCGGCTGCCTGGGCATCTTCGGCCACGGCAACGTCGCCGGCGTGGGCCAGGCACTGCTGCAGGCCGAGCTGTCCGAGCCGGACGCGCTGCCGTACGTGCTGGGTCGCAACGAGCAGGCGATGGTGCACACCGCGGTGGCGTACGCCCGGATGAAGCGCCGGCGCCAGATCTGGGCCGTGACGACCAGCGTCGGCCCGGGTGCCACCAACATGGTCACCGGCGCCGCACTGGCCAACATCAACCGGCTGCCGGTGCTGCTGCTGCCGTCGGACACCTTCGCCGACCGCAGCGCGTCGCCGCTGCTGCAGGAGCTGGAGGCGCCGTATGCCGGTGACCTGAGCGTCAACGACTGCTTCCGCCCCGTCTCCAGCTATTTCGACCGGGTCTGGCGGCCGGAGCAGCTGCCTGCCGCGCTGCTGTCGGCGATGCGGGTGCTGACCGACCCGGTGGCGACCGGGGCCGTCACCATCTGCCTGCCGCAGGACGTCCAGGCGCAGGCGCACGACTGGCCCGAGGACCTCTTCGCGACGCGGGTCTGGCACCTGGCCCGGCCGCTGCCGGAGCCGGCAGCGCTCGCGGCGGCGGTGGCGGCGATCCGGGCCGCCGAGCGGCCGCTGGTCGTCGCCGGCGGCGGGGTCGGCTACTCCGGCGCCGAGGCCGCGCTGGCCGCGTTCTGCGCGGCGACCGGCATCCCGGTCGGACAGACCCAGGCAGGCAAGGGGTCGCTGGTCCACGACCACCCACAGTGCCTCGGTGCGATCGGATCGACCGGGACGACAGCGGCGAACGCGATCGCCCGGGAAGCCGACCTGGTGATCGGGGTCGGCACCCGCTACTCCGACTTCACCACCGCCAGCCGGACCGCCTTCGCCGCACCCGGCGTCCGTTTCGTCAACCTCAACGTCGCCGTGCTCGACTCGGTCAAGCAGTCGGGACTGAGCGTGGTGGCCGACGCCCGGGAAGGGCTGACGGCACTGACCGCGGCCTTGACCGGTTATCGGGTCGACGCGGACTACGCGAGCAGGGTGAGCGAGCTTCAGGCCGAGTGGGCTGCGGTGGTGGACGCCACGTACCACCCGGAGCCGGGCCTGACCGAGGCCGGGCTGCTCAGCCAGGGAGAGGTGATCGGCCTGGTGAACGAGCTGTCCGAGCCGTCCGACGTGGTGGTCTGCGCAGCCGGGTCGATGCCGGGCGATCTGCACAAGCTGTGGCGGACCCGCGACCCGCTGGGCTACCACGTGGAGTACGGCTACTCCTGCATGGGCTACGAGGTGGCCGGCGGACTCGGTGTGGCCATGGCCTGTCCTGACCGCGACGTGTTCGTGATGGTCGGTGACGGCTCCTATCTGATGATGGCCACCGAGCTGGCGACCGCCGTCCAGGAGGGCATCAAGATCATCACCGTGCTGGTGCAGAACCACGGCTTCGCCTCCATCGGGGCGCTGTCGGAGTCGCTGGGCTCGCAGCGTTTCGGCACCCGCTATCGGCGGCGCTCCGCCAGTGGCCGGTTGGACGGCGACTTCCTGCCGGTCGACCTGGCCGCCAACGCGGCCAGCCTGGGGGTGGACGTGATCAAGGTCGCCACCGCGGCCGAGTTCGCCGACGCGGTGAAGGTGGCCAAGGCAGCCGAGGTCAGCACCGTGATCTACGTCGAGACCGACCCGCTGGTGCACGCGCCCGACTCCGACGCCTGGTGGGACGTACCCGTGAGCGAGGTCTCCACGCTGTCATCCACCCAGGCCGCCCGGGCCGACTACGACCTCCACAAGGCGACGCAGCGGGCCTATCTGCGTCCGCCCGCAACTCGCTGACCTCGACCCCGCAACGGTGACCCCGGACCCCCTCAGGAGTGACGCAGTGCCCAAGATCCGCATCGGAACCGCCCCCGACTCGTGGGGCGTGTGGTTCCCCAGCGACCCGGCGCAGGTGCCGGCGGGCACCTTTCTCGCCGAGGTGGCCGAGGCCGGCTACGACGCGATCGAGCTCGGTCCGTACGGCTACCTGCCGACCGACCCCGGCGAGCTGCGCGAGGCGTTGGCCGAGCATGGGCTGTCGGTGCTGGCCGGCACCGTCTTCTCCCGGCTGCACCACCCCGACGCCTGGGACGCCACCTGGCAGCAGGTCACCGAGGTCGCCGCGCTGACCAGCGCGATGGGGGGCGAGCACATCGTGGTCATCCCCGGCATGTACCGCGATGAGAAGACCGGTGCCGAGCTCGAACCGTCCACCCTGACCGACGAGCAGTGGTCGCTGCTGACCCGACAGACCGACGAGCTCGGTCGTCGGATCGGCCAGGAGTACGGCTTGGCTGTGCAGTTCCACTCCCACGCCGAGAGCCACGTCGGCTACCAGTCCGAGATCGAGCGGTTCCTCGAGGCGACCAACCCCGACTACGTGAACCTGTGCCTGGACACCGGCCACGTCGCCTACTACGGCGGCGATCCGGTGGAGCTGATCACCACCTACCCCGAGCGGATCGGCTATGTGCACCTCAAGCAGGTGAACCCGGCGGTGATGGAGGTCGTCCGGGACCGCAACCTCGTCTGGCCAGAAGCCGTCCGGATGGGGGCGATGACCGAGCCGCCGCTGGGGGTGCCCGCCATGGCGCCGGTGCTGGAGGCGCTGGCCGGGCTGGACCGCGACATCGCCGGAATCATCGAGCACGACCTGTATCCGTGCGCGCCAGAGGTGCCGCTGCCGATCGCCCGGCGGACCAAGGCGTATCTGGCCGGCTGCAGCAGCGTCGCGATCGACATGGGTGTGGTGCGGTGACCGAGCTGCGCGTCGCCGTCCTCGGCGTCGGGGTGATGGGCAGCTACCACGTCGACGGGCTGAGCCGGCGCACCCGCGGGGCTCGCGTCACGGTCGTCAACGACTTCTCCGCCGACCGGGCCGCTGCGGTGGCAGCGACGGTGCCCGGGGCACGGGTGGTGGCGGACCCGGTGGAGGCGATCAACGCCGACGACGTCGACGCTGTGGTGATCGCCTCGCCCGGACCGGCCCACGAGGCGCAGGTGCTGGCCTGCCTGGACCGGGGGATCCCGGTGCTGTGCGAGAAGCCGCTGACCACCGAGATCGACAGCGCGTACGCGATCGTCGCCCGGGAGGCCACGCTCGGTCGCCAGCTGGTCCAGGTGGGCTTCATGCGCCGTTTCGACGCCGAGTACGTCGCGCTGCGCAAGCTCATCGCCGACGGCGGGGTCGGCACGCCGCTGCTGCTGCACTGCACCCATCGCAACCCCGCCGCACCGGGGCACTTCGACGCCGAGATGATGATCCGTGACTCGGTCGTGCACGAGGTCGACATCGCCAGGTTCCTGCTGGACTGCGAGATCACCACCGTCCAGGTGGTCCGGGGAAGGCCGACCAGCAAGGCGCCGGCCGGCTTCGACGACCCGATGATGGTGATCTTCGAGACCGACGCCGGTGCCCTGGTCACCGACGAGATCTTCGTCCGCACCGGCGTGGGCTATGAGGTCCGCACCGAGGTGGTGGGGGAGTCCGGCAGTGCCCTCATCGGTCTGGACACCAACCTCGTGGTGAAGTCGGCGGACGGGCGCTGCGGCTCTCCCATCGCCTCGGGCTTCGTCGAGCGCTTCGCGCGGGCGTACGACACCGAGCTGCAACGCTGGGTCGACGCCGCCCGTCACGGTGGCGTCGACGGACCGACAGCCTGGGACGGCTACGCAGCCGTGGCGGTCTGTGAGGCCGGCGTCCGCGCCGTCGCGACCGGCGAGAAGGTCACTGTCGAGATGGCCCTCCGACCGGTGACCGCTGCCCGCACCCCGTTGAGCCCGCTAGGAAAGTAGGACCCGATCATGGCGACCACGCTTCATCACTTCGCGAACGGCAGCTCGTTCGAGGGCAGCTCCACCCGCTTCGCCGACGTGACCGACCCAGCCACCGGCCAGGTCAGCGCTCGGCTCGCGCTGGCCACGCCAGCCGACGTCGATGCCGTGGTGGCGTCGGCGGTGGACGCGTTCCCGGCCTGGCGCGACACCTCGCTGGCCAAGCGCTCCCAGGTGCTGTTCGCCTTCCGCGAGCTGTTGAACCAGCGCAAGGACGAGCTGGCCGCGATCATCACCGCCGAGCACGGCAAGGTGCTCTCCGACGCGCTCGGTGAGGTGACCCGCGGCCAGGAGGTGGTGGAGTTCGCCTGCGGCATGCCGCACCTGCTCAAGGGTGGGTTCACCGAGAACGCCTCGACCGGTGTCGACGTGCACTCGGTCCGGCAGCCGCTGGGACCGGTGGTGATCATCTCGCCGTTCAACTTCCCCGCCATGGTGCCGATGTGGTTCTTCCCGATCGCCATCGCCGCCGGCAACACCGTGGTGCTGAAGCCGAGTGAGAAGGTGCCCACCGCCGCCTTGTGGATGGCCCGGCTGTGGCAGGAGGCCGGCCTGCCCGACGGTGTCTTCAATGTGGTGAACGGCGACAAGACCGCCGTCGACGCGCTGCTCACCCACCCCGACATCGCGTCGGTCTCGTTCGTCGGCTCGACCCCGATCGCCCGCCACGTGTACGAGACGGCCACCGCCCACGGCAAGCGGGTGCAGGCTCTCGGCGGCGCCAAGAACCACATGCTGGTGCTTCCCGACGCCGACCTCGACCTGGCCGCCGACCAGGCGGTCAACGCCGGCTACGGCTCGGCCGGCGAACGGTGCATGGCCATCTCGGCTGTCGTCGCCGTCGCCGACATCGCCGACGAGCTGGTCGGCAAGATCAGGGAACGAACGCTCACCCTGCGCACTGGGGACGGCCGCCGCGGCGCTGACATGGGTCCGCTGGTCACAGCCCAGGCGCGGGACCGGGTGCTGGGCTACGTCGACGCGGGCGAGGCCGCCGGTGCGACCGTGGTGGTGGATGGGCGGCGGGTACAGCCCGACAGCGACGGCCAGGGCTTCTTCGTCGGACCGACGCTGTTCGACCATGTCAGTCCCGACATGTCCATCTACACCGACGAGATCTTCGGCCCGGTGCTCGCGGTGCTCCGGGTCGACAGCTACGCCGACGGCGTCGCCTTGATCAACGCCAACCCGTACGGCAACGGGACCGCCATCTTCACCAACGACGGCGGCGCTGCCCGGCGCTTCGCCAACGAGATCCAGGTCGGGATGATCGGCGTCAATGTGCCGGTGCCGGTGCCGATGGCGTACTTCTCCTTCGGCGGCTGGAAGTCCTCGCTGTTCGGCGACACCCACGCTCACGGCACCGATGGCGTGCACTTCTTCACCCGGACCAAGGTGGTCACATCCCGCTGGCTCGACCCCAGCCACGGCGGACTGAACCTCGGGTTCCCGCAAAACTCCTGACGTCTCCGGCGCGACCGGGTCTCAGTCCCACTCGGCCCGCTCGGTGTCGGCGATGTGCTGCAGCCGAGCGCGGTCGTCGTCCGCGCCCACCACGACCACACTGGAGCCACCGGTGAGCAGCGGCGCCACCAGGGCGGCCACGGTGGTGGACCAGGGGTCGGCGGGGAGCACCAGCCGGCGTCGCCCCGGCGGCGGCAGCTCGACCGCGGCCAGCTGGGCCAGCGTGAGCTGACGCTGCGGGTCCTGCCAGGCCGGTGAGTCCTCGTCCGCCGGACCGCCCAGATAGCTGTCCGGCTGGCTGCGGACCTCGAGCGCGTAGTCCAGCACCGGGGCCGGCGGCGGCTCGGCGAACCCCAGCCCGAGCGGGTGCAGGGCACAGGCCACCAGCTGTGCGCCCGCGACCTGCGGTGCATCGTCGGGCAGCGGCCCGGGTCCGAGGACCTGGACCCGCGCGCCCGCCGGCGCCGGTCCGACTGCCACCACCGCACCGACCTGCCAGCAGGCGACCTGCCAGATCAGGGTGGTCCAGTGCCCGGGCGCCTCGGTGGCCAGTGACAGCGCCACCACGTCCCCGGGGTCGAGGTCCAGCTCGTCCAGCAACAGGTTGGCCGTCTTGTCGACCCAGTTGCCGAACGAGATCCCCGACAGCTCCGTGCGCTCGCCGGTGCCCAGGTCGTAGTAGGTCAGCAACGGCTCGGAACCGGTGCTGCGGACGCGGTGGCGCAGGGCGCCGAGGACGGAAGGAGACACGAACAGCAGCCTAGAGCGAACCCGGGCTGCCCGATCCCGGCTGCAGCGGGTGCACCACCACGTCCGCTGCGCGCTCGGCGGGGGTGACGACCAGCTCGGTCAGCACACCGTCGCTAACGGTGCCCTCGACCACCGTCTGCTGCGGGGCGTGCAACCGGAAGCTGCAGTCCCACTCCGCCGGCCAGGCCGGCAGCAGGTGCAGCGTCGGGCCGTCGGTCTGCAGCAGCATCTCCTGCAGCGCGATCGCCCCGCTGCCGCCGTGGTTGAAATCGGGGATCCAGTCGAAGCCGGGTCCCCAGAAGGTGGGGAACCGGCGGGGGGCATCGGCGAGCTTCTCGGCCACCATCGCGGTGGCTTCGGCGGTGAGGCCGAGGCGGGCGGCGAAGATCGGGTCCTGCTTCCAGCCCACCACCCCGTGCTGGAACTCCTCGTCGGCGCCGTGGCGGAAGGTGTCGATCGCCAGCTGCAGGTCGGGCCGGCCGACACCGTAGAGACCCCAGGGATAGACCGGGTACAGCTGCGGGAACTCGACGTTCTGGATCTTCGACCAGCGCTTCGCCGGTGCCACAGTGGTGCGGCCGGCCATCTCCCGCAGCCCCAGCGTCGGCACGGCGTCGGCCACCCGTCGCCAGCGCTGTCGTTGGTCGGCGGTCCCGAGGTCCTCGGGCAGCTGCAGCAGCCGGTCGGTGATCACCTGCAGCGCGGCGACCGTCGGGGCCGGGTCCAGCGCGTCCTTGTAGGTCTCCAGCGCGCTCCCGGGGAAGATCACCAGCTTGCCGTCGGCGTCCAGCTCGGTGCCGTGCTCCGCGGCGTGCCGGCGACGGTAGTGCTCGTCGAAGAAAGCCAGCGCGGCGGTGATCATCGGCAGGTACGGCGTCGGGTCGGCGCCGGTGTGGGCGTGCAGATCGAGCGCCATCAGCGCGAACTCGAACACCGTGTCGTACTGGTCGCGGCACCACTCGTTGCGGAGCAACCCGATCTCGTCCCCGGGGCGTGGGGCGATCCCGTATCGACCCCAGGTGAAGTCGTAGATGCTCAGGCAGGGCAGCCCGAAGTCCTCCATCTGCTCGGTGAAGCTGGCACCCGGGTGCCCGAACGCCACCCGGGTCCGCAGCTCGGCCCCGGGCAGCGCCCGCCGGTAGAACTCGAGCTGGGGGAGCAGCAGGTCGTAGTCACCGGCGGCCAGCATCGGGAAGTGCACCAGCCGCTGGTTCTGCGCCGTCGCCGAGGCGCCTCCCCAGGCGCGGAAGTCCGGGGTCCGGTCCGGCGACTGGTTCTGCGCGGTGACCTCCGGGTCGTAGGTGAACAACCCTCCGTTGAACTTGGTCGGGTGGGAGCCGCGGACGTTGCAGCCCAGGGTGTAGCGGAACACCTGGTAGTTGCGCCCCACCTGCCAGGCCACGTCGTCGGGACCCGACCCGGGGTTGACCTGGATGTGGCTGCGGCACCAGAACTGCTGCCACCACGCCGTGGTGGCAGCCCACGCGGCCGCCCGCTCGGGTGCACCGGTGGGGGCGGGCAGGGCTGCCTCCCAGTCGCCGGCATCGGGGTACGTCCCGGCGTGCAGCGTCAGCTCGACCTGGTGCGCGTCCGCGGGTGCGGCGACGTAGGACCAGGCGGTGAAGGGGGTGGCCTGGTGCACGCCGGTGGTCTGCTCACTGAACCGCAGCCCGGACCCGCTCAGCCGACCGCCGAAGACCCGGTCCCGCTGCGGGTTGACCAGCTCGTCGGCGTAGTCGGTGAGGTGCTGGACGCGGAGCACCTTGTCGAACAGCAGGTCATCGTTGGCGTTGCGGTGATACCAGACCAGCTGGTCGGGGTCGGCGCGGATGACGTCGGGCCAGGTGGTGACCTCGACGGTGTCGGGGCCGGAGCCCTGGAAGCTCAGGCAGGCCATCCGCTCGCCGGTGTCCAGCAACCGGGGGGCGGTCCGCCAGGACTCGTAGGCGCAGGTCAGCCCGGTGGCGCCGGTCGAGGTCACCTCGATGTGCACCACCGGCCGGTCGACCTCCACCCAGACCGTCAGTCGCAGCCGTTCCGCACCGCGGACCGCCTCGATCTCGATGTGGCCGGTGCGCAGCACCAGCTCCTGGCGGAAGCTGTCGTGCACCGCCAGCAGGTCGGAGTCGGTGCGGACCCGGAGCCGGCCCAGTTTGAGCATCTGGTTGTTCTCGTCGAAGCTGCCGGAGCGGTCGAGGTAGATCAGCAGATCGCCGTCGGCGCACCAGACGTTCAACCCGATGTCCCCGCCGCCGCAGGGCATCGACTCCGCAGCCGACGTGCTGGGTGAGGTCCAGCAGACGTTGTAGTCGTCGAGGGAGTCGAGCAGGGCGGTCGTCATGGCAGTCTCCAGCGGGAAGGGGCGTCAGTCGGTGACGAGCCGAGCGTGTCCGTGGCGGGCACCGAGGCTCAGCTGGTGGCTTCGGGCAGCCGGTAGAACGCGGTGGCGGTCCGGCCCAGGACCTGCTCGGCGACCTCGGGCCCGTACCCCCGCAGCACGGTCAGCAGGTGTGACCAGACCACGTCGTAGCCGCCGGCCAGCACGGAGACCGGCCAGTCGCTGCCGATCATCAGCCGCTGTGGACCGAACGCCTCCACGGCGACGTCGACCCACGGCCGCAGGTCCTCGGCGGTGTGGTCCCGCTGGTCGCCGACCGCCGGATAGAGACCCGACACCTTGGCGTAGACGTTGGGTTGTTCGGCTGCCCGGGTGATCAGGTCACGCCACGGCTGGTCGGTCGCCGTCTTGATCGGCGGCTTGGCCAGGTGGTCCACCACGATTCGCAGGCCGGGATAGCGGCCGGCCAAGGTGCTGGCGTGCTCCAGGTGCCGGGGCAGCACTCCGACCAGGTCGAACGGGACGTCGTGCTGCTCCAGCAGCCGCAGGCCCTCGTTGACGTCATCGCGGAGCAGCCAGTCTGGATCGGGCTGGTCGTGAATCAGGTTGCGGATGCCGACGAACTTCGGTCGGCGGCGCAGCTGGGCCAACCGGGCGGCGGCCTCCTCGGGCCGCTCCAACGGCACGTAGCCGACGACGCCGAGGATCTCGGGGTGATCGTCGGCGATGTCGAACATGGCCTCGGTGTCGGCGTCATTGTCGGCCGCCTGGACCAGCACCGTGCCGTCCACTTGGTTGCGGACCAGATGGCCGACCAGGTCGTCGAAGTCATAGCGGCGGTAGAGCTCTGCGTCGGCCGGCGAGAGCCACGGGTAGTCGACCTGGGACGGGTCCCAGAAGTGCTGATGGGCGTCCACCACCCGCGCTGGTGCATCGACGGTGACCGGTCGGGAGGTGTCGCTCACGCTGGCTGACCGAACTTGTTCACGAGATGTTGCCCACCTTGTTGACGAGACAGCTGGATGAGCACCGAGACCGCCGTTTCACGCTGGTCGGTGACCACCACTTGAGGTCCGAGCAGCGTAGCGGAGGGCAAACGTTTGCTCAATGGCGGGGATTTTCCCGGTCGGCTGAGGTCGGCACGGGCCGGCGCTGAGGGCCGTCGGGGCGCACGCCGGCGGGCGAGCCGTTAGCATCGCCAGCGTGGCGCGGCTCGTGGATGTGGCAGAGGCAGCCGGGGTGTCGGTCGGACTGGTCTCCCGGGTGCTGAATGACGCCCCGGCCACGCGGGCGACCCCGGAGACGCGGCAGCGGATCGTCCAGGCGGCGGCGGACCTCGGCTACCGGCCGCACTACGCGGCGCGAGCGTTGAAGTTCGCCCGCACCAACACCATCGGCCTGGTGGTGCCCGACCTCACCAACGCACTGTTCACCGAACTGCTGCGCGGGGTGGAGGACGGTGCGCAGGAGTTCGACTACACGGTGCTGCTGGGGCGGGCCGAGTCGATGACGGACTCCAAGCAGCTCTCCCGGCTCCTGGACGAGGGCAGGGTCGACGGCTTCCTGCTGCAGGCCCGAGACGACGAGACGACCCAGGGACTGATGCGGCTGGTCGGTGATGCGCCGGTGGTGCTGATCCACACCCGGATCGAGGGCCGGCCCGGCAGCGTGATGATCGACGACCAGGCGGCGGCCCGGACGGCGACGCAGTTCCTGATCGACGCCGGCCACGAGCGGATCGCCCTGGTCAACGGTCTGCGGGCGTCCAGCACCGCCCGGGAGCGCGAGCAGGGCTATCGGCAGGCGATGGCTGCAGCCGGACTCAAGGTCACCGCCGGCCAGGTCACGCACGCCGGCTACCAGGTGGACAGCGCACCGCCGGCCCTGGAGCAGCTGCTGAGCCGACGCAGGCCGCCGACCGGTCTGGTGGTGGCCAACGTCAACGCCGCCTTCGGGGTGCTGACCCATGCCCGGGCTCTCGGTCTCGACGTCCCGGCCGATCTCTCGGTGATCGGGATCCACGACGTCTGGACCGCCGATCACACCTGGCCCCCGCTGACCACAGTGCACACGCCGCTGCATCCCCTCGGGCTGCAGGGGGTCAGGGCCCTGCACGAGCGGCTGAACGGCGCCCCCCGCGCCGACCTGGTGATCAGCGACGTCGGGGTCGAGGTGGTCGTCCGGGCGTCGGTGTCGGCACCGCGCTGACCGATGCGGTTCGCTGCTGACCTAGGGTTCCAGCGGTCCGGGATGATCAGATCACCGAGGGTGGAGCCCGGACCAGAGATGGCCGGCGCAACGAGGCGAGGAGAGGACAGACAGATGATCATCGTGATCACCGACTGCGACCATGACGCGGTCGACATCGAGCGAGAGGTCGCAGCCGAGCGAGACGGCAGCCTCACGCTGGCACAGTGCCGGACCGAGGAGGACGTGATCGCTGCGGCAGCGGAGGCCGACGCGATCATCGTCCAGTACGCCCCGATCACCGAGCGGGTGCTGGCCGCGCTGCCCCAGCTCAAGGCGGTCGGCCGCTACGGTGTCGGCGTCGACACCGTCGACGTGGCGGCCGCCACCCGGCACGGGGTCGCGGTCTGCAACGTGCCCGACTACGGCACCGAGGACGTCAGCGACCACGCCATCGCCTTGGCACTGAGCCTGGCCCGCGGGCTGCCACAGCTGGACCGCAACCTGCGGCGCGGCAGCATCGACCTGACACCGGTGCGGCCGATCCACCGGTTCAACACCCGCACCTTCGGGGTGGTCGGCCTCGGCCGCATCGGTCGGGCGACCGGGCGCAAGGCGGCCGGAGTCGGCTATCGGGTGATCGGCTTCGACCTGCAGGTCGAGCCGGGGGAGGTGACCGAGGAGGGAATCGAGGTGGTCAGCTTCGACGACGTGGTGACCGGCAGCGACGTGATCTCCCTGCACGTGCCGTTGTCTGAGGGGACCCACCACCTGATCAACGACGACGTGCTGGCCCGGGTTCGGCCGCACTCGATCCTGGTCAACACCTGCCGGGGCGGGGTGGCCGACACCGACGCCGTCCTGCGCGCACTTCGTGACGGCCGGCTGGCCGGCGCCGGGCTCGACGTGCTGGAGGTCGAGCCGCTCGAGGTCGATCACCCGATCGCCGCGCAGGAGAACGTGATCTTCACCCCGCACGCCGCCTGGCACAGTGAGGAGTCCTACGGCGAGCTGAAGCGCCGGGTGACCGAGAACGTCTGCGACGTGGTCGCCGGCCGGAAGCCTCGCAACGTGCTCAACCCCGAGGTGCTCCGGTGAGATCGACCATGCGCGCCGCGGTGTGGACCGGGCCGGACACGATCGAGCTGACGGAGCTGGCCGTGCCGGAGCCGGCCGACGGATGGGCGCTGGTGCGGACCGAGCTGACCGGGCTGTGTGGCACGGACTTCTCCATCCTGCACGGGTCCCACCCCCGGGCCGCCGCACCGCTGGTGATGGGGCACGAGATGGTCGGCAGGGTCGAGGTGGCGGCCGCAGCCGGCCCGGCCGTCGGCCGCCGGGTGGTGGTCGAGCCGCTGATCAGCTGCGGCGAGTGCTGGCCCTGCACCCACGGCGCTGCGCACGTATGTCAGCGGCTGATGTTGTACGGCATCGACCGGCCGGGATCGCTGGCCGAGTTCGTGGCCCTGCCGGCCAGCGCCCTGATCCCGATCGATGACCGCGTTCCGGTCCGCGAGGCGGCGCTGGCCGAGCCGCTGGCGGTGGCCGTGCACGCGATCGGCCAGGCGGAGGGCAGCGGGGCGGTCCTGGCCGACTCCGCCGTGGTGGTGTTCGGGGCAGGTCCGATCGGTGTGCTGACCGCGCTGATGGCCCGCCAGCATGGCGCGCCCCGGGTCCTCGTCATCGAGCCGAGCCCACAACGCTGTGCGGTCGCCCGCTCGCTGGGCTTCGACGTGGCCGAACCCGGCTCCGACCCGGTCGAGGCTGTCGACGCCTGGACCGACGGGGTGGGTGCCGACGTCGTCTTCGACTCCGCCGCCCATCCTGGCGTCGCGGCGGTGCTGCCGCGGGTGTGTCGGATCCGCGGCCTGGTCGTGTTCGTCGGGGTCTACAAGCGGCCCACCGAGGTCGACCTGCAGGCCTTGACCTTCCGCGAGCTGCGTACGGTCGGGGTCCGGGTCTATACCCGCACCGACGTGGAGCGGGCGGTCGCGCTGATCGAGGCGGACGCGCTCGGGCTCGGTCGGCTGCCGACTGAGGTGTTCGCGCTGGAGCAGACCTCGGCGGCCTTCGACGCCGCGATGGCGGGCAGCGCCACGTTGAAGGTGCTGGTCAGCTCGACGGCCGAGGAGGTGGACCGGTGACCGCGGCCGACCCGTTCTCCCTGCACGGTCGTCGCGCGGTGGTCACCGGTGCCTCCAAGGGCATCGGGCTGGCCATCGCCTCGGGGCTGGTCCGCGCCGGTGCCGACGTCATCGGGCTGCAGCGCAGCGACGTACCGGCCGAGCTGCACGAGCTGGCCTCGGCCCACGGGGTGCAGGTCGGCTCCGTCGGCGTCGACCTGTCAGACGAAGCCTCCATCGACAAGGCGGTGGCCGAGTGCCTGGCCATCGGCGAGGTCGACATCCTGGTCAACAACGCCGGCACGCAGATCCGGCACGACTCGGTCGAGTTCCCGCTGGCCGACTTCGACCAGGTGATGGCGGTGAACACGCGGGCGGTCTTCCAGCTCTGCCAGGGATTCGCGCCGGCGATGCTCGAGCGCGGCTGGGGCCGGATCGTCAACCTGGCCTCGTTGCTGAGCTTCCAGGGCGGGCTCCGGGTGCCGGCGTACGCCGCCTCGAAGGGTGCGGTGGCCCAGCTGACCAAGGCGCTGTGCAACGAGTGGGCCGGACGGGGGGTCTGCGTCAACGCCGTCGCTCCCGGCTACATCGCCACCGACATGAACGAGGCGCTGATCGCCGACACCGCCCGCAACGAGCAGATCACCGTACGCATCCCGGCCGGGCGCTGGGGCAACGCCGACGACCTGGCCGGTGCGGTGACCTTCTTGTCGTCGGAGGCGGCCGGCTACGTGCACGGCGTGGTGCTCCCCGTGGACGGCGGCTGGCTGGCCCGCTGACGCTACGCTACGAGCCATGCGCTACGTGGTGATCATGGCCGGCGGTTCGGGCAAGCGGCTGTGGCCCCTGTCCCGGCAGGACATGCCCAAGCAGCTGCTCAACGTGGTGGGTGGCAAGAGCTTGCTGCGGATCGCGTACGAGCGCCTCGGTGACCTGGTGCCCGCCGACCAGGTCCTGGTCTGCACCGGCGCGGACTACGCCGACGTGGTGGCGCGCGAGCTGCCCGAGCTGCCCGCCTCCTCGATCCTGGGCGAGCCGGAGGGTCGCGACTCGCTGAACGCGGTGGCCTGGACGGCAGCGGTGCTGGCGGAGCGCGACCCGGACGCGGTGGTCGCCGTGGTCGCCGCCGACCAGGTGATCCACCCGGTGGCGAGCTTCCAGCTGGCGCTGCAGCAGGGGTTCGCCGTCGCCGAGGAGGACCCGACTGCGCTGGTCACCTTCGGCGTCGTACCGACCACCCCGCACACCGGCTACGGCTATCTGGAGCGGGGCGACAACCTGCCCGAGCGGCCAGATGTCAGCCACGTCCGAGCGTTCAGGGAGAAGCCCGACCGCGAGACCGCCGAGGCCTATCTGCGGACCGGAAACTACTGGTGGAACTCGGGCATGTTCGTCTGGCGGGCCCAGACGCTGCTGGAACAGCTGGAGATCCTGCTGCCGCAGACGCACGCGAGGGTCACCCGGCTCGCCCGGGAGCCGGAGCTGCTGACCACGCTCTATCCGCAGCTGGCGAAGATCAGCGTCGACTATGCGGTGATGGAACCGGTCTCCCAGGGCCAGGGCACCGCCCACGTGGTCGCGGTCCGACTGCCGATCTCCTGGCACGACGTCGGTGGCTTCGCCGCTCTCAGCGAGCAGCTGCCCCACGATGACCACGGCAACGCCACCTCCGGGGTCAGCGTCCTGGTCGATGCCCGGGACAACCTGGTCATCAACCAGGCCGAGGACGGCCGGCTGGTGGCGGTGGTGGGACTGAGCGACACCGTGATCGTGCAGACCCCGCAGATCACCCTGGTCTGCCCGATGGCGGACGCGGAGCGGATCAAGGAGCTCGTCGCCCAGGTGACCGAGCAGCTCGGTCGCACGTACGCCTGACCCAGGAGCGAGCCGCCGAGGACAGCCCACATGGGCCCCGGCTCAGGCGCCGTTCGGCTCCGGCGACGCGGTGTAGGGGTAGGCAGCCATGAAGTCCTTGATCGCGGCACCGCTGACCTGGGCGCAGGCCTGGCGGATGCCCTTCTGCAGCGTGGTGTTCGTCGGATCCGCCGGATCGGCGTACCAGTGGGTCAGCACCACGTTCTTGCCTTCGGGGAAGCCGGCGCCGTCGGCCTCGCTCCAGGGGGCGGCGATGAACTTGTCCTTGGTGTAGTCGTCATCGGCGAAGGTCTTGGAGATCTGCTCCAGCACCTTCGTCTCGTCCTCGGCCATCGTGTCGCGATACCAGGCGACGGTGTAGCCGTGCTCGAGGTTGTGCACCAGCGTCTCCACCGCCGGGCGGTCCGCCATCGTGTAGAACCGCTTGGTGAACGGGGCCGGGCCGGCGTAGTGCGCGCCCGAGTCCGGCGGCACCTGGGCGTACTGCACCGTGGTCCCGTCGGGTACGTGCTCCTGGTTGCCGGTGGCCGGGTTCTCCGCGACCGGGTCGCAGCCCGCCGCGGCGACGCTGGTACCCAGCTCGTCGAGGGTGGCCGACTTCAGTCGGTAGTCGTCGACGAAGAGATAGATCGGATAAGCCAGCAGCGCAAGGGCCAGCACGAGGCAGATGGCCAGCAGCCCCCCGGTGCGTCGGCGCTGCTCCCGCTTGCGGGCGGCCTCGAACGAGGCCAGCTTGTCGCGGCGACTTCCGCCGGACTCGACGACCTTCTTCGGATTGGACTTGGCCACCGGTGTTGTCTCCTGTTGCGAGTTGTTCCTGAGCAGAGCAGCGGCCACGCCCGCATTCACACTCCGGCGGACCGCACGCACGTCCCAACGGACGAGCCAGCGGAGTCTATCCCGCGGCGCCACATCTCTCGGCTCTCGTCAGCCCAGCCGGTCGTCCCTCGGCTGTGCGGGCGGTCTCAGCGCAGCGCCACCGCGAGCATCGCTCGGACGAGGTCCTCGCTCGGGCCGGTGACGCCGAGCCGGCCGACGACGTCGTCGCACAGCTGGTCCGGTGGCAGGGCGATCACCGCGTCGTACGCCGCGCCGCAGCCGCCGGCCTCCAGCAGCGCCTCGACCACCGCCTCCCGCGCGCCCCGCCGGAACATGTCCTCAGCCGGCGTCCGGACCAGCTCCGCCGCCCGGGTGTCCGGCCCGGTCACGGCGTCGTCATCGAGGACGTGCTCGGCCAGCCCACGCAGCAGCGCCACCGGCCGGCCGGCCAGCTTCGCCTTGGCCAGATCGGCTGCGGCGGCCACCTCATCGGCGATCGCGATGGCGGTCACCTGCAGCTCGTTGCCGTACTCGTCGATGCGGCCGTCGTAGCGCTGGATCACCCGCAGCCCCGCAGACCCGATCGCGTGGTCGGTCTGGCCGATCCGCCAGGCCCGCCCGGCGGTGTCGGACACCACAACGCCGAGGCGGACGCCGAAGCGGTCACCGAGACCGGCCCGGATCCTCGCCGCGCTGGCGTCGGGGTCCTCGGGCAACAGCAAGATGGTGCCGGCGGTGACATTGGAGTTGTCCACCCCGGCCGCGGCGATGGTCAGCCCCAAGGGGGTACGGACGATCCGGGTGGCGCCGCGGCGGGCCACCGTCTCGATCGCAGCCTCGGTGATCCGGTCCTCCCGCTCGGATGCGTCGACCTGCCGGCCCTCGGCCTTGCTGAGAATCTTCGACGTCACGACCACGATGTCGCCGTCCAGCACGCCGCCGTCGGCGGCGAGGGCGTCGCCGATCACGTCGACCAGGTCGTCCCCGGCGTGGACCTCACCGATGCCGGCGGGTGCGGTGATGGTGATCACGCCGAACGGTCCTGGCCGGTCTGGTGCCGCTGGTCGAGATCTCGCCGTTCGGTCACCGCGGCGACCGCCGCGGTCACGAACGTGGCGGTGCGGTGCGGGTCGGACATGATCAGGTCGTCGGCGTGCGCCAGCAGCCCCGCGGCGGCCAGATCGGGCAGCGAGGAGGCGTCGGCGTGGTCCACCACCCAGCCGTCCAGCACTCCCTGGTGCGAGCGGGCGCCGTAGTGCAGCCCGACCGCCGCGGCGTCCACGGCCACCCCGATCATCGGCAGCAGCCGGTGCGCCATTCCCAGCACCGGGGCACCCCCGAGGATGCCGGCGAAGCCGATCACCGGTGCGGCAGCCGCCCGTACCGCCTCGCGCATCCCCGGTACGGCCAGAATCGGTCCGATCGAGACGACCGGGTTGCTCGGCGCGATCAGGACGAGGTCCGCGGCGGCCAGCGCAGCGACGGCGGTGGGGGAGGGGCGTGCCTGCTCGATCCCGACCCGGACCATGTCCAGCGCCTGGGGTCCGGCGTGCAGCCGGACCCAGTACTCCTGGAAGTGCACCGCCCGCCGCCCGGCCGGCCCGTCGTCGGGGATCACGATGTGGGTCTCCACCCGGTCGTCGCTCATCGGCACCAGATGCAGCCGGGGTTGGTCGGCCAGCCAGCGGGTGGTCAGGGCTGTGGTGACCTCCGAGAGCGGATAGCCGGCGTCGAGCATCTGGGTCCGGACCAGGTGGGTGGCGATGTCGAGGTCGCCCAGGCCGAACCAGGACGGCTCCACGCCGTAGGCGGCGAGCTCGTCCTTGATCCGCCAGGTCTCCTCCGCGCGGCCCCAGCCCCGGACCAGGTCGGAGGCGCCGCCGAGGGTGTACATCATGGTGTCCAGGTCGGGGCAGACCCGCAGTCCATGGATGGTGAGGTCGTCGGCGGTGTTGACCACCACCGTGATCTCGGCTTCCGGGTACGCGGCGCGGACCCCCGAGACGAACCTGGACCCACCGACTCCACCGGCCAACACCACGATCTGCACCGGCCCAGTGTTCCAGACCCGCAACCGGGGGCGGTACCTCGCTAGGGTGGAGACTGCGCTGCGGCAGCGTGGACGGTGAAGCGAGGAGAGAACGACAGTGGTCGAGAATCTGAAGAAGTTTCGCGAGACGGCGGCCTTCGTGCTGCTGGGCGCGCTGGCGCTGCGAGTGCTGATGGCGTTGGTGAGCCTCTTTGTGCTGGCCAGCGACGAACGGCTCGACTCCTTCGCGGCGGCAGCGGACAGCACCGCCGGTCGGTTCCTCGACCCGTTGCTCTCGGTGGTGCTGCTGGCTGTGGTCGGTTCCTGCGTGCTGTGGGAGCGGACGTCCCGGGCCCGCTCGCTCACCCTCTATGCCGCCATCGTGGTGGCCACCTCGGTGCTGCTCGCCTTTCTGACCCAGCTGATCGGTCTGGCCTCGCCGTTCGGCAGCAACCGAGTGGCCGACTTCTTCATCTTCTTGGCCACGCTGGCCGTTCCGGTGCTGGTCGTTGTGGTGCTGTTCCGGCTGCTGGCCGGTCAGCCCGCGCCGGCCCGGCAGCAGTCGCTGCCCGCCGGCCAGGGCGGCTACCCGCAGCCGGGGTACGACCCCCGCCAGGGCGCTGCCCAGCAGCAGCCGACCTGGCAGCCCGACCAGGCTGCCGGCGCTTCCTGGAACACCGCCGGCGACGCCGCGTCCGGTGCTCCGGCCTCGGGCTGGGGCACCCCGGGTCAGCCCGGTGGCTGGCAGCCGCAACAGCCTGGCTACCAGCCGCAGCCCCCGCAGGGCCAGCCGGGCCAGCCGGGCCAGTACGGCCAGCCCGCGTACGGTCAGCCCGGCCAGAGCGCCCCGTACGGCCAGCCGCAGGCCCCGTACGGCCAGCCCCAGCCCGGTTCGCAGGCCTCCGGCTGGTCCGCGGCGTCGGCCGCCTCGGCGCCGCGCTACGAGCAGACGGGTCCGATCCCGACCGAGGACCCGGAGGCCGCCATGACGACCCGGGTGGTGCCGGCGCAGGACGATCCGAACGGTCCCGTACGCCCGAGCGGAGCCCACGCGGTGACGGGCGACGAGCAGGACACCCCGCAGCAGCCGCAGCCCCCGGCCGGGGACGACCCGAACCGTCAGGGCGGCGACTGGTGGAGCCCCGGCCGCTCCTGACCCGAGCGGGCGGTCCGAGGCGCCGGAGGCGGGTCCGAGGGACTCGCCCGGTGGGCTTCGGGTGCGCACCCCAATATCAGGTCAGCACTTGACTTTCGGGTATTGACGGGCATGTAATTCCACATATGTTATTCGCCGATGGGCGGGGCAGGGACGAACACCGGACCTGCCCCGGCCGTCGAGCCGCGGACAACAGAGCTGCTGTGTAGCACGGACCCGCGAAGTCCCGACCACGGTGGCGAGCTATGCACATTCGGGTCGAGGAGGCGCGGCACATGCACGAACTAATGGACTTCGACGACGAAGGTGCCCTCAGCTGGCAAGAACGCGCGCTCTGCGCGCAGACCGACCCCGAGGCCTTCTTCCCCGAGAAGGGCGGATCGACTCGGGAGGCCAAGAAGGTCTGCCTGTCCTGCGACGTACGCGGGCACTGCCTGGAGTACGCCTTGGCGCACGACGAGCGGTTCGGCATCTGGGGTGGGCTGAGCGAGCGGGAGCGGCGCAAGCTCAAGAAACGGGCTGTCTGACCAGCTCGTCGGCATGTTCGGACCATCGGGGGTGGTTCGGGCCGGCCACATCGCACAGCCGCGAATGGAGTCTTCGGACCACCTCGCCTAAAGTAGGGGCGCCCAACCAGGGGCGCCTTTGTCGTTTCTCCACCCGGAACCGTTCCCGCGACGGTGCTCGCGGTGGGGGCCGAGAAGGTGCCAGTCCGCCAAGTCCGCGCCCGGGGTCAAGACCACCGACGGGCACTGCCAGCCCGAACGCCCGTCGGGGCGCTCGCAACAGCAGGCGGACAGAAGTCCAGAGGTTGCTCGAACACTGATGGAGAGAGACATCGCCGACGACGTGGCCGAGCCGCAGACGCGTCCGCTGCCCGGAACCGATCCGGGCCCCGCGGCCACCTCGACGACCCCGACCCGACCGCACCCGGTGACCGACCGCAGCGACATGGTGCTCGCCCCGGCGGCACCGGCCGGCGAGCACGACGAGGCCAACCCGTGGGCGTGGGTGGAGACCGAGTACGACGCCGAAGCCGAGGCCGACCTCTCGTCCTGCCAGGTCACCGCCGTGCTGGTCACCTTGGACGCGGCGTCCTGGCTGCCGCAGACGCTGAACGGGTTGGCCGCGTCGACGGTTCGGCCCCAGCGGTTGGTGGCCATCGACAACGCCAGCGCCGACAACACCCGGGCGATCCTCGACCAGGCGCTCGCGGTCGGGCTGTTGGACGCCGTCTACTCCGGCGAGCGGGGGTTCGGCTTCGGCGACGCCGTCCGCTCCGCGCTGGCCCAGGATCACGCCGCGCTGCTCGCCTCCCCGCCGCGGCAGGCCCGGCGGACCAGCACCCCGGTGGGCGGGCCAGGACAGTCCTGGCTCTGGCTGCTGCACGACGACGCGGTGCCGGCGCCGGACGCGCTCGAACAGCTGCTGAGCCATGTCGTCCGCCAACCCGGCATCGACATCACCGGGCCCAAGCTGCTGCTGCCCAAGCCACGCCAGCACGCCCAGCAGATCAGTGAGATCGGTGTTTCCATCTCGGGCACCGGACGGCGCGAGCTGCAGCTGGAGGCCGGTGAGATCGACCAGGGGCAGCGGGACGAGCCGCAGGCACGGCTCGGTGTCTCCACCTGCGGGATGCTCGTCCGCACCAGCGTCTGGGAGGAGCTGGGCGGGCTGGATCCGGCCCTGCCGGTGTTCCGCGACGGCGTCGACTTCGGCTGGCGGGCCCATCTCAGCGGCTACACCGTGGTCACCACCCCGGCCGCGGAGCTGACCCACCGACAGGTCGGTCACGCCGGGCTGCGACGCCGCGGTGCCGCCGGCCGCCGGCCGGCCCGCATCGACCGAGAGCTCGGGATGGTCGTCGTTCTCGGTCACGCACCGTCCCGGCTGGTGCCCTTCATCTGGCTCCGCCTGGTCTGGAGCTGTCTGCTGCACGCCTTCGGCTACCTGCTCGGCAAGGTCCCCGGCCGGTCGGTGGACGAGTTGGCCGCATTGTGGTCCTTCGTCCGGCACCCCGACCGAATCCGGGCGTACCGCCGCCGACTGGCGGAGCTGGATGTGGTCGCCGGCACCGGCCCGCTGGTCGACAAGCTCCGGCCGCCGTGGTGGTCCAGTCTCAAGGTGGCCTCCGAGACGATCTCCGCGGTGGCGTCGGACCGCTATCGCTCGGTCGCGGGCGACGCCGAGATCCCGCTGCTGGACGAGCTGACCGGCGACGACTTCGCCAGCACCATCGAGGAGCGCCGCTCCAGCCCCTGGTTCTCCCCGGTGGTGATCGCGGTGGTGCTCTCGGTGGTCGGCAGCATTGTCGCCGCGCGGTCGCTGCTCACCACGGGCGCGCTGACCGCGCCCGCCCTGCTGCCGGCCCCGGCCAGCCTGTCGGCGCTCTGGCAGTCGGTGGTGGCGCCGATCTCCGGCGCGCCGACGCAGATCGCCCCGCCCTGGCTGGTCTTGTCAGCGCTCGGCTCGACGGTGCTCGCGGGGCGGCCGGAGTGGTTCGTCTTCACGGTGCTCTGCCTGGTCGTGCCGCTGGCCCTGCTGGCGGTCTACCCAGTGGTGCGACACGCCATCCATGACCGGCGGGTGCGGCTGTGGGTGGCCGGCACCTACGCCCTGCTGCCGGTGTTGCTCGGCGGCAGCAACCAGGGCCGGCTCAGCCTCGGCGTGTTCGCCATCGCCCTTCCGCTGTTGATGCTGGCCGTCCGTGCGCTGGTGATGCGGCGCCCGCGAGCGCCGGAGGCCTGGCGTGGCGGCTGGGGAGCCGGCGTGGTGCTGGTGGCCCTGGTCGCCTTCGAGCCCTCGGTGATGGGAATGGCCCTGATCGCCGGTCTGGTCGGAGCGGTGGCGCTCCGGCGGACGCCGCGCAAGATCGGGCGGATCGGGATCGCTCTCGCTGTGCCGCTGGGAGTCCTCGCGCCCTGGTGGCCCAGCGTCGTCACCGACTGGGGTCGGCTGCTGGTCGGGCCGGACTCAGCGTTGGACGGAGCCGGAGCGGCCGTCGAGGTCTGGCAGCTGCTGCTGGGGCGTCCGGGCGGCGAGGGTCTGCCACCGCTGTGGCTCGGCGCTCTGATCTTCGGGGTGATCTGGCTGCTGGCGCTGGTCGGGGTCGGTCGCCGACCGCGCAGCCGCGCTGTGGTCGCCGGGATCGGCACCAGCCTGCTGGCCTTCGCCATCGCGATCGTCTTGTCCCGGCTGGTGGTCAGCGTGCCGCCGATCGGGATCGAGGTACGCCCGTGGGTCGGCACCTATCTGCTGATCGGGTTCGCCGCGCTGCTGATGGTGGCCGGGGTGGGTACCGACAAGATCTGGGTCGACCTGGGCGACCGCAGCTTCTCCGCCGTGCAGCCGGCCACCGTGCTGGCCGGGGCGTTGGTCGCCCTGGTGAGCCTGACCGGTGCCGGCTGGTGGGTCTGGGCCGGTGCCTCCGGGCCGGTGCAGCGGACCCAGCTCAACGCGATCCCGCCCTACGTCCGCAACGCGATGGCCGGGGAGGCGGCGGTGCGGGTGCTGGCGGTCGACCTGACCCAGCCCGAGGCCCGCTTCTCGGTCTTGGCCGGCGACGGGCTCCGCCTCGGCGACGCCGACCGTGGCTTCGCCTTCGGCGGTTCCACCGAGGCGCCGATGCTGGCTCAGGATGCCCTCCTGCGGCTGATCGCCGGCACCTCCGACGCCGGTATCGCCCCACAGCTGGCCGACCTGGGGATCGACTACGTGTGGGTGAGCGGCGCCGATGACGCCGAGCGGGCCCGGATCGACAACACCCCCGGGCTCGGTGCCGCCAGCGGCAACGCGCGCGGCACGGTGTGGCAGCTGGAGCCGGCCGTCACCCGGGCAGCGGTGGTCGGTCCGGACGGCTCCGTCCCGGCCCAGTCGGGCATGGTCGTGGCGCCCGGGCCGCAGGGACGTACGCTCCGGCTGGGGGAGGCGGCCGACCGCCGCTGGCGGGCCACCCTGGACGGCGTCGCGCTGACGCCGGTCGGCGGCAGCTGGCAACAGACGTACGCCCTCCCGGCCGCCGGCGGCCGGCTGGAATATCGGCTGAGCACCCACACCGGCTGGTGGTGGGCCGGTTCCGGGCTGCTGCTGCTGGTGGCGGTGGTGCTGGCCGCGCCCGCCGTCCGGCGACCCGAGGTCCGTGATCCCGCCAAGACCGCCCGCCGCTCGGCCGTCGTCACCGGCGTCGAGCCGATCGCTACGCCGCGCAAGGAGACCCGATGAGCACCGCCGTCACGCCTCGCACCGGCTGGCGACCCGGTCGCGGCTCGCTCGCCGTGCTGCTGACGGTGATCGCCGTGGCGCTGCTCGCCGGCGGTGGCGCTGTGCTGCGGCCCGAGTCGGCCACCTTCGTCCCCGCCCCGGTCCCGGTCGTCGGCCGGACGAGTGCGGTCTGCACCGTCGGACCCGACGAAGCCGGCAGCAGCACCACGGTCGCCGCGGTCGCCACCCGGCAGGCACCTGGCCGGGAAGGGTCGCTGCGGGCCGTTGAGCTCGGCGCCACGACACCGAAGGTCCAGATCACCGAGCAGGGCAAGGGGGCCGCGCTGGTCGACCAGCGCGCGTCCGTGGTGCTCAACGGCGAGGGCGTGATGGCTGTCGCGAGCGGCGGCGGGGTGCTCACCACGGCCACCTCCGGCGTCGAGGAAGGGCTGATGGCGGCGCCGTGCCTGGCTCCGGCCACCGAGCACTGGTTCCCCGGCGTCGGCGCCACCGCCGACTCCCGCACCGACCTGGTGCTCACCAACCCCGACGACACTCAGGCCGAGGTCGACCTCCGGTTCTACGGCAGGAACGGGCTGGTCGTCGTGCCCGGCAGCCCCGGCGTGGTGGTCGGGGCCCGGTCCAGCCGCACCATTTCGCTGGAGTCGCTGGTCGGAGTCGCCGGTCCGCTCACCGTTGAGGTGCAGGCCGACGACGGGCGGGTGAGTGCCGTGGCCCGAACCCTGCGCAGCACCAAGCTGAAGCCGGCCGGCGCTGACTGGCAGGTGCCGTCGAGCGCGCCGAGCACCCACGTGGTCATCCCCGGCATCCCCGAGGGCGCGGGTGGGCGGGCGCTGGTGGTGACCAATCCCCACACGGTTCCCGCTGAGGTGTCGGTCGAGGTGCTGAGCATGCAGGGCAGCTTCGCCCCCGCCGGCGCCGACACCGTGACGGTCCCGCCGGAGAGCACCGCCACCGTCAATCTGGCCCCCGGCGTGGCCGGCACCCCGGCCGCCATCCGGCTGACCAGCCCGCAGCCGGTCACCGGCTCGGTGGTGTCGACCAGTGCGCGGACCGACGCGACCCCGGACGTTGCTGTGCAGTCGGCGGCCACCCCGATCACCGGGACGGGCCTGGTGGCCACCGCGACCAGTGACCTCGCCGACAGCGAGCTGGTGCTCAGCAACGACAGCGACACCGAGGTGACGGTGGGCATCGAGGTGCTCAGCTACGACGGTGTGGTGCTCCGCACCGACGACGTCACGATGGGCCCGAACAGCACCTCGACCCGGCGGCTGAACTCGCCGGCGCCGTCCTATCTCGTGGTCCGGGCACCGGCCGGCGCCCAGGTGGTCGGCGGTGTCGTGCTGTCCCAGCCGGACGGCGAGACCGCCGGGCTGGCTACCGTCGGGCTGGTGTCACCCGACGTGGCGGGGCGGGCACCCGAGGTGACCCCGGATCCCACGGTCGGACGCTGAGCGTTCGAGGGCCGTCGGCGCTCATCGCTCAGTCGGGATCGTCCGCTGCTCCTTCGGGGTCGATGTCGTCGACCGAGCGACCGGTCAAGGCGGCCAGCTGCTCCACGATGGTGCGGTAGACGAGGATCCGCAGCCCTCGCCGCGACGCGGCACGGTGCTCGAGCGGTCGCCGATAGACCACCACCTGCGCCATCCGGTCGGCGTCGGCCTCCAGCGCCGCAGCCAGCGGGACCCGGTCGCTGGACCAAGCGGTCTCCAGCAGCGGTACGTCCTCCACCCCGAAGGTGACCCCCACCAGGGCCTCGGGGCACTGGGTGGCGATCCGCTCGACGGCCGCGGCGACCGCGTCGGTGAAGAAGTCCGCCTTGGTGGCCGGCCGTGGCGGGACGGCGGGCCGCCCGGACAGCGGGTTGGCCAGGGCGAGCGGTCCACGTAGGCCGCGCTGATGACGATCACGACGGCTGGGCACCCGGTGAGCCTAACCTGTGCCGTCGCCGCACCGAGTGTCGCGACGCCATCGCGGGCGGGTCCGGGTAGCGTCACGTCGGTGAGGACGAGACGGTGTTCGCGGTCGGGGTGCCACGGCGCCGCCGTTGCCACGTTGACCTACGTCTACGACGACTCGACAGCTGTCCTCGGACCGCTCGCGACCCGGCACGAACCCCACTGCTACGACCTGTGCCAGCGGCATGCGGAGAATCTGTCGGCGCCGCTCGGCTGGGAGGTCATCCGGTTGGTGGATGAGTCGGACCCGGCGCCCAGCACCGACGACCTGCTCGCACTGGCCGACGCCGTCCGCGAGGTCGGGTTGTCCTACGACCAGCCCGTCGACCACCACGAGGACCGCACCGTCCAACGCCGATCCGGCATCGTCGAGCTCGGCCGGCGGGGTCATCTGACGGTGCTGGCCGACCCCGACGCCTGAGCGGAGGGTGCCCGGAAGGTGCCCGGAGCCGCGCGAGGTCTCAGATCAGTCGTAAGATGCCGCGATGATCAAGCCGGGAATCTTCAAGGCCAACGACATCCGCGGCGTGGTCGTCGGCCCGGACGCCGAGTGGGACACCGCCGGGGCCTACGCCATCGGTGCTGCCGTGGCGGACGCCATGGGGCTGGCGGAGCGCAGCCCTCGAGCGGCCATGGTGCTCGGCCGTGACATGCGACTCACCAGCCCCGAGCTGTCAGCCGCCTTCATCCAGGGCGTGACCAGCCGGGGCGTCGACGTGGTCGACATCGGGCTGGCCAGCACCGACGGGCTCTGGTTCGCCTCCGGTCGGCTCGACCTGCCCGGCGCGATGTTCACCGCCAGCCACAACCCGGGTCACTACAACGGCATCAAGTTCTGCCTGGCGGGGGCACGCCCGGTCTCGTCGGAGCTGCTGCGCACGGTGGCTGACCGGGCGATGCACACCGACCCGGCCCTCGCCGCTGAGCCGGGCATCGTGACCGAGGCCGATCTGCTGCCCGACTACGCCGCGCACCTGCACTCCCTGGTGGACCTGACCGGCGCCCGCCGGCTCCGGGTGGTGGCCGACGCGGGCAACGGGATGGCCGGGCACACGCTGCCCGCCGTCCTGGGCTCGGCCGACCTGGAGCTGATCGGTCTGTTCACCGACCTCGACGGCTCGTTCCCGAACCACCCGCCCAACCCGCTGGAGCCGGAGAACCTGCGCGCCGCACAGGCGGCCGTCCGTGAGCACGGTGCGGATCTGGCCCTGGTCTTCGACGGTGACGCCGACCGGTGCTTCCTGATCGACGAGCACGGTGCGGTGGTCAGCCCGTCGGCCATCACGGCCATGATCGCCAGCCAGGAGCTGGCCCGCGAGCCGGGGGCCACCATCGTCTGCAACACCATCACGTCCCGGTGCGTACCCGAGACGGTCACCCGCCTCGGTGGTCAGATCGTGGTGACCAAGGTCGGCCACACCTTCGTCAAGGCCGCGATGGCCGAGCATGGCGCCATCTTCGGCGGCGAGCACTCCGCCCACTACTACTTCCGCGACTTCTGGGGTGCCGACACCGGGATGCTGGCCGCGCTGCACGTGCTGGCCCTGGTCGGCCGCAGCGACGTGGGCCTGTCCGACCTGGTGGCCCGGTTCGCCGGCTACACCGAGTCCGGCGAGATCAACTCCACGGTCAGCGACCCGGCCGGGGTGACCGAGCGGGTCCGGCAGGCCTTCGCCGGTCGCGGGGAGCTGGACACCACGGACGGGCTGACCATCTCGGCCGCCGACTGGTGGGTGAACCTGCGCTCCAGCAACACCGAGCCGCTGCTGCGTCTCAACGTGGAGGCCCGAGACCCGGCCCACACCGCGGCCCTGCGCGACGAGGTCCTCGGCATCGTCCGCGGCTGAGGCACCCCGAGTACGATTCCCGGGCGCACCGGCCGCTCTCGGTGTAGCACAATCGAGCATCCAGACGTACGTCCCCACGACCCGAGGAGTCCCATGGCTGTCGAACTGGCACCCGAGCTGCTGGAGATCCTGGCCTGCCCGAACTGTCACGGCGCGCTGGCAGTGGACCACGACCGCGACGAGCTGGTCTGCCTGGCCGCCGACTGCGGTCTGGCCTATCCCGTCCGCGACCAGATCCCGGTGCTGCTGATCGACGAGGCACGCCGCCCGGACGCGGCATGAGCGGACCGGTCAGCGCTGCGCCGGCGGTGCCGCACGCCGTGGGCGGACCGCGCTGATGGCGGTGTTCGAAGACTCCTGGCTGGAGGACCGGCGCCACCTCGATGCGGCCGACCCGGTGCTCCGCCGACTGGCCGAGGCCGGCGCCCGACTCCGGCAGGAGATGGGGCACGCGCTGGCTCCGATCGAACAGCTGGCCGCCGGCGACCGGCCTCGGGCCGTGGTCGCGGTGGGCGCCGAGGCGCGCTTCATCCGCGCCATGCTCGAGCCGGTCTGCCCGGTCCCGTTCGTGGCCTGGCCCAGCCACGGCCTGCCCGGCTGGGTCGGCGCGCTCGACCTGGTCGTGGTGATGGCCAGTGAGGGCGCCTCTGCCGGTCTGGTGGCCACCGTGCACGAGGCGGTCCGTCGCGGCTGCCTGCTGCTGATCGCCTGCCCGCCCAGCTCGGCCGTGGCCGAGCACGCCGCGGGTCGCTCCACCGTGGTGCTGCCCACCAGCGCCGCCGACCCGCTGGCGGCGGCGGTGGTCGTGCTCGCCGCCCTGCACCGGCTGCAGCTCGGGCCGGCCGTCCACCCCGACGAGGTCGCCGACGCGATGGACCGGGTGGCGGCCGACTGCTCGCCGTTCGCGGACATCTCCGAGAACCCAGCCAAGGATCTGGCCATGGGCTGGGCCGACACCCAGCCGCTGGTCTGGGGCGGCTCGGTGCTGGCGTCGCGGGCCAGCCGCCGGCTGGCCGAGGCGCTGCGCGCAGCCAGCGGCCGGGCCGCCCTGGCCGCGGATGCCGACGAGCTGCTGCCGATCCTGGACTCCGCCGCACCGCACGACCCGTTCGCCGACCCGTTCGAGGACACCTCCCTGTCCGACCGCCGGCCGTGCCTGGTGCTGCTGGATGACGGCAACACCGACGAGGTCGTCCGCTCATCGACGTCGCGGTTGCTGGCCGCCGCCGAGCGCAACGACGTCCGGGTCTGCCGGATCGAGCACCGCGAGGGCAGTGACGTGGAGCGCTACGCGGTGCTGCTCCAGACCGGCATGTTCGCGGCCGTCTATCTCGCCGTCGGGCTCGGCCGCTACTCCGAGAGCTGAGGGTCCGCCGCGCCGCTCTGCCGGCGGCGCCGCGGGTCTGGCAGGATGTCCCACTGTGAGTGCAGAAGGTGGGACCAAAGCCGTCGTCGCAGCCCTGATCGCGAACAGCTTCATCGCGTTGACCAAGTTCGGCGCCTGGCTGCTGACCGGGTCGTCATCGCTGCTGGCCGAAGCGATCCACTCGGTCGCGGACGCCGGCAACCAGGCGCTGCTGCTGGTGGGTGGCCGACGTTCCCGCCGGGCGGCGACACCGGAGCACCCCTTCGGCTATGGCCGCGAGCGCTACGTCTTCGCCTTCATCGTGGCCATCGTGCTGTTCTCCGTCGGTGGCCTGTTCGCCCTCTACGAGGCCTACCACAAGTTCCACGAGCTGCAGGAGGGTCACCCCAACTCGCTGCTGGAGAGCCAGTGGTGGTGGGTGCCGCTGGTCGTCCTGATCGCCGCCATCATCGCGGAGAGCCTGTCGTTCCGCACCGCGATCCGCGAGTCGAACCGGGCCAGGGGCAAGCAGACCTGGGGCAAGTTCATCAAGTCGGCCAAGTCGCCCGAGCTGCCGGTCATCCTGCTGGAGGACCTGGCCGCCCTGCTCGGCCTGGTCTTCGCCCTGCTCGGGGTGTCGCTGACCCTGCTGACCGACAACGGCTACTACGACGTCGCCGGCACGGCGGCGATCGGCCTGTTGCTGGTGGCGGTGGCCGTCGTCTTGGCCATCGAGACCAAGAGCCTGCTGCTGGGTGAGTCCGCCGGGCCCGACGTGAACGCCAAGATCGAGCAGGCCATCGTCGACACCACCGGGGTGAGCCGGATCATCCACATGAAGACCCTGCACCTGGGTCCGGAAGAGATCCTGGTCGCGGCCAAGATCGCGGTCGACCCGGTGGAGACCGCCGCCGAGGTGGCCGAGGCCATCAACGCCGCGGAGGTCAAGGTCCGGGCGGCGGAGCCGATGGTGACGGCGTTGTATCTCGAACCTGACGTGTATCTCGAGAACTACGAACCCGCCCCGCGACCGGCGCGACCGTCCGCGCCGAGCCACTGAGGTCACCGTGTCCGAACCGGTCACACCTCGGGTGGTCTGGGTCCTCAACGGGGTCAACCTCGCCCGGCTGGGGCGCCGCGAGCCCGCGATCTACGGCAGCACCACCCACGCGGAGCTGGCCGAGCAGTGCGTACGCCGGGGGAACGAGCTCGGTCTGACGGTCGAGGTCCGCCAGACCGATGTCGAGGCCGAGCTGATCGGCTGGCTGCACGACGCGGCCGACCGGTCCATCCCGGTGGTGCTCAACCCCGGCGCCTGGAGCCACTACTCGATCGCGGTGGCCGATGCGGTGGCCCAGCGGACGGCCGACCTGGTCGAGGTACACCTGTCCAACATCCATACCCGCGAGGAGTTCCGGCACCACTCGGTGATCAGCCGGTGCGCCACCGGGGTGATCGCCGGGCTGGGACCGGCCGGCTATCTGGCCGCTTTGGACTTCCTGTCCCGCTGACGTCTGCGGGCGCGTCGCGGGCGTCCTGGGCGGGCACCTTCGGGCGCGGTGATTGGTGTCGCCATGGCGCACCCCCTAGGCTGCGGAGCATGGATTATCGCGTCGCAGACCTGAGCCTGGCCGAGTTCGGGCGCAAAGAGATCACGCTGGCCGAGCACGAGATGCCCGGCCTGATGGCCATGCGCTCCCAGTTCGGGGAGTCGAAGCCACTGGCAGGAGCCCGGATCGCCGGATCGCTGCACATGACCGTCCAGACCGCCGTACTGATCGAGACGCTGGTGGACCTCGGCGCCGAGGTGCGCTGGGCGAGCTGCAACATCTTCTCCACCCAGGATCACGCTGCGGCCGCCGTGGTCGTCGGCAACGGCACCCCGGAGAACCCCCAGGGTGTCCCGGTCTTCGCCTGGAAGGGCGAGTCGCTGGAGGAGTACTGGGACTGCGCGCTGGAGATCCTGGCGTGGCCGCAGGGACAGCGCGCCAACATGATCCTCGACGACGGCGGCGACGCCACGCTGCTGGTGCATAAGGGTGTCGAGTACGAGAAGGCGGGCGTCGTCCCGGAGGCCACCGACGACGATCCCGAAGAGATGGGGATCATCCTCGCCCTGCTGCGTCGGACCCTGTCCGACGGCGTTCCGTGGACTGAGATCGCCAACGAGATCAAGGGTGTCACCGAGGAGACCACCACGGGTGTGCACCGGTTGTATGAGATGTTCCGGAACTCGCAGCTGCTGTTCCCGGCCATCAACGTCAACGACTCGGTCACCAAGTCCAAGTTCGACAACAAGTACGGCTGCCGCCACTCGGTCATCGATGGTCTGAACCGGGCCACCGACGTCCTCATCGGCGGCAAGGTGGCCGTGGTCTGCGGCTACGGCGACGTGGGCAAGGGCTGCGCCGACGCGCTCCGCGGCCAGGGCGCCCGGGTGATCGTGACCGAGATCGACCCGATCTGCGCCCTGCAGGCGGCGATGGACGGCTACCAGGTCACCACCTTGGAAGAGGCGCTGCCGCTGGCCGACATCTTCGTCACCGCGACCGGCTGCTACCAGGTGATCACCGCCGACCAGATGAGCCGGATGAAGCACCAGGCGATCGTGGCCAACATCGGCCACTTCGACAACGAGATCGACATGGCCGGGCTGGAGAAGATCCCCGGCATCGTCCGCAACAACATCAAGCCGCAGGTCGACGAGTGGATCTTCGACGCCGACGGCAAGGGCCGGCACAGCATCTTGGTGCTGAGCGAAGGCCGGCTGATGAACCTGGGCAACGCCACCGGGCACCCCAGCTTCGTGATGAGCAACTCCTTCACCAACCAGGTGCTGGCGCAGATCGAGATCTTCACCCGCCCCGAGCAGTACCCGGTCGGGGTGTACACCCTGCCCAAGCACCTCGACGAAGCGGTGGCACGGCTGCACCTGGGCGCGCTGGGAGTCAAGCTCACCGAGCTCTCCCCGAAGCAGGCCCAGTACCTCGGCGTGCCGGTCGAAGGACCGTACAAGTCCGACCACTACCGCTACTGACCAGCTCGCTCCCGGCGCGACGCGAGCGCGTCGTGCCGGGAGAGCTGCTCCGCTGCGCCCGATAGAGGACGGCCACCGTTGAGCACCAAGGTCGCGGTCGAGCACCGCACCACCTATCGCTTCGACCGGCCGGTGGCCCTCGGACCTCACGTCATCCGGTTGCGTCCCGCTCCGCACACCCGGACACCGATCGAGGCGTACTCGCTGTCGATCACTCCTGCTGAGCACTTCGTCAACTGGCAGCAGGACCCCTTCGGTAACTACCTGGCCCGGGTCGTCTTCCCGACCCGCTCCGACATCCTCGACATCACCGTCGGGCTGGTCGCCGACCTCGAGGTGATCAACCCCTTCGACTTCTTCGTCGAGGACTACGCCGAGCGCTACCCGTTCGACTATCCGGCCCCGCTGGCCGGCGACCTCGCACCGTATCTGGCTGCCCAGGACGGCCGCGGCCCGGTGCTCGACGGCTGGCTGGGCAGGCTCGGGGCACAGCCCGCCACTGGTCGGCCGGTGATCGAGTTCCTGGCCGAGCTCAACGCGGCGGTCAACCGCGACGTGGCGTACTCGGTCCGGATGGAGTCGGGAGTGCAGACGCCGGACGAGACCCTGAACCGGGGGATCGGCTCCTGCCGGGACTCGTCCTGGCTGCTGGTCACCGCCCTGCGGTCCCTCGGCCTGGCCGCCCGCTTCGTCTCCGGCTATCTGGTCCAGCTCGCCGCCGACCGGCCCACGCCCGATCGCACCGGTGCTGGCACTACCGCCGGCCAGGACGTCACCGATCTGCACGCCTGGGCCGAGGTGTACGTACCCGGGGCCGGCTGGATCGGGTTGGACCCGACGTCGGCGCTGTTCGCCGGTGAGGGCCACATCCCGCTCGCGGCCACGGCGCATCCCTCGTCGGCGGCGCCCGTCACCGGCGCCACGGAGCCGTGCTCGGTCACCCTGGAGTTCTCCAACACGGTGCGCCGGGTGCACGAGGACCCTCGTCCCAGCCGGCCGTACTCGCCGGCGCAGACGGCGCAGCTGCACCGCGCCGGCGAGGCCGTCGACGCACGGCTGGCCGCGGCCGGGATCGAGCTCGCCATGGCCGGCGAGCCGAGCTTCGTGCCGATCGACGCGGCGGATCCGGCTACGGCGTCGGTCCGGGCCGCCCAAGCGCTGGCGGCGGCGCTCCGGTCGACCTACGCACCGAGCGGGCTGGTGCTGCACCCCGAGCCGGGACGGACCGTGCTGCTCAACCGCACCGACGGGCAACCGGTGTGGAACGCCCAGCACCTGCTCGTCGACCCGCCCGACGACCCGCCCGACCCTTCCGCGCCGCCGGCAGGCTCACCTGACGCACCGGCCCTGGCGTCGCACCTCGCCGCCGAGCTGACCAGCGCCTTCGGGCTGCCGGCCAGCCAGTGCGTGCCCTGCCGCGAGGAGTCGGGACCCGACGCGCCGAGCGCCTGGCTGCTGCCGCTCACGCCGGCGTGGTGGGGCGACAGCTGGACGAGTCTCCGACCGAGCCCTGGACCGGTCATCCTGCGGCCCGGCTCCGGCCCCGCCGGCTCCCGGCTGCCGCAGAGCCGGGCGGGTGGGGCCGACGTCGTCGGCGAGGACTCCTTCCACGCCCGGCTCGCCTCCCCGCTGCCCGGCGCCGGGGCGCCGACCCCCCGGGCCACCGTGGTCGCCGCGCCCGGGACCACGGCCGACGCCGCCGTCGTGGTGCAGGCCCGGAACGCGGCGGTGTACGTCCACCTGCCGAGGCTGGCCAAGCTCGAGCACTTCATCCAGCTGGTCCGCGTCCTCGACACCGTGGTCGGCCGACTCGGCACCGCCGTCGTGGTCGAAGGTCACCTGCCACCGCAGGATCCCCGGTTGACGACGCTGGCCGTGACCGCTCGCGCCGGTGTCGTCGGAGTGGAGACGCCGCGTGCCGCGAACTGGGGTGAGCTGAGTGAGCTCACCCGGACCGTGTATCGGCTGGCGACCGAGCACGGGCTGCGGGCCGAGACGTTCGGGCTCGATGGCCGGCCGGCCGACACCGGCGCCGGCAACCCCCTGACCCTGGGTGGCTCGGAGCCGTCCCGGTCACCCCTGCTGCGCCGCCCGGACCTGCTGGTCAGCCTGCTGACGTACTGGCAGCACCATCCCAGCCTCAGCTATCTGTTCTCCGGTCGCTTCGTCGGCCCCCATGGCCCCGCGCCCCGGGTGGACGAGAGCCGGCCCCGCGACCTGGACGAGCTGGAGCTGTCGTTCGACGAGATCGAGAACCAGGCCGACCCCCAGCACCGACCGTGGCTTGCGGACCGCGCGCTGCGGCACCTGCTGGCCGACGACGCCGGAGATCCGCGGCGGGCCGAGTTCGACCTCGACCGGCTGTACAGCCCCGAGGCGATGGCTGGCCGGCTGGGCCTGCTCACGCTCCGCGGGATCGCCATGGCACCGCACCCGGAGATGGCGATGGCGCAGTCGCTGCTGGTCAGGGCTCTGCTGGCGCGCTTCGCCGACGAGCCGTACCGGGCGCCGCTGATCCGCTGGGGGAGCGCCCTGCAGGACCGGTTCGGGCTGCCGCACGCCATTGCCGCGGACCTGGCCGCTGTGCTCGCCGACCTGCGCGCGCGGGGCATCGAGCTGGACCGGTCGTGGTTCGAGCCGCAGCTGGAGTTCCGGTTCCCGCTGGTCGGGCGGGCCCAGGTGGGAGAGGTCGCGCTGGAGCTGCGGACGGCGATCGAATGGTGGCATCTGCTCGCCGCGGCGCCGTCGCCGCACGGCACCGTCCGCGACGTCGACGCGTCCACCGAACGGGTGCAGGTGACGGTGACCGGCCTCGTCCCGGATCGCCAGCTGCTCACCTGCAACGGTCGGTTGGTGCCGCTGACGCCCACGTCGGTGTCTGGCCAACTTCTGGCCGGGGTACGGTTCCGGGCGTGGAAACCTCCGTCGTCGCTGCACCCGACGCTCGACAGCAATGCGCCGTTGCGGTTCGAGGTGGTCGATCGTGCTGACCGGGTGTCCTTGGGCGGGGCGACGTATCACGTCGTCCACCCGGGCGGTCGCAGCTATCACCGACCGCCGGTGAACGCCACCGAGGCCGAGGCGCGGCGGGCGCGCCGGTTCGAGAGCCAGGGTCACACCACCGGCGAGATCGACATCGAGGCGCTGGACGCCCAGGCGTATGCCGGCGGCGGCGATCACCCGATGACGCTGGATCTGCGCCGTCCTTCGCCACGCCGCTGGGGACGCCCGTGACCAGCCGTTCGGGCTCGCGCCGCGCCGAGGTGGCTATCCGGTGAGCGTTCTCAGCCGTTACCTGGCCGCGGCCGGGCAGCCGACCATGTTCGACCCCGGTCCCGCCTACGACGAGTTCGCCCAGCCCGACGGGACGGTGCGGCCCGCCTGGTCTCCGCTGCTCGGAGGTCTCGACCTGCTCGCCGACACCGATCTGACCCGGGCTGCCCGGGAGGTGGCCCGGCTGCTGGAGGACGACGGCGTGACGTACACGCCCAGCCCGGCGTCGTCGGTGTCGATCGCCGACGAGACGTCGCCGGCCGACGTGGATGCCCACCTGGCCACCGCGCGCCCGTGGCAGCTCGACCCGTTGCCGCTGGTGATCGAGGACCGGGAGTGGGCCGCGCTGGAGGTCGGCTTGGTGCAGCGAGCCGAGCTGCTGGACGCGATCCTGGCCGACCTCTACGGCACTCAGCGGCTGCTGGCTGAGCGTCGGCTTCCGGTGGCCGCCGTGCTCGACCACGAGGAGTTCACCCGGGCCGTGGTCGGCATCGACCCCGGCCGCCGGGGTCCGCTGTTCCTGCTGGCCACCGATCTCGGCCGCGCCGCGGACGGGCAGTGGACGGTGATGGCCGACCGGACCCAGGCCCCCTCCGGCGCCGGCTTCGCGATGCAGAACCGACGGGTCGTGTCGCGGGTGCTGCCCGAGCTCTATTCGGAAGCCCACCTGCACCGGCTGACGCCGTTCTTCCACGCCATGCGGATGGCGCTGGTGGACGCCGCCCCGACCCAGGTGGAGGACCCGCGGGTGGTGGTGCTGAGTCCCGGCACGCACTCGGAGACCGCGTTCGACCAGGCGTTCCTCGCCTCGCTGCTCGGCTTCCCACTGCTCGAGGGCAGTGACCTCACCGTCCGCGACGGTCGGGTCTGGATGCGGGTGCTGGGCAAGCTGGAACAGGTGGACGTGATCCTGCGCCGGGTCGACTCCGCCTTCGCCGACCCGCTGGAGCTGCGGCCGGGATCGCGGCTCGGGGTCGCCGGGCTGCTGGAGGCGGTACGCCAGGGCACCGTCAGCGTGGTGAACAGCGTCGGGTCGGGGATCTTGGAGAACCCGGCCTTCCTGCCGTACCTGCCCGACCTCAGCCAGCACCTGCTGGGCGAGCCGCTGCGGCTGCCGTCGGTGGACAGCTGGTGGTGTGGCGAGCCCGCCGGACTGAGCCACGTGCTGGCCAACCTCGAGTCCCTGGTCGTGCGCTCCATCAGCCGGGCCGACGGCCGCAGCATCCGGGGCGCGGCCCTGTCCCGGGCGGAGCGGGAAGCCGTGGTGGCCAAGATCAAGGCCCGGCCGCACCGCTATGTCGGCCAGGCCGTCTTGTCGCTGTCCTCGGCCCCCACCGTCGCGGCCGACCGGGTCGTCCGCCGCAACGTCGTCCTGCGCAGCTTCGCGGTCCGCAGCGGCCTGTCCTACACCGCGATGGTCGGCGGGCTGGCCAAGGTCAATGACGACGCCGATCCGACGCGGGGCGCGCTGGTCACCGGACCAGGGCCGGCCCTGGCCAAGGACGTCTGGGTGGTCAGCCACGACCCCGTCGCCGCCACCGCGGGCTCCGTGGTGGGCGTCGGCCAGACCGGCGCCGGACCGGCCTCCGCCGGGGCCGGGAACGCTGCCCGGCTGGACCTCCCCCGGCAGGTCCCGGCGTTCGCCGCGGTGGCGTCCACCGGGGCCATGGTGCCCAGGGTGCTGAGCGACCTGTTCTGGTTCGGCCGCTATGCCGAGCGCGCCGAGGACCTGCTCCGCCTGGTGCTCGCCGTCCGCCACGTCGCGGTGGAGACCGACCTCGGCGCCACCGGCGAGCAGTCGCTGTCGGTGCTGCTGTCGGCCGTCACCCACGTCAGCGCCACCTATCCCGGCTTCACCCAGTCGGCGGCCACCTCGGCCCAGCTGCGCACGGCGTTGAACCCGCAGCTGCGCGCCATGCTGTTGGACCGCGCTCGGCCCGGCACCGCCGCACAGTCGCTGACCGCCCTGTCCACCGCTGCGGCCGGCGTACGCGATCAGCTGTCGGAGGACGTCTGGATGGTGCTCGCCGACGTCGACCGCGCGATGACGGCGCTCCGCAACGCCCCGCAGGATCAGGGCGCTCAGCTGGCCGACACCGCCGAGCGCATCCTGTCCGGCCTGCTGGCGCTGGCCGGGATCACCAGCGAGAACATGGTCCGCGACCCGGGCTGGTATCTGCTGGACTCCGGCCGCGGACTGGAACGGGCGCTGCAGCTGGTGACCCTGCTGCTGGCCACGCTGGGCCGGGAACGCTCGCCGGTGACCGACGCGCTGGTGACCGAGGCGGTGCTGTCCGCGGCGGAGTCGATCGTCACCTTCCGGCGCCGCTACCGGGGCCGGAGCGGGCCGGCCGCGGTGCTCGAGCTGCTGGTCACCGACTCGCACAACCCGCGCTCGGTGGCCTATCAGCTGCAGCGGATCGGGGCCGATCTGCGCAGCGTCCCCAACACCACGCCGACCGCTCGGCCGCTGCGGCTGCTGGAGGACCTGGTCGAGACGCTGCGGGCGGCCGACCTCGTCGCGCTGACCGTGACCGACCGGGGCGCGCGGCCCGAGCTCCAGCGTTTCCTGACCGGGCTGCAGGACCAGCTGAAGGCGCTGTCCGGCGCCATCGCTGACCACTACCTGAAACTCCAGCCGCTGCCGCAGCCGTTGTGGCGCACCGAGACCACGGGGTGAGCAGATGAGTGCCACCGCTTCGGACGACCGCCGGACCTACCGGATCCGCCACAGCACCACCTACACCTACGACGCGCCCGTCACCGGCTCGTACGGGATGTTCCACCTGCGTCCGCGGGACCTGGACTGGCAGAGCTGTCTGGCGCACGAGGTCGTCGTCGACCCTCAGCCGGCCGACCTGTTTCGGCATACCGACCTCTACGACAACACCACGTCCTACTTCCACGTCGTCCGGCCGCACACCGAGCTGCGGGTGACCGCAACCAGCGTGGTCGAGGTCGGAACGCCGCAGCACCGGAGGGAGGCCCTGGCCCAACCGTGGGAATCGGCCCGCCCGTCGGCGCGCCCGGAGGTGGCCGACTCCTGGCGCGCGATGGACTTCACCTTCGCCTCGACCAAGGTGGACCTGGTCGACGGCGTCACCGAGTACGCGGCCGCCTCCTTCGCACCGGGGCGCAGCATCGGAGACGCGGCCGTCGAGCTGATGCACCGGGTCCACGACGACTTCACCTATCGGTCCGGCTCGACCACCGTCTCGACCCGGGTCGGCGATCTGTTGCAGACCCGGACCGGGGTCTGCCAGGACTTCTCCCACTTCCTGATCGCCGGTCTGCGCGGGCTCGGCCTGGCCGGCCGCTACGTCAGCGGCTATCTGGCCACCCGTCCGCCGCCGGGCAAGCCGCGGCTGGTCGGGGCCGATGCCAGCCACGCCTGGGTCGGGGTGTGGATCCCCGGCGACGGCTGGCTCTATCTGGACCCGACCAACGACCGTACGACCGACTTCTCCCACGCCACCGTCGCCTTCGGCCGCGACTACGCCGACGTGCCGCCGGTGAAGGGGGTGATCTTCACCGAGGCCCAGTCCTCCTCGATGAAGGTCAGCGTGGACATGGCGCCGGTCGACGAGCCGGCCGGGCAGCGCTGAGCAGGACCGCGGCATTCACCCGCTCCAAGTGGAGCGGCGGGGCGGAAGGCGTCTAGGCTGCCTGCGTGAGCCGACGATGAGCAAGGTCGACGCCCAGCGGGCGATGCGTGAAGCCAAGTACGCCCGGATCAGCGCCAGCGGCCCCACTCGCCGCGAGGCAGCCGCTGCTGCCGAACCGTCATCGGCCGCGGCCGCGCCGGAACCCAAGGCCAAGCCGGCTCGCGCCGCCGCCAAGAAGGCCGCGCCGAGTGCTGCCGCACCCGAGGGGGAGCGTTGCGGGCACAAGTCCATGAACGGCCGGGCCTGCACCCGGGCTGCGGGTCACTCGGAGAAGAGTCACCGCTACGGCTGAGGGGGAGTCGAGGGCCGTTGGCTGAGGAGCGGAGTGCGGGCCACGAACCGACGCTGCCACGGGGTCTCGACGGCTCGACGGTGGTAGTGCGTACGCGTCCAGCCCACCGCAGCATCGGCCGGTATCCCCGCGTACCGCGCCAGAATGGCGATGGCGGTTCCGGTACGGCCGATCCCGCCGTCGCAGGCGATCTCGACGCGGAATGACGAGGAGCGGTCATAGGCGTCGCGCAGTGCGGCGGTCGCCTCGGTGGCTGAGCGCGGCAGACGGAAGTCGGGCCAGCAGATCCAGCGCGACTCCCAGCGTTGTTCGACGTGGCGCCGAGTCGTGAGGTAGATCCCGAACTCGGGCAGCTCGCCCTCGCCGGGTGGTCCGCTGCGCAACGCCCGACCACGGACCCGACGCCCGTCGGGCAGCACCACCACCCCGGCCACCGATTCCGCACAGCTGCCCATCTCCGGGTCCGTGCAGGGTGCTTGCTCGGCGTCGCCGGCTACTTCGCCAGGTCCACGAAGAGTCCGGTGAATCCGCCGCCGGTCAGCGTGACCAGGTTGGTGAAGAAGGTCCCGCCGAGGTCGGATGACACCGCCGCGGACGCATCGTCGTAGTCGGAGAAATAGAGGTCAAGGGTCCGGTACGCCGGCGTGGGGGTGCCGTCCTCCTTCGGCCAGACCTTGCCGGATTCGCAGCGCACCAGAGCGGGCAGCGTCGTGGCCTGTTCCAGCAGCTCCGGATAGCCGGCATCGAAGGCACCGACGTCGGAGGGGTTGTCGATGATGAGGGTGATCTTGGTTGGCACGAGCTGGCCCCTTTCGCGAGCGGTACCGCCTGCGCAGACAGTACCGCCGCGCGCTGCGAGACAGGGCGGTCGGCGACGAATTGCCGGAATCTCGGCGCCACCGCGCCAATTGCCGGAATCTCGGCGCTACCGCGCCATTTGCCGGAATCTCGGCGCTACCGCGCCATTTGCCGGAATCTCGGCGCTACCGCGCCAGGGCCGGCGCTGGTGAGTGGAGTGGTGACGCAGCGATCGAGCCGACTCAGCTGCGGGCCGAGTGCTTCTTCGTCCCCGCGCCGCGCGGTACGTCGAAGTGCGCCAGCGATGCCTGCCGACGCCGCAGCGAGGACCACGGCCCGGTGAGCTCGAGCGTGGCCAGGCCGCTGGTCGGGAACTTCTCCTGCAACCGGGACCAGCTCCGGCTTATCGTGGGCACGGCGAGATAGTCCACCAGCTCGGGCACTCCGGGGGCATGGCCGATCAGGAGCACGGTGCGTACCGAGTCGGGAATGCCGCGCAGCAGCGCGGCGAGCTCGCCCGCCGAGGCTTCGTAGATCTGCTCGGACACGCGCAGGTCGCCGGCGACCGCACCGGCTTTCGTGGCTCGCTGCCAGGTCTGGCGGGCGCGCAAGGCGGAGGAGCAGAGGACCAGGTCCACCTGCAGCTCCCGGCTCGCGATCAGACTCCCGACGGCGACCGCGTCCCGGCGGCCACGACTCGCCAACGGCCGGTCGTGGTCGGCCACTTCGAGACCCCAGCTGGACTTGGCATGCCGGAGCAACAACAAGGTGCGGGCGTCGCTCGAGGGGGTGGTCGCCATGGGCGCCAACCTAGGCGGTCAAGGTGATCAGCAGGTTACGACCCGGCGGCTCCTCGGCCGGCCGTGGCGATGGACGGCAGCTCGTCGGCCGTTCGTGCCTGTGGACGGCAGCTCGTCGGCCGTTCGTGCCTATGGACGGCTGCTCGTCGGCCGTCACCGCCAGCCGGAGGGCAGTTCCGCGGCGGTCGGCACCCACTGCCGGCGGGCGATCCGGTCGGTCTCGCGCCGGCGGCGAACGGCGATCACCGCGGCCAGATAGTCCCGGGCCTCCATCGGGATCGGCGGCTGCGGCGCGGTCCGGGCGGCGACCTGACGAGCCAGGTCGCGGGCCAGCTGTTGCTGCGGCGGGGCGAGCAGCGCGTCGTAACGCTGGACCAGCTGCCGAGCGGCGGTGACCAGCTCGTCGCTCAGCCTGCTCACCTCGAGCTGGCCGGCCCACTCCTCGAGCTCGGGCGGCAGGTCGGGAATGGCGGGTGCGGGCCGGGGCGCGCGGACACGGACCACGATGGTGCCGGCCATCAGATCGCCGAGCCGCTTCGACTGCGGGTGCAGCGCAGAGCAGACCAGTCCGCCGCAGAACCCGGTCCAGGGCGCGAAGTCGATGGTCCAGAACGCGAGCCCGCGCAGCAGTGCGTGCCGGAACCGGATCGCGCCGCCGTCGTCGCGGACGACCCGCAGCCCGAGTGCCCAGGCGCCGAGAGTGCGACCGCGGGTGATCGTCTCGCTCGCGACCGGGTAGCCGTAGAGGAGCAGCAGGACGCCGGCGATGCCGGCTGCCGTCTGGGCCGCGGCGGATGCGCCGACGAACAGGTCCAGCACGGAGGAGTAGAGATAGCTCAGCGCGGCGATGACGGCGACGTCGATCATGGTGGCCAGCATCCGGGTCGGTACCCGGGCAGGCCGCAGGTCGAGCAGCACCGCGTCGCCGGTCACCAGCTGGTTCACGCTCCACACCCTAGCCGTGGCCGGCACCACCACCGGCGACCCGCGCACCTCTAGGGTGGGCCCCGTGGACCTCGACTCCTATCTTCTCGAGCACAGCCCCCAATGGGACCGGCTGACCGAGCTGACCACCCGGCGCGGGCGGCTGAGTGGAGCCGAGGCGGACGAGCTGGTCGATCTCTATCAGCGGGTGTCGACCCACCTCTCGGTCGTCCGGAGCAGCGCCAGCGACCCGGTGCTGGAGGCACGGCTGTCGGCCCTGGTGGCGGCCTCGCGGAGCGTGGTGACCGGAGTCAGCGTCCCGCTGTGGCGTACGGTCGGACGGTTCTTCGCGGCCGGCTTCCCGGCAGCCGTCTACCGGGCCCGGTGGTGGTGGATCGGCGTCGCCCTGATCAACGTCGCGGTGACGGTGCTGGTCGCCTGGCGGGTGATCAACACGCCGGGCCTGGGGGAGTCGCTGCTGGACGACGAGTCGGTCAAGCAGCTGGTCGAGCACGACTTCGCCGCCTATTACTCCGACAACCCGGCGAGCCACTTCGCCCTCCAGGTGTGGCTGAACAACGCCCGGGTGGCCGCGATCTGTCTGATCCTGGGGATCGCCATCCTGCCGGTGCTGATCGTCTTGTGGGCCAACATCTCCAACCTCGGCGTCACGGCCGGGTTCATGATCGGCGCCGGCCGGGCCGACGTCTTCTACGGCCTGCTGCTGCCGCACGGCCTGCTGGAGCTCACCGTGGTCTTCGTCGCGGCCGGGGCTGGCCTGCGGCTGGGCTGGAGCTGGGTCGACCCGGGGCTACGGACCCGTGGTCAGGCGCTGGCCACCGAGGGCAGGGCAGCGGGGGCCATCGCCCTCGGGCTCGCCGTCTGGCTGCTGGTCTCGGGGCTGCTGGAGGGATTCGTCACGCCGTCCCAGCTGCCGGCCTGGGCCCGGCTGAGCATCGGGGCCCTGGCTTGGCTGGGCTTCCTGGTCTACGTCTTCACCCTCGGCCGCCGGGCCGCCCTGGCGGGCGAGACCGGCGACCTGGACGCTCCCGAGCTGGAGGCCGGGGTACCGACCGAGGCGGCGCGCTGAGGCTGCGGTGCCGGCCCGCGCCGGGGCGGCGACCCAGCTCCTAGGAGTCGCCGTCCTCGCCGCCGGTGTCCTTCAGACCGTCCCAGATCTCCTTGCACTCCGGGCAGACCGGGAAGCGTTGCGGGTCCCGGCTCGGCACCCAGACCTTGCCGCAGAGGGCAACCACCGGGGTGCCCATCACCATCGCCTCGGTCAGCTTCTCCTTGGGCACGTAGTGCGAGAACCGCTCGTGATCGCCCTCGTCGAGGCGGTAGTCGGTGCGCTCGTCGACGATCGTCTCGGCGCCGGGACTCAGTTGCTGCTGGCTCACGCCGGTCAGTCTAGACGCCACCGGAGCATGATCGAGCTAGCGCCGCGGGTCTGCGGTGCACCGCAGACCGACCGGGCGAGTCGGGAGCTCGTTCGGGGCGAAAGGCTAACCGGTTGACATCAATTGCTGGGAAGGTGGTGGACTGACCCGGTGAGCACCCCCGACGCCGAGCTGAGCAGTCCCGGCCAGAGCATTCCCGGCCAGACCACTCCCGACCCCGACCAGCGCGGCCGCACCGTCTCGCGGCGGACGCTGGCGTTCGGGCTGTGCCTGACGGTGGTGGCCATCGCCTTCGAGTCGATCGCCGTGGCCACGGCGATGCCGGTCGCCGCCCGTGAGCTCAACGGCCTCACCTGGTATGCCTGGTCGTTCTCGCTGTTCGTGATCGGGATGCTGTTCGCCACCGTGGTCGGTGGTCGCCTGGCCGACCGGATCGGGCCGGCGAAGCCGCTGCTGGTCGGCATCGCGATCTTCGCGGTCGGCCTGGTCGTGGCCGGCTTGGCCCAGACCATGGCCCAGCTGCTTGCCGGCCGCCTGGTGCAGGGGATGGGCAGCGGGCTGATGAACGTCGCCGTCTTCGTCTGCATCGCGCGGGTCTTCGACGTCGCGCAGCGACCGCGGATGTTCACCTACATCTCGACCGCCTGGGTGCTGCCCGCCTTCGTCGGCCCGCCGATCTCGGCCTGGCTGACCTCGCAGCTGAGCTGGCACTGGGTCTTCTTCGCCGTGCTTCCGCTGGTCGCCCTCAGTACGGTCATGGTGCTGCCGACCCTGCGGACCATGATGCGGACCCACGAGCCCATCCCGCCGTCGGCGAGCCGCCCCGCCTCGCTGTGGGCGGCGGGCCTGGTGGCCGTCGCCGCCGCCGGCATCCAGCTCGCCGGTCAGCGGCTGGACCGGCTCGCCATCGGGTTGGCGGTGGCCGGGGTGGCGGCCCTGCTGGTCGGGCTGCCGAAGCTGATGCCGGACGGCTTCCTGCGGCTGCGGCGCGGCCTGTCGGCCGTCGTGCTGGTCCGCGCGCTGCTGCCGGGGGCGTTCTTCGGTGCCGAGGCCTTCATCCCGCTGATGCTGGTCGAGCAGCGCGACCTGGACCTGGTGCTGGCCGGCGCCGTGCTGACCTTCGGCGCTATCGGCTGGACCACCGGCTCGTTCCTGCAGTCGCGGACCTGGCTCAAGGTCCGCCGGGACCGGTTCGTCACCTACGGGTCCCTCTTCGTCACCCTCGGGATCGCCGTGATCGCCGTCGCCGCAGCGCAGCCGCAGCTGTGGATCGGGCTGGTCGCGATCGGCTGGGTGTTCGCCGGTTTCGGGATGGGGATGGCCACCGCCAGCACCTCCCTGGTCGTGATGAACCTCTCGCCCACCGCCGAGCAGGGCCGGAACGCGTCGTCGTTGAACCTCGGCGATGCGCTCGGCTCAGGCATCTTCGTCGGCGTCTCCGGGTCGATCTTCGCCGCGCTGCACCCGGGTGGGGACCTGCCGCTGACCTTCGCCACGGTGATGGTGGTGATGGCCGGTATCGCGCTGCTCTCCTTCGCGGCATCGCTGCGGGTGGGCGCCGTCCGCTGACCGCGGCGTCCCCGTCAGACCACCGCGGGCGGTGGTCCGCAGCGCCCGGAGCGGCGGTCGAGCAGGCCCGGGGACCTCGTCTAAACTCGGGCCAGTGACTGTCCCGCACCCCGAGATCTCCACCACCGGACTGCCGCCGGCCTTCCCGGACCGGGCGGCCTGGGGGACGGCGAAGCAGCTGCGGGCGTGGCAGGCAGCGGCGTTGGAGCAGTACTTCGCCACCCTGCCCCGGGACTTCCTCGCGGTAGCGACCCCGGGGGCCGGCAAGACCTCGTTCGCGCTGACCTTGGCGGCCAATCTGCTCGCCCGTCGCCAGATCGACCGGATCATCATCGTGGCGCCGACCGAGCATCTGAAGACCCAGTGGGCCGAGGCGGCCCACAAGATCAACATCCCGATCGACCCCGCCTTCGGCACCAAGCAGGGCAAGACCAGCCGCGACTTCGTCGGGATCGCACTGACCTACGCCGGCGTGGGCATGAACCCGCTGGCCCTGCGGATCCGGACCGAGGGCTTCAAGACCCTGGTGATCCTGGACGAGGTGCACCACGCCGGCGACGCGCTGAGCTGGGGTGAGGGCGTACGGGAGGCGTTCGAGCCGGCGAAGTTCCGCCTGATGCTCACCGGCACCCCGTTCCGTTCCGACTCCAACCCGATCCCGTTCGTCCGCTATGAGCCGGACGGCAGCGGGGCGCTGCGGTCCAAGGCCGACTACGCCTACGGCTACGGCGAGGCGCTGGCCGACGGCATCGTCCGTCCGGTGCTGTTCATGGCGTACTCCGGTGACATGCACTGGCGGACCAGCGCCGGTGACGAGGTCTCGGCCCGGCTCGGTCAGCCGCTGACCAAGGACCTGGCCAGTCAGGCGCTGCGGACGGCGCTGGACCCGAACGGCTCCTGGATCCCCTCAGTCCTCAAGGCCGCCGACACCCGGCTGAGCGAGGTGCGCAGCCACGTCCCCGACGCCGGAGGGCTGGTCATCGCGACCGACCAGACGGCCGCCCGGGCGTACGCGGAGACGCTGCGCGCGATCACCGGCACCAAGCCCACCGTGGTGCTGAGCGACGAGCCGGGCTCGAGCAAGAAGATCACCGCGTTCTCCGAGGGCACCGACCGCTGGATGGTGGCCGTGCGGATGGTCTCCGAGGGCGTCGACGTGCCCCGGCTGGCCGTCGGGGTGTACGCCACCTCCATCTCCACGCCGCTGTTCTTCGCCCAAGCCGTCGGCCGGTTCGTCCGTGCCCGGTCGAAGGGTGAGACCGCCTCGGTGTTCGTCCCCAGCGTCGGCAGCCTGCTGCAGTACGCCTCGGAGATGGAGCTGGAGCGGGACCACGCGTTGCGCCCGCCGGGCCAGGTGGAGGAGTCGGACCTGCTGGCGGCGGCCGAGCGGACCGAGACCGAGACGGGGCTCGAGGCCGAGGAGAAGGGCGAGTTCGCCGCCCTGGGCAGCGAGGCCGACTTCGACCGGGTGGTCTTCGACGGCGGCGAGTTCGGGCTGACCACACAGTCCGGCAGCGCCGACGAGATGGACTATCTCGGCATCCCCGGGCTGCTGGAACCCGACCAGGTCAAAGACCTGCTGCGACGCCATCAGGCCCAGCAGGTGGCCCGTGGACCGCGCGAGGAGAGTGCCGCCCGCAGCACCCACGAGCAGCTGCGAGAGCTGCGCAAGGAGCTCAACGGGCTGGTCGGCGCGTGGCACCACCGCACCGACACCCCGCACGGGGTGATCCACGCCGAGCTGCGGAAGGCCTGTGGCGGGCCGCCGTCGGCGGTGGCCACCGCTGAGGAGCTGCAGGAGCGGATCGACCGGATCCGGCAGTGGGCGATCAGCGGTCGCAGCTGAGCCGGTGACGTGGCGACGTCTCGCTGCCGGGTCTCAGCTCAGGGCGACGACGGTGAGGAACAAGGTGATGGCGAACACCGCCAGCGCGCCGAGGCCGATCAGGACGAAGAACGACACCGGCCGGGGGTGGTGCTCGTCCTCGCCGGCCTGGGGCGCGGCGGGGGCGCGGCCGTAGCCGGACAGCTCGGGTGCGCTCGGCTGGTGCACCGGCCGGTACGCCTGGTCGGCCCGACCGGGATCGGCGGCACTGCTCGGAGCCGACGGCCACGAGCTCGGGTAGTCGGCCGGACCGGACGGGGCGTACGGCGGCGGCTGCGGTGGGAAGGGCTGCGCGGGTGGGTAGGTCTGCGCTGATGGGTTGGTCTGGGGGGATGGGTTGGTCTGGGCTGATGGGTTGGTCTGGGGTGACCGCGCTGGGCCCTGATGGCCGCCGGGCCGGGCCGGGGCGGAGGGCTGCTGCGGGTGGCTGATCAGGCTGCTGGGGGTGGCTGAGGAGGGTTGCGACCGCGGCGACGTAGCGGTCGGTGGCGCAGCCCGCAGCACGGTGGCCGCCGGGACCGGGCTGACCGAGGCTTGGGCACTGTGGATCTGGTCGGCGATGCCGTCCAGGGCCTGAGCCAGGATCGCCGCGGTGGGCGGACGCCGGTTGGGGTCGGCGGCCAGACCGGAGACCATCAGCGCGTCGAGGATCGGTGGCGCCCCGATCAGAGCCGCGATCGGCTCGGGTTCCAGGTCCGGACGACGGTGCAGGATGTCGGTCAGACTCCGGACGGGGAACGGCGGCTTGGCGGTCAGCATCGCGTAGGTCAGCGCAGTCAGGGAGTAGATGTCGGCCCGGTGGTCCAGCACCCCGACCCCGCTGGCCTGCTCGGGGGCCATGTAGGACGGCGTACCCGCGGTCATGGTGGCGCCGGCGACATCGACCATCGATTTGGCCACCCCGAGGTCGGCCACCAGCACCTGGGTCTCGCCGGATTCCTTGCGGGCCAGCAGCAGGTTCCCCGGGGTGACGTCGCGGTGGATGATGTCGGCCTCATGCAGCACCTGCAGCGCGCGGCAGGCCTCGGCGCAGAGCCGCAGGGCGCGCTCCGGCTCGATCAGCTGCTTGCGCAGGTCATCCATCGAGCCGCCGTCGATATAGTCCATGACGAAATAGGGCCGGCCGTCGTCAAGGGTGCCGATGTCATACACCTGCACCAGGCGACGGTCACGGATCCGCCGCATGATCCGGGCCTCGGACAGGAACCGGTTGCGGACGTCGGCGTTGGCGGCCCAGTTGTCAGCCAGCACCTTCACCGCGACCGGGACGTCGAGGTCGTCGTCATGACCGAGCCAGACGGTCGCGAACGACCCGGCACCGAGGCGCCGGTCGAGACGGTAGCGACCGATCTTGTCCATTGCCGACATTGTGGCCTATCCGGGGCCAGGTGCTAGGACCCGGCTGGTCCGATCGCCGGTGGCGCCGGTGCCAGCGCCGGCGGTGACGACTGCACCAGGGGAGCCGTGCGGTAGGGCACCTGCTCGGCCAGCCCGATCAGGGTGCCCGCCCGCACCACCTGGGGATGGCTCACCATCTGGTCGATGACCCGCTGCAGGTCGGCGTTGGACCTGGCCACGATCCGGCACCACAGATCGCCGCTGCCGGTGATGGTCCAGCACTCCAGCACCTCCGGGATGGCACTCAGCTGCTCGTTGACCGGCCCGCGGCCGGAGTGCTGGACGATCTCCAGGGTCACGAAGGCCGTCACCACATAGCCCAATGCGGTGGGGGAGATCGTCGGTGCCCAGCCGGTCAGCACCCCGGTCCGCTCCAGCCGGTCCAGTCGCGCCTGGACGGTCCCACGGGCCACCCCGAGCCGTCGGCTGGCTTCGAGCACCCCGATCTGTGGCTCGGCGGCGAACAGCCCGAGGATGCGGCGGTCCAACGCGTCCACCGGTGCGTCTGCTGTAGTCATGATGCCCTTTTCTGACCTGAGAGGTCGGGCCGAGTTGATCAGAATGTACAGCGAAAACCGCAGCTCTTGCGCACCGTGTCGACCCCGCCCACAGTGACGTCATGACCGATGTACTGACCCAGACCGTGCTGACGTCGGATGAGAAGCTCGCCCACCTGGACGCCGACCAGCTGCACCAGCTGATCGGTCTGGTCGAATACGACGCCTCCTCCGACCCGTTCCCGGTGACCGGTTGGGACGCGGTCACCTGGGTGGTCGGCAACGCCACCCAAGCCGCCCAGTTCTACCAGGCCGCGTTCGGGATGACCCTGGTCGGCTATGCCGGCCCCGAGACCGGCCGGCGTGACTCCAAGGCGTACGTCTTGACCAGCGGCGCCTGCCGGTTCGTCCTGGTCGGCGGCGTCAGCGTGGACAGTGGGGTGCTCGAGCACCACCGGCGGCACGGCGACGGGGTCCTCGACGTCAGCCTCGCGGTGCCCGACGTCGACCGCTGCATCGCCCACGCCCGGGCGCAGGGAGCGCGGGTCCTGGTGGAGCCGCACGACCTTCGCGACGAGCACGGCACCGTCCGGACGGCCACGATCGCCGCCTACGGCGACACGCGGCACACACTGGTCGATCGGTCCGGCTACACCGGGGTCTACCTGCCCGGCTTCGTGCCGCGGTCGTCGAGCTACGTCCGAAGCGACGGCGCCCCGGCGCGGCTGTTCCAGGCCCTCGACCACGTGGTCGGCAACGTCGAGCTCGGCCGGATGGACGCCTGGGTGGACTTCTACCACCGGGTGATGGGCTTCACCAATATGGCCGAGTTCATCGGCGACGACATCGCCACCGACTATTCGGCACTGATGAGCAAGGTGGTGGCGAACGGCAACCATCGGGTGAAGTTCCCGCTGAACGAGCCGGCGGTGGCGAAGAAGAAGAGCCAGATCGACGAGTTCCTCGAGTTCTACGACGGCCCCGGCGTCCAGCACCTCGCGTTGGCGACCAACGACATCGTGACGGCCGTCGACCGGATGCGTGAGGTCGGCGTGGAGTTCCTCGACACCCCCGACTCCTACTACGACGACCCGCAGCTGCGGGCCCGGATCGGGCAGGTGCGGGTGCCGATCGAGGAGCTGCGCCGACGAGGCATCCTGGTCGACCGGGACGAGGACGGCTATCTGCTGCAGATCTTCACCCGCCCCCTCGGCGACCGGCCCACCGTCTTCTTCGAGCTGATCGAGCGGCACGGGTCGCTGGGCTTCGGCAAGGGCAACTTCCAGGCCCTGTTCCAGGCCATCGAGCGGGAGCAGGAGCGGCGCGGCAACCTGTGAGCGGTCCACCGCGCGCCGCAGCACGGAAGGCAGCCGCAACGTTCCCAGGTGGAACCGGCGGCGCCCGTCGCTGGCAGAGGGAAATCGCGCTGTCGGCATTAAGGTGGGCGCCGTGAGTGACATTCCCGTGGGTTCGCCGCCGGTCCCGCCCGGTCGACATGCAGCACCGGGCGGCTGGTACCCCGACCCCGTTGACCAGTCGCGGGAGCGCTACTGGGACGGCTGGCAGTGGTCCCGCAACACCCGCGAGCGCGAGGGAGCCGTGCCGCCGAGCAGCCAGGGCTGGAGCACCCCGTACCCGGCGCCGGGTCCGCAGGGGCAGGGTTCGTACGGCTCCGGACCGGCCGGCCAGGCCGCACCGGGCTCGCACCCCGCCGGCTCGCAGCCTTATCCCGGCCAGCAGCCGTACCCCGGCCAGCAGCCCTATCCCCAGCAGCCCTATCCAGGCCAGCAGCCCTCGCCGGGCGCGTACGGCCAGGCCGGTCTGGTCACCACCGCCGACGGCGTGCCCCTGTCCGGGTGGTGGTGGCGGGTGCTCGCGTCCGTGGTCGACACGCTGATCATCTCGGTGCTGGCCGTGATCCCGGCCATCGGCATCTATCGCCGGGTCCTGGCCACGATGATCGCCTACGTCCGTGACGTCGTCGACGCCACCAACTCCGGCTCGCCGCTGCCGCCCGAGCTCGACCCGAACACCGCCTTCCCGTTGCGCGACCAGCTGCTGGTGGCCGTGATCACGGTGGTCGTCGGGTTGATCTACCACGTGGTGTTCCTGCGACTGAAGGGCGCGACCCCCGGCAAGCTGCTCTGCGGACTGCGGGTGGTTCCGGTCGACCACGGCCGCAGCACCGAGCGACTGAGCTGGTCGACCGCGTTGGTTCGGTCCACCATCTGGGTGCTGCCGGGGCTCAACAGTGTGCTCGTCCTGTTCCAGCTGCTGGACGCGCTGTTCCCGTTGTGGCAGCCCAAACGCCAGGCCATCCACGACCTGGCCGCGAAGACCCAGGTGGTCAAGGTCCGCTGAGCCCGCCCCGCGGCGAAGCGGTCAGCCTGCGACGATCCGGCCGGTCACCTCGCCCAGGCGCAGTCCGGTCGCGGTGCTGGCCCGCAGCGTCACCACATCCTGGTCCTCCAGGTACGTCCGGGTGCGCCCGCCGACAGTGATCGGGTCGCGGCCGTCCCAGGTCAGCTCCAGCAGACTGCCGCGCTGGTCCTGTCCGGGGCCGGACACCGTCCCGCTGCCGAGCAGGTCACCGGTACGTACCGCCGCGCCGTTGGCGCTGAGGTGGGCCAGCAGCTGGGCCGGCGAGTAGTACATCCGCTCATACGGGCAGCGGCTGAGCAGCTGGTCGTCCAGCCACACCTCCACTGTCACGGCGTAGCCGGTCCCCGGTCCCTGCAGGTAGGGCAGCAGCGGCGGTTGCTGCGGCGCCAGCGGTATCCGTGCCTCGTCGAGCGCCGCCAGCGGCAGCACCCAGGCCGAGATGGAGGTCGCGAAGCTCTTGCCCAGGAAGGGTCCCAGCGGGACGTACTCCCAGGCCTGGATGTCGCGGGCCGACCAGTCGTTGAGCAGCACCACCCCGAAGACGTGCTCGGCGAAGTCGGCGACCGCGACCCGGCCCTCGGGTGCACCGACACCGACCACCCAGCCCAGCTCCGCCTCCAGGTCCAGCTTGGCGGACGGACCGAACACGGGTGCCGCCGCGCCGGCGGGCCGGTGCTGTCCCGACGGTCGGCGGATGTCGGTGCCCGACACCATGACGCTGCTGGCCCGGCCGTGATAGCCGATCGGGAGGTGCTTCCAGTTGGGGGGGAGCGGGTCTCCGTCGGGACGAAAGATCGCCCCGACGGTGGCGGCGTGGTCTTCATTGGCGTAGAAGTCGACGAAGTCGGCCACCTCGATCGGCAGCCCCATGGCGGCCGACGACGCCGGGCGCAGCAGCGGCTGGACCACCGGTCGCCGTGCCGGGTCCACCACCGCGGCCCGGACCCAGTCCCGGGTCCGGCGCCAGACCGCGGGCCCCGCGGCCAGGAACGGGTTCAGGCTCGACTGGTCGAACAGGGCGGGGTCGCGACCGTCGGCGCGGGCCAGTGCCGCCAGGTCGAGCACCCAGCCGCCGACGGCGACCGCCACCCGGGCGACGCCGTCGACGACCAGCACGCCGTACGGCAGCTCCGCGGTGCCGAACGGTGCATCCGGGGTCACCTCGATCCAGCTCATCGCGAGCCCGGGATCGCCGCGAGTCCCGCCGGCACCGGACGCGGGCTCGGGCAGCCGACCCGGCAGAGCCGGCGGCGGACCTGCTTGACCCGGAGGTCGTCGAAGAGCCTCATCTGGGCAGGCTAGCGGTCGTCGTCCTCGCTTTTTCCCCACGGCTCTGGCCATCGCCGCGGCCCAGCGTCAGAATCGAGCATGAGCAGGTTCGATCCGGTCGAGGTGGCGCGATCGCTGCAGGCTGTGCGGCGGGCGGTGAGCGGACTTCCGGAGGTGTCGGAGCGGCCGTCCCACGGCGGTCCGGCGTTCTTCGTGCGGGACAAGAAGTGCTTCGTGATGTTCCTCGACGACCACCACGGTGACGGCCGACTGGCCCTGTGGTGCGCGGCTCCCGACGGGGCGCAAGGCGATCTGGTCGACACCGAGCCGGATCGGTTCTTCGTCCCGCCGTACGTCGGTCACCGCGGTTGGCTGGGCGTGCTGCTGCCGGGGCTGGACGAGGCCGAGCTGCGGGCCATCGTAGTCGACGCGTTCACCACGGTGGCTCCGCCCACGGTGCTCGCCCGGTGGACCGGGCGCGACGCGTCGGAGCCGGCCTGAACCAGGGAGCCCGGGGTTAATGTGGGACATGGCCTTCTACCGCAGTGTCGGGGAGATTCCGCCGAAACGGCACACCCAGTTCCGCCAGCCGAACGGAAGCCTGTACGCCGAGGAGCTGATGGGGGAGGAGGGCTTCTCCGCCGACTCGTCCCTGCTCTACCACCGCGGCATCCCGTCGGCGATGAGCGACAGCCGGGTCTGGCAGCTGGCCGACCTGGCCACCACCCCGAACCATCCGCTGCGGCCGCTGCACCTGCGGCTGCCCGCGCTGTTCGCGTCGGTGGACCCGGGCCAGGTCGATCTGGTCACCGGCCGTCGGCTGGTCCTCGGCAACAGCGACGTCCGGATCTCCTACGCGGTGGGTGCGGCGTCATCCCCGCTGTATCGCAATGCCATCGGCGACGAGTGCGTCTACGTCGAGTCGGGCTCGGGAACCGTGCAGACCGTGTTCGGCGAGCTGTCCTTCTCCGACCGGGACTACGTGGTGCTGCCCCGCTCCACCGTGCACCGCTGGCTGCCCGACGGCGAGGTGCGGGCGTACGCGATCGAGGCGAACTCGCATCTGAGCCCGCCGAAGCGCTATCTGTCGAGGTTCGGTCAGCTGCTGGAGCACAGTCCCTACTGTGAGCGTGACCTACACGGGCCGACGGCACCGCTGCTGGTCGAGGGCAGCGACGTCGAGGTCTTCACCAAGCACCGCGGGCATGGGCCCAGCGGGATCGTCGGATCGGTGGTGACCGCCAGCACCCATCCCTTCGACGTGGTGGGCTGGGACGGGTGTCTGTATCCCTACACCTTCAACGTGGACGACTTCGAGCCGATCACCGGCCGGGTGCACCAGCCGCCCCCGGTGCACCAGGTGTTCGAGGGCGCCAACTTCGTGATCTGCAACTTCGTCCCGCGCAAGGTCGACTACCACCCGCTCGCCGTGCCGGTGCCGTACTACCACTCCAACGTCGACTCCGACGAGGTGATGTTCTACTGCGGCGGCGACTACGAGGCCCGGAAGGGCTCCGGCATCGAGCAGGGCTCGGTGTCGCTGCACCCGGGCGGGCATTCGCACGGTCCGCAGCCGGGGGCCGCGGAGGCGAGTCTGGGCAAGGAGTTCTTCGACGAGCTGGCCGTCATGGTTGACACCTTCCGCCCGCTCGAGCTGGGCGAGGGCGGTCTGGCCTGCGACGACAGCGCGTACGCCCTCAGCTGGCACCGCGCTCTGTCCTGAGCGGCAGTCCGGTCGGGAATCGCGTCTGGGTCAGCTCTTCCGACGCGCTCCACAGCCGCTTCGCCATCGTCACGTCGCTGGCGGCGGCGGAGCGACCCACCAACGTCGGGTGGCCGCGCTGCTCGGCGAAGCCGTCAGGGCCGACATAGAGCGCGCCGGGCAGGTCGGCCACCGCGGCATACAGGGTCGGCAGCGCACCCATCTCTGCACTCTGGGCCATGACCTTGTTGCCCAGTCCGGCGAGCCGGTCGAGCACCGGGTTCCCGCTGCCCGCCTGCAGGTTGGTGGCGGCGTAGCCAGGGTGCGCGGCGAGCGCCCGGACCGGCGAGCCGGCCGCCTGCAGTCGACGCTGCAGCTCGAGGGTGAAGAGCAGGTTGGCCAGCTTGCTCTGCCCGTACGCCCGCCACGGGGAATACCGCCGGTGCTCCCCGTTGAGATCGTCGAGGTCGATCCGCCCGACCCGGTGCATCGTGGACGACACGGTGACCACCCGGTCGGAGATCCGGGGCAGCAGCAGGTTGGTGAGCGCGAAGTGGCCCAGATGGTTGGTGCCGAACTGCAGCTCGAAGCCGTCGGCGGTCCGGGCCTGCGGGACGGCCATCACGCCGGCGTTGTTGATCAGGATGTCGATCGGGTCGGCGATGCTCTCGGCGAATCGCCGGACCGAGGAGAGGTCGGCCAGGTCGAGCCGACGGACCTCCACCTGACCCGCGATCGCGCTCGCGGCGGCGTTGCCCCGGTCGAGGTCGCGGACCGCCATCACCACCCGGGCGCCGGCGCCGGCCAACGCGGCGGTGGTGGCGCGACCCAAGCCGCTGTTGGCTCCGGTCACGATCACGGTGCGACCGGCCTGCGAGGCGAGGTCGGTGGTGCGCCAGCTGCTCATGGCCCGACGCTATCCGGCCGCGGAGTTCGAGCGCGCGAACGGGTTGGCCGTCTCGGTGTGGGCCGGGTCGACGTAGACGGTGTCGATCACCGGCTCGCCCCGCGACATCTTCAGCGCCTCCATCGGCAGCTCGGCGCGCGAGCGGGCGTGCCGTTCCCGGGCCGCGGCCAGCGGCTCCTCGCCGACGATCTCACCGGCGCGGACCAGCGGCACCAGCAGTGGTCGGTCATCGTGGTCCCCGGCGGGTGGTTCACCGACCCCGATCAGCTCCAGCGTGGCGACGCCACCGCTCAGGCGGCGGAGCGCGAACTTGCGACCGCCGATGGAGATCTTGTCGGTGCTCTTCTTGGCGACCGGCACCAGGGGAGCGCCGGGCTCGTCGGAGTCCGCCCGCGCCACCAGCTTGTAGACGAAGCCGCAGGTCGGGTGACCGCTGCCCGTGACCAGCGCGGTGCCGACGCCGTAGCCGTCGACGGGCGCTCCCGAGAGCGCGGCGATGTTCCACTCGTCCAGGTCGGAGGTGACGATGATCCGGGTCTGGGTGGCGCCGAGCGAGTCCAGCTGGTCGCGGACCTGCTGCGCCACCGCGGCCAGGTCGCCCGAGTCCAGCCGGACGGCGCCGATCCGGCCACCGGTGAGCTCGACCGCCAGCTCGACGGCGTTGCGCACGTCGTAGGTGTCGACCAGCAAGGTCGTGTCCTCGCCCAGCGCGGCGACCTGGGCGGCGAACGCCTCCCGCTCCGAGCCGTGCAGCAGCGTGAACGAGTGCGCGGCCGTCCCGGTGGTGGGTACGCCGTAGCGTCGTCCGGCCTCCAGGTTCGAGGTGGCGTCGAAACCCGCGATGTAGGCGGCGCGGGCGGCGGCAACGGCGGACAGCTCCTGGGTGCGCCGCGACCCCATCTCGATGCAGGGCCGGCTGCCTGCCATCGCGGTCATCCGGGAAGCCGCAGAGGCGATCGCCGAGTCGTGGTTGTAGATGCTGAGCAGCACCGTCTCCAGCAGCACCCCTTCGGCGAAGCTGCTCTCCACCACCACCAACGGCGACCCGGGGAAGAAGATCTCACCCTCGGGATAGCCCCAGATGTCGCCGCGGAAGCGGAAGTCGGCCAGCCAGTCGGCCGTTGCGGCGTCGACCACGCGACGTTCGACCAGGAACCGCAGCGACTCGTCGTCGAAGCGGAAGTGCCGCAGCGCCCGCAGCGCCCGACCGACTCCGGCCACGACGCCATAGCGGCGACCCGGCGGCAGCCGGCGGCTGAACAGCTCGAAGACGCTGTGCCGCTCGGCGGTCCCGGCCTGCAACGCGGCCCGCAGCATGGTGAGCTCGTAGTGGTCGGTGAGCAAGGCGGTGGTGGGTACCTCGGTGGGTCCCCAGACCGGCGCGGTAGCGCTCTCGGAGATGGTCTCGGTCACGCGCCACAGCCTAGCGACGGGGCCGTTGTCCTCGTCGGTCGAGCCCTGGTCGGGCCGGCGGCGATCCGGACCGGGGCGGGGCGACACGGTGGCGGGGAACACCGCCCGGATTTGCAAGAATGGGCGCCATGTCAGCACCTGTGGAACCGAGCGTCACTCCTGCCGGCGGCACCGCCGTCGTCGAGCGGCCGGTCGAGGACGCGTTGGCGCAGACGCCCTGGGTGACCATCGTCTGGGATGACCCGGTGAACCTGATGTCGTACGTCACCCACGTGTTCACCAGCTATTTCCACTACTCGAAGGCCAAGGCCGAGAAGCTGATGATGCAGGTCCACCAGGACGGCAAGGCGGTGGTCTCCAGCGGCTCGCGGGAGGAGATGGAGAGCGACGTCAAGGCGATGCACGAGTACGGGCTCTGGGCCACGCTGGACAAGGCGGACGCGTGAGTGCCCGATTCGCGAGTGCCCGATTCGCGAGCGCCCGACTCGCGAGCGCCCGACGGGGAAAGTAGGTTCGTGCGATGAGGAAGTTCAAGCGCAAGAGTGGGGCGCTCGTCACCCATTTCGACCGCTACGAGGTCGAGCTGATGAGCTCCCTGGTGACCCAGCTGGTCGAGATGGTCTCCGACGGCGACCCGGCGTCGTACGCGACGCAGCCGGAGTCGAGTGACCCCTTCGAGCTGTGGGCGCGGGACCTGCAGGTGGACCCCGACGAGCCGGAGACGTCGGAGGACCCGGTGCTGCAGCGGCTCTTCCCCAACGCCTATCCGCACGACCCGGCCGGGTCTTCGGACTTCCGCCGCTACACCGAGCGTGACCTGCGGGCCACCAAGATCGCCGAGGCACAGGTTGTGCTGTCCCGACTGGCCGAGACCGGACAGGGAGCCCGCGACGTCAGGATCCCGCTGGACGAGGCGGACGCCTGGCTGCGGACGCTGACCAGCGTGCGGCTGGCCGTGGCCACCCGGCTGGGTATCACCGACGCCGAGACCGCCGACGAGCTCGCCGAGCTTCCCGAGGACGATCCGCGGGCGTTCATGCTGAGTGTCTACGACTGGCTGGGATTCGCACAGGAGACCATGCTCAGCGCACTCTGAGCGCCGCGCTGGTGGCGGTGCGGACCGGTGGCCGGGGCCGGGCCCGGGTCTCAGACTCCGAGAGGGGGTACGAAATCGCGGCGCAGCCCACCTACTGTGGCGCCGTGCTGAGGATCTCCCGCGCTCATCTCGACGCCATGGTGGCCCATGCCCGCGCCGACCACCCGGACGAGGCGTGCGGTGTCATCGTCGGCCCGGCGGGCTCCGACGACCCGGTGCGGTTCGTGGCCATGACCAACGCCGACCGGTCGCCGACCTTCTTCCGGTTCGAGCCCACCGAGCAATTGCGGCTCTATCGGGAGATGGACGACGCCGACGAGGAGATCGTCGTGATCTACCACTCGCACACCGCTACCGAGGCCTATCCGTCGCGGACCGACATCGCCTACGCGGCCGAGCCGCAGGCCCACTACGTCCTCGTCTCCACGGCCGAGACCGGCTCGGACGACGGCCCGGTCGAGATCCGGTCCTACCGCATCCTCGACGGTGCGGTGACGGAGGAGGAGATCGAGATCCGGGAATAGCCGGGCCGCGGGCCTGGTTGACCGGACAGACCCCCGACGCCGGGGGTGGCACCACTGACTGACATCCGCTGCGCCGGATCGGCGCACCGAACCGAGGAGAAGCATGGCCGTCGAAGTGAGGATCCCCACGATCCTGCGTACCTACACCGCAGGCGAGAAGGTCGTCTCAGGCGACGGCAGCACCCTGCTGCAGGTGATCGACGACGTCGAGGCCCGCCACCCCGGTCTGAAGGCCCGCCTGGTCGAGGCCGACGGTCTGCGTCGCTTCGTCAACGTCTACGTCAACGACGAGGACGTCCGCTTCACCGGTGGCCTGGGTGCCCCGACCGCCGACGGTGACGTCGTCGTGGTGCTGCCCGCCGTCGCCGGCGGCTGAGCGTCACCCGCCGATGGTGCGGTACGCCTCGCTGGCCGACTCGGTCGGCCACACCCCGTTGATCGGTCTGCCCGCGCTGTCGCCGAGTGACTCGGTCCGGCTGTGGGCCAAGCTGGAGGACCGGAACCCGACCGGCTCGATCAAGGACCGGGCTGCGCTCAACATGATCGCCGCCGCCGAGGCGGACGGGACGCTGCGGCCCGGAGCGACGATCCTCGAGCCGACCAGCGGCAACACCGGCATCTCGCTGGCGATGGCCGCCAAGCTGCGCGGCTATCGGCTGATCTGTGTGATGCCGGAGAACACCTCGGTGGAGCGCCGCCAGATCCTGCACATGTGGGGCGCGGAGATCGTCTCGTCGCCGGCTGCTGGCGGGTCGAACGAGGCGGTCGCGGTGGCCAAGAAGCTGGCCGCCGAGCATCCGGACTGGGTGATGCTCTACCAGTACGGCAACCCGGCCAACGCCGAGGCGCACTATCTGAGCACCGGTCCCGAGATCCATGCGGACCTGCCGGAGGTGACCCACGTGGTCGCCGGTCTCGGCACCACCGGCACCTTGATGGGCATCGGTCGCTACTTCGCCGAGCACAAGCCCGAGGTGAAGATCGTCGCCGCCGAGCCCCGCTACGGGGAGGTGGTCTACGGGCTGCGCAATATCGACGAGGGCTTCGTCCCCGAGCTGTACGACGCGTCGCTGGTCACCTCCCGGTTCTCCGTCGGCTCCCGCGACGCCATCCGCCGGGTCCGTGAGCTGCTGGACCGGGAAGGGATCTTCGCCGGCCTGTCGTCCGGGGCCATCGTGCACGCCGCACTGGCTCAGGCGGCCCGGGCCGTCAAGGCGGGTGAGCGGGCCGACATCGTCTTGATCATCTGCGACGCGGGCTGGAAGTATCTGTCCACCGGCGCCTATGACAGCGACATCGACGCCGCCGAGGACGTCCTGGACGGCCAGGTCTGGGCCTGATCGCCGCCCCCGCCGGACCCGGCCGACCGCGGTGTCGCGGCGCCGGGCTACCCGCGGGGCGCGTACGCTGGCTCCCCGTGGGACAGCACAGGAGTCGGGACGCCGAGGCGCCGATCGGGATCTTCGACTCCGGGTTCGGCGGACTGACCGTCGCCCGTGCGGTGATGGACCAGCTGCCCAACGAGGACGTCATCTATCTCGGCGACACCGCCCGCGCCCCGTATGGCGACCAGTCGATCCCCGACGTCCGCGAGTACGCCCTGGAGTGCCTGGACCACCTGGTGTCGCTGGGGGTCAAGCTGCTCGTCATCGCCTGCAACTCCGCCAGTGCCGCCGTGCTGCGCGACGCCCGCGAGCGCTATGACGTCGAGGTGATCGAGGTCATCTTCCCGGCCGCGCGCCGGGCGGCCGCCGCCACCCGCACCGGCAAGGTGGGGGTCATCTGCACCACCGCCACCGCCACCTCCCGCGCCTATGACGATGCGTTCACCGCCGCACCCCAGATCGACCTGCTGACCGTGGCCTGCCCGCCCTTCGTGCCGTTCGTCGAGGCGGGCATCACCGGCGGGCCGGAGCTGCTGGCCTGCGCCGAGGACTACCTGGCACCGCTGCGCACCGAGGGGATCGACACCTTGATCCTCGGCTGCACCCACTACCCGCTGCTGACCGGGGTGATCTCCTACGTCCTCGGCGACGGCGTGAGCCTGGTCTCCAGCGCCGACGAGTGCGCCAAGGATGTCTACGCCGCGCTGACCCGCTCCGGACTGAGCCATGACCGGCCACGGGCCGCCCGGCACCGGTTCCTGACCACCGGCAGCCCGGAGGCGTTCGAGGGCGTCGGCCGGCGGCTGATGGGTCCGCTGGTGTCCGGCGTCGAACAGTTCGCCGTCCCGGGGGTCCCCGCGGTCGATGCCGTACGGGTCGGTGGCGGGCCCCGATGACCGCTCAGATCGCCTAGGAGGAAGTCGTCATGCAACTCACCGTCGTCGGGTGCAGCGGGTCGGTGTCCGGACCCGAGTCAGCAGCATCGTGCTATCTGGTCCAGGCCGCGTTCGAGGGGCGGACGTACTCCCTGCTGCTCGACCTGGGTCCGGGCGCCGTGGGTGCGCTCTACCGCTATCTGGACCCGAGCGAGGTCGACGCCGTGGCGCTGAGCCACCTGCACCCCGACCACTGCCTGGACGCCTGCGGCTTCTTCGTCACCGCCCGCTACTCGCCGCGGCCGTTCTCCCACACCACCTTCTGGGGGCCGGCCGGCACGGCGCAGCGGCTCGCCCGGGCCTACGACGTCGCCGTCCCCGAGGGCGGCCGACCCGAGGCGGGACCCGGCATCGCTGAGCACTTCGACTACCACACCTGGCAGCCGTCCCAGCGGATCGGCCCGTTCGAGGTGCGCACGGCCCGTGTCGCCCATCCGGTCGAGGCGTACGCGATCCGGGTCACCGACACCGGTCCCGGTGGTGGCTCGCTGGTCTACTCCGGCGACACCGGACCGTGCGACGCCCTGGTCGAGCTGTCCGAGGGCGCCGACCTGCTGCTGGTCGAGTCGGCGTACACCGACGCCAAGGTCAACCCGAGCGGCGTCCACCTGACCGGCTCCCAGGCGGCCGCCGCCGGCCAGCTGGCCGGGGTGGGTGCCGTGCTGTTGACCCACATCCCGCCGTGGCACGACCCGGAGGTGGTCCGGGCCGAGGCGCTGCCGCACTTCGACGGGCCGGTGATGCTGGCCGAACCCGGGGGAGAGTGGACGATCGGTGCTCGCTGAGGACTCGGGGACCCTCGTCGTTCGGCGATGTCGGCGACGGTCACTAGGGTTGACGCCGTGACCACAACTGCAGACGACACGACCAGAGCCGACGGACGCGCTCCCGACCAGCTGCGCGAGGTGCGCTTCACCCGCGGCTGGCTGGAGCAGGCGGAGGGCTCGGTGCTGGTCGAGTACGGCTCCACCCGGGTGCTGGTCGCGGCCAGCGTCACCCCCGGCGTGCCCCGCTGGCGCAAGGGCTCCGGTCTCGGCTGGGTGACCAGCGAGTACGCGATGCTGCCCCGAGCCACCAACACCCGCAACGACCGCGAGTCGATCAAGGGCCGGGTCGGCGGGCGTACCCACGAGATCAGCCGGCTGATCGGTCGCAGCCTGCGCGCCATCATCGACTACAAGGCGCTCGGCGAGAACACCATCGTGCTGGACTGCGACGTGCTGCAGGCCGACGGCGGCACCCGGACCGCCTCCATCACCGGGGCGTACGTCGCCTTGCACGACGCCGTCGAGTGGCTGCGACAGCGCAACCTGCTCACCGGCGAGCCGCTGACCAACTCGGTGGCCGCCATCTCCGTCGGCGTGGTCGGCAACGTGCCGATGCTGGACCTGGCCTACACCGAGGACTCGTCGGCCGATACCGACATGAATGTGGTGATGAGCGGCACCGGCGACTTCATCGAGGTGCAGGGCACCGCCGAGGGTGTCCCGTTCGACCGGGCCACGCTGGACCAGCTGCTCGACCTCGGCGTGGCGGGCTGCGCCGAGCTGACCCGGCTGCAGGCTGCAGCCCTCGCCTCGTCGTGAGGCGGGTGGTCCTGGCCACCGGCAACGCCAAGAAGCTGGCGGAGCTGCGCCGGATCGTGGCCGAGGCGCAAGCGGGATCCCGTGCGCAGAGCGCAGACCCGGACGACCCCGTGCAGGTCCTCGGCCTGGCCGACGTCACGCCCTACCCGGAGCCGGCGGAGACCGAGCGCTCCTTCGCCGGCAACGCGCTGCTCAAGGCCCGGGCCTGCGTCGCGGCCACCGGTCTGCCGGCCCTGGCCGACGACTCCGGCCTGGTGGTGGACGTGCTGAACGGCATGCCGGGCGTACGGTCCGCGCGGTGGTCCGGCCCGGACGCCGACGACGACGCCAACAACGAGCTGCTGCTGCGGCAGCTGCACGACGTACCCGAGGCCGAGCGGACCGCGGCCTTCGTCTGCGCCATGGCCCTGGTGCTGCCGGACGGGGCTGAGCATGTCTGTCTCGGCGAGATGAGCGGGCATCTGCTGACTGCTCCGCGGGGGCACAATGGCTTCGGCTACGACCCGCTGTTCGTGGCCGACGGCCAGGCTGTCAGCACGGCAGAGATGTCAGCGGCGGACAAGGATCGGATCAGCCACCGCGGCCAGGCGGTCCGGGCCATCGTTCCGGTGCTGCTCGACGAGCTGACCCGGTGGGCCGAGCACCCCTCGACGCAGGAGGAACGCGCGTGAAGACCTATCTCGACCTGCTGGACCACGTGTTGACGACTGGCGTCCGCAAGGGTGACCGCACCGGCACCGGCACCCTGAGTACGTTCGGCTACCAGATGCGGTTCGACCTGTCGGCCGGCTTCCCGCTGTTGACCACCAAGAAGGTGCACACCCGCTCGGTGATCGCCGAGCTGCTCTGGTTCCTCCGCGGCTCGACCAACGTCGAGTGGCTGCACGAGCAGAACGTGACCATCTGGGACGAGTGGGCCGACGAGCACGGCGAGCTGGGACCGATCTACGGCTATCAGTGGCGCTCCTGGCCCACCCCCGACGGGAGCCACCTCGACCAGATCGCCGCCGTGATCGACGCCATCCGGACCTCACCGGACTCGCGCCGGCACCTGGTCAGCGCCTGGAACGTCGCCGACCTGGACGCGATGGCGCTGCCGCCGTGCCACACCATGTTCCAGTTCTACGTGGCCGACGGCAAGTTGTCCTGCCAGCTCTACCAGCGCTCGGCCGACGTCTTCCTCGGCGTCCCGTTCAACATTGCCTCGTACGCCTTGCTGACCCATCTGGTGGCGCAGGTCTGTGGGCTGGGTGTCGGCGACTTCGTGCACACGCTCGGGGACGCCCACCTCTATCTCAACCACCTCGACCAGGCGCGCCTGCAGCTGCAACGCGAGCCGCGCCCGCTGCCGAGGCTGGTGCTCAACCCGGCCGTCACCACCATCGACGGGTTCTCGATGGCCGACATCTCGATCGAGGCCTACGACCCCCACCCGGGGATCAAAGCCCCGATCGCGGTCTGACCCGGTGAGTGGGTCACCGCCGAGGTTCATCGGCATCGCCGCGGTCGGCTCCAACAAGGTGATCGGAGCGGGCAACGACATCCCGTGGCGGATCAAGGAGGACTGGGCCCGCTACCGGGCGGTCACCATGGGTCACGTGATGGTGATGGGCCGCAAGACCTACGACTCCATCGGACGCCCGCTGCCCGGCCGGACCACCATCGTGGTCACCCGTGACCCGGACTGGGCGGTCGAGGGCGTGCTGGTCGCCGCCGACGTGGACACCGCCTTGGAGCTGGCGGCGCAGGTGGCCGGCGACAAGCCGGTGTTCGTCTGCGGCGGGGGAGAGATCTACCGTCAGGCGTGGTCCCGGCTGGACCGGCTGCTGGTCACCGAGGTCGACCTCGCGCCCGCGGGAGACGTCACCTTCCCCGACATCGACGACGCCGAATGGGAGCTGACCGTGGCCGAGCCGCGCGACGGTTTCGCGTTCTTGCAGTACGACCGACGCGCTGGAGTCTCGTCCGGCTGAGTGATCGCGGCGGCACGGATATCGTCGGTCCTCGGCTACTTGATCGCCGCTACCCGTCTCGAAGCCGCGCGCTCAGGTGCTGGATCCGGGCGATCCGGACGGGGTCGGCGAGCACGTCCAGCCTGACGATCCGGTCGTCCCTGATCCCGAAGGCCATCAGCGAGACCACCTCGCCGTCGACGATCGCCGCTACTCCGGGATCACCGTCGATGCGGATGGCGATCGAGCGCAGCGCGAGGCGGCCGGCGAATCGCGCGTTCTCGGCGATCGTGCGGGCGCCCTTCAGCTCGTCGCGACGGCCACCGTAGTCGGCGCGCAGCACAGCGCCGTCGTCGAGCAGTCTCAGGATGGCCTGCACGTCGCCGTCGCGGACCGCCGCGAGCCAGGCCTGAACCAGGAGTCGCTCGCGGCGAGGGTCGCGGGGCGCGACGGACGGCTTCTGACGCACGCGTCGACGCGCCCGGGAAGCGAGCTGCCGCGCTGCGTCCGGGGAGCGGCCCGTCAGCCGGGCGATCTCGGCGAAGGTCACGCCGAGGACGTCGTGGAGCATGAACGCGACGCGTTCCGCCGGAGAGAGCGCGTCGAGCACCACGGCCAGGGCGATGCTGATCTGATCTGTCCGCTCGACTTCGTCCGCTGGGTCGCCGTCCGCGCTTGGACTGGTCGACCATTCGGAGACGGTCCAGGCGCGCTCGCGGGTGCGTCGCGCCGACCGCAACACGTCGAGGCTGAGCCGCGAGACGACGGTGGTCAGCCAGGCATCGACGTTCTCCAGCTGTTCGCTGTCGACACTGGTCAATCGCAGCCAGGCGTGCTGCACCACGTCCTCGGCGTCCGCCCGCGAGCCGATCAGCTGTTGGGCGACGGCGATGAGCCTCGGACGTTGCGCGGCGAAATGCGTCGCCAGGATCCGTTGGTCGGCCATGTCACATCTTCCTTACTCGTCCGTCAAGAAGGTAGCGGGGAACTGCCCCGGATCTGACAGGAGAACAACATGAGCGATCGTGGGAGTCGGCCGATCCTGGTGACAGGTGGCACGGGCAATATCGGCAGCCGGGTCGTCCGGATGCTGAGGGCGGAGGGCGAGACCGTGCGGGTTCTCAGCCGCAGCGGCGGCGTCGACTCTGCAGGTGTCAGCCACGTGCTCGGCGACGTCGTGACTGGCTCGGGGCTGGCTGCAGCGTTGCGCGACGTCGAGCGAGTCGTGCATCTCGCCGGGGGCGCCAAGGGTGACGACGTCGCAGCCCACCACCTTGCCCGGGCGGCGAGAGCGGCAGACCTTCGCCTTCTCGTGCTGGTGTCGGTGATCGGCGCTGATCGGATGCCGATCGGCTATTTCCGTGCGAAGGCGGCAGCGGAGGAGGCCATCACCCGCTCCGGTGTGCCGTACAGCCTTCTGCGGGCAGCGCAGGTGCATGACTTCGTCCACCTGACCGTCGGCGCCATGGCAAAGCTGCCGATCGTCCCGGCGCCCGGTGGGCTGCGCTTCGAGCCGGTCAGCGCCGAGGAGGTCGCCCGAGCGCTCACCGAGCTGATCGTGGCCGAACCGGCGGGCCGGGTTGCCGACCTCGCCGGTCCGGAGGTGCTGGGTATCGAGGAGATCGTGCGGCCGCTGCTGAAGCTCCGTGGCCAACGTCGACCCTTCGGGCGGCTGCGGATCCCCGGTGCCGTGGGTCGCGCCTACCGTGCTGGCGACAATCTCGCGGCCGGAGGGAGTCTGCGTGGTACGCAGACCTGGGTGCGCTATCTCGCGGGGTGTGCCGAGACGGGGGTCAAGCTCTGACCGGTGCCCCTACGGCAGCAGCTGATGGTCGTGAGCCCGCCCCGCGGCTTGTTCGATCACGTGCCGGAGAAGGGACTCGAACCCTCACGCCCGTAGGCACAGGAACCTAAATCCTGCGTGTCTACCAATTCCACCACTCCGGCGACACTGACACCGCGCCGCACAGATCGGATCGCTCCGGGCTGAGGCGCGGAATGATCGTAGCGCTGCCCGGGCGCCGCTCAGACCGCCAGCGTGCGCAACAGCTTGGCCACGTGGCCGGTCGCCTTGACGTTGTATTGCGCCAGCGCCACGGTGCCGACCCCCGACTCGTCCACGTCGATCACGAAGGTGGACCGGATGACGCCTTGCACCAGCTTCCCGTAGAGCATCTTCTCGCCGAAGGCCGCGTACGCCGTCAGGACGGTCTTGTCCGGATCCGACAGCAGGGGGAAGCTCACCGTCTCCCGGGCGGCGAACGCCGCCAGCTTGTCCACCGAGTCCGGTGAGATCCCGAGCACCCGCAGCCCGGCGGCCGACAGATGGTCGACGGCGGCGGTGAAGTCGACGGCCTGGGTGGTGCAGCCGGGCGTCATGGCGGCGGGATAGAAGTAGACGATGACGCGCTGACCGGCGAAGTCAGACAGCGACACCGGGTTGCCCGCGGAGTCGAGAAGGGTGAACGCGGGGGCCTGGTCGCCCACGGCGAGACGAGAACTCATGGGCGCAACACTAGCCGTCGGCGCCGGTTCGCTGCCCCGTCCCCGGCGGTGCTGCGGCCACCGCTGGACGCGACCGCAGGGCTCTGCAATACGCTGTTCCACCAGACGTCTCCCCGTCCGGGGCGGATCTTCGAGGAGCGAACCGTGGCAAACAGCCCAGCTAAGCGGCCGGCACGTACGCAGGCCCAGATCGAGAACGACATGGCCGCGGCACGTGCCCGCCTGACGTTCTCCATCGAGTCGCTCATCGACCAGGTGCACCCGACCCGGGTCAAGCAGCGCACGATCGGCGAGTTCAAGTCCCGGCTGAACGACGAGACGAGCCGGCTCAAAGCGCAGGTGATCGACGGCAACGGCGAGCTGCGCAAGGACCGGGTGGGCATCATCGCCGGTGCGGCGGCCGGCTTCGTGGCCTTCGTCCTGCTCGTTCGCAAGCTCAGCGCCCGGCGGAAGTAGCGTGGCCGAGCCCCGGTCCGAAGACGGCCGGACGACCCGAGACGACGGCCCGCTTCCCATCCGGATGCTGCACGACCGGGTGCTGGTCAGCACCGAGGGCGAGAGCGGTGAGCGCCGCAGTGGCGGCGGCATCCTCATCCCGGCGACAGTGAGCATGGGCCGACGCCTGGCCTGGGCGCGGGTCGTCGCCATCGGCGCCAACGTGCGCAGCGTGAAGCTCGACGACCGGGTCCTGTTCGACCCTCAGGAGCGGGCCGAGGTCGAGGTGCGCGGCAAGGACTACGTCCTGATCCGCGAGCGGGACCTCCATGCGGTCGCCACCGAGCGGCTTTCCGAGGGGCATACCGGTCTCTACCTGTGAAGACGCGCCGCAGTAAATTTTGCGGCCGATCGTGCCTTACTGAACCCTTTCAGTGGTCAGGGGTCTATAACGAAAGCAGAAGTTGGCCTGCCCCCGGTTGCCAAACCGTGGTCGTGCGGCCTTAGTGTGACTCGAGTGGCACCAAGAGTTCGGTGTCCTCGACAACGAAGTGAGGGATACATGTTTTTCGCACGATCGATGCGCCGCAGTTTTGTGGTCGCAGCATCTTTGACGGCTCTGCTCGGCGCCGCTGCCTGTGGCGGCGGCGGCGACTCAGCCTCGCCCGGAGGCAACGAGTCCTCGGCACCGGCTGCTGATTTCTCACAGAAGGGTCCGATCACCTTCGTCACCGGCAAGGACAACTCCGGCTACCTGCAGACCGAGGTGGACGCCTGGAACGCAGAGCACCCGGACGAGAAGGTCACCATCACCGAGCTGCCCGACAACGCGGACCAGCAGCGCGCGGCGATGATCCAGAACGCCCAGATCAAGTCCGACAAGTACACCGTCCTCAACGTGGACGTCGTCTGGACCGCCGAGTTCGCCGCCAACGGCTACATCGACGAGCTGCCGGCCGGAACGGTCTCCACCGAGGGCATGCTCCCGGCCACGATCGACAGCGGGACGTACTTCAACAAGCTGTACGCGCTCCCGGTCACCTCTGACGGCGGAATGCTCTACTACCGCAGCGACCTGCTCAAGGCCGCCGGACTGGAACCGCCCAAGACCTGGGCGGAGATGGTGGACGCCTGCACGAAGATCAAGGGCATGCCCGGCAACGAGAAGCTGGAGTGCTACGCCGGCCAGTACAACAAGTACGAAGGCCTGACGGTGAACTTCGCCGAGGCCGTCGACTCCGCCGGCGGCTCCATCATGGGGGAGGACGGCAAGCCGACCGTCAACTCCGAGGAGGCGAAGACCGGCCTGAACTTCCTGGTGGACTCCTTCAAGGACGGCGTCATCCCCAAGGCCGCCATCACCTGGCAGGAGGAGCAGGGCCGCCAGGCGTTCCAGGACGGCAAGCTGATCTTCCACCGCAACTGGCCCTACATCTACGCGCTCGCTGAGAAGGACGACGGCTCCTCCGATGTTGTCGGCAAGTTCTCGGTGGCGCCGCTGCCCGGACTGTCGGGTCAGGGCGTGTCGAGCCTGGGCGGTCACAACTACGCCATCAGCAAGTTCGCCAAGAACAAGGGCACGGCCATCGAGTTCATGAAGTTCATGGCCTCGGAGGAGGAGCAGAAGAAGCGCCTGCAGAACACCTCCAACGCTCCAACCCTGGAGTCGCTCTACTCCGATCCCGAGCTGACCAAGGAATACCCGTACCTGCCTACGCTGCTTGCCTCGATCCAGACGGCCAAGCCCCGCCCCAAGGCGGTCAAGTACGGTGACGTCACGCTGGCCATCCAGGATGCCGCCTATGGCGCCCTCCAAGGCACTATCAGCACTGACGAGGCACTGAACGGGCTGCAGACCAAGCTCGAGGCCCTCACCCAGTAAAGATCCGCACGTTCACCTGATTCCAGCGCAGCCGGACCGGCTGCGCTGGAATCGTGCATCGAGGAGGTAGCAGTGGCAACTGCAACAGTGGAGAAGCGGGCAGCGGCACCGCCTCCCGAGCGAAAGCGGAAGAAGAACGCACTCAGCGACGGCCAGGGTCGACTGGCCGCCCTACTCATCTCACCGACCCTGCTCGTCATCGGCGTCGTCGTCGGCATCCCGATCCTGCTGTCGATCCGGGAGGCGTTCTTCGCCACCACCGGCGGCATCGACCCACAGACGGGTCTGGTCGACAACACCGAGAAGTTCGTCGGACTCGGCAACTTCGCGGCCATCTTCGAAGGCCAAAGCCCGGTCAATGGCAACTACGGGACCATGGACCGGTTCTGGAATGCCTTCATCAACACCAGCCTGTTCACCGTCATCTGCGTGGTCATCGAGACGGTGCTCGGCGTGGCCATGGCGCTGATCATGTCCAAGGCCTTCCGGGGCCGTGGTGTCGTCCGGGCCGGCATCCTCGTCCCGTGGGCCATCCCCACCATCGTGTCGGCGCTGATGTGGAAGCTCATCTTCGACGCCGACGGCGTCATGAACCGCATCATCGGAACCCAGGTGCTGTGGCTGGCCGACGGTCAGCAGGCCTTCTGGGCCGTCGTCATCGCCGACGTCTGGAAGACGGCTCCGTTCATCGGTCTGCTCACCCTGGCCGGGCTCCAGACCATCCCCGCGGAGGTGTACGAGGCGGCGAAGGTCGACGGGGCCAGCGCCATCCAGCAGTTCTTCCGGATCACCTTGCCGATGGTCAAACCGACGTTGGTCGTCGCGGTCCTGTTCCGGACCCTCGACACGATGAGGATGTTCGACCTGCCCTACGGCATGGTCGGGTTCGGCAAGTATTCGGTCGAGACGTTGACGATGTTCGCCTACGTCGAGGCCGACCAGACCCGGTACGGCTCCGCGGCGGCGTACTCGATCATCTTGTTCCTCTACATCGTCTTGGTGGCCTACCTGTTCGTGAAGCTGCTCGGGGCCGACGTGGTCGGGGACAGTGCACCGCCGAGCAAGAAGAAGAAGGGCCGTGCCGACCGCAGAGCGATCGACCTGGCCGCCGTCGAAGCAGCGGGAGGGCAGCACTGATGAGCTCCGCAGTCGTGGACCGGCCGGAGGCCGGTCTGGGTAAGGACGACGTCAAGCGCCTGGCCAAGCCGAAGCGGCGGCCCAAGGCCGTCCTCGGCATGGTGGCTGCCTATCTCGGCATGGCGCTCATCGTCATCTACTGCATCATCCCGTTCTACTGGATGGTGGTCTCGTCGCTCCGGCTGCCCACCGAGGGCCGGAGCACCGAGTTCCTCCCGTCACCTGCGTCGCTGCAGAACTACGTCGGGGTGTTCTCGGGGAACAACAACTTCGGCCGAGCCCTGATCAACTCGGTCGTGGTGTCCGGCACGGTCACCGTGCTGACGCTGCTGATCGGCATCGTCTGCTCGTATGCCCTGGCTCGGTTGAACTTCCGCGGCAAGGGCATCGTGTTGTCGATCATCATCGCCTGCTCGATGTTCCCCGGCATCACGTTGCTGATCCCGCTGCTGAAGATGTTCACCGGGTCGTACTCCTGGTTCCCGTTCGACTGGATCGACACCTACCAGGCGCTGATTGTGCCGTCGCTGTCCTTCGCACTGCCGTTGGCCGTGTGGAACCTGACAGCGTTCTTCCGGCAGCTGCCGGTGGAGCTCGAGCAGGCGGCCATGGTGGACGGCTGCACCCCGGGCCAGGCTTTCCGGAAGATCATCATTCCGCTGGCGGCACCCGGTGTCTTCACGACGGCGATCATCACCTTCATCGCCGCCTGGAACGAGTTCCTGATCGCACTGCGGTTCGGTCCGAACCTGCAGACCGCCACCGTCGCGATCAGCAAGTTCACCGGCACCACCGGGTTCGACACGCCGTACGGGACCATCATGGCGGCCGGCGTGATCGTGACTGTCCCGCTGCTGATCGCGGTGCTGATCTTCCAGCGGCGCATCGTCGCGGGTCTGACCGCCGGTGGGGTGAAGTAGTCCGTTCTGGCTTCACGTCCGCCGAAGAGTTCATCGGTCCTGGCCCGGTCGCAGCTGCGACCGGGCCAGTTCCATGTCCGAAGCCCGCTGCGGATGCGCGCCGTTGTGGATCCAGTCCGCTGTGCTCCGTCGCCCCGTTCCGCCCGGTCAGCGCTTGGTCTGCGACCCGGACTAGACCTTGGCGCTCTGGCGTCGCTCCTGCAGCCAGTGGACCCACTTGATCACCTGCTGCACGAGCAGTCCCATGCAGACCGCAAAGGCCACAGCGACCACCATGGCCCAGACCGGGTGGTTGGCGATCCGCCCGCCGACCGCGCCGATGGTGGCGTAGATCGCCGCCCACAGGGCGCAGGCCACCGTGTCGATGAGCATGAACCGGCGGACGGAGAATCGCGAGAGTCCCAGTGCCACGATCACCGGGGTCCGACCGCCAGGGATCAGCCGTCCGGTCACGATGGCCGTGAACGCATTGCGGGTCAGCGCTTGCTGCGCCTGGTCGACCCGGCCGGAGAACTTGCGTCGGGCGATCCACGGCCGCAGCTTGCGGGCTCCGAGCCGGGCCTCCATCAGCATCACGGTGTCGCCGAGCACCGAGAAGATCCAGGTGATGACGAAGATGATGCCCACGTTCAGCTTGGAGTGCGCCGCCACCGCGGCGGAGCCACTGACCATCTCGCCGGTGGGGACGAACGGCAGAGCGGAGCCCACGAGGACGGCGAGAGCGAGCAGCAGGTGGCCGCGGAGGTGATCCACGAGCCCACGCTACGCCTCAGGCCATGGATGCCAAGTCACGCAAGGTCACCGGATGGTCGAACGGGGTGCCGGCGGCGAGGTGTGCCACCTCGGCCACGGCCCAGTCCGCCATCAGGGTGATCTCGTTGCCGATGGATCCGGCGATGTGGGGGGTCACCATCACATTCGGCAGCGACATCAGCACGTCGTCGGCCGCCAGCGGCTCCGGGTCGGTGACGTCCAACACCGCTGAGATCCGCCCCGACGCGGTGTGGGCACGGAGCGCGTCGTGGTCGACCAGCACTCCACGGGCGGTGTTGATGAACGTTGCGCCGTCCGGCATCGCGCCCAGCTGGCGCTCGGCGATCATGCCGATGGTCGACGGCAGGATCGGTGCGTGCAGGGAGACCACCCGGCTCCGGGCCATCAGCTCGTCCAGCTCGACCAGCTCGGCCCCCAACGCCGCGGCCTCGGCAGCGCTCACGGTCGGATCAGCCAGCAGCACCCGGAAGGAATAGCTGCGGAGGCGCTCCAGCACCATCCGGCCGATCTTGGAGGCGCCGATGATGCCGACCACCAGGCCATGGTTGCCGGCACCCTGGGTCGCGGCTTTGGCGGCGTCCCAGCCCGCCGTTCGCAGCTGGTTCGCCGCGGTGAAGGCGTTCTTGCCGGACAGCAGGATCGCGGCCACCGTGTAGTCGGCCACCGGCCGGGCATTCGCCAGCGCCGCGGTGGTGACGGCGATGCCACGGTGCCAGCACTCCTGGTCGAGGTGTCCCTTGACAGTGCCCGCCGCGTGGGCCAGCAGCCGGAGCCGCGGAGCCGCGTCCAAGACGTCGGGGCTCACCCGTGGACAGCCCCAGCCGGTGATCAGCGCATCGACGCGGCCCAGCACCGCGCGGGCGTGCTCGGAGGTGAACTCGGTCAGCACGTCTGCGGTGGCCAGGTCCGCCACCTGGTGGAGCCGCGCCATGGTCGATGGGGTCACCAGCGAGTCCCGGAGCTGGTCGGAGGACATGGCGAAGGCCACCGAGGGGCGGAATGGGGTCGGGTCGTCTGGCACGTACATCTCCGTATCGCTGCGTCGCCGGTCCGGGCCCGGTCGAAACTACCAGCCGGGCCCGGATGGGCTCGCCCGGGCCCGCCAACCGGCCCTGCGGCGGCGCTGAGCCGGCGCTGAGGCGGCGTTGCTCCGCATCGCTCGCGGTGTTCTGCCTGGTCAGAGACCGATTGTGCAGCGGTCGACCCGGCTTAACACGGTCAGAACAATGCAGCACAGACGGTGTAACCCGAGCAGGTGAGGCTCAGGCCATCACCTAGCCAGGAGGCCTGCATGTATCGACTCCCCGACGTCGCCGCCGTACAGGACGCCGCCCAGCAGTTGGGCGTCTCGCTCACCGCCGAGGACGCAGCGGTCTACCGCCGCCACCTCGTCGACACGCTGGCCGACTTCGACGACTTCGTCCAGTCGCGTCCCCGCGAGCTGGAGCCGCCGCGCTACCCGGGCAGCCGGGGGCCCGGTTATCGGCCCAGCGTCGAGGAGGACAGCCATAACGCCTGGATGTGGAAGTGCCGGATCGAGGGCGAGCCGGACGGACTGCTGGCCGGCAAGACGGTCAGCTACAAAGACCATGTAGCCGTCGCCGGCATCCCACTCACCTTCGGCGCGTTCGCGATGGACGGGTTCGTCCCTGATTACGACGCCACCGTGGTCGACCGGGCGCTGGCGGCGGGCGCCACGGTCACCGGCAAGAACGTGATGAACGGCCTCGCCGGTGGGTTCGGGTTCGGGGGCGGCTTCGGCGACTACGGCCGGCCGCTCAACCCGCACAATCGCGACCACCTCACGGGTGGGTCGTCTTCAGGCTCGGCCGTGGCGCTGGTGCTGGGTGAGGTCGACATCTCCTTCGGCGGCGATCAGGGCGGCTCGATCCGCATCCCGGCGTCGTGGTCCGGCACGATCGGGCTGAAGCCGACCTTCGGGCTGGTCTCGCACTTCGGCATCGGCTTCGGCTCGGATCAGAGCATCGACTACACCGGCCCGATGACCATGACCGTCGCCGACTGCGCCCTGGCGCTGGAGGCCACGGCCGGCTACGACGGCCTGGATCCGCGGCAGGGTCGGGAGGTGCCCGAGCACTACGACGCCACCAGCAAGCTGGGGGAGTCCATTCAGGGCGTCCGGATCGGGGTGGTCGAGGAGGGCTTCCGCGGGGCCACGCCCGAGGTGGTCGACTCGGTGAACGCAGCCATCGAGGTGCTCGCCGGGCTCGGAGCCGTGGTGTCGAAGGTCTCCGTGCCCGAGCATCTCTCGGTCGGCACAGCCCAGCAGGCGCTCTCCGCCGAAGGCGCCCTGGCGCTACGTCAGACCGGCTTCTTCGGGATGTTCACCAAGACGTTCTATCCCGAATCCACCATCTCGGCCATCACCCGGCTGACCCAGCACCATGGCGACCTGTTGGACCCCCGGGCGTTCATGACCCATCTGGCCGGCGTCTTCGCCCGGCAGTACTACTCCGGCCGGGTCTACGCCAAGGCGCAGAACGTCCGCCCGGCCTACGTTCGGGCGTACGACACGGCGCTCGCCGAGGTGGACGTACTCGTGATGCCCACCACCGTCGGGCAGGCGCCCGAGTTCGAGCCGATCCCTGACCGGTTGGCGGCGCTCGACGCCTCGATCCGCGGATCGGTCACTTACAACGCGGTGGCGAACACTCGGCCCTTCAACTACACCGGCCACCCCTCGCTGGCCGTCCCGTGCGAGAAGCGCAACGGGCTGCCGGTCAGCATTCAGCTCACCGGGCGGATGTTCTCCGACGACCTGCTGCTGCAGGTCGCGCAGGCGTTCACCGACGCCGTGCCGTTCGCCGACTACACGGCCGTCGGTGCCTGAGGAAGCGCACACCTCCCAGCCGGGCGGGAGGTGGTCCGCGATGTTCCGCTCGCTGGGGGTCCCCAACTACCGGACGTACTTCTGGGGCGGGCTGATCAGCAACACCGGCGTCTGGATGCAGCGGACCGCACAGACCTGGGTCGTGGTGGAGCTGAGCGGCGCGAACGGGTTCGCCGTCGGTCTGGTGACCTTCTTGCAGTTCGTGCCGACGTTGCTGCTCAGCGTCTACGCCGGGGCGCTGGCCGACCGGTTCGCCAAGCACCGGTTCATGGTGGTGACGCAGTCGGCCATCGGTCTGGCCAGCCTCTTCCTCGCGCTGGCCGATGGGCTCGGCTTCTTGTCCTTGTCGATGGTGTACGTGGTGGCCGCCGTGATCGGGATGATCACAGCGTTCGACGTACCGGCGCGCCAAGCCTTCGCTTCGGAGCTGGTGGGATCGGCCCACGTGGTCAACGCCATCGGGCTCAACACGGCGTCGTTCAACGTGGCTCGGCTGCTCGGTCCGGTGGCGGCGGGACTGCTCATCTCCGGCTATGCGACCTGGCTCGTCTTCGCCATTCACGTCGTCACCGCCGTCGCCATCGTGGTGTCGCTGCTGCGGATCGACGAATCGGCCCTGCACCGCCCGCCGATGCTGCCACCCCAGCGCGGTCAGGTGCTCGGCGGGTTCCGGCACGTGGCGGCGTCGCCGCAGCTGGTGATCTTGATCGTGGTGGCCAGCCTGACCAGCGCCGTCGGCGCCAACAGTCTCCAGGTGGTCATCCCCCTGGTGGCCACCCAGACGTTCGGCGCGCACGCCGTCGGCTTCGGGCTGCTGACCTCCGCGCTGGCGGTGGGCGGGCTGGTCGGTGCCCTCGCCGCCAGCAGCACCTCTGGACTCCCTCGCCGACGGTGGGTGTTTCTGTCGGTGACCGGTCTCGGCCTGGCCCAGGTCGGTGCGTCGCTGATGCCGACGTTGGCCACCTTCGCCGCCGCTTTGGTGGTCTGCGGTGCGTTCTTCATGAGCGCCGTCGTGATGATCAACACGAGTGTGCAGCTCGGTGCCCGACCCGAGCTGCGCAGCCGGGTGATCGCGGTCTACATGATGTTCTTCATGGGCGGCGGTGCCCTGGGCTCCCCGGCACTGGGGGCGCTGTCTGACCAGATCGGGCCGATGCGCTCGGTCACCGTGGCGGGCGTGTTCAGCTTCACCGCCGGCCTGCTGTGCGGCCTCGCGGCGGTGGTCAGCGGGCGACTCGCCTCCCGCCGGGCCGCGCTTCAGCCCGCACCGCTGACCTCGCCGGCCACGGTCCGCAACGTAGTCAGTGATGATCTTCAAACTCGCGCTACATCGCTGTCCTCACAGCAATCCGTCCGTAACGCGACGAAACAGGACGCTAACGCCACGGCAACCCGTTGGAGACCTGCGGCGGTGGATCCACTGATAGCGTTCGAGCACGATCTGGATACGGGCCACGCCGTACAAGAGATCATTCCCCGCCGCCCACCCCACGCCGCTCGCAGCTCAGGCAGCGGTGCCGGCTGACCACGGCTTCCGCCTCGAGCCCGCCGTACATCGGCGGTTCCTCGATCGGTGGACCGGCTCCGGGCCGCCGCCTCGCCCCGCTCGTGCGAGCGGGAGGCAACCGCAGCTCTTCGCTGATCCTCACCTTCTGACCGCACCGCGGCGGTCGCCCTCATCCCCGCCGCGGCGGGCGCCACCGAAGGGAATCGTCCATGACCCTCACCACTGATCCGAAGCGAGCCGAGACTCCTTCAGGCCAGGCGACGACGCCGGCCCTCGAGGTGACCGACCTGGTGACCGAGTTCCGGAGCCGACGCGGCAATGTGACCGCCGTCGACAAGGTCTCGTTCACCGTCGCGCCGGGTTCGGTACTGGCGGTGATCGGTGAGTCGGGAAGCGGCAAGAGTGCCATGCTCCGTTCGCTGATCGGCATCAATCCGCCGACGACCCGGATCGAGGGCCGGATCCTGCTGCAGGGCCGCGACCTGCTGACCATGCCGCCCCGTGAGCGTCGGAAGACGCGCGGTCGCGACGTGTCGATGGTGTTCCAGGACCCACTCACGGCGCTCGACCCCGTCTACACCGTGGAGAAGCAGCTGACCGAGACCATTCGCAAGCACCACAGCGGTCTCAGCCGGGGCGAAGCGCGGGCCCGGGCGCTGCACCTGCTCGAGCTGGTCCAGATCCCGTCGCCGCAGGCGCGGCTTCGGGCGTACCCGTCCGAGCTCAGCGGTGGCATGCGGCAACGCGTGGTGATCGCGATGGCCATCGCCGGCACTCCGCAGGTGCTGCTGGCCGACGAACCCACCACCGCCCTGGATGTGACGGTGCAGGCCCGGATGATGCGGCTGTTCCGTCAGATCCAGGCGGAGATCAACATGGGCATGGTGGTGGTCACCCATGACCTTGGGGTCGCCGCCGAGCTCGCCGACGACATCGCGGTGATGTACGCCGGCCGGTTCGTCGAGTACGGGACCGCGGCCCAGGTCCTCACCCGTCCCACCCATCCCTACACCGAAGGGCTGATCGAGGCCAACGTTAGGGCCGGTCAAAGTCGACGGCCACGCGCCATCCCCGGTGCACCGCCCGCCCTGAACCGACTGCCACCGGGCTGCGCGTTCGCGCCCCGGTGCGGCTACGCGGTCGGTGCCTGCTGGACCGCACCGCCGCCGATCCACACCATCGAGCAGCACTGGAGCCGGTGCGTCCTGGCTCCGGGTGGGCTGCACCCGACTCTCGAAGGAATCCCCGCATGAACACGTCGTTGCTCTCCCGGCGCCGTCGGGCCCACCTCCCGACCCTCATCACCGCCCTGGCGCTCGCCCTGGCTCTGCTGCTGTCCGCCTGCGGTGGCGGCAGCACGGCCGCCGAACAGCCGTCGTCCGGGGGTGAGCTCCGGATCGCCATGTCGGCGGGCAACATCCCGTTCCCCTCGACGCCACCCAGCGAGGGCTATGAGGGCTACCGGTTCGTCGGCAACAACATCTACGACGGGTTGACCCGACTCAACCTCGACCAGGGTGACGCCCTGCCCACCCCACAGCCGGCGCTGGCCGACTCGTGGAAGATCTCCGCCGACCTCACCACCTGGACCTTCGCGCTGCACCCGGGAGTGAAGTTCCACGACGGCACCGACTTCAACGCCGATGCGGTCGTCTTCCAGCTGGAGCGGCTGCGCAACCCCGACTCGACCTACTACGACTCCACCTCGGCTGCGACGTCCGCCGCCGCGCTGCGGTTCGTCAAGAGCTGGAAGAAGGTCGACGACGCCACCGTGCAGATCACCACCGTGCAGCCGTACGCCTGGTTGCACTGGGATCTGCTCGGCGTCTACTTCCCCAGCCCGGCGGTGGTGAAGGAGTTCGGCAACGCCGACTACAACGCCCACGCCACCGGCACCGGACCGTTCGAGATGACCAAGTACGTCGACGGCGAGGTGATGGAGCTGACCCGCAACGAGAGCTACTGGCGCGGGCCGGCGAAGCTGGAGAAGATCGTGCTCTACCCGCAGCCGGAGGCCGCGTCGCGGTTGTCGATGCTGCAGTCCGGGGAGGTCAACTGGGCCGAGGTGCCGTCACCTGATGCCCTGGACCAGATCGAGGCGGACGGCTATCAGATCTTCCTGGGCAAGTATCCGCACGGGATCATGCCGCGGTTCAACATGTTCCGTGAGCCCTTCAAGGACAACCTGTTGCTGCGGCAGGCGCTCAACTACGCGTTGGACCGCGAGGGCACCGCCGCCTTGATCAACGACGTCGGCTACCCGGCCAAGCAGTGGGTCTACGAGGGGCACCCGGCGTACGCGGCCGACAACCCCGGCTACTCCTACGACGTCGACAAGGCGAAGAGTCTGCTCGCCGAGGCCGGCTACTCACCGGGGGAGCTGACGGTCAAGATCGGCTACACCACCGGGGGCTCCGGGAACATGTATCCCGACGTCATGATGCAGAAGCTGCAGGCTGACTTCGCCGCCATCGGGGTCAAGGTCACGTTGCAGCCGATGGAGTGGAACACGCTGATCGCCATCGGCCTCGACGGGCTCAACTCCGACAAGTGGAAGGACATCGACATCCTGTGGGCCTCGCCGGCCGCCGGGATGCTGCCCACCGGCTACAACACGACCTTCTTCTGCAAGCGGGCCGGCAACGCCTCCAACGCCGCCGGTTTGTGCGACCCGGTGATCGACAAGGCCCTGCTGGCCGCGAGCAAGCAGGCCGACGTGGCGGACCAGAACGCTCAGCTGCAGCAGATGATGGACCAGGCGGTCAGCCAGGCGTACTTCCTGTTCTGGATGCACGACCTGAACCTCCGGGTGATGTCGGAGTCGGTGAAGGGCTACGTCCATCCGCAGTCCTGGTGGGTCGACTTCACCAACATCACGGTGGAGGAGGAGTAGTCATGCTGCGTATCGCCATCCGCCGGATCGGCCTGGCCATCCCGATCCTGTTCGGTGTCTCCGTGATCGTCTTCCTGCTGATGACCGTCCTGCCCGGGTCGCCCGAGGCCGGTCTGGTGTCGGAGGACGCGACGCCGGCCGAGCGCGAAGCCATCCGCGACCGGCTGGGCCTCAACGACCCGCTGCCGGTGCGCTACGTCGAGTGGCTCGGCTCGGCCCTCCAGGGAGACCTGGGCTATTCCGCCCAGCGTCGACGCGACGTCGCCGACCTGCTGACCCAGGCCTGGGGCAACACCGCCATCCTGGCGATCGTCTCGGCGGTCTTCGGCATCGCGCTCGGGCTGTGGCTCGGCTATGTGGCGGGCACCCGGCGCGGCAAGCCGGTCGACCGGTTCGTCTCGGTGCTCAGCCTCTCCGGGCTCAGCATCCCGTCGTTCTTCTTGGCCATCGTGCTGCTCGGGATCTTCGCCGGCGGTCTGAAGCTGCTGCCCTCTGGTGGTGCCACCTTCGATGAGGGACTGCTCACCGCACTGCGAAGCCTGGTGCTTCCGGTCCTGTCCGGCTCGCTGATCACCATGGCGATCACCGCGCGGGTCACCCGGGCCGGCATCGTCGACGTTTTCGGTGCCGACTTCGTCGAGACGCTACGGGCCAAGGGACTGACCGAGTTCGAGGTCCGCAGGCACGTGCTCCGCAACGCCATCGCGCCGGTGCTCACCACCTCGGGGGTGCAGATCGGTGCGCTGCTCGGCGGCTCGGTGCTGGTCGAGACGATCTTCCGCTGGCCAGGGATGGGGCTGCTGGTCTTCAACGCCATCTCGGCGCGGGACCTGCTCGTGGTGCAGGGAGCCACGCTGGTCATCGCCATCACGTTCGTCATCGTCAACCTGATCGTGGACCTGGTCCAAGCGGCCCTGGACCCGCGCGTGAGAGGAGCCATGTCATGACCGAGGTGATCACGCCCCGGCTGGCCGGGGGATCCCCGAGCGCAGCCCCGACCGGTGCAGCGACCGAGCTGTCCAGGGTGCCCACCCTGCTGCCGCCGGGTTTCGGCGCGCTGACCACATTGCAGCAGCGCGGTGAAGCCGACGCGCTACGGGATGCGTGGAACGCCGCCGAGCAGACGCTGACGCCGCAGTCCTTCTGGCGAGAGACCGGCCGGCGGTTCGTCCGCAACCGGTCGGGCATGGTGGCGGCCGGGATCGTGGCTCTGCTGGTGCTGGCCGCGGTGCTCGCTCCGCTGCTGCCGCTGGCCGACCCGATCATCGGCTCGCCCCGGGAGCGACTGCGCAACCTCGGGTCGCCGGGTCATCCACTGGGCACCGACGAACAGGGTCGCGACATGCTCGCCCGGGTCCTCTATGGCGGCCGGCTGTCGTTGCTGGCCGGGTTCGTGCCGACGCTGGGAGCGGCGCTGATCGGGACGGTGATCGGCGTGACGTCGGGGATGGTGCGTGGCGTCGTCGGCACGGTCCTGATGCGGACGATGGATATGCTCTACGCCTTCCCGGCCATCTTGTTGGCCATCGCCGTCGGTGCGTCACTGGGACCGGGGCTGACGAACACGATCATCGCCGTCACCATCGTGTTCATCCCCCCGGTGGCTCGGGTGGCCGAATCCGCCACCCGCCGGGTGGTGGTCCAGGAGTTCGTCGAGGCGGCGAAGCTCAGCGGCGCCAGCCGGCTACGGATCGCCCGAACCCAGGTGCTGCCGAACGTACTCAACGACATCATCGTCTACGCGTCCGGCCTGGTCGGGGTGGCGATGATCATCGCGGCCAGCCTCAGCTTCCTCGGCCTCGGCTCGCCGCCGCCGGCACCGGAGTGGGGCTACATGCTCAACAGCCTGCGGGGTGCCCTCACCGCGACCCCGCTGGTGACCATGGTGCCGGGCTTCTTCATCTTCTTGACATCGGTGGCCTTCAACCTGGCCAGCGATGCCCTGCGCGAGGCGATGGACAGCCGGCTATGACCACGACCACACCAGGAGATCGCAGCATGACCGAGCAGCCAGTGCCCGACGCAGCCAGCGCCACAGACACCGCAACCCGCGGGGTGACGCTGCCGGAACGCCCACTGCTGGAGCTGATCGACATCTCGAAGGAGTTCAACGTCAAGAGTGGCGGACGACGCGCCAAGCTGTCGGCCGTCGACCGGGTCTCGCTCCAGGTCCGCGAAGGCCGAACGCTGGGCATCGTGGGGGAGTCCGGCTGCGGCAAGTCCACCCTGGCCCGGGTGATCGTCGGGCTGCACCCGGCGACCCGGGGGGAGATGATCTTCGGCGGCCAGCAGATCCGTACCCGGGGCAAGCGGCCGCACGAGGTCGTCGAGCAGATGCAGATGGTCTTCCAGGACCCCTCGTCGGCCTTGAACCCGCGGGCGAGTGTGGCCGAGTCGATCGCCTTCCCGTTGCAGGTGCAGGGTCAGCCGAAGGAGACCATCGAGGCTCGGGTGCGGCAGGTGATCGCCGACGTCGGGTTGCCCGCCAGCTATGCCGGCAGCTATCCGCACCAGCTCAGCGGCGGGCAGCGGCAACGGGTGAACATCGCCCGCGCCCTGGCGCTGCAGCCACGGCTGGTGGTGCTCGACGAGGCGGTATCGGCTTTGGACAAATCGATCCAGGCCCAGGTGCTCAACCTGCTGACCGACCTGCAACGTGACTACCAGCTGACGTACGTCTTCATCAGCCACGACCTCAACGTCGTCGAGTACATCAGCGACGACGTGGCGGTGATGTATCTCGGCCAGGTGGTGGAGACCAGCAGCGCGTCGGCGCTGTATGACAAGCCGCTGCATCCGTACACCCAGCTGCTGCTGTCGTCCATTCCATCCCTCGACCCCGCCGACAGCACCCGGGACACCCCGCTGGACAACGGCGACGGCGACATCCCCAGTCCGATCGACCCACCGAGCGGCTGCCGGTTCCGCACCCGATGTCCGTTCGCGATGGACGTCTGCGCTGCGGTGGCGCCCGTCCCGGTCGAAGCCGAGAAGGACCATTTGGTGGCCTGCCACCTCTATCCCCAGCCGAAGTCGGCGCTGGCGCAGCTTCCTGCGCCGGCCTGAACCCCGTCCCGACCACCCCGTCCCGACCACCCCATCGCGACCACCCCATCCCGACCAGCACGTCCCACCCAGGAGGATCCATGTCCACCCTCGACTCCGAGGCGATCGTCGCCAGTCTGCTGGCCGCCGCCGACCTCACCGTCTCCGAGGCCGAACAGGCCACCTTCGTCCGCGACTACCCGCTCATCCGGGGTGCGGCGGACGCCTTGTATCTGCCCGACCTGGAGGCCTTCGAGCCGGCCGTCCGCTACGACCCCACCGTCTACTACGGCTCCTGAGCCCACCACCCGGAAGGAATCCCGCTATGACCACCCCTGAGATCCTCACCATCCGCGACGCCGCTGCAGCGCTGCGCGACCAGACCACCACGTCGGTGGCGCTCACCACCGAGATCCTGGAGCGCGCGGTGGCGCTCAACCCGGCGCTGGGCGCCTACGTGGTGATCACCGCCGAGGCTGCGCTGGAGCAGGCCGCCGAGGCTGATGCGGCGTTCGCTGCCGGTCGCGACACCTCGCCGCTGCAAGGCATCCCGCTGGCGATCAAGGACATCATCGCCATGAAGGGCGCCCCGACGACAGCCAACAGCCGGGTGCTCGACCCCGACTGGGGCAAGGACACCGACGCACCTGTGGTGGCTCGGCTGCGCGCCGCCGGCTCGGTCTTCGTCGGCAAGTCGACCACCAGCGAGTTCGCCCTCGGACTGCCCGACGCCAGCAAAGGGTTCCCGGTGCCGCGCAACCCCTGGAACGTCGACCACAGTCCCGCCGGGTCCAGCTCGGGCACCGGCATCGCCGTGGCGGCCGGACTGGCCCTCGGCGGCCTCGGCACCGACACCGGCGGTTCGGTCCGCGGACCGGCCTGCATGAACGGCCACACAGGTCTGAAGGTCACCTTCGGACGGGTGCCCAAGAGTGGGGTGGTCCCGCTCGGGTTCAGCCTCGACAGCATCGGGCCGATGGCGCGGAGTGCGTACGACTGCGCCCTGCTGCTGGAGGTGATGGCGGGCTATGACGCCTCCGATCCCAACGCGGCGCAGGTCGAGGTGCCGGCGTATTCGACGTTCCTGGACGGGGACATCTCCGGGCTGAAGATCGGCCTGCCGGTGCCGTACTTCTTCGACCATGACCAGCTGCACCCCGAGCAGCGGGACTCGGTGCTGACCGCGGTGAAGCAGCTGACCGGGCTGGGTGCCGTCTCGGAGGAGATGTCGCTGCCGTACCCGGAGCTGGCCAAGGACGCCAACATGCTGATCCTGGTGGCGGAGGCCTATGCCTACCACCGCAACAACCTGGTGAACCGGTGGAGCGACTACGGCGAGTTCACCCGCCCCGCACTGGCCCGCGGGGCGTTCTACTCCGCCGCGGACTACGCCCAGGCGAGTCGGTTCCGCACCATGTTCTCCCAGGCGGTGGCCAAGGCCTTCGAGACCTACGACGTACTCATCACGCCCTCGTCGCCGACGCCGGCCGAGGTCGCGGCGGAGCTCACCCCGAGCAAGCGGCTGAGCGTGCCGAGCTACACCGGCCACTGGAACCTGACCGGGCTGCCCGCGGTGGCCATCCCCACCGGCTTCAGCTCCACCGGCCTGCCGCTGTCCATGCAGGTGATCGGCAAGCCGTTCGCCGAGGCCACCGTGCTGAAGGTGGCCGATGCTCTGCAGCGGATCACCGACTGGCACCTGCAGGCGCCACCGGTCGAGGCGCTCTACGCCACCGCCGCCTGAGCCCACCCTGCCCATCTCAGAGAGGAACCCGATGTACACCGACGAGGAAGCACTCGCGCTGATCCTGGACCGCGCGCTGATCACGCCGCTGGCCGACGACCAGGCCGCCATGCTCAAGGCCTACCGCACCGCCCACGACCAGGTCGAGCAGCTCTACGCCGTGGCTGAGGCGCGCTACGAGGAGCCGGCCCTCATCTTCGCGGCTCGGGGATGAGGCCCGCGATGACGAACCCGCTCACCATCTTCGACGCCGCGACCGCGCTGCGCGAGACGACCATCAGCGCCACCGAGCTGCTGCAGCAGGCCATCGCGGCGGCAGACGCAGCCGACGAGTCGCTCGGGATCTATCTCACCCGGTTCGACCAGCAGGCGCTGGCGGCGGCGGCCGAGGCGGACGAGGTGTTCCGCGCCGGCGACCCCGCCGGGCCACTGCTGGGCATCCCACTCGGGATCAAGGACATCATCGCCACCACCGAGGGCCCGACCACCGCGCAGAGCCTGGTCCTCGACCCGGCCTGGGGTGAGGGGCAGGGGGATGCGCCGGTGATCACCCGGCTCCGAGCGGCCGGTGGCATCATCACCGGCAAGACCACCACGATGGAGTTCGCCACCGGCGTGCCCGACGAGACCAAGCCGTTCCCGATGCCCCGGAACCCGTGGGACCCCAATCGCTGGACCGGCGGCTCGAGCTCGGGCACCGGCAACGGGGTGGCGGTCGGCGCCTTTCTGGGGGGTCTGGGCACCGACACGGGCGGCAGCATCCGGATCCCGGCCGCGTTCTGCGGCATCTCCGGGCTCAAGGCGACCTTCGGCCGGGTGCCGAAGTCGGGCTGTGTGCCGCTCGGCTACAGCCTCGACAACATCGGCCCGATGGCCCGCTCGGCGCGCGACTGCGCCATCCTGCTCGCGGTCCTGGCCGGCTACGACCCCAGTGACGCCTGCGCCGTCGACGAGCCGGTGGCCGACTACACCGCCGCCCTGACCGGAGACGTCGCGGGCCTGCGGATCGGGATCGACAGGTTGGGCTCGGTGTACGCCCAGGAGCGGGATCCGGCCGTGGACGCGGCTCTCGAGGCGGCGGTCGCGGTGCTGACCGAGCTGGGTGCGGTGGTGGAGGATGTCACGCTGCCGTACTACTCCGAGCTGAGTGCAGCTACCCGGGTCACGTCCCGGTCGGAGGCGTTCGCCTACCACGCACCCGACCTCCGGTCCCGATGGGGCGACTACTTCGCCGCGACTCGCCAGGGCGTCGGCTCGGCTCCGGTCTACAGCGGCGCCGACTACGTCCAGGCGCAACGGGTCCGTCGGGTCGGGCAGAAGGCAGTGGCGGCGCTGTTCGCTGACTATGACGTGGTGTTGACCCCGACCAGCAGTGTCGGCGCCTTCCCGATCGCAGGACTCGACCAGCTGCCTGACCGGTTCGGCGCCATGCACACCGGCTATTGGAACGCGGTCGGGAACCCGGCGCTGTCGGTGCCGATGGGCTTCACCGACACCGGGCTGCCGCTGGGCCTGCAGGTGGCCGGCCGGCCCTTCGACGAGGCGACCGTGCTGCGGGTGGGTGACGCCTTCCAGCGGGTCACCGGCTGGCACCTGTGTGTCCCCCCTGGCACGGCAGCGGCCGGCGCCGTCTCGTACAGCGCCGTCTCGTACAGCGCCGTCTCGCACAGGGCCGCCTCGGCCGGCGCCGTCTCGTACAGCGCCGCCGATTCGGCGGGTGGGTCATGATGACGGCTGAGAATCAGACCGCTCCCGAGGTGGTCGTGCCGCCCGGCTCGCCACGGCTCTACACCGAGGAGACCGTCGCCGCGCTGGCCGAGGTGGCCGACCTGCCGTTGTCGCCGCAGCGGCTGACGGCGGTCACCGAGGCACTGGGCGACGTGGAGGTGGTGGTGCACCGGATCCGGGACACGGATCTGGGTGAGACGCCGCCGGCCACGGCCTTCGACCCGCGGTGGCTGTGATGGAGGCGTACGGCCTGAGCGTCACCGAAGCGGCGGCGCTGATCAGCGCCGGCGAGCTGTCGCCGGTGGAGCTGACCGAGTCCGTGCTGGCCCGGATCGAACAGGCGGAGCCGCATCTCAACGCCTTCGCCCTGGTCACCGCGGAGCACGCCCGAGCGGCGGCCCGAGTGGCGGAGCGCGAACGTGCCGCCGGCATCGACCGCGGACCGCTGCACGGCATCCCGCTCGGGGTGAAGGACCTCTATGACGCTGCCGGCGTGCCCACGACGGCGTCGTCGCAGGTACGGGCCGACTTCGTCCCCAGCCACGACTCCGCCGTTGTCGGCCGGCTCGTCGACGCCGGGATGATCATGGTCGGCAAGACCCACACCCACGAGTTCGCCTACGGCGGCGTCACCCCCACCACCCGCAACCCGTGGCACACCGGCCGGATCCCGGGCGGGTCCAGCGGCGGGTCCGGGGCAGCGGTCGCGGCGGGGGAGTGCCTGGTCGGGCTGGGCAGCGACACCGGTGGCTCGATCCGGATCCCGGCCGCCCTCTGCGGCACCGTCGGGCTCAAGCCGACGTACGGACTGGTCTCCCGCCGGGGCGTGACGTCGCTGTCCTGGTCGCTCGACCATGTCGGCCCACTGACCCGGACCGTGCGCGACGCGGCGCTGGTGCTCGACGCCATCGCGGGCTATGAGCGGGTCGACCCCGGCTCGATCGACGTGGCCCGCCGGTCCTACACGGCTGCCGTGGACGAGGCCGCCACGTCCGGTCTGGCCGGGGTCCGGGTCGGGGTGCCCACCAATCTCTACTTCGACGACGTCGACCCCCAGCTGGAGGCCTCGGTCCGCGCCGCCCTGGCGGTGCTCGCGGACCTCGGGGCGGAGCTGGTGGAGGTGGAGATCCCATTGCCGCAGTCGATCAGTGCCGCCGCCCAGCTGATCGTCAAGGCCGAGGCGTCGGCCTACCACCGCACCATGCTCCGCAGCCGCGGCGACCTCTACACCGAGCAGGTACGGACGGCGCTGGAGGCCGGTGAGCTGGTGCTGGCCACCGACTACATCGACGCGCTGCGGACGCGGACGCTGGTGCAGCAGCAGTGGGCGTCGATGTGGCGCGCGGCAGGGCTGGACGTGCTGGCCGCGCCGACCACCCCGATCGCCGCCCCACCGGTGGAGCTGGGACCGTACACCTGGCCGAGTGGTCGGGTTGAGGACCTGGGTCGGGCCGTCGGGCGCTACTCGGCCCCGGCCAACCTGCTGGGACTGCCCGCCCTGTCGGTCCCGGTGGGCCTCGACCCTGACGGGTTGCCGGTCGGCATGCAGCTGTTGGGTGAGCCGTTCGGCGAGACCACCGTGCTGCGGGTCGGCGCCGCCTACGAACGAACGAGCCCGCCGCCCCGACTGCCCGTGCTGAGGCCATGACGGCGGGCGAGCTGGCGGGGCGCGACCCGGCCGCCGCGACTCTCGGCCCACCGGGCGCCGTACCCGGCGCCGATCCACGGTTGCTGCGCCAGTTCTACAGCCTCAGCATCGGCGCCGGGCTGTCGCTCGGGCTTACCGCCCCGTTGACCGCCGTGCTGGCGATCCAGCTCGGTGCCAGCCCGTTCGCCGCCGGATTGTCGGTGGCCTCGCTGACCGCTGTGGTGCTGGTGCTGGACGTGCTGGGCACCCGGCTGCTGCCGTTCCTCGAACCCCGCCGCGCCATCGCCATCGGGATGGTGCTGTGGTCGTTGGGATCGTTCGGCTCTGCGGCCGCGCCGAGCTTCGCCGTGATGGCCGGCGCGCGGGTGGTGCAGGGCTTCGGGTTGGCGCTCTACGCCTCCGCGGCACCCCAGCTCGCCGTCAAGCTCGGCGGCCGTGGCCGAGTCGGTACGGCGATCGGCAGGTTCCAGGCCGCGATGACGCTCGGGTCCGCGGTGGCTCCGCTGACCGGAGGTGCCGTCGCGGCGGTGGGCACCGGGACCGTCGGCCTGCGCCTCGCCTTCGCGGTCTGCGGGGTGATGGCTCTGGTCTGCGCCGCCGGTGCATGGCTCACGCTGCCGACCCTGCGCAGCGCGGTACGGCCCCGGTTCAGCCTGCCGCGGCTGCCCGGGATGATGCGGCCCCGCCCGCTGTTGGCGTTGGGGATGGGCTCCACCGGACAGGGCGTCCGGGGTGCCATCGCGCTGACCGTGGTGCCGATCGTGGCGGCGGAGCGGCTCGGCCTCGGCGGTGCGCTGATCGGCGTCTTCCTGACCGGGATGTATCTGGTCGAGGTGGTCACGATGGCCGTCGTCGGGTCGGTGTCGGACCGACACGGACGGCGGCCACCCGTGATGCTCGGGACCGTGCTCGGCATCGGCGGGGTGGGGTTGCTCGGCTTCGCCATGAGCACCGCCTCGGTGCCGCTGTTCTTCGCAGCCGGGGTGCCGCTGGGCGTCGCCGGCGGCTGCATGCTGAGCCTGCTGCCGACCATCCTGGTGGACCTGGCCGGCGGCCCGGAGGTGGGACTCACGGCCACCCGCATCTCCCGCGACCTCGGCTTCACCGCCTACACCGTGCTGGCCGGTCTGGCGCTGACGCTGAGCGGACCTGCCGCGGCCCTGTGGCTCTGCGGTGTCCTGTTCGGCTGCGTGGCGCTGGCCACGGCTGTCGTCGGGGAGACCCAGACGCTGACCCGCTGCCCGCCCGGGGCCGGACCCCCGACGCGATCGGCGGCGCGCTGAGCTGAGAGAGCGCGTCGCGGTGCTCAGGCCTCCCGGCACAGCTCCGCGGCAGCGGCCGCGTCGGAGCCGGTCGCCCGCATCATCGTGGCGAAGGTCAGCCGATCACCGCGGGCATGGGAGATGCTGTATTCCAGCGGAGCTCCGCTGCGGGTACGGATCAACCGGGTGGTGTCCAGCAGCGCACTGCCGGGGGGCACCAGCAGGGACTCGGCGATGACCCGGTCCGCCGTCGAGGCGCCGATGTGCAGCTCGGTGTCGCCGATCGGCTCGTCCAGCACGCTCTTGATGATCTCGTACGGCGACCGATCGAGATCAATGCTCCGATCGGTGAGCAGCACGGCGAACCGGTCGGCCGGCATGAACGCTGTCCGCAGGCTCAGCGGGAACCCGTCCAGCAGGGTCAGGCTCTCCAAGATCACCACCGGCTCGCCGGCATGGACCCCGAGGAACCGGCCGACGAAGGCGGTGGCGGGGTGGATGCTCGCGTGCGTGTTGCGGATCGCGATCCGGGTGCCCGAGACGTTGACCTCCTGGGCGAGGTCACGTGACTCGTCGATGCCATGCAGCAAGGTGCTCGGCGCCAACACGAACGTGCCCGCCCCCCGGACCCGGTCGATGGCTCCCTGCTCGGTCAAGATCGACAACACCTGCCGGATGATCCCGCGGCTGACCGCGTACTTGCGGATCAGGGCGTCCTCGCTGGGCACCACGTTGTCGGGATAGACCCCGGAGACGAGCTCGGTCCGCAGCACGTCACAGACCCAGCGCACAGTTCGGGAACGGTCCGGTCCGCGGCCGTTCGGTCGACCGGGGTGGCTCGACGGGGACATCCGACCTCCTGCGAACGAGGAGCAGCGAGCGAAGGTGTGGGACGCCGTTGTCGTCAGGGCAGGACCTGCGGGCCGAGGCGGCTGGGGGCCGAACGGGCTCCGGTGTTGCAGGGACTATAGCGCAGCGGGTCCGGCCGCGGAACGACGCTGCGAATGACCGCTCAGCGGGTGATCAGGTCGACCACCAGGGGCAGATGATCCGAGGCGTCCGACGCGACCACGAACGCCCGTACCGGCCGCAGGTCAGCACTGAGCCAGACATGGTCGATTCGCCGGCGGCCGTGGGTCGAGGCCCGGCCGGTGCCCACCTGCCAGGCGTCCTGCAACCGGGAACGCAGTCCGGTCAGGGCGCCGGGGCGGTCGTTGAAGTCCCCGCACATCACCGTGGGCAGGTCGCCCGTCGCGTCGAGCCGGTGGAGCAGTTCCTCGACCTGGCTCCGCCTCGCGTTGGCGCTCTCCACCGACAGGTGGGTGGTGAGCAGCTGCAGGGGACCCAGCTCGGTGTCCACCACCACCGCAGCGACACCGCGGGGCTCCGCGGACCGGACCTCGAACAGCTGATGCTCGGTCCGACTCAGTGGGCTCCTCGACAGCACCGCCAGTCCGTACTCACGGACCGGGCTGTCCGGTGCCGGCGGATCCGCGGTCAGATTGGCGACGTAGAAGACATGCATGCCGAGCCGCTCGGCATACCAGGCGGCCTGGTCGGCCCAGTCGCTGCGTGGTCCCCAGTGCCGGTCGACCTCCTGCAACGCCACGATGTCGGGGTCACAACGCTCGATCGTGCGAGCGATCGCCTCGAGGTCCAGCTGGTCGGTCGGCCCGGCGCCGTGGTGGGTGTTGTAGGTCATCACCCGCACCTCTCCGGCGCTGCGGTCCAGCGGCGAGCCGAGTCGACGCCACCGTCGGGCGTGGCGACGGACGGCGGTCAGGGCGCGGGAGAGGGCAGCGGCGAAGCCGTGCCTGGGATACCTGGTCTCGGTCACGGGCCACCACCGTAGTGGAGGCCTCACGGGGCGAGCAGGACCGCCACCGGTGCCAGCGGGACCACGTCTCGCGCGAGTGCTGCCATCCGCGCATCGACGGTGACCAGGGCATCGCCCTGGAGGGTGGTGATCGCGAGATACTCCGCGTCGTAGCTGGACTCCCAGCCGTGCTCGCGAGCGATCATCCAGGCCGTACGTCGGGACACCCGATCGCCGAGCAGTCGCATCTTGAGCTCGGTCAGCTGTTCGTGCTGGCGCAGTGCCTCCTGCTCGGCGAGCTCGCCGCGGGCGACCGCCGCGAGCAGCAGGGTCAGGGCCTGTGAGCGGATCAGGTTCGGTGCGACCAGCTGGTGCGTCGGGTCGAGCTCGGCCTGCGTACCGACGAGGTGCAGCAGGGTCGGGGCGTCGATGACGTAGCGGCTCATGGGGGGCAGACTAGGGTGCCGCACTGACATGCTGTGGAATGAACCCGGTCCAGATGGCTACGGAGGAACGAACCGAGCTGTCCGTTCTGCTCGAGAGCTTCTCCGACGAGCAGTGGTACGTGCCAACGCTGTGTGACCGGTGGCGGGTCCGCGACGTGGTCGCCCATGTCGTCAGCTACGACGACCTGACGGTGGCCGACGTCGCCCGGCCCCTGGTCCGTGGCCGTCTGCGGTTGGATCGGATGAACGCCGTCGGGGTGGACCGAGCCGTTGGCCTCACCACGGCTGAACTGCTGAGCCGGTGCCGGCGCCACCTATTGCCGGCTGGCTTGACTAAGGGCTTCAACGGCGGGATCGGTCTGGTCGACGGAATGATCCATCACCAAGACATCTGGCGACCGCTGCAACTCCCACGGACGATCCCCAGCGACCGCCTGCGGTTCGCGCTCGGTTCGCGGTTTCGTCTCCGGCACTTCCCGGACGACGACTCACCCGGGGACTTCGGCTGGTCGCCACCGACCTTGACTGGTCCGCCGGTCGGGGTGGAGGTGGCCGGGCCGGGGGGAGTCTCCGCTGATGGCTGTGGGCGGACGGGCTGGCGTTGACACGGAGCTGGGCGGGGATGGTCAGCCAGAGCTCCACGCACGAATCGGACGCCTCCACGGTGCATCAGACGAGAAGCCCTAGCCGACTGACGTCGACGAGGGCAACAAGCTGGGTCAGGCAATCGAACTTGGCCCGCTGAACGACCAAGTTGCACCGACTCGAGGAGAACCTCGCCGCAGCCGACACTCACCGGGGCCGATCTGAACCAGCTCAACGAGCTGTCACGCGCGTCGAGATCCGCGGCGGCTGCTATCTCGATCAGCTGGAGGCACAGACCAACGTCTGATCAGCCCTCGCTGAGACTGTCGAGCTGTTTCAGGTCGTGAATATCCTGAGGCCGCGGTTCGTAGCCGGTGTGGAACCGGCGCTGCTGTTCGGCAGACAGGCATGGGACGACTCGACCGTTGAGGCCACCGACGGTGAACCCTTCGGGTGGGTAATCGAAGTGGCCGCCACCCAGACCGGCCTGTCGACCGTGTCCCGACAGGTCAAACACGACTGGATGAAGATCGATCCAGCGATGACCCGGCGCCGCATACTCGACACGTACCGGAAGCCAATCAGTCTCCCGCTGATACCCGAGGGACTCGAATGTTGCGACACAAGCGTCAAGGTCTCGGGCGTCCACGGCGAGGTCGAGGTCGCGGTGGTCGCGGGTCTGAGTACCGATCAGGGCTGCGACGCCCCAGCCACCGGCTACCCAGTAGCGGATGCCGCTGCGGGTCAGATGATCGAGCACCATGTCGACGTCGGCGTACAGCACGTCACCGAGCCTAGCTTTGAGTTCGCGAGGTCGTCGTGCGGACGGGAGCGGGCTGGTTTCCGGCACCCGATCCAGGCATGAAAGAAGCCCTAGCCAACCAGAGGTTGACCAGGGCTGCTGGTGCGCCGCGAGGGAATCGAACCCCCAACCCGCTGATTAAGAGTCAGCTGCTCTGCCAATTGAGCTAGCGGCGCGCGAGGTGAAACATTAGCAAAGTCCGGCCGCCGGGGGAAATCGAGCGGTGTCGGGGCCGCGGTCCAGCATCTCCAGCAGGGCCATCGCTGCGCTGTGCCCACCCAGGCCACTGACCGCTCCGCCGCGGACCGATCCCGACCCGCACAGCAGCACCCGCTCGTCGGCTGTCGCCACGCCCCACCGCTCGGCCGGCGAGGTCACCACCGCGTCGTCGGCCAACCACGGCCAGCTCAGGTCGCCGTGGAAGATGTGCCCACCGGGCATGCCGAGCGCGGCTTCTACGTCGAGCGGAGTCATCACCTCCACGCACGGGTTGCCGGCCGCGTCGCGGGCCAGACAGTTCTCGAGTGGCTCGGCCAGCACCTGCTGCAGGCTCCGCAATGCCGCCTCGCGGGCCCGCTCCCGGGTGCCGTCGGGGTCGGCGCGAAACGCCCGCGCGGGGGTGTGCAGGCCGAAGATGGTCAGCGTGTGGAAGCCGGCGTCACGCAGGTCGGGGGAGAGGATGCTGTCGTCGGTCAGCGAGTGGCAGTAGACCTCGCACGGCAACGGGTCCGGGATCACGCCGGCCTCGGCCTGGACCCGGGCCTGCTCGAGGCGGGCGTACCCCTGGTTGAGGTGCATGGTGCCGGCGAACGCGACTTTCGGGTCCAGCCCGGAGCGGAGCCGGGGGAGCCGGTGGACCACCACGTTGATCTTGGTCTGGCTGCCCTCGGGGATCTCGGGCGTCCGGCCACGGAGCCGGTCGAGCACGGCCGGGGCGCAGCCTGCGAGCAGGTGTTTGGCCCGCAGGGTCTCGCCATTGTCGAGTCGGACCACGACCCCGGTGGCGTCCGGCTCGACGGCGGTCACCGGGCTGTCGAGAAGCAGCGTGGCTCCGGCGTCGCGGGCGGCCCGGGTGAGAGCGGTGGCGACGGCGCCCATGCCACCGACCGGTACCTTCCACTCGCCGGTGCCGTTGCCGATCACGTGGTAGAGGAAGCACCGGTTCTGACGCAGCGACTCGTCGTGCGCACCGCTGAGGATGCCGATCAGCCCGTCTGTCAGGACGATGCCGCGAAGCGTGTCGTCGGCCAGGCTCGACTCGATCAGCTCACCCAGCGGACGTTCGATCAGCCCACGCCAGGCGGCGGGCTCGACCTGTGCGCGAACGTCGGCGGCCCGTGGCAGCGGCCCGAGCAGCGTCGGTGCGACCACCGCGGCGAGGCGACCCAGCCGGTCGTGCAACTGCCGCCAGTCCGAGTGCGCCTTGTCGTCACCGGTGAGCCGGCGGAACGACTCGGCGGTGGTAATCGTCTCGGGACGCTCGATCAGGATCCCGTCGTCACCCACCGGGGTGTACGTCGCCACCGCCCGCGACCGCAGCTCCAGGTCCAGGCCCAGGTCGGTGATGATCTGTTCGGGCAGCACCGACACCAGGTAGGAGAACCGGGACAGCCGTGCGGCCACCCCGGCGAACACCTGCTCGCTGGCGACGGCGCCGCCGAACCGGTCCCGAGCCTCCAGGACGCGTACGTCCAGGCCGGCCCGGGCCAAGTAGGCGGCGGCGACCAGACCGTTGTGGCCGCCGCCGATGATGACCACGTCTGGGTGGTCATCGGCTGAACTCACCGAGGGCCGCCCGACGCACTGCAGCGCGCCAGCTCGTCGTCACTGAGGATCAGGTCGGCAGCCTTGGCCGAGTCAGTGATCGACTCCGGCCGCCGGGCGCCGGGGATCGGGATGACGTGCTCTCCGAGGGAGAGCTCCCAGGCCAGCACGACCTGCTGCGGGCTGACGCCGTGGTCCCGGCCGATCTCGCCGAAGACGGCGAACTTGTCGCCGACCTCGCGAGCACCGCCGCCGGTCCCACCGAGCGGGCTCCACGGCAAGAAGGCGACGCCGTGCTCGCCACAGAAGTCGAGCTCGTCCTCGCTGGAGCGGAAGCGGGGGGAGAACTCGTTCTGCACGCTGGCCAGGCCGCCCTCACCCAGGACCTCGATGGCCACCTCGATCTCCTCGACATTGGCGTTGGAGATGCCGACTGCCTTGATCTTGCCTTCCTGCTTCAGTGTTTGGAAGTGGCCGATGACCTCGGGGTAGAGCTTCCAGCGGTCGGGGCGGTGCCACTGATAAAGGTCGATGACGTCCACGCCGAGCGCCCGCAGCGACTTCTCCACGGCGCTGCGGAGATACTCCAGCGAGCCGTCACGGCCCCAGCTCTCGCCCTCGCCGCGGGTGATGCCGCCCTTGGTCCCGATGACGATGCTGTCGCGGTCGCCCGACCAGGAGCGAAGCGCCTTGCCGACCACTTCCTCGTTGTGGCCCATGCTGTCCCAGCTGGGGGCGTAGATGTCGGCGGTGTCGATGTAGGTGACACCGGCGTCCAGAGCGGCGTGCACGGTGGCGATGCCACCGGCCTCGTCCGGATAGGACTTGTCGGAGTTCATGGAGATGGGCATGGCGCCCAGTCCGATGGCGGAGACCGAGAACGGTCCGAGGGTGCGAGTCTGCATGTCTGGCAGATTACGGGTGCTCCTCGGCGTCGCACACGTGGCCCCGTGTTGTTGCCGGATTGGTCGCTCCTGCCTCCGACTCGACGGACGACTGAGCGGCGTCAGTCTGCAGCGGCGCCAAGTGCGGCTCTTGTCCTGAGGTTTGAGATTGCCGGGGTCCACCGAGTTCGTGAAGCCTTGCCCGCTCCTTCGCTGGTGCATTCCAGTCCTCAGGATCACGGCCATGGATCAACCCTAGGATTTGCTAGCAGCCAAGTCGTCAGCATAGTGCTGGCTCCTTCGGACGGACGCTCACATTCTTTGTTTGGTTGAGGTGTCGTCGTCGGATGCGGTTGTTGATCATGGGGATCTGGCTGGGGTCGGCCCAGCGGGGTGGGGTCCACGCTGGTAGCCCGTCAGGGTTGAGGGTGCAGGTCCAGCCGCGTTGTTCGAAGTGGGTGTGGTGGTAGCGACACAACAATGTCAGGTTGGCCACATCGGTGGGGCCACCGTCGATCCAGGCGATCAGGTGGTGCCGGTCGCACCATTCCGGTGGAAGGTCGCAGCCGGGAAACGAGCAGCCACCGTCGCGGGCGATCAACGCATACGTCTGGGTCCTGGTCGCGATCCGCCGCGTCCGACCCAGGGTGAGTGGTTCACCGGTGGCGCTCAGCACGGTGGGAATGATCTCCGCCTCCCCAGCCAACCTGAGCAGCTGCGCGGGGGTGAGCAGGGTGTTGGTGCTGGTCTCCGCGTGGCCGGTGCGGTGCAGCAGGTCGTCGGCGGTGATGGTCACGATGACCGTGGCCGGGGTGCCTCCGGTGTCGGGCAGCCCACCGGCGCGTAGGGCCCGGGCGGTGAGGTCGGCGAGGGCGTCATGCAGCCGCTGCCCATGGGTGCGACCGTCCACCGTCGGGTTCGCTGCCCCGGTCGCATCTACCCGTGGTTTGGCCAGCGGTGACAGGACCGCCCATAGGGCTGTTCCGGTGTCGCCGGTCAACCGGCCCTCGAGTGTCCAGCTGCCGTCGCGGGTGGCGACCAGGCGCAGGTGCCGCCGGTCGGCTTGGAGTTGTTCGTCGGGGACCGTGCCGTTGGGGTCGTAGGCCTCGACCAGCTTCGTCGCGATCAGCCGCAGATCTCGTGGAGCGAACGTGTGCGCATACCCGGTCAGCTCAGCTTCCGCGGTGACGACAACGGAGGGGTCGTAGGCGGGATGGTCGAGCTGCTCCAACGCGCGCTCGATGATGTCGACCTGCTCCGGGCTGACCTCGCCCGCACCTTGGGCGGTGGCCAACACCGGGTGGGACGGTTCCACCTCGAGGCCGTGCATGGTGCGGTGCGTCCCCAGCGCCCGGGCGGCCCGGACCCGCCGGCCTGCTTCGGCGTCGGAGACCCTGAGCAGTTGCACCAGCAGTGCTTTGGTGGTGCGGGCGTTCAGCTGATCGGCGACTTGCCGCTCCTCCAGGTCCGACACCAACCGATGATCCGCCACCGACATCCGGTTTCGGACCCGCTCGAAGTTCACGGCGAACCGCAGCAGGTCCGGATCATCCAAATGATCCAACCCACCCTCGCCCACCGCGGCGATCAGCCGGTCCAGCGCTCCCGACAGCTCCGCCAGGGCATGCACCGCGGGAGTCGTGTCCGACTCGTTGTTCGATCCCCCGATCGCGTCCATGCTTCATTCTAATCGAACGCACATTCGAATACAACCCTTGATCGGGGAAATCTTTAGACCTGATCTCAGCGATCGCCCACCTATCCTGAGCCGTACGGTGGAGGTGACCGTAGCGACCCCAGCGGACGACGCGACTCTGCCGGTGCTGATGCAACGAGCAAGGGCCATCGCCCAGTTCGCACCACGCTCGCGCAGCCGCACTGCGTCGAATCGCGTGACTCCCGGCGGTGATCGCGCGACTGAGACGCGTTGCCGGACCCGAGGGCATGACCTGGTCCGACGCGCGTGAGTGGGCGAACATCTAGGCGGCCGCGGATGCCAGTCGTCTGGTGCAGCGGCGATCGACCAAGTCGGCTGACAGACCTGGCCACGCAAGCAGCAGGCTGATTCCCCGACCAGCGATGGCCGGTTCCGTCGATGGCTGCCCTCGATTGGTGCGTTCCAACGCCGTGACCGGCGTGGACCTGGGACTGCGAGACCCGTCTCGGCCGCAGACCCCGCGCTGCACCACCAGCAGGCGCGGTAATCATCCGCTGTGGTCGGTGAGCGCGCACCTGGCGCGGTGGCATCTGTGGTCCTGCGTCGCGTCACCCGCCCAGCGCTCGACCACGGTGCGGTCGGGTGACCACGGTGCGGTCGGGGGGCCACGGTGCGGTCGGGGGGCCACGGTGCCTCGGGTGACAACGGTGCGGTCGGGGGATCACAGTGCGGTCGGGTGCGGTCGGGGGATCACAGCGCGGTCGGGTGACAACGGTGCGGTCGGGGGACCACGGTGCCTCGGGATATCACGGTGCAGTCGGGGGGATGACAGTGCAGTTGGGTGACAACGGTGCGGTCGGGCGACCTAGGCGATCATCCGGGTCTACCCGCGCGCGGCTGGCCGCATCGCTGGCTCAAGCGGACCTTTGGCCCAACGTCAACGGGAGGTCTTGCGGACCGCCGCGAGCCGCTGCCGCCGGAGCTCCTCGACCTCCGGGCGGACCAGCGGACGGAGCGTACGCCCCAACGCCAGCTCAAGCACGTGGTCGGCCAGCGCGGGGTTGCGGGCGAGGACCGGGCCGTGGGGGTAGGTGCCGATCACCGTACCGGCGACCGCACCCTCGGTGCCGTCGTCGCAGTTGCCCACCCCGACCTCGACGGTGGCCAGCGGCTCCGCCGTCGGCCCGAGACGGGTGTAGCCCCCGTGGTTCTCGAATCCGCTGATCAGCTCCGTGGTCCCGGCCGGGGTCTCCCATCGGGACAGGAGCTCGCCGACGGCGCGGACGGGGCCGCGGGTGGTGGTGACGTCGAGCAGGCCGAGACCTTCGATCTCCTCGTCCTTGTCCCCGACGGTGAACGACTTTCCGACGATCTGATAGCCGGCGCAGACCGCGAACACCGCGGCGCCGCGGTCGACGGCACGGTGCAGGCCGCCGTCGGCCCGGAGCGCCCGGACCGCGGAGATCTGGGCGGCGTCCTCACCGCCACCGAGCAGGTATACCTGACCGGTTTCCGGCAGCGGGTCGCCGGGCTCGACCACGGTCAGCACCGGGTCGTAGCCGCGCCACTGCAGGCGCTTGGCCAGCACCGTGGCGTTGCCCCGGTCACCGTAGATACCGAGGAGGGATTGATAGACGAGGACGATCTCGACGCGCTCGCCGGGAGGGGTGTGTGGCATGAGTCAGACGCCTGCCATCTTCTTGAGTCGCTGGAACGGGGTATAGGTGGCGATCACATCGACGGGTTCGACGTGACCGGCGAGGGCCGCCGCGAGGTCGGGGATGCAGCGGAACTCGACGTCGGCGTGCGACAGCCGGACCGCCAGGTCCTGAGCCCGCGGTCCGGTGGCGATCACGGTACGACCCGCGAGCTGCTCGTAGTCCACGTCCCACAGCCACGACACGTCGCGGCCGTCGGCTGCGGCGGAGTCGATGGCCAGGATCACGGTGGACGTCTGTGCCAGCGGCAGCGCCTCGGCCCAGCCGGCGGGGTTCTTGGCCAGCAGCAACCGGGCGGTGGTGTCACCGAACTGTACGGTGGCGAAGCGGCCGGCGGGGGCGGTGACCTGGCGCATGCCGACGAACGCGGTGCCCGGGTGCACACCCATCAGCTCGGCCGCGGCCAGCGCACAGGCGGCGTTGCTCACATTGAACGCCCCCGGCACCTTCAGCCGGGGGTCCCAGCTCTGCCCGAGGCGGTCGATGATCTTGCCGTCCTCAACTCGGTAGTCGCCCTTGGGCTGGGCCAGCTCGCAGCCCGAGCAGTGCCAGTCGCCGCCGGTCCCGCCGGTCTCGGTCGGCTGGTCGCGGACCAGCCCGGAGCCGCACTGGGGGCAGAGCGAGGCGTCCTGGGTCCAGGTCGAGTTGGTGTCCACCCAGACCACCCGTCGAGCGGTCTGCGCCGCCCAGACGATCAGCGGCTCGTCGGCGTTGGCGACGACGACCGGACCGTCTTCGCCGGCCCGCTCCAGCGCATCCCGCCAGCTGCGGCCGAGCGCCTTGATCTCGTGGTGGCGGTCGAGCTGGTCGCGGCTGAAGTTCAACAGCACCAGCACCTCGGGCCGACCGAGTCGGATGACATCGGCGACCACCCGCTCGTCGGTCTCCAAGATGGCGATGTCGGCCCGCGGGTGCTCCGACAGCGCCGACGCGATGCCATGGTGCAGGTTGGCGCCGTCGGCGTTGTGCACCATCCGGTCAGCCTCATGACCCAGGGAGGCGCGGACGGCCGCGGCCAGGAAGTGGGTGGTCGTGGTCTTGCCGTTGGTGCCCGACACCATCGCGATCCGCTTGTGGGCCAGCAGTTTGCTCAGCGCTTGCGGGTCGATGGTCATCATCACCCGGCCCTTGATGGAGGCGCCGCTGCCACGGCCGGCGAGCCGCGACGCGGTGGCCGCGACGCGTCCGGCCAGGGTGGCGGCGGTCAGCCGGGCCCACGGGCGCGGTGCCAGCCGAGGGACCCGGCGCTGCACCGCCAGATCGGCGGGAGGCGATTCCTGCGAAGAAGACATGAGGGCTATTGTCGCCTACCCCGCTCGCCGGCGGTGTCTGGCAACACGGGGAAGGCCAGTGTCGGCTCTGGACCGGCGTCCGACCGATACCCCTCCGGCTCGGCCGGGAACTCCGGTCCGGACGGGCTCGTCCGGTGGGCCGCGACGGGCCACCTGTTGTCGGCGGTCGACTGGCTCAGCGGTGGCAGCGGCTGGCCGTACCACTGCCGCGCGGCGGACGGCAGCGACGTCGGGGACTGCTGCGCGTACCCCTGCTGTGCGTATCCCTGGGGCCCGTATCCCTGCGTCCCGTACCCCTGCGTCCCATACCCCGGCCCATACCCAGGGTTGCCGTACGGCAGGGCCGGCGACTGGTGCACCACGACGACCGGCTGCTGCTGGTTGCTGGAGCACGCCATCACCAGCGCGACGACCCAGCCGATCAGGCTCCAGCCGAGGAAGAGATTCAGCAGCGCGATGGTCGCGGTGTTGGGTCGGCTCCGGGTGGCGGCAATGGCCCACGGCAGCAGATAGAACCAGGTCACGATGGCCATCACCCAGGCGATGACGACGTGGGCGGTCGAACTGCGCGGACCCGGGGCCATGACCTGGGTGGCGTACGGCGGATAGCTCATCGTGTCCTCGCTGGTGGTGGTCCGATCGTGGCTGCAGTCGTGCTGGACCTGGTCCTACTCCACCGTGACGCCACGCCAAAAGGCTACGCGATCCTGGATCTGGGCCGCGGCGCTCTTCGGCGTCGGGTAATACCAGGCAGCGTCTCGTTGGTCTTCCCGTCGACGGTCACCGACAGATAGCTGGCGGTGCCTTTCCAGAGGCAGACGGCGTGGGCGCCACTGGGGTGGAAGTAGTGCTCGGTGAGCGAGGACCGCGGGAAGTAGTGGTTGTTCTCCACCACCACGGTGTCGCGGACTCGGCCAGGACTGTCGTTCCAGAGGGTCCGCATTCACCGATGCTAGCCGCGCCCAGCCGGGGATCGCGCTGCGACGAGAAGCCCAGCCACGGTCGCCGTCGGTGCTACCTACGTGCGGGTCGACCGGCCACGGACTGGATCAGCTGTTCAGCAGCCGGTCCAACCGGTCAGCCTGGGCCTCCAGCGTGCCTGCCGGGTTGCGGCCGGCGGCGGCACCGCCCGGACAGAGCCGGTCCAACCAGAACACCGCCACCAGCCGACGGCAGAGCAGCACATCATTGGGGAGTACACGGTCCGACACCGAGGCGACGTCGTCAAGGATGGTCTCGAAGCCCGTCGATCGGTTCGCCAGATGTTCGACCAGGTTGGCGAGCTCGAAGGCGACGTGACTCAGACCCGCGTCCTCGAAGTCGACCAGCCGAACCCGTACGTCACCGCCGGCGGCGTCGACCAAGAAGTTGGCCACGTTGGGATCACCCTGACCGAGGACCGGGTTGTCGTCCAGGTCCGCAAGGCGATCCAGCTCACCTGAGCGCAGCCAACGGACGGCACTGTCGAACACCGTCGCTGCGCGGCCGGCGGGTCGCTGCTCCGGCCGGAGCAGGCGGCGCCAGTACGCCGGGTCGAACGGTGCCGCGCCCGTCAACGCGGGCAGCACCTGGGCCGGCGCCGACCAGAGCTGCCGGTGTGCGATCACCAGCGCCCGCAGCTGCGGAGCCGTCCACCGTCCGACCGGGGTGCGGCCCGGAAGCCTGGTCATCTCGATCCAGGGCGGGTCCGCCTCCGGAACCGCCTGCACCAGGCTGGGCGCCAGCCCCGGCGCATGGTGGCTGAGGAGATTGAGCGCCACCGCTTCGCGGATGTGCTCGCCACGATCCCAGCTGGTGTAGCGCTTGATGACGGTGTCGCCGCGCAGCTCGATCTGGTGGGTGTGCTGCGCTGTCATGGCCGGCTCAGCTCGCGAACCGGGTCGCCGGCTCGTCGGCCAGCACGCACTCGATCCGCTCCCGCTGCGCGGTGTGCATCGGCGGCAGGGCGGTGGCGGGGAACCACCGCGCGTCCACCGACTCGTCGTCGGCGGCGTACGCCGTACCGGCGACCCAGCTGCAGGCGAAGGTGTGGTCGAGATACCAAGCCAGGTCGCCGTTGACATGGGTGATCATCGGCTGGGCCTTGACCCACGCCAGCCGGTCCACGGTGATGGTGGTCCCGGTTTCTTCCAGCGCCTCACGTCGCGCGGCCACCGCCGGCTCCTCGCCGGGGTCGATGATCCCGGTGACGGGCGCCCACTGGCCGTTGTCGGAGCGGCGTACCAGCAAGACCTCGGCCGCGGCCCCTTCGCCGCGCAGGATCACCGCGGTGACCGCCGGCATCCACAGTGGTGCCGTGCCGATGTGGCGGCGGAGCTCGAGCACGAAGTCAGGAGTCGGCATGGCCGCAGCGTAACCGGTTGCGGCGGTTCGACAGCCGAATCCCACCATCCGTACCGGATCAGGCGAACCGGTTCAGTTCATACAGTACGGTCGGGTCACGTCGCACGCCCGGGGTTGCGGAAATGCGTCGGACCCGGTCGATACGAGAGACTGACCCGCATGTCCGTCTCTCCCGGTCCCGAGTCGCCCCCTCGTCCTGCCCCGCCTCCCGGCTCCCGGCCGCGCCGGGCCGCCGGCGTGCCGCCGATCGAGCTGCGGCACCTGACCAAGCGCTTCGGTGAGGTGACCGCCGTCGATGACCTCACCGTCACCATCCAGCCCGGGCGGGTCACCGGCTTCCTCGGGCCCAACGGGTCCGGCAAGACCACCACCTTGCGGATGCTGGTCGGGTTGGCGCGGCCGACGACCGGGACCGCCACCTTCGGCGAGACGGCGTACGTGGACATCGACAAGCCGCAGCAGGTCGTCGGCGCCTCGCTGGAGGCCAACTTCCATCCCGGCCGGACCGGCCGCAACCACCTGCGCGTGCTGGCCGCCACCGCCGAGGCCGACGACGACCGCGTCGACGAACTGCTGGCGCTGGTGGACCTCACCCCGGCGGCGCGCCGCCCGGTCGGTGGCTATTCCCTCGGGATGCGCCAACGGTTGGGACTGGCGTCCGCGCTGCTCGGTGAACCCGACTATCTCGTCCTGGATGAGCCGGCCAACGGCCTCGACCCCGAGGGCATCCGTTGGCTGCGCGGCTTCCTGCGGGAGTACGCCGCGGCGGGGCGCACCGTCCTCGTCTCGTCCCACATGCTCAACGAGGTCCAGGCCACGGTCGACGATGTGGTGATCATCGGCAAGGGCCGGCTGCTGCGTCAGGCGAAGGTGACCGACCTCGAGCTGGCGGTCAGCACATCGCGGCTCCGTACGCCCGATCCGGTTCGGGCCGAGGCGGCGCTGAGCGAGCAACAGGTGGTGGCCGAGCGACGGGCTGACCGGGACGGGCCGTTCCTCACGGTGCACGGCGCCAGTCCGGTCGTCATCGGAAACACCATGCTCCGCGCCGGCATCCCGGTGTACGAGCTGACCCAGGACCGGACCGACCTGGAGTCGTCCTTCTTCGCCATGTTGGAAGGCCAGGCCGCCGGCCGCGAGGAGGTGTCGGCATGAGGAACGTCGTCGTCGCCGAGCTTCGGAAAATCTCCACCACCAAACTGTGGTGGATCATGCTGATCTGCGTCGGCGTGCTGGCTGCCAGCTACGCCGCCCTGTTCGCCGGGGTGACCGCGATCATGGCCACCCAGAGCGATCCGGTGCTGCCCGCCTTCGCCGACGAGGGCGCGGTGTCCAGCGTCTACAACGGCGGCAACACGATCACCCGCATCCTGGTTCTCGTGGTCGGAATCATGGCGATGGGCGGTGAGTACCGGCACAAGACCATGGCCAGCACCTACCTGGCCACGCCGCGGCGCTATCGGGTGGTGATCGCCAAGGCGATCTCGCTGACCATCTATGGCCTGGTGTACGGGGCGCTGAGCGTGCTCGCCGGGGTGCTCGTCGCCGTCGGCTTCGTGCTGTATTTCGACGGCAGCTTCTTCCTCGACAGTGCCTCGATGTGGCGCAAGCTGATCCTGGGGGTGGTGTCGCTGGCGCTGTGGACGTTGATGGGCATGGGTATCGGCATCCTGGTCCGCAACATGATCGTCGCGATGTTGATCGGGATCGGGTTCGCCTACATCATCGAGCCGGGGCTCACCTTGTTGTTCTTCGTCCAGGAGTGGGACCTGCCGTTGAACCTGATGCCCAGCGGGGCCACCAACGCGATGCTCGGCATCACCAATCCGGCGTTGTTCGCCAGCCAGGACCCGGTCGGTTGGGGTTGGGGCCTGTTGATCCTGCTCGCCTGGTCGGTCATCCCGGCAGCGATCGGGTTCGCGCTCACGGTGCGCAAGGACGTCGAGTAGTCGCGCGCGGCGTCAGCTGCGGACGGCGCGCTGCGTTTGCCGCTCAGTCGTCCGCGGGTTCGTCCGCGGTCAACGGACGGCCGCGTCGGTCCGTCGGCAGTGGTCCGCGGACGATGCCGGCCGGCAGCCGGGCCGCTGCGTCGTCGACGTAGGCCACCGCGTCCATCCGTGGGCGTGGCACCGACCGGGTCGCCGACCGACGGACCAGGATGCGGGCATGATCGGGGCGCCGACCCGCTTCGCCCGGATGGCGTCGTGGGCGAGCCTCGAACAGCAGGTAGCCACCGAGGCCCAGAACGGTGGCCGACACGCCGACCATCCCGCAGAGCCCGGCCGCGCCGGCCAGCAGCACCAGCAGCGCCAGCGCTGACCAGCGAGTCGTCGCACGCCGGAAGACCGATCCCAGCCGGACCCGCAGCGACCGTCTCGGCGAACCCGCTCGGTTCTCCTGGCGGCGGGCCAGGGCCGTCAGCGGGTGGGCCAAGAGCATCTCCTCCACCGACGCGTAACCCGCGACGTCGGGATAGTCGATGACGAACGTGCTCGGCAGTCGACTGGCCGGGCTGACGGCGAGGATCCTCAGCCGCTCGGCCTTGAGGCCGCGGGTGCAGACCACGACCCGCCCGGAGAGGGCGACGATCGCCTCCACCACGTCGCCGTGGTCCGGGGCGGACGCGGCGATCCAGTGGCTCGGCCGGTCATAGGCGTAGAAACCGCAGCTGCAGCCCGCGACCGGTCCCCGTTCCAGCCTGGGATGCACCCGGGAGCCGGGCGCGAAGCAGACCGAGACGTTGGCGCCGGCCACCGCGGGGACCGGGTAGGCCAATCCACGCAGCACACCGTCACCGCCGATCCGGAACTGGCGCAGGGCCGAGATCTCGCCCAGGAACAGGTCAGCGTCGACATCGTCGAAGTCGCCATTCATGCCGGCTGGGGCGTCGAGATCGGTGGCGGTGCGGCTGGCGCCTCCTGAGGCTCGGCCCGATCCGGGCCGGGGAGCGGCACCACCTCGATCGTGCGTTCTTCCTCGCCGATGTTGCCCACGGTGCGCTCCCGTCCCAGTCTCGCCGCCGGTCAGGCTTATGACGTTATAGCGAATCTACGATTTTCGCACCGGGTCCGGGTCGGCCGCCTCAGTCGCTGCGGCCGATCAGCTCGGGGATCGGACCCTGGTGGAGGGCGAGGTAGACCACATCGCGCAGCTCGTTGGCTTCGGCATCGGTCAGCGTCCGCGAGAGCGGCCGGAGGGTCAGCCGGAGGAGGACGTTGGTCTGCCCGGGCTGCAGTCCCAGGCGCCGGACCGCCTCCGGCGGCAGCTGGTCATAGCTGGTCGCGGCGAGCACGATGATCGACTCGAGGTCGTCGGCGCGGTCGCCCAAAGCGCTTCGGGCCCGGTCGCCGAGGGTTTCCACGTCCTCGTCGGCGTCGCTGACGACGGAGAGATCGCGCCGGATGGGCGGCATGCTCGAGACGGGTCGCCATCGGTCCAGGTCGCGCAGCTGCGTGCGTACGCGCGGGTCGTCCGAGCGCAGATAGCGGAGGTCGGGAATGCCCTTGCGCAGCATCAGGCCACGGTCCAGGCCCAGGCCGAGGGCGAGACCGGACCAGCGTGTCGGGTCCAGCCCTGACTGCAGCAGCAGCCACGGCGCCACCAGCCCGCACTCACCCAGCTCCAGCCATTCGCCGTCGACGAGGACGTCGACCTGCTTGCCACCCGTCGTGTACGGATGCACCACGTCGACCGCACGCCAGCGCGCACCGGGCACCACCGCCGAGACCACAACGTCGATCAGCTCGAGCAGCTCCGCCGGACCGATGCGACTCGACGAGGTGATGCGCCACAAATCCAGCTGGTGCGGTGTTCCGACGTGGGTCCGGTCGATGGCGTCGCGTCGGTGGACCAGCCCGGGAACCACGAGCAGCGTGTCACGGCGTTCGTCGTCGCGGATCTCCTCGAGCGCATGCGGGATGGAGGCTGAGGTGTGCGAGCGCAGCATCACGGTCGGACTGACGTAGTGGGAGTAGCGCGCGTCGCGGGTCACCGCGGCCGAGTCGAAGCCGAGTCGGTCATAGTTGTCGCGGACTGCGACGAGTGGACTGTCGCGGATGATCTGAGCGGGTATGCCCCAGTGCGCGGTCAGGCGATCGACCACTTCGTCGAGCAGGAGCTGGAGGGCGTGCGGCCCGGCGGACGGGTCCGACAGGTCACGGATGGCGAGGGCGCGTTGCAGTTGGGTCGGGCAGAGATAGGTGGCCATGGTGGGTCCTCGGGTGATCGAAAAGCGGGTGGGGGAGTCTCCCTCGACCTCGCTCGCCGCAGGACCTAGGTGCAGATGATCAGGCCCGTCGACCGGAACGCGGTCGAGGGCGGCGAAATCGCTGCAGCTGCATGACGCCAGGATGCCACCGCCATGGTGTAGCCGGCGAGTGATTTTCGACGGCCACGATCACCGGGCCGTCCGCGAGCCGGACCTGGGCCGCAGCACGAGATCGGTGATCACGCCGTCGGCGGGCAGCATCAGCATCGACACGATCGACTGCGCCACTGTGACCGGATCCAGATAGCTGTCCCGCTCGAACTCGGCGTCCTCGATGGTGCGGAGCTGTCGCTGCATGTCGGTAGCGGTCCGGCTGGGAAAGATGCTGCCGACCCGGATGTCCGGCTCGTCCACCCTGAGTGCGTCGGCGTAGCCGCGCAGTGCGAACTTGGAGGCACCGTAGGCGGTGACGGGTGCCCGGGTGCTCAGCCCGGAGGTCGAGTTGACGAAGACCACGGTGCCCCCGGCCCGACGCAACGCCGGCAGGAACACGCGGGTGATCTCGGCGACCGACGTGACGTTGACGGCGTACTGGTCGGTGAAGTCGGCCGCCGTCGTCGTGTCGATCGTGCCGCCACGCAGGATGCCTGCGCTGTGGACCAGGCCGTCCAGCTCAGCCACCTCGTCGACCAGTGCGGCGGCGGCGCCGGCGACACTCGGCGGATCCAGCAGGTCGCAGTACGCGATCTGGCGCAGGACAAGGTCGTCGGGGACCGCGGAGGACGGGCGCACGATGCCGTACAGGTCGTGACCGGCCGCCGCGAGCAGCCGCGCGACCTCTCGACCAATACCCCGCGTCACACCGGTGATCAGGAACCGCATGGCCGCCACTGTAGTGATCGAGGCCCGGACGAAGACCCGCAGCCCTCGGTCTAGGATCGGCCCGGGACCAGGACCGACACGAGGGAGTGACGATGAGCACGCAGGCGCAGACGACGACCAGGACGCTCGGCACCGGTGGGACCGAGGTGAGTGCCATCGGCTTCGGCTGCTGGGCGATCGGCGGCCCCGCGACGCGCGACGGTCGCCCGATCGGGTGGGGCGAGGTCGACGACGACGAGTCGGTCGCTGCCATCCATGCCGCGCTGGACGCCGGGGTCACCTTCTTCGACACGGCCAATATCTATGGCGCGGGTCACAGCGAGCGGGTGCTGGCCCGAGCCCTGGAGGGCCGCCGGGACGAGGTCGTGGTGGCCACGAAGTTCGGCAACATCTTCGACGAAGAGTCCAAGAAGGCCACCGCACGCGACGCGTCTCCGTCCTCGATCCGGCAACAGTGTGAGGACAGCCTGCGCCGGCTCCAGGCCGACGTGATCGACCTCTACCAGTTCCACATCGGCGACTACCCGATGGAGCAGGCCGGAGAGGTCCGCGACACGCTGGAGGACCTGGTCAGCGCGGGCAAGATCAAGGCGTACGGCTGGAGCACCGACGACCCGGAGCGGGCGGAGTTCTTCGCCCAAGGCCCGAACTGCAAGGCGATCCAGCAGTCCTTCAGCATCGTCAACGGCGACACCGACACACTCGCGGTCTGCGAGAAGTACGGCTTGGCCAGCATCGTTCGTGGTCCGCTGTCGATGGGCCTGCTGACCGGCAAGATGTCACGTCAGACCACCTTCGCCGAGACGGATGTGCGCAGCAGCTGGGACTGGGACGGCGACCAGGGCCGCCGGCTCGACGCGCTGGAGCAGATCCGAGGGATCCTGACCGAGGACGGCCGGTCGCTGGCCCAAGGTGCGCTCGGGTGGCTGCTGGCCAAGAGCCCGGCGTTCGTCCCGATCCCAGGCATCCGTACGGTGGCGCAGGCGCGGGACAACGCGGGCGTTCTCGCCGCCGGACCGCTGTCGACGGACCAGATGGACCGGATCGCCGCGGCCCTGCGTTCGAGTTGAGACGAGCCGATGCTCACGGAGAAGCGATGACCGAGCCTGATCCCGCCCCGAGCCCGTGCTGTGCACCTTCGTCGACCGGCCGCGGGGGTGGGCGCGACCTGCTCCGGGTCGAGCCGGTGACTGCCCGCTCCGCAGCTGACGCGGCGGGCGAGCAACGCCACCAGATCGAGCAGGTGCACGTCCCGGCGCAGGTGTTCGCAATGGGGGACTCGCTCGGCGACGGTCTGCCGGCCGACGGCGAGGGACCGGTGCATGAGGTGGAGCTCGACTCCTTCTCGATCGACGCGACGACTCTCACCAACGCCGACTTCGCCCGCTTCGTCGCGGCCACCGGCTATCGGACCGAGGCTGAGACCTTCGGCTACTCGGCGGTGTTCCACCTGGCGCTGGCCGTCGCGGACGGCGACATCGTCGGCAATCCACCGGCCACGCCGTGGTGGTGCGGCGTCCTCGGTGCCGACTGGGCTCATCCCGGCGGGCGGCGCTCGGACGTGGCCGCACTGGCCGACCACCCGGTGGTGCAGGTGAGCTGGAACGACGCGATGGCGTACTGCGAGTGGGCCGGTCGACGGCTGCCGACCGAGGCGGAGTGGGAGTGTGCCTCCCGCGGGGGCCGACGCGGGGAACGGTTCCCCTGGGGAAATGATCTTGGTGACGACTGGCAGTGCAACATCTGGCAGGGACGGTTTCCGATGGACAACACCGCGGCCGACGGCTGGGTGACCACGGCGCCGGTGCGCTCCTTCGCGCCGAACAGGTACGGGCTGTGGCAGATGGTCGGCAACGTCTGGGAATGGTGCGCCGACTGGTACGCGCCGGGCTACTACCGCCGGTCACCAGCGGTGGCACCCACCGGACCGGCCCACGGTGACGCCCGGGTGCTCCGGGGCGGCTCCTACCTGTGCCACGACTCCTACTGCAACCGGTATCGCAATGCAGCCCGCTCCTCGAACACCCCGGACTCCTCGATGGGCAACGCGGGATTCCGCACTGTCGCTCGCTGACGGCGACCGGCTCCGGCCGGGTGCGCCCGTCGCTAGCATCAGAGCATGCACCCCCTGGTCCGACCCCGAGCGCGGGCCTATCTCCTCGACGCCGCGCGGTATCTCGGCTTCGCTGCCGCCATGGTGCCGCTGGGTCTGGTGCTGAACCACTTCGGTCCGCCGACGCGGGGGACCGTCCTCGCACTGAGTGCGATACCGCCGGTGGCAGCCACAGTGCTTGCGGCGCTGGAGGAGCGGGGCAGTGGCACGCCCGGTCACCGGCGGCAGCGCCTGCGCGTGGTGGACGGCCAGGGACGACCGCCGGCCCTGGCCCGAGGTCTGGCCCGCAACGCGCTGAAGATCGGGCTGCCGTGGCAGCTGGGCCACGTGGTGGCGCTGGGAGCGGCTTTCGCCGGGTCCGAAGGGCTCGACCCCGTCACGCTCGCCGCCACAGCGGTCGTCTATCCCTGGCTCGCGGTGGCCGCCGTGATGGTCGCTACGGGGTCGGGTCGCGGCGTGCATGATCGGCTGACGGCAACCCGCGTCGTCGCCAGCTAGACGACAGCGTGGTGCACGTCCAGCTCCACAGCTGAATCAGCGGCTGCTCGGATGAGATCGAGATGCCGGGTGCTCAGGGTCTTGCGTCTGTAATCGATTACTGCCAAGGTGTGGCCAAGGGCAGCGCCGTCCTCGCCGGCGGAAGCTCGAATCGCATTTGCGGCTCGATCAGGTTGCCAGTGGTTCCGCTTTCTCCATGTTCACCAACCGCTCGCGCGAAGGGAGACCGCAATGGCTGCGGTTCCGCCCATCCCCTCGACCCTCCCGGCTGACGCCACCCGGCAGCAGCCCTTCGGCTCCGAGTCGACCCGGCAGGAGCCCTTCGGCTCCGAGTCCACGCGGCAGGAGCCCTTCGGCTCCTGGTCAGCTCTGCGGACCCACGGTCCTGAGGCAGGGGTCGCCGCGTTCCCCCTCGGCGGGATCGGCACCGGAACCGTCTCGATCGGCGCCCGCGGGGAGCTCCGTGACTGGGAGATCGCCAACCGGCCTGACAAGGGGCACTGGTTGCCGTTCACGTTCTTCGCCATCCGGGCCCAGCCGCAGGGCGAAGCGGCGGTCACCCGGGTCCTCGAGTCACGCGTCCAGCCGCCGCACGAAGGGGACTCCGGCCACCACATCGGCAAGCTCGCCGGCCTGCCACGGCTCGCGAACAGTCGGATGCGTGGGGAGTATCCGTTGCTCAGCATCGACTTCGAGGATGACGTGCTCCCGGTGGATGTGGGTCTGGAAGCCTTCACCCCGCTCGTGCCACTGGACGTGCACGCCTCCGGACTTCCCGGGGCGGTGCTGCGCTACTCAGTACGCAACCCGCTCGACTCTCCGGTTGCGGTGACCGTGGCGGGGTCCATGTCGGCCCCGATCGGGATCGTCGACCACAACATGTTCCAGTTCCCCGTATTCGAAGGAAACCCCACGGTTGCGGCCCGTACCTCGAACGGACTCACCGGGCTCGAGTTCGGCACCGATCTGGCTCCTGATCACCTGCTGTACGGCACGGCCAGCCTGACCACCGCGGATCCCAGCACCACCATGACACCGCAGTGGGCTGTCGACTTCTGGCAGGACGGGGTTCAGCTGTTCTGGGACGACCTCGCCGCGGACGGGCTGCTGGGCGAGCAGCCCTTCACCCTGGAGGGTGGATCCGAGCTCGGCCGATCACTGGACCGGCTGCCGAAGCTACGTACCGGCAGCATCGGGATCGTGGCCGACCTGGCTCCGGGGGAGACCCGCGAGTTCGAGTTCTTCCTGACCTGGCACGCTCCGAACCGTCCCCGGGCATGGCACGGCAACTGCGGGCTGCCCAACACCCACGCCGACGAGATCATCCGCAACCACTACGCGACCCGCTACGCCGACGCGTGGGCGGTGGCTGCCCACCTGCAGCGCAATCTCGGCGAGCTGGAAGCGGCCACGCGTGCCTTCCACCAGACCTTGGTCGGCTCGACGCTGCCGGCCGAGGTGGTGGACGCGGTGTCGGCCACTCTGGTCGTGCTCCGCAGCACCACCTGTCTGCTCCTCGACGACGGAAGCGAGCAGGGCCTGTTCGCTGCCTGGGAGGGCAGCTTCGACCACGTCGGCAGTTGCGAGGGCACCTGTACGCACGTGTGGAACTACGCGCAGACGGTCGCGAACCTGTTTCCCGCTCTCGAACGCAGCGCGCGCCGGACCGAGTTCTTGCACGAGACGCTGCCTGACGGGCGGATGAGATTTCGGACCAACGCCGTCTTCGGCAACGAGCCGCACGAGTTCCATCCCGCCGTGGACGGTCAGCTCGGCACGGTGGTGCGGCTCTTCCGCGAGTGGCGCTTCAGCGGAGATGACGCGTTCTTGACCGAGCTCTGGCCGGCGGCCAAGCGCGCCCTCGACTTCGCCTTCGCGGTGTGGGATGCCAACGCTGACTTCGTCCTCGACAGCCAGCAGCACAACACCTACGACATCGAGTTCTACGGTGAGAACTCACTGGCGAACTCGATGTTCTTCGCCGCGTTGCGCGCCGGTGCGGCGATGGCCGAGGGGGTCGGCGACATCACGACCGCCAAGCGCTACAGCGAGGCGGCCGACCTCGGTGCGGCCCGGATGGACGAGCTGCTCTACAACGGCGAGTACTACGACCAGCGGCTCGCCGACGTCGACGAGTACCGCTACCAGTACGGCGCCGGCTGCCTGTCCGATCAGCTGTTCGGACAGACCCTGGCTCATTTGACCGGGCTGGGCCATGTGCTGCCCGCCGAGCATGTCCGTAGCGCCGTCGGGGCCATCTACCGGTACAACTTCCGCCGCGACTTCCGCGACTATCACAGCGTTCAGCGCACCTATGCACTCAACGACGACCGCGGTCTGCTGCTGTGCACCTGGCCAACGGGTGGAAGACCGCGGATCCCCTTCGTCTACAGCGATGAGGTGTGGAGCGGGATCGAATACCAGGTAGCGACACATCTCGTCTACGAAGGTCTCGTCGAGGAGGGTCTGGAGCTCGTCCGGGCGGTACGGGAACGGCACGACGGGATCCGCCGCAACCCGTGGAACGAGGCCGAGTGTGGCAACCACTACGCCCGGTCGATGGCCAGCTGGGGCGTGCTGATCGCCCTCTCCGGTCTGCAGTGGGACGGCCGCACCGGCTCGCTCCGGGTCGCCCCACAGCCGGCGGCGACCGCGGCGGGGACCGCCCGGCTGTTCGTCTCGACGGCCCGGGGCTGGGGGGAGCTGGTGCTGGGCGTCGATGCAGCTGAGCTGCGACTGCTGTGGGGCGAGCTGGACCTGACCGAGGTGGACGCTCTCCACCCCGACGGGGCGAGGTTCGTGCTGGACGTCCCCGTCCAGCTCTCGGCCGGCGACAGCGTCCGGCTGGTCCCAGCCGACTCCCATCCCGAGCACTGACAACCACCACCACACACACGACGAGGTGCCATGACGACGTACGTCTTTCCGAGCCAGCGCGCGGCTCTGCCCGTTGCCAAGCCGAACACGCTCTACACCGTCGCCAACGGCGATCTGCGACTCTCCGCGAACACGAAATGCTGGCCGACACAGCAGCAGCTGGAAGCGGACTTCGCTGCCGCGGTGCGCCGGCTGGGTTGGGATGTCGAGCGGACCCACGGGGTCGACCCAGCCACCGGCCACGGCTTCATCGACAGCCAGCGGCGCGGGATCGAGATCTTCCGCGACATCCCGGTGGAGGCCCCGGTGGTGGTCGTGGACGCCGTCTGGCAATACAGCCATCACCTGCTGCCGGGGCTGCGTGATCACCGAGGACCGATCCTGCTGGTAGCCAACTGGGCCGGCGACTTTCCCGGCCTGGTCGGCATGCTGAACCTGGTCGGCAGCCTGACCAAGGCGGGGGTGACCCATTCGGCGTTGTGGAGCAAGGACTTCACCGATCCCTGGGCCACGGACAAGCTGGCGGAGTGGCTGGAGACCGGGACGATCGTGCACGACCTCAGTCACGTCCGGGATCTGGGGACGCTCGATGCGAAGAGCCCGGAGGTACGGCTGGGCCGTGCCCTCGCAGAACAGCTGCAGCGGGACAAGGCCATCATCGGCGTCTTCGACGAGGGCTGCATGGGCATGTACAACGCGATCATCGACGACGAGCTGCTCAACCCGCTCGGCATCTACAAGGAACGTCTGTCGCAGAGCGCACTGGTGGCGGAGATGGGCCGAGTCACTGACGCCGAGGCCGACGCGGTCCAGACCTGGTTGGAGGGAGCGGGTCTGGACTTCCGGTTCGGCACCGACCCGAAGACCGAGCTGACGCCGGACCAGGTCCATTCCCAGCTCAAGATGTATGTCGCCGCCCTGCGGATCAGTGACGACTTCGGTCTGGACGCCGTCGGGATCCAGTACCAGCAGGGCCTGAAGGACACGGTGCCCGCCAGTGACCTGGTCGAAGGGCTGCTCAACAACGTCGACCGGCCGCCGGTGACCAGCCGGGACGGGTCCCGGGTGCTCTACGAGGGCCTGGCGTTGCCACATTTCAACGAGGTGGACGAATGCGTCGCCGTCGACGCGCTGGTCACCAACCGGCTGTGGACGGCGATGGGCTTCGACCCGGCCACCACCTTGCACGACATCCGCTGGGGTGAGGACTACGCCGGGGAGTTCGTCTGGGTCTTCGAGATCTCCGGGTCCGTGCCGGCCAGCCACAACGGCGGGTACGCGCACTCGTACAGCATGCGACAGCCGCCGATGTTCTTTCCGTTGGGCGGCGGCACGCTCTCCGGCTGCTCCAAGCCGGGGGAGATTGTCTGGTCGCGGGTCTTTCTCGAGGACAACGAGCTGCACGTGGACCTGGGTCGCGGCCATGTCGTCGACCTGCCGGCGAAGGAGACTCAGCGCAGGCTGGACGCGACCGACCCGCAGTGGCCGATCATGCATGCCGTGCTGCACGGCGTCGATCGGAACCAGCTGATGGCCAGGCATCGGGCCAACCACGTCCAGGTGGTCTACGCGCCGGACGCGGCTGCTGCTGACGCAGCGGTGCTGGCCAAGGCTGCCATGTTCGAGGCGCTGGGGCTTCTCGTGCACGTGTGCGGGGAGGTGGATGTGTGACGCAGAGGTGCCACCACCCGGTGGCGGCGTGGGTTGTCGGCCTGCTAGGCGGCCTTGCATAACGACTCGAATGTCAATACCGATCGCGGGGATTGACGGCATTGCACTGGTTCTATTCAATGAAGTAATCGATTTCAAGCCAAAGGGGGCTTCGAATGACCAAGCGCGGAACATCAGCTTTGGACGGTTCGCAGGAGGGGATCCCGGGCCTGCTTCGGCACTCGGTCTCCCGACGCGGTTTTCTCGGCGGAGTCGGCACAGCGGCCCTCGGCCTGTCCCTGGCCGGCTGCGGCGATGACGACGAAGCCGGCGGCGGCACGGGAGCGGCGAGCGGCACGGTGACCTTCGTCTACTACGGCAACGCCGAGCAGCAGAAGGACTACGAGAAGCTCTTCACCAAGTTCAAGGCCGACCACCCAGAGATCACCCTGAAGGCTCAGGGCATCGCGGCGAAGTCGTGGGCGGACTTCGCCAACACGGTCTCCACCCGGCTGGCCGGCGGCCAGCCGCTTGACGTGGTCCAGATCGCCACGGAGGGTCAGCGGATCTTCGCCTCCAAGGGACTGCTTGAGCCGCTGGATGACTACATCGCCAAGGACAAGGCCGCTGTCGAGGCGTACTACAAGGACACACCGCCACAGATCAAGCAGTGGCTGCAGCAGTACTCGTCGCCGGACGGAAAGACGTACTACCTGCCCGGTGGCTACAACACCATGGCGCTCTACGTCAGCGGGAAGATCTTCGCCCAGGCGGGGGTGGAGGTGCCGACCGACACCTGGACCTGGGACGAGTTCCGAGCCGCCGGTCAGATGATCAAGGACAAGACCGGCGCCTATCTGGTGCCGGCCGGCAACGGCTACTTCACCGATGTCATGCCCTGGCTGCTCAACAACGGCGCCAGCACCTTCAACGAGGACCGGAGTCAGCCCACCTACGACAGCCCAGCGGCGGTGGAGGCGCTGACGTTCGCCCGCTCGCTGGTCGTTGACGGCCTGGCACCCAAGCCAGGTGGGACCTTCGACGCGCCCACCCAGATGTCGCAGGGCAAGCTGGCCAGCTTCGGCGGTGGCCGCTGGCCGACCAACGATCTTCGCCGGCTCAAGGCGCTGGAGGGGGTCCAGCTGGTGAAGTGGCCGACCAAGGCGGCACCGGGTTCGCCCGTCGGCTGGGACGCCTGGCCCATCCTCAAGGGCTCCAAGAACAAGGCGGCTGCGTGGACGCTGATCACCTATCTGATCTCGGAGGAGTTCGGCGACACCATCACCGCCGGTGGCGGTGCGGCGGTGCCTGGTCGCATCTCGGACGCGACCGGCGAAACCTTCCTCAAGGATGCGCCGAAGAACACCGAGCTGCTCTCCAACCTGCTTGAGGTCGCGACGCCGATCCCGTCGCCCGACCGTGGCGCTGAGAGCCAGAAGGCGATCGAGGAGGCGTGGCTGCAGGGGGTCAGCGGCACCAAGGAGCCGCAGGTCGCGCTGACCGAGGCGAACGCCAAGCTGCAGGACCTGCTGGCGTGACCGTGGCGACGGCCGGCCGGGTGGAGGGCGCCGTTCGCTCGCGGCGGCGGCGCCCTGCCTCCGGACGGAACATGCCGCTGGCCGGCTGGCTGTTCATCAGTCCAGCCCTGCTGCTGTTCCTGCTCTTCATCCTCGGTCCCTTCGTCGCCGCGATGGCTCTCAGCCTCTATTCCTACGACCTGCTCACACCGGCCGAGTTCGTGGGGCTGAAGAACTTCCGCGCCCTCGCCTCGGATGACCTGCTGCTCACGGCCCTGGGGAACACCTTCGCCTTCGCCTTCGCCTCAGTCGTCACCCACCTGGTGGGCGGGCTGCTGCTGGCGCTGGCGGTGAACCGCGGGCTGAACAAGGTGCTGTCCTACTTCATCCGGACGGCCGTGTTCTTCCCGTTCCTGATCTCCTGGGCCGCCGTCGCCCTGTTGTGGCGGTATGTCCTCGACCCGAACTTCGGCATCGTCAGCTTCTACCTCGCCAAGTTCGGCGTCACCGCTCCGGGCTGGTTCACCGATCCCGCCTGGGCACTGCCGTCGATCATCGGGATCGACTTCTGGCACACCATCGGCTACACCTTCTTGATCATGCTCGCCGGGTTGCAGACCGTGCCGAACGAGATGACCGAGGCGGCCCGGGTCGACGGTGCCAACCGGGTCCAGACGTTCTTCTTCGTCACCTTGCCGCTGATGACACCGACGATGTTCTTCGCATCGGTGATCACCTTCATCGGTGCGTTCCAGATCTTCGACCCGATTCAGATCATCACCGGTGGTGGTCCCAACGACGCCACCATCTCCGCGGTGATGTATCTCTACCAAACCGGCTTCCAGGCCTTCCAGATCGGTTACGCCTCAGCGATCGCCCTCGTCGTCTTTGCGGTGATCATGGCAGTGACCCTGCTGCAGTTCTGGGGCTCGCGAAAGTGGGTGCACAACGCATGACGACCGACACCGGTCTCGCCCGGCCCTCGGCCGCCAGCCCGCCGCGACATCGACGTCGCCGTCGGTTCAGCCTGGGCCGGCTCATCACCAGCGGGGTCCTGCTCGTCATCGGAGTGCTGATGATCGCGCCGCTGGTGTGGCTGATCTCGACCAGTCTGGTCGCTCCGCAAGAGGCCTTCCGACTGCCGCCGGCGTGGATTCCCACGCCGTTCAGCCTGCAGAATTTCTCCGACGTGTTCGACCTGATCCCGCTGGGCCGGATGGCAGTCAACAGCCTGATCGTGACCGTGATCAGTGTGGTCGGCTCGCTGCTCACCGCGTCTCTCGCGGCGTACGCCTTCTCCCGGCTGCCGTTTCGTGGCCGGGACTCCATCTTCTTGTTGCTGTTGACCGCGTTGATGGTGCCGGGTCAGCTCACCATCATCCCGATCTTCATCCTGATGCGAAGGCTGGAGCTGATCGACAACCTGGCCGCGCTGTGGCTGCCTGCTCTGATCAACGTGTTCGCCATCTTCTTCCTGCGGCAGTACTTCGCCACGATTCCCAGAGACCTGGACGAAGCTGCCCGCATCGACGGCGCGGGTCACCTGCGGATCCTGTTCCAGATCCTTCTCCCGCTAGCCGGTCCGGCCCTCTCTGCTCTGGCGATCTTGGGTTTCGAGGCGTCGTGGAACAACTACTTCGGCCCCTTGATCTTCCTCTCCAGCCCGGAGAACATGACCCTGCCGATCGGACTGGTGTCGCTGTCGGCCGGCCAGGGCGGCGGGCCGGCCGTCGTGGTCTTCGCCGGCATCACCGTGGTCGTGGTACCGATGCTGGTCGTCTTCCTCGCCTTCCAGCGCACGTTCGTTGCAAGCGTCGCCTCGGTCGGGATCCGCGGGTGAGTGAGCTCGCGTCCCACCGATCAGATCAGCTCGGCCGCGCGATTCGTGCCCTGTGGCCGAATCTTCCGGTCCTGCTGGTCGGCTCGGCGCTGGTCGCAGCCGGGTGGTCGGTGGCGCGTGCGCTGTCCCCGCACCTCGGGTCGGTCACGGTGCTCGCTCTATGGCTGCTGGTGTTGCCGCCGTTCGCCGTCCTGATCCGGGGCTGCGAGGTCCTGCTCGCCGACGAGCACTTCGGGGTCACGACCTTCCTGCACACGCTGCGGTCCAGCTATGGCCGGACGGTGGCGGCCGCCGCTCCCGCGGTGCTGGCCGTGCTCGCCACGCTGGTGGCGATTCAGGTGTGGCAGCTCAGCGGACAGACCTGGATGCTGGCCTCGGTGGCCGTGGGGGGCGGGGTCAGCATCGTCGCGCTCTACGTCGCAGTCGTCGCCGTGCCGTATCTGCTCCGCACCGGGGCCCGGCTGCGTACCGGCTGGTGGGTGGCCTGCTACATCGCCACCCGTAACCCGGTGCCCGTGCTCGCCGTGATGTCCGCGGTGGGTCTCGGTGTCTGGTCGGCTGGCTATCTCAGCTTTGCCCTGATCGTGCTTCTCCCGGGCCCGCTCGCCCTGGTCTGGGCGGCTGCCGTCGCCATCACGACCGAACGCAGCCAGCTTCAGCTCGCGGGCCGGGCCCACCGGCCCCACTGACCCTGCACCTCAGGAAGGACCTTCATGACATCACTCGAGTGGCCGGTGCTGTGTTCGTACGACGCGCAGCACCTCCAACGGATCTCGTTGCCGCTGGGCGGCATCGGTACGGGGACTGTGGGGCTGGGCGGTCGAGGTGACCTGCGGGACTTCGAGCTGGGGAACCGTCCCGGCAAGGGATTTCAGCCCACCACTGCCTTCTTCGCCGTCCGGGCCCAGGAGCCTGGCCGGCCCGCGACCGCGCTGGTGGCGGAAGGTCCGTTGCCACTCGAGCTCTATGAAGGGGCGTTCGGCTCTCCGGCCCCCAACCACGGTCTCCCTCGGTTCGCCTCCGCTCGCTTCGACGCGGCGTACCCGCTCGGGCAGATCCGGCTGAGCGACAATGCGTTCCCCCTCGAGGTGACGCTGCAAGGGTTCAACCCGTTCGTCCTCGCCGATACCGCAACCAGCAGCCTTCCCGTCGCCGTGCTGCGGCACCGCCTGACGAATCGGTCGAGCTCCACCGTCGCGGCCACTGTCGCCTGGTCGATGAGCAACTTCATCGGCGCGAACGGCACCGACGACCAGACCGGCGACAACACCAACACCTACCGGGCCACCGACTCACTCGTCGGGGTGACCATGACCGCTTCGGGGTTGCCGCCGACGGCCGAGGCCGCTGGCGAGGTGACGATGGCGCTGCTGGCACCGGCCGGGGTGACCGCCAGTCACCGGACGGGCTGGGAAGACCTCAGCTGGGGCAACTCCCTGCTCGACTTCTGGGACGACCTGCTCGCCGACGGCCACCTCGACCCACGCACCAGTGCCGCCGCGCGACCGACGGCCTCGGTGGCCGGCGAGATCTCGCTGGCGCCGGGGGAGTCCGCCGACCTCACCTTCTTGCTGACCTGGTGCTTCCCGCACCGGCGGGCGTGGCGTTCCGAGGAGTACGGCGGCATCAACATCGGCGAATACAGCGACGACATCGTCGGGAACGCCTACGCAACCCTCCATCCCGACTCCTGGCTCACCGCACTCGACGTCGCCAGCCGGCTGCCGGGGCTCGAGGAGGCCACCGTCGACTGTGTCCGCGCCGTGGTCGACACCGACGCCCCCGCGGAGCTCCGGGAGGCGGCGCTGTTCAACCTCAGCACGCTGCGCAGCTCCACGGTCTTCCAGACCGCCGCGGGTGACTACTACGGGTGGGAAGGCGTCGGGGACCGCGAAGGCAGCTGCTACGGGACCTGTACGCACGTCTGGGGCTACGAGTTCGCGACCTCACTGTTGTTCGCCCCGATCGCCAGGTCCTTCCGCTACACCCAGTTCGCCCGGTGCACCGACGAGGCCGGACTGATGAGCTTCCGAGCCGGGCTGCCGGTCGAGAAGTCCCAGAGCTGGGGGCTCGCCGCGGCGGACGGGCAGTTGGCCTGCATCGTGCATCTCTACCTGGACTGGCTGCTCAGCGGTGACCGTACCCTGCTCGACGACCTCTGGCCCGCTGCGCGTCGTGCACTCGAGTTCTGCTGGGTCCCCGGCGGCTGGGACGCCGACCGCGACGGCGTGATGGAGGGCGTCCAGCACAACACCATGGACGTCGAGTACTACGGCCCGAACCCGCAGATGGGCTCGTGGTACCTCGCTGCCCTGCGGGCGGCGGAGGAGCTGGCGCGAGCGGCGGGCGAGGTGGAGTTCGCCGGCTACTGTCGCTCTCTGTTCGACAACGGCTCCGCCTGGCTGGACCAGCAGCTGTTCAACGGCTCCTACTACCGGCACGAGGTGCGCCCGGTGACCGACGCCAGCTTGATCGCGGCCGGGCTCCGACACCGGAGCATGGGCTCCGCCGATACCGCCGACCCGGACCTGCAGCTCGGCGACGGTTGTCTGGTCGACCAGCTGGTCGGCCAGTACGCCGCCGGCGTGGTCGGCCTGGGTGAGCTGCTCGACCCCGAGCACGTCAGGTCGGCGCTGGCGGCGGTGCGGGAGCGCAACTTCCGGCCGTCGTTCGGCCACCACTTCAACCACATGCGCAGCTTCGTCCTCGGCGACGAAGCCGGTGTGGTGATGTGCAGCTACGACGCCGGTGCCCGCCCGGCGCGCCCGTTCCCGTACTTCAACGAGGTGATGACGGGCTTCGAGTACACGGCAGCGACCGGGATGCTGCAGGTGGGGGCGATCGCGGACGGCCTCGAGATCATCGCTGCCATCCGCAACCGGTACGACGGCGCGAAGCGGAATCCGTTCGACGAGGCGGAGTGCGGACACCACTATGCGCGGGCGATGGCCAGCTGGTCGGCGTTCGTGGCCTGGAACGCCATCTCCTACTCCGGGGTCAGCGCGACCTTGACCATCGGCGACAGTCCGGGGTCGGGCCGGGCGTTCTGGTCGACTGGGACAGCGTTCGGGACCTGGGAGCCTGCCCGGGACGCGGACGGACCGGGACGTCTGCAGGTGGTGGGTGGCGAGCTGCGGCTAGCGGCGCTGCAGGTCGGCGGCGCCACCTACAGCCCGCCCGACGGGCGGCTCCCGGCCGGCACCAGCTGGACCGTGGCCGGCGCACGCTCGTCTGCATGACGGCAGCGGCCCCGGGCGACCGGAGCCGCGCTAGTACGCTGTCGCGGTCCAGCCGAGCTAAGCGTGGGGTGCGAAGATGGTAAAGATCGTCGATGTCGCCGCGGCAGCGGAGGTCTCGGTCGCCACGGTGTCTCGCGCCCTCAACAACAGCGCCCGGGTCGACCCGGTGCTGGTCGCCCGGGTTCAGGCCGCCGCCGCCGCGCTCGGCTATCGGCCCAATGCCGTGGCTCGCAACCTCAGGCGACAGGGGACCAAGGTATGGGCGCTGATCATCACCGACATCAACAACCCCTTCTACACAGCCGTCGCCCGCGGGGTGGAGGATGTGGCGCAGGAGCTGGGCTTCTCGGTGCTGCTCTGCAACAGCGACGAGGACCAGCCCAAGCAGGACCGCTATCTCGAGGTCGCGGCCCAGGAGCGGGTCGCGGGGGTGATCCTGGCTCCACGGGCGGACGACTCCGACGTGTCCAGCCTGCGGTCGGGCAACATCCCTCTCGTCGTCGTCGACCGCCATCTCGACGCACCGGCGGACTTCGTCACGGCGGCGTCCTTCGAAGGTGCCGTGCTGGCGACTGAGCATCTGCTCCGGCGCGGCTGGCAACGCCCCGCCTGCATCACCCGGCCTGCCGACACCGCGACGACCGAGCAGCGCAGGCAGGGATACGAGGACGTGGTCCGTCGGCACGGGCTGCCGTCGATCGTCAGGCATGTCCCGTTCCACACCGACAGCGGTGTCGAGGTCATCGGCAAGCTCTTCGACGCCGCCGACCCGCCAGACTCACTGCTGACGGTGGACTCGATGCTGGCTCTCGGCGTGATGACGGGATTGAAGCGGCGCCGGCTGCGGGTCGGCCGCGACGTCGGGCTGATCAGTTTCGACGACGCCCCGTGGGCGCCGGTGGTCGACCCGCCCCTGTCGGTGGTGGCCCAGCCGGCGTACGAGATCGGGGCCGAGGCGGCCCGGTTGCTGGCCCGCCGGATTCGCGGACAGGATCTGGAGGAGCCACAGACGCGGATCATGAGCACCACGTTGATCGTTAGGGGGAGCTGTCGCCGGCCCCGGGCCCGGAAGGCGATCTAGGCACTAGATTGGACACAAAGCAGCGCATCAGCCCTCGGGCAGGGTGAGCTGACCTGGCCACGGCGGCCGTACTCTCCCGCGAGGAGGGACTGCGATGGAGCATGACCCGCTGGAGTACTGGTTCGTGGGCGTCGTCCTGCTCACCGTGCTCGGACTGGTGCTGCGGATCGCGCCACCCATCCGCCGAGTGCTGGCCCAGTGGCTGCTCACCGTGGGCCGGTGGCTGCTGGAGCGCCTCGAGCGGGTGGAGGAGATCGACCCGGTGGCAGAGGACCTGGCGCGGGCGCTCCGGCGAGAGCGACTCCGTGGTGATGTCGAGCGGCTGCAGCACCTGCTCGCCACCGACGCGTGGATGTCGGCCACCCGTCAGCTGGGCAACCGGCTCGCGTACGACTGGCTGGTGCGCGAGCTCAACGGGGCGCGGGATCCGCAGCGCCCGACCCCGACCGCTGCCGCGGTCCGCATCGCGCTCCCGCCCGCCCGGTCGTCGGAGTCGACGTACGTGGCCAGCCCCGGCGGCCGCCGCGCCCGCACCGTCGAGAGTCTGGACCTCGGCTGGCGGAGCTGACCGTCGCCGACGTCACCCGCCTCAGTCCCGCTGCAGGTCCAAGCCCGGGGCACGGCGCGGGTGCCCGACGGTCAGCCAGATGCTCGCCACCAGGTAGTAGGCGACGTAGGCCAGCGAGAGGGCGATGAGCAGCAGGTTCGGGCTCTGGCCGTCGAGCAGGATGACGGCGTAGAGCAGCAGCCATGCTGCCGCCAGGGTCAGGTTCAGGCCGCGGGCGAAGGCGGTCCGCGACGGATAGACGTACTTGACCGGGACGAACACGGCGGCGGCGCAGATCAGCAGGATCGCCGCGGTCACCGCGGGGGAGAGGTCCAGCACCACGACGTAGAAGGCGACCACGTTCCAATAGCTCGGGAAGCCGAGGAAGAAGTGGTCGTCGGTCTTCGCATCGGTACGGCAGAACTGGAAGCACGAGGCCATCAGCGGGATCGCGGCCAGCGCCGAGCCCCACGCCCCGTCGGGCAGATAGCCTCCCGCCCACAGAATCACCATCGGCACGAAGGCGTAGGTGATGTAGTCGACGATGTCATCCAGCCGGGCGCCGTCGAAGCCGGGAATGGTCTCCTTCACCCGGAGTCGACGGGCGAGCATGCCGTCGGTGCCGTCGATGATCAAGGCGGCAAGCAGGATCCACAGCGCCCGGACGGCGTCGCCCTCCAACGCCGCCACCACGGCGAGCAGCGCGAGCACCGTACCGCTCGCGGTGTAGGCATGCAGTGCCCAGCCGGCGGCGCGTAGCCCCGGTGAGACGCGGAGCTGGGGCGGCGCGTCGAGGGTCGTCACGTGGTTCTCCTGGGCGGCGTCGGGACCGGGTCGAGCACTGGAATTCTGGCACACGGCCGCGGTCCCCGCGCGCAGCCGCGGGGCGGAGCTCAACTCAGCACCCGGCGCGGGCAGCCACAGGATGTGCCCTGCTTGAGCTGCGGTTGAAGCACGTGGTGGACGGCGGTGCGGTCGTCGTTGCGGATCTGTAGCAGCAAGGTGTCGATGGCCGTGCGCGCGATGGTGCTGACCGCTTGGTCGACAGAGGTCAGCGCGGGCTGGGTGAACTGGCCGGCCTCAGTGCCGTCGAACGACACGATGGCGATGTCCTCCGGCACCCGGTGCCCGGTCTCGGCGCAGGCGCGGATCGCACCGATGGCCTGGGCGTCGCTGACGGTGAAGAGGGAGTCCGGTCGGGCGTCGCCGGCGAGCACCTCCAGCATGGCGGTGTAGCCACCCTCGCGGGACAACGTTGAGCGGACCGGGTCGGGGGCCGACGTGCCGGCCGCGGCGAGCGCGTCGCGCCAGCCCGCCTCACGCTGCCCGACCGCCTCGATGTCGGCAGGTCCTGAGATGCAGACCGGCCGGGTGCGTCCGTGCTGCAGCAGATGCTGGACGGCGTCCACAGCGCCCTTGCGGTTGTCGAGCACCACCGTCGAGAAGGGCGAGCCCGGCGGCGCGCGGTCCAGCAGGACGACCGGGATGTCTTCTTGGGTGATCACCCGCACGTCAGGGTGCGCGGTCGCTGAGATCACCAGCAGCCCGTCGACCTGGCGGTCCATGAACGCGTGCAGATAGCCCTGCTCGCGACCGGGGTCGTTGTTGGCCGTGCCGATCATCAGCATGTAGCCGTGGTCGAACGACTCGTTCTCCACCGCCTGGGCGAGCTCGGCGAAGTGGGGGTTGAGGTGGTCCGGCATCAGCATCGCGATCGAGTGCGACCGGTTCCCCCGCAGCGCCTGAGCGATCTTGTTGGGACGGTAGCCGAGATCCTCGATGGCCTTCAGCACCCGGCTGCGCGCCTCGGCCGAGACCGGCCGCGGCCCGTTGTTGAGCACATAGCTGACCAGAGCCGGGGACACGCCGGCGATCCGGGCGACATCGGCCCGCGTGACCGGCATCAGGGCTGCTGCTGCTGGCCGGTTGACCCGTTCGCCGGCGGCTGGGCGCCGTGGTACGTGACGGCAGCCGACCCTGCTTCGATCCCGGCCTTGCAGCCTCCGACGAGGTCACCGGCGGCGGCCAGATAGGCCGCGGCCGCGCCGACGAAGGCGTCGCCGGCCCCGGTGGTGTCGACGACGGTGACCGCCGGCGCGGGCAGCGAGCCGTGGTCCGAGCCGTTGCTGTACAGCGCACCGTCACCGCCGAGGGTGACGATGACGGAGCGGCAGTGCGCGGCCAGTGTGGTGGCGAGCTCGGCTCGCGGCAGCGTCGCCGCAGCGGGCGTGCCCAGCGCCGCCGCCAGCGCGGTGGCTTCCCCTTCGTTCACGATCAGAGGATCGCACGTCGCCAGCACCGCGGGGGTGATCGGCCGATACGGGGCGAGATTCAAGACGAACCGCGCTCCAACGGCCGCAGCGACCTCCGCCGCCGCCGTGATGCACTCGACCGTCAGCTCGGCCTGGGTCAGCACGACATCGATGTCGGGGATGGCGGACAGCGCCGAACGTACCTGCTCGGCCGTGAGCGCCAGATTGGCCGACGACGCGACCACGATCGCGTTCTCGCCGTGGCTGTCGATCATCACGATCGCCGTGCCGGACGGATGGTCACGAAGCATGGCGACGTGCTCGACGCCGACTCCGGCGGCGCTCAGGGACTGCAGCAGAGCCGGGCCGGTATCGGATCCGAGCGCTCCGATCAGCTCGGCCCGTCCGCCGTGGCGTGCCACCGCCACGGCCTGGTTGGCACCCTTCCCGCCGGGGCCGCGGTCCAGCCGATCGGCCAGAATGGTCTCTCCGGGTCGGGGGAGGGTGCCGACCCGGAGCCGCAGATCCTGGTTGATCGACCCGACGACGGCGATCGTCGCCATTGCTACTTCTCCCCGCTGGTCGAGATGGACTGCGCGAAGAAGCGCTGCAGCAGGAACAGCAGCACCGCAGGCACGATCGAGATCAGCAGCGCTCCACCGAACATCTGGCCGAAGTTGAACTGGGTGTCGGTGTAGGTGCGGGCGATGGCGATCGGGGCGACCTGCTTGGCCTCCTCGGAGATGATCAGCAGCGGCCACAGGTAGGACGACCACTGCGCCAGGAAGATCAGCAGACCGGAGTTGATCAGCGTGGTGGTGCTGAGCGGTACGTAGATCCGGGTCATGATCCGGAAGTCGGTGGCCCCGTCGATGACCGCGGCCTCGCGCAGTGACACCGGAATGCCCTGGAAGAACTGCCGCATGTTGAAGATGGCGAGACCGTTGCCGATGCCGGGCAGGATCAGGCCGATGTAGCTGTTGTTGAGATGCCAGTTCGTGAACAGCTGCGCCAGCGGGATGGCGATCGCCTCGAACGGGATCATGAAGCCGATCACCAGCAGGCTGAAGACGAACTCCCGGCCGCGGAAATGGAGCACGGTGAGGGCGTACGACGCGGGCACGGAGAGGGCGAGGCCGATCAGCACCGAGGCGAAGGCGACCAGCAGCGAGTTCATCATGCTGGTGCCGAACCGGAGCTCGCCGAACAGCGCGGCGTAGTTCTCCAGGGTCCAGGTGTCGGGGATCAGGGTGTGCCAGCCGAGCGGGCTGACGCTCTCGATCACCTGGCTGCCCGGTCGCAGCGAGCCGAGGAGCATCCACAGGGCCGGCAGGCCGAAGGCCAGGGCGACCAGCGCCGCCAGCAGAGTCAGCAGGGCGATCATCAGCTTGGCTTGGAAGCCGCGCCGCGACCCGACCGGGGAGATCTCCGCCGCGGCGAGCGGGTTGGGAACCGAGGTGGTGCTCATCAGTCACGCTCCCGGAGAAGTCGGAATTGGACGGCGACGATCAACAGCATGATCAGCGTCAGGACCAGGGTGGAGGTCGCACCGAGGTTCGGCTGCGAGTAGGTGTAGGTGCGCCGGTAGGCGTCGAACATCAGCAAGGTGGTGGAGTCCTCGGGACCGCCGTTGGTGAGCAGCTGGACCGGTACGAACAAGACGAAGTTGGCGACGGTGTCGGCCACCAGCACGAACAGCAGCGGCCGTTTCATCAGCGGCACGGTGATGGACCAGAAGGTCCGCCAGGCGCCGGCGCCGTCGATGCTCGCAGCTTCGTAGACCTCGGCGTTGATGTCGTTGAGGCCGCCGATCAGGAACAGCATCCAGTAGCCGATGCCGACCCAGGAAGCGACCAGGATGATGCTGGGTAGCGCCTGGCCGGCTGAGGTGAAGAAGGGCTGTGGCCCGAGCCCGAGGGCCGTCAGGATGCCGTTGACCGGGCCGTCCCCGCGCAGCGCGATGCCCCAGGCGATGGAGGATCCGACCATCGGGATGGTGCAGGGGATGAAGACCGCGGTCCGCCAGATGCCGCGGCCCGGCAGCTTGCGGGTCATCAGCACGGCCACCGCCATGGCGATGGCGATCTGCACCGGGTTGATCACCAGGTTGAAGACGATGGTGCGGACCAGAGTGTCGCGGAAGAGGGGATCGCTGAACAAGGTGACGTAGTTCTCCAAGCCGGCGAACTTCTCCTCGGCCATCAGGCCGATACCGACTCGCTTGAACAGCGTCGACCAGGCCGCTCCCAGGAACGGGACCAGCCTCAGCAGCACGATCGCTGCCACGGCCGGTGCCAGGAACAGCACGGCGGTGCGTGCCTGGCGCCGACGCATCGGCGATCGTCGTGCCAGTGTGGTGGTCGACACAGCGACCCCCTCCTTCGCTAGGTGTGTTGCTCGAACAGACGAACTGTGGTGCTAGCCGTACTGCTTCCAGGCGGTGACGAGCTGGCTCTGGGCCGACTCGAGGGCCTTCTTCGGGTCGGTGCCGTTCGCGATATCGGAGAACGCACGGCTCATGATGTCCTCGAACTCGATGTAGCCCACCGTCGACACCCGTGACATGGAGGTGTTCTCGGTCTCGTACTTGATCACCTGTGCCGCCTGCTTGCCACCCTCGGAGCCGGTGAAGGCATCGCTGGCCAGATAGCCCTTCAGCCCTTCGGCGTTGGCCGGCAGCTCGGCATAGGCGCGGTACTTGGCGTAGCCGCTCTCACCGTCGACGGCCAGCCACTTCAAGAAGATCGCGGCCGCCTCCTTGTTCTTGGAGAACGGGTTCATGCCGACCGACCACGAGCCGTTCGGGGTGACCGCGTCACCGCCCTCCCAGACCGGGTTCAGCGCTGCGCCCCAATTGATCTTGGAGTCGGCCAGCTTGCCCACCATCCAGTTGCCCTCCACCATGTAGGCCGTCTTGCCGGCGAGGAAGGTCGAGTCGATCTGCTCGGCGGCGATGCCCCGTGGCGTGATCTTCTCGCTGTAGAGGGAGCCGTAGTACTCCATCGACTTGATCCAGCCCTCGTTGGCGACCTCGGGAGTGAGGTTGCCCTCGCCGGAGGCTCCGACACCACCGCCGGCGGAGACCGGGAGCGGCTGCAGCTGGTAGTAGCGGTCCGGCTGGCCGAAGAGGAAGCCGTGCTGGGCGCCACCCTTCTCCTGCACCGTCTTCGCATCGGTCTTCAGCTGCTGCCAGGTGATCCGGCTGGCGTCGTCGACCGAGGGAGGCGTGACGCCTGCCTTGTCCAGCAGGTCCTTGTTGTAGAACAGCACCTGGGTCGAGTTCGCGACCGGCAGCGAGTACAGCTTGCCGTCGTAGGAGCTGCTGGTGACGGTAGCTTCCTGCAGACCACTGGTCTTGCCCTGGAACTGGCTGGTCATGTCCTCGAGGTAGCCGCGGGCCGCGAGCGCGGGGACGCGGGGCTGGTCCACCCAGAACAGGTCGGGGTCGCCGGTCTTGGCGGTGATCCGGGCGTCCAGGACGCTGTTCAGGTCGTCGAAGGGGACGTACTGGTAGTTCACCTTGATCGTGGGGTGTTCCTTCTCGAAGGCCGCCACGACCTTGTCCATCCCGTCGGTCTTGGGATCGAGGATGCCGACCACGTTGATGGTCGCGGTGGGGTCGGTCTCGGGGATCGACCAGGCGGCCGGGGCTGTGCCCTCCGTCGTGTCGTCACCGCCGCCGCCACAGGCACTGAGCAGCATCGCTGCGCTGACGGCGGCCGCCAGGCCCATCGTCGCTGATCTCTTCATCACAACTCCTTCATCTTCCCGAGGAAGAACTGGTTGAAAGCTGGGGCATTCACTGTCTGCGCCACGACGGCGTTGGCCGAACGCGTAACGGCGTGCCCGTCGGGGGCCCAGTCGCCGTCGAGGTAGTCGGCGACCATCACCCCGCGGAGCCGGTCACCGGTCTCGACCTGCACGTAGGCCTCGCTCCAGGTGAGCAGCTCGGGGTGCGTCACGGCCGCGACGGCGAGCGGGTCATGCATCGCACACGACTCGTCCGGCTGCGGCTTGCGCTCGTTGAGGTGGTCGATCCAGGAGGCGGTGTATTTGCCGGCGAAGGAGACGAAGGGGCGATCGCTCGCTTCCATCTCCAGCGCCTCGGCCTTGCTCACCCGCACCTTGAGCGTGACGTCGAGCCCCACCCACCGGGCAAGAACGCCGGAGGTCAGCACGATGTGGGCGGCCTCCGGGTCGCACCAGATGTTGAACTCGCCCGGCATCGACGCGCTGTTGGTGTGCTCGTTGAAGACGCCACCCATGATCACCAGGCCCTTCAGCGACGAGGCGAAGGTCGGATCCAGCCGCATCGCCATCGCCACGTTGGTCAGCGGTCCGACGGCGACCAGGGTGATCTCACCGGGGTTCGCGCGGACATGCTCGACCATCGCCACGGCGGCCGGAGTCGGCTGCGCCTCGCGCACCTCGACGTCGTCGGGGATCGAGCCGAACTTGGCCTGCGGGCGGATCAGCGGCACCTGGGCGCCGCGGTGGACCGGGACCTCGGGATGACCGAGGCGCTGCAGCAGCTCCAGGGTCAGTGCCGTGGCTGAGGCCACGTCGGTGTTGCCGTTGACCGTGGTCACCAGATCAAGAGTGATCTCCGGATCGGCGAGGGCGAGGGCGAGGGCGAACCCGTCATCGATGTCACTTCCCGGGGCCCCCATCGCCAGGTCGACGTCTAGCACTACTCGTTCCACTATGAACTCCTCGACTTGGTGTAGACGTCACTGTCTACACGTGTTGACTGAAACGTGCAAACTCGTCCCAGGGGCGCTGAGCTGGACTTCATCGGGGGAGCCGCCGGCGCCGGTCAGCCGGGGAGGACCGGCCGCGACCGCGGATGGATCTGGAGGATCGTCGGCAGCTGAGCACCGTCAACGCTGGGCCGACTAGAGGGCGAGCGCACACTCGCGTGGGGAGTGGGGACCTAAAGACTTACTCGCTTGCTAGCAAACTAGGTTACGGGTAGGGTGCGGCGCATGAGCGAAGGAACAACCGCCGAGCCCAAGGTGCAGTTCAACGTCTATCTGCCGCCGGCGCTGGTTCGGCAGGTCAAGCACCGTGCCGTCGACGAGAACCGGTCGCTCTCGGCGCTGGTTGCAACGGCGCTCACCGACTATCTCGGCCGAACCGCGAAGGAGCAGTCATGACCCAGCCCACCACCCAGCCGACGCGGACGACCTACCAGGTAAGCCCCTACCACTTCACCGATCGCCCGCACGAGATGATCACCTTCCTGCAGGCCGTCGGGCTGCGCGTGGCGGTGAGCAAAGGCGGTTGGGCCGACCTCGTCGGCGCCGGCGGTCGGGTCGGGGTGCACCCGCTCGCCACCTCCGGCGTTACGGCCAGGTCGACGTCGCTGTGTCTGATCGCACCCGACGCGATCGCGGCGGCCGAGCAGTTGCAGCGGGCCGGACTCGACGCCCGGTGGTGGGACGAGGCCTTCGGCCGCCAGGCGGCGGTGCGCGGACCGTACGGCGAGCTGACGATCAACGAACCGATGACGGACTTCCATGGCTACCAGCGCCACGACGTCACGCCGGCGCCGGGTGATCCGCAGGTCACGGTGATGGCGGTCTACTTCACCCCTGACTTCGCCGCGGCGGCCGCGTTCTTCGCCGCCGTCGGGTTCGATGGCGACGAGACGTTGGAGGGTTGGCGGCCGTTGCGGGCCGGCGAGGCGTCCGGTGGGATCGGCCTGCACGCCGCTGATCGGGACCCGGTGCCGGGTGACGCCTGCGCACTGTCGTTCGAGACGACCGAGGATCTGCCCGCGTTCGCCCACCGACTGCGCTCCCTCGGCTACCGCGTCGACGACGAGTACGACGCCGCTGCTCCGCATGTGAGCGTGACCGACCCCGACGGCAACCGGATCGAGGTCCACCCCGCACCCCGCCGAGGATAGGCATGCACGCCCGGGACCCGGCCGTGGAGGTGAGTCACCGACAGACCTGCCGGGTGCACAGTGGCGGCGCCGCGATTCGGGCAGCAGTCGCCGCTGCGGCCCAGAGCTGCGCGTCAGACGGGCCGCGGCGACCGGGAACCAGAACAGGCCCTGGCCAGCGTCTCCGCTGGCCAGGGCCTGTTTTCGGTGGGGTGAGTGACGGGACTCGAACCCGCGGCCACCTGGACCACAACCAGGAGCTCTACCAGCTGAGCTACACCCACCATGCTCGTCGGACCCGGCGCGAACCGGACAACGCAGCGTCGAGAAGCATAGCGGTCTCGCCGCCCGATCGAAAATCAGCAGACGGTCAGGACTGTGGCGGCGCGACCGGCGCCGGCGCAGCCGGGGGCGTCGGTACTGCGCCGGTCAGGGCGCCCTGGTGGCGGGCGGCGATGGCGCGGGCCGTGGCGCTGTCCGGACCGGGGGGAGGCACGAACAGGACCTCGCGGTAGTAGCGCAGCTCCTCGATCGACTCCTGGATGTCGGCGAGCGCGCGGTGGTTGCCGCTCTTGGCCGGCGCCTGGTAGTAGATCCGCGGATACCAGCGACGGGCCAGCTCCTTGATACTGGAGACGTCGACGTTGCGGTAGTGGACATGGCTCTCGAGCTGGCTCATGTCGCGGGCCAGAAAGGCCCGATCGGTGCCGATGGTGTTCCCGGCGAGCGGTGCCTTGCGGGGCTCGGGCACGAAGGCGCGGACGTAGTCCAGCACCAGCTGCTCCGCCTCCGCCATGCTCAGGCCGCTGTCCAGCTGGTCCAGCAGCCCCGAGGTGACGTGCATGTTGCGGACGAAGTCGTTCATCTGGGCCAGCGCCTCGGCCGGTGGCCTGATCAGCACATCGATGCCGTCGCCGAGGACATTGAGGTCGGCGTCGGTGACCAGGGCCGCGACCTCGATCAGTGCGTCAGAGGTCAGGTCGAGTCCGGTCATCTCGCAGTCGATCCACACCAGCAAATCATTCACCCGGCCCACTCTACGGTCGTTCGCTGCTGCGGCGCTGCCGGCGGACACCGGCACGGACTGGCCCGGGAGCGAACACGGGGACCCATCGCGCCACCCACCCGCTGCCCAGCCAGGTGATCCCGGCCATGCACCAGGCAGCCACCGCCAACGGTGCGAACAGGCTGACGGCGCTGATCACGAGCGGCCCGAGCGCATTGCCGAAGTCGGCTGCCAACCGCCAGCCGCCGAGGAACTGGGCGCGGGCGTCGCTGGGGGAGGCGTCTGCGCCGAGGGTCATCACAATGCCGGCGGAGATGCCGTTGCCGAGTCCCATCAGGCAGGCCACCAAGGCGATGGTGAGCGGCCCGGACGTCAACGGCAGCAGAGCGAACCCGAGGCCGAGAATGATCATGGACGGGACTGCGACGAACACCCGGCCGAACTTGTCCATGATCGCGCCGCCCGGATAGAAGAGCAGCATGTCCACCCCGGCGGACACTCCGAAGATCAACGAGGTGGTGGCGGCGTCGATCCCCTGCGACTCGGCCCAGAGCGGGATGATCGACTGGCGGGTCGAGCGGGCGGCCGAGATCACCAGCACCCCAGTGCCCAGCGTGAGCAGCACCCGGCGGTGCTCGGCCAGCACGGACAACACCGTGCGGTGCTTGGGTCGCGGTGCGTCCGGGTGCCGGGGTGCCGCCCGAGTGATGTCGGGCAGGAACAAGGTCAGGATCGCCGCCGCCAGGCTCATCGCCGCGGCGAACCCGTACGCGGCGCCGAGGTTGTAGTGGGTCACGATCAACGCGCCGAAGAACGGCCCGATGAAGCTCCCGATCCGGAAGGTTCCACCGAGAGTGGACAGGGCCCGGGCTCGCATCCGCGCCGGAATGGCCTCGGTCAGGTACGCCTGCCGCGCCAGGCTGAAGACGGCCCCGGCCAGCCCGGTGACCAGGACCGCGATGGCCAGCATCAGCAGCGACCGGGCGAAGAAGGCGCCGAGCAGAGCGATGGCGTCCACGGTGCAGGCGGCGATCAGGGCCCGCTTCTCGCCGATCCGCGCCGCCAGGGCGCCGGCCGGCAGGTCACCGATCAGCTGTCCGATCCCGGTCAGGGCGACCACCAGCGCCGCCATGCCGATGCTGGCCCCGAGTTCCCGGGCCGACAGGGCGACCAGTGGGACCACCGCGCCGTAGCCGATGGACACCAGGACCGTCGGACCGTACGCGGCCAGGGCGATCTTCTTCCAGCTGACCGTGTCCGAGGGGGGAGGATTCACATCCGGGAACTTATCGGTGCCTGGCTGGGGTCAGGTGAGCGGACTGCAGTCGCACCGGGGGCGGCCAGACCCGGTAAAATCGCGCGGACGGTCCCCGGCGGGGTCCGTGCCCGGCCCCCGTAGCTCAGAGGATAGAGCAGCAGCCTTCTAATCTGTCGGTCGTAGGTTCGATTCCTACCGGGGGCGCAGCACCACCGCTTGCCATGCCGTGGGAAGTGTCCGAGAACAGCGGACGGCTGCGCGCTCATGCCTGGACGAGAACCATTTCTTTTGCGCGGGCGAGAGCTGCAGGCACGGTCAACCTGGTCACCACGCCGGTTTCCTTGGAGACCAGACGAGGGCCGTTCTCGATCGGGACCTCGCCGTCGTCGATATCTCGCCGGACGTCGAGAACGATCAATAGGTAGGCCGACTGGTCGTGCCGGGCGAGCTTGCGATCAACTTTCAACTGATCAGACGTCAAAGTTCGGCGTACGGCTTCGACGGCTTCGTCGAGTGTCATCCAACCTCCCAGGGGTGTGTGAATCGCAGCCGCATCCGGTTCGCCGATATTCCCCACCGCAGGCAGGGAGCTGAGTCCTCAGTTGCCAGTCAGGCGCGTTCACCTCGCCGAGCTCATCTGTCCGTCGTTGGTCGGAATTCCCACCTTGGGCGCACCCGCGCTGAGCGTCGCTCCTAGCGCCGGGTCAGCACGAAGACGTCATCGCCGCGAATCTCCACCTCGAACCGCTGAAGCCGAGCCGTCGACCCGGCCGCCAGATGCTCCCCGGTGCGCAGGTCGAACTCCCAGCCGTGCCAGGGGCACTGCAGGATCTCCCCGTCGCGGCCGCGCCGATACTCATAGACCGCCGACGGCAGCAGGGTGCCGCTGACCACTCCACGGCAGACCGGGGCGCCCTGGTGGGGGCAGACGTTGCGCCAGGCCAGCACCTCCTCGCCGAGGCGGTAGAGACCGACCTGCACCGTCCCCACCGTCACCAGCAGCACCCCGCCGCGGGGGACGTCGCCGAGCCGCGCAACCCGGTGGGCCCTCATTCTCCGACAGCGAGCTGGTCGGCGGCCCGCACCGAGGTCGCCGTGCGTGGGGTGGTCGCCGGCGGTCCGGTTGCTGGGCGGCTGGTCAGCCCGTACACCTCGGCGGCCCGGCCGGCGAAGATCCGCCGCCGCAGCTCGGCGTCCAGACCGCGGAAGAGCAGTGCGGGGTTGTCGTTGTCCCAGTGCGGATAGTCCGAGGAGAACATGACCGTACGGCCGGCGTCCATCATCTCGAAGATGGCATACAGCTGGTCGGGTCGCTCCGGTTCCTCGATCGGTTGGGTGGTCAGCACGATGTGCTGCTTCACATAATCTGACGGCAGCTGCCGCAGCCACGGCGCCGTGTCCCGCAGCGCCTTGTAGTTCTTGTCCATCCGCCACATCAGCTGCGGCAGCCAGGCCAGGCCGCCTTCCACCCCGACCACGATCAGCTCGGGGAACCGCTCGAAGACCCCCTCGATCACCAGGCTGTTGACCTGGGCCATGTAGCTCAGTGGCAAGATGTTGTGCCACTCCAGATAACGGGTCGGATATCCGACCGGGGTGGGTGGCCAGCCGGTGCCGGACCCCTCCATTCCGGGGTGCAGCGCGACCGGGAGGCCGAGCTCGACCGCGGCTTCGTAGATCGGGTGATACTGCCGCTGGCCGTACGGCGCCCGGGAGCCGGCCGACATCAGCACCTGGGCGATCCCGGGCCGGTCGCCGATGCGGCGGATCTCCTGGGCCGCGGCCGCCGGGTCGTCGCCGTTGACCAGCACCGATCCGCGGAACCGGGGCGTCACCGGCAGCCAGGTGTCGAGGGTGCAGTCGTTGAACGCCGTGGCCACCGCGTTGGCGTAGTCGGGGTCGGTGCCGAGCGGCAGCACGGACGGACCGGTCAGGATGGCGTAGTCGATGCCGTAGCGGTCCAGGTGGTCCGAGACCACGAACAGCGGGTCGCTGCCGGGCGGTCCGCCGTCGGGCGGGGTGACGTCGCGGCGGTGCACACCGCGCGGGTTCGTCCAGTTCGCACTGACCCCGAAGCCGGTCCGCTGCCAGCGCTCGTGCCAAACCCGCGGCAGGTACGGCGTGATGTCGCCGAGCATGTTGTGCACGTCGGCGTCGATCAGGGTCGGCGGCGCCGCCTCGGCCTGGGACGCGGTCGTCATTGCCCGCCCCGTGATCCGGTGATCGGCGCGGGGTGGCTGGCGGGCTCGGCCATGGTGACCACGGCCTTGATGAAGCCCTCCGGCTTGGCCACCGCCGTGTCGAAGGCGTTCCCGATGCGGTCCAGCGGGAACCGGTGGGTGACCAGGGGCCGCAGGTCGAGCCGGCCGGCCTGGAGCAGCCGCATGCCGACGTCCATCCCGCGCATGATGGTGCTGACCTCGCGGAAGTGGGCGTTGCGCAGGTCGTAGGCCATCCAGTTCCAGTGCGCCAGCGGCACCTGTCGGGGCTCGCCCTGGTGGAAGCCGACCAGCACCACCGTGCCGCTCATCCGCGTCAACGCGCCCACCTCGTCCAGCGCGCTCTGACTGCCGGTCACCTCGAAGCAGATGTCGGCGCCGCGGCCGCCGGTGACCTCGGCCACCACCGCGGCCGCCTCGTCGGCGCGGGCGTCCACGATGCGGCTGGCGCCCAGCGCCTGGGCGACGAGCAGTACGTCTGGACGTCGGTCCACCACCACCACCCGGCGGGTGCCGCGGAGCTGGACCAGCTGCTGGACCAGCAGCCCCATGTAGCCCGCGCCGAGGATCACCACGTCGTCACCCAGCCGGACGTCGGCGAGCTCCACGGCGTTGACCGCGCAGGCCACGGGCTCGAGCAGGCCGCGGACGGGATCCAGCTCGCCGAGCGGGCGACAGTATTCGGCGGCCACGGTGACGTAGTCCGCGAAACCCGAGTCGAGGGTCCAGACCGCCACCCGCTGGCCGGGCGCCAGGTTCGAGCTCCGGCTCTCGACCACGGTGCCGCTCACCTCGTGCCCGATCCGGGCTGGGAAGTCCGTCGGGACGCGACCGGTCCACGGACCGAGCTCGGAGGAGCAGACCCCGCAGGCGATGACCTCGACCAGGGCCTCGCCGGGACCGGGGCGGGGGATCGGTACGTCCACGAGCTCGAAGCGCTCCGGAGCAACCAGCTGGGCGATTCTCATCGCAGCGACCCCCCGAGGGTGAGCTCGTCGTCGTGCAGCACCATGATCCCGTACAGGCCGAGCCGCTCCAGGGTCACCTCGTGCCGGTCGTGGCCGGGCGTCAGCTCCAGGGTCAGCGGCGGCTGCCCCGGCGCGAGGTAGGTTGCACAGCTGAACCGCCGGTCCAGCCGGACCGACAGCTGGAGCCGGTCGAGTGGGGCTACTGCATCGGCGACCTCGTCGTAGCCGTAGTTGACCAGGTGCACGGCCACGGCCCCCGAGGCCAGCCGGTGCAGGTTCACCGCCGGGTCGCCGCTGGCCGTGACCTGAGGCCCGTTGGGAAGCCGGTCGACGAGGTCGGCCAGCTCGGCCCACACCACGCCCGGGTGGCTGCGCAGCTGCTCCGCCGCTGGGCCGACCGCGCCGGCGGCGAGGTCGGGGGTGGCCACCAGTCGGCCGCCGCCGTGGAGATACTGCAGCAGCACCTCCAGCTGGGCGTCGGTCAGCGACCAGCAGCCCGGTGCCAGCACGGTCGGCCACTGCTCCAGGACCTTCGCCGTGAGCCGGTCCCCGTTCCGGCCCTCGCTGTCGTGGTCCTCGCTGGGGATGACCCGCGGGTCGGGGTCGGGGAACAGCACCACGTCGAACGGGATCGAGCGGGTGGACAGTGCCTGCGTCGCGACCCGGAACGGCACCTCGACGCTGGCGTCGCGGGCGTTGACCAGGTTGTCACCGGAGTCGGCCCTCCCGACCGCGGCACGCATGCTGGCCACGCCGTACACCACCGCCACCTCGTGGGCGCTGGTGGTCGAGCGGAGGTCGTCGGTGGCCGCGATGACGTCCTGCACCTCGGTCAGCAGCTCGTGTGGTGCCCAAAACGAGTCCGAGATGGTGGCGCCCATCCACGACCCGTACGGCACGCTCATGTTGACCCCGAAGGCGGCGGCCTCGTACAGGCTGAGCCGGAGCCGGTCATAGCCGCGGCCGACCGCCAGCGCCGCCACCATCTCCGGAACCACGCCCCCGTACGGGTTCTCCACCACCACCACGTCGGCCACGCCGGCATGGCGGCGGAAGCCGTCGACATAGCGGTACCACTCCGGCTGGCGGTAGGTGGTGTTGCGCATCTCGGTGATGATCAGGTCGACCTCGTCGGCCAGCGGCAGGTAGTGCGGGTCCAGGTTGAAGAAGTTGCCTGACACGGCGACGTCGCGGCCCTGCGAGCGGCCGTACTCCCGGGCGAAGCTCGCCAGCTCGGCGAAGTAGGTGGCGATCGCCCGGCACTGGTAGCCGTAGTAGAGGCCGAACAGCGGGCTGTCTTCGCGGTTCGTGCGGAAGTCGTAGCCGCGGGACCGCAGCCAGTCGCCGTAGTGGAAGGTCGCCAGGTCCTCGTCGACCAGCTCTGCGGGCAGCAGCTCTGGCGGCAGCTGCTGCAGATGGGCCCGGAAGCCCTTCATGCAGTCCTTGCAGAAGCAGGCGCCGTACTGCATGGCGCCGAGCGGAAGCTCCGCTTCGTCGAGCTGGATCCCGTCGACGCCGGCGTCGATCTGGATCCGGATGACGGCCTTGAGGTATTCGCGCCACACCGGGTTGTTGCGGTCCATGTAGAAGCACTGGTGTTCACGGTCGGGACACTCGACCCAGCGGGCGTGACACGGCTGCTGGTCGATGTCGCGGGCCACGCACTCCTCGATCAGGTCGGTCACCGGCTCGCCGTCGCTGTTACGCAGCCCGTCGGGGAAGTACGACGCGAAGGGCGGCCAGAGGTTGGGATAGCGGTCGGCGGAGAACTCCCGCAGCCCCAGCCAGTCCCGGTGTCCCACCCCGCGCAGCTCGTTCAGGGCCAGCACCGTCGACTCGTCGTCGTCGAGCTCGACCGGGAACTCCCAGCCCTGGGCCTCGAAGACGATGCCGAACACCTTGATGTCTCGGGCGTGGCAGGCGGCGATGAACTCGGAGTCGTTGACGAAGCCGTAGAACCGCGACCGCGGCTCCACCGCCCCGAACGCCTCCTGCTCCAGATAGGGCAGGGCCAGCGACCCACCACCGAGCGCCGACCAGACCAGAACCGTCGCCCGATAGTCGACCAGGTCATCCACCATCCGCAGCCGACGTGGCGGCAGGCTGGGGTGGTAGCAGTGCTGACGCGGATACCACGCATCGAAATAGACGCCACGCTCCACAGCAGCAGTCCTCGTTTCCAGGTTCGGGGTGCGGGGTTTCGGGGGGGCGGTCAGGCGTTGACGTAGCTGTTGCCGGCAGAGTCGCGCCCGCGCGCCAGCCAGATCTTCCAGCCGGCGTTCTGCTCGACCGGCAGCACCTTCACCGAGGCCGGGAAATAGCGCATCGTGTAGCCGGTCCGGCGGATGCTGCTGGTGTTGGGCTTGGCGCCGTGGATGATCCGTCCGTCATGCAGGGAGAACTCGCCGCGCCGCAGCTCGAAGTCGACGGCCCGGTCCTCGTCCACCTCGGCGATCTGGGCGTGGAAGGTCTGCACAGTCATGTCGGTCGGGACGTAGTTGTCGGAGAACCCGCCGTCGAGATGGGTGCCCGGAATCACCCGCATGCAGCCGTTGTCCCGGTTGCTTGGTCCCAGCGCCAGCCACACCGTGACGATCCGGTCGTACGCGCTCAGCCGGCCGTTCCAGAAGGCGGAGTCCTCGTGCCACGGGGTGGCGCGGCCGGTGAACGGGTCCTTGGAGATGAAATGGCTGGTCCACAAGGCGATGTCTGCACCGACCAGCGGCTGGACGGTGTCCAGCACCTCCTCACTCAGCAGGAAGTCCAGCAGCCGCGCGTCGCGGAAGTGCGGGGTGTCCAGCTCGTCGGAGAGCTTGGTGCCCTTCTCGGCGAGATGCTCGTCGAAGATCGACTCGAGCGCGTCCAGCCGGTCCGGGGCGAACAGCTGGCGCCCGGGCAGCAGATAGCCGTCGGCCCGGAACCGCTCGACGTCGATGTCGGTGGTGGTGGTCATGGCGATGCTCCAAGGATGGAAGGGATCGAGGGTTCAGCCGGTCAGGATTGCTTGTCCAGCACCCGGACCAGCTCAGCGAACAGGTCAAGATCGGCGACGAAGTCCTCAGGGCTGGTCTTCGGTGTCGTGCCGGTGGTGGCGCAGTCGTGGAAGTACTCCAGCTCGAAGGTGTAGGGATCCTTGAGCTGCGGGCGGCGGACCGTACGGGTGATGGCATCGCCGCTGGTCTGCTCGACCTGCAAGGTGGTCGGCAGGTGCCGCACGTACGGGGTGTCGTACTGCACCCGAAAGCTGGTGGTCTCGGCGAACACCTCCAGATGCGCGTCGAAGCGCAGCTGCTCGTCCACCCCGGTCTCATACGACACGACGTAGTCGCCGTAGTCGAACAGGGCGGCGATATAGCCGCCGTCGCGCCACTGCCGCGCGGCGTGCACACCCTGCGGCGGTCCGAGCAGCTCCCGCATGGCTGAGAGGTCGTGGCTGCCCAACCCACACAGCAGCCGGTACGCCCCCGCCACCGCCGGCGCGACGTCGCCGATCGCATCGGCGACCAGTCGCCGACCGCGCTCCCAGCGCTCCTCCAGGGCGGCGCGACCCAGGTCGTCGGGCCGGACCACGGTGGACGTCTGGTCAACGATCAGCCGGTTGGGGCCGATCACGTCATGCACCCGGGCGAACCGGACCGGGCCCAAGGTGGGCAGCAGCTCCTTGGCCTCGAGGAAGGCCGGCGCGTAGCGGCGCATGTAGCCGACCATGACGGTCAGGCCGCTGCGATCGCGCGCTTCGATCACCGCCTCGGCTTCGCGCGGCGACAGGCACATCGGCTTCTCCACCAGCACGTGCAGACCGTGCCGCAACGCGTCGATCACACACTCGGCGTGGTATTCGTCGCTGTTCAGCACCAGCACCGCGTCGATATCGCCGGCGGAGACCAGCTCCGCGGCGGTGGCGTAGCGGTGCGCAATCCCGTAGCGGTCGCCGACCTCGTGGCGCAATGTCGCCGACAGGTCGCAGGCGGACCGGACCTCGAACAGCTCCGGCAACGACGACAGCACCGGCAGGTGCACGACCTGGGCCACCTCACCCAGTCCGATCACTCCGACTCTCAGCACAAACGGGCTCCTCTGTTCAGGGAACACCGGCCGGCGGCCCGGACGGGGATGCCGGGCCGGCGGGCACGGTCAACGGCAACGGGAACTGCGCCAGAGGGGTCGCCGCCGCCGGGCCTGGGCCAGCTCCGCGCGCAGGGCGCGGTAGGCGGGCTTGGGGGCGAGGTCCTCGTCGTAGGGCAGTGGTCGCCGGTCGGCACCGTCCTCGCGTGGGTAGTCCTCCTGCAGCCAGGTGTGGCGATCCGACAACCCGAAGGTCATCACCGACTTCACCGCCGGATGGGTCAGCGTCACGTCCAGGTAGCGGGCGTAGATGTCGCCGACCACCCGGTCGCGGGTCCGTACGTCGGCCGGCAGTCCGTCGTCGAGCACGTCCAGCTCGGTGATCACGATGTCCAGGCCACGGTCGGCGACCTCATCCAGGAAGCGCAGGTAGCGCCGCCGGTTGAACCGGTTGGCGAAGTCCTCGGCCAGCAGATGTGCCTGGATCCCCAGCGCGTCGACCGGCGCCCGCTGGGCGCGCAGGGTGTCGATCACCTGCAGGGTGGCGAGCTGGCGGGCCCGGGGATCGTCGCCGTACTCGTTGGTGGTCTCGAAACCGAACTCGTTCAGCACCCGGGTGGCCTTGGGATCGCGAGCCCGGGCGAGCTCGAACATCTCCCGGACATAGGACTTCCCGATGGTCTGATACCAGGGGACCTCGGTGCGGAAGCCCTGATCTCCTTCGGGGTCGGTCACCTCGTTGGCCACGATCCACCCGGCCACCCGGCCCCGATAGCGGTCCAGCATGGCCCGGGCGGTTCCGAACAACAGCCTCCGGGCGTCGGCCCGGTCGAGCTCCCACAGGTCCTCCTCGGTCCAGCCCTCGCCGAACCCCTCATCCCAGACCAGGTGGGCGCCGAAGACCAGCTGCCGGCGTGACCGGGCCCGGGCAAAGAGCGCATCGGCGTAGCTGAAGTCCAGTCGGGCGCTCGGGGTCGGCTTGAGCTTGTACCAGAGCAGGTCGTCTTCGACGAAGAGGATCTCGGCCTGGGCGTCGACCAGCGCGCTGTAGGCGGTGTCCTCGAACAGGCGGGTGGAGGTCGCGGTGCCGAAGACCAGGCCGCGCTCCCGCGCCACCTGCCACAGTGCGCGGCTACGGGTGAGCGTGCCGGCTGCGGCCGGTGCGACCTGGCCGCCGAGCAGGCCAGTGGCCGCGACGCCGGCGGCGCCGAGCAGGACCCGGCGGCGGTCGAGAGGTCCGCCGGTCACGGGGTCACGCCGCCCGGGGCGGGGGACACCCGGCTGGCAGCAACGATGATGCCAATCGATTTGGTGATCATGAGGCCTGAACGTAGCGGGTCGGGCCCGGTCTTGGGAAGAGCCGACCGCCGACGAGTTGACCAGCCGGCGGCTGGGAGTGTCAGGACGACTCGCGGACCACCAGTCGACACGGCAGCACGACGGTCCGCCGTGGCCCGGTGTGCAGCCCGGCGATCCGGGCCAGCAGCAGCCCGCCGGCCGACCAGCCACTCTCGTAGGCGGGGTTGGCGACGGTGGTCAACGCGGGGCTGACCAGCGATGCGGCCTCGACGTCGTCGAAGCCGACCAACCGGACGTCCTCGGGAACCCGGATCCCGAGCTCGCGGGCGGCGTCCAGGGCCCCGATCGCCATCAGGTCGTTGGCGCAGAAGACCGCATCCGGGCGCCGGCGGCGCCGCATCAGCTTCGTCATGGCGATCCGGCCGCCCTTGCGGGTGAAGTCACCGTTCACCACCAGGGGCTGGTGCGGCCGGGTGTCGTCGGCTGCCAGCGCTTGGGCGTAGCCCTCGAGCCGGCTGACGGCGGTCGACCGCGGCCCGGCGATCATCGCTATCTGCGAGGCGCCCTGACTGAGCAGGTGCTGCACCGCGGCGTAGGAGCCCTCGCGGTCCGAGGACAGCACGCAGTCGACTTCCGGTTCGTCCAGTCCGCCGCCGACGCAGACCATCGGGGTGCCCAGGCCGGCTCGGGCGGCGGCCGGCTCCGCGGCCGGGTCCACCGACGACATGACGATCCCGTCGACGCCGCGGGCCACGGCGTCCTCGATGAAGAACCGCTCCCGGGTCGCCGAGCCGTCGGTGCTGCAGACGTAGCTGCCGTACGGCGCGCCGAGCGCGTCGGCGAGGCCGCGGGTGAGCTGGCTGTAGAACGGGTTGGTGATGTCCGGCACCACGACCGCGATCATCTGCGAGCTGCCCATCCGCAGGTTGCGCGCCACGTGGTTGGGTCGATAGCCGAGGTCCTTGACCGCCTGCTCCACCTTCTCCCGGGTGGCGGCCGCCACCGGCCGCTTGCCGGTGAGGACGTGCGACACGGTGGTGGTGCTGATCCCGCAGGCACGCGCGACGTCGGCGATGGTGATCCGGCCCGGGCTGGGCGTGCTGACCGGTGGCGTGCTCCTCACGGATACCTCCAGGAGTGGCGAGTGGAGTCTCGGCGGGGGAATCTAGCACTCCAAATCGATTGACCCCTACGGTGCTCACCACGATGATGAGCGCGGTGCTCTCCGAGAGAGGAAGAACCATGCTGTTGCAGGACTTCACCCGGGTGCTGGTGGTGGTCGCGCACTGTGACGACGCGGAGTGGATGTTCGGCGGCACGGTGGCCCGGCTGACGGCCCAGGGCGCCCAGGTGACGTACGTGGTGGTCACCGACGGCGCCAGCGGTGGCGTGGATCTCTCGGTGAGCGACGAAGAGCTGGCCGGGATCCGGGCCGACGAGCAGCGGACGGCTGCCGCCGTCCTCGGCGTCGACGACGTCGTCTTCCTCGGCTACCACAACGACGAGCTCACGGTCACCGTCGAGCTCAAGCGCGACCTGGTCCGCCAGATCCGGCGGTTCCGGCCCGAGCTGGTGCTGACGCTCACCCCGTACCGGGTCCTCGACGCGTCCATCGGCTGGTCGCACGCCGATCACTTGGCAGTTGGTGAGGCGACTTTGCAGGCGGTCTATCCCGAGGCGCTGATGCCGCGGATCCATCCCGAGCTGGCGGCCGAGGGCCTGCAACCGCATGAGGTCACCGAGGTGTGGTTCCCCGCGCTGGACGACGCCGACCGCTACGTCGATGTCACCGACGTGGTGGCGACGAAGCTGTCCGCGGTGTGGTGTCACCACAGCCAGAACGGCGAGGCGGCCGGCGACCGGGACTGGCTGTTCGAGCACCGCATCGCCCCCGACCTGCGCCTCGCCGGCGAGCGGATCGGGGCCCGCTTCGCCGAGCGGTTCCGCCGGGTCCCGATCCGCGGCTGAGCCCGGCCCCCGCGACTGAGCCGGCCCCGCTCGACCTCTTGACAGCCGTCGCCGGTTGTAGCAATGTCCAGCCCAAGCCAAGCCAATCGATTTGGGTCCTCCCCGGCGTCCGCGCGATGTCGCTTCCGAAAGGCGGTTCGATGACGAACCACTCGTTCACCCGGACGTTGCCCCTGCTGGCCGCGGGAGCTGTGCTCACCGTGCTGGCGGCCTGTGGCGGCGGAGGGTCGACCACGTCGCAGTCGACGGGCAGCGGCCCGGTCCCCGAGCCCACCGCGCCGGTCACCATCACCTTCGCCTCGCACGTCGGTGAGTCCAAAGGCATGAAGCGGCTCTACGACAAGTTCCACGCCGAGCATCCCAACATCACCGTGGAGTTCCAGAACGTCCCGGCCGAGGAGGCGGAGAAGAAGATCACGACCCAGATCGCGGGCGGCAACCCCCCGGACGCGGCCTACATCGACGCCGGCGGGGTGGCCACCTTCGCCTCACGCAAGGCGTTGGTCAATCTGGACACCTACATCGGCCGGAGCGAGATCGTCAAGGCGGACGACTACGTTCCGGCGTTCAAGGCCTTCACCCAGGTCAACGGCGGCATGCACGGCCTGCCCTTCGACGGAGAGTCGACCGGACTGTTCTACCGCACCGACCGCTTCGCCGAGGCCGGGATCACCGCTCCGCCGAAGACGTGGGCCGAGTTCGAGGCCGCGGCGCAGAAGCTCACCGACCCGGCGAACAAGAAGTACGGCTTCGCGGTGTTCGCACCCGAGGCGGAGTATTACTTCTATCCCTGGCTGTGGCAGAACGGTGGCGCGCTGCTGTCCGAGGACGAGAAGACCATCGAGTTCAACTCCGACACCGCGAAGCAGGCCGCGGAGTTCTACGTCGGACTGACCAAGTACTCCTCGCCGGACTACCTCAACTCCAACTCCTACGACGGACGTACTGCCTTCGCCAACGGCCAGGTCGGGATGTACATGGCCGGGGCCTGGTTCGCCGGCGTGCTGGACGACGAGTTCCCCAAGATCAAGGGAAAGTGGGCTGCGGCGCCGCTGCCGGAGGGAAGCGCCGGGTGTGCCACCACCATCGCCGGTGACGCGCTGGTGCTGTTCGCCCAGGGTGACAAGCAGGACGCTGCCTGGAAGTGGATCGAGTTCTTGTCCAAGCCGGAGAACATGGCCGACTGGACCTACAAGTCGGAGGGCACGTTGCTGCCGCCGCTGAACAGCCTGCTGGACTCTCCTGAGCTGGTGAAGGAGAAGCCGGTGCTTGCCACCTTCGCGCAGGCGATGAAATGCGGGGTGAACTACAACATCACCGACCCGACCTGGCCCAAGGTGAGCGAGGAGCTGAACACCCAGCTCGGCCGGGCGATGTACGGCGACGTCACCGCCAGCCAGGCGCTCGACAACGCGGCGGCAGAAGCTGAGAAGCTCAGGTCGCGGTGACGTCCTACTCGTCCTCGGCCCGGGTCGCTTCTCGTGCCGAGGTGGGGGGTACGCCGGTCCGCCACCACAGTCTGTGGTGGCGGATCCGGCGCAACCGCAGCGCGTACGTCTTCTTGTCGGTGCCGCTGCTGCTGTTCATGGTCTTCACGGTCTTCGCCCTGCTGTTCGCGTTCTATCTGACTTTCCACGAGTGGAGCATCATCGAGCCGGAGCGGCCGTTCGTGGGCCTGCAGAACTATCGCGACATGCTGGCCGACGAGAGCTATCTCCGCTCGATCGGCAACACGTTCTACTTCACCGGCATCTCGGTTCCGGTCACGATGGCCATCGGCCTGCTGGTGGCGCTGCTGCTGAACCTGCCGCTTCGGGCCCGCGGCCTGCTCCGCACGCTCTACTTCCTGCCGGTGGTGACTCCGTTCGTGGTGGTGGCGATCATCTGGAAGTGGCTCTACAACGGTGACTTCGGACTCTTCAACTACTACCTGCTGAAGACACACCTGATCCAGCAGCCGCTGCTCTTCCTCGCCGATCGCAACCTGGCCATGCCGTCGGTGATCGTGATGAGCATCTGGTCCGGCGTCGGGTTCTCCATGGTCATCTATCTCGCCGCCCTCCAGGCCATCCCGGAACAGCTCTACGAGGCGGCCCGGGTGGACGGGGCGTCGCGGTGGAGCCAGCTGCGCCACATCACCATCCCGATGCTGCGGCCCACCACGGTGTTCTTGTTGGTGATCGGCATCATCGGCGCATTCCAGGTCTTCACCCAGATCTTCATCATGACCAGTGGTGGTCCGGTGGAGCGCACCACCACCGTCGTCTACTTCATCTACAACGCGGCCTTCAAGTTCTACGAGTTCGGCTACGCCAGCACGCTCGCCTTCGGGTTGTTCGCCCTGCTGTTCGTGTTCACCCTGATCCAGCTGCACCTCTATCGGAAGGGGGATACATGACGGCAACCACGGCACCGCAGCCCGTAACGAGCCTCGGCGCCGACCTGACCCGTCCGAGCCGGCGACGCCGTCGGCGGTGGATGTGGTTGGCGTACCTCATCCTCGTTCCCGGGGCGTTGCTGTTCGTGGCGCCGTTCGCCTGGCTGGTCAGTGCCTCCTTCCAGCGTCAGGGCGACATCTTCTCCTGGCCACCGCAGTGGATCCCGCAGGATCCCTCGACCGACGGCTACCGCAAGTTCCTCGGCATCGGGGCCGAGAACGCGGGCGGACCACAGGCCTGGCGCTGGTTCCTCAACAGTGCCTTCGTGGCCACATCGGTGACGGTGCTGCAGCTGTTCTTCAACTCGCTGGCCGCCTACGTCTTCGCCAAACGCGACTTCCCGGGCAAGAACGTGATCTTCGTGATGTTCTTGATCACGATGATGATCCCAGGCCAGATCACGTTGATCCCGAACTATCTCGTGCTCAAGCATGTGCCGCTGTTCGGCGGCAACGACATCCTCGGCCAGGGGGGCTCGGGCTGGCTGGACTCCTACTACGGCCTCATCCTGCCCGGGGCGGTGAGTGCGTTCGGGATCTTCCTGCTGCGCCAATACATGACCTCCATCCCCGACGAGCTGCTGGATGCCGCCCGGATCGACGGGGCGTCGGAGTTTCGGATCTATTCCCGGGTGGTGATGCCGCTGTGCGGACCGGCGCTGGCGGCCACCGGGATCTTCACCTTCCAAGGAGCCTGGGAGGACTTCTTCTGGCCGTTGATCATCGTCAGCAGCCCGGAGAAGTACACCGCACCGCTCGGGCTGGCGCTGTTCGTGGTGCAGAACCGGACCCAGTGGGACGTGCTGATGGCCGGGTCGGTGATCGCGTCGCTGCCGATGATCGTAGTATTCCTGATCTTCCAGCGGCGGTTCATCCAGGGCATCGCCGTCAGCGGACTGAAGGGGTGAGCCGGTGCCGACATCGAGACCGCGGCTGGCGGACCGGGTCGAGACGTTGCTCGCCGACCACGGCGGCGTGCTGCCGCTGGAGCCTGCCTGGGTGGCCCGGGAGTTCCTGCCGCCGGGGCGGCGACTGGGTCTGCCCGAGGACAGCTATGACGTGGGGGAACGCGGCGCGATCTGCGAGCGGTGGCTGGCATCGACCACCCCGGCGGACAACCGGGTGACGGTGCCGAACGAAGGGCTGTCTGCGGTCGCCGTCGACGACGGGAAGCCGTTGCTGCTGGCTGAGGCCGTGGCGGCGGCGCCGGAGCTGGTCCTCGGCGCCGACTATGCGCGGACCCATCCAGCCGGACTGGGCCGGCTGGCCAAGATCTTCGACTACGGAGCGCGGCTGCCGTTCCACATCCACCCGCCGCGCGCGTACGCCGAGCTGGTCGGTCGCGGTCCCAAGGACGAGGCGTACCACTTCCTCGACGGCGTCGACCTCGGCGCCCATCCCGAGACCTTTCTCGGTGTCCATCCCTGGCTGGCGCGTGGACCGCGCGCCGAGGCGCTGCTGCCGTACCTTCAGGACTGGGACAGCGACCTGATCCTGCGGACCTCCGCGGCCTACCTGCAGGTGCCGGGCGAGGGCTTCCATGTGCCGTCGGGGTTGCTGCACGGTCCCGGCACAGCTCTCACCTTGGAGCTGCAGGAGGACTCGGACGTGCTGGCGATGTTCCAGGCGTTGAACGCCGGGCGGATCATCAGCAAGGATCTGCTGTTCAAGGATGTCCGGCCGCAGGACCGCGAGCGCGAGGGGGAGCGGTTCCCGCTCGGCTTCGTCGACTTCGACGCCAACGGCGACCCCGATCTCTACGCCCGGTCCCATCTGAGCCCCAGACAGGTGAGCGGGGCCCAGCTCCCCGGTGTGAGCCGCAGCTGGGTCTTCTACGGCAGCCCCAAGTTCAGCGGTCAACGGGTCGTGCTCGAGCCGGGCGCCTCCACCGTGATCACCGAACCCGGGGTCTACAGCGTCTTCGCCTGGTCGGGCCAGGGCAGCTGGGGCGGACACCAGCTGACCGGCGGACAGCCCGGCTCCGACGAGCTGCTGGTCGCTCACGCGACAGCGGTCGCCGGCACAGTGGTCGCGGCCACCGGGTCGTCGCCGTTCGTGGCCTACCTCTTCTCCGGTCCGGACCTGCATCCCGACGCGCCAGCCATCGGCGTCGGGTCCTAGGCCAGCAGCCCGGGAGCCCGGCAGGACCGCTCGGACGCCGGCGAACGGATAGAGTCGCTCGGATCGATCCCGATCCTGCGCCTGAGACCTCGGCGCACAGCCGACGCGTACCAGGAGCAACCGATGCCCAAGATGACGATCGTCACCGGGGGAGGCCGGGGCATCGGCGCGGCGATCAGCCGTCGCCTCGCCGCCGAGGGCCACGACGTCGTGATCACCTATCGTCGCGACCGTGACAGCGCGGAGAAGACGGCGCTGGACGTCCGCGCCCGCGGCCGGCGCGCGCTCGTCGTGGCGGCCGACGCCACCGACCCGCACGCCGCTGAGCAGCTGTTCGACGCGGCGCGGGCGTTCGGAGCCCTGACCGGACTGGTGAACAACGCCGGCTCAGCGACGGCGGTCGGGCGGCTCGCGGCGAACGACCTCGACGACATCCGCCGTGATCTCGATGTCAATCTGATGGCGGTGATCACCTGCTGCAAGTACGCACTGGCACCGATGTCGGAGTCCGGCGGCGGTTCCATCGTCAACATCTCCTCCGCCGCCGCGACGCTGGGCAGTGCCGGCAGCTATGTGCACTATGCGGCAGCGAAGGCGGGGGTGGAGGCGCTGACCCTCGGCCTCGCGCAGGAGGTCGCCGACGACGGCATCCGCGTCAATGCCGTGGCGCCGGGAGTTGTCTGGACCGACTTCCACCAGGACCGGGAGCGTCCGGCGAAGCTGGCGTCCACTATCCCGATGGGACGCGCCGGCAGGCCGGACGAGGTCGCCGGGGCGGTCGCCTGGCTCATGTCCGACGACGCCTCGTACACCACCGGAGCGACGCTCCGGGTGGCCGGCGGACGCTGACGGACGGTGACGACCGGTGGGCGACGGCCGCTGAGCGGCGCGGCCTCGGCCGGTCCCGCCGCCGGTTCCGCAGTGACCTCGACCGGTGACCGCTCGAGCCCAGGACGACCTACGGCGAAGCGAGTGCCGTCGTGATCTGCTCGACCAGGGCGGCCCGCATCCGTCGGTAGTGGTCGGCCTCCAGGCTGTAGTTGGTCAGGCTGAGGGTGCCATCGGGGTCGATCACCTGCCGGACGGCCTCGTCGCCGACCAGGTCACGCACCAGCTGCATCACCCGGATGTCGCCGATCGCCTCCGCGAACGCCCTCGACCTGATCGAGTGCCACGGCACCCCGTCCGGGCCGGGGTAGACCAAGAAGGCGTCCCCGGCCGGGAAGCCGCCGTCGGCGCTCGGGTCCGTGAACGGGTCGATCGTGCCGGTCGAGTTGTGGTTGTTGTAGAAGTTGAAGCCCCAGTGCAGGAAGCCCGCCGCGCGGCTGGCGTACAGCTGCGCGCCGATGGCACGGGTGCGGCTCGACGGCATCGAGAAGAACCGGTTGGAGACCACGGAGTGCTGGCCTACGCAGTAGTACAGCCACAACGGCTCCACCCCTGCAGCCAGGAACGGCTCGGCCGCGTCCGTCGCCACCACCGGGATCGGGACGGTGCCCGACTCGTAGAGCTCGAAGTCGCTGAGGGCGTCGATGATGGTGCAGCCGGCCAGCAGGTCGTCGACCACCGACCTGGCGGCCAGGTACGCCGGCGCCATGTCGCCGTGCGGCTCGTCGGAGATGTGGAAGAGGACCCGATCCAGTCCCCACGCACGGTCCAGCACCTCGCGCAGCTGCGGCAGCAGTGCGGCCAAGAAGGCCCGATAGGAGGGGTCGGTGGCGGCGACGTCCCAGCCGAACCGGCGAGCGAGCACGCCGTCCCGCTCGACGTAGATCGCCGGGGTGGCCGCGGCGCCCCACTGGGTGAACAGGTGCGCAATCTCCAGGTAGGCGATGCCGTGTGAGCGGGCCAGCTCGATCCAGCGGAGCAGAGCGGTGAAGTCGAACTCGTAGCGCCCGTCGGCGGTCTCGGTGATGGTGAGCAGCTGGGTGGGCGTCCGCTCGGCGCCGCGTGCGGTGTCCAGTGGCGGCGTCCAGACCGGCGTCAGGATCGAGTTGACGCCGACCGCGGCCGCGATCCCCATGAAGCGGTCGATGATCTTCCAGTGCTCCTCGGAGAACACCTGCACGCCGTAGTAGGCGGCCAGACCGTCGGTGTGGAACCAGTGCGTGTTCACCAGCCCCAACGGCGGCAGGACCGCATCGACCACGGTCAGCTCCAGGAGCTGGGTGCCGATCTCGGTGCCGTCGACGGCCCGCAGCGTGACGCTCACCGGGACCGGACCGGGGCTGGCATCCGGTGCCACCACCAGGTCGATCCAGAACGCCCGCCACTGGCCGACGAACGGGTGCACCGCTGCCGTACCGAGCGGGCGGAGCGGGTCCGGGTACAGCCCGGCGGTGTCGCGCAGGTAGCCCTCGTCGTGGTTCTCGAAGGCGAGGAAGGTCGCCGGCACCAGGTCGACCACGCTCACCTCGGCACGGACCCCCGCCGGCAGCGCGATCTCGTCGACGGCCACGTCAGGCAGCCGTCCGCCGACCAGGGACGGCGGCAGGAACGCGACCTGGAACGAGACCGTCTCGCCGCGCAGCGCGGGAAAGGCGATGGTGGGGTCGAGGGGTCGCGGCTCAGTGTCGGGGAACACCTTCTCCAGCGAGTCGCAGAGCACTGTGGTCCACCCGGTGCGGGTGGTGTCCACGGTGTTCATCGGGCGCTCACCGGGCGGGCTGAGGAGGTCGACGAAGCGGGGTGCAAGATCACGACCCGGGAGCATAGCGAGGGCCTCGCCGCTCAGCCGCCACCGGGCCGGTCTGCGCAAGACCCGGTGCGTTCCCAGCCGGGCTCCCCGCGGGTGAGGATGGGGCGGTGTACTTCTATCGCCCCGCCGCCGGGCACGGCCTGCCGCACGACCCGTTCAACGCCTTGGTGGCGCCCCGGCCGATCGGCTGGATCTCGTCCCGCAGTGCCGATGGCGTGCTGAACCTGGCGCCGTACAGCTTCTTCAACGCGTTCAACTACACCCCGCCGATCATCGGCTTCGCCAGCAACGGCCACAAGGACAGCGTCGCCAACATCGAGCAGACCGGCGAGTTCGTCTGGAACCTTGCCACCCGGGAGCTGGCCGAGGCGATGAACGCCACCTCGGCGGTGGTCGACCCGGCGGTGGACGAGTTCGCCCTGGCCGGCTTGGCGACCGCGCCGTCGGAGGTGGTCAGCGTGCCGCGGGTCGCGGCCGCGAAGGCGGCGATGGAGTGCCGGGTGTCCCAGCTGATCCAGCTGACCGGTGCCGACCAGACCCCGGTGAACAGCTGGCTGGTGCTCGGTGAGGTGGTCGGCGTGCACATTCGCGAGGACCTTCTCGTCGACGGCCTCTATCAGACCGCGCAAGCCCGGCCGGTGGTACGAGGCGGCGGGCCCTCGGCGTACTTCGAGATCACCCCCGACACCCGGTTCGACATGATCCGGCCGACCTGAGCCACCCCGACCGCGCCACCGGGGCGGGGATGCCCTCGGCTTGGGTAGCCTGGGGCGCGTGGCGGTGACGGTCGGACAGGCAGGCGCTGGTGCGCGCGAGGACAACCGCGCCCGGAGACGGTCGGGCATCCCGCGCGAACCGGACCCGAACGAGCCGCTGCCGCGCCGGCTGCTGACCAACCACCTGGTCTGGATCAGCGTGGTGATGGTGCTCGTCTACGCCACCTTCCTGGTGCTGCTCTATCGCCAGACGGTGCCCGACCAGGAGGTGCCCGGCGGACGGCTGATCGGGTTGGGCACCGAGGCCGTCCCGATCGCCGCCAAGTACGCCGCCATCACCGCCATCCCGTTGTCGCTGCTGTTCTTGTGGGCCGACCGGTTCCGTCCGCAACGGTTCTGGGTCTGGCTGATGACCTTCGGGTGGGGCGCCTGCGTGGCCACCTTCGTCTCCGCCCAGGTCAACACCTGGGCCGCCAGCCAGCTGAGCATCATCGGCGACGGCGACCCGGCCACCGGTGCGCGGGCGGCGATCTACGTCGCCCCGTTCGTAGAGGAGGCCGCGAAGGGCACCGTGCTCTTCTGGCTGGCCATCTTGATGCGCTACCAGTGGGTGAGCCGGCTGAGCGGCATCGTCCTCGCCGGGCTGTCCGGCGCGGCTTTCGCCTTCGTCGAGAACATCCTCTACTACGGTCGCGCCTACCGGTACGCAGCACAGACCTTCGGCGAGGTGCCGCCGTTGGAGGCGCTGCAACAGCTGTTCGTCCTGCGTGGGGTGCTGACCTTCTTCGGCCACCCTCTCTTCACGTCGATGATCGGCATCGGGCTGGCGGTCGCGCTCCGGTCCCGGAGCAAGGTGGTCCGCGTCGTCGCGCCGCTGGCCGGCTTCTGCGCGGCCGCGCTGCTGCACATGCTCTTCAACGCGACAGCCTCGTTCGTGACCGGACGCCAGCTGCTGTTCGTCTATCTCGGGGTGGCGGTGCCGCTGGTGATCGGGATGACGATCTTCATCGTCCGTCAGCTGTTCCGCGAGGGCCGGCTGATCCGCGAGCGGCTGACCGACTACGTCCGCCTGGGCTGGCTGCCCGACGGCGACCCCAAGGCGGCCTCGCGGCTGCGGACCCGGACCAAGGCGCTCTGGCATGCGCTGTTCCGTGGGCCGCAGGAGTTCCTCGCCACGATCCGGTTCCAGCGGGCGATGACCGAGCTGGCCTATCTGCGTGACGCCATCACCCGCGGACTGGTCGACACCGCTGGCCTGGCCCGGGAGAAGGTCCTGCTGGCGCGGCTGCGCGCCGTCCGGCCGCTCGCGGTGGTCGAGCCGACCGGGCGTGCGGCGTACCCCAAGCTCTCACTGCCGGGTCGTGGCCGGCGCAACCCGGCCCCGGTGCCGCAGTACGCCCCGCCCAGCTATCCCGGTCCGGCCGGGATCGGCGGCAACTTCCCGGCGCCGGCCCCGGGCGCCTTTCCGGCCCCGGCCCCGGGTGCCTTCCCGCCGCCGGTAGCAGGGGTGCCGGTCTCGGCGACGGCTCCCTTGGGGCAGACTGCTACGCAGTACTCCGAGGTCGACCCGACCTGGAAGCCACCTGGGAGCTAGGAGTCGGACATGGCCCGCGGACAGCTGACGTCCTTGCAAGCTGCGCTGGCCGATCTGCGGACCGAGTTGGCCGTCGTCCGGCTGCCACTCTCGCTGCCGGGCGCCGCTGAGCAGCAGCGGGCGGCCACGGAGATGGCCAGCCAGCTCGACGACTACGTCCTGCCCCGGCTGGCGACCATCGACGCTCCACTGCTGGCGGTGGTCGGCGGCTCCACCGGGGCCGGCAAGTCCACCCTGGTGAACTCCCTGGTCGGGCGGCGGGTCAGCCAGCCCGGTGTCATCCGTCCCACCACTCGCGCGCCGGTCCTGGTCCATCACCCGGCCGACGCCGAGTGGTTCACCGACGAGCGCATCCTGCCCGGCCTGGCGCGGTCCACCGGAGCCGCCAACGACGCCCGGGCCCTGCAGCTGGTCGCCGACGACTCGATCCCGGTCGGCCTGGCGGTGCTGGACGCCCCCGACATCGACTCGGTGGTGGCCGAGAACCGCGAGCTCGCCGCCCAGCTGTTGGCCGCCGCCGACCTGTGGCTCTTCGTCACCTCCGCCGCCCGCTATGCAGACGCCGTGCCGTGGGACTTCCTGCACTCCGCCGCCGAGCGCAGCGCCGCCGTGGCGGTGGTGCTGGACCGGGTCCCGCCGTCGGCCATGCCCGAGGTGCCGCCACACCTGGGTCAGATGATGAGCGAACGCGGCCTCGGCGGCTCGCCCCTGTTCGCCGTACCCGAGACGGCGGTGGACGAGGACGGTCTGCTGCCGCCGGCTGCGGTGCAGCCGATCCGCACCTGGCTGGCGACCCTGGCCTACGACCAGTCCAGCCGCGCCGCGGTCGTGCAGCAGACGCTCGACGGCGCGATCGGCACGCTGGCCGAGCGGACGCCGGTGGTGGCCACCGCCTTGGAGGAGCAGCTGGAGACAGCGCGCAGCCTGCGCGCGGAGGTTGATCACTCCTACGCCGAGGCGGTGCGGACGGTCTCGGTCCAGACCCAGGACGGCACCCTGCTGCGTGGTGAGGTGCTGACCCGCTGGCACGAGTTCGTCGGCACCGGTGAGTTCTTCCGGGCCCTGGAGCAGAAGGTCAGCTGGCTGCGGGACCGCGCCGTGGCGATGTTCAAGGGCGAGCCGCCCGCCGTCGGTCAGGTGAAGGTCGCCGTCGAGTCCGGGTTGGAGGCGCTGATCCGCAGCGAGGGCGACGCCGCAGCGGAACGGGCCGAAGCTGCGTGGCAGGCCAACGCCGCCGGCCGGCAGCTGCTCGGCGGCTCCCGGGACGATCTCTCCCGGGCCTCAGCGGCGTTCGCCACCGCGAGCGCACGCGCCATCCGGGACTGGCAGGGTGCCGTGCTGGACCTGGTCGCGGACGAGGGGATGGCCAAGCGGTCCCGGGCCCGGTTCCTGGCCCTCGGCGTGAACGGTGTCGGGGTGGCGCTGATGATCGTGGTCTTCGCCCACACCGGCGGGCTGGTGGGGGCCGAGGTCGGCGTGGCCGGCGGTACGGCGGTGCTGGCCCAGCGGGTGCTCGAGGCGGTGTTCGGTGACCAGGCCGTCCGTCGCCTGGCCCAGCTCGCCAAGGACGACCTGGACGGCCGGGTCGAGTCCCTGATGGCTGCCGAGCTGCTGCGGTTCCACGCGCTGCTCGACGGGCTGGAGCTGGACCCGGAGCAGCCGCAACGTCTCCGGGCGGTCGCCGCCCGGGTGGCAACGGCGCGCTCGGACGGCCTGCCGTCGAGCTCCCTGCCGCACGACGGTGGCGAGGCGAGCTCCTTGGCGCCGGCGCCGCAGCGTGGCGAGCTGGACGCCGGCCCGGTCGAGCTGCGGCAGATCTGGGTGCAGCAGGAGACCGCCGCCGACCCGGCCGGCGAGGTTGTCGAGGGCGAGATCGTTGAGCCGTCGTCCCGGCCCTCGCAGGAGGAGTGGCGGTGATGGCTGGACGTCGAGCACGGACAGACCTGGTGGCGCGGATCCGCGCCCTGGGCGAGGCCGCGGACCTGTGCCGCGACCGGGTCCCGGCCGAGGCGGTGCAGGAGGCGCGCCGGGTGGTGCAGCAGGCCGACCGCCGGCTGGCGATCTCTGGCGACGCGACCGTGGTGGCACTGGCCGGCGCCACCGGGTCGGGCAAGTCGAGCACCTTCAACGCGTTGTCCGGCAGCACCCAGGCCAGTGTCGGGGTCCGTCGGCCCACCACGTCGCAGGCGATGGCCGCCAGCTGGGGCACGGACGCAGCGGAGGAGCTGCTGGACTGGCTGCAGGTGCAGCGCCGCCACGTCGTCGAGCAGAGCGCCGACGCCGGCGGCCTGAGCGGTTTGGTGCTGCTGGACCTGCCCGACCACGACTCGACCGAAGTCGCCCATCGGACCGAGGTCGACCGGCTTGTCCAGCAGGTCGACATGCTGGTCTGGGTGGTGGACCCGCAGAAGTATGCCGATGCCGCCCTGCACAACCGCTATCTGGTGCCGCTCGCGCAATACGCCGAGGTGATGATGGTGGTGCTGAACCAGGTCGACAGGCTGAGCCAGGCCGAGCGCAAGCAGTGTCTGAGCGACCTCCGGCGGCTGCTCGACAGCGAAGGACTCGGCCGGGTCGAGGTGCTGCCGCTGTCCACGGTGACCGGCGAAGGCCTCGATCTGCTCCGGCGCCGGCTGGCCGGCCGGGTGGCCGACAAGAAGGCCGCCGCCCAACGGCTGTCCGGTGACGTCGCCCGTGCCGCCGGCGCGCTGGCGGAGGTGGTCGGCGACCAGCAGGCGGCAGAGGTGAGCCGCCGGTCGGTCGACCGGCTCAATGCGGCCTGCGCGCAGGCCGCCGGCGTCCCGATCGTCACCGACGCGGTCGGGCAGGCCTGGCGCCGCCGCGGTGCCGTGGCCACCGGTTGGCCGGTGCTGACCTGGCTCGCGCGGTTCCGGCCCGACCCGCTGCGCCGACTGCACTTGGACCGCTGGCGCTCGGGCGGCAGCAGCGGCGTCAAGGAGCTCGACGGCGCAGCCCCGTCGCGGACGTCGCTGCCGGGAGCCGGGGGCGTGCAGCGCGCCCGGGTCGAGTCCGCGCTGCGCGACCTCGCCGACGACGCCTCGGCCGGCCTGAGCCGGGGCTGGGTCGATGCGGTACGGTCCGCCGCCCGCTCGTCGGCGGCCACCCTTCCCGACGCGCTTGACCAAGCGGTCGCGGGGACGGATCTCGACCTGGACCGGCACCGACGGTGGTGGCAGGTGATACGCGTCGTGCAGTGGCTGCTGGTGGCGGCGGTGGTGGCCGGTCTCGGCTGGCTGGGCGTGGCCTTCGTGCTGGCCTACCTGCAGTTGCCGCCGCTGCCGCGGGTCACCTGGTGGGAGGTGCCGGCACCGACCCTGCTGGTCGGCGGCGGGGTGCTCGGCGGCCTGCTGCTTGCCGGGCTCAGCCGGATCGGGGTCGAGGTGGGCGCGCGCCGCCGGGTCGCCCGCGCCCGCGCAGCTCTGCGCGCCAGCATCGGTGCACTGACCCGCGACCAGGTCCTCGACCCGGTCACCGCCGAGCTCGAACGGTGCGCGGAGGCCCAGCTGGCGATCGCCACTGCTCTGGGTTCCGCGGCCCGCTCCGGGCCGCGGCGGCCGGCGCTGTCCGCCTGATCGCTGCCCGCGTCTCGTCCACAGCACTTGATGCGATCTCGGTGCTGTATCCACAGCCCGCGCCGGCGACCGGGTCTCCCGGGGTAGCCGGTCGCAGGGTGTCGGCGAGCATCCCGGAGACGACAACGGCAGCCGGGACCGACGAGGAGGGGATCGCAATGGAGGCACTGGTCAACATCAGCGGATGGGTCGGCAGCGACGTGGAGTTCCGCACCATCAAGTCACCGACGGCCAGCTTTCGGCTCGCCTGTACGCCGCGGGTCTGGAAGCCGGGCGGGTGGGTGGACGGCGAGACCGGCTGGTTCACCGTGATGTGCTTCCGGGCGCTGGCCGAGAATGCGGTGGCCAGCATCAAGAAGGGCGACGCGGTGGTCGTCTCGGGCAAGCTGCGGACCCAGGTCTGGGAGAAGGACGGTCAGACCTTCGAGCGGACGGTGCTGGAGGCCCAGGTGATCGGGCATGACCTGACCCGGGGGACCAGCGTGTTCCGCAAGGCGGAGCGATCTCAGCCGGTCGAGGACACCGGGACCGAGCTGCATGAGCTGATCGACGCGGTCGAGAGCCAGACCGACGTGCCGACGACATCGGTCACGCCGAGCAACGCCGCCTGAGGAGCCTGCAGGGGCAGGCCCGTCGGACTGCGTTTGGGGAGCCACCCCACCCACCGCTAAGTTTGAGCGCGCGCGGGTCGGTATCCACCGGCGCAGTCAACGGCAAAGGTTTGAGTCTGACATGGCTGAGTTCATCTTCTCGATGCACAACGTACGCAAGGCCCTCGGCGACAAGGTCGTCTTGGACAACGTGACCCTCTCGTTCTACCCCGGAGCCAAGATCGGCGTGGTCGGGCCCAACGGCACCGGCAAGTCGACTCTGCTCAAGCTGATGGCCGGGATGGAGAAGGCCAACAACGGCGACACGATGCTGGCCAAGGACGCGAGTGTCGGCATCCTGCTGCAGGAGCCGCCGCTGACCGAGGGCAAGACGGTGCTCGAGAACATCGAAGAGGCCGTCGCCGAGACCAAGGCTCTGGTTGCTCGCTACAACGAGGTCGCCGAGGCGATGAGCGATCCTGACGCGGACTTCGACGCGCTGATGGCCGAGATGGGTGACCTGCAGACCGAGCTCGACCACCGCGACGCCTGGGAGGTCGACTCCCAGCTGGAGCAGGCGATGGACGCCCTGCGCTGCCCGCCGTCGGACGCGATGGTCGACGTCTTGTCCGGTGGTGAGCGGCGCCGGGTAGCCCTGTGCAAGCTGCTGCTGCAGCAGCCGGACCTGCTGCTGCTCGACGAGCCCACCAACCACCTGGACGCCGAGTCGGTGCACTGGCTCGAGGGGCACCTGAAGTCATACCCGGGCGCCGTCCTGGCCGTCACCCACGACCGGTACTTCCTCGACAACGTCGCCGAGTGGATTCTCGAGCTCGACCGCGGCAAGACCCACCCGTATGAGGGCAACTACTCCACCTACCTGGAGACCAAGCGCTCCCGGCTGCAGCTGGAGGGCCGCAAGGACGCCAAGCGGGCCAAGATCTTGGAGCGCGAGCTGGAGTGGGTCCGGGCCAACCCGAAGGCCCGCCAGGCGAAGAACCGGGCCCGGCTGGCCCGGTACGAGGAGATGGCCGCGGAGGCGGACCGTAACCGCAAGCTCGACTTCGAGGAGATCAACATCCCGGCCGGTCCGCGGCTGGGCAGCCAGGTGCTGGACGCCGAGAAGCTGGTCAAGGGCTTCGGCGACCGACTGCTGTTCGACGGTCTCAGCTTCTCGCTGCCGCGGGCCGGCATCGTCGGCGTGGTCGGACCCAACGGCGTGGGCAAGTCCACCCTGTTCAAGATGATCGTGGGCGAGGAGAAGCCCGACGGGGGCGAGCTCCGGGTCGGGGACACGGTCAAGATCTCCTACACCGACCAGAGCCGGTCCGGCCTCGACCCGAAGAAGAACGTCTGGGAGGTCGTCTCCGACGGCCTGGACTTCATCAAGGTGGCCAACTTCGAGATCCCGTCGCGGGCCTATGTCGCCTCCTTCGGGTTCAAGGGCCCGGACCAGCAGAAGCCGGCGGGAGTGCTCTCCGGTGGTGAGCGGAACCGGCTGAACCTGGCCCTGACCCTGAAGATGGGCGGCAACACGCTGCTGCTCGACGAGCCGACCAACGACCTGGACGTGGAGACCTTGCAGTCGCTGGAGGACGCGCTGTTGGAGTTCCCGGGCTGCGCCGTGGTCATCTCCCACGACCGGTGGTTCCTGGACCGGGTCGCCACTCACATCCTCGCCTGGGAGGGCGACGAGGAGGAGCAGGCCAAGTGGTTCTGGTTCGAGGGCAACTTCGCCGATTACGAGGCCAACAAGATCAGCCGGCTCGGCGCCGAGGCGGCTCGTCCGCACCGTGCCACCCACCGCCGCCTGACCCGCGGCTGAGTCACACCGTCCGGTCGGACAGTCACGGAGCCGGTCGGGCTGGAGGCGCCTCGCTCAGCGCGAGGTGACCTCCGCCTGGTCGGCGCCGGGCAAGGTCGAGGCCAGCAGCTCGGCCAGCGTGACGGCCCGGCGGTCGGCGAGCTCGGCCAGCTGGGTCCGGCAGGAGAAACCGTCGGCAAGCACGATCGCCTCCGGGTGGGCCGCCACCGCGGGCAGCAGATCATGCTCGGCCACCTTGACCGACACCTCGTAGTGGCCCTTCTCGACTCCGAAGTTGCCGGCCAAGCCGCAGCAGCCGCCGACGGTGGTCACCGTGGCACCGGTGGCCCGCAAGAGGGCGGCGTCGGCCTGCCAGCCGATCACCGACGCGTGATGACAGTGTGGCTGGGCGACCACCTCGGTGCCGGTGAGGTCCGGCACCGTCCAGTCCTCGGTGCGCTTGAGCAGCTCCGCCAGGGTGAACACCCCGGCGGCCACCTGCGCCACCCGCGGGTCGTCGAGCAGCTCCGGGGCGTCGCTGCGCCACACGGCCAGGCAGGACGGTTCCAGACCGACGATCGGGATGCCGGCGGCGACCAGCGGATGCAGCTGGTCCAGGCTGCTCCGCAGCTGGGCACGCGCGCCGTCGAGCTGTCCGGTGCTGATCCAGGTCAGACCGCAGCAGGCGGTCCGCTCCAGGAACTGCGGGGCGTAGCCGGCCGCCTCCAGCACGCTCACCATCGCCTCGACCCCGCCACCGGTGAACGAGTCCGAGAACGAGTCCACCCAGATGACCACCGGGCGACCCGCCGAGTGGCTCAGCCGGACCCGCGAACGGGCGGACCGGGAGGCGAACCGTGGCAGCGACCGGCGCTGGTCGGCACCGGCGGCCCAGCGGACCACCCGGCGCAGACCGGGTGTCTGCGTGGTCAGGTTGGCCAGTGCTGCCATTCCGGGCACGGTGGTGATCATCCGGCCCCACCGGGGCAGCCAGCCCAGCGCGTAGTGGCTGCGGGGCCGGATCTTGCCGGCGTAGGTGTGGTCGAGCACCTGGGACTTGTAGGCCGCCATGTCGATCCCGGTGGGGCAGTCGCGCGCGCATCCCTTGCAGGACAGGCACAGGTCGAGCGCCTCGTGCACCGCGGGTGACTTCCAGCCGAGCTGGATCACCTCGCCGTTGATCATCTCCTGCAGCACCCGGGCCCGGCCACGGGTGGAGTCCTTCTCCTCCCGGGTGGCCTGGAACGAGGGGCACATCACGCCGAGGCCGGGGGTGTTGTCGGCCAGGCACTTGCCCACCCCGGAGCAGTTGTGCACCGCCTGGGCGAAGTGGTCCTGCTTGCCGGCGACGGCCACCGCGCGCAGGTCGGCGTCCATCGGTCGCGGGTCCACCAGGACCCCGGGATTGAGCTGGTTGGCCGGATCGAAGGCGGCCTTGACCTCGGCGAAGAGGCCCAGCGCCGTGGGGGAGTACATCGCCGCCAGCAGCGACGACCGGGCCCGCCCATCACCGTGTTCGCCCGACATCGACCCGCCGTAGCCCGCCACCAGCGCGGCGGCCTTCTCCACGAAGGAGCGGTAGACGGCGCTGCCGCCGGCGGAGGTGAGCGGGAAGTCGATCCGGAGGTGCACGCAGCCGTCGCCGAAGTGGCCGTACGGCAGCCCATCCAGCCCGTGCTCGGCGAGCAGGGCATCCAGGTCCCGCAGATACGCGCCCAGGTGCTCCGGCGGCACCGCGGAGTCCTCCCAGCCCGGGTACGCCGGATGGTCGAGGCTGACCCCGGCCAGGCCGGCGCCATCCTCGCGAATCTTCCACAGCGCCAGCGCCTGCACCGGGTCGTCGACCACGAAACCGTCCAGCGCGCCGGAGTCGGCCAGCAGTGCCGAGGCGCGGTCGCGGACCACGACCGGGTCGTTCCCGACCACCTCCACCAGCATCCAGCCGTTGCCGCGCGGCAGCGGCGGAACGGCCGTATCGCCCTTGGAGCGCCGGACCACGTCGACGATCCGGCTATCGAGCCCTTCGCAGGCGGTCGGCCCGTGGGCCAGGATGGCCGGGGCGGCGTCCGCGGCGTCGGGCATGGTGGGATAGCCGAGCGCGATCATCGCCTTGTACGGTGCGTCAGCCACCAGCCGTACCTGGGCGCCCAGGATCACGGCCAGAGTGCCTTCGGTCCCGGCCAGGAACCGGGCCACGTTGAACCGGTTCTCCGGCAGCAGGTGCTCCATGCTGTAACCCGACACCTGCCGGCCGAAGCGGGCGAACTCGGTCCGGATGGTGCCGAGATGTCGGCCGACGACGGCGGACAGCTCGGTCAGGCTGGCTGAGTCGTCGTTCCGGTTGGTCCCGTCCAGCAGCAGCCGTTCCCCGGAGCCGGTCACCACGTCGAGCGCGATCACGTTGTCGGCCGTCTTGCCGTAGCCGAGCGCCCGTGGACCGCAGGCGTTGTTGCCGATCATGCCGCCGATGGTGCACCGGGTGTGGGTCGAGGGGTCGGGTCCGAAACGCAGCCCGTACGGGGCGACTGCCTGTTGCAGCGACGACTGCACGACCCCCGGCTCGACCCACGCGGTGCGGGCCTCGGGGTCGATCTCGCCGATCCGGTTGAGATGCCGCGCGGTGTCGAGGATGAGCCCCGGCCCGACGGCGTTGCCGGCGCAGGACGTACCCGCGCCGCGGGTGGTGACCGGCATCCCGACGGCTCGGGCGGCGTCCAGCACCGCCACCGCCTCGGCCACGTCGCGCGGCCGGGCGACCGCCTGCGGGACCACGCGATAGAGCGAGGCGTCCGAGGAATACATCGCCCGGGTCAGCTTGGTGGTGTCCAGCACGGACCCGAGACCTCGGCGCTTCAGCTGCAGCGTGAGGTCGGCGACGTCGGAGGAGAGCGCGAGGGAGGTGATCATGGGCACCCCGATGCTAGTTCGTCGCAGCGCCGACAGCCCGCCGAGGCCACGATCCGGTCAACTGAGGCCGGTCACTGGGACCGCCAGCTGGGGGCCGGTCGAGTGGGGCCGACGAGGTCGGCCCGGCGGTCACGTCTGGTCGACCTGCAGGACGGCCTCGAACGCCCGGCCGAGGGCCGCGAAGTCGTCCGGGGTGACGGCCTCGACGAAGTTGCGACGGACCGCCTCGACGTGACTGGGTGCCGCCGTGGTCAGCAGCTCCCGGCCGACGGGGGTGAGCTGGGCCCAGACGCCGCGGCGGTCACTCGGGCAGGTGGTGCGCTGGACCAGCCCGGCCTTCTCCATCCGGGTAATGGTGTGGGTCAGCCGGGAGCGGGACTGGTGCACCGCGTCCGCCAGCTCAGACATCCGCAGCCGCTGGTCAGCGACCTCCTCGAGCGACACCAGGATCTCGTACTCGGCCAGGTCGATGCCGAACCGGCGCAGGTCCGCGTCCAGTTTCTCCGCCAGCCGGGCGCTGCCCAGCAGATAGGCGCGCCAGACCTGCTGCTGGGCTGGGCTGAGCCAGCGGGGCGGCTGAGGGTCGGGCATGCGCCGATCCTACGCCCGAGTGATTGACGTTTCAACTAGATCTCGCTACGCTGGGAATGAATTTGCAGCAGAAAGCATTTCCCTCGCATCAAGTTCTTCCATTACTTCCTCCTCAAGGAGCACTCCATGACTGAAGACGTCAGCGCGACCGGCTTGATCGCCGGCACCTGGAACATCGACCCCACCCACTCCGAGGTCGGGTTCACCGTCCGGCACCTGATGAGCAAGGTGCGCGGCAGCTTCACCGACTTCACCGGCACGATCGTCACGGGCGACACGCTGCAGGACTCGCGGGTGTCGGTGACCATCGCCACCGCCTCGATCAACACCAACAATGAGCAGCGCGACGGCCATCTGCGCAGCGCTGACTTCTTCGACCCGGCCAAGGGCGCCGAGCTGACGTTTGTCAGCACCGGCATCTCCGAGTCCGAGGACGGCTACGTCGTTGCCGGCGACCTGACCATCAACGGCGTCACCAAGTCGGTCGAGCTGGCGGCCGAGTTCCTCGGGGTGGCCACCGACGCGTTCGGCGCGACCCGGATCGGAGCGGAGGGGAAGACCACCATCAGCCGCAAGGACTTCGGCGTGGACTTCAACATGCCGCTCGAGGGCGGCAAGTTCCTGATCGGCGACAAGGTCGACATCACCCTCGCCGTGGAGGCCGTCCAGGCCTGACCGCGCAGGACGGCGCAGCTTCGAGCGCCCGAGGCTCCGCCCCAGGTCCGCCGGACCGGGGGCGGAGCTTCGCGCGTTGTGGGGCCGTTTCGCGCTAGGCTGCAGTTGCTACTGGCGAGTAACAACGTCCCGGGCGTCCCCGGGGACAGGAGATCGCGATGAAGCGCACCCTCTTCGACGAAGACCATCAGGCCTTCCGGCAGACCTGCCGGACCTTCGTGGACCGCGAGCTGCGCCCGCACCAGGAGAAGCACATCGCCGAGCACGAGTTCGGCCGCGAGATGTGGCTGGCGATGGGTCGCCAGGACCTGCTGGGTCTCAACATTCCGGCCGAGTACGGCGGTGCAGGAGTGGAGGACCCCCGGTTCTCGCTGGTGCTGGCCGAGGAGCTCAGCAAGCTGGCGTTCGCGTACTCCTCCTGCGTCGGCATCCACTCCGACTGCGTGGCGCCGTACCTGGTCGACCTGTGCACCGAGGAGCAGAAGAAGCGCTGGCTGCCCGGGTTTTGCACCGGTGAGCTGGTCACCGCGATCGCGATGACCGAGCCGTCCGGCGGCTCGGACCTGGCGGCACTGCGGACCACCGCCGTCCGGGCCGGCGACGACTGGGTCCTCAATGGCTCCAAGACCTTCATCACCAACGGCTATAGCGCCGACCTGGTGCTGGTCGCTGCCCGCACCAGCCCGGAGAAGAAGGCCCGGGGCATCACCTTGTTCGCGGTCGAGGCAGGGATGGCCGGATTCGAGCGCGGCCGCAAGCTGGACAAGGTCGGCCAGCCCGAGGCGGACACCTCCGAGCTGTTCTTCTCCGACGTACGGGTGCCGTCGAGCAATGTGATCGGTGAGGTCGACGCGGGATTCGGCTACATGATGGAGCGGCTGGTCGCCGAGCGGATCGGCGCCGCGGTCAACAACCTCGCCCATGCGCGTCAGATCCTGACCGAGACCCTGGACTACGTGAAGGAGCGCAAGGCCTTCGGCCAGGCCATCGGCAGCTTCCAGGCCAACAAGTTCGTCCTGGCGGAGCTGGTGACCAAGGCCGAGGTGGCGCAGGCATTCGTCGATGCCTGCGTCCTCGACCAGGTCGCGGGCACCCTGTCGGCGGTGGACGCGGCCAAGGCGAAGTGGTGGTCGGCCCAGGTGCAGAACGAGATCCTGGACGGCTGTGTGCAGCTGTGGGGCGGCTACGGCTACATGAACGAATACCGGGTGGCCCGTGCCTGGACCGACGCCCGGGTGGCCAAGATCTGGGCCGGCTCGAACGAGATCATGAAGGAGCTCATCGGCCGTGACCTCGGTCTGTGAGGACGCCCGGCCCGACCAGCCCCGGCCCGACCAGCCCCGGCCCGACCAGCAAGGAGCAATCCCGTGCCCGAAGCCGTGATCGTCTCCGCCGCACGTACCCCGATCGGCCGCGCCGGCAAAGGTTCGCTCACCGACGTACGCCCTGACGACCTCGCCGCCGGAGTGATCCAGGCGGCGCTGGACCGGCTGCCGGGGTTCGACCCGGACGAGCTGGACGATCTCTACCTCGGCTGCGCGGAGCCTCGCGATGAGCAGGGCGGCAACGTGGCCCGCCGGGTCGCGGTCCAGCTCGGCCTCGACGGTGTTCCGGCCGCCACCGTCAACCGGTTCTGTGCCTCCAGCGTGCAGACCGCGCGGATGGCCTTCCATGCGATCAAGGCGGGGGAGGGTCACGCCTTCGTCTCGGCCGGCGTCGAGTGCGTCTCGCGCTATCGCAACGCCGCGGGCGCGGATCTCGGCGGGGATGTCCACCCACTCTTCGACCCCGCGCAGGCACGGAGCGCCGCGACGGCGCAGAGCAACGTCCGCTGGCACGACCCCAGGCGCGACGGTCAGCTCCCCGACGTCTACATCGCCATGGGCCAGACCGCAGAGAACGTGGCCACCACGTACGGCATCACCCGCGCCGAGCAGGATGCGTACGCGGTGCGCTCGCAGCACCGGGCCGAGGAGGCGATCAGGACCGGCGTCTACGCCGACGAGATCGTCCCGGTCCTGCTGCCCGACGGCACCGTGACCAGCACCGACGACAGCCCGCGGGCCGGCACCACGCTGGACGGCATCGCAGGGCTGCGGCCCGCTTTCCGGACCGCCGGCACGGTCACCGCAGCGAACTGCTGCCCACTCAGCGACGGTGCCGCCGCGGTGGTGGTGATGAGCGACAGCCGCGCGGCCGAGCTCGGGCTGACGCCGCTGGCCCGGATCGTCGCCACCGGGGTCAGCGGTCTCAGCCCGGAGATCATGGGGATGGGCCCGGTCGAGGCGTCTCGGCAGGCGCTGGCCCGCGCCGGGCTGGACATCGCGGACATGGATCTGGTGGAGATCAACGAGGCCTTCGCGGTCCAGGTGATCGCCTCGGCCCGCGAGCTCGGGATCGACGATGAGCGGCTGAACGTGCACGGTGGGGCGATCGCGCTGGGTCACCCGTTCGGGGCGACCGGGGCGCGGATCATGACCACCCTGCTGAACGCCCTGCAGCGCCGCGACGCCGAGTTCGGGCTCGAGACGATGTGCGTCGGCGGCGGCCAAGGGATGGCCGTCATCCTGCAGCGCCTGTCCTGACCAGCACTCCACGCCCGTTCCCTGAGTTTTCCCAGAGAGAAAAGCCCCGTATCGTCCAGGGTGGTCAGCGATCGGTAGGCTCGCTGTTAGCCAGGTCACACGTGGTGCGACCCGGTCCGGATCGGGAACTAGCGTGGGAGCAAGAAATGACAGAGTCGTTGGAAGAACGGCTGTCGATGCGGTCGACCTCGGTGGGCGCGATGCTCCTGGAGCAGGTCAAGGCGTCCGGGCCGCGAGAGGCCTTCCGCTATCTGGATGACGGTCGCTGGGTCAGCCTGACCTGGGATGAGCTGAAGTCGTCGGCCTTCAGCCTGGCCGCCGGTCTGCTGTCGCTGGACGTGCAGCTGGAGAACCGGGTGGCGATCTCGAGCAGCACCCGGATGGAATGGGTGCTCGCCGACCTCGCCGTGATGTGTGCCGGTGGCGCAACCACGACGGTCTACCCGACCACCCAGCACGAGGACGTCGCCTACATCCTGGCCGACTCCGAGACGCGGGTGCTGATCGCCGAGGACGAGCTGCAGGTGGCCAAGGTGCTCGACCACCTCGACGACCTGCCGCTGCTGCGCAAGATCGTGCTGATCACCGGCCACGTCGACCACCCGCTGGTGATGGACTGGAAGCAGCTCCAGGCCGCCGGCCGTGACTATCTCGAGGCGAACCCGGGCGCCGTGGACCAGGCGATCGCCATGGTCGGCCCGCAGCATCTGTCCACGCTGATCTACACCTCCGGCACCACCGGCCGGCCCAAGGGCGTGCGGCTGGCGCAGGACGCCTGGACCTACATCGGGTCGGCGATCGAGGAGTTCGACATCCTCAGCCGCGACGACCTGCAATACCTGTGGCTGCCGCTCTCGCACGTGTTCGGCAAGGCGCTGATCGCCATCCAGCTGAAGATCGGCTTCGCCACCGCGATCGACGGCAACATCGACAAGATCGTCGAGAACCTGGGCGTGGTGAAGCCGACCTTCATGGCCGGCGCCCCGCGGATCTTCGAGAAGGTCCGTTCCAAGGTGATGATGGGCGCACAGAGCGGCGTCAAGGCCAAGATCTTCAACTGGGCCTTCGCCGTCGGAAACAAGACGGTGCCGATCCGGCTGCGGGGCGAGGAGCCCACCGGCCTGCTCGCCGCCCAGTACAAGCTCGCCGACAAGCTGGTGTTCAGCAAGATCAAGGACCGGATGGGTGGCCGGATCAGCTTCTTCATCTCCGGGTCGGCCGCGCTCAACCGCGACGTCCAGGAGTGGTTCTTCGCCGCCGGGCTCAAGGTGCTGGAGGCCTACGGGCTGACCGAGACCAGCGCCGCTGCCTGCGTCCCGGACCCGCGCAAGCCGCGGTTCGGCACCGTCGGCCCACCGGTCCCCGGCACCCAGGTCCGGATCGGCGACGACGGCGAGGTGTTCCTCTCCGGTCCCGGGGTGATGCAGGGATACCACAACCTGCCCGAGCTGACCGCCGAGTCGATCGTCGACGGCTGGTTCGCCACCGGTGACATCGGCGAGCTGGACGAGCTGGGCTACCTGCGGATCACCGACCGCAAGAAGGACCTGATCAAGACCTCCGGCGGCAAGTACGTCGCCCCGCAGAAGGTCGAGGGGATCCTCAAGGCCGCCTGCCCGTACCTCAGCCAGATCGTGGTGCACGGCGAGGGCCGCAAATATGTCACGGCTCTGATCGCCCTCGACCCCGACGCGATCCAGGACTGGGGGACCAAGAACGGGCTGGCCGAGCTGTCCTACGGTCAGCTGGTGGCGTCGCCCGCGGTGCACGCGATGGTGCAGGGCTTCGTCGATGACGCGAACCGGCAGCTGGAGCGGTGGGAGACCGTCAAGCGGTTCGAGATCCTGCCGAGCGAGCTCAGCATCGACGACGGTGAGGTCACCCCCAGCCTGAAGATCCGTCGCAAGGCGGTGGAGAAGAAGTACGAGCAGGTGCTGAACAGCCTCTACGACACGGTCTGAGCCCTGGGCCCGCGCGGCGGTCCGACCGAGCGCAGCGACGACTCCCGGACCACCAGCTCGGGTTGGAAGAGGACCTGCTCGTGGCTGAACGGCACTCCGGTCGTCGCGGCGTCGATCTCGCGCAGCAGCAGCTCGACGGCAGTGTGGCCCATGGTGGCTGCCGGCTGACGTACCGAGGTCAGCGGCACCACCGTCGCGCTGGCGAAGTCGATGTCGTCGTAGCCGACCAGGGCGATGTCGGTCGGCACCGAGAGGTCGCCGAGCATGGTGAAGGACTGGAGCAGCCCCACCGCGACCAGGTCGTTGGCCGCGAACACCCCGTCCGGGCGGTCGGCCGGGCGCCGCTCGACGATGTCCTGGCCCACCGCGCGGCCGTTGTGGACGGTGAGCCCCGCCTGGGACAGGATCTCCAGCTGGACGCCGCGATGCTCGGCGACCGCCTGGCTGGCGCCCTGCAGCCGGTCGGCGACCTGCAGGATGCTCAGCGGGCCGCCGACGAAAGCGATCCGGGCGCAGCCTTGCTCGATCAGGTGGCTGACGGCGAGATAGCCGCCGGCCACATCGTCGACCGAGACCGACGAGAAACCCCGCCCATCGGCCCGGCGGTCGACCAGCACGGTTGGCGTGCCCCGGTCCCGGAGCCGGGCGAGCCGGGCGAAGACATCGCCGATCGGCGAGACCAGCAGCCCTTGCACCCGCTGCTCCTCGAACAGGTCCATGTAGGCCGCCTCTCGGTCGGGCAGCTCGTCGCTGTTGCCCAGCAGCACCGACAGTCCTGCCTCGGCCGCGCGGGCCTCGGCCCCGCGACCGACCGCGGTGAAGAAGGGGTTGCTGACGTCCAGGACGACGAGTCCGACCGTACGGCTCTTGCCGGCGCGCAGCTGCCGGGCGGCGTCGTTGCGGACGAACCCCAGCTCGGCGATGGCGTCCTGGACCCGCTTGCGGGTGGCGTCGGCCACCTTCTCCGGCCGGTTCAGCACGTTCGAGACCGTGCCGAGGGCGACTCCGGCCCGCTCGGCGACGTCGCGGATGCTCACCGGGGGTTGGCTCACCATGGAGCCCATAGTGCCCGACGCGCCCGCACGCTGCAGTTCCGTTCCCGGGTGCCCCGCTCGTCGGTGATTGACAGGCCGGTCGGCCACGGATTAGCCTGCAGATGCTGAAACGATTCAAATCGCGCCTGCCGGTCTCCCGGTCGATGCGCCGCCACCGGTGACCCGGGTGCGGCGCTGCGGGCGCCAACCGAAGCCGGGCCAAAGCTACCGCTGGGACACGTCGTGTCTCGTCAACTCGATAGGACGCCATGACCACGTTCGCCGACATCGCCGATCTCCTCGCCGGACAGGCCATCGAGCTCCCCTCCTGGGCGTTCGGCAACTCCGGCACCCGCTTCCGCGTTTTCGGTCAGCCGGGCGTGCCACGGACCCCGCAGGAGAAGATCGCCGACGCCGCCACCGTGCATGCCCTCACCGGCCTCGCGCCCACCGTCGCGCTGCACATCCCGTGGGACAAGGTCGACGACTACGCCGCCCTGGGCGCCTACGCCGCCGACCACGGCGTCGCGCTGGGGACCATCAACTCCAACACGTTCCAAGACGACGACTACAAGTTCGGCAGCCTGACCCACGTCGACGAGCGGGTACGCGCCAAGGCGATCGCGCACATGCATGAGTGCATCGACATCATGGACGAGACCGGCTCGCGTGACCTGAAGATCTGGCTGGCCGACGGCACGAACTATCCCGGCCAGGGCGATCTCCGCGGCCGGCAGGACCGGCTGGGCGAGTCGCTGGCCGAGGTCTACGCCAGGCTCGGACCCGAGCAGCGGCTGGTGTTGGAGTACAAGTTCTTCGAGCCCGCCTTCTACGCCACCGACGTGCCCGACTGGGGCACCTCGTACGCTCACTGCCTGGCGCTGGGGGAGCGGGCGCTGGTCTGCCTGGACACCGGCCACCACGCCCCCGGGACCAACATCGAGTTCATCGTGGCGCAGCTGCTGCGACTGGGCCGGCTGGGCTCGTTCGACTTCAACTCCCGCTTCTACGCCGACGACGACCTGATCGTCGGCGCCGCCGACCCGTTCCAGCTGTTCCGGATCCTGTTCGAGGTCGTTCGGGGCGGAGGCTACGGTCCCGAGTCGCCGGTGGCGTTCATGCTCGACCAGTGCCACAACGTCGAAGCCAAGATCCCCGGGCAGATCCGCTCGGTCCTCAATGTGCAGGAGATGACGGCGCGGGCCTTGCTGGTGGACCGGGCGGCACTGGCGGAGGCGGAGCGAGCCGGTGACGTGCTCGGCGCCAACGCGGTCATGATGGACGCGTTCTACACCGATGTCCGAGCTGACCTCGCCGACTGGCGCGCCTCTCGTGGGCTGCCGGCCGACCCGATGGCGGCGTACCGGTCCAGCGGCTATCAGGAGCGCATCAACGCCGAGCGGGTCGGCGGCGACCAGGCCGGCTGGGGCGCCTGAGAGCGTCTCGAACCGACGATCGACCATCTCCCGAGACCGACGAGGACCATCGTGACCAACGAAGTGCAGGCCCTGATCGCCCGCTCCAACCGCCTGGGCGCCGACCCCCGCAACACCAACTACGCCGGCGGCAACACCTCGGCCAAAGGGACCGCCGCCGACCCGGTGACCGGGCAGGACGTCTCGCTGCTGTGGGTCAAGGGCAGTGGCGGTGACCTCGGCACGCTGACCGAGCAGGGACTCGCCGTGCTCCGGCTGGACCGGGTGCAGGCGCTGGTCGCGACCTACGAGTCGTGGGGCGAGCAGGCGCTCGACCGCGAGGACGAGATGGTGACGGCCTTCGACTACTGCCTGCACGGTAAGGGCGGCGCGGCACCGTCGATCGACACCGCCATGCACGGCCTGGTCGACGCCCCCCACGTCGACCACCTGCACCCCGACGCCGGCATCGCGATCGCCGCGGCCGCCGACGGCGAGGAGCTCACCCGCACCATCTTCGGCGAGCGGGTGGTCTGGGTGCCGTGGCGGCGGCCCGGGTTCCAGCTGGGGCTGGACATCGCCCGGATCAAGCAGGCCAACCCGCAGGCGATCGGCACCATCCTCGGCGGGCACGGGATCACGGCCTGGGGCGACAGCAGCGACGAGGCGGAGGCCAACTCCAGCTGGATCATCACCACCGCCCAGCGCTATCTCGACCAGCACGGCTCGGCGGAGCCGTTCGGGCCACCGCTGCCCGGGTACGCCCCGCTGCCGGTCGCCGAGCGTCGGGCCAAGGCTGCCGCGCTGGCCCCGCATCTGCGTGCGCTGGCCTCCGCCGACCGTCCGGTGGTCGGCCACTTCACCGACTCCGACGAGGTGCTGCAGTTCCTCGCCGCCACCGAGCATCCCCGGCTGGCTGCCCTCGGCACCTCCTGCCCCGATCACTTCCTGCGGACCAAGGTGAAGCCGCTGGTGCTCGACCTGCCGGCTGACGCCGACGTCGCCGACGCCGTGGCCCGGCTGGCGGAGCTGCACACGCAGTACCGCGAGGACTATCAGGCCTACTACGACCGCTACGCCACGCCGGAGTCGCCCGCCATCCGCGGCGCCGATCCCGCCATCATCTTGGTGCCCGGCGTCGGGATGTTCTCCTACGGCGCCACCAAGCAGACCGCCCGGGTGGCCGGGGAGTTCTACCTCAACGCCGTTGCGGTGATGCGGGGCGCGGAGTCGGTGTCGACGTACGCCCCGATCGACGAGAGTGAGAAGTTCCGGATCGAGTACTGGGCCCTGGAGGAGGCCAAGCTGCAGCGGATGCCCGCGCCCCGCTCGCACGCCGGCCGGATCGCGTTGGTCACCGGCGCGGCCAGCGGCATCGGCAAGGCCGTCGCCACCAGGCTCGCCGCCGAAGGCGCCTGCGTGGTGATCGCCGACCTCACGCTGGAGGCGGCCCAGGCGGCCGCCGCCGAGCTCGGCGGCACCGACGTGGCCGTCGGGGTCCAGGCCGACGTCACCGACGCGGCTGCGGTCCGGGCCGCGGTGGAGTCGGCGGTGCTCGCCTTCGGCGGGTTGGACCTGGTGGTCAACAACGCCGGGCTGTCGGTGTCGAAGCCGTTGCTGGAGACCACCGAGGCCGACTGGGATCTGCAGCACGACGTGATGGCCAAGGGCTCCTTCCTGGTCTCGCAGGCCGCGGCCGCGGTGATGATCGACCAGGGCCTCGGCGGGGACATCGTCTACATCTCGTCCAAGAACTCGGTCTTCGCCGGCCCCAACAACGTCGCCTACAGCGCGACCAAGGCCGACCAGGCCCACCAGGTGCGCCTCCTCGCCGCCGAGCTGGGGGAGCACGGCATCCGGGTCAACGGCATCAACCCCGACGGGGTGGTCCGGGGCAGTGGCATCTTCGCCGGTGGCTGGGGCGCCAAGCGGGCCGCGGTCTATGGGGTGCCGGAGGAGGAGCTCGGGGCGTACTACGCGCAACGCACGCTGCTCAAGCGGGAGGTGCTGCCCGTCCACGTCGCCAACGCCGCCGCCGTGCTGACCTCCAACGAGCTCAGCCACACCACCGGGCTGCACATCCCCGTCGACGCCGGCGTCGCCGCCGCCTTCCTCCGCTGAGGCGGGATCCGGTGCCGACGAAGGTGTTCGGGGCGGTCGACATCGGCGCCTCCGGCGGCCGGGTGATGGCGGGACTGGTCACCGGTGGCCGGGTCGAGCTGGAGGTGGTGCACCGCTTCGCGAACGGCGTGACCGAACGCGACGGATCGCTGTTCTGGGACGTCCGAGGGCTGTACGAGCAGGTGCTGACCGGACTGACCGAGCTGGCGCGCCGCCATCGCGAGGTGGTCAGCATCGGGATCGACACCTGGGCGGTGGACTACGGGCTGCTCGACGCCGACGGTGCTCTGGTCGGCGACCCTTGGGCGTACCGTGATGCCCGGACCGTGCCGGTGATCGACGGCGTGCACGAGCGCGTCGGTCCGGCCGAGCTCTATGACGTCACCGGGCTGCAGTACCTGCCGTTCAACACGATCTACCAGCTGGCCGCGGAGGTGGGCGGTGACCGCTGGCCGCGGGCGGCCCGGATGCTGTTGCTGCCTGACCTGCTGACCTACTGGCTGACCGGGGTGGTGCAGGCGGAGGCGACCAACGCCTCGACCACTGCGCTGTTCGACGCGACCCGGCAGGAGTGGTCGCGGCCGCTGCTGGAGCGGCTGGGGATCGACGCCTCGCTGCTGCCGTCGATCCGGCAGGCCGGCAGTGTGTCCGGACCGGTCACCGCGGAGGTGGCCGAGCGGACCGGGCTGGGCACCGCCACGGTGGTCACCGCGGTGGGCTCGCACGACACCGCTTCGGCGGTGGTCGCCGTCCCCGCCACCCGGAGCGACTTCGCCTACATCTCGTCCGGCACCTGGTCGCTGGTGGGGGTCGAGCTCGACGCACCCATCCGAACCGAGGCGAGCCGGCTGGCCAACTTCACCAACGAGGCCGGGGTGGACGGCCGGATCCGCTATCTCCGCAACGCCTCCGGGTTGTGGCTGCTGCAGGAGTCGCTGCGGCAGTGGTCAGACTCCGGCGAGGCCGTCGACCTGCCGACGCTGTTGGCGCAGGCGGCCACGCTGCCGTCCGGGGGTCCGACGATCGACGTCGACGACGACGCATTGATCGCCCCGGGCCGGATGGCGGACCGGATCGTCGACGCCTGTGTCCGGACCGGTCAACGCCCACCCGAGGGCCCGGCCGCTCTCACCCGGTGCATCCTCGACTCGCTCGCCGTGGCGTACGCCGAGATCCTTCGGCAGGCGGTCGAGCTGTCGGGCCGGCCGGTATCGGTGGTGCACGTGGTCGGCGGCGGCTCGCAGAACGCGCTGCTGTGCCAGCTCACCGCCGACCGCTGCGGGATGGCGGTGGTGGCCGGTCCGGTGGAGGCCACGGCGCTCGGCAACGTGCTGGTGCAGGCGCGCGCCCATGGCGCCGTGGCCGGGTCGCTGGAGGACCTGCGACGGCTGGTGGCCGAGCACAGCACGCTGACCACCTACTGGCCGAGCTGACCGGGGACCCGCTCAGGAGTCGGAGTGGTCCTTCGGCTCAGCCATGAGTCGGTGGGCCTGGCTCTTGGCGGCGTCGGGCAGCACCTTATTGGCCAGGCCCTGGGCCTTGGTCTTCAGCGAGCCGGCGGTCAGCTTGTCGCGGCCGGACATCAGCGCCTCGAATCCCTGTTTGGCCACCTGGGCGGGGTCGTCCTTGCTGCCCTGTCCGACGGGGGTGTCGTCCATCTCGGCCCGGTCGAAGAAGTCGGTGTCGGTGGGCCCGGGCATCAGCGAGGTCAAGGTCACGTCGGTGTCCTTGAGCTCGTTCTGCAGCGCCTCCACGAAGGACTGCAGGAACGACTTCGAGGCGTTGTAGACCGCCTGGAACGCGCCCGGCATGGTGGCGGCGATGGAAGAGGTGACCAGCAGCCGGCCCTCGTTGCGGGCGACCATGTCGGGCAGCACCAGCTTCGCCAGATGGACCGTGCTCATCACATTGAGCCGGATGAGGTCCAGCTCGTCCTCGAGCGGGGTCTCCACGAACGGGCCGCCGCGGCCGACGCCCGCGTTGAGCGCGGCTGCCGCGACCGGCTGACCGCCCGCCATCACCGCGGCGTAGAGGTCCTCGACCCCCGCACCCGTCCGCAGGTCCACCTGGTGGAACCGCACCACAGCACCGAGCGCCCGCAGGTCTGCGGCGGCGACCTCCAAGCCGTCGTCCTCGGCGCACAGGAACAGGTCGAAGTCGTGCTCGGCGAACTCCCGGGCCAACTCGAGCCCGATGCCGCTGGAGGCCCCCGTGATCAGGGCCAGAGGTCTGGTGATGGTCATGGCAGTCCCGATACCCCCGACGGCGGCGCCCAACCCGCGTGTTCGTGGTCGAGCCCTGTCGTGGCGAGGGTCGAAGCCACCGGTGTACACCGGGGCAGTCTGTACGGCGTCTTTGGCAGCAAGCACGGGCTGTTCCTGCGGGTTCTCGATGCGGTCGACGCGACCGAGACCGGCTCAGCGGAACGGCTCGACGTGATCCTTGTCGGCCTGCTCGAACTCGCCCCGACCGATCCACGGGTCCGCGAGCGGATTCGGCCCCTCCTCGATGCACACGGCATCACCGAAACCCACCTAGGCAGTCGCCTGCTGGCCCGCGCAGGGCTGCATCGGCAGAAAGAGTCGGCATGAGCAGCAACAGAGTCACCCTCACCCGGAGCACCTGGTGGTTGAGCCGGTCGGCGTGAACAAGGTGTGGTCGTTCACGCGCCGCCTGAAGTTCCCGCTCGAGCACGTCCGGGGAGCCACCTTCGATCCGGGCATCAGAGACGAGCCGAAGGGCTGGCGGGGTCCCGGTCTCGGTCTGCCGGGGAAGCTGGTCGGCACCTTCCACGCCCACGGCAACAAGCAGTTCTGGAACATCTCCGGCTACGAGCGCGCCGTCGTCATCACCCTTGACCCCGCGGAGCGGTTCGACCGCCTGGTGATCACCGTCGACGACCCGCACCAGGTGGTCGACGCCATCAATAGCGCCCTCGGTGCGCGCTAGGACCGAACCACCCTCGGTGCCACCCGAGTCGTCGACACCGTTGTGGCCCGGACAGCTAGCGGAATATCCGGCTCGCGGTCTCCAGCCGGGCGTCGGCCAGTGCGGCCCGGGCGGCGTTCATCCCGCAGGCACCGTGCACGCCACCACCGGGATGGGCCGACGCGGACCCGAGGTAGAGGTGCCGGACCGGCGTACCGGCACGCCCGAGACCTGGGACCGGGCGGAAGATGAGCTGCTGGTGCAGGTTGGCCGTGCCGCCGTTGATTGCGCCGCCGAGAAGGTTGGCGTTGCGCTCCTCGAGCTGGCGCGGACCGAGCACCCGGCGGCGCAGGATCCGCGACGCGAAGTCGGGGGCGTACCGCTCGATCTGGGCCTGCATCCGGTCGGCGTAGCGCTCGCAGTCGTCGGCGTCCCAGACGCCGCGGATCTCCCCTCGGGCGTCGGTCCTGACCTGCTGCGGGACGTGGGTGTAGGCCCACACCGACTCGGTGCCGGCCGGTGACCGGGTGGGGTCGGTGGTCGTCATCTGCCCCATCAGCAGGAACGGGTCCGCCGGGACCTGGTGGGCGGCCACCTGAGCCATGGCGATCGCGATGGCGTCGGCCGACCGCGCGACGTGCACGGTCCCCGGCGCGTGCGGCGGCTCGCCGGCCCACGGGACCGGTGCGCTCAGGGCCCAGTCCACCTTGACCGTGGCGGCGTCGAGGTCGAAGGTGCCCATGTCGCGGCGGGTACGCCCGGGCAGGTCATCCCAGCTCACCAGACCGCCGTAGAGGTGGGCGGCGGGCACATCGGCCACCACTGCCCGACGGGCGCGGATCTCCTCGCCCCGGCAGCGGACGCCGACGGCTCGACCGTCGGCCACCACCACCTGGTCGACCGGCGACCCGGTACGGATGGTGCCGCCCTTGGCCTCCAGCCGCCGCGCCATGGCCGCGGTCAGCTGACCCGAGCCGCCGACCGGGGCGGGGTAACCGACGGTCTGCCCGAGCATGGTGAGCAGCAGCGCCATCAGTCCGGAGCCGGCCGAGTCGAGGGCGATGTCGGCATGCCCCGCGTTGCCGCTCATCAGCAGCTGCGCGGCGTCACCACCGAAACGCTTCGAGGCCAGCGTCGAGACCGGCTCCAGCAGCATCTTGACGAAGGAGAGGCCGCCGACCGAGGGCAGCCGGGCCAGCATCGCCAGAGCGGGTCGGAGCGGCGGCATCGGCGTCATCAGCGCGCTGGTCACCGTGGATCCGATCTTGTCCCAGGTGTCGCAGAGCTCGCGCCACGCGTCCCCGTCGCCCGGGTGCTGCTGCTCCATCAGCCCCGCCGTGACGTCCCGGTCGCGGGACAGCAGGGCCCAGGAGCCGTCCACGCGCGGATGACCCAGCACGGCCGGCGCGTGGGCCCACTCCAGACCGTAGTTCTCCAGCGCCAGCGAGCGGATCGGCCGGGAAGCCACGGCCAGGGGGTAGAACGCCGAGAAGGTGTCCTGGACGAAATCGGGGTGCAGATCGGTGTCGCTGCGGACGGCGCCGCCCACGGTGTCCTGGGCCTCGAGCACCAGGACGTCCCAGCCGGCGTCGACCAGCCGGTTGGCGCTCACCAGGCCGTTCGGTCCTGCTCCGATGACGACGGCGTCGTAGCTGGTGGTCATGGCGTCTCCTTCGCTGCGACCTCGATGGTGCGTCAGTCGCTGGGTGCCCTACCGTTGGGGTCGCTTCCGCGGTGATCAGGGTAGGAATGTCCTCGCCAGGGTATCCATTCAGACGACGCCAGCCCGCTCCTGTGGTTGCGCGAACCGAGGAGAGGACAGTCCGCCATGAGCAGCTCGCCCGCCACCGTCCAGCACCACGTGGATGCGCCGCAGTCCGCCGTCTGGTCAGTCCTCGCGGACGGCTGGACCTACGCCAGCTGGGTGGTGGGTGCCTCCCGGGTACGCGACGTCGAGGCGGCCTGGCCCCAGGTCGGCAGCTGCCTGCACCACTCGTTCGGGCTGTGGCCGCTGGTGATCAACGACCGCACCGAGGTGCTGGAGTGCAACCCGCAGACCGAGCTCGTGCTGAAGGCGCGGGGGTGGCCGACGGGCGAGGCGACTGTCCGGATCACTGTCGCCGACCTCGGCCCCTCGGAGTCGCTGCTGAGCATCCAGGAGGACGCGACTTCCGGACCGTTCCTGGTGGTTCCGCAACCGATTCGCCAGGCTGCCACCGTGCCGCGGAACCGGGAGACGCTGCAACGGCTCGGCCTGCTGGCGAAGGGCCGAGCCGCCGCACAGGCGTGAGGGCTGGCCTAGGCCGCGTCGGCGCGGGCGTCCGACGGCGTCAACGGCTGCGCCCGAGTGGCATGCACCGTGGTGGCGGGTGACGACGCCGCCATCTCTGCGGCCGGCTCCGTCTCCTGCCCGGTGGCGACGGTGCCGATCTCGGCCCGCAGGGTGGTGAAGATGCGGCGCAGCCGGCGACTGACCTGCATCTGACTGACGCCGAGCCGTTCGGCGATGTCCTGCTGGACCAGGTCCTCGACGAACCTCAGCCGCAACAGCTCACGGTCGGCATCGCTCAGCAGCCGCAACGCAGGGCTGAGTACCAGCTTGGCTTCGGCCACCTCGAGGTCGTTGTCCGGGCTGCGCAGGAAGTCGCCGATGCTTGCTCCACCTTCGCGGCTGCCCCGGGAGTCGATCGACCCGGGCTGGAAGCAGCTGGTGACGGTCAGCACCTCCCGCACCTCGCTGATGTCGACCTGCATGTGGGCAGCGATCTCGGCGTGACTGGGGTGACGCCCGAGCGACTGCGACAGTGTCCGGACCGCCTCGGTCACCTCGCTGCCGGCCTCCTGCAACCGGCGCGGCGGCCTGATCATCCAGCCCTGGTCGCGGAAGTACTTCTTGATCTTGCCGGTGATGGTCGGATAGGCGAAAGCGGAGAACGGATAGGGTCCCGGCTGATACCGCTTCACGGCCTCGAGCAGTCCGAGCCGGCCCACCTGCACCAGGTCGTCGTCGGGAATCCCACGGGAACGGAAGCGCCGGCTGACCTGGTCGGACCAGCCGAGACAGGCCTGGACCACTGCCTCGCGGAGCTCCTCGAGCCGGGCGGGATCCGCCCCGGCCATCTCGTCGAAGAGTGATCGGACGAAGGCGTCGCGCTGCTCAGTGCTGAACGACGTGACTTCGCCGGGGGAATATAGGGAGGGGATCATGGTGCGGCACCCATTTCGGGACGGCCGGAGGAGGCTGCTGATTAACCTCGTCAGAACAGCAATAGCCCGTGGCCGAGGTCACAAACACCGCAGCAGCGATTTTCTTGACGCTTTTTTTGATCCCCGGCGCCGCCTCCGATCACGTTTCGTGGGCCGGGTTCGGGGTAACCGCCCGACATGGCATCCAACAAGCTCGGCCGCTTCCTGAACACCCTGACCACGCTGGTCGAGCGGGCGGAAGGGCTGGACAAGCCGGCGGAGCCGCTGAGCCGGGCGACGGCGATGCTGAGCCGACCGCGATGGCTGGGAGATGTGCTCAGCGGGACGCCGCTCGGCCATCCGCTGCACCCGCTGCTGGTGACCGTCCCGATCGGTTCCTGGACCTCGGCGCTGCTGATGGACCTGCTCGGCCACAAGGAGACCGCCCGCACGCTGGTCGGCTTCGGCACGCTGGCCGCTGTCCCCACCGCAGTGGCCGGCCTCAGCGACTGGCGCGACACGACCGGCGCGGAGAGGCGCGTCGGGCTCGCCCATGCGTTGCTCAACGCCGGTGCGATCAGCATCTACGCCGCCAGCTGGTTGGCCCGCCGCAGCGGTCGCCACGGTCTCGGGGTGGCGCTGAGCCTGCCCGCGATGGGGCTGACCGGTGGTGCGGGCTGGCTGGGCGGTCACCTCTCCTACGCCCTCGGGGTCGGCGTCGACACCACCGCCTTCCAGGAAGGCAGCGAGCAGTGGTGCGATGCCGGCGCCGCCGACCAGGTGCACGTCGGGAAGCTGACCTTGGTCGACGCGGGGGGAGTGCCGGTGCTCCTCACCCGGACCGAGGACCAGACTGTGGTGGCGTACAACGACAGGTGCACCCACCGTGGCGCCCCGCTGCACGAGGGCGAGGTCGTCGACGGCTGTGTCCGGTGCCCGTGGCACAACAGCGAGTTCTCTCTCGCCGACGGCTCAGTCCTGCACGGGCCGGCGACCCGTCCGCAGCCGCGCTTCGAGGTGCGCAACGAGTCCGGCCGGATCCAGGTGCGCCGACTCGTCGACGACCGGTCGCTGCGGGAGAACCCGGTCGGCAGCTGAGCAGGGTAGAGCCTGGGCTCGGTGATCCGGCCGTGGTTGTGGCCACGGAGCAGAAGAAGATCGGCTCTCTGTCGTTCGTCTCAGCGATAGCTTCTTCATGATCGCCGGCGCTCTGGCGATCGGACCGCGGGCCGAGCTGGCTTTCCCCGCGCGGGGCCTCCGCGGTCAACCGGGGGGCGCCCCCGAGAACTGAGTCGCCCGTCGCTGCTCTCAGCTCGCCTGCTCGGTGACCTCGGGCATCTTCACCGAGATGGCCCCGGGCACGATCTCGGCCAGCATCGAGCGGCACTCGCCGGCCGCGTCGCCGTCCAGCTGGTAGGCGTCCTTCTCGGCGATGTCGATCCGCACCGACGTACCCGACAGGCGTTCCAGGTCGTCGTCGTCGCGGCGCCGCCGCAACAGCACCTTCGCGATCACCCGGACCCAGTCACGGAAGCGCCGCGGTGAGGCGATCAGCAGGTCCAGCCGGCCGTCGTCGGCTACCGCATCGGGCAGCACCAAGATCTCTGCCTGCAGCTTGCCGACGTTGCCGATCACGCAGAGGCTGGCGCGGCGGCGGAACGGCTTGCCGCCGTCGATGCGGAAGGTGGCGTCCAGTGGCAGCCGACCCACCGCCTTGCTGGCGGCCACGAAGTAGGCGGCGGAGCCGATCTTCTTCTTCAGGGTCGGATTGGTGGTGTCCATCACCACGGCGTCGACGCCGATGCCCGCCATCACCGCGAAATGGTCGACGTCGGTGTCGTCGACGGTCAGCCGGATCAGGTCCACCCGTTGCACGTGGTCGGCGAGAGCCAGATCGATCGCAGCGTCCTCGTCGAGCGGGATGCCGAGGTTGCGCGCCAGCAGGTTGCCGGTGCCGGACGGGACGATGCCGAAGTCGATGTCGGTGCCGACCAGACCCGCCGCGATGATCCGGATGGTCCCGTCGCCGCCGGCCCCGATCACCAGCTCAACGCCGGCGTCGACGGCTTCTTTCACCATCGCGCGTCCGGGATCCTCCTCGGTGGTCTCCAGCCACAGCGGGTCAGCCCAGCCGTTGGCGTCGAGCGTCTTGAGCAGCTTGGGCTTGAAGTCGTCCAGCACCTTGGTCGGGTTGATGATCACTGCGCAGCGCCGGGTGGGGCCGGAAATCTCACTCATGAACGGGTTCTCCTGTATGACATCAGTCGGCCGGGCCGGGTGGCGCGGGCGATTCTAGCGTTGGCGCGGGTTCGCGGTTGGCACTTCGGGCTGGCGCAGTTGCTGTAACGCTGGGACGAGGTGGTCCAGAGTGTGGTGGCTCATCGGACCGGCCGGGACCGGGCCGAACGGACCGCCTCGACGATGCCGTCGCGCCACGGTGCGCCGTGACCGGGGAGCACCAGCGTCGCCCCGGTGGCCGCCAGAGCCGCCAGCGACGCTTTGGCCTGCGAGCTGTCGGCCGTGGCCGCCCGGGCGACGATCTGCGGTCCGGTCATGCCGGTGTACGGGTCCAGCGTCACCAGGGCATCACCGGTGATCACCAGCTGCCGATCAGCCCAGAACAGCGAGCAATGTCCGGCGGTGTGGCCGGGCGTGAACACCACCTCGGGCCGGCCGGGAATCTCGTCACTGGTGCCGACGGGCAGGGCGGCGACCTCGCGAACCGGCTGCACCCGCCAAGCACCCGCCCGCGCCATGTCGGTCAGGATCCGCACCGCACGCGGATACCGCACGGGATAGAGCAGCCGCGGCCGCTCGTGGCCGTACCGGTAGGGGTGGCGGGTGAGGTCATGGTCGCCGGGATGGGTCCAGACGGTCAGGCCGTACTCCTGCTGCAGCCGGGCGGCGCAGCCGAGATGGTCGAAATGGGCGTGGGTGAGCACCACGCCGACCAGGTCGGCCGGCGAGTGGCCGAGCCGCTCGAGGGACTCCATCAGCAGCGGCCACATGTCGGGCAGCCCGGTGTCGACCAGCAGCGGGCCGTGCTCGGTCTCCACCAGATAGCAGTTCACGTGCGCAGCGGTGAGCACGTGCACACCGTCAGCGACTGGGGTCATGGGCATCGACCCACCTCCTTGAGCCTGGGTGCAATACCCGCAGACGCGGCCAGCGAAACGCCACGGTGAGCGTCAACGACTGCACCGCCGGATTAGTTCCTGTGCCTATTGGGTAGGCGATGTCCGGTGCTGCGAAGGCGCCGCTTTTCACTGTCAATGGAGGTACGCATGTCAAGCACAGCAAATACCGGGACCCGCGACGGCGGACGGACGAACGTCCAGAAGGCGGCGCTGGCCGTCGGCGTGGTGTTCCTTCTCGTCGGCATCCTGGGCTTCATCCCCGGCATCACCACCCAGTACGAGACCATCGAGTTCGCCTCCCATCACTCCGAAGCGCTGCTGATCGGTGTCTTCCAGGTGTCGATCCTGCACAACATCGTCCACCTGCTGTTCGGCATCGCCGGCCTGGTGCTGGCGCGAAGCGTGTCCGGCGCGCGCAACTATCTGGTGGTGGGCGGCATCATCTATCTGGTGCTTTTCCTCTACGGCCTCATCGTCGACGAGGAGTCCGCGGCCAACTTCGTCCCGCTCAACCTTGGCGACGACATCCTGCACCTCGTGCTGGGCATCGCCATGATCGGGCTGGGCGTCCTGCTGACCCGTCGTACGACCAGCGGCACGCGGGTCGCGAATGCGCCCGGGCACTGACGACTCCTCGGCCGGGCACCGCGCGGTGCCCGGCTCGCAGCTCGTGACCAGTGACGCGGCCACCGAGGGTGCCGGAGCCGACGGCTCCGCTCTCGGTGGCCGCGTCACTGTCGTGCTGCTCACCTACAACTGCGCCAGCCGATTGGACGTCGTGCTGGCGCAGCTGTGTGGTCTGGGCGTGCCCGTGGTCGCGGTCGACAATGCCTCGGTCGACACCACGGTGCAGGTCATCGCGGACCACGCCGCGCGGACCGGCGCCGATCTCACCGCGGTCGCGCTGGAAGCCAACATCGGTGCCGCCGCCCGTAATGAGGGCGCCGCGCGAGCGCAGACTCCCTACGTCGCCTTCTGTGACGACGACGGTTACTTCGAGCGGGCCGGGCTGGCCAGGGCCTGCGACCTGCTGGGCGCGTATCCCCGACTGGCCGTGGTCAACGCTCGGATCCTGGTCGGGAAGGAGCAGCGGCTCGATCCGATCTCGGCCGAGATGGCCGACAGCCCGCTTCCGGATCGGTACGGCATCCCCGGTGCGGTGCTGCTCGGGTTCATGGGCGGTGCCGTGATCGTGCGGCGCTCGGTCTATCTCGAGGTCGGCGGCTACGACCCGCGGTTCTTCATCGGCGGCGAGGAAGAGACCCTGAGCTTCAAGATCGCCAAGGCCGGATATCAGATGCGCTACGTCGACGACGTGGTGATGCACCACCTGCCCAGCCAGGCGAATGCCGGCAACCTGCACGCCTACAGCCTGCGCAACACGGTGTGGAACACCTGGCTGCACCGACGCTGGACCAGCGCGGCACGGTGGACGCTGCACACCCTCGCCGACCGGCCGAAGTCGCGGGACTACGTCAAGGGCGTTCGGCTGGCCCTGCGCGGGCTGCCCTGGGTACTGCGCGAGCGCCGACCGATGTCGCGCCAGCTCGACGCGGACCTGCTGGTCCTCGACCGCCGGCGCTACGCCGAGCGGCGCCCCTTCTTCACCTTCCGCGACTGGAAGCCCGGTGACGCGGACAGCCGGCACGACGCCGAGGCCGGGCAGGCGCCGGCCGACGGGCCACCGGCCCCATCGGTGGACGCGAACGCCTGAGCCGTGCGCGGGACTCGACCCGCCGCCCGTCCGTCGCCGCCGACCTCAGTCCGACGTGCCCGCCTCGTGCTCGGCGTACGTCTCGAGCAGGGCGAGTGCGTGCTCGCCCGCGGCACCCTCGGCCCTCAGACCGGCGCGGAACGTCTCCAGCTTGGCCTCGCCGGCAGGGAACGGCGGCAGCAGTGGCACGTCGGGATCGGTGATGATCTCCAGCACCACCGGCCGGTCCGCGGTCAGCGCGCTGGCCCACGCCTGGTCCAGCTGGTCGGGGTCCTCGACCCGGATCCCCCTCAGACCGAGCAGCTCGGCATATCCGGCGTAGGGGAACGACGGCAGCGCCTGGCTGTCGGCGAAGCGAGGGTCGCCCTCCATCTCGCGTTGCTCCCAGGTCACCTCGGCCAGGTCCTGGTTGTTGAGGACGCAGACCACGAAGCGCGGGTCCGACCACTGGGACCAGAGCCGGCTGACGGTGATCATCTCGGCGACCCCGGTCATCTGCATCCCGCCGTCGCCGGTGAGGGCGATCAGCGGACGGTCCGGGTGCAGCACCTTGGCGGCGATGCCGTAGGGCACCGAGCAGCCCATGCTGGCCAGCGTGCTCGACAGGTGCGCCGGTACGCCGCGCGGGAGCCGTAGCTGGCGGGCGTAGAAGTAGACGGAGCTGCCGACGTCGATGGCGACCTGGGCGTCCTCGGGCAGGTGCGAGTTCAGCTCGGCGAAGACTCGCTCCGGGTTGACCGGTCGGGCCGCTGTGGCCGCGCGCTGGCGGCAGATGCGGTGCCAGCGCTGCACCTGCGCCTCGACCTCACTGCGCCACGGCAGCTCTGCGTGGTCCTCCAGCAGCGGCAGCAGCGCCTGCAGGGTCATCGCGGCGTCGCCGGTCAGGGCGACCTCGACCGGGTAGCGGTTGCCGATGGCGGCGGCGTCCACATCGATCTGCACCGCCCGCGCAGCACCGGGGGGTGGATAGAACTCCGTCCACGGGTCGTTGGAGCCGATCACCAGCAAGGTGTCGCACTGGCCGAGGACGAAGGCGCTGGCCGTGGTGCCGAGATGTCCCATGGTGCCGGCGGCGTTCGGCAGCCCTTCGTCGACGTACGGCTTGCCGAGCAGGCTGGTGGTGATGCCGGCGCCGAGGCGCTCCGCCACCGCGACCACCTCCGGCTGAGCGGTCCGGGCGCCCTGGCCGACCAGCAGCGCGACCTTGCGGCCGGCGTTGAGCACGGCGGCCGCCGCAGCCAGGTCCGCGGGCTCGGGGACGGCCCGCGACGGACGCCAGATCGCGGCACTGACATGCACGCCGTGCTGCTGACCGAGCTCGGGCACCGGTTCCTGCTGGATGTCGTGCGGCACGATGACCACGGCGGGGGCGCGGGAGGTCAGCGCGGCCCGGAAGGCCCGGTCCAGCACCATCGGCAGCTGCTCGGCCGACGAGACCTGCTCGGCGAACACGGCGACATCGGCGAAGACGGCCATCAGGTCGATCTCCTGCTGATACTGCGAGCCGAGCACGCTCGTCTCCTGCTGCCCGACCAGGGCCACCACGGGAGCACTGTCCAGCTTCGCGTCGTAGAGCCCGTTCAGCAGGTGCACCGCCCCGGGACCCTGGGTCGCCGTGACGACGCCCACCTGGCCGGAGAACTTGGCATGGCCGACGGCCATCAGCGCGGCGTTCTCCTCGTGCCGCGCCTGCACCAAGGTGATCGTCTCGTTCGCGGTGCCGGCCGAGACCTTGGCGCGACGCAGCGCACCCATGAAGGGGTTGATGCCGTCACCGGGGTAGCCGTACACGGTGCGCACCCCCCAGGCCCGGAGTCGGTCGACGAGCAGATCAGCGATCACGCGTTCGGTCATGGCGGACCGATACCCGCCGACTCGCCGGCTAACCGGGAGCCCGGACGGGTAGGACCGCCGCCAGCGGGTAACGCCCAGGGACCGCTACCGCCGCCGGGCGGTGCCGTACGCAGCGAGGAGCGCCGATGACGTCACTGTGGCTGGACCGCGACGACCGGATCGAGACCGACGACCTCGATCCGGGGACGGGATACGACGACGTGGTGGTCGGGGCCGGGCTGACCGGCCTGGTGACCGCGCTCCAGCTCGCCCGCGCCGGCCGGCGGGTCGCGGTGCTGGAGGCCCGCTACGTCGGTGCCGTCACGACCGGTCACACCACGGCCAAGGTCAGCCTGCTCCAAGGCACCGTTTACACCTCGATCCTCAGCAGCCACTCCGCCCAGGTCGGCCGGGCCTACGTCGAGGGCAACCGCGCCGGCCAACGGTGGCTGGCCGACTTCTGCGCCGACACCGGGGTGGCTGTGCAGCACCGAGACGCCTACACCTATGCCGCCTCGATGCTCGGGGCGCTGGCGGTCCGTCGGGAGTACCGGGCTGCGCGGCGGGTCGGCCTGGACGTGGCGCTGACGTCGCCGGAGGAGCTGCCGTACCCCGACCACGGTGCTGTGATGCTGCCCGACCAGCTTCAGTTCGACCCGATGGACGTGCTGGCAGCGCTGGTGCGGACGCTGCGCGCCCTGGGAGTGCCGGTGGTCGAGGGCGTCCGGGTCACCGACGTACGGGTCCGCTCGCTCGCCCTGGTGACCACCACGGCCGGTGACCTGACAGCGCAGAACGTCATCCTCGCCACCGGGATCCCGTTCCTGGACCGCGGTCTGTATTTCGCCAAGGTGACTCCGCAGCGCTCCTACGCGATGGCGTTCCGGGTGCCGGGCCCTCTGCCGCAGGGGATGTACCTGTCCGCCGACTCGCCGACCCGGTCACTGCGGACCGTGCCGCGGAACGGCGAGGAGCTGCTGCTGGTCGGCGGCAACGGGCACCCCGTCGGACGGCACACCTCCACCCAGGCCATGGTGGACGACCTGACCCGGTGGACCCAGCAGGAGTTCCCCGGCGCGGTACGGACCCACCAGTGGTCAGCGCAGGACTACTCCTCACACAACCATGTGCCGTTCGTCGGTGCGATGCCGCTCGGCGGCGGCCGGGTCTACGTGGCCACCGGCTACAACAAGTGGGGCATGACCAACGCGGCGATGGCGGCGCTGCGGATCTCGGGGGAGATCCTCGGGCGACGGCTGAACTGGGCGCAGACGCTGGGCACCCGGGTGAGCAAGCCGCCGGCCGCCGCCCGCAGCGCGCTGGCCAACGCGGAGGTCGGGGTGGCCGCGGTGCTGGGCTGGACCGCCGGCGCCGCCCGGTCGGCACCGGCGGGAGCGCCCGCGGAGGGCGCCGGGGTGGTGGGACGACGTGGGGTACGCCCGGTCGCGGTGTCGACAGTGGCGGGGCGTACCTGCACGGTCTCGGCGGTCTGCACGCACCTCGGCGGGCTGGTGCGGTGGAACGAGGTCGAGCACTCCTGGGACTGCAGCCTGCACGGGTCACGGTTCGCCGCCGACGGCAGCGTCTTGGAGGGGCCGACCACCGAGCCGTTGGAGCGCCTCGACTGAGACTGCCAGGATGGGCCGGGTGAGCCACCTGTACCGCTGCCCGATGCGCTGGGGAGACATGGACGCCCAGGGTCACGTGAACAACGTGGCCTACCTGGACTACCTGCAGGAGGCGCGGGTCGACTTCCTGCTCAGCGGCCCGCCCGGGACGCAGCGGCTGCTCGACACTGGCGTGCTGGTGGTCGGTCACCAGGTCGAGTATCTGGCTCCGGTGCGCTACGGCGACCGACCGCTCGACATCACCCTCTGGGTGGACGCGGTCGGCGGCAGCCGGTTCCGGATCGGCTATTCGCTGAACGATGGCGACCGGCTGGTGGCTCGAGCGAGGACCTCGGTGGTGCCCTTCGACCTGTCCAGCCAGACGCTGCGCCGGCTGACCGCTGCGGAGCGGGAGGTGCTGGGCAGGTCGCTGACGGCGGCGGAGCCGTTGCGGCGGCTGCCGCGGACCCGCTGGACCGACGCCGGTCACCGGTTCTCGTTCTGGGTCCGCTGGTCCGACCTCGACTCCTATGGTCACGTCAACAACGTCAAGTTCTATGAGTTCGTCCAGGAGGCGCGGGTCGCCATCATGGGCCGGGCGCTGCCCGACGACGACGGGGTGTGGGTGGTCGTCCGCCAGGACATGGAGTATCACCGGCCGCTGGATTTCGCCCGGACCCCGTATGAGGTGGTGACGGTGGTGAGCGCGATCGGCACCCGCTCGTTCACCCTCGACGCGGAGATCCGGGACCCAGGTTCGACCCGCGCGTACGCCAGCGCCCGGACGGTCGTGGTGGGTGAGACCCCGCTCAGCGCGGTCGCCCGCGCCGGTCTCGAGGACTGGCTGCTGCCTGCGGAGGCCGATCGATAGTGTGACGCCATGACCAGCCAAGCCCAGGACCAGACCCGCGCCGTGCTGATGCGGCAGGGGGAGATCGCCCTCGACCAGGTGCCGGTCCCGGAGCCCGGTCCGCACCAGGTGCTGATCGAGGTCGCGGCGGTCGGCATCTGCGGCTCCGACGTGCACTACTTCGACCACGGCCGGATCGCCGACTTCGTGGTCCGGAAACCGCTGGTGCTGGGCCACGAGGCGTCCGGCACCATCCGCGCCGTCGGCGCCGCGGTGACCGACCGGGTCGTCGGGCAGCGGGTGGCGATGGAGCCGCAGGAGACCTGCGGCCGCTGCAAGCAGTGCCTCACCGGTCGCTACAACCTGTGCCCGGACGTGCAGTTCTTCGCCACGCCGCCGGTGCACGGCGCCTTCGCCCAGTACGTGGTGCTGGAGTCACACCGGGCGCACCCGGTGCCGGACTCGCTGTCGGACGAGGCGGCGGCGCTGATCGAGCCGCTCTCGGTCGGGGTCTGGGCGGGTCAGAAGGCAGCCATCCAGCCCGGTGACCGGGTGCTGGTCACCGGAGCCGGCCCGGTCGGGCTGCTCTGCGCCGACGTGGCCCGGGCCCGGGGCGCCGCCTGGGTGGCGGTCAGCGACACCAATGACTTCCGCCTGCAGACGGCTCTGCGGCGCGGCGCCAACCAGGTCGTCGACGCGGCGGCGGGTCCGCTGGCGGAGCAGCTGGACGCCGTCGACGTGGTGATCGAGTGCAGCGGAGCAGGACCCGCGGTGTTGTCCGCCTTCGACGTGGCCGCGCCCGCCGCCCGGATCGTGCTGGTTGGTCTCGGTCGCCCCACGCTCGAGCTTCCGGTGGCCACCATCCAGGTGAAGGAGCTCGTGGTCACCGGTACGTTCCGCTATGCCAACTGCTATCCCGCCGCGATCGCCCTGGCCGCGTCGGGGGCGGTCGACCTCGACGGTCTGGTCACCGGCCAGTATGGGCTGGCCCAGGCGGCCGAGGCCCTCCAGGTCGCCAAGACCGACTCCCACACGCTCAAGCCGATGGTCTATCCCGGACGCTGACCGGTCCCGATCGGGCCCATCAGCCCCGATCGGCCCCATCGACCGCGAGCAGCTCGGTCAGCGGAGCTCGAGTCGGTGGCCGACGGGGAACAGCGGGTCCTCGGTGTCGGAGGCCACGTCCGGTCGCGACACCACGACAGCCTCCATCGATCGGGGGAGCTCGAACGGCAGCTTGCCCCGCAGCGGGACCCGGCCGGTGAGCGCCTCGAGCAGGGCGCGGTCGGAGGCGCCGTAGCTGGCGACCAGGGCGGTGGTGAAGTCCAGGAACGGGGTCAGGATCGCGGGTCGGTCCAGCATCACGTCGACAACCAGCGGCACCTGCTGCGCCAGGTCGGACAGCGGGTGCAGCACCCCGTGGGCGAACTCCAGGGAGCCGGCCCGGAACCGCTGCTCGAGGAAGTAGGTGTCCCGGTCGTCGTGCGGCGCCGGAAGCCTGACGATGGCGAGGTCGGCGTCGGCGGGGTCGTCGACCACGGTGCCGAACTCGGCCACCACCTCGGGGTGCATGCCCTCGACGTACAAGCGGCGGCCTGACCGCAGCGGCAAGGTGTCGTCCGGGTTGTGCAGCACCGTGACCGACTCCGCCTGGGCGCGATGACCGGCGGCGACGAAGTCGGAGCGGCCGACCACGGTCTCGGCGATGTCCTCGTCGACGTACGGGTCGTCGAACAGCCCGAGCGCGAACTTGACCCGGAGCAGCCGGCGAACCGAGACGTCGATCCGTTCCTCGGTGACCCGCCCGGCGGCCAGCAGCTCGAGGATGAGCTCGGGACACTCCTCGCCGCCGAACTGGTCCACACCGGCGGCGAGCAGCAGCTCCAGCCGCTGCAGCGGATCGAGGTGCTCCACGCCCCAGGCCCGGGCCGGCAGCACCCGATCACCCACCACGGCGTCGGTGACCAGCCCCCAGTCGGTCACCACGACGCCGTCATAGCCGAGCTCCTCGCGCAGCAGGGTGGTAACGATGCGGTGGTTGTAGCCGAAGCCGACCGCCTCGACCGGTTCGCCGTCCAGCTCCAGCCCGACCGGCATCCCGTAGTAGGGCATGATCGCTGCGGTGCCGCGCTCGATGGCGCGGATGAACGGGGCCAGGTGATCGGCGAACCGTCCGCCGGGATAGACCTGCTCCCGGCCGTAGGGGAAGTGCGGGTCCTCGCCGTCCTTCTGCGGTCCGCCGCCGGGGAAGTGCTTCGTGGTGCCGGCCACGCTGTCCGGGCCGAGCTCGTCACCCTGCAGGCCGTGGAGGAACGCGTCGACCAGCTCGGTGACCAGCGCGGAGTCCTGGCCGAAGGTCGTCACCTGCCGGCTCCAGCGAGGTTCGGTGGCCAGGTCGGCGGTGGGATGCAGGGCGGCGCGGATGCCCACCGCGGCGTACTCCTGGCGGGTGATGTCGGCGTGCTGACGAACCAGGCGCGGGTCGCCGATGGCACCCAGCCCGATCGGCTCCGGCCACTGCGAGAACGAGCCGGCCACGAACGACGCGCCGGGGTTGTCGGTGAAGCCATGGCGAGGGTCGGAGGAGACGGTGACCGGGATGCCGTGCGGTGTCTGCTCGGCCAGCGCCTGCAGGGCGTTGTGCCAGCGGGCGGCCATCCGGGCGGAGCCCAGGGCGTGGACGTTGAAGTGGTTGAGCATCCTGGTCAGCACGGCGGTGGAGCCCGGCGACCTGCTGGCCCCACCCGGCGTCTCGAGCACGGTCCCGTCAGGTCCGGCCTCGATGATGGTGTGGAAGAGCAGGCCGACCTTCTCCGGGATCGACAGCCGGCCGACCAGGTCGGCCACCCTCTCCTCGATCGGCAGCGTGGGATTCTCGTACGGGTCCAGCCGGCCGTTGTGGTTGAGGTCGCGGTACTGGATCCCGGTGGTGCTGGTGCTCAGCTGCCGCATCGCTCGGCCTCCCTTGGTCGATGACGACCACCGGGTGGTGGTCGCGCGCGTCCACCGTACTGCGGGCGGCTCCGGCTGAGCCGTCCGCCCGACGTGACCGGGCCGGCTAGAGCTGGAAGCCCTGCTGCGGGGTGGGCGGCAGCGGGTCGATCTGGTTCACCATCGACTGCGCAGCCCGCTCCATGTAGCTCCACAGCTCGCGCTCCTGGGCCGGGGTGAGCTCGATCGAGTCGATCGCGTCGCGCATGTGCCGCAGCCAGCGGTCACGCATGTCGGTGGTGACCTTGAACGGACCGTGACGCATCCGCAGCCGGGGGTGGCCGCGCTGCTCGCTGTAGGTGGTCGGGCCGCCCCAGTACTGCTCGAGGAACATCCGGAACCGGACCTCGGCCGGGCCGAGATCCTCCTCCGGATAGAGGGCACGCAACGGTGGGTCCTCGGCGACGCCCTCGTAGAAGCGCTTGACCAGCGCGACGAAGGTGTCGTGGCCGCCGACGGCTTGATAGAAGGTCTGCTGGTGATCAGGTGTGGACATCACCTCCATTGTCTCGCACCCGGTGACCGGCGCACGCCACCCGTGGCCGCTGGGATGACTGGCAGGATGGGCCCCGGTGGGCGCGCTCGCAGTCGGCGTCCGTCTGTTCGCAGCCGTGCTGCCACGGCTGACCACTGACCTGAGGAGATTCATATGGCAACCGTCCGCACCGCCAACGCCCATTGGGAAGGCTCGCTGATGGAAGGCGCCGGCAGCGTCGAGCTGGCATCGTCTGGTATCGGCACCTACGACGTCACCTGGGCGTCGCGGGCCCAGGAGGCGAACGGCAAGACCAGCCCGGAGGAGCTCATCGCCGCGGCCCACTCCACCTGCTTCTCGATGGCGCTGTCGCATGCGCTCGCCGGGGCGGGTACGCCGCCCACCACTGTCGACACCTCGGCCGACGTCAGCTTCGTGCCGGGCAAGGGCATCACCGGAATCAAGCTGAGCGTCAAGGCCGCCGTGCCGGGGCTGACCGCCGAGCAGTTCGAACAAGCGGCCCAGGGCGCCAAGGCCAACTGCCCGGTCAGCCAGGCGCTCGCCGGTACCGAGATCACGCTCGAGGCCACGCTGGTCGAGTGAGCCCGGCCGGATCCGGCGTCGTCGCGAGGACGACGCCGGTCCGGCGGTCCCATCATCGGTCCCATCGGGCTGGACCACGGGCCGGGCACGCAGGGCCGGGTCTCGGTCCTACGGGGTCTTGGTCCTACGGGGTCTCGGTACTACGGGGTCTCGGTCCTACGGGGTCTCCGGCTCGCGTACCACCGGTCGACCCGGCCCGCCCTGACTGAAGTTGCCCACCCGCAGCACCTCACCGTTGCGGACATACCAGACCGTGCCGTCGTCGTCGCGGAGCTGGGTGACCCGCAGCCCGACCTCCTCGACGGTGCCGGCCGCCTTCTCCATGTCGACGTAGTCGCCCACACCCAGCTGGTCCTCGATCAGCATGAACACCCCGGCCACGAAGTCCTTGACGATGTTCTGCAGGCCGAAGGCGATCGTGACGCCGACGATGGACGTACCGGCGATGATGGTGGCGACGTTGAAGCCGAGCTCGGCCAAGATCGTCACCACGGTGGCGAAGAAGATCACCACCGTGACGACGCTGCGCGACAGCGAACCGAGGGCGGCGATCCGCTGCTCGCGTCGTTCCGCCGGCAGGCTGGTCGCCGCGGCCAGCGCGGCCGTGGCCCGGAACCGCCGGTTGGGCTGCCGCTCGATCATCCGCCGCACCGTCTTGTCGATCACCCGGTGCAGGAGATAGCGCACCACCAGCGCGACGAAGATCAGAAACAGGATCCGCAGCGGCGGGAAGACCACGGCCTCGGCGAGGTTCGAGGGGATCCAGCTAGGCATCGGACCCGCTACGGTACGTCGCTCGGCCCTCCCAGAACGTCGCCACCACCGGGTCGGGCAGATCGCGGCCGTGCCACGGGTTGTTGCGGGACAGCGACGCAGAGGTGTCCCGGTCCACGACTGCCCGCGCCGACGGGTCCACCAGCACCAGGTTCGCCGGCTCGCCGACGGCCAGCGACCGGCCCTGACCGACCAGCCCGGCGATGGCGGCGGGGGTGGACGACATCCGCTGGGCGACCTCGCGCCAGCCGATCCGGCCGGTGCTGACCATCGTCTCCAGCACCACCGCCAGCGCCGTCTCCAGACCGAGCATCCCGGGTGCGGCCTCGGCGAAGGCATGCTCCTTGTCGTGGCGGGCGTGCGGCGCGTGATCAGTGGCGACCGCGTCGATCGTGCCATCCGCAAGAGCGGCGCGCAGCACCTCGACGTGCTCGCTGGGCCGCAGCGGCGGGTTCACCTTGTAGGTCGGGTCGTAGCCCTGCACCTCGTCGGTCGTCAGCAGCAGGTGATGCGGTGCCACCTCGGCGGTGATCTTGGTGCCGCGGGCCTTGGCCCAGCGAAGCACCTCCACCGTCTCGGCCGTGGACACGTGGCAGACGTGCACCCTGGACCCGGTCAGGTCGGCCAGCTGGACGTCACGGGCGACGATGGTGGACTCGGCCACCGCCGGCCAGCCCGGCAGTCCCAGCCGGCCCGAGATCTCACCCTCGTGGCAGCACGCGTCCGCCCCGGCCAGCCGGGGATCCTGGGCGTGCTGGGCGATCACGCCGCCGAAGGCGCGGACGTACTCCAGCGCGCGGCGCATCAGCCGGGCGTCGGTGACGCAGTGGCCGTCGTCGGAGAACACCCGGACCGCCGCGCTGGACCGGGCCATCAACCCCAGCTCGGCCAGCTCCTGACCGGCCAGACCCTTGGAGACGGCCCCGACCGGGACCACCTGGGCGTGACCGGCCCGAGCCCCCAGGGCGGCGACGTGCACGGCCGCTTCTGCGGTGTCGGTGACCGGCGAGGTGTTGGCCATGGCCAACACCGCGGTGAAGCCACCGCGGGCGGCGGCCAGGGTGCCGCTGGCGTGGGTCTCGGCGTCCTCGCGCCCCGGCTCACGCAGGTGCGTGTGCAGGTCGACCAGGCCGGGCAGGGCCACCAGCCCGTCGGCGTCGATCCGCTCCGCGTCAGCGCTGACCTGGGACGGGTCGGCCAGCACCCCGTCGCGGAGCAGCAGGTCGGCACGCCCGGCCCCGAGCACGTCGGCGCCGGTGATCAGATACTCGGTCATCGGGCGGCAACCTCTCGTGCGCCGGCGGGCGCGGTCTCGTCCGCCCCGCCCAGGATCTGATAGAGCACGCTCATCCGGACCGCGACACCGGCCGCGACCTGGTTCAAGATCAACGAGTTGGCCGCGTCGGCCGCGTCGGCGGAGATCTCCAGCCCGCGATTCATCGGCCCCGGATGGCAGATCGCGGTGCCCGGCCGCAGCCGGGCCAGCCGGTCCCGGGTCAGCCCGTAGCCCACGGTGTACTCCCGCGGGGTGGGGAAGTAGCCGCCCGACATCCGCTCCCGCTGGACCCGGAGCATCATCACCGCATCGACCTCGGCCAGCACCGGGTCCAGCTCGGCGCAGGTCGCGACCGGCCAGCTGTCGACGCCGGAGGGCATCAGGGTCGGGGGAGCGACCAGCACCACCTCGGCACCCAGGGTCTGCAGCAGAAGCACGTTGCTGCGCGCGACCCGGGAGTGCGTCACGTCGCCCACGATCGCGATCCGCTTGCCGCGGAAGTCGGTTCGCTCCGGCTCGGTGGCCCGGAAGTGCCGGCGCAAGGTGAAGGCGTCCAGCAACGCCTGGGTCGGATGCTCGTGGGTGCCGTCGCCGGCGTTCAGCACGTGCGCGTCGATCCACTGCGATGCCTGCCACGGCGCGCCGGAGGCGTGGTGGCGGATGACCAACGCGTCGACGCCCATCGCCGCCACGGTGAGCACGGTGTCGCGCAGCGACTCGCCCTTGGACACCGACGAGCCCTTGGCGCTGACGTTGATCACGTCCGCCGACAGCCATTTGCCGGCGATCTCGAACGACGACCGGGTCCGGGTCGAGTCCTCGAAGAACAGGTTGACCACGGTCCGCCCGCGCAGGGCGGGCAGCTTCTTCACCGGCCGGTCCTGCACCCCGGACATCTCCTCGGCCAGGTCGAGCACCTCGGTGATCTCCGTCAGGTCAAGATCAGCCGCCGACAGCAGGTGCCGCATCAGCGCGCCTCGTCGAGACGGTCGTCGACCCCGAGATGATCAAGGTCGGGCTCCGACTCGTCGGCGCCGCGGGCGATGGTCACTTCGTTCACTCCGTCGGACTCCTCCAGGGCTACGCTCACCCGCTCGCTGGCCGAGGTGGGCAGGTTCTTGCCGACGTGGTCGGCGCGGATCGGCAGCTGTCGATGGCCTCGGTCGACCAGCACCGCCAGTCGGACAGCTCGCGGGCGGCCAAGATCACCGAGGGCATCGAGTGCGGCACGCACGGTGCGACCGGAGTAGAGAACGTCGTCGACCAGCACCACCACGGCGTCGTCGACGGTCACCGGCAGATGAGTACGCCCGACGGCCCGGGTCGGATGACGGCGCAGGTCGTCGCGATACAAGGTGATATCGAGCGAACCCACCGGGATGGTTGCACCCTCGACCTCGCTCATGGCGCGGGCCAGCCGGTGCGCCAGATGGACCCCTCGGGTCGGGATGCCGAGCAGCACCAGACCGTCGGCGCCGCGGTTGCTCTCCAGGATCTGGTGCGCCATCCGGGCGCAGGCGCGGGCAATCTGATCAGCGTCGAGGACGACGCGGCGCGCCGTCGGAGCGTTCTCGGACACCTGATCCTTCCTGGGCGGTGGGCCGGCGCAGGGACTGCGACGGACGTCGCCGTGCTGTCCCGTGGTGTTTGCGGCTACCGTAGGACAGGTGAGCGAACTGTTGAGCATGCTAGTGCCTTTGGAAACGCTACCGGGCTGGCCGCAGGCCCCGCAGCCCAGCCCGTTGCACGAGCTGGCACTGCTGATCGGCCTACCCGCGTTGGCGATGCTGATCATCACCTTGATCGGCAAGGCGCCGTCGCTGATCCGGGCCAGCCGTGGTGGCGGGTTCCAGGTCACCGAGCCGCTGTGGCTGGGCAGCACCGCCGAGCTGGCGGCCACGGCTCCCGCCCAGGCGGCGCTCCCGGTGGGAAGCTCCGACACCGCGACCGGTGCTGTCGCCACCGTCTCCGAAGTGGGTGGCGCAAGTGCCCGCTGGTGACTCCTTCAGCCCTGGCGAGATCGAGCGGCTGAAGCGGGCCATCCGCAACGCCGAGAACAGCTCCCAGCTCAGCTTCTCGCTCTTCGTCGGCGTCTCCGAAGAGGATTCCCGGGCGTACGCCACCCGGTTGCACAGCGCGCTGGACGATCCGGCCCGGTCGGTGCTGGTGTTGTGCGACCCCGGGTTCAAGGCCCTGGAGATCATCACCGGCTCCGAGGCCCGGCGCACCCTGGACGACGTCGAGTGCGGACTGGCCGCGGCCACCATGCAGACCTCCTTCATCGGCGGCGATATCGTCGGTGGCCTGGTGACCGGCATCCAGCAGCTGGGCGAGGCCGCCCGCGCACCGAAGACCCTGCACACCAGCTCCTAGGCCCCTGGTGCAGTTCCGGCCGGTGGACCGCGGGGAGGACGCCTTCCAGCGACCGCTGACCGCAGCTGAGGTGACGCGGATCTGCTCCGAGGCCTTCGGTGCCGGCTGTCAGGTGCTGCGCTGCGAGGAGCTCGACGGCGGGCGCTACAACACGACGTACCGGCTGCACCTCGCTGGCGCGGGTGCTGCGGTGCTGCGGGTGGCGCCCGAACCCCGACGGCAGTTCAGCTCCGAACGCGAGCTGATGCGCAACGAGTACGCCAGCCTGCCGTTCCTGGCTCCGGTGGCCGAGCTGCTGCCGCGGGTGCTGGCCGCCGACTTCACCCATCGGATCGTCGGCCGTGACTATCTGGTGCAGTCGCATCTGCCCGGGGTGCAGGCGGCCCCGTTCCTGAAGGCCCACCCCGACCTGCGGCCCTACTTCTGGCACCAGATCGGTGAGCTGCTGGCGCGGATCCACGCCGTCCGGCGCTCGGTGTTCGGCCGGGTCGCCGGTCCGACGGTGGACTCCTGGGCCGGATGGGTGGTGAAGCTACTGACCAGTACCGCTGCCGATCTCAACCGCGCGGGCCTGGCCGCCGCCGACCTCGAGGCCGGAGTCCGCTTGGCCGGGCAGCTGCGACCCGAGCTGGACGCGATCACCGAAGCACGGCTGCTGCACGGCGACCTCAGCCCGGTGAACGCCATGGTCGACGCCGCCGGCACCGTGGTCGGCCTCTTCGACTGTGACCGGACAGCCTGGGGCGACCCGCAGGCGGACTGGACCATGTTCGTCCTCGACCGGCTGCCGCCGACCGAGCTGGCCGCATTCTGGTCCGGCTACGGCACCCGGCCCGACGACTCGGAGCCGGCCCGGGCGCGGGCGCTGCTCTATCGGGTCGCGCTGATGGGCGGCATCCGGCTGGAACACCACCGGCTCGGCCGGGCCGAAGCCGTGGCCGCCAGCTATCCGGTGGTCGCCGACCTGATCGACCGGCTCAGCCGGCGGTGAAGCTCCACGGGTCGGTGTTGAGCTCGCTGACCAGTGACTCCACCACCACGCCGGCTGCGGCCAACCGGTCGTCCACCAGTCGCTGGACCACCGGCAGCCAGCGCCATTCCGCGGCCCAGTGGGCCACGTCGACCAGCGCCGGGGCGGCGTCGGCTTCGCGTGCCTCGCTGGCCGGGTGGTGCCGCAGGTCCGAGGTGACGTACACATCGGCACCGCTGTCGCGCGCCAGGTCGAGCAGGTCGTCGCCGGCGCCGGCCTGCACCGCCACTGTCGTCACCACCCGCTCCGGGTCGCCGGCCACCCGGACCCCCGCCGCCGTGGCCGGCAGCGCGGCCGCGACCCGGTGGGCGAACTCGCGCAGACTGATCGGCTCGGCCAGTCGGCCCACCCGCCCGAGTCCGGTGTCCGTGCTCGCCGTGGGCGCCTGCTCGAACAGGTCCCAGGCCGGGGTCTCGTACGGGTGCGCCTGCCGCAGCGCCGCCAGCACCGCCGCGCGCCGGGACCGGGGGAGGACCATCTCCAGCCGGCTCTCCGCCACCTCCGCGATCTCCCCGACGTCGCCGAGGAACGGGCGGGCACCCGGCAGGGGCCGGAAGGTGCCGGTGCCGGAGCTGGTGAAGGAGCACCGGTCGTAGTCGCCGACAGCGCCGGCCCCGGCCTCAGCGAGGGCGTCCATCAGCGCGGGCAGGTGCTCGGCCGGGACGAAGGTGACGAGCTTGTCCAGCTCCGGCGCGACCCCCGGGCGAAGCGGCCGGGAGGTGGTCAGACCGATCGCCCGAGCCAACGCATCGACCACTCCACCGGGCGGGATGTCGGCGTTGGTGTGGGCCACGACGAGACCGATCCGGTTCCGGATCAGCTCGGTCAGCACCCGGCCCTTCGGCGAGTCGGCGTCCACGGCGTGCACCCCGCGCAGGAGCAGCGGGTGATGGGTGACGATCAGATCGGCGCCGACCTGGCTGGCCTGCTCGACCACGGCCGCGGTGCAGTCGACCGCGTAGAGGATCTTGCTCACCCGGTCCGCCCGACTGCCGACCACCAGGCCCACCCGGTCCCACGACTCCGCTGTGGCCGGCGGGTAGAGATCGTCGAGGATCGCCGCGACCTGGGCGAGCCGCAGGCTCATGCCGTGCTCGCCCGGCTGGCCTGCTGGCAGCGCAGTGCCCGAGCCGCGTCGTCGCGCCGCTCGCCCACCAGGCGACGTACGCCCTCGGTCAGCGAGGCCGTGGCCAGCCACGGGTCGACCGCGTCCAGCACGGCTTGAGCATCGGCCAGCTGCGGGAACATCATCACCAGCACGTTGTCCCGCAGCGCGGTGCCCTTCGTGGCCCACACACCGCGGGCTGCCGAGATGTCCTCGGCCGCTGCCAGATACCGGCTGACGTAGTCGCGCAACAGCTCGTCTTGGCCGTGCTGCCAGAACGCGCCGCAGATCTGCCGCTGGGTGCCGTTCGGGATGTCGTTCTCGGTCACCGCTTGCCGCCAGGCGGTCTCTTTGGCCGCCGGGTCCGGCCGGGCGGCCCGGGCGGCCGCCGCATGCTCCGCGCCGGCGATGGTCTGGTCACGCTGCTGCTCCGTCGCGATCGTCGCCTCGTCGACAGCGCCCAGGGCCGCCAACGCCGAGAGCACCAGCCAGCGCAGGTCGGTGTCAACCACCAGTCCGTCCGGTACGGCGCTGCCGTCCAACCACCCCTGCAGCCGCCGGATGCCGGCGTCGCTGGTCACGGCCAGCGGGTACGCCTTGGCGAACGCCACCTGGTGGTCCGAGCCGGGCTCGGCCGCGACCAGCAGCCGCTCCAGACCCTGCTCCCAGCGCAGCAGCACCTCGTCCCGGCGCTCGGGGTGGGTGTAGCTGGTGGCGGCGGTCAGGCCCTGCCGCAGCACCGCGCCGACGGCGGTCAGATCGGACTCGATGGCGACGCCGCGCAGGGCCAGGTCGACGTATCCGGGCGCCGGGCTCTCGGCGTCGCGGACCATGTCCCAGGCCGCACCCCAGCAGACCGCCCTGGCCAGCGGGTTGTCGATCGCGTTGATGTGGGCGACGACGGTTGCCAGCGAGCGGGGGTCCAGCCGGACCTTGGCGTAGGTCAGGTCATCGTCGTTGACCAGGATCAGGTCGGGCTGTGCCACGCCGACCAGGTCCGGCACGGCGGTGGACTCGCCGGCCACGTCGATCTCGACCCGATGGACCCGCTGGAGGGTGCCGTCGGTGAGCGCGTACAGGCCGACCGCCAGTCGGTGGCTGCGCAGTGTCGGCCACTGCTCGGGTGCGGTCTGCTCCACGGCGAAGGAGGTGAAGGTGTTGTCCGCGTCGGTCTCGAACACCGCCTTGAGGGTGTTCACGCCGGCCTTCTCCAGCCACTGCGCGGACCAGCCGGACAGGTCCCGACCGGACGACTGCTCCAGGGCGGCCAGCAGGTCAGCGAGCGTGGTGTTGGCGAAGGCGTGGTCGGCGAAATAGCTGCGGGCCCCGGCCAGGAAGGCGTCGCGGCCGACGTAGGCCACCAGCTGCCGCAGCACCGAGGCGCCCTTGGCGTAGGTGATGCCGTCGAAGTTGAGCTCCACCGCCTCCAGGTCGACCATGTCGGCGGCGATCGGGTGGGTACTGGGCAGCTGGTCCTGCCGGTAGGCCCAGGTCTTGCGGGCGTTGCAGAAGGTCGCCCAGGCGTGAGCCGGGTCTTCGTCCAGCTGGCTCTGGGCGAAGTGTGACGACCATTCGGCGAACGACTCCTTCAGCCACAGGTCGTCCCACCACTTCATCGTCACCAGATCGCCGAACCACATGTGCGCCAGCTCGTGCAGGATCGTGTTGTCCCGGCTGTCGTAGCTGGAGGCGGTGACGCGGCTGCGGAAGATGTACTCGTCGCGCAAGGTCACCAGGCCGATGTTCTCCATCGCGCCCATGTTGTATTCCGGCACGAACGCCTGGTCGTACTTCCCGAACGGGTAGCCGTAGCCGAAGTGCTCCTCGAAGACGTCGAAGCCGCCCTTGGTGGTGGCGAAGATCCGGTCGGCGTCCAGGTGCTCGCGCAGCGAGGCCCGGCACAGGATCGACATCGGCACGGCGCCGTTGACCCCGGCGTAGTCCTCGGTGCGGACGGTGACGTAGTCGCCGGCCACCAGGCCGGTGAGGTAGGTCGAGATCGGCAGCGTCTCGGAGAAGTCCCACCGCCCGAGCCCGTCGCCGGCGCCGGAGGTCTGCGCCGTGGCGCCGTTGGAGACGACGGTCCACTGCGCCGGCGCGATCACCGAGATGGTGAACCGTGCCTTCAGGTCCGGCTGCTCGAAGCAGGCGTACACCCGGCGGGCGTCGGAGGCCTCGAACTGGGTGTAGAGGTACGTCCGGTCGTCGGCCGGGTCGACGAAGCGGTGCAGACCGGCCCCGCTGCGGCTGTAGCGGAAGCGTCCGGTGACGGTGAGCTCGTGCCGGCCGGCACTGACCTCCAGCGGCAGCCGGGAGTCGGCGAACGAGGCGGGGTCCAGGGCCGTACCGTCCAGCGACGCCGACTCGACCGCGTCCGCGATCAGGTCCAGGTGCAGGCTGCCATCGGCCGCGGCGTCGAACGTCACGGTCGAGGTCGAGCGGAAGGTGGTGGTCGGGTCGTCCAGATCGGCACCGGAGAGGTCGACCAGCACCCGGTAGGTGTCGGTGCGAATCAGACGGGAGCGGGCCTGGGCCTCGTCGCGGCGGAGGTTGTCGGGGAACATGAGGTCGATCTTTCCACGCCCGGACCCCGCCGCACGGTCTGGCTCTCGTACGCTGGGGAGCATGGCGAAATCGGCCGGCAAGAGCGGCAAGAGGTCCGACCAGGCGAAGTTGAGCCCGAAGAAGTCAAAGCGGCTGAAGAAGGAGAAGAAGGCGACGGCGTCGCCGGCTGCGCCCGAGCCGACGGTGGTGGACTTCTGGTTCGACCCGCTCTGCCCGTGGGCCTGGCTGACGTCGCGGTGGATGCTCGAAGTGGAGAAGGTCCGCCCGGTCCGGACCGTCTTCCACGTGATGAGCCTGTCGGTGCTGAACGCCGACCGCGGCAGCGGTGCGGAGCACCAGCGCCGGATCGAGCGTGGCTGGGCTCCCGTCCGGGTGGCCCTGTCAGTGGAGCGGGACTACGGCTCCGAGCAGCTGGCTGCGTTCTACACCGCCATCGGCACCCGACTGCACGTACGCAAGGAAGAGCTGTCCCGCGAGCTGCTGGAAGGTGCCTTGGCCGATGTCGGGCTGCCCGCCGAGCTGGCTGAGGCCGGTGACGTCGCCGACCACGACGAGGAGCTGCACGCCTCACACCATGCCGGCATGGATCCGGTCGGGATGGACGTCGGCACCCCGGTCCTGCACGTCGGCGGGATCGCGTTCTTCGGTCCGGTGATGTCCCCCCGGCCCAGCGGCGAGGAGGCCGGGCGGGTGTTCGACGGGATGGTGGCGCTGGCGTCCTATCCCGGGTTCTTCGAGCTCAAGCGGACCCGGACCGTCGGCCCGCTGATGGACGGCCTCCCCGGCTGAGACCTCCCGAACCTGCTCAGACCGGGCGGACCCGTCGAACGCTGGCGGTGAGGAACTCCTGCCACGGCTCGACGCCGTCGGTCAGGGCTCCGGACGTGCCGGCCCGCTCGAGCACAGCCGAGACCGCCCGGCGGGTCGGGGCGTCCCAGTCGCCGCTGGTCGGCACCGCCACGTCCCACAGATGCGTACAGATGGCCTGGACCGCCTGGACCTGCACCGCCGACCGGGGGCTGAAGGTGGACAGCTCGGCCCCGGAGCGACCGTTGTCCACGTGGAGGTGGTTGGCGTGGTCGGCGTCGTAGAGATAGGTCAGCACGTAGGCGAAGTGCCGGTGCAGGCTCGCGGCCAGGGCCCAGTAGCTGCGTTGCGCCTGCCGTAGCGCGACGCCACCGCTCGGCCACTGGTCGAAGCGGCAGGAGACGAAGCTCCCGTCGGCCAGTCGAAGCCGGGCCAGGTCGAAGGCCCGCCCGGCGTGGTGCCAGGAGTCGCAGCGCGAGCCGCCGTCGATCCAGCTCCCGTACGTCCACAGCTCGTCCACCTCGGCGGCGGTCTCGGCGCTGTAGTCGACCAGCCAGCGCTCCAGCTGCCCGCGGAAGCCGGGCTCGAAGAAGAACCGGTTCCGTCGCCGGCTCACCTCATAGACCAGCGGGCGGCCGGCCAGGTCGGCGTGACGCTCCAGGGTGTTCCGGGCCACGCAGTACGCCCGCCGCACCGGAGCCGGGTCGTCGGCGCCACCGGTGCAGCCGGCGAGCCCGAGGGCGAGCGCACCGGCCCCGCCGAGCAGCAGCCGCCGGCTGAACCGCCGGTCGTGCGTGGGGCTCGGGTCCGGCATGGCGATCAGGCTAGCCGCGGCGGCCAACCGCGACGCCGATCGCCGCCCCCGGGGACCGGCAGGTCGCGTTCCCGGGCGGCGGCTGGGATAGTGCTGCTATGCGCGTACACATCGGGAGCGACCACGCCGGCTTCGAGCTGAAGAACCACATCGTCGGTGCCCTGGGCGCCGATGGCCACGAGGTCGTCGACCACGGCCCCGAGCTGTTCGACGCCGAGGACGACTATCCGGTGTTCTGCATCCCGGCGGCCGAGGCTGTCGTCGCCGACCCCGGATCGCTCGGCATCGTCATCGGTGGCTCCGGCAACGGCGAGCAGATCGCGGCGAACAAGGTCGTCGGGGTGCGGGCCGCGCTCGCCTATGACGACAGCACCGCCACCTTGGCCCGGCAGCACAACGACGCCAATGTGATCTCGATCGGGGCGCGGATGCACACCGACGACGAAGCGATGGCCCTGATCCGGCTGTTCCTGAGCACCCCGTTCAGTGGCGAGCCGCGGCACGCGCGCAGGATCGCGCTGCTGGCCGACTACGAGTCGGGGCGCGCCACCTCGTAGGGCTCTGTGATGGTCAGCGCCCGGGGCGCCGGCCGTCGACGCGCGCGAGCAATGACGCCAAGACGCTCTCGGCCAGGGCTTCCTCCCGGGGCCCAGGCCTGGACACGTCGCGGGCCCGGAGCGCCCGGTCGTGGGTCACCAGCCCGGAGACGCCATCGCGACCGAAGTCACGAGGCCAGAGGTCGCGTGACTCGGGTGCTGCACCTGTCATAGTGGACAGCCTATGCCGAACGACCGCTGCTGCCATGCCTGAGGGACACACCCTCCACCGACTGGCCCTCGACCTGGGCCAGGCCTTCGCCGGACGCACGGTGCGGGTGAGCAGTCCACAGGGACGGTTCGCCGAGTCCGCGGCCTCGCTCGACGGCACCGGGCTGCTCGCCACCAGCGCGCACGGCAAGCACCTGTTCCTCACCTTCGCCGACGACCGCTGGCTGCACATCCATCTCGGGTTGATCGGCAAGTTCAGCCTCGGGCCGCTGGAACCAACCCGGGGCGAGGTCCGGTTGCGGATCGCGGACCCGGCCGGCGCCCCACCGGTCGCGGCGGATCTCCGCGGCCCGCAGCTGTGCGTGATCCGTACCGCCGACGAGGTCGCCGCACAGCTGGCCAAGCTCGGCCCCGACCCGTTGCGGGCCGACGCCGACCCCGAGCTCGGCTGGTTGCGGATCCGTCGCTCCGGGCGCCCGATCGGCGCGCTGCTGATGGACCAGACGGTGCTCAGCGGCGTCGGCAACGTCTACCGCGCCGAGGTGCTCTTCCGGAACCGGATCGACCCGCACCGCTCCGGCAACCGGCTGCAGCGGCGCAGCTGGGACGCCATCTGGGCCGACCTGATCGCGCTGATGCCACAGGGGGTGCTGGACAACCGCATCGACACGGTCCGTCCGGAGCACACCCCGGAGGCGATGGGCCGCCCCCCTCGGGTCGACGACCACGGGGGAGAGGTGTACGTCTACCGCCGCCACGGCCAGGCCTGCCTGGTGTGCGGCTCCCGGATCCGGACCGAGGTGCTGGCCGGGCGCAACCTGTTCTGGTGTGGAAAATGCCAACGCCGGGGCTGAGCTTCGGTGCCGGTCCGGGCACCGTCGAGCTCGACGCGGCGGGGCGGGTCGTCGCCGTCAGCCACCGGGCGCGGCCCACGGCCAACCGGCTGACCGACGTGGGTCTGGGCCGGGTGGTGATCGGCGGCACCGCGGTCGACCTGAGCGCCGCGCGGCTGGTCGTCGACGAGGACGAGGTCGAGGTCGTCCACACCGTCGGATCGCGGCTGTCGCTGACCCTGCGGCACACCTTCGCGGCGGGCTGGGGGATGCGTCTGGCGGTGTCCAACCTGACGGACGAGCCGATCCGCCTGGACAGTCTTCAGATCTGCGTCCGGCCGGGACCGGACACCGTGGCCTGGTCGCTCGCCGCCGGCGCCGAGGCGGCGTACGCCCTGCACCCGGCGACCGGGCATGCGCCGATGCTGGCGGGGTCGCTGCAGTTGGGAGCGGTGACGTCGGTGTCGGGAGCCGGGCTCGAGCTCGCCCCGGTGGAGCTGCCCGGCTCGGGCCGGTACGTGCTGCAGTGGCACTGGGACTGGTACGCCACCCCGTACGAGTTCAGCCGGACCAGGCACCTGGCGCTGCCCGAGACGCTGTTCCTCGCCGTCGGTGAGGTGGCCGAGATCCGACGCGACGACGATGCCGCTGTGGTGGTGCCGAGCGCGGTCGAGGTGACCCAGACCGCCGGCCAGCTGGAGCTCACCAGCGCCCGGCCCGGCCGCTACCTCCTCGAGCGGCGCTCCGCGCGCGGCACCGTGCAGGTCGACCTCAGCTGGGTCTCGCCGGTCGAGGAGCTTCTCGCGCGGCGGGCGGCGCAGGCGCTGCAGCACCGGCGCACCCCGGCCGGGGTGGTGCGGCTGACCGGGGTGGCCGAGGCGCTGCTGGTGCAGCATGCGCTGGTGCAGTCGGGTGCAGCCGACCCCGAGGACACCGCCGACGCAGTCGAGCTGTTCAGCTCCACCCTGCTGTCTGACGACCACCCGCAGGTCCTGTCACCGCTGCACGCGATCTTCCTGGCCGGGGAGGCGAACCGCACCGGCGACCCCGATCTGCTGGACGCCGCGGCCGATGTGGTGCTCACAGCTCGCACACCGGTGGCCGGCCTCGGGCTGGCCGCGGCCCAGGTCTGCCTGGCCCTGATGCTGGCCGGTCGCCCCACCGACGCGGTGCTCGAGCGGCTGGTCGGCCTGACCACCGCCCTCGCCGAGCAGCCGCCAGCGGCGGTGGAGGACCAGCTCAACGAGTTGGAGCTGCTCGCGGTCAGCGGCTCGCATCTGGGCAGCCGGGCGGTCTTGCTGGATCGGGTCGAGCTGCTCGGTCGTCACCTCGGTGCCGGGCTGCGGGGCGGGGCTGTCTTCCCATTGCCGGTGGCGACGGCCGCCCGGCTGACCACCGTGCTCCGCCTGGTCCCGGACGCGGCCGGGAGCGCGTTGGCGCCCAGCTGGGGCTGCTCGGCGCAGGCCCTGGCCGCCCGCTCGGTGCCGGAGGTGGTCGCCCGACTGGACCCCGAGCCGACCGGGGTCGGGCACGTCTGGCTGATGGCAGGTCTGCAACCGCGCTGATAGGCCCGAGTCGAGGTCATCTGCCATTGTGGACGGATGAGTATCGCAGTGATCGACGAGCCCGCGGGGCGCTCATCAACCACGGCGCCGGACCGCGGCAGCCGGCCACGGTGGCCCAAGCTGCCCAGCCTGGTGTCGCGGCTGTTCTTCGCCGCTGCCGCGCTGCTGGTGCTGCAGGCCCTGTTCCCCTCCGTGGCGCTCGTCGGCTGGCTGATCGATGCCTACTCCACGCTCTTCATCCCGATCGACAGCAGCACCGTCGCCTTCGCGGTGTTCGCGGCCATCCTCGGCGGCGCCCTGGCCCGCCGCAAACGGGTCGGCTGGGCGGTGACCGTGGTGATCCTGAGCATCTCCGTGGTGGTGGACCTGCTGCTGGTCGGGGCGCTGCTGATCACTGTCGTCCGCGATGGCAATGTCGACCTCGCGCTCGCCGCGACCGTCGCCCGGTTCGCGATCAACCTGGCCAGCCTCGGATCGGTGTTGGCCTGTCTGATCCACTACCGCGCCGAGTTCACCGCGCTGCGCCAGCCCGGCTCGTTGCGCAAGGCGCTGGTGATCCTGCTGGTGGGTGGGGCGATCACCACCGCCATCGGCACGCTGCTGCTGACCCTGGTGCCCGGGGCGTTCGGCGGGCCGCGGGGGCGGGTCGTCTGGGTGCTGCGTCGGATGGCCGGTCAGGAGTTCGTGGCCGGCCTGTCGACCGACACGCCGCCGAGCTGGGTGAGCACCTTCATCGGCGTGCTGGCCGGGCTGACCCTGGTCGCCGCCCTGGTGGCGGTGATGCGATCGTCACGGCGCGCCGCGCTGATGAGCCCCGAGGACGAGCCACGGGTCCGGGCGTTGGTCGCCCGCTCGGAGGAGGACTCGCTCGCCTACTTCGCCACCCGGCGCGACAAGTCGGTGGTGTTCGCCGCCAACGGGCAGTCCGCCATCACCTACCGGGTGGAGCTCGGCGTCTGCCTGGCCAGCAGCGACCCGATCGGCGAACCCGACCACTGGCCAGGTGCCATCGCCGCCTGGCAGGACGTGGTCGCGACGTACGGCTGGACCGCGGCGGTGCTCGGCGCCAGCGAGGAGGGTGCGACGGCGTACGCCCGGGCTGGGATGCATGTCATCCGGCTGGGCGACGAGGCCATCCTCGAGACCCGCGACTTCCAGCTGACCGGCCGGGAGATGCGGCCGGTCAGGCAGGCGGTGCAGCGGCTGGAGAGGATGGGCTATCGGACCCGGGTCCGCCGCCACCGCGACATCGGTGCCGAGGAGATGGCTGCCCTGGTCAAGCGAATCGATGACTGGCGCGACACCGAGACCGAGCGCGGGTTCTCGATGGCGCTCGGACGGCTTGGCGACCCGGCCGACGGTGACTGTCTGATGGTGGAGGCGATCTTCCCGCTCGGCCACGCCGACGCCGCCGACTCCGCCGACGCCGCCGGCGCGGTGGCCGGGATCTTGTCGTTCGTGCCGTGGGGTCACGACGGGTTCTCCCTGGACGTGATGCGGCGCCACCCTCGCGCCGAGAACGGCGTCACCGAGCTGATGGTCACGGGTCTGATGGCGTCCGGTCGTGAGATCGGCATCCGCCGGGTCTCGCTCAACTTCGCCGTGTTCCGGTCCGCCTTCGAGGAGGGTGCCCGGATCGGTGCCGGGCCGGTGCTGCGGCTGTGGCGGCGGTTGCTGCTGGTGGCGTCGCGTTGGTGGCAGATGGAGTCGCTGTTCCGCTCCAACGTGAAATACCGGCCTGACTGGAAGCCGCGCTTCCTCTGTTTCGAGGAGACCCGCGACATCGCCCTGGTCGGCGCCGCGTCCGGGATCGCCGAAGGCCTCATCGACCTGCCCGGGTTCTTGCGGCCGCGGACCCGCGACGCCGCCGCCCAGCCCGTCAGCACCGGCCCCGCCGGCACCTCCGCCGTGCCGGCGCTGCCGGCGGCGGAACCCATGGCCCCACGGCGACAGCATCGGGTGCCGGAGCAGATCAGTCAGCGGCTGGCGATCCGCCAGTCGATGCTGGACGCCGGGGACGAACCGTACCCGGCGTCGTTCAGCCCCACCCGCCGGTGCAGCGAGCTGCGCCTCGGGATGGCGGCCACGGTCGCCGGCCGGGTGCTGGCCATCCGTGACCACGGCGGGGTGATCTTCGTCCAGATCGGCGACTGGAGCGGACGGGTCCAGCTGATGCTGACCCGCTCGAGGATCGGTGCCGCGGCGATGGACTCCTTCCGCAGGCTGGTCGACCTGGGCGACCACATCGGCGCAACCGGCACCATGGTGCTGTCTAGGCGCGGCGAGCTGTCGCTGGAGCTCACCCGGTGGGTGATGACGGCCAAGTCGCTGCGCCCGCTGCCCGACAAGCACCGGGGCATCACCGACCCCGAGACCCGGGTTCGGCAGCGATACCTCGACCTGGCTGTCAACCCGGCGGCTCGGCGCCAGCTCGCCACCCGCTCGGCCATCATCCGGGCGGTCCGCACCGAGCTGGAAGCCCGCGGCTTCCTCGAGGTCGAGACACCGATCCTGCAGACCGTGCACGGCGGTGCCAACGCCCGCCCGTTCCGTACCCACATCAACGCCTACGATCTGCCGCTCTATCTGCGGATCGCCCCCGAGCTGTTCCTCAAGCGGCTGATGGTCGGCGGGGTGGACCGCGTGTTCGAGATCGGCCGCAACTTCCGCAACGAGGGCGCCGACGCGACCCACAATCCCGAGTTCACCATGCTGGAGGCCTACCAGGCGTACGGCGACTACACCACCATGCGCGGCGTCGCCCACGACCTCATCCTGTCGGCCTGCCGTGCCGCCACCGGGACGACGCTGGTCCGTGGCACCGACACGTCCGGCAGCTGGCACGACGTGGATCTCGGCGAGCGGTGGCCGGTGATCACGGTCAACGACGCCATCAGCGCGGCGGTGGGGGAGCCGGTCACCGCCGACACCAGCCGGGACGAGCTGGTCGCGCTGGCCGGCCGCGTCCGGGTGCCGGTCGACGGCACCTGGGGCCGCGGCGCGGTGCTGCTGGAGCTCTACGAGCACCTGGTGGAGCACGTCACCGTACGTCCGACCTTCTACACCGACTTCCCGGCTGAGGTGTCGCCGCTGACCCGGGCCCACCGTGTCGACGAACGGCTCGCCGAGCGCTGGGACCTGGTCGCCTTCGGGGCGGAGATCGGGACCGCGTACTCCGAGCTGGTCGACCCGGTGGTGCAGCGAGCCCGACTGACGGCGCAGTCGCTGCAGGCGGCGGGCGGCGACCCGGAGGCGATGGAGCTGGACGAGGACTTCCTGGTCGCCCTGGAACACGCCATGCCTCCCACCGGCGGGCTGGGAATGGGGATGGACCGGCTGGTGATGATGCTGACCAACACCTCGATCCGCGAGACGATCGCCTTCCCGCTGGTGCGCCCGCGGGGCCGGCGGTGACCACGCCGCGGCCGGCCACCCGGTCGCGGCCGCGGACGGGTCGGATCTGGGCGGTGCTCAGCGTGGTGGTGCTGCTGACCTACAACACCTGGTTGCTGCAGCAGCCGATGAACGGCAACGACCTGATCTTCAACGGCTATCTGTCCGAGCTGTCCGCCTCCGACCAGCCCTACAGCCTCTTCTTCCGTGCCGGGGACCTGATCACTGCGGTGATCATCTCGGCGCTGGGCGTCCGCGCGCTGCGCCGGTGGCCGCGCCGACACGCGCAGCGTCCCCGATGGTGGATCGTGACCGCCGCGGCGCTGATCTTGTTCGGGCTGTCCACCTTCTTCGACGCGTTCTTCGCGATGGACTGCTCGCCGACGCTGAGCGCGGCCTGCCGGCGGGCGGAGGAGGCCGGCACGCTCTCCGGTGTGCATTACGCCCACACGTTCACCAGCGTCGGTGCGCAGCTCGGCATCGTGGGCTCCATGGTCGCCGGCTACGTGGCCCTGGTCAGGTCGGGCTCTGGCGGGCGGATCCGCTGGTGGCTGCTGTTCGGCTGCGTCGTCGAGGTGACAGCCTTGACCACCATGCTGATCATGCTCGCCGCCGGGCTGCCGGGACTCGGCTATCCGCAGGCGGTGATGGTCGTGGTGGCGTCACTGTGGTTCGCCGTTGTCGGCTTCGGATTGTTGGAGGGAGCGGGCGATGACAGCTGATGGGTCGGTCCCGGGCAGCGTGGTCGAGCTCGGCGGGCGGTTGGTGCACGTGGTGGAGCAGGACGGCGCCTCGCCGCCGGTGGTGCTGCTGGGCGGGTGTGGAGTGCCGTACTACGCCTGGGAGCGGGTGGTCCAGCTGCTGCCCGACCTGGCTGTCGTGCGACTCGACCGACCAGGGCTCGCCGGGACGGTCTGGCCGGGGGTGCTCCCTCGGCTGGATGCGGAGGTGGACACCCTGGCCGCGCTGGCCCGACGGCTCGCGTCACCGGTCCTGCTGGTGGCGCACTCGATGGCCGGGCCGCACGCCGAGGCCCTCGCCCGCCGGCACCCCGAGCTGGTCGCCGGGCTGCTGCTGGTCGACGCCTCGGTGGAGGACGCGCCGGTCGCGTCGCCGGCCCAGGAGGCCGCCTGGCTGGCCGTCGCCCAGGCGGTGTACGCCGCCATGCGGCGACCGCTGCTGCGCCCTGCCGCATCGCTCGTCGACCGGCTTCTGGTGGCCGCCCAGAGCGAGCGACGGCAGTGGTGGCACCCCAGGTCGGAGGTGACGCGCACTGTCTTCCGTGACCCGGAGGCGAGCGCCGCGGTGGTCGCCGAGCAGGCCGCGTACGCGCGTCAGCTGGCGGATCTCGCCCGGCTCCGGGATCGCCTGCCCCTGCCGCCCCTGCCGGTGGTCGTGCTGACCGCGGTCGGCGACGGGGACGGGAGCTGGGTCCACCGACAGCGACGACTCGCCGCGCTGCTGGGTGGTTGGCAGGTGGTCGTGGAAGACTCCCGCCATCTGATCATGATGGACCGGCCCGATCTCGTCGCCGACGCGATCCGGTCGCTCTGGAGCAGGAGCACGTGATGACCCGCACCTTTGAGCCGACCGCCGCGCCGCTGGCGGGTGCGCTGCTGATGGCCGAGCTCTGGTACACCTCGGTGCCCGACCTGGCCGACCCGGCGTTACTGGACGCCGTGCGGACGGTCTCGGCCGAGGCGGAGCTGCAGGCGGATTCCCTGGTGGTGCCGCACCCCGACGTGCAGGTCGAGCTGGAGGAGGGCCCGCTGCCGTTGCTCACCACCGTGTTCGCCGGGTCACCGCTCGGCGGCGAGAAGACCCTGCCCGACGTGTCCCAGACCTGGGACTGGGAAGGGGCCGAGCAGGCACTCGCCGGCTGCACCGGCAGCATTCTGGTGAGCGAGATGCTGGCCAGCCTGTTCAGCCCGCAGGAGCGGGTGGCCGCGTTCCACGCGGTGCTCGCGGCGCTCATCGCCGCCACCGGGCCGGCGGCTCTGAGCTGGCCCAACAGCCAGAAGGTCAGTGACCCGGCGGCGTTCAGCCCGGACGGCCTGGACGGCGTGGTCAACGTTCGGTTGTTCACGGTGGCCAAGGACCCGGGGGCGATGGTGATGGACACCCTCGGGCTGCACGTCTTCGAGCTGCCCGACGTCCAGTGCCACTTCAAAGACGTCTCGCCCGGCGAGGTGGCGACGATGCTGTTCAACACCGCCGTCTATCTCTTCACCTCCGGCGACGTGATCGACGACGGGCACACCATCTCCGGCCTGCGCGGGGACGAGCGCTATGTCTGCCAGCACGAGGACGCGCTGGTGGCCCCGGCCCGGATGGTGCTCGACGTGGACCTGGGCGAGTTGCATGCGGCCGGGGAGCGGGACCGGCCAGGTTCCGCACCGGCGGGGCCTTCGCCGGTCTGAGCACGGGCTGCCGCTCGCTGCGGACCAGGCAGCTCCTCAGTCGTCGTCACCATGGCGCAGCGTGCGGTGCGCCGACAGCAGCTGCAGCTCGACCCGGCCAGCGACCAGCCGCTCGGCTGCGTCGAGGATCTCGACCACGTGCCCGCGGTCGGCGGCGACCACGGCCACGCCGATGCCGCTGCGCCGGTGCAGCTCGAGGTGGTCCACCTCGGCGGCACTGACCGCGAGCGCGCGGCGCAGCTCGGCGACGACGGGGCGCACTCGCGAGCGCTTCTCCTTCAGCGAGCGCACGTCGCCGAGCAACAGGTCGAACTCCACGGTCCCGGTCCACATCCTGCGCAGTCTAGGAGCCCGCACACGGTCCCGACCCGACCATTGACTTCGCTACGCCCGCTGGTCAGACTGGCGGTCGCGATGGCGAGGGTCGAGGCCGGCCCGGGCGGTGACCATCGGGTCGGCCGACCAGCGGCCCCACGATGGGGACGCCGGGGTGAGGAAGAGACACCATGACCACCAGCCTGCGCAACGACCGGCACCTCAGCGAGCACGACCTGAAGCGGCGGATCAGCGAGGGGGAGATCGACACCGTCGTCGTCGCGTTCACCGACATGCAGGGTCGGCTCCAGGGCAAGCGGGTCCATGCGGCGTACTTCGTCGAGCACGTGCTGGGTTCTGGCACCGAGGGCTGCGGCTATCTGCTCGCTGTCGACGTGGACATGAACACGGTGGCGGGCTACGCCATCGCCTCGTGGGAGACCGGCTACGGCGACCTGGAGTTCGCCCCGGACCTGTCAACGCTCCGGCTGCTGCCGCACCTGCCGGCGACCGCGATGGTGCAGTGCGACCTGGTCACCCTCGCCGGGGATCCGGTGCTGCCGTCCCCGCGGACGGTGCTCAGCCGCCAGCTCGAGCGGGTCCACGACCTCGGCTACGCGGCGCTGGCCGGCACCGAGCTGGAGTTCCTGGTCTTCGCCGACACCTATGAGCAGGCCTGGAACGCCGACTACCGCGGCCTGACCCCGGTCAACCAGTACAACGTCGACTATTCGGTGCTCGGCACCAGCCGGGTCGAGCCGTTGCTGCGCGACCTCCGCAACACCATGTACGCCGCGGGAATGGAGGTGGAGTCGGCCAAGGGGGAGTGCAACCGGGGTCAGCACGAGATCGGTTTCCACTACGCCGACGCGCTCATCACCGCGGACAACCACAGCGTCTACAAGACGGTGGCCAAGGAGGTCGCCGCCCAGCACGGCACGTCGCTGACCTTTATGGCCAAGTACGACGCCAGGGAAGGCAACTCCTGCCACATCCACCTGTCGCTGCGCGGCGCTGACGGGTCACTCGTGTTCGTCGACGACGACGGCCACCGGACGCCGCTCTACGACTCGTTCGTGGCGGGCGTCCTGGCCACCATGGCTGACTTCACCCTGCTGTACGCGCCCAACATCAACTCCTACAAGCGCTTCGCCGCAGGCTCGTTCGCGCCGACCACGATCGGCTGGGGCCAGGACAACCGCAGCTGCGCGGTCAGGCTGGTGGGCCGCGGTGCCGGGGCCCGGATGGAGAACCGGGTGCCGGGCGGGGACGTCAACCCGTACCTGGCACTGGCGGCGATGATCGCCGGCGGACTCCACGGGGTCGAGGCGGAGCTGGCGCTGGAACCGGAGACGGTGGGCAACGCCTACACCGCCGACCGAGCGGCCCTGCCCCGTACGCTGCTCCAGGCCCGCACCGCCTTCGCGAACTCGCCGATCGCCCGCGCGGCGCTCGGGGAGGAGGTCGTCGAGCACTACACCACCATGGCCGACGTCGAGCTCGACGCCTTCGACGCGGCCGTCACCGACTGGGAGCTGCGGCGCGGCTTCGAGAGGATGTGAGCAGCCGATGAGCACGCTGACCCTGGTCGACCCCGCCACCGGCGCTGCGTTCCACCAGCTGGCGATGGCGGACCTGGCCGAGACCGACGAGGCCATCGAGGCGGCGGCCGCGGCGTTCCCCGGCTGGCGGGATATCGCGCCGGGCGAGCGGGCCCGGCTGCTGCGCCGGTTCGCCGCGCTGGTGGAGGACCACCTGGAGGAGCTGGCCCAGCTCGAGGTCCGCAATGCCGGCCATCCGATCGGCAACGCCCGCTGGGAGGCCGGCAACGTCCGCGACGTGCTGAACTACTACGCGGGTGCTCCGGAGCGACTGACCGGTCGGCAGATCCCGGTGGCCGGCGGGGTGGATCTCACCTTCTTCGAACCGCTCGGCGTGGTCGGTGTGATCGTGCCCTGGAACTTCCCGATGCCGATCGCCGCCTGGGGGTTCGCCCCGGCCCTGGCCGCGGGCAACACGGTGGTGCTCAAGCCGGCCGAGCTGACCCCGCTGACCGCGGTCCGGCTGGCCGAGCTCGGTCGCGAGGCGGGCCTGCCGGCCGGCGTGTTCACCGTCCTGCCCGGCCGCGGACCCGTGGTCGGCGAGCGCTTCGTCACCCACCCGGCCGTCCGCAAGGTCTGCTTCACCGGCTCCACGGCGGTCGGCAAGAAGATCATGGCCGGCTGTGCGGAGCAGGTGAAGCGGTGCACCCTGGAGCTGGGTGGCAAGAGCGCCAACGTGATCTTCGCCGACGCCGACCTGGCCGCGGCGGCGGCCAGCGCTCCGTATGCGGTCTTCGACAATGCGGGTCAGGACTGCTGCGCCCGGTCGCGGATCCTGGTTCAGCGCAGCGCGTACGAGGAGTTCCTGGGCCGGTTCGAGTCCGCGGTGAAGGCGCTGCGGGTCGTCGCCCCGACCCGCGAGGACGCCGAGATGGGTCCGCTGGTGTCTGCCGAGCAGCACCGCCGGGTGAGCGACCTGCTGGCCGGCTCCACCGTCGCCTTCACCGGCTCGGCCCCTGCCGGCGATGGATTCTGGATGGCCCCGACGGTGGTGCTGCCGGGCTCGACGGCGGAGCCGGTCTGGCAGCGAGAGATCTTCGGCCCGGTCGCGGCGGTGCTGCCGTTCGACGATGAGGAGGAGGCGGTGGCGATGGCGAATGCCACTGACTACGGGCTGTCCGGGTCGATCTTCACCCGTGACCTCGGCCGCGCCCTGCGGATGTCGCGCGCGGTCCAGGCCGGCAACCTCAGCGTGAACTCCCACGCGTCGGTGCGCTACTGGACCCCGTTCGGCGGCTTCAAGCAGTCGGGCCTGGGTCGAGAGCTCGGCCCGGACGCACCGAACGCGTTCACCGAGGAGAAGAACGTTTTCCTGGCCTCGGACTGACGTCGTCCGCTCGCTCATCCAGCAGAAATCGAGGAAACATGACAGGCAGGATCGACGGCCGGGTGGCCGTGGTCACCGGAGGATGCTCGGGCATCGGACTGGCGTCAGTGCGCCGGCTGGCGGCGGAGGGGGCGCACGTGGTGGTCGGCGATGTGGACGACGCCCGCGGACCGCAGGTGGCCGCCGAGGTGGCCGGGACCTATGTCCGCACCGACGTGACCAGCAAGGAGCAGGTCGACGCGCTCTTCGCCGCAGCCCACGACACCTACGGCGCGGTCGACATCGCCTTCAACAACGCCGGCATCTCCCCGCCCGAGGATGACTCCATCCTCGACACCGACCTGGACGCCTGGCGGCGGGTCCAGGAGGTCAACCTGACCAGTGTCTACCTGTGCTGCAAGGCGGCACTGCCGTACATGCTCGAGCAGGGCCGGGGGTCCATCATCAACACCGCCTCGTTCGTGGCCGTGATGGGCGCGGCCACCTCGCAGATCTCCTACTCCGCCTCCAAGGGCGGTGTGCTGTCGATGAGCCGCGAGCTAGGGGTGCAGTTCGCCCGCTCCGGGATCCGGGTCAACGCGCTGTGCCCGGGGCCGGTCAACACCCCGCTGCTGCGAGAGCTGTTCGCCTCCGACCCCGAGCGAGCGGCGCGGCGGCTGGTCCACGTGCCGATGGGCCGGTTCGCCGAGCCGGAGGAGATCGCCAACGCTGTGCTGTTCCTGGCCAGCGACGAGTCGAGCTTCATCACCGCCAACACCTTCCTGGTCGACGGCGGCATCTCCGGCGCGTACGTCACCCCGCTGTGAGCCGGACATGAGCACCCGCGACCTCCGCACCGGCCCGGGACCGCTGATCGGGATCAGCCTCTATCGGGAGCAGGCGCGGTGGGGGGTGTGGGACGAGGAGGTCGACCTGGCGCCGTCGACGTACGCCCGGGCCGTCGAGACCGCCGGCGGGGTTCCGGTGCTGCTGCCGCCGGTGGTCGACACGTCGGCGGCGCGCGCGGTGCTGGAGCGGCTCGACGCGCTGATCATCTCCGGCGGCGCGGACATCGACCCGGCCCGCTATGCCGCCGTCCGGCATCCGCGCACCGGCCCGACCCGGCCGGCGCGAGACGCCTGGGAGCTGGCCCTGCTGGACGCTGCCGAGTCGCTCGACCGGCCCTGTCTGGGCATCTGCCGCGGACTGCAGCTGATGGCTGTGCACGCCGGCGGGACGCTGGACCAGCACACCCCCGAGGTGGTCGGTCACGACCATCACTCCCCGGGCGGCGCGGACTACGGCGACACCACCGTCGAGGTGGTGCCCGGCACCCGACTGGCCCAGCTGATCGGCGACCGGAGCGAGGTCCGGTGCCACCACCACCAGTCGGTCAGCAGCCACGGGAGCTACGCAGTGGCGGCGCGGGCCGTCGACGGCACCGTGGAGGCGCTCGAGCGGCCCACTCGACGGTTCTGGCTCGGGGTCCAGTGGCACCCCGAGACCCGGGCCGACCGGGGCCTGTTCCGTGGCCTGGTGGCGGCGGCCGGCGGGTAGCCGGTCAGTCGTCTTGTACCGGCCACTCCAGCGGCTGCAGCGCAGGGTCGTCGACCGCGAAGGTCCGAACCGGACCCGGCGGGGTCTCCCGGGTCTCGAACCGCACAGTCACCCGACCCAGCCCGGAGCCCCACACCCAGCCCTGACCGTGCTCGGCGTGGACCACGTCCTGGCCGGGGGAGAAGTGCCGGCTCACCGGCCGGTCGGGCACCGGCCCCGGAGCGGCCGCCACCTCCACCCGGTCGTCCTCGGGCGGCTGCTCCGGCTCGAACAGCTCCTCCTGCAGCAGCTCGGTCAGGCCGGCCACCCCGACGCCCAGCAGCCGTACGCCGCCGGTGGTGTCCACCCCGGCCAGCAGGGTCCGGGCCACCTGGCTGATCAGCTCCGTCCGGTCAGTCGCACCCAGCAGGGTGCGCGACCGGGTGTGGGTGGTGAAGTCGTGCGAGCGGACCTTGATCGTGACCGTCCGGGCGAACAGCCCGGCGTTCTGCAGCCGACGGGCCACCTGGGCGGCGTGCCGGTCGAGGATCTCGGTCAGCATCCGGAGCTCGACCAGGTCGGTCTCGAAGGTGTCCTCGACCGAGATGGACTTCGCCTCGCGTTCCGGCTCGATCCGGCGGTCGTCGCGGGCGTGCGCCAGCTCGACCAGGCCCTGGCCGTGGGCACGGCCGACCACCTGCACCAGCTCCTCCAACCCGATCCGCTGGAGGTCGTGCACCGTAGTGATCCCGATCCGGCGCAGCTTGTCCACGGTCACCGGCCCGACCCCGGGGATGACCTTCACCGACATCGGCGCCAGCAGTGCCACCTCGGTCCCGGGCTCGACCAGGAACATCCCGTCCGGCTTGTTGATCTCGCTGGCCACCTTGGCCATGAACTTGGAGGTGCCGACCCCGACCGAGGCGGTCAGCCCGCCGGTGACGGCCGAGACCCGCTCCTTCAACGCGACCACCGTGGCGCGGACGCCGTCGGGGCTGAGATCGAGGGGGGTCGGCGAGGCGGCCAGGTCGACGAAGGCCTCATCCAGGGACAACGGCTCCACCAGCGGGGAGAGGTCCCGGAGCACCCCCATCACCTGCCGGCTGGCTTCGCGGTAGGCCGGGAACCGACCGGAGAGGAAGGCCGCGTGCGGGCACCGGCGCTTCGCCTCATGTCCTGGCATCGCGGAGTGCACCCCGAAGACGCGGGCCTCGTACGACGCGGTGGCGACCACGCCACGCGCTCCGACCCCGCCGACCACCACGGGCCGTCCCCGCAGGGACGGCTTGTCTCGTTGCTCCACGGAGGCGAAGAAGGCGTCCAGGTCCAGATGGAGGACTGACGAGGTGGAGCGCACCCGACCATCTTGCCTGCTGCCGGCGACGGTCGGCGGCTCCGGTCGGTACCGCCAGACGGGTGTCAGGGGTCCCGCCTAGGGTTGGGACCATGACCGATGCGACCAACCAGCCCCAATCCTCCGACTCCGACCCGACCCCGAACGCCGGCACCATCGGCGCGACCGGGGACGCCGACAACACCCTCGAGAAGGATCCCAGCGACTGGGTCAGCGGCGACGACCCGATGACCGAGGCGCAGCGGAGCTATCTCGACACGCTGGCCAAGCAGGCCGGCGAGGAGCTGCCCGCCGACCTCAACAAGGCGGAGGCGTCGCAGCACATCGACCGGCTCCGCGCGGCCAACGACCTGAACAGCTGACCGGCCCGCACCGGCCCGGTGCCGGTTCTGGTTCCGGTTGTACCGCTGGGGGTAACAGGTCGGCGCCGTCGCGCCCCGCGAAGGCCCGCCTTGGTCACTCGCGTGACTCGGGAGACAATATGGGCTCGCATCACCCGATCCACAAAGGAACACATGGACATCTGGCCCGGTAGGCCCTACCCCTTGGGCGCCACCTTCGACGGCAGCGGGGTCAACTTCGCCCTCTTCTCCGAGATCGCCGACAAGGTTGAGCTCTGTCTCGTCGACGAGGCCGGCGTGGAGACCCGCCATCAGATCACCGAGGTCGACGGTTCGGTCTGGCACGCCTACGTCGCGAATCTGCAGCCCGGCCAGCGGTACGGCTATCGCGTGCACGGACCGTACGACCCGGCCAACGGCCACCGATGCAACCCGGCGAAGCTGCTCCTCGACCCCTACGCCAAGGCCATCGACGGACAGGTGGACGGCGACGAGTCGCTCTTCTCCTACAAGTTCGGCTCGCCGGAGACGTTCAACGACGCCGACTCGCTGGGTCACACGATGATGTCGGTCGTCACCAACCCGTTCTTCGACTGGGGCCACGACCGACCGCCGCTGCACCAATACCACGAGAGCATCATCTACGAGGCCCACGTCAAGGGCCTGACCATGACGCACCCCGACGTACCCGACGACGTCCGTGGCACCTACGCCGCGCTCGGCCACCCAGTCGTCATCGACCACCTCACCTCGCTCGGCGTCACCGCCGTGGAGCTGATGCCGGTGCACCAGTTCGTCAACGACACCCATCTGGTGGACAAGGGACTGTCGAACTACTGGGGTTACAACACCATCGGCTTCTTCGCCCCGCACAACGGCTACGCCAGCACGGGCACCCGTGGCCAGCAGACCACGGAGTTCAAGTCCATGGTCAAGTCGCTGCACGAGGCGAACATCGAGGTGATCCTCGACGTGGTCTACAACCACACGGCCGAGGGCAACGAGATGGGCCCCACCATCGCGTTCCGCGGTATCGACAATGCGGCGTACTACCGCCTGGTCGACGACGACAAGAGCCACTACTACGACACCACGGGCACCGGCAACAGCCTGCTGATGCGCAGCCCGCACGTGCTCCAGCTGATCATGGACTCGCTGCGTTACTGGGTGCAGGAGATGCACGTCGACGGCTTCCGCTTCGACCTGGCCGCCACCTTGGCCCGTCAGTTCCACGAGGTTGACAAGCTGTCGGCGTTCTTCGACATCATCCAGCAGGACCCGGTGATCTCCCAGGTGAAGCTGATCGCCGAGCCCTGGGACCTCGGCGACGGCGGCTACCAGGTCGGCAACTTCCCGCCGCTGTGGACGGAGTGGAACGGCAAATACCGCGACACCGTCCGCGACTACTGGCGGGGCCAGCCGGCGACGCTGGCGGAGTTCGCCTCGCGGCTGACCGGCTCGAGCGACCTCTACAACCACTCCGATCGCCGACCCACCGCGTCGATCAACTTCGTCATCGCCCACGATGGCTTCACCCTGCGCGATCTCGTGTCCTACAACGAGAAGCACAACGACGCCAACGGCGAGGGCGGCAACGACGGTGAGAGTCACAACCGCTCCTGGAACTGCGGCGTGGAGGGCGAGACCGACGACCCGCAGATCAACGAGCTGCGGCTGCGCCAGCAGCGCAACTTCTTGACCACGCTGCTGCTGAGCCAGGGCGTGCCGATGCTCGCCCACGGCGACGAGCTGGGACGTACCCAGCACGGCAACAACAACGTGTACGCCCAGGACAGTGAGCTGTCCTGGATCAACTGGGACCTCACCGAGGACCAGCGTGACCTGCTCCGCTTCGTCGCCGGGCTGATCGACCTGCGCAAGAGCCACCCGGTGTTCCGTCGCCGGCGGTTCTTCGCCGGTGACGCGGCGCACGGCGGGGCGAGCGAACTCGGTGACATCGAGTGGTTCACCCCGGAGGCGTCGCTGATGGACGACGGCGACTGGACTGCGGGCTATGCCCGCAGCGTGATGGTGTTCCTCAACGGCGACGCCATCCCCGAGCCCGACGCGATGGGCCGTCGGATCAGTGACGACCACTTCCTGCTGATGTTCAACGCCCACAGCGAGCCGATCGACTTCACCCTGCCGCCGGAGACGTACGGCACTGAGTGGTCGGTCGAGCTGGACACCGCCAGCGGCGTCCTCGGCGGGAGCGACGACTCGTGGAAGGCCGGCTCCACCCACCCGGTGCAGAGCCACTCGGTCGTGGTGCTGCGTACGTCGGTCGTGCCGGAGGAGGAGAAGATCGCCTCCGCCACCCGGGCGAGTCGGGCCGCACCCGGCCTGGCGCGCAACTCGGCCAAGGACGGTCGCGCGATCTGAGGTCGGACCAGCAGGCCCTTCTCCGCTGTGCGGGGGAGGGCCTGCTGGCTTCTAGGGCGAGCCGTCAGAGCCGGGCGAGGATCCGGGTGACGCTGCCCGCCGGCAGGCTGATCCGCCCGGAGGTGCCGTTCAGCTCCACCGGGTATGCCTCAGTGGGGCGGACCACGTCGGGGGCATCGAAGGTGTTGTGGTCGTGGATGTCATCGGTGGCCAGGGTGACGGCGCTGGCGTCGCCCGCGGTCCCGCCCCACAGGTCGATCTCCACTTCGGCCGCCTCGTCGGGGTGCGCGTTGACCAGCGTCAGGCAGAGTCTGCCGTCCTTGACCGACGCCGATCCCGACACCGCCCGCAGCTCGCCGCGCTGCCCGTCGAGGTAGGCGCGGCGAACCTGCTCCTCGGAGTCCTCGCCGTGGCTGATCACCTCCGACGTGGTCGTCAGCCGGACCGCCTGCCCGCCCTTGTGCTCGGCGTACAGCGCGAAGACGTGGTACGTCGGCGTGGTGATGACCCGGGTCTCGTCCACCAGCAGCAGCGACTGGAGCACGTTGATCAGCTGCGCGATGTTGGCCATCACCAGCTTGTCGGCGTGGTTGTGGAAGATGTCCAGGCTGAGCGCGGCGACGCAGGCGTCGCGGATGGTGTTCTGCTGGTAGAGCCCGCCCGGCGGCTTGCCGGCCTCCACCGGGTGCCAGGTGCCCCACTCGTCCAGGATCAGGCCGATCCGCCGCTGGGGGTCGTAGTGGTCCATGATCTGGCGGTGGCCGGTGATGATGCCCTCGACGGCGACCGCCTTGGTGAGCAGCTCCAGCCACTGGCTGGTGCTGTAGTCGGTCGCGGTCCCGGCCGTGCCACAGTAGTAGTGGGTGCCGACGTTCTGCACCCGGTTGACCCGGTTGCCCAGGCTGCCGCGGCCGAGCTGGTCGAAGAATCGCCGGGTCCAGTCCCAGTCGTTGCCGTTCGGCCCGCACGCGACGCCGGAGATCGGCGTCGCGCCGAAGTCGAAGGCGTAGGTCCGGTAGCGGCAGTACTCCTCGGCGTAGTGCTCCGGGCTCATGCTGCCGCCGCAGCCCCAGTTCTCGTTGCCGATGCCCCACCAGGTGATGCCGAACGGCTCCTCGGCGCCGTTGGCCCGCCGCTCATCCGACAACGTGGTGCCCGAGGGGTGGTTGCAGTACTCGATCCAGTCCCGCAGCTCGGCCACCGTCCCGGAGCCGAGGTTGCCGGCGACGTACGGGGTGGCGCCGAGCTGGGCGGCGAACCGCATGAACTCATGGGTGCCGAACGCGTTCGTCTCCGGCGCCATCGACCAGTGGGTGTTCAGCCGCTGCGGCCGGTGCTCGCGTGGGCCGATGCCGTCACGCCAGTGGTAGTCGTCGGCGAAGCAGCCGCCCGGCCAGCGCAGCACGGAGATGTCCAGCGGTCGCAGTGCGGCCACGACGTCGTCGCGCAGCCCGTCGGAATTGGGCACCGGACCGTCCGGATCGACCCAGATTCCCGGATACACCAGCTCACCGAGATGCTCGGCGAACTGCCCATGCAGGTCGGGGGAGATGGTGGCGATCGGCTCAGTCAGCACGATGGAGATCTTCGCGGCGGTCACGGGCACAGTCTTGGGCGTAGGAATCGGTTTCCGCAAGGCTCATCTCGGTCGTTATGGTCACGACATGGCTCTCGACTCCGCTGCTTCGACGCTCACCTCGGCCGAGACGGCGGCGGTGGCCGCCCGATTCGCCGCCCTGGCCGACCCCACCGCGCTGCTGCTGCTCCGCGCCGTCGCCGAGGCGACCGAAGAGGCGCTGACCGTTTCGGCGCTGGCCGCCTCGCTGGAACGCGACCCGGGGGCCGTGCAGGCCTGCGTCGACCGGCTGGCGGCCGCGTCGCTGCTGACGGTGCGCCCCGACGGAGCGGTCTGCCGGTCGGCGGACCTGGCCGGGTTGCCGGCGACACTGGACGCGGTCCTGGGCCTGTCCGGATCGACCCGACGCCGATCGCCGGCCGCCACCCGCCCGGGGGTGGCGATCCGGGCGCTGGAGCCGGCGGACTGGCCGGCGGTTCGGTCCATCTACGCCGCGGGACTGGCCACCGGGATCGCCTCCTTCGAGACCGAGGTGCCGCCGGCGGAGGTCTTGGCCGCGAAGTGGCTGCCGGACCAGCGCTGGGTGGCGGAACTGGACGGGGCCGTGGTGGGCTGGACCGCGGCCACCCCGACCTCGGCCCGGGCCTGCTATGCGGGCGTGGTGGAGACGTCCGTCTACGTCCACCCCGAAGCCGCCGGGCGCGGCGTCGGTGGCGCCTTGGTTCGCTGGCTGAACGAGGCCACGGAGGCTGCCGGACTGTGGACGCTGCAGACGGCGATCTTCGCCGTCAACCGGCCCAGTCTCGCGCTGCACCACGCTTCGGGTTACCGGACCGTCGGGCTGCGCGAGCGGGTGGCGCGCCGAGACGGACGGTGGTACGACACGGTGATGCTGGAGAAGCGAACCCGCGGCGGCGAGGCGGAGCTCACGGGCTAGGTTGGTCGGTCCGCCACGATGTCGTCTGGAGAAACCCCGTGAACATCCCACCGAGCTCGTTCGTCCGCGTCCCTGCGGACGAGATGCGCCGCTTCACCACCGAGCTGGGGGAGGCCGCCGGGCTGCCGTCAGAGCGCGCTGCGCTGCTGGCGGAGCTGCTGACCGGCAATGACCTGCGCGGGGTGTGGAGCCATGGCACCGAGCAGCTGGCCACCTACGCCCGCCTGCTGCGCGACGGCCGTCTCAACCCGACTCCGCAGCTCGAGGTGGTTCGGGAGACGCCGACCAGCGCCCTGGTCGACGGGGACGGCGGGCTGGGGTATTTCCCGGCCTGGCAGGCCACCGAGCTGCTGATCGAGAAGGCCAGCACCGCCGGCGTCGCGGTGGTGGCGACCCGCAACCACGGTCACTTCGGCGCCGCCGGCCTCTACGCGCGTCGGACCCTCGAGCACGACCTGCTCTGCTTCGTGACCTCGGGCCATCAGCTCGAGCTCAAGGCCGGCGACCCGCTCTACAGTGCGGCCGGGGGCTCGCCGATGGCGTTCAGCGCTCCGACGCTGGAGGAGGACCCGCTGCTGTTGGACTTCGGTGCGATGCACGACCTCTACCCGGGCTCGCCGCACCGCGACCAGATCGCTGCCGCAACGCCGGGCCTCGTCTACCGCGCCATCGGGCTCGGAATGGTGTGCCAGTCCTGGGGCGGGTTCCTGGCCGGGGTGCCGCTCGACGGCGACCGCGCCCAGCGGGTGTGGCCGGGCGCCAACCAGGGCTCGCTGGTGATGGCCTTCCGGATCGACCTGTTCGCCGAGGCTGAGCAGTTCAAGCGGGAGATGGACGCCTACGTCCGCACGGTGGCGACGTTGGAGCCGTTCGCCGCCGGCCAGCAGACCTTCCTGCCGGGCGGGGTCGAGGCTTCGCGCGCCCGGGCCCACGCGGCCGAGGGAATCCCGGTCGGCGAGTTGCACCAGGAGAAGCTGGAGAGCGTCGCGGCGGAGTTCGGCGTCGCGGTGCCCTGGAGCTGAGGCTCAGGGCCGAGACGGCTCCGGGGCGACGGCGACCAGCCGCCGCGCCGCCTCGGTCGCCGCGCGTCGGCGTTCGTCGTGGCGCAGGTCGTCGGCGTAGAGGGCGGGCCGCTTCGAAGAGCGTGACCTTGTCCTCGAAGTAGGCGTAGAGCCGCTCCTTGCTGGCGCGCGCCTGTTTGCTGGGCTGACTGAGCAATCATGACCAGACAGTGAATCTTGCGCCGTCGCACGCTTGGGTCTGCGAATGCAGGGAAGCAGCGGGCGGAGGACGCCGTAGAGCAGCGCCAGCGCCACGACCACCCGCCCGCTCCGCTGCTCCCTCAAGCCCAGGTCGGCGGGCACTGGACCTCCTCGCGGAGGAGGCTCTCCGGCTGGCAGCGCCGATTTCTCCAAGCCGCAGCTGCTCCCTCCGAGCAGAGTGAGCACATGGTTCTTGTCACCGGAGCAACCGGCACCCCCGGCAGCGAAGTGCTGCGGCAACTCCAGGCCGCCGGCCGCCAGGGTTCTGCGGATCTCGTTGGTTCTGCCTCCGGTGCCGGGTCGACCGCGTCAGGGCAGCGGGAAGCTCCGGCAGGAACGTTCGTGAGGGGCGCATTCAGGGGCGCATCCGGTCAGAAAAGGCGCATCGGGGGCACCATGAGCATCCGATACTGTTCGATTTCCTTCGGATTTCTTGGGCAGTATCCGACTGCCAGATACCCAGCTCCCGGCCCAAACTGACATCTGACTAGGGATGATGCGTGGAGCGGGTGACGAGAATCGAACTCGCGTAGCCAGTTTGGAAGACTGGGGCTCTACCATTGAGCTACACCCGCGGGGTGTTCGGAGCGTGACGATCATAGCCATGCTCGCGAGTCGGGGCGACAGGACTCGAACCTGCGGTCTTCTGCTCCCAAAGCAGACGCGCTAGCCACTACGCTACGCCCCGCGCCGATCCCAGCAGCCGTACGACTGATGGCTCGTGCGGGTCGAGTCTAGGGGTAGCCCCGACGCAAGGCCAATCGAGTTGTCACCGGTGTCGGTGCGGCTGGGAGTCGGGTCAGAGCAGGCGGGCGTACGCTTCGATTTTGGCTGGCACTGGTGGCGACACTAGAATCGGTGGGGCTCTCATGCGAGTCGTTCTTCGCATGCGCGGGAACCGCAAGACCTGCGCCACCACCACCACCCAGGAGTTACAGCGTGCCAAGCACTGTCGAGCAGTTGAGCCCTACGCGGGTCAAGATCACCGTCGAGGTTCCGTTCGCAGACCTGCAGCCCAGCATGGACAAGGCCTACCGCGAGATCGCCAAGACGGTGAACATCCCGGGGTTCCGTGCCGGCAAGGTCCCTCCGATGGTGATCGACCAGCGGTTCGGCCGCGGCGTGGTGATCCAGGAAGCCCTCAACGAGGCGCTGCCGCAGTTCTACGGCCAGGCCATCACCGAGAACCAGCTCAACCCGCTGGCCCAGCCCGACGTCGAGGTCACCAAGCTCGAGGACGGTGACCTGATCGAGTTCACCGCAGAGGTGGACGTCCGGCCCGAGTTCGACCTGCCGGCCTTCGACAGCCTGTCGGTGACTGTCGACGCGCTGGAGACGCCGGACACCGAGATCGACGAGCAGGTCGAGATCCTCCGCAACCGCTTCGGCTCGCGCGAGACGGTCGAGCGTGCTGCCGGTGACGGGGACGTCGTCACCCTCGACCTGACGGCCCGTAAGGACGGCGAGGACCTCGAGGACGCGACCGCCGAGGGCATGGACTACAAGGTCGGCTCCGGTCAGATGCTCGACGGCCTGGACGAGGCCGTCATCGGCCTGTCGGCCGGCGAGTCCGCCACCTTCACCTCCACCCTGGTGGGGGGCCCGCTCAAGGGCGAAGAGGTCGAGGTGAGCGTGACGGTGACCAAGGTCCAGCAGGAGAACCTGCCCGAGGTCGATGACGAGTTCGCCCAGCTCGCCTCCGAGTTCGACACCGTCGAGGAGATGCGCGAGGACCTCGGCAGCCGGCTGGTGCAGGTCGGTCGACTCGAGCAGGCCGCCAAGGCACGGGACGCGGTCCTCGAGGCGCTGCTGGAGCAGCTCGACCTGGACGTGCCGCAGAGCGTGCTCGAGGGCGAGATCGACGCTCGCAAGCAGCAGATCAGCTCCCAGCTCGCCCAGGCGGGTCTGACGCTTGAGCAGTACCTCGTCGACACCGAGGAGGCCGAGGACGTCGACGCCTTCTGGGCCGACGTGGAGAAGCGCTCCGCCGACGCGCTCAAGGCACAGATCATCTTGGACAAGGTCGCCGACGACGCCGAGATCGGGGTCGACCAGAACGACCTGAGCCAGCACATCATGCGCCGCGCGCAGCAGGAGGGCACCAGCCCCCAGCAGATCGCCGAGCACATGCAGGAGCACCCGCACCACATCCAGGAGTACATGACCGAGATCCGCCGCGGGAAGGCCCTGGCCTCCATCGTCGAGGCGGCCACGGTGACCGACTCCAACGGTGCGACCGTCGAGCTGGCGCGGCTGCTGCCGGACGGCACGCTGGCCGACGAGAACGACGCCGCTGCTGCGGACGACTCGCTCGAGGGCGAGCCCGAAACGGTTGAGGGTGACGTGCTTGAGGGCACCGCCGAGGAGACCGACGAGGCGAAGGCCTGATCGCTGCACAGCACCGCCGACGAACCCCCGTACCAGGCCCTGGTGCGGGGGTTCGTCGTCTGACCTGGCACGCTGTGCCGGTGGAAACTCGGTTGACTGGTCCCTCGGTCGTGCTGCGTAATCTCCGGCTGAGCGACGTGCCGATCCTGCTGGACTCGGGCGACGCGGACACCTTCGCGGACCCGGGCACGGATCCCGCCCGACGCGAGGCCGGGCTGCGGTCCACCGTCGAGAAGCAACCGACCCTGGAGCAGGACGGATACTGGCCCCTGGTGGTGGAGGTGGCCGGCCAGGTCGTCGGCGACGTGCAGACCCGTGCGCCGCGGTTCGCCTTCCCGCCCGGCGTCTGCGAGCTGGGCATCGACCTGTTCGCCGGCTCGCGAGGCCGGGGCGTCGGCCGGGAGACGATCACCGTGGTCACCGAGCATCTGCTCAGCTCCGGCTGGTCCCGGGTGCAGGCGTCGACCGCGGTGACCAACGTCGCGATGCGCCGGGTGCTGGAGCACTGCGGCTTCTCGTTCGAGGGAATCCTGGCCCAGTATGGTCCGGCCGGCGACGGCCGCGAGGACTACGCGATGTACGCCGCCGTCACCCGGGGTTCAGCCCACGGCTGAGTCGCCGATCAGCCGGCGAGCGCCTTCTCGATGTCGTCGGCGATCTTCTCCGGCGCGGTGGCCGGGGCGTACCGCTTGATCACGGCGCCGTCGCGCCCGATCAGGAACTTGGTGAAGTTCCACTTGATGGCGTCGCCGAGCAGGCCCGACTTCTCGGTCCGCAGCCATCGATAGAGCGGGTGGGCCGCGTCCCCGTTCACCTCGATCTTGGAGAACATCGGGAAGGTGACGCCGAAGTTGAGCTGGCAGAAGCTGTCGATCTCCGCGTCGTCGCCCGGCTCCTGGTTGCCGAACTGGTCGCAGGGGAAGCCGAGCACGACGAAGCCCTGGTTGGAGTACTCCTTGAACAGCGCCTCCAGTCCGTCGTACTGAGGAGTGAAGCCGCACTGGGAGGCCGTGTTGACCACGAGCACCACCTTGCCGGCGTAGTCGGCCAGCGTGGTGTCGGTCCCGTTGATGGCCGTCGCGGTGAAGTCGGAGAGTGTAGGCACGTCCCCAGGGTAGGGGAGCCCTGGGTGCCGGCGGCGGCGGGCGGCTCGGCGCCTCGGGCGCGGCTGCCGTGCGCCCACAGCGAACACGGCAGGCTTTGCCTGCGTTTCGTCAGTGCCGAAGGGTAGGTTCGTGCCCGTGAATGCAAATCAAGGAAGCCCCAGCCTGGGCGACGTGACCCGCGAGGTCCGCTCCGCTGTCCGCGGCGGCGGCATCGGCCTGGACGACAACGTCTATCAGTCGCTGCTGCAGAACCGCATCATCTTCCTCGGCTCCGAGGTCAAGGACGAAAACTCCAACGCCATCTGCGCGCAGATGCTGCTGCTGAACGCCGAGGACCCCAACCGCGACATCTGGCTCTACATCAACTCACCCGGTGGCTCGGTAGACTCCGGCATGGCGATCTACGACACCATGCAGTGGATCTCCAACGACGTGGCCACCGTGTCCATGGGCCTGGCTGCCTCGATGGGGCAGTTCCTGCTCTGCGCCGGCACCCACGGCAAGCGCTACGCGCTGCCGCACAGCCGGATCATGATGCACCAGCCGTCCGGCGGTCTCGGTGGCACCGCCTCCGACATCCGAATCCAGGCCGAGCAGTCGCTGCACATCAAGAGCGTCATGCAGAACCTGATCGCCCAGCACACCGGTCAGACCCTGGCCCAGATCGAGGCCGACTCCGACCGCGACCGCTGGTTCACCGCTGAGCAGGCCCTCGAATACGGGTTCATCGACCACGTGTTCACCAAAGCCGCCCAGATCCCCACCGAATCACCCACCTCGTGAAGGAGCGTGCCATGAACAACGCACAGTTCAGCGCGCCCCGCGCTGAGGGTCAGCCATTCGCGCCGACCATGGACTACTACATTCCCCAGTGGGAAGAGCGCACCTCGTACGGCATGCGCCGGATCGATCCGTACACCAAGCTGTTCGAGGACCGGATCATCTTCCTCGGCACACCGATCTCCGACGAGATCGCCAACGCCGTGATGGCGCAGCTGCTCTGCCTGCAGCAGATGGACGCCGACCGCGACATCGAGATCTACATCAACTCACCCGGTGGCTCGTTCACCGCGCTGACCGCGATCTACGACACGATGCGCTACATCAAGCCCGACGTCCGCACCGTCTGCCTCGGTCAGGCAGCCTCGGCGGCTGCGGTCATCCTGGCCGCCGGCACCAAGGGCAAGCGACTCGCCCTGCCGAACAGCCGGATCCTGATCCACCAGCCGGCCACCGAGGGCGGCTACGGACAGTCGTCCGACATCGAGATCCAGGCTCGCGAGATCCTGCGGATCCGTTCGCTGATGGAGAGCATGTTGTCCTCCGACACCGGCAAGACCGCCGAGGAAGTCAGCAAGGACATCGAGCGCGACAAGTACCTCACCGCCGAGCAGGCAGTGGAGTACGGCATCATCGACGGGGTCCTGACCTCGCTGAAGGCAATCCCGGCCTGAGCCGACGCCCGACTGACCCGGCGGCAAATGTCCTCCTTCGGGAGGAGCCGCCGGGTTAGTGTGAGGCATCGCGCGAACGGTCGGACCAGAGGAAGGAGGCGACGTGGCAAGAATCGGCGAGAGCGGCGACCTGTTGAAGTGCTCGTTCTGCGGCAAGAGCCAGAAGCAGGTCAAGAAGCTGATCGCGGGTCCGGGTGTCTACATCTGCGACGAGTGCATCGACCTCTGCAACGAGATCATCGAGGAAGAGTTCTCTGAGGCATCCGACGTCGGGTTGCTGGAAGAGCTCCCGAAGCCTCACCAGATCCGCCAGTTCCTCGACGGCTATGTGATCGGGCAGAACAACGCCAAGAAGGCGCTCGCCGTTGCGGTCTACAACCACTACAAGCGGGTGCAGTCCCAGGCGGCCAACCCGGCCCGGCGGACTGAGGACGACGGCGTCGAGCTGGGCAAGTCCAACATCTTGCTGATCGGCCCGACCGGCTGCGGCAAGACCTATCTCGCACAGACCCTGGCCAAGATGTTGAACGTGCCGTTCGCCATCGCGGACGCCACCGCGCTGACCGAGGCCGGCTACGTCGGCGAGGACGTGGAGAACATCCTCCTCAAGCTCATCCAGGCGGCCGACTTCGACGTCAAGAAGGCCGAGACCGGGATCATCTACATCGACGAGGTCGACAAGATCGCCCGCAAGAGCGAGAACCCTTCGATCACCCGCGACGTCTCCGGCGAGGGCGTCCAGCAGGCCCTGCTGAAGATCCTCGAGGGGACGACGGCCTCGGTGCCGCCGCAGGGTGGGCGCAAGCACCCGCATCAGGACTTCATCCAGATCGACACCACCAACGTGCTGTTCATCGTCGGTGGCGCGTTCGCCGGCCTGGACCACATCGTCTCCTCCCGCGTCGGCAAGCGGCCGCTCGGCTTCAACAACGACACTGAGTCGCGCAAGCCCGAGTCCGAGGATCCGTTCGCCGACGTGCGGCCCGAAGACCTGGTCAAGTTCGGCCTGATTCCGGAGTTCATCGGCAGACTGCCGATGATCTCCTCGGTCAGCCCGTTGGACCGCGATGCGCTGATCCGGATCCTGGTCGAACCCCGCAACGCCTTGATCAAGCAGTTCAAGAAGTTGTTCGAGCTGGACGGTGTCGAGCTGGAGTTCGCCGAGGACGCGATCGAGGCGATCGCCGACCTGGCTCTGCTGCGGGGCACGGGTGCCCGCGGGCTCCGCGCCATCCTCGAAGAGGTGCTGCTCAACGTGATGTACGACGTACCCAGCAACGACGACGTGGCTCAGGTGATCATCACGGCGGAGGTCGTCAAGGACGCCGCGCTGCCGACCCTGGTGCCGCGGGAGAAGCTGGCCAAGCGGGAGCGCCGGGACAAGTCAGCCTGACGCATCGACGACGGCACTGGTCGCCTCCTGCACTAGCTGACTCGTGCACTAGGGGAGTGCGGCGACGGCCGGTGCCGCACTCAGCGTCAACAGCACGCCGATCCGCAGCGGCCGGCGTCGCGGGGTGCCGTGGCCCACGCGCGTGAGCGCCGCCAGGTATGACGTCCCGGCTGCTACCGCGGTCTGACGTCGTCCGCAGTCGGGACCGCGAACGACCGGATCAGCTTCGCCGAGCCCGGACCACGAGCAGGACTGCGGTGAGGGCCGCGGCTGCGGCGCCGGCGATCAGCGGACGGGGGTCGTTGCGCAGGCCGCTCACCACCTCCTCGGCCTTGGCACCGGCCTGGGCGCGCACGTCCTCGACCTTCTCCTTCGCCTGCTTCTTGACGTCGAGCTTGGCCTCCAAGGCCTCGATCGACCCGACGAGGCGCTCGCGGGTGGCCTCGATGTCGGCTTCATACTCCGCGGCCGTGGTCGGCTCCGCGCTGGGGTCGGGATTCATCGGCTGGGTCATGACTGGGCTGCGTCCTTGATCTCTCGGATGTCGCGCTGAACGCTCGACACGCTACGTTCGGGCTTCGGTGAGCCCATCTGCTTGAGTTGCCGGCGGCCCAGCAGGGCGGCCACGCCGGCTATCGCGAACAGCACCACGGTGACGATCAGACCGGCGAGCCACGCGGGCATCACCAGGGCGAGCGCCATGATGATGGTGGCCAGCAGGGCTCCGACGCCGAACAGCGCGATCACCCCGGCCGCGCCGAGCATGCCGGCACTGGTACCGGCCTGTTTGGCCTTCTCGCTCATCTCGACCTGGGCCAGCCGGATCTCGTCGCGGATGAGCCGGGAAGACTCCTCCGACACCGACCTGATCAGGCCGGCGATGGAGGTATCGCTGGGGGTGGTGGCGGGAGACTCGTCGGTCATGATGTACCTCGATCTGGTGTGGTCAGCTCGCGCTGGCCTTGGCGGCCTTCTTGCGGGACTCGCTCTCCTCCACCGAGGGCGGGTCGGAGTCGGCCTTCACCGCGCCGCGCTGGCCCTTCGGCTGCTCGGGCCCGACCGTGGTGTCGGCGCCGGTCTGTTCCTCGGACTCGGCGTTGATCTCGGCGCCGAGCAGGATGGCGTAGCAGGTGATCCATAGCCACAGCAGCAGCACCACCACGCCGGCGAGGGCGCCGTAGGTCTTGGCATAGCTGCCGAAGCTGCTGACATAGACGGTGAAGCCGATCGAGGCGATCACCCAGATGACCGTGGCGGTGATGGCGCCGACGGAGACCCAGCGCATCTGCGGCGCGTCCCGGTCCGGTGCCACCCGATAGAGCACGGCCAGCGCGGCCATCACCAGGCCCACGAGCAGGATCCAGCGGATGGCCTCGGCGATCCAGCGCACCGGCCCCGGGCCGACGACCGCGTTCAGGGCGGCCGGAGCGACCGCGACCAGCACGATGACGACGGTCATGAAGACGATGGCGGCCAGGGTGAGCCCGAGGGCCAGCGCCTTGCGCTTGACGAAGCCGCGGCTCTCGCCCTCGTCGTAGCAGGCGTTCACCGCAGTGATCAGCTGGCCGACGCCACCGGAGGCGCTCCACAGCGCCAGCAGCAGCGAGATGACGACGCCGACTCCCAGCGAGCTGGGGGACGTGGTGGTCAGTGACTCCAGCTGGCTGGTGATCAGGTCGCGGGCCTCCGCCGGCATGTTCTTGGTCAGGCCTTTGACCTGCTCGGTGACAGTGGCTGGGTCGGCCACCAGGCCGTAGATGCCCACCAGTGCGACCATGGCCGGAAACAGCGACAAGAAGCCGAAGAAGGCGACGCCGGCGGCTAGCAACGGGACCTGGTCCACCTTCGCCTCGGCCATGCCGCGCTTGAGGATCTGCTTCCAGCCCTTGGCCGGGATCTCGGTGGGGCGCTTGGCCTTGTCACCCGGAGCACGGGTTTCGGTCGATGCACTCATGCGTTCGTTCCTTGTCGGGTACGCCCGGCGTCCCCGCCGAGTGTCGACGCTGCGCCGACCTGAGGAGTTTACGACGTAAATGCCGTCACTGGCGAGGTACCCCCGTGACGGCCCACCCAGCCGCTCGTGTTAGAGCGGGTCCACGATGCCCCCGTCGCCCCGCGACGGCGGTGGTCACCCCGCGGCGAGGGTGACGTCGACCTCGACCGGGGAGTCGGTTCGGGTCCAGGTCAGCTCACCGGTGATGCGGCCGACGGCGCGCAGGTCGGCTTCGACGGCCTGCAACCGGTCCAGCGACGTCTGGCGCCCGGAGAACTTGGCCAGCGACACCTCGGTCTTCATCGACACCTTGGCCTGGGACTTGGCTCCCCGCAGCGCGATCAGGGCCGCGGCCACGTCGGCCAGCAACGCCGGGTCGCCGTCAGTGGCCACCTCGTCGGCGGTGGGCCAGCCGGCGTGGTGGATCGAGCCCTCCTTCCACCAGGACCACACCTCCTCGGTCACGAACGGCATGATCGGTGCGAACAGACGGAGCGACGCGTCCAGGGCCAGTGCCAAGGTGGCGCGGGCGGATTTGGCCGGCGCCTCACCGAGGGAGCCGTACGCCCGCTCCTTGACCAGCTCGAGGTAGTCGTCGCAGAAGGACCAGAAGAACTTCTCCGCCGCCTCCAGCGCCCCGGTGTAGTCGTAGGCGTCGAACGCCGTCGTCGCGGCGGTGATCACCGAGCCCAGCTCGGCCAGCAGGGCGCGGTCGGCAGGCTCGGTGACCGCAGTCAGGTCCCCGGCCACGTCGTAGCCGAGGACGAACCGGCTGGCGTTCAAAATCTTCATCGCCAGCCGGCGCCCGACCTTCATCTGCTTCTCGTCGAAGGGCGAGTCCAGCCCGGGGCGGGCCATGGCGGCCCGCCAGCGGACCGCATCGGAGCCGTACGCGTCCAGGATCTCGGTGGGGACCACGACGTTGCCCTTGGACTTGCTCATCTTCTTGCGGTCGGGATCCATCACGAACCCGCTGATCATCGAGCGGGTCCACGGCAGCGAACCGTTCTCGAAGTGCGCCCTAACCACCCGGGAGAACAACCAGGTCCGGATGATGTCGTGGGCCTCGGTGTTCAGGTCCATCGGGAAGGTCAGCTGGAACAGCTCGGGGTCACGCTCCCAGCCGCAGACGATCTGCGGGGTGAGCGAGGAGATCGCCCAGGTGTCCATCACATCGGGGTCGGCCACGAAACCGCCCGGGATGCCGCGCTGCGACTCCTGATAGCCGGCCGGGCAGTCCGACGTCGGGTCCACCGGGAGCCTGCTCTCCTCAGGCAACAGCGGGTGGGAGTAGTTCGGCTCTCCGTCGGTGCCGACCGGATACCAGACCGGGAACGGCACCCCGAAGAACCGCTGCCGAGAGATCAGCCAGTCGCCGTTCAGGCCGGATACCCAGTTGTCGTAGCGGTGCTTCATGTGCGGCGGCACCCAGGCGAGCTCCTCGCCGCGTTCCAGCATCACCTGCTTGAGCTCCGCGTCGCGACCGCCGTTGCGGATGTACCACTGCCGGGTCGAGACGATCTCGAGCGGCTTGTCGCCCTTCTCGAAGAAGTTCGCCATCCGCTGCGTGGGCTTCGGCTCGCCGTCCAGGTCCCCGGACGCGCGGAGCAGAGCCACCATGGCCTCGCGGGCGCTGAAGGTGGTCTTGCCGGCCAGCTGCTGGTACGCCTCGGCGGCGGTGTCGGACAGCCAGTCGGGCAGGTCCCGCAGGATCCGGCCGTCGCGGCCGATGATCACCCGGGCGGGCAGCTGCAGCTCACGCCACCAGGTCACGTCGGTGAGGTCGCCGAAGGTGCAGCACATGACCAGCCCGGAGCCCTTGTCCGGCTCGGCCGCCTCGTGGGCCAGGACCGGCAGCTCGACCCCGAACACAGGGCTTCGCACCGTGGTGCCGAAGAGCCCCGCATACCGCTCGTCGTCCGGGTGCGCGATCAGCGCCACGCACGCGGCGATCAGCTCGGGGCGGGTGGTCTCGATGAACACCGGGCCGGTGGCGGCCTGGAAGGCGACCTTGTGGTAGGCGCCCGGATAGTCTCTGGCCTCCACCTCGGCCTGGGCGACGGCGGTCTGGAACGTCACGTCCCACAGCGTCGGGGCCTCGGACAGATAGGCCTCGCCGCGGGCCACGTTGCGCAGGAATGCCCGCTGCGCGACCGATTGCGAGTCGTCGGAGATGGTGGTGTAGAGCGTCGACCAGTCAACGCTGAGACCCACCTGGCGCCAGAGATCCTCGAACGCCTTCTCGTCCACGTGGGTTAGCTCGTGGCACAGCTCGATGAAGTTGCGCCGGCTGATCGGCAGCTGCCGCTTGGGGTCCGGCTTGGTCGGCGGGGTGAAGTCGGGGTCGTAGGGGATGGATGGGTCGCAGCGCACGCCGTAGTAGTTCTGCACCCGGCGCTCGGTCGGCAGGCCGTTGTCGTCCCAGCCGATCGGATAGAAGACGTGCTTGCCGGTCATCCGCTGGTAGCGGGCGATCAGGTCGGTGTGGGTGTAGGAGAACACGTGACCCACGTGCAGTGAGCCGGACACGGTCGGCGGCGGGGTGTCGATGCTGAAGACCTGCTCGCGGCGCTCGGGTCGGGTGAACCGGTATGTCTTCTCGTCCCGCCAGCGCTGCAGCCACTTCGACTCGAGCCCCTCGAGCACCGGCTTGTCCGGTACGACCCGGGCACCGCTGGGAGGCGCGTCGGGCTGGGGGGTCTGTGGCGTGGTGGTCATACCGTGAATCCTAGGCAACGCGACTACCCGGGCGCACATCCGTTCCCCCGGCGGGACCGGGGCGCGTCGCCCCCGAAGTCAGCGACCGACCAGGTCGGACAGGTCGCGCTGCCACAGCTGGACCGAACCGCCGGCCGCGCGGACCGCCAGACTGATCACCGACCCCACCGCCTCGGCGTCGACCAGGGTGCCGTCCGGGCCGGTCCACAGCGACCACACCGATCCCGCCGGCGTGGTCAGCACGACGTGGTCGCCATCGGTGACCGCAACCACCGGCTGGCCGGCGATGTCCACCAGCCGCGGCGCGGGACCGTCCGTGGCGACGCCGACGTCGGGCACCGGGATCCGCCGGCTGGTGGCCGGCGGTGCGGCCGCCGCCGGTGGTGATCCGGCGACAGAAGGCGACGGCGACGGCGACGGCTTCGCCGGGGCGGGCGGCTGGGTGGTCTGCCAGACGGCGAGCCGCTCATCCACGTAGCCCGCGGTCCAGCAGCTGCGCTGTCGGCAGCGGCTGGACAGCGCCTCGCTGCGGGTCCCGGCCTCCGCCAGCTCGGTCCGGGACCAGCCGGCCGAGCGCTGCGGCCAGTGCCACAGGGTGGCGCGCTGACGGATCCCGCCGGTCACCGTCAGGGTGGAGCCGCTCACCACGACCGCGTCGCCGTCCCGGCCGGCGCTGCGGGCGGACAGCTGCTGCTCCGCGGTGCTGGCCAGCGGCGTGCCGGCCGGGTCCGACCGGAGCCAGGCGTCCCCGCGGGGCAGCCAGACCGAGAGGTCGGTGCCGGCGACCGGGGAGGCCCAGCTGCCCACCAGCACCGCTCCGCTGCTGGTCTGCACCACGTCGACCAGGGCGCCGGCCTGTTGGCCCCCGAACGTCTCGAAGGTCTGCGGCACGTCGGTGACCGTGTCCAGGGTGCCGCGCCAGCTGGTCCAGCGAAGGTTGGCGTGGGCGCCGCCGTGGGCCCCGCCGACGGCCACCACCCGGGAGCCGTCGGAGTCCACCGACTTCAGCTCCGCCACCGCCGCGTACGGACTGCGCGGTTCCAGCGTGAGTGGGGTAGTGGCCCCGCGCCGGTCGACCCGCAGCAGCGCCGGCGTGGTGGCCCTGCCGGTGGTGTAGCGCCCGGCGACCAGCAGCCGGTCGCTGTCCGCCCCCAGGGCGGCCACGGTCAGATCGGCGGGCAGGATCACCCGCGACCAGCCGGTCAGGGTCTGGGCGGTCGTCGGCATCGACGACGCATCCGCCCCACTGCACGCCGGCACCGCGACCAGTGTCGCCAGGCAGAGCGCTGCGGTCACCGAGCGCGCCACCAGCCGGACCTGTGCCCGCCTCAGCGGCCCGAAGATCGGCATGCCAACAGTCTGCCGCAGGAGTGACCGCGCGCCGGTCATTCGGGCAGGCTGCCGGCTGGATGACGACTCCGGCTCGTGCTGCGCCACGCCCTAGACTGCAGTCACCATGTCTGCCACCCCCACGCACGATGAGATCACCGCTGCCCTGACGGCTCGCTGGCCCGAGCACCGCGTCGCCCCCTCCCTGGGCCGGATCGCCGCCCTGACCGAGCTGCTGGGTGACCCGCAGCGGGCGTACCCGGTGATCCACGTGGCCGGTACCAACGGCAAGGGCAGCACCACGGCGATGATCGAGTCGCTGCTGCGCGCCAGCGGGCTGCGGACCGGCCGTTTCACCAGCCCGCACGTCACCTCCGTCAACGAGCGCATCACCATCGATGGTCGGCCGATCAGCGACGAACGCTTCGACGAGGTCTGGCGCGACATCGAGCCGTACGTCGCCATGGTGGACGAGCAGCAGATCGACGGCGTCTCGATGACCTTCTTCGAGATCCTCACCGCGATGGCTTTCGCCGCGTTCGCCGACGCCCCGGTCGATGTGGCTGTGGTGGAGGTCGGTCTCGGCGGTCGCTGGGACGCCACCAACGTGGCGGAGGCCGACGTCGCTGTCATCACCCCGATCGACCTGGATCACACGCATCTGCTGGGCGACACCGTCGCCGCCATCGCGGCGGAGAAGGCCGGCATCATCAAGCCGGGGGGCCATGCGATCCTCGCCGGCCAGAGCCTGGAGGCCGCGCAGGTGCTGCTGGCCCGTTGTGCCGAGGTGGGAGCCCTGCCGCAGCGGGAGGGCATCGACTTCGGTCTGCTCGACCGCGCCGTGGCCGTCGGCGGCCAGCTGCTGCGGCTGAACGGTGCCGAGGGTCCGGTCGACGAGGTCTATCTGCCGTTGCACGGCGCCCACCAGGCGCACAACGCCGCCCAGGCCCTCGCCGCGGTGGAGGCGTTCCTCGGCCTCAAGGCGCTGAACCCCGACCTGGTGCGGGACGGGTTCGCCGCCGTCAAGTTCCCCGGCCGGCTCGAGCTCGTCCGCCGGTCACCGTCGGTGGTGCTGGACGTCGCCCACAACCCGCACGGAGCCCGGGCCACCGCCGAGGCGATCACCGAGGCGTTCGCCTTCTCGCCGCTGATCGGCGTGGTCGCGGTGATGGGCGACAAGGACGCCGAAGGGTTGCTGCGGGTCTACGAGGGCGTGATGAACTCGGTGGTGATCACCCAGGTGGCCTCCACCGGCCGCGCGCTCCCGGCCGAGGATCTCGGCGAGATCGCCGAGGGCATCTTCGGCGCGGACCGGGTCCGGGTCGTGCCCCGTCTCGACGATGCCATCGAGGTGGCGATCGGGATGGCCGATAGCGAGGGCGTCGGCGCCCCCGGGGTGCTGGTCACCGGGTCCGTGGTGGCGGTCGGCGAAGCCCGCACGCTGCTGGTGACCGAGTCCGACGACGATGCCGACGAGGCGGCGGCGAGCGATCCCGACGCGGACTACGTCTACGACGACGACGACGACGAGGACGAGGACAGCGACGAGTTCGGACGTGCACTGGACTACGGCGAGGACTTCGACACCGAGGAGGTCAAGCTCGGGGACTTCCTGCTGGGTGATCGTGGAACCGACGAGGAGAGCGTTCCCGAGGCAGACCGCAAGGACGACTGGTGATCACCTTGTCGCCGGCCAACCCGATGCGGGTGGTCCTGTTGTCGGTGCTGATCTTCGAGGCGATCCTGGCGTTGTTGGCCATCCCGGTGATGATGTACGTGTCCGACCGCAGTGGTGGCGTCGCCACGGCGGCCGGGGCTGTGGCCGCGCTGGCGGCCCTGACATCGGCGGGACTGTTGCGACGCCCGATCGGCTACCTCCTCGGCTGGCTGACCCAGCTCGTCGGCATCGCGCTCGGGTTCTGGACCCCCTCGATGTTCGCGGTCGGCGGGTTGTTCGCCGTTCTGTGGCTGGTCACCTTCATCCTCGGCAAGCGGCTAGACGCCGCTGCCGCGCTGCGGGAGACCGATGGAGCGCCAACCGGTCGCAAATGAGGACCGGCGCGGCCGGATCCTGTGCGGGCGGATCCTGTGCGGGCGGATAGGGGCACGCGGATAGGGGGCAGGCGGATAGGGGGCGGGCGGATAGGGTTTAGGGCATGAGCTCCGACGCCAGCATCCCTGTGCCCGCCTCCTCGCGTTCGTTCGTCCTGATCAAACCCGACGCCGTTCGTCGAGGGCTGGCCGGTGCCGTGCTCAGCAGGTTCGAGGCCAAGGGCCTCCGGATCGTCGCGCTGCAGCTGCGACAGGTGGATGGCGAACTGGCCGACGCCCACTACGCCGAGCACGTCGAGCGCGACTTCTACCCGCCACTGCGCGCCTTCATCACCTCCGGCCCGGCGATCGCTGTGGTCCTCGAAGGCGACGAGGCCATCGAGGTGGTGCGCACCCTGAACGGCGCCACCGACGGCCGCAAGGCGGCTCCGGGCACCATCCGCGGCGACCTGTCGCTGTCGAACCGCGAGAACCTGGTGCACGGCTCCGACTCGCCCGAGTCCGCCGCGCGGGAGATCGCCCTCTGGTTCCCCGGCCTCAGCTGAGCGGAGCACCGTTGCGACCCAACCGTCCACGCTAGGGTTCGCAGCGTGTCCGACCTGCCGCCGCACCCCGTCGTGGGGAGCCGGCTCGATCAGCTGCTCGAGGCGAGCCCAGGATCCGATGTCGGTCGCCTGCTGCCGCCGCGCAGCCTGGCGTTCGACGTGCTGGTCGCGCTGTTGTTCATCGGGCTGGGCGCGGTGCTGCTGCGGGTCTTCTCACCCCGGGCCGACCTGGACGACTTCTGTTTCGTCATCCTGGTCAACGCGCCGCTGGCCATCCGCCGCCGGTGGCCCCGGGTCATGCTGGTTCTCGCGTTCGCGGTCGGTCTGGCCCAGATGCTGCTGGACATCCCCATCGGTCTCTACGACGCCGGCCTGCTGTTCGCGATCTACTCGGCCGTCGGCTACACCAACCGGGCCTTCGGACTGCTGAGCCTGGCCATCGGTGGCGTCGCAGTGGGCGTCGGGTCGGGAACCGGATGGTGGAGCTACGTCGACCGGCAGCTCGGCAGCCCGACTCCGCTGCTGCAGCTCCTCTCCGCCCTCGGGGCAGCCGCGCTGGTGGTGGCGGCCTGGGCCATGGGGGAGCGGTTGCGGTCGGCGCGCTACGGAGTGCTGGCGCTGACCCAGCGGGCCGCGCAGCTGGAGCGCGAGCGGGAGCAGCAGGCGATGCTCGCCGCGGCGGCGGAGCGGAGCCGGATCGCCCGGGAGATGCACGACGTGATCGCCCATGCCCTGTCGGTGGTCATCGTGCAGGCTGACGGGGCGGCGTACGTCGTCGACGACTCCCCGGAGACCGCGAAGAAGGCGTTGGAGCAGATCTCGCGTACCGGCCGCGAGTCCCTTGCCCAGATGCGGGACCTGCTCGGGCTGCTGCGCACCGACGGCGGCGGTGGAACCGAACCCGCCGCGCCCGCACCGGACCTGGACGATCTGGCCGAGCTGCTGAGCGCCGCCCGGGACAGCGGTGCCGTGGTCGAGATGGAGCGAAGCGGTGCCGTCCGTCCGCTGCCGGCCATGGTCTCGCTGACCGCCTATCGGATCGTCCAGGAGGCCCTGACAAATGCCCGCAAGCACGGTGGGCAGCAGGTGACGGTCCAGCTGGACTATCGCGGCGACGGCATCCGGATCCGAATCCGCGACCGTGGCGGGCCGCGGGGGACCGGACGGCTGACCCAGGCCAGCGGCCACGGCGTGACCGGGATGCGTGAGCGGGTGCAAGCCGTCGGCGGCCGGCTGAGCGTGGGCCCGGTCCGGGGCGGGTTCGAGGTGGACGCCTGGCTACCGGACCAGACCGCGCCGCGGTCCGATGACGAGAAGCGCCGGCGGCTGGCACGATGATTACCAGACCCGCCGTTGGCAGGATGACTACCAGACCTGCCGCTGCCCGGTACCGTGCCGGCGAGAGGACCCCAGCGTCATGAGCGTCATCCGTGTCTTCCTGGTCGACGACCAGGAGCTGGTCCGTGCCGGGTTCGCGATGCTGATCGGGTCCCAGCCGGACCTCGAGGTGGTCGGTGAGGCAGGCGACGGCGGCGAGGCGCTGGAGAAGCTCGCGGTGACCGGCTGCGACGTGGTGGTGATGGATGTCCGGATGCCGCGGCTGGACGGGGTGCGGGCCACGGCGCTGCTGCACGAACGGGCCACCGTCGAGCGCCCAGCCCCCAAGGTCATCGTGCTGACCACCTTCGACCTCGACGAGTACGCCTTCTCGGCGCTGCGCGCCGGCGCGTCCGGCTTCCTGCTCAAGGACACCCCGCCGGCGGACCTGCTCGCCGCGATCCGGACGGTCCACTCCGGCGACGCCGTGGTGGCGCCCACCACCACCCGCCGGCTGATCGAGAAGTTCGTTCAGGCTGTCCCCGACGACGACGCGCCGCGCCCGGCCCGGGTGGCCGCCCTGACCGAGCGTGAGCGGGAGGTGCTGCTCGAGATCGCCCGAGGGCTGAGCAACACCGAGATCGCAACCAAGTTCGTGCTGTCGGAGGCCACGGTGAAGACCCACGTCGGTCGGATTCTGGCCAAGACCGGACTGCGCGACCGCGTCGCGCTGGTGGTGCTGGCCTACGAGACGGGGCTGGTCCGTCCGGCCGGTTGACCGTACGCGTCGTGCATGCCCGACCCAGAACCACTATCGTCTGCGGTTGAGATCGGCGCGCCCTGCTCCTCTGCGGTCAGCGGAGCGCCGTAATGTCTCAGCGGGTGCACGCCGACGCATGCGCCCTCGTCAACCGAAAGGCAAGCTCCGTGTCACTCAACCGTTCAGATGTCGTCGACGCGATCGCCGCTCAGGCGTCCCTGTCCAAGTCCGACGCCGATGCGGCCCTGGCCGCCCTGCAGTCGGTCCTGGTCGACGCGCTCGGCAAGGGCGAGGCCGTGAAGATCCCCGGCTTCTTCAACGCCGAGCGCACCGAGCGCGCCGCCCGGACCGGCCGCAACCCGCGGACCGGCGAGGAGCTGCAGATCGCCGCCGGTTACGGCGTCAAGCTCAGCGCGGGCAGCGCGCTGAAGAAGGCCGTCTCGGCCTGACCGACCTCCACGAAGCCCTCGTCCCGTCGGGACGGGGGCTTCGTGTCGTCTTGGCGCGGACAGCTCGGTGCCACCCGTTGTGGCGGGGCAGCAGCTGCCGCGTCCCGCGGGGGCGAGTCGGTCGCGACGTTGAGCCCATCGGGTAAAGTTTCCGTCCCGGCGCCAATGGGCCGCCTCGTCAACGCGTGGGTGGGCTTCGGCTGCGGGACAGCCCATGACGCAAACGACGAGAGGCCCCCGTGACGCTCCTCATCGCCGTGCACTTCGGCGTTGCCGTCCTCGCGCCGTTGCTGTGCCGGTGGTTCGGGTCGCGCGCCTTCTTCGTGCTGGCCGCAGCGCCGGCCGCGGCCTTCGCCTGGCTGCTGACGCTGGCCCCGACCGTGGCCGGCGGTGGGGCGTATGCGGAAACCGCACCCTGGATCCCCACCTTGGGAATCGATCTGTCCTTCCGGGTGGCCACCCTGCAATGGGTGCTGGCGCTCGTGGTCTCCGGGATCGGTGCGTTGGTCCTGCTCTACTGCCGCTGGTATTTCGACAATGCCCAGCCGCCGGTCCGCACAGCCGCCATCCTCACCGCGTTCGCCGGCGCCATGCTCGGCCTGGTCAGCGCCGACGACCTGATCCTGCTCTACATCTTCTGGGAGCTGACCACCGTCTTCTCCTACCTGCTGGTGGGTCACAACCCCACCCGCAGCGCCAACCGGCGGGCGGCCATGACGGCGCTGATGGTCACCACCTTCGGTGGCCTGGCCATGTTGACCGGCATCGTGATGCTCGGGGTCACGGCCGGCACCTACAGCCTGTCCGGCGTCCTGGCCAACCCCGAGGTGCGGGCCGGTGGCGGGATGGTCGTGGCCGCGGTGGTGCTGGTGCTGGTGGGCGCGCTGTCCAAGTCCGCGCAGGTGCCCTTCCACTTCTGGCTGCCCGGCGCGATGGCTGCCCCGACGCCGGTCAGTGCGTACCTGCACGCCGCCGCCATGGTCAAGGCTGGGGTGTACGTCATCGCGCTGCTGTCGCCGACCTTCGCCGGCCTGCCCGGCTGGCGCCCGATCGTGCTCACCCTGGGCGCCGCGACCATGGTGGTCGGCGCCTGGCGGGCGCTACGTCAGCACGACATCAAGCTGCTGCTGGCCTACGGCACTGTCAGTCAGCTCGGGTTCATGGTGGTCCTGTGCGGCCTGGGCACGCGGTCGGCCGAGCTGGCCGGCGTGGCGATGATCATCTCGCACGCCCTGTTCAAGGCGACCCTGTTCCTGGTCGTCGGCATCGTCGACCACTCGACCGGCACCCGTGACATCCGCAGGCTGTCCGGTGTGGGACGGCAGATGCCGGTGGTCGCGACGGCCGCTGCGCTGGCCGGTGCGTCGATGGCCGGGTTGCCGCCGCTGATCGGCTTCACCGCCAAGGAGGCCGGCTTCGAGTCGCTGGCCTACCTCGTCTCCGCCGGTGACGGCACCTCGATCCCCGCGTTGCCGGCGGTGTTGCTGGGGGCGGCGCTGGTCGCTGGCTCCGCACTCACGGTGGCGTACACGCTGCGGTTCCTGTGGGGCGCCTTCGCGGTCAAGGGCGACCACGATGCCACCGCCGTCCACCGGGTGCCCGCGGGATTCGCCGCGGTGCCGGTCCTGCTGGCTGCGGCGTCCGTGGTCGGCGGCTTCGTCGGAGCACCGCTGACCCGGCTGCTGGATCCACTGGTGGACCAGGTGATGGTGGGCGAGGAGAGTCACGGGATCGCGCTGTGGCACGGCTTCACCGCACCGTTGGCGATGTCCGCCCTTGCCGTCGCCGCCGGCGGCCTGCTCTTCTGGGGCCGCAGCGGGATCGCCCGGGTGCAGAGCACCTTCCCGAAGACGACCGACTCCGAGGTGCTGTACGAGCGGCTGATGCGCGGGCTGGACCGACTCGCGGTCGAGGTCACGGCCGTCACCCAGCGCGGCTCGCTGCCGATCTACCTCGGCTCGATCCTGATGGTGCTGATCACCGTGCCGGGCGGCGTGCTGCTCGTCGTGCACAGCTGGCCGACGTCGGTCCGGCTGTGGGACAGCCCGGCCCAGGCCCTGGTCGGGGTGCTGATGGTGGCCGCAGCCCTGGTCGCGGCCACGTCGCGCGGGCGTCTCCGGGCGGTCATCCTGGTCGGGGTCACCGGTTACGGTGCGGCGCTGTTGTTCCTGCTGCACGGCGCCCCCGACCTGGCCCTGACCCAGGTCCTGGTCGAGACCGTCACCCTGGTCGTCTTCGTCCTGGTGCTGCGCAAGCTTCCCAAGTACTTCACCAACCGGCCGTTGCATGCCAGCCGGTGGTGGCGACTGGTGATCGCGGTCGCCGTCGGCTTGGTGGTCTCCGGAATCACCCTGGTCGCGGCCGGCGCCCGGACGGCCGAACCGGTGTCGCGGGCCTACTACGAGGCGGCGTACGGCTTCGGCTACGGCAAGAACATCGTCAACGTGACGCTGGTCGACATCCGGGCCTGGGACACCATGGGTGAGCTGTCCGTGCTGGTGGTGGCCGCCACCGGCGTCGCCAGCCTGATCTTCCTGCGGAGCCGCTACACAGCCATCGCGCCGCCGACCAGCCGGGTACGCCGCCGCGCCGCCGCCGACGCAGACGCCGACGCGCGCGACTCGAATGACGAGCCGGGCCGGATGGTGTGGCTGCGCGGCGGTCAGACCCTGTCGCCCCTGCGTCGCTCCATCATCTTCGAGGTCATCACCAGGCTGCTGTTCCCGGTGATGATCGTGACGTCGGTGTTCTATCTCATCACCGGGCACAACGCTCCGGGTGGCGGGTTCGCCGGCGGGCTGATCGCCGGCCTCGCCCTGACCATCCGCTATCTCGCCGGCGGCCGGCACGAGCTGGACGAGGCCGCGCCGGTGGACGCCGGCCGGGTCCTCGGCGTCGGACTGTTGGTGTCCGCGACCAGTGCACTGGCCCCGGTGGTCTTCGGTGGGCGGATCCTGCAGAGCTACGCCATCGATATTCACATCCCGTACCTGGTCGACGTGACCACCCCATGGGGGGTGCTGCCACTGCTCGGCGAGATCCATCTGGTCACGTCACTGTTCTTCGACATCGGTGTCTATCTGGTGGTGATCGGCGTGATGCTCGACCTGGCCCGCAGCCTCGGCGCCGGGATCGACCTGCACGAGGAGGAGGACCGCGTGCCCTCACCCCGACCCGCCGGTCCGCGGGCCGAGGCGGACGCGATGGGGCTGGGTGCGCGATGACCCCGAACCTGACCCTGGTCGTCGTGGCAGGCGCGCTGATCGCGTGCGGTGTGTATCTGCTGCTCGAACGCTCACTGACCCGAATCCTGGTCGGCGTGCTGCTGGCCAGCAACGGCATCAACTTGTTGTTCCTCGTCGCCTCCGGTCCCGCCCTCGGCGCCCCGATCATCGGTGTCAACGAGGCGGATGAGATGAGCGACCCGCTGCCGCAGGCGATGGTGCTGACGGCCATCGTCATCACGCTCGGTCTGACCGCCTTCCTGCTGACCATGGCCTATCGCAGCTTCCAGCTGAACGGGCACGACGAGGTGGCCGACGACGTGGAGGACAGCCGGATCCGCCAGCTGGCCGAGGACGACCTCGCCTCGCAGTCCTACGACGAGGCGGACCGTACCCGGCCGTCGGAGGACGGGAATGACCCCGGCCCCGAGGGCGACGAGGCAACGGACGACGACCCGCGCGCCGACGACGAGATCGCCGGCGACAGCGACACCGACCCGACTGGAGCGAGCCGGTGAACAACCTGCTGCCACTGCCCGTGCTGCTGCCGCTGATCGGCGCCGGGCTCGCGCTCGCACTGAGCCGCCACCCCCGCGCCCAGCGGATCGTCTCCGGCTCGGTGCTGCTCGCGGTGGCCGCGGTCGCCGCCGCACTGGTCTACCTCACCGACCAACACGGTCCGATCGTGCTCTGGGTCGGCTCCTGGCCGGCGCCGCTGGGGGTGGCGCTGGTCGCCGACCGGCTGTCGGCGCTGATGCTGCTGGTCTCGGTCGTGGTCACCGTCACGGTGCTCTTCTTCTCGATGGGCCAGGACCTGGAGGAGCGCAAGCGCGAGACCCCGGTGTCGATCTTCCACCCCACCTTCTTGGTGCTGTCGGCCGGCGTTTCCAACGCGTTCCTGGCGGGGGACCTGTTCAACCTCTTCGTCGGCTTCGAGATCTTGCTGTTCGCCTCGTATGTATTGCTCACCCTCGGTGGGACGGGGGAGCGGATCCGCGCCGGAACCACCTACGTCGTGGTGAGCCTGCTGTCGTCGATGCTCTTCCTGGTTGCGCTGGCGTCGGTCTACGCCGCCACCGGAACCGTCAACCTGGCGCAGCTGTCGGTCCGGCTGCGCGAGCTGCCGCCGGACGTACAGCTGGTGCTGCATCTGCTGCTGCTCACCGTGTTCTCGATCAAGGCCGCCGTCTTCCCGTTGTCCGCCTGGCTGCCGGATTCCTATCCGACCGCCCCCGCTCCGGTCACCGCGGTGTTCGCCGGGCTGCTGACCAAGGTCGGCGTGTACGCGATCATCCGGACCCAGACCGTGCTGTTCCCCGACAGCCCGTTGTCCGGGCTGCTGATGTGGGCGGCACTGGCCACCATGATCGTCGGGATCCTCGGCGCGATCGCCCAGTCGGAGATCAAGCGGATGCTGTCCTTCACCCTGGTCAGCCATATCGGCTACATGATCTTCGGTGTGGCGCTGGCCAGCGTGGCTGGCTACGCCGGCGCGATCTTCTACACCGCGCACCACATCACCATCCAGACCACCTTGTTCCTGGTCACCGGGCTGGTCGAACGCCGCGGCGGCAGCACGTCGCTGAACCGGCTCGGCGGACTGGCGGCCGTGTCACCGCTGCTCGGGGTGCTGTTCTTCGTGCCGGCGATGAACCTGGCCGGCATCCCGCCGCTGTCCGGGTTCATCGGCAAGATCGGTCTGCTCGAGGCCGGTGTGGCCTACGGCACCCGGCTGTCCTACCTGCTGGTGATCGGTGCCGTGCTGACCAGCCTGCTCACCCTGTACGCCATGGCGAAGGTGTGGAACCGGGCGTTCTGGCGCTCGGTGCCGGACTCGGGCACGGGGGAGCCCGTGCCGGAGTCGGGCACCCGAGAGGCCGATCCGGAGGGCGCCGATGACACCACGGCGGCCGACAGCTTCGACCGGAGCCTGCCCCGGGGGATGGTGGTCACCGCCGGCGCGCTGGTCGTCGCCGGGATCGCCCTGACCGTGGTCGCCGGTCCGCTGTACGCCTACAGCGAGCGCTCCGCCACGGATCTGCTGCAGGGCCGGCCGTATCAGGTGGCCGTACTGGGGGAGGGGGATCGATGACGCGGTCCGCGCGCGGCTGGTTCAAGCCCAAGATGGTGCTGCTTGCGGCCGCCGTGTGGGTGCTGCTGTGGGGCGATCTGTCGGTGGCCAACGTGCTGGCCGGTGGTCTGTTGGGCCTGCTGGTCGGGCTCGTCTTCCCGCTGCCGCCGATCGAGTTCCACGGCCGGTTCCGACCGTGGGCGCACCTGCTGCTGGTGCTCCGGCTGCTGCTGGACCTGGTGCGGTCCAGCTTCGTCGTCGCGGCCCAAGCCTTCCGGTTCGGGTTCACCCCGAAGAATGCTGTGGTGCGGGTACGACTGCGGACCCGTTCGGACCTCTATCTCACCCTGACCGCGGAGCTCGTGTCGCTGGTGCCCGGCTCCATCGTGCTCGAGACGCGCCGGGCCCAGCAGACCCTGTATCTGCATGTGATGGACGTCCGCGGCCCCGACGACATCGAGCAGGCTCGACAAAACGTGCTGGACGCCGAGGCCCGGGTGATCCGAGCCTTCGGGTCGGCCGAGGAGGTCGAGGCGCTCCGGCTGGGCACGCCGATGCCCACCGGCACCGTAGCGGAAGGTGAATCGTGATCACGTCGACGTTGCTGATGGTCGCGGTCGCCATGCTGGCGGCGGCCGCGGTGCTCACCCTGATCCGGATGTCGCGTGGCCCGAGCACCTTGGATCGGGTGGTGGCCGCCGATGTGCTGATCGCCATCGTCATCTCAGGGCTCGCCATCGAGGCCGCCTTCAACTCCCACGCCACCACCATGCCGATCATGCTGGTGCTGTCGCTGCTCGGCTTCGCCGGCTCGCTCAGTGTGGCGCGGTTCGTGGCGGACCGGGACAAGGCCCGCAAGTGGGACGTCGCCGCGCATCGCCTTCACGGACGGAAGAAGCCATGACCCTCTCCGGTGCCGCCGACCTCGCCGGCGCTGTGCTGTTGCTGGTCGGGGCCTTCTTGTGCCTGGCCGCCGCCACCGGGCTGGTCCGGTTCCCCGACGTCCTGACCCGGATGCATGCCGCGACCAAGCCGCAGACGCTGGGGCTGCTGTGTGCGGTGGGCGGGGTGGCGTTGTCCTTGCGTGACGTGCGGGTGCTGGGACTGTTGCTGCTGGTGGCGATCCTGCAGCTGCTGACGGCTCCGGTCTCGGCCCACATGGTCGGGCGCACGGCTTACCGGACCCACCAGCTGGAGACCGACACCCTGGTCGCGGACGAGCTCGCCGACGACTTGGCGAAGGCAGGTTTCCGGTTGGTCGACGGACCGGTCGAGCCCGATGTCGGCGACGGCGGACCCGACGCTCCCACCGACGATGGCGACCTCGACGATGGAACCCCGGTGCAGGACCAGCCGCCTCGTCAGCCCTGAGCGGTCGTCGCCGCAACGGATACGCTGAGCATGTTATGACGATTCTCCAGACACGACCCAGCGACCCCGAGTCGGTGTTCCCGCGGCTCGAACCACTGCTGGCGCGCGTCGGCAAGCCCATCCAGTACGTCGGCGGCGAGCTCAACAGCGTCAGCAAGGAATGGTCCAGCACCGACGTCCGGTGGTGCCTGATGTATCCCGACGCCTACGAGATCGGGCTGCCGAACCAGGGCGTCGCCATCTTGTATGAGGTCCTCAACGAGCGGGACTGGATCCTCGCCGAACGCACCTACGCGGTGTGGGCGGATCTGGAGGCGCTGATGCGCGAGCACTCCGTCTCACAGTTCACCTTGGACAGCCATCGGCCGGTGGGGGCGTTCGACGTCTTCGGGCTCAGCTTCGCCACTGAGCTGGGCTACACCAACATGCTGAACGCGCTTGATCTGGCCGGTCTGCCGCTGCACGCGATCGACCGGGGCGAGGACGACCCGATCGTGCTGGCGGGCGGTCACGCGGCCTTCAACCCCGAGCCGATCGCGGACTTCATCGACGCCGCGGTGCTGGGCGACGGGGAGGAGATCGCGCTGAAGATCTCCGAGGTCATCCGGGAGTGGAAGAGCGAGGGACGGCCGGGCGGTCGGGACGGCCTGCTGCTGCGGCTGGCCGCAGGTGGCGGCGTCTACGTGCCGAAGTTCTACGACGTGGACTACCTCCCGGACGGGCGGATCCAGCGGGTGGCCCCCAACCGCAGTGGGGTGCCGTTCCGGATCGCCAAGCACACCCTGATGGATCTCGACGCCTGGCCGTACCCGAAGAAGCCGTTGGTGCCGCTGGCCGAGACGGTGCACGAGCGATATTCGGTGGAGATCTTCCGCGGCTGCACCCGCGGCTGCCGCTTCTGCCAGGCGGGCATGATCACCCGGCCGGTCCGCGAGCGGAGCATCGACACGATCGGGGCCATGGTGCAAAGCGGCATCGACGCGACCGGGCTGGAGGAGGTCGGTCTGCTCAGCCTGTCCAGCGCCGACCACTCCGAGATCGCCGACGTGACCAAGCAGCTCGCCGACCGCTACGAGGGCAGCAATGTCTCCCTCTCGCTGCCCAGCACCCGTGTGGACGCGTTCAACATCGACCTCGCCAACGAGCTGTCCCGCAACGGCCGCCGCTCGGGACTGACCTTCGCGCCCGAGGGCGGGTCCGACCGGATGCGCAAGGTGATCAACAAGATGGTCGACGAGGATGACCTGATCCGGACGGTGGCTGCGGCGTACAGCAGTGGCTGGCGCCAGGTGAAGCTGTATTTCATGTGCGGCCTCCCGACCGAGACCGACGAAGACGTGCTGGCCATCGCCGACCTCGCCAAGCGGGTGATCGCGACCGGGCGCGAGGCGAGCGGTCGTCGCGACATCCGGTGCACGGTGAGCATCGGCGGCTTCATCCCCAAGCCGCACACCCCGTTCCAGTGGGCCGCCCAGCTCGACCACGCGACGATCGACGCCCGGCTGGCCAAGCTGCGTGACGCGATCCGTTCCGATCGTCGCTACGGCAAGTCGATCGGCTTCCGCTACCACGACGGCAAGCCGGGCGTGGTCGAAGGTCTGCTCAGCCGCGGGGATCGCCGGGTGGGCCGGGTGATCGAGGCGGCGTGGCGCGACGGCGGCCGGTTCGACGGCTGGAGCGAGCACTTCTCCTACCAGCGCTGGATGCAGGCAGCAGTCACCGGGCTGGCCGGCACCGGGGTGGACGTCGACTGGTACACGGTCCGCGAGCGCGACTACGCCGAGGTGCTGCCCTGGGACCACCTCGACTCCGGCCTCGACCGCGAGTGGCTGTGGGAGGACTGGCAGGACGCCCTGGACGAGATCGAGGTCGATGACTGCCGCTGGACGCCCTGCTTCGACTGCGGGGTCTGCCCACAGCTGGAAACTGCTATCCAGGTCGGGCCCACCGGTCGTAGCCTGTTGCCGATCGCCGGCGTCACGTCCGGCGTCGCCGTCGACCCCCGCTAGGGATGTAACCATGACCGCAGTCGAGATCACCACCGTCGATGAGCTCGTCGATCTGGTCGGCGCACCGCTGCCGCGGGTGGCCGACAAGGCACGCCCAGCGCTGCACCAGTTCGATCGCGACTGGCTGGCCGCCTCGCCGTTCTGCGTGATCGCCACCTCCGGCGCCGACGGCAGCTGCGACGCCTCGCCCAAGGGCGATCCCCCCGGGCAGCTCGTGCATGTTCTGGACGACACCACCATCGCCATCGCCGAGCGGCCCGGCAACCGCCGGGTCGATGGCTACAAGAACGTGCTCCACAACCCGCACGTCGGACTGCTCTTTCTGATCCCCGGCCGCGACGACACGTTACGGATCAACGGCCGCGGCCGGCTGGTCCGCGACGCCGACTTCTTCGCCGACATGGTGGTCAAGGGCCACCGCCCGGTCCTGGCCCTGGTGGTGGAGATCGAGGAGATCTTCCACCACTGCGCCAAGGCCTTCTTGCGCTCCAGGATGTGGCACCGGGAGACCTGGGACGGGGCTTCCGCCGTGCCGCCGCGACCGGTGATCGCCAAGACGCTGGAGCAGCCGGATGCGTCACTGGAGGCGCTGGAGGCGTACTACGGCGAGCAGTACGCGCGGAAGATCTACGGCGAGCCCTGATCGGTCGGCGGCGGCGGGGGTCGGGGTGGCAGCCGGTAATCTTTCGACGTGTCCAACCGTGCCCAACCGGCCCAGCAGGCGCCGCCCGTCCAGCGGCTCCGGATCCGCTATGCCAAGCGTGGTCGTGCCCGCTTCACCAGTCACCGTGACTTCGGTCGGGCCTTCGAGCGGGCCCTGCGGCGGGCGGCAGTGCCGATGGCCTACTCATCCGGCTACTCGCCGCACCCGCGGATCTCGTACGCGAACGCCTCGCCGACCGGGGCGGCCAGTGAGGCGGAATACCTGGAGGTGGCGCTGACCACGACCTGCGACCCCGAGCGGCTGCGGGCCGCCCTCGACGCCGCGCTCCCGCCGGGACTGGACGTGCTCGAGGTCGCGCCCGCGACCGCCGGGGCGCTGGCCGACCTGCTGACCGGGTCCCGCTGGCAGATCGATGTCGTCGGGGTGGCGCCGGCTGTGCTCGAGCAGGCGGTCGCTGCGTTTCTGGCCTCCGAGTCGGTGCTGGTCGAGCGGCTGACCAAGGGGGGCGTCCGCGGCTTCGACGCGCGGCAGGCCGTCGTACAGCTCATACCGACCGAGTCAGGACTGGACCTGGTGACCGTGCACCAGACCCCGCTGGTCCGTCCCGATGACGTGCTGCAGGGTCTGACCGCGGTGACGCCGACGTTCGTGCCGTCCCAGGCCCCGGTGCTGACGCGGCTGAGCCAAGGGATCCTCGACCGGGAGACCGGCGCGATCGCCGACCCGTTCGCCGCCTGACGGACCCCTCGTCGATCGACGTCGATTCCGGGAACGGCCCGCGCCGCACCGGAGCCGAATGGCGGCCGGGCTGGCGATGTGTGGGATACTGGCGAGGTCAGGGGCGCTGCCAGCGCTCCGACTCGACGGAGTCCGCTGCGGAGTGACAGTTCGCGGCGGATCGTGACAGCTGAAGTTCTCCACCGCGACGATCAGGCCCTGATGGTGTGAGTCAGGACCATGACCGCGGGAGCGTTTCTGTCGCCCGTCGACCACCGGAAGCTTCCGCAGCCCAGGTACGCCTGGAGCCGCGAACGAGAAAGGGCGCACGCAGTGCGCCGAAAAGGAGTCTGGATGCTCGACAACGAGCCCGACACGACCGCAACAGAACCCACCACCCCGGCGCCTCGCCGCCGCCGCGCTGCCAGCCGTCCCGCCGGTCCGCCGGCCTCGGCCTCGACCGCGCCGCCCATCACCGTGACCGAGCCTGCCGTCGCCCCGGTGGTCGAGCCGGCCGCACCCGCCGCAGAGCAGGCAGCCGACACCACAAAGCCGGCCCGGAAGTCCAGCCCGCGCAAGGCGACCGCAGCTCGAAACGCCGCCCGCAGCATCGCGAGCGCCGGGGACGACGCCGCCCCCGGCACCGCGAGCGCCGAGAATGACGGGGCGCCCGGCACCGCGAGCGCCGGGAATGACGGGGCGCCCCGCAAGGTGAGCGCCCGCAAGACCGCAGCCAAGAAGGCACCCGCGAAGCGCACCGCTAAGAGCGCCGCCGCGACCCCGGCCGCAGCCGACGACATCACGCCCAGCACGGCCCCGGTCGAGGTCGAGGCACCCGTGACCTCCCCGGCTGAGGCCGTTGCGCCGGCTTCGGAGGCCACGGCGGAAGCGGCCGCACCGGCCACTCGTACCCGCGCTCCGCGCAAGCGAGCGGCGAAGAAGACTGCCGCTCCCGAGCCGGTGGCGGTCGAGCCGAACGACGACCCGCTGTCCCAGATCGCCCCCGAGGCGTTGGAGCCCGAGCAGCCCGCCGTCGCGGAGCACACCTCCGCCGCCGACGACACCCGCGCCGTAGACCAGCCCGTCGACACTGCTGCGGCCGCCGCCGCCGATATCGACGAGGACGAGGACGAGGACGAGGAGGAGGACGAGCTCACGCTGCGTACCCGCCGGCTGTGGGCCGACCCGTTCTCGGTGCCGGTCATCGAAGAAGCCCGTTCGGCCGCCGTCGCGAACCCGGTCGGCGACGACCAGGCCGACGAGGCTGACGCGGACGACGAGGGCACCGCGGACGAGCCTGCCGGCGCGTCCGCTGACGACGACTCCGACGATGACGGTTCCACCCGCCGCCGCCGCCGTCGCCGCGGTGGTCGCCGCCATCGTCGGGGCGGTGCGGATGGCGAGTCCGACAACGACGCCGACGAAGCCACCCCCACCCGGAACGCAGCCACCGGTGACACCGGCGCCGCTCGTGACACCGCCGACGCGGCTGACTCCGGTGCAGACGAGACCCCGGTCGACGCCGAGGGCGAGTCCGGTGCCGACGACTCCGACGAGGGTGACAGCGAGGGCCAGCGTCGCCGTCGCCGCCGTCGCCGTCGCCGCGGCGAGGACTCCGGTTCGGCCGCCGACGACCCGACCGAGGTCGTGGTTCGGGTACGCGAGCCGCGGGCCCGGAAGAAGGCCGCAGCGCCGAGCGACGAGGTCACCGGCATCTCCGGCTCCACCCGGATGGAGGCCAAGCGCCAGCGCCGCCGGGAAGGTCGCGACGCCGGCCGGCGTCGGGCACCGATTCTGAGCGAGGCCGAGTTCCTCGCCCGCCGGGAGGCCGTGAACCGCAAGATGATCGTGCGGCAGCGGGACGACCTCTCCCAGATCGCCGTGCTCGAGGACAACATCCTGGTCGAGCACTACGTCGACCGGGCGTCGGCCACCTCACTGATCGGCAATGTCTATCTCGGCCGGGTGCAGAACGTGCTGCCGTCGATGGAGGCAGCCTTCATCGACATCGGCCGTGGACGCAACGCCGTGCTCTACGCCGGCGAGGTCGACTGGGAGTCCTTCGGCGCGCAGGGCGAGGGCCGCAAGGTCGAGAAGGTGCTGAAGTCCGGCCAGACGATTCTGGTGCAGGTCTCCAAGGACCCGGTCGGGGCCAAGGGCGCCCGGCTGACCAACCACGTCTCCATCCCCGGCCGCTACATCGTGTACGCCCCCGGCGGCCACCTGTCGGGGATCTCGCGCAAGCTGCCCGACATCGAGCGCAAGCGGCTCAAGGACATCCTGGCCGACCTGGTCGGCGAGTCCGCCAGCGTCATCGTGCGGACCGCGGCGGAGGGCGCCAGCGAGGAAGAGCTGGTCCGAGACGTCAACCGGTTGAAGGCACAGTGGGAGGACATCGAGCGCAAGGTCAAGGCCGGTAACGCCCCGCAGCTGCTCTACGGCGAGCCTGACCTCACCGTCCGGATCGTCCGCGACCTGTTCACCGAGGACTTCTCCGAGCTCGTGATTCAGGGCAACGGAGCGGCCAACGACGCCTACGACGCGGTCGAGGCGTACGTGACCCACGTGGCTCCGCACCTCAAGGACCGGCTGAAGCGCTGGGAACCGGAGAACAACGAGGACGTCTTCGCCGCACACCGCCTTGACGAACAGATCGCCAAGGGCCTTGAGCGCAAGGTGTTCCTCCCCTCGGGTGGCTCGCTCGTCATCGACCGCACCGAGGCCATGACGGTCATCGACGTCAACACCGGCAAGTTCACCGGCACCGGAGGCAATCTCGAGGCCACCGTCACCAGCAACAACCTGGAGGCGGCCGAAGAGATCGTCCGTCAGCTGCGGCTGCGCGACATCGGCGGCATCATCGTCATCGACTTCATCGACATGGTGCTGCCCAACAACCGTGAGCTGCTGTTGCGTCGCCTGGTCGAGTGCCTCGGCCGCGACCGGACCCGGCACCAGGTCGCCGAGGTCACCAGCCTGGGCCTGGTGCAGATGACCCGGAAGAAGATCGGTACGGGTCTGCTCGAGGCGTTCAGCACCGAGTGCCCGCACTGCCACGGCAGTGGCGTCGAGCTGCACACCCTGCCCGTCGACACCCAGAAGCAGGCCGACGGTGGCACCCGCGAGGCCCGTCCGCGCGACACCCGCCGTAGTGGCAACAGTGGTGGGGGCGGCAACAACGGTGGTGGCGGCAACAACGGTGGCGCCAACAACGGCGGTGGCAACAACGGCGGCAGTGGCACCGATAAGCAAGCCCAGGAGTCCGCTGGTAATGGGCGCGGCGACGAGCGCGGAGGTAACGAGCGCGGGGGCAGGGGCGGACGTCGTCGCCGTGGCGACGCGGACGGCGGCGGCCGGAGCGATATCCGCCAGGACGAGGTTGAGGTGGCTGCCGTCGTCGAGGGCGCCGTGCTGGTCGACGACCGCCCGGAGCCCGCTGGCACGGTGACCGACGTCGACGCCGTGGTGACCGAGGCCGTAGTGCCCGACGCCGTGGTGACCGACGCCGTGGTGACCGAGGCTGGGGAGACGACGACCGCGGTCGACGAGGCCCCGGTTAATGAGGCCGCAGTTGATCAGGTTCAGCTCGAGCAGGCCCCAGTTGATCAGGTTCAGCTTGATCAGGCCCCAGTCGGTCAGGCCCCAGTCGGTCAGGCCCCGGTTGATCAAGCCCCGGTCGATCAAGGCAGCGCCGACTCCACCGAGCGACCGGCTCGTGCTCGTCGGAGCCGCCGTGGTCGTGGCGCGGCGCGCGATACCGGTGCCGACGCCGCCGCGGAGTCCACGTCGGCAGCTGCCCCCCGGGGTGAGGAGTCCCACGAGGATCCCATCGTGGCGGCGCAGGTGCGGCCGGAGCAGGCCCCGAACGACGATCCCGCCACCAGCTGACGGGTCACGGCGAACCCCTCGTGTCCGACCGCCCCGCCGCGACGGCGGGCCGGACGGCCACGGGGGGTTTGTTCGTCTCTCGGCGGCCGCCGAGACGTACTGCCGAGCGTGAGGTCTGCTCGACGGAAGCGGATCAGACCAGCAGGCCGATCAAGGCGGTCAGGAGTGCCAGCAGGGGCAGGACGGCCTGGATGGCCGCGGCGCGCAGATAGCGCCGCCCGGTCGAGGTCAGGACCAGGGCCGCGGCCAGCATGCTGCCGCAGCCCACGACCACCATGGTCCAGCCTTCGATGGTCGCTCCGGCCAGCACCAGGATCGCCCCGAGCGCGGTGACGATGGCCAGGAAGAGGTTGTAGAAGCCCTGGTTGTAGGCCAGGGGTTTGGTCGTCTCCGCGTCGGCCTGGGAGGTGACCCCGAACCTGCGCCAGACCTTCTCCCGCGTCCACCACAGCGACTCGAACACGAAGATCAGCACGTGCAGGGCGGCCGCGAGAGCGGCGAGCACCAGGGCAGTAGACATCACCAGTGCACTGTAGCGGCGGCCCTGGTCCCCGGCCGGCCGATCAGTCGGCCCGCGGCACCGAGAATCGCCGCGATCTCGCCCGAACGGGTGGGGTGCGGGACATACTGAGCGGGTGAGCCCGAGTGAAGGTCACTACGTCGTCGCCATCATCGGTGCCGGGCCGTCAGGCATCTATGCCGCGGAGGCGCTGAGCCAGCAGAGCGACGTGGGCGTCAGCGTGGCAGTGCTCGACCGGCTGCCGGTGCCCTTCGGGCTGGTCCGCTACGGCGTGGCCCCGGACCACCACAGCATCCGCTCGATCCGCAACACCCTCGAACAGACGCTGGCGAAGAGCGGGGTGCGGTTCTTCGGCGACGTGACCATCGGCCAGGACCTGACGATCGCCGAGCTGCGTGACCGCGTCGACGCGGTGATCTACGCCTACGGTGCCGGCAGCGACCGACGGCTGGGGATCCCGGGGGAGGACCTGCCGGGCAGCATCGCCGCACCCGAGTTCGTCGCCTGGTATTGCGGCCACCCCGACGTGCACCCCGATGTCGAGCAGGTGGGAGCGCGACCGGCCGAGATCGACGGCCGTCGAGAGCTCGCCGCCCAGCTGGTGTCCACCACGCGCGAGGCGGTGGTGGTCGGCATCGGCAACGTCGCCTTGGATGTGGCCCGGGTGCTGATGAAGTCAGTCGACGAGCTGTCGACCACCGATATGGCCGACGACGTGCTGAGCTCGCTGGCCGCGAAGACGGTCACCGATGTCCACATCCTCGGCCGTCGTGGACCTGCCTACACCGCCTTCACGACCAAGGAGCTGCGCGAGCTCGGCCAGCTGGCGGACGTAGCGGTGCTCGTCGACCCGGCTGACCTGGAGCTGGACGCGTCCGGCGAGGCGGTGGTGGGCCGGGACAAGGTCGCCGCGCGCAACCTGGCGGTGATGCGGCAATGGGCGGACCAGCCGCTCACCGGAGCGGGCAAGCGGATCCACTTCCATTTCTGGACCCGGCCGGTGGAGATCCTCGGCGTCGATCGGGTCGCGCAGGTCCGACTGGAACGAACCCGGATCAACGCCGACGGGCTGGTCGAGGGCACCGGTGACACCTCCGTCCTGGACGCGCAGCTGGTGGTCCGTTCGGTCGGCTACAAAGGGGTCCAGCTGCCCGGCGTACCGTTCGACGCCGCCACCGGGCGGGTGCCGCACTCCGAAGGCCGAGTGATCCGCGACGGGGCCTTCTCGGTCGATGAGTACGTCACGGGGTGGATCAAGCGCGGACCCACCGGCGTCATCGGCACCAACAGGTCCGACGCCGTCGAGACGGTGATGTCACTGATCGCCGATATCCACGACGGTGCCATTACCGCTGGACACCGGATCGAGGAGCTCGACGCGCTGCTGGCCGAGCGGGGCCTGCAACCGCTCGGGATGCCGGCATGGCACCGGATCGACGCCGCCGAGATCGAACGCGGAGTGAGCCACGGCCGCCAACGGACCACGCTGGCCCACCGCAGCGAGCTGCTCGCCGCCGCCGACGACCACGCCGGCGACCACCCCCTGACGGGGGTCTAGCAGGCTCGGCGTGGGCCGAGGTCCCATCCACGGGGGTCAGCGAGGCGGGGTGACCAGTTTCGCCACCAGAGCCTTCAGCATCCGGGCGGGATCAGCCGTCACTCCGGCGTGCACCGGAGAGGGCTGAACCACCGTGCTCCGCGGCGCGGTGAGAATGCCGAACCGGTTGGCCAGGCCGGTGTTCGTGCGGGCCGACCCCACCGGTGCCTGACACGCCTGGACGACAGCGTCGGCCGAACGGGCCACCGCATCAAGGTCGACCCCGGACCACAGCGCGATCAGCCGGTCGGGGTCCAGCTCCACCTCGGCCGCGAGAAAGTCCAGCTCTTGGCAATAGAGCACCACGCCGATGTTGACGAACTCACCACGCTCCACCCGCGGCACTGCCCGCAGGGTGGCGTACTGGAAGGCATGCCGGGGGACCGACGGTTGAAAGGCGTGCCGGGGGACCGGCGACTGGAGAGGATGCCGTGGGCGGTCACCCTCGCCACGACCGGGCGCCGACGTCACGGCAGCCACCGAGAAGCGGCAGCGAGCCGGGCCAGCAGATAGTCGCGATACGCCACCCGGGCCTCGGCGGCGCTCGCGGGGGCCTTGGGGTCGGGTCGGTGCGGGTCGGGTTCGAGCCATTCGTCCGGCACCAGGTCCAGCACCGCGGCGAGCACGTCGGCGTCGACCTTGGCGCTCAGCTCGTCGTGCACCGTCCTCGGGTCGCCGATCCGACGCAGCACATGGTCGTCGTAGTTGTAGGACGACTCGGCGAAGGCCTGTTGGCTGCCCCAGGCGTGGTGGAACCGCAGACAGGCGCCGTGGTCGATCGCCCACAGGGTGCGATGCCAGATCAGCAGGTTGGTGTTGCGGGCGCTGCGGTCGACGTTGGCCACGAAGGCGTCCAGCCACACGATCCGTGCGGCGTCCTCGGCCGGCACCTCGAAGGTGAGGTCGTAGCCGACCGAGCCGGGCAGGAAATCCACCGCGAGGTTCAGCCCGGCGCTCTTGGCCACCAGCTCCTGCACCTCCTCGTCCGGCTCCCGCCGGCCGATCTCGGCATCCACCTCGATCAGCGCCAGCGCGGGCGTACGGATGCCGAGGTGCCGGGCCAGCTCGCCGACCACGATCTCGGCCACCAGTGCCTTGGGCCCCTGACCGGCGGCGGTGAACTTGACCACATACGTCCCCAGGTCATCGGCCTCCAGCACCCCCGGAAGCGAACCGCCCTCGCGCAGGGCGGTCAGATAGGTGGTGGCGACGATCCGAGGAAGCACCGGCCCAGGGTAGTGGGCCGCGCCGGAAAGGGGAGTGGGTTTAACTCAGACTGACAGGGCCGTGGACCGCCGGTTTGACCGTGCGGACCACAGCCGCGTAATCTTGACCCTCGGTGTGCGTTGGTCGCGCGCCTTCGGTGTGCTGGCCAATCTGATCCCTCGGGTCGAGGGGCCCACACCACCTGCAGACAGTCTTCTAAGAGAGTAGGTCAGGCGTGTACGCGATCGTGCGTAGTGGCGGCCGCCAGCACAAAGTCGCCGTCGGCGACGTCATCGAGCTCGACAAGGTCGATGACCCAGCTGTTGGTGCGCGGGTAGAACTCCAGCCGTTGCTCGTCGTCGACGGCGAGTCGGTGACCTCGGACAAGTCCGGACTGGCGTCCGCGTCGGTCACGGCCGAGGTCGTGGGCGGGAGCAAGGGTCCGAAGATCCACATCCTGAAGTACAAGAACAAGACCGGATACCGGAAGCGCCAGGGTCACCGTCAGCGGTACACCCAGGTCAAGGTCACCGGCATCGAGAGCTGAGGACACAGACATGGCACACAAAAAGGGCGCATCCTCCACCCGGAACGGTCGCGACTCCAATGCGCAGCGCCTCGGCGTGAAGCGCTTCGGCGGTCAGCTGGTCAACGCCGGCGAGATCATCGTGCGCCAGCGCGGCACTCACTTCCACCCGGGCGACGGTGTCGGCCGCGGTGGCGACGACACCCTGTTCGCGCTGCGTGAGGGTACGGTGCTCTTCGGCACCAAGCGTGGCCGTCGCGTCGTGAACATCACGCCTGTCGAGGTTGCTGTCGCGGCACAGTGATTCAGTTCTGAATCGACATACCAAGAGGGTGGCCCGGCTTGCTGGGCCGCCCTCTTCGGCATTTCCTGCACCACCCACACGAAAGGAGCAAGCTCATGGCGATCCCGAGTTTCGTGGACCAGGTGACGCTCCACGTGTACGGCGGCAACGGCGGCCACGGTTGCGCATCTGTCAAGCGTGAGAAGTTCAAGCCGCTCGGCGGCCCGGACGGCGGCAACGGCGGTGACGGGGGATCGGTGATCCTCCGCGTCGACAGCAGCCTGACCACCCTGGTGGACTACCACCGGCAGTCCCACCGGCACGCCACCAACGGCGTACCCGGCAAAGGCGACCACTCCAACGGCGCCAATGGCGAAGACGTCGTGCTGCCGGTGCCGGACGGCACCGTGGTCACCGACGCCGAGACCGGCGAGCGGTTGGCCGATCTCACCGGTGAAGGTGCCGAGATCGTCGTCGCCCGCGGTGGTCGTGGCGGCCTCGGCAACGCGGCCCTTGCCTCGTCGGCCCGCAAGGCGCCCGGCTTCGCCCTGCTCGGCGAAGAGGGTACGAGCCGCGTCATCACGCTCGAGCTCAAGGTGGTCGCCGACGTCGGTCTGGTGGGTTTCCCCAGCGCCGGCAAGTCGTCGCTGGTCGCCGCCATCTCCCGGGCCCGGCCGAAGATCGCCGACTACCCGTTCACCACCTTGGTCCCCAACCTCGGTGTGGTGGTGGCAGGAAATCTCACCTACACCGTGGCCGATGTGCCCGGTCTGATCGAAGGCGCCAGCGAGGGCCGGGGTCTCGGACATGACTTCCTGCGCCACATCGAGCGTTGCGCAGCTCTGGTGCACGTCATCGACTGCGCCACCTTCGAAGCCGGACGGGACCCGCTGAGCGACCTCGACGTCATCGAGGCGGAGCTGAGCGCGCACGGCGGGCTCGAGGACCGCCCGCGGCTGGTCGTGCTCAACAAGGTGGACATCCCCGATGCTCGTGAGCTGGCCGAGCTGGTCACCCCCGACATCGAAGCCCGTGGGTTGCGGGTCTTCCAGGTGTCCACCAAGAACCACGAGGGCCTCCAGGCGCTGACCTTCGCCATGTCGGAGATCGTCGCCGCCCGCCGGGCCAGCATGCCCGCCCCGGCACCGGCCCGGATCGTGCTGCGGCCCCGTTCGGTCGGCAACAAGGAAGAGTTCACCGTCGAGGCCGAGGGCGAGCTGTGGCGCGTCCGGGGTGAGAAGCCCGAGCGCTGGGTCCGCCAGACCGACTTCAACAACGCCGAGGCGGTCGGCTATCTCGCTGACCGGCTCAACCGGATCGGTATCGAGGACAAGCTGCTCGAGCTGGGTGCCCGCGCCGGTGACGGCGTGGCCATCGGCGGCGAGGACGCTGTCGTCTTCGATTTCGCTCCGCAGATCGACGTCGGGGCTGAGATCCTCAGTCGCCGCGGTGAGGATCAGCGGTTCGAGGAGGAGCGCCCGGCCGCACAGCGTCGTCGCGCCAAGGACCGCGAGTATCACGAGACCCGCGACGACGACGCGTGGGTCGCAGACCATCGGCCCGCGGACGCGACCCCGTCGGTCGACGACTGACCCACCCAGAAGACGAGACGATGAGCGAGCAGGTCCGCGACGTGATCGCCGGCGCCCACCGCGTGGTGGTCAAGGTCGGGTCGTCGTCGCTGACCACGCCCACCGGCGGCATCGACCCGGAGCGGATCCAGGCCCTGGTCGATGCGCTCGCCGGCGCCCGGCTTGCGGGGCGGGAGGTGGTGCTGGTCTCCTCCGGCGCGATCGCCGCCGGTCTGGCCCCGCTCGCCCTGCGGACCCGGCCGCGTGACCTGGCCACCCAGCAAGCGGCGGCATCGGTCGGTCAGGGACTGCTGATGGGCTACTACACCCACCTGTTCGGGACGCAGCAGCTCGGCGTCGGCCAGGTGCTGCTGACCGTCGACGACGTCACCCGGCGCGGAAACTACCGCAACGCCTACCGGACGTTCGGTCGGCTGCTTGAGCTGGGCGTGGTGCCAATCGTCAACGAGAACGACACGGTGGCGACCCAGGAGATCAGGTTCGGCGACAACGACCGGCTGGCCGCCCTGGTGGCGCACCTGGTGCACGCCGACGCACTCATCCTGCTCAGCGACATCGACTCGCTCTACACCTCCAATCCCCACAAGCCCGGCGCCCGCCGCGTGAGCGACGTCCACAGCGACGCCGATCTGACGGCCATCGACATCTCGTCCAGGGGCTCGGCGGTCGGCACCGGTGGCATGGTGACCAAGATCGACGCGGCCCGGATCGCCACGTCCGCGGGCATCCCGGTGGTGCTCGCCGCGGCCGACCGGGCAGCCGAGGCACTGGCCGGGGAACCGGTGGGGACACAGTTCCACGTCACCGGCCCGCGGCGTCCGACCCGGCTGCTGTGGCTGGAGCACGCCAGTGATGCCCACGGCGAGCTGACTCTGGACCCGGGCGCCGTTCGCGCCGTGGTGCACCGCAACGCATCACTGCTGCCGGCCGGCATCACCGCCGTGCGCGGTACGTTCGCCGTCGGCGACGCCGTCGACCTGGTCGATGTCGACGGCAAGGTGGTGGCGCGGGGGCTGGCCAACTACGACTCCGACGAGCTGCCCGAGCTGCTCGGTCGCACCACCAAGGAGCTGACCGCGGCGCTGGGGGCCGGGTACGACCGGACCGTCGTGCACCGCGATGCCCTGGTCGTCCTCGACCGGCCTAATTGATGCGTCGTCCTCGACCGGCCTAATTGATGCGTCGTCCTCGACCGGCCTAATTGACTAACTATCGCGTCGTCCTCGACCGGCCGGGCTAGTGCGGGCTCAGCGGCCAGGACCGGCCAGCCAGGCGGTGAACGCCGCCAACGGCTCCGGCGCCCCACCGATCTCCACCCGGGCAGCGTCGCGCCGACCCATGGCGTGCAGCACCAGCTCCACCGGCTCGCCGGTGATGGTGACCGGGTCGGCCCCCTTGTGCGCCACCCGGGGCTCCGCGCCCGGGGCCTGCAGGACCACCCCGACCGGACAGCCGCGATAGCTGGCCCGGGTGAGCATGGCGGAGTGGCGCCACACCGCGGCCACCTCGCCGGCCGGCAGCACGCGCGGGTCAGCGGGATGGGGGCCTGCGCGCCGGATGTCCTCGTGGTGGACGACGTACTCGACCAGGTTGGCGGCATCGCCCAGCGCCCGCATCGGCGACCAACGGCCCGGTCCGGCGGCGAAGCGGTCCACCAGGGCGGCATACCCGTCGGGAGTACGTGCAGCGTCCGCGGTCTGGTTGAGGAAGTGCTCGTTTCCCGGCTTGGGCCGGCGCACGGCGTCGCGGATGATCTTCGTCATCTCATGCTCGCGCAGCACCAGGTGCGCCAGCAGCTGCCGGACGTTCCACCCCTCGCAGAGGGTGGCCGCCTCGGGATCGGACCCCCGCAGCGTGGCCACCAGCATCGTCCGTTCGGTTTCCATCCAGGCCATCGGGTCCTCGTCTCTGTCGGGGTGTCGAACATCTCCGGACGCGGCTCGGCGCGTTGATTGATCCGATCACAGGCTAGCGGCACCGACCCGGCCGCCCGCGCGCCGCTGCCGCGCAAAGGGGTCGTATTCCTCCCGGGTTGCGCCAGGTTGCACTCCGGCAACGGGGGCGCGACCAGACCACATCCAGCGAACAGGGTGGGATAGGGTCACTCCAGGCCAGCCGCCCGCGGCAGCGGTCAAAAGCACTAGGAATTCATCTGCCGGGCCCTCCCGCCCGCATAAATCGAGGTGACCATCTTGCGTATCACGAGATCATTCCGTCGCGCTGCGGCCCTGGCCGCGACGTTCGCTCTGGTCGGCTCGCTCGCCGCCTGCGCCGAAAGCGAGCGCGCCCCGGAAGGCAGCGAGAGCGCTGGTGCCGGCGGCGGCCAGTTCGTCTTCGCCGCGTCGTCCGACCCGGTGATGCTCGACCCCGCCATGGCGAGCGAAGGTGAGACGTTCCGCATCTCGCGTCAGATCTTCGAGGGACTCGTCAGCGCCAAGCCCGGGACGACCGACCTGGAGCCGCTGCTGGCCACCGAGTGGAAGGCCGCTGCTGACGGCAAGAGCTACACCTTCACCCTCCGCGAAGGTGTCAAGTTCTCCGACGGCACCGACTTCAACGGCGAGGCGGTCTGCGCCAACTTCGACCGCTGGTACAACTGGTCCGGGCTGAACCAGAGCGAGAACATCACGTACTACTACAACAACTTGTTCAAGGGCTTCAAGACCGGCAAGACCGGCGGCATCTACGACTCCTGCACCGCAGGCAGCGCCACCGAAGCCACGGTCAAGCTGAAGAGCCCGTTCGCCGGCTTCGTCCAGGCGATGACTCTGCCTTCGTTCTCGATGCAGAGCCCGACGGCACTCAAGCAGTACAACGCGGACAACACCTCCGGCAGTGAGTCCGACCCGCGGTTCTCCGAGTACGCCACCGCGCACCCGACCGGCACCGGTCCCTTCGTCTTCGACAAGTGGGACCGTGGTCAGCAGGTCACCCTGAAGCGCAACGACGGCTACTGGGGCGAGAAGGCCAAGGTCGACACGGTGATCATCCGCACCATCAGCGATCCGAAGGCCCGGACCCAGGCCCTGGAGTCCGAAGAGATCGACGGTTACGACCTGGTCGGCCCGGCCGACCTGCAGCCACTCAAGGACAAGGGCTTCCAGATCCAGAACCGGCCCGCCTTCAACATCTTGTATCTCGGCATGAACCAGAAGAACAAGGCGCTGCAGGACGTACGGGTGCGCCAGGCCATCAGCTACGCCATCGACAAGGAAGGCGTCGTCAAGAGCTCGCTGCCCGACGGATCGGTGGTGGCCACCCAGTTCATGCCACCCACCGTCGAGGGCTACAACGACTCGGTGACCGAGTATGCGTACAACGTCGACAAGGCGAAGTCGCTGTTGAAGGAGGCCGGCCAGGAGAACCTCACCGTCAAGTTCGCCTACCCGACCGGGGTCTCGCGGCCGTACATGCCGTCTCCGGAGGACACCTTCGCGGTGATCAAGTCCCAGCTGGAGAAGGTCGGCATCAAGGTCGAGCCGGTCGCGGCGAAGTGGAGCCCCGACTACCTGGACATGATCCAAGGTGATGGCGGCACCGACAAGCATGACCTGCATCTGCTCGGCTGGACCGGTGACTACAACGACCCGGACAACTTCGTCGGCGTCTTCTTCGGTCAGAAGGCCAACGAGTGGGGCTTTGAGAACAAGAAGCTGTTCGCGGACCTGAAGGCGGCCCGTGAGCTGCCCACCCGCGAGGAGCAGCTCCCGGTCTACTCGAAGATCAACCAGGAGATCGCCACCTTCGTCCCGGGCGTGCCGCTTGCTCACCCGGCGCCGTCGCTGGCGTTCGGCAAGGACGTCCAGGGCTACGTCGCCAGCCCGGTGCAGGACGAGGTCTGGAACAACGTCACGGTGGCCAAGTGAGGCGCTGAGCCGCAACGGTTCCAACGGTCGGGTCCGGGTCTGCTCGTCGAGCGGTCCCGGACCCGCCCCTGTCTCCCGACCACGACGGCAGCTGCCGTCCCGACCCAGCAGAGGGGCGTGACCCGTGCTGAGATTTACGATCCGTCGGATCCTGCTGATGGTGCCCGTGCTGTTCGGGCTCAGCGTGCTGCTGTTCGCCTGGCTGCGTGCGCTGCCCGGTGACCCGGCGCGAGCGCTGTTGGGCGAGAAGGCCACACCCGCTTCGATCGCGCAGGTGAACGCGCAGTACGGCTTCGACAAGCCGCTGCTCACCCAATACCTGACCTACACCGCCCGGCTGCTGCGCGGTGACTTCGGCTCCTCGCCCAGGACCGGAGAGCCGGTCCTCGGTACCTTTCTCGACAGGTTCCCAGCCACCATCGAGCTGGCGGTCGCAGCGCTCCTCTTCGCCATCGTGGTGGGCATCCCGCTCGGTTACCTCGCGGCCCGCCGGGCCGGCGGCGTGATCGATCTGGTCACTGTCGGAGGCTCACTGCTTGGTGTGGTGATCCCGGTGTTCGTGCTGGCGTACCTGCTCAAGATCGTCTTCGCGATCGGCCTGCCGGGACAGATCTTCGGCATCTCGCTGGCCGACCTGGCCGTGCTACCCACGTCTGGGCGGCAGAGCCCGCGGATCGACGCCACCCACGTGACCAACTTCTACGTGCTGGACGGTCTGCTCACCCGGGAGTGGGATGCAGCCTGGGACGCGGTGGTGCACCTGGTGCTGCCGGCCATCGCCTTGGGATCCATCCCGCTGGCGATCATCGTCCGGATGACCCGCGCCTCGGTGATCGACGTGCTGAATGAGGACTATGTCCGCACCGCGACCGCCAAAGGCCTGGCGCCGCAGCTGATCACTGTCCGCCACGTCCTCCGCAACGCGATGCTGCCGGTCACCACCACCATCGGCCTGCAGACCGGGGCGCTGCTCTCCGGTGCGGTGCTGACCGAGTCGGTGTTCGCGTTCAACGGCATCGGTTCCTATCTGTTCGACGCCATCAGCGGGCTGGACTTCGCTGTCCTGCAGGGCTTCATCCTCTTCATCGCGTTGGTGTACGCCCTGGTCAACCTCGCGGTGGACCTGCTCTACGGCGTCATCGACCCCCGGCTGCGGACCAAGTGAGGCAGAGATGACAGCCCTCGATCCCGTGCAGGCATCCCGTCCGGAGTCGCTGTCGGCCCTGATGGGCGACGGCCGGTCCGACGAGCGCGGCACCAGCCTGTGGCGTGGAGCGTTCGCGCGGATGGCGCGAAACCCCTCGGCGATCATCGGTGCCCTGATCGTGCTCGGCTTCGTGGCGGTGGCGGTCTTCGCGCCGCTGATCGCCCCGTACGCCCCGGCCGGCAGCCAGTGGATCGACCAGGTGACGCCCAACCAGGTGCCGGGCAGCTCGGCCGAGCACCGGCTCGGCCTGGACCCCTTCGGCTCCGACCTGTTCACGCAGCTCGTCTACGGTGCCCGCCAGTCGCTGATCATCGGGGTGGTCTCCACCGCCCTCGGGCTGGTCGGCGGTGCCCTCCTCGGCGGTGTCGCCGGCGCCTTCGGTGGCTGGGTGGACACCTTGGTGATGCGGATCGTCGACATCTTGTTGTCCATCCCGTCGCTGCTGCTCGCGGTCAGCGTGGCAGCCGTGCTGGGGCGACGGCCCGCCGCGATCATGATCGCCATCGCCGCGGCGCAGATCCCGATCTTCGCCCGGTTGCTGCGCGGCTCGATGCTGGCCCAGCGCGGTCAGGACTATGTGCTGGCCTCGTTCTCGCTCGGTCTGCGCCGTCGCAGCATCGTGATGGGCCATGTGCTGCCCAACTCGCTGGGTCCGGTGATCGTCCAGGCCACCCTCACCCTGGCCACGGCGATCATCGAGGTGGCCGCGCTCAGCTATCTCGGGCTCGGCGCGGCGGACCCGGCGGTCGCCGAATGGGGCCGAATGCTGGTCAAGGCCCAGGACCGGCTGCAGAGTGACCCACACCTGACGGTGCTGCCCGGCCTCTGCATCGCCGTCACCGCACTCGGCTTCACCCTGTTCGGTGAGTCGCTGCGTGAAGCGCTCGATCCGAAGTCGAGGAGATGACCATGTCGTCCACCATCACCCCCGCTGCCGCCCCCGCCGGCGGCCGTCGCGGCAGCCGCGGCCCGGTGAACCGCGACGAGGCGCTGCTGGAGATCAAGAACCTGAGCGTACGGTTCCAGCGACGCCGGGGACCGGCGACCGCCGCTGTCGACGGGGTCTCCTTCAGCGTCAAGCCCGGCGAGATCGTCGGCGTGGTGGGGGAGTCCGGCAGCGGCAAGTCGGTGACCTCGATGGCCGTGATGGGGCTGCTGCCCCGCCGCGGGGTGCAGGTCAGCGGCGAGGTGCTCTATCGCGGCCGTGACCTGCTCCGGCTGAGCAACCGCGACCTGGCCGAGCTGCGCGGCAAGGATCTGGCCATGGTCTTCCAGGACCCGATGAGCTCCCTGAACCCCGTGATTCCGGTCGGGCTGCAGGTGACCGAGGTGCTGCGCCGCCATCAGGACATCTCCCGGTCCGCCGCCCGCGCCGAGGCCGAGGACCTGCTGCGCCGCTGTGGGATCCCGGACCCCCGCCGTCGCCTGGACGAGTATCCGCACCAGCTGTCCGGCGGCATGCGTCAGCGTGCCCTGATCGCCATCGCCTTGGCCTGCAAGCCGTCGCTGCTGATCTGCGACGAGCCGACCACCGCCCTCGACGTCACCATCCAGGCCCAGGTGCTCGAGCTGCTCAAAGAGCTGGTCAACGACCTCGGCACCGCGATGGTGATGATCACCCACGACCTCGGCGTCGTGGCCGGGCTCTGCGACTTCGTCAACGTGATGTATGCCGGTCGGGTGGTCGAGTCGGCCCCGCGGCGCGAGCTGTTCGCCCACCCGCGGCACCGCTACACCGAAGGACTGCTGAGCTCGATCCCGCGGCTGGACGCCCCCCGCGGCGAGGCGCTGCGGCCCATCCCGGGCACCCCCCGCGACACCATCTCCTGGTCGAAGGCCTGCGCGTTCGCCCCCCGGTGCCCGCATGCGGCCGACGACTGCATCGTCAGCGACCTGGAACTGATTCCGACCGCGGCACCGGCCCACCGGATGCGCTGCGTGCACCCGGCCGGGGGCATCCCCGCGGACGCCGCGCACGACGTACGAGGAGACCTGTGATGACCACCGCCTCGGAAGCCACCACCGCCTCGGTCGCGACCACCACCCGGGCGCCCGCTCTGTTGTCGGTCTCCGGGCTGGAAGTGCACTTCCCGATCAAGCAGGGCCTCGTGTTCGACCGCACCGTGGGCCACGTACGGGCGGTGGACGGAGTGGACCTCGAGATCGCCCGCGGTCAGACGTACGGGCTGGTGGGGGAGTCGGGGTGCGGGAAGTCCACGCTCGGCCGCGCCCTGCTGCGACTGGAGGAGCCGACCGGCGGGTCGGTGATCTTCGACGGCCACGACCTCGCCGCACTCAAGGCCGAGCCGCTGCGCAAGCTCCGCCGGCGGATGCAGATGGTGTTCCAGGACCCGCTGGCCAGCCTGGACCCACGTCAGTCGGTGCAGAGCCTGCTGGTCGAGCCGCTGCGGGTGCACGGGCTGTCGCCGGCTGACCGGGAGCGGTTCGGCGCGGACTCACCGAAGAACCACCTGGCCAAGGTGGCGTCGATGCTCGAGGTGGTCGGTCTGCCCCGCGGCGCGCTGGCCAAGTATCCGCACGAGTTCTCCGGCGGACAGCGGCAGCGGATCGGTATCGCCCGAGCGATGATCCTCAACCCCGACCTGGTCATCGCCGACGAGCCGGTCAGTGCGCTGGACGTCTCGGTCCAGGCGCAGGTGATCAATCTGCTGGAGGAGCTGCAGGACCTCCTCGGCCTTACCTACATCGTGATCGCGCACGACCTGGCGGTGGTCCGCCACATCTCCGACACCATCGGGGTGATGTATCTCGGTCAGCTGGTCGAGGAGGCTCCCTCCGACGACCTCTACGCCAAGCCGCTTCATCCGTACACGATCGCGCTGATGTCGGCCATCCCGATCCCCGACCCGGCGGTGGAGGATCAGCGCGAGCGGATCTTGCTGCGTGGTGACCTGCCCAGCCCGGCGAACCCGCCGAGCGGCTGCCGTTTCCACACCCGGTGCCCGTTCCGACAGCAGAGCCGGTGCGACACCGAGGTCCCTGTCCTGCGCGAGCTGACCGAGGTCGCGCCGGGTCGCCGGGTCGCCTGCCACTGGGCCGAGGAGATCATGACCGGGGCGATCGCCATCACCGACCCCGACCTGGTCGTCGAGCCGGTGGCGTGACGCGGTTCGCGACGCTGCGAACACCGGTCGGGACGCTGGGCGTGCTGGCCGGACCGGCGGGCGTGCGCCGCATCGGCTGGGGACTTCGGCCCGCCGGCGGCTCCCCGGCCGACGACGCCGGCGAGGCCGACCACTTGCTGGGTGAGGCTCTGGCCCAGCTGAGCGACTACTTCGCCGGCCGGCGGACCGCCTTCGCGTTGCCCCTGGACCTGCCGCCACCGGGGGAGTCGGTGCGCAGCACGGTGTTGCACACGCTGACCGAGACGGTCGGCTACGGTCAGACGATCACCTACGGCGAGCTCGCCGCCCGCACCGGAACTGCCATTCCGGCCCGGGCGATCGGCTCGATCATGGCCGCCAACCCGCTGCCGGTGATCATTCCGTGCCACCGGGTGGTGGCCGGCAACGGGCTCGGCGGCTTCTCCGGTGGTGAGCCGGGGCGGGAGCGGGAGACCAAGGTGTGGCTGCTGGAGTGCGAGGGAGCACTGCCGCCGACCCTGCTCTGAGCTAGAGGTACATGCCCTGCAGCGGCCGGTCGGTAGGCGGTGCCTCTCGCGGGATGTCCACGCTGAGCAGCATCCGGATGGCGTCCGGGGTCGGGTCGGGCATCGAGATGATCCGCTCCGCCTGAATCGAGACAGCCTCCTCGAACAGGTTGCGGACGAACCTGCCGTTACCGAAACCGGGTGGGTGCGGGTGCGGCACCAAGGAACGTAGGGTCTCGTCCACGCCGGGACCGACCACGAAGCCTTGCGCGGTGGCGATCAGACGGAAGATGGCGACCAGGTCGTCGTCGCTGTAGTCCTCGAACGTCAGCGTCTTGGGAAATCTCGACGCCAGACCGGGGTTGGAGGCGAGGAACCGGCGCATCTCCGCCGGATAGCCGGCCACGATCACCACCACCTCGTCGCGGCGGTCCTCCATCATCTTGAGGAGGGTGGCGACTGCCTCGACCCCGAAGTCTCGGTGTGAGTCGGCGGGGATCAACGCGTAGGCCTCGTCGATGAACAGCACGCCGCCGGATGCCTTGTTGAACATCTTGCGGACCTTGGGTGCTGTCTGGCCGATGTACTCACCGACCAGGTCGACCCGGCTGGCCTCCACCAGGTGGCCGTTGGACAACGTTCCGAGCTCGGCGTAGATCCGCGCCAGCAGCCGGGCGATGGTTGTCTTGGCCGTGCCGGGGTTGCCCAGGAAGACCATGTGTCGCGATCGGTCACTCTCCGGCATCCCGGCCTGGCGGCGGAGCTGGTCGGCGCGAGCCTCCGCCACGAGCCGGCGAACCTGCTGCTTGACCGGTTCCAGCCCGATCAGGGCAGCCAGCTCACCCTGCGGGTCGCCGATCTCCACCTCCGGGATGTCGTCATCGACCTCGTCGATGTCGGTGTCGGTGGACGCCAGGGGGCGCGGCCGCGGCCGGCTCGCGGGGGCCACCACCGGGTGGGTGACTCGTTCGCTCATCCGGGCGGCGAAGGACTGCACCAACGGGTTGACGGCTCGGCGGACGGTGAACAGCTCCTCCACATCGGTGACGAAGCCGATCGTGTCGGGCGACCGGGACGGCTGCGGCGCTCGGGGCAGCCCGGCGACGACGCGCGACACCTGGGCGGCCATGGCCAGCCACACCCGGCACGCCTCGATCTCACCGGCCAGCATCCCGCGGGCCAGCCAGCCGCGGTTCTCCTGCAGCCAGCTGTCGGCGTCGAAGCCGTTGCGCAGGTCCTCGAAGGCGGCCGAGATCTCGGCGAACTCGTCCGAGCCGACGGCGACCGAGAGACCGGCGGGCAGGGTCGCGAGCTTGTCGGCCAGCGCCATCGACGCGACCGTCACCGGCACGCTCTGCGCCCGGGTGGTGACCGCAGCCAGATGATGGTGGGCCGCGGCGAGACCTTGGTAGGACCAGGCCAACGCGGCCGGCCAACCACCGATCTCGGGCAGCAGGGCGAGCTCGTCCTCGGTCAGCAGCTGGTGGCGCCAGCTCCGGGCCACCTCGGGGTACGGCTGCGTGCAGTGTTCGTGCAGCAGTGTCGCCGAGCTCAGCACGCGGTCGTAGACCGCCATCAGGGCCTCGGCGCGACCGCGCAGCGGCGCGACCTCGGCCAGAAACGCCACGCAGTCGCGGGACAGCTCCAGTGCCGACCGGCGCCGCTCGGGGTCAGCGCCGGCGAACTTGAGCAGGAACAGCGGCCACTCAGCGTCGGTCAGATACCAGTTGCGGGCGACCATCGGCTCGCGCCGCTGGCCGGGCGACAGGTATTCGGCGATCAGCTGCTCGGGGAACTGGGCGTGCTCCCCGGCGAAGATGGCGACGTAGCCGCCGAGTGCCATGGCGATGTTCTGCAGGAACGGCGCCACGTCCCGGGTGTTGTCCGGCCAGCTGGTCCAGTTCTGGCTCGCTCCGGCGCGGGGGTCCTCGACCAGTTCGCGGACCCGGACCTGGGCCGCTTCCCACCAGCCGGGCGGCACCCGCCAGGGCGCGGCGACACCGATCACGTCGATGTATGGCTCACCGGACATCAAGACGGCCAGATCGTCGGGCAACACCAGTCTCGACACCGCTGATCTCCTCCCCGAATGTGGCGACATCCTCGCACCTACGGCCGGGCGGCGATACCGCCAGGCCGCCAGCATGTCAGGCAGCCACGGTCGGGCCCATTAGGCTCACCCCGACGGTCGTGTCGCCGACACGCCGCACAGCGAAGGAGCGTGGGTGCATGTCGGACAATCCGGTGGTCGTGGTGGCTGTCTTCCAGGCGGCCGAGGGCCGTCTGGCTGAGCTGCGCGAAGCCCTGGTCGCTTCCATCCCGGCGGTGCACGCCGAGCCGGGGTGTGAGCTGTACGCGATCCATGACGCCCCCGGCGACACCATCTACATGCTGGAGAAGTGGACCACTGCGGCGCTGCTGGACGCCCACGGCGCCGGCGAAGCCGTCCGCCAGCTGGTGGAGCGGACCACCGGACTCATGGCCGGGCCCACCTCGGTGATCCGGATGTCGCCCATCCCCGCCGGCACCCCGGAGCAGGGTCTGATCTGACGCTGGTGCCGCCGGAGTGAGAACGTCGCGGCCGGTATGCTGCGCCGGACTAGATTTGACCTGTGAGCAGCACCGACACCCGATCGCACACGCCGAACGCCGCCTTCGGTGACCAGGCCATCCGCGCCCGCGCGGCGGCGCGGGTGCTGGCGCGTTCCACCCGGGCGGCCAAGGACGCCGGGTTGCAGGCGATGGCCGACGCGCTGGCCAAGGCCGAGACGCAGGTGCTGGAGGCCAACGAGCGCGATGTCACCCGGGCCGAGGCCGGCGGCACCGCGGCGGCGCTGGTCGACCGGCTGCGGCTGACCAGTGAGCGGCTGGCCGGGATGGTCGAGGGACTGCGCTCGCTCGCGGCCCTGCCCGATCCGGTCGGTGACGTGGTCCGAGGCTGGACGAACCCCAATGGAGTCCAGGTCCGCCAGGTGCGGGTGCCGTTCGGCGTGGTGGGCATCATCTACGAGGCGCGTCCCAACGTGACCGCCGACGCCGGCGGCATCTGCCTGAAGTCCGGCAACGCCGCGCTGCTCCGAGGGTCGTCGTCAGCGGTCGAGTCCAACGCCGCCGTGGTGACGGCGCTCCGGGCAGGGCTGGCCGCGTCAGGCTTGCCCGAGGATGCGATCCAGCTGGTCACCGGTCCTCGCGAGGTGACCACCGCGATGATGCAGGCACGTGGCCTGGTGGACGTCCTCATCCCGCGTGGCGGGGCCGGCCTGATCGAGGCGGTGGTGCGCGACTCCCAGGTGCCGGTGATCGAGACCGGGGTGGGCAACTGTCACCTGTTCGTCGATGCCAGCGCGGACCAGGCCATGGCCCTGGAGATCCTGCTGAACGCCAAGACCCAGCGGCCCTCGGTGTGCAACGCGGTGGAGACCCTCTTGGTGCACGCCGACATCGCTGCCGAGTTCCTGCCCGGCGCACTGTCGGCGCTGCGGGCCGCGGGCGTCACAGTGCACGGCGACGAGCGGGTGGCGTCCTACGGCGAGGTGCTGCCCGCCGACGACGCCGACTTCGCCGAGGAATACCTGTCCCTCGACCTGGCCGCAGCGGTGGTGGAGTCACTGGACGCCGCCCTTGGTCATATCCGGACGTACTCCACCGGTCACAGCGAGACCATCGTCACCGATTCGGCCTCGTCGGCGCAGCGCTTCGTCGCCGAGGTCGACGCCGCGGCCGTGCTGGTGAACGCGTCCAGCCGCTTCGTCGACGGGGGCGAGTTCGGCTTCGGGGCGGAGATCGGCATCTCGACCCAGAAGCTGCACGCCAGGGGACCGATGGGGCTGGTGGAGATGACCTCGACCAAGTACGTGGTCACGGGCGCCGGTCAGACCCGCGGCTGAGTCGGTGGCCGGGCCCGGGGGGCGTCACTCGGCGACGGCGGGGCGGGGGCGGGGCCTGGCGGCACCAGTGGAAGATGACCGGTAGTCTTCAGCCATGATGTTCGGACTCACACTGCTCGAAACCGAAGTCGGTCACGAGCTTCCCATCCCGGCCTGGGGCTTCGGTCTGATCGCTTTCGGTCTGCTGATCGCCGCGCTGCTGATCACGCTGTCCATCGGCAAGGGCCGCGCGCACAGCTAGATGTCCGACTCACCGCGGCCATCACCCACCGGCCTGGCCCGCAACCGCTCGGCCGCGTCCGCGCATCGCTATCGCCTCGGCGTGATGGGCGGCACGTTCGACCCGATCCACCACGGCCACCTCGTGGCGGCGAGCGAGGTCGCCACCAAGTTCTCCCTCGACGAGGTCGTCTTCGTTCCGACCGGCGAACCATGGCAGAAGGCCGACCGGCAGGTCTCCGAGGCCGAGGACCGCTATCTGATGACGGTGATCGCCACCGCCTCCAACCCGCGGTTCACGGTCAGCCGCGTCGATATCGACCGACCCGGGATGACCTACACCGTCGACACGCTGAAGGACATCCGGGCCGAACGCGGCGAGGACGTCGACCTGTTCTTCATCACCGGCGCCGACGCGATGGCACAGATCATGACCTGGCGTGGGGTGGAGGAGCTGTTCACCCTGGCCCACTTCGTGGCTTGTACCCGCCCGGGGGTGGAGCTGGATTCGCCGGCGATCGACCAGCTGCCGCAGGAGCGGGTGACACTGATGGAGGTGCCCGCGCTCGCCATCTCCTCCACCGACTGCCGCCAGCGGGTGACCGAGGCGAACCCGATCTGGTATCTGGTCCCGGACGGGATCGTCCAGTACATCGCCAAGCGTGGTCTCTACCACTCCAGCTGAACATCGCGCACCTACGTACCAACGAGAAGAGAAATCCTGTGACTGCCACCGAACGCGCCATCGCCCTGACCCGGGCCGCGGCCACCGCCGCCGCCGACAAGCTGGGCACCGACCTGGTCGCCTACGACGTCTCGGAGCAGCTGGCCATCACCGACGTCTTCCTCGTCGTCACCGCGTCTAACGAGCGTCAGGTCGGCGCCGTGGTGGATGGGATCGAGGAGGCGCTGCGAGCCATGGATGCCAAGCCCGTTCGCCGCGAGGGGGATCGGCTGCAGCGCTGGGTACTGCTGGACTATCTCGACGTGGTGGTGCACGTGCAGCACACCGAGGAGCGCAAGTTCTATGCCCTCGAGCGGCTCTGGCACGACTGCCCCCGGATCGAGCTCCGGGTCGACGAGACCCGATGACCGCCGCGCGCCTGATCGTCTGGCGCCATGGCCGTACCTCGTGGAACCACACCGGCCGCTACCAGGGCCAGGCCGACATCGAGCTGGACGACCTCGGTCAGGCGCAGGCCAAGGCCACTGCCCAGCTGCTGGCCCGCTACGAGCCGGCCGAGATCGTGTCCAGTGACCTGTCCCGGGCGCGGGCGACAGCAGCCGCGCTGGCCGAGGTCACCGGCCTGGAGGTCCGCTACGACGTACGGCTGCGGGAGATCCACGTCGGCACCTGGCAGGGTCTGACCGCCGACCAGGCGCGGCTGCTGGACCCGGAGACCGTCGACCGGTTGGCCGCCGGCGAGGACGTACGCCGCTCACCGACCGGCGAGACGGTCTCCGAGGTCGGACACCGGGTCGCTGAGGCCTTCGAGGAGATCGCCGCCGCCGCTCCCGACGGCTCAACCGTGGTGGTCACCATGCACGGGCTGGCTGCCCGCGCCGGCATCGGTTGCCTGGTCGGACTGCCGCCTGAACTGTGGAACCGGCTGGCCGGCATGGACAACTGCGCCTGGGCCACCGTGGTGCGCCACCGCAGCGGCGGATTCTGGCGGTTGGAGGACTACAACGTCACCGGACTGGGCGAGCTGAACGGGCCGATTTCGTGACTGGGCAGGGAATCGGCTAGTATCTACGAGGCTTGTTCGACACGGTGTGACGGGCGAGACGCGAGGGGCATTGGCGCAGTTGGTAGCGCGCTTCCATGGCATGGAAGAGGTCAGGAGTTCGAATCTCCTATGCTCCACCAGCAAGACACCTAGTCAGAGGCGTATTCAGTGCTCTTATTGACTCAAGAGCAGCCCTGACAGGCTCCAATGACAACGGATTCTGACAGCACACCACGTTCTGACAGCACCTGCATATTGGTGTTCTCGACCGACCCCTGCACAGTTGACAGCACAGTGTGTTGTCAGCACGCCAACTGCTCGGTTGTCTGGCCGCTCACGTACCAGGCCGTGCAGCCAGCGGCTGCACCGCTCGCAGCAGTGCGGCCTGCGCCTCGCTCGACGCATCGAGCCACTCACCGAACTCGTCGTCGGAGTCAGTCATTCGGTACTTGACGTGCACTCCCACGATCCGCTCCGCAGCCTCTGAGATATCACCGGCGTTCAGGACGCGAAGTCGCAGGCTCAGGCTCTGCATTTCGGCGAGCATGGAGTTGAGGTCCGAAACATACTCGGCATGCTGCTGAGCCTGTCGCGCCCCGTAGGCCAATCTCAGGATGCCGAACTGAAGGCTGAACTTGAACGCCAGCCCCAGGAGAGTCGAGGCTAGGGACTGAACCTCAGTGACCCAGCGTTCCTGCGCTTCACGCTTCGCACGGCTGCTTTCGTGGCTGTGCGTCGTCAGGTAGGTGATGACGCCACCGACGAGGACACCAAGCAAACGGCACCAGCATCTGAATCAACGTCATGCCGGGAGCCTAGCGGGCGGCTGAGGCCCGTACTGAGACCAGAAGTGGTGGAGTACGAGGGCTAAAAGGATGGCCAAGGACCTCGTGGGCACCTAGCAGGATCTACGAGCCTGATTCCCGCTGAGTTGGACCTCAGCAAGGACCGCGCTGGACGCTACGTCGTCAGTGCAATCTTCGGCAGCCCAGCACGTCGCACAGAGGCACACTCGGGCTATCCGCCTCGCAGAGCCCTACGCTTGAATAGGTATGCCCGCACCTTCCTGAACGGAGCCCGGTTCTCCAAGCGTGGGTGGTTGTGGTGAGTGATAACACGCGCGCCGAAGATGAAGATGTCGTGAGCGTCTTGGAACTTCAGCTCCCAGGCTGTCAACTCGTCAGGATCAAATTCGATATCACTACTACTTGCCTCTTGCAGGACTATGAGCATGTTGCGCGCGGCCTCGATCAGATCGTCGGGGGCCATGACCTGGAGCCTGGTGTACAGATTCGAGAAGTTGAATGCCGTCTTCTCCAGGGGGTCCAGAGCCTCATCCCACTGCGCCCGTACCTCGGGCGTCAACGGACGGGCAGGCTCCGCCTTGTTCAACCTCTCCACGGTGGTAAGAAATGTGGTGGCGAAATCGACAGCCTCGTTCGCCATCTCTATGCACGTGGCCTGGACCTGTAGGCGAGCAGTCTCCCTGGCGGCTGCCCTGCTACGACTCTTGTCTGCGAACCACCCCGCAAGAAGACCAATAACGATGCCCAACAGACCGTTCCACCACGGCGCAGTCGCGCTCATCCAAAATTCCATGGCATGAGGCTAACTGGTTGGCGATCTAAGCCCTCGGGAATGGAAGCCTCAAGAGGACGTCACGGTGTTCTACAATGCGCTCAGATCGGGCACACACGGCGTCTCAGCGGCACACCCAGAGATAGCAGAGCCCTCTGCCTTCCCACAAGGACAGAGGGCTCGCTGTTCGAACTCTATTCGGGAGTGTCCTGAGTCGAGACAGTGCTAGGGAACGTTAGCGCCTGACAACACATTCAACAACACTAGAGGGTTCGGACGGATGTGAACCCTGACGACCCGCAATGAGGACTAACGTAAATTGCCTAGTTAGCGGGCGCTCGTGCTCTTGTTCTAGGGTTGGTAGCGCGCTTCCATGGCATGGAAGAGGTCCGGAGTTCGAGTCTCCTATGCTCCACCAGCAAGACACTTAGTCAGAGGCACATTCAGCGCCTCTCATTGCGGATCGGTATCCAAGTAGTTCGTCGGTCTGCTGGTCGGGCAGCAGGTGTTGTCGGGTCGGTTGCGTCCCGACGACACGCCACACAGCCGGAATCGGGTCCGCGGCGCGGGCGGTGGCGGCCCTCGGCCTGGAAGACGTACAGCAGCTGACCAACGGTTCGGTGCTGCAGGGGGGAGCAGCCTGGCTGCGCCCGAGGCGCCTGCGGGCAGTGTCTTCGCCTACAGCATCGTGGGCTACATCCTGCGGGCGGAGAGGCTGACCTCGGTGACCGGCAGCTTGCTGCCGGTTCTGGCTCAGCAGGCATTGTTCGAGCCACTGGGTATGACCGGTAGCCGTCTCTCGACCGAGCGAAGTCCCGGTACGTGCCATCGCCCCGATCCAGTCTTGATCGGCTTGGATCTGCGGTTCGGCCCACTGGTGGTCAGTCGGTATCCGGCCTCGGATGGCGGAGGCGAAGTCGGGGGAAGCGTCGGATCGCGCGAGTTTGCATCGCGACTACCCCGATGATGAGATACCCAGCACCCATCACCCAGGAACCGACTTGTGTCGCGTCGGCTTCTGGCGTGATGAAGACGAGCCAGCTGGCCGCGAGGTTGTTCAGGGCGTGCAACCAGATCGCGACCGAAGGCCGGCCGTCGGTTGCTTCGAGTGCCCTTGTCAGGAGCAACGATAGGCCGAGAAGCACCATCGCGAAGGCGGGCATGGGAACGTAGGTCTGGATCGAGCCGGGTGTCCACCACAACGGCAGATGCCAACAGAACCAGATTGCACCGATGACAAGTGGCGTGCGCCAGCGTCCGGTTCGACTACGAACGGCGGGGTGCAGCCATCCGCGCCAACCGATCTCCTCTTGGCCGCCGCCGGCGACGAGCATCACGAGTAGCTGCGGCAGAATCAGCCACAGCGACGGCGACGCCGGCACCGGGTCGCCCCAGAGCCGCTGTGACCAGGACGCGACCCCGGCTACCGCGAAGATCGCCAGTGACGGAGCGACCCATGCGGTCCACGGCCCGGACGGGATCACGCAGCGCCCGAGCTTGCGCCACGCGCCGCGCGCATCGCTCGATCGGCACCAGATCGTCCATGCGGCAAGAGCCGGGGCGCAGGTGCCAAGAAAGGTAGCCACCTCTGCGAGTGGAGAGTCCGGATCTCTTGTCAGCAGCAGGATGGAGAGCGCCCACCACGCCCAGGCCCACCCGAAAGCGATGGTGACGAAAGCACCGATCCCCATGCGGCCGCGCTCAGTCATCGGAGGGCACCGAGAAGATGGCGAGCTGCACTTCCACCGTCTCCCCGTCCACTCCGGGCTCATCAGCGAGCTGTTCCCACCGAGCGAGCACGGCGTCGATCTCGGCCACGAGGTCCGCTTGCCGTGCAGCAGAGACGTTGAAACGCAGCTCACTGACACGGGTCGCCTCCACGCGATCCGGCGGGACCTTCCCGGCGCTCAACCGTTCAGCGAACCGCGCCACTCGCCGCCCCCGCTCGAACATCACCGCTTCGGCGGCGCCCACTACGCCGTCACCCCCGCTGAGTGTCAGCGCATCGACCTCGGGAAGTGTGACGACTCGCCACCAACGCTCACGGTCGGTGCCCTTATCGCCGTCTTCATCGATCAGTCCTGCCCGTGCGAGTGAGCGCAAGTGATAGCTGACGTTTCCGCGGGTCTGCGCGGTACGCCTAGCCAACATCGCCGAGGTGGCTGACCCCTCCCGAAGCTCCATCAGCAAACGAACCCGCAGCGGGTGCGCAAGGGCGCGCAGCACGCCGGGTGACGTTTCAGGGTTCACAGGCCGATACGCTAGTGCAAACACTTCTTTGCATCTAGTGTGCGATAAAGTCCCTGGTCAGGCGGTGATTGGCGACTCTCCGCTGGTCATGCTCTGCACTCCAGCGCCTCCCTTCCCGGGGCCCAGCACTCAAGAACGCGACCGGGCGGCAGGCCAGCGAGACGATCAAATGAGCACAAGCTTGCTCGCCCCAGGCAACTGTGCGCTAGCTCCCGCCGTGCTGTTGATTTGGTTTCTCCCTTCGCTGGCAACGCGCACGGTTCTAACGGCGTCGCTATTCCGTTTCACGGCAAATAGGGGAGGGGGGCTTACGCATAAGGTCACAGTTTGGTAACGTAGAAGACATGTTGAACAATACGAAACGAGTAATAGCAACCGCCGCTGTGGCCGGGTCTATGACCTTCGCGTCGCTGTTCACCGCTACCACCGCCAGTGCGGATCCAAGTTATGCCACGGGCACGCCGGATATCACCAACACCTCCTCGAATGCTGAACTCGGCGAGTTCCTCGATGCCGCAAACACGGGCGTCGCCGCGTGCGGCCTCCTTGGGCCGGTAGCCGTGGCCTGCCAGTTGTCCTACAACGCGCACGGACCGGGTGAGATGGAGTCGATTTACTATCGCGGCTGCGATCTGCAGGCGCGTACCTGGATCAATCCTCAGTCGACCGGCAGCTACGACCGCTCGTGGACCTCGTATGCAGCTGTCAACTGCGGATAGCACCGACACTCGTCTGTAAGCATCTGCTATTGGTGGGGCCGCTGACGAACAGTCAATTGCTCCACCAATAAGCAGGTCGCAACCTCGTCAGATCAGAGTTTCGGAACTCGGCGGCTTGAAAGTGGTCAGCCGCTGAGTGTTCCTGCAGCCAAATTGCGAAATCGAAATCTCCCTGGGCATTGGCGCGATAGTTTTGCATGTGGCCCGGGTCGCAGCGGTGTGCGGCCAAACGCTGTCCTACGACACGCACGGCGAGACGCGACCGGTGTTGCCATTAACGGTGACTCTGGATGAGGCGGCGAGCACTTCGGTCGCTCGTGGAACTGCGAGGACGGCGGGTATCCCGATTTCCCTAGCGACAATCGCGGCATGAGAGAGGACTCCGCCGGTCTCGGTCACCACCGCGGCTGCGACGGTGAACAGTGGCGTCCACGCCGGGTCCGTGTGGCGGCAAACGATCACGTCCCCGCGTTCCACCTTGGCAAAGTCAGCGGGACCGCGCACGAGGCGAACGGGTCCGGAGGCGACACCTGGACTGGCTGGCTCGCCGATGATGGCCGCCCCAGCGTCAGCAGCGGGTGGCGGCGTTATGCGCTCGGGTACGGGTACGGGTGCTGTGACGGGCCGGGCTTGAAGGATCCACGTCGAGTGTCCGGTGATGGCCCATTCGATGTCTCGAGGACCGCGCAGCGTGGCGGAGACCTCCGCGCCCACGGCGTGCAGGTGCAGCACCTGAGTATCGGTGAGACAGGGATTCATCTGCTCGACAGGCGCGATGGCGCGCGTGACGAGGCGGCCGTCGTGGCGGTCCGTGCGCTCGGTCTTGCGGCCTAGTCGGCGCTCGATGATCCCGACGTCGCCGACGCGCCAGGAATCCGGAGTGACGTGGCCGGCGACGATGCGTTCTCCAAGTCCCCAGGAGCCTTCGATCACGCTGCCGCCGTCGGTGAACATGATCCCGGAGACGCTCGCATCGACGAACTGCTGGACCAGCACCGCCATATCGAACGCTGCGGTGTCCCGCATGGCTTGCCGGGTTCGGTAGGCGATCGCGCGCTCGGTCCACACCGAGGCCCAGCACTTGAGGATCGCGTCGCATACCTGCTGGGTTCCACGTACGGCAAGGAAGCTGTCGTGTTGTCCTGCCGCAGATGCGTCTTCGTCATCCTCAGCGATGGAGGATGAGCGCACGGCAAGGTAGTCGGTCGGTGCCTCGTCGGTGAGGTGCTCCAAGGCCCGAGAGACGTCATCGACGACTTGGCTCGGCAGGCGCGAGCCCAGGATGCGCGATCGAGCCTCTTCGGCTTGATTCGCGGAGAGCTCACTGAGGCGAAGCGCCGCGGCTGCGGCCCGATACGTGCTGGCAGGGAGGACAACACCTTGCGGTACGTGGAAACCTGCCCGTAGGAGGTCGGCCAAGGCAGCGGCTTTGCCACCTGCGGTCACGTGATCAGCCGCTATGAGGTTCACGACGCTCATAGTGTCTGCCACCGGCAAAGCCTGTCCAGCGCAGCGGGGTGGGCAGATGAGACATGTCGTTGACCATCACGACGACAGGAGGTTCACCGTCGGTGTGTTGGATCACCGTGAGACCCGTATTGGCGACACCGTCCAGGGACATCCATCGAGCCGGTGGGGCACCGAGCGCGTCGCGCACCAGCCAGGCAATCGGGTAGGCATGGGTGACGGCCACTTCGTGGGTCGGGCGCGAGGCCCGGATGCTCGGTGTGCCGAACCGCGCGACCAGGTCGTCGGCACTACGTCGCCCGGCTTCGGCCTCGGCGCGGTCATAGCCGTCGAAGAACCCGGTCCATGTGGGTGAGAGATCTTCGCTGTCCGGGACGAACGGGACGTGGTCGACGAGTTCAGCCGCTTCGTCGACCAGGACCCGCGGCATCTGCGCTGCGATGATCTGGGCGCTCTCGACCGCCCGGGCCAGCGGCGAATGCCACACGACATCAATGGGCAGCCGCGAGAGCCGCCGGCCGATCAGGTGAGACTGTTCCCGGCCTTCATCAGTCAACTGGCCCCAGGCGTCAGCTGCCCCGTGGCGCACGAGGTAGAGGGTGCGAGCAGCCATGAGTCATCGACCTCCCTGGCGTGGATCCGCGGAACGGTCGCGACCGAGACTCGACAGAAGGTCTTGGTGAAGCTCGGCCCACACGGTGTGGCAGGAAAGTCGCCCCACGCCCGCCACCCACCGATCGTCACCAGCGCGAGCCTTCTCCAGTGCCACCGCATACTGACGCGGGTATCGGCAGAACCGCGGAAGCTGACCGCCGAGGTGGGCCATCAGAAGACTGAGGCCATCGGCTAGGTGAGTCAGCTCCGACAGCACCTCCACGCGCCTGACCGAGCGGTCAGTGGAGGAGTGAAGCTGCCAGGCCGTGATTGCCTCGACGAGCCGGGGGTTCACGGTCCTCTCGAATTTCTCAACAGTGGCTTGGAGAACGCGCCGCGCTCCGGATGCCTCGAGTTCTTCCCCCAGCAATTCAGCGTCGCGGCCCTTGCCGGCGTCGGTGAGGATCCAGCCACCGGCGTCAGCGAAGGTCATCCGCTCGACCAGATCTTGTCGTTCGAGGCCGCGGAGAGTGTCACCGACGAGATTGGCTGCCAGGTCCGTGCGCCGCCACGCCAATTCAGATGATGCGACCATCTGAATGTTGAAAGTATCCTAGTTCCGCGAACGATGGAAGGAGCGGCGATGTCCCGGATGACGCGGGCTGAGCAGCAGGCACACAATCGCGCAGCGGTGCTGGCGGCGGCGCGGCAGGAGTTCAGCGAGTTCGGATACGGTGCGGCCAAGGTCGATCGGATCGCCGAGTGGGCGGAGTTGACGAGAGGCGCGGTCTACTCCAACTTCCCGAGCAAACGTGCTTTGTACTTGGCCGTTCTCGTCGATCTCGTCGACGGCGCTGACACCGGCACACCTGCTGGGGCGCCGGCCTCCGTGAGTGAGGCGCTTGGAGCGTTCGCTCGGAGCTGGTTGGAGCGGCTGCCGCTCCTCGATGACAGCGCGCCGGGTGGCCGCCTTCAACTGCGTTCCCTCGTCGGGGTGATCGACGATGACCACAGTCGAGTCGTCATTGCGCAACTGGCGCGGTTGGAGGCGTTGCTGCTTGCGATCGGACTCGAAGCATGCGATCGAGGTGGGGCGCCGCAGCGACGGGTCCGGCTGGCAGAGCTGGCCATGACGGTGCTGTGGGGGTCGAGCCACCTCGCTGAGTGTGCTCCCGGGTTCGGCGATCCCTTCGACCGCATCCGGGCGGTTGAGCATCTGGCGAGCCTCGAGTTGGCGGACGCCTGGGCCCCTCCGCATCTGCCGTACATCGAGCCGGCAGAGGTCTGCGAGCAGTCGTGGACGGCGCCGACCGACGTGGTGGATCGGATCGGCCGTACGAGTGTCGACCTGGACGCAGACGGCCTCATCGTCGTGCTGGGCGCGGCGCGCGCGTCTGCTGCCGAGGAGGCGTTGCGATCCGCAGTCGCCGGTGATCAGGTCAGCATCGTGATCGTCACCGGCGACCCGGCGGAGACCGGCCATCTGATCCGGCTGCGCATCAGCGATCTCCTTGGCTGCGCTCGTAGCGTCTTCCCGCTCGAGGCATGGGACAGCATTCAGCTGGTCATCGACGACACGGATCTCATCGCATCGGCTCTTGGGCTGCACAACATCGATGACGAGACCGAAGCGGCCGTCCGTATCGAGGGAGGCAGAATTGTCTCGCGCGCATCCGGCCGCGGAGCCGCGTACGCCGTTGCGATCACCGGCAGGGGTGCGCCATCGCAAAGCCTGCCACGTGACCTGTCGCCGCTGCTGCCAGCGGAGTGACCGCACGACCAAGCAGAACGCCGCCAGGAGTCGGCCCAGCGCGGCCTCAGTAGAGCAAGTGATGCCGCCGGGGTGACCAGGCCAGCACTGCGTAGATCTGCACCATCGCGGCCTGCTGGATCATCTCCGCCCGCTCACCGTCCGCACCGCCGAACAATCCGGTCTCCGGGTCGCGCCGGGTGCGCCACATCCGGTCGGCGTAGGCAGCCATGTCGTCGCGATAGCTGTCCTGACGGGTCGCCGCTCCCAGCCGGAGCAGGTTCTTGAAGTAGATCGAGTTGAAGAACGCCGGCTGGCCGTCGAGGCGGTCGTCGGTGGCGTAGAAGGCCCGGGCGGCACGGGCGATCCGGACGGCTTCGGCCAGATACCGGCGATCCCTGGTCACCTCGTACAGCGCCACATTGACGCAGACCGGCACGCCCTGGTTGTAGCTCCAGATCGTCTTCTCCACCGTGCCGGCCAGGTCCAGGTGGTCGTGGTAGAGCCCGTCCGGGCGCTGCAGGTAGCGGTTCGTCCAGCGATACATCCGCAGCGACCAGTCCAGGTAGGACCGGCGCCCGGTGATCTGATACAGCCGCAGCCCCAGTTCTGCACCGGGCATGTTGGATACCGTGTTGCGGTCCGAGCTCCACGGCGCCTGGGTCCAGAACACCCCGCCCGGCGCTGCATGGTCGGGATCTGTGTCCCACCCGGAGATGACCAGTGCGAAGATCTTCTCGGCCTCCCGGACGGCATCGCGGTCACCGAACATCCGCCACTGCTGCACATCCTTCAGCCCGACCCACTCGTTATCGTCGTAGAAGAAGTCACCGCCGTTGCCGTACGGCGGGACGACCGCGGAGGCGAACCCGGGCAGCCCGGTGCTGCCGGCCTCGCTCCAGTAGAGCTGCTGGGCGCGCTCGTGCCCGGCCAGCGCCCGGCGGTCGGCCCGGGTGGCGCCTCGCATCCCCGTCAGGTCGAGGGCGGCCACGTGGGCCTGGGAGAAGGGCCACTCGTAGGAATACTTGGGGTCCTCCGCGGTGACCGGGTAACGCTCGCGGTAGAGGCCCGACCCGTCGTCGGCGCGGAAGTATCGCTGGAGAGCGGCATAGCTGGCCCGAGCCCTGTGCTCCCACGAACGGGCGGACGTCTGTGGCGGTCTGTTGTGGGCTGCCGCGAGACCAGTCGGGACGGCGGCGGCGAGACCGACTCCGCCGAGGCCGACGGTGAAGGCGCGGCGGCTGATGGGCTGGGACTGCTGCATGGACGAACTCCCTTGTTCGAAAGGCGCCCGCTCTGGGCGCCCGGTGTGACGGTGGGGCAGTGATCTGCGGCAGCGGACACCGCAGCCATCGGGACCGACGACGGCGCTGGAGTGAGTCGATCGTCAGTCCCGCTCGATCGTCGCCACCCAGGTGGCCGATCGCGGCAGGGGATTCGGGTCGAACCTACGACACCGCCTGCCGCTTGGCAATGGGTAGATTACTTATACTTATTCGCCCGGACTTGCAAGACGTAATAGTATGAATATATGTTTCCGGCATCGTGACTGGGCAAGGGAGCATCAGATGACAGCGTTGTTGGACGGTTCCGTCCGCGGGCAGACCACGCCCGGTGAACCGCCTCGCCGGTCACGACGACGGATCGGATCCGGCCGGACCACGCGGCGGGAACAAGCGATCAACGGCTGGCTCTTCGTCGCCGTGCCGGTGATCTTGTTCATCGTCTTCCTGCTCATCCCGGTCGGCGCTGCCGCAGTGCTGAGCTTCACCGACTATTCGATCATCGGGGCCTTCGACTGGGTCGGGGTCAGCAACTACACCAAGATCTTTCGTGACTCCTTCTTCTGGATAGCGCTGCGCAACACCGCTTACTACACAGCGTTGTACGTGCCTCTCGGCATTGTCGTCGCCCTGTCGACAGCGCTGTTGCTGAACCGCAACAGCCGGGTCTCGCGGGTGTTCCGCACGTTGTTCTACATCCCGGTGGTCTCCTCGAGCGTGGCCACGGCATCGATCTGGTTCTGGCTGCTCAACCCCCAGTACGGCGTCTTCAACGTCGTGCTCGGCTGGTTCGGCATCGACGGGCCCGCTTGGCTCTACGAGTCGGCCTGGGCCATGCCGGTGATCGTGGTGATGAGCGTCTGGGCCGGGTTCGGCGCGAACATGATCATCTTCCTCGGCGGCCTCCAGGGTGTACCCCGTGACCTCTACGACGCGGCGCTGATCGACGGGGCCAATGTGTGGCGCTCGTTCTGGCACGTCACGCTGCCCGGCATCTCCAAGACGATGTTCTTGGTCTCCACCCTCCAGATCATCGGGGCCTTCCAAGTCTTCGACCAGGCCTACATCCTGACCAAGGGAGGTCCGGGCAACTCGACGGTGACGATGGTCTACTACATCTTCACCGAGGGGTTCGGCTCGCTGCGGATGGGCTATGCCTCCGCCCTCAGCTTCGTCCTCTTCTTGATCATCATGGTCTTCTCGCTCATCAACGCCAGGGTCAACGGATTGGGGGACAAGTGAGCGCCACGTCGCTGGACCCGCGCCTTGCCGCGGTCGCGATGCCGCGGAAGAAGCGCACCAGCCGGTGGCGGCTGGTCGGCAAGGCCCTGTGGTGGGTGGCCGTGGTGGCCATCGCCTTCAGCACGGTGATGCCGTTGCTGTGGACCCTCGCCACGTCGCTGAAGCCGCCGGCAGAGGTGCTCGGGGGCTATCTGTCCATCCTGCCGAGGCACCCCACCCTGGACAACTATCGCAAGGTCTTCACCGACACCCCGTTCGCTCGCTATCTGGTGAACTCGGCGGTGCTGGCCCTGACCGGCACGGCCACCAACTTGTTCTTCGGTGGCCTCGGTGGCTACGCGCTGGCCAAGCTGCGCTTTCGCGGCCGGACGCCGGTGTTCGCGCTGTTCCTCGGATCCATGATGGTCCCCGGCATCGTCACCATGGTCCCCACCTTCTTGGTGCTGCGTTACTTCCCGCTGGTGGGTGGCAACGACATCACCGGCCAGGGCGGCTTCGGCTTCATCAACACCTTCTGGGCCATCATCCTGCCCGGCGCGGCCGGTCCGATGGCGGTGTTCTTCATGCGGCAGTTCTTCCTCGCTCTGCCCGATGAGCTCGGCGAGGCAGCCCGGATCGACGGCGCTAGCGAGTTCAAGATCTTCAGCCGGGTGTATCTGCCACTGGCCAAGGGCGGTCTCGCCGTTCTGGGCGTGATGACCATCCAGGCGGGCTGGAACGCCTTCTTGTGGCCGTTGATCGTGCTCAACGACCCGCGAATGTTCACCGTCCAAGTCGCGCTGTCGTCGTTCGTCAACGAACGGGCCACCGACTTCGGGCCGCTGATGGCAGGCACCATCCTGACCAGCCTGCCGATGCTCATCCTGTTCCTGTTCACCCAGCGGTGGATCATCGAGGGCATCGCCCATATCGGCACCAAGTAAGCACGTCGGCGAGCGTCGACCAGCCCTCCCGCCCGCCGACCTTCTCTCCAGTCAGTTCTCCCGGCCGCGGCCGACCCAACGAAGGGACTATCCATGGACATCTCACGCAGGACATTCGGAGCACTCGTGCTGGGGTCGGCGGCTGCCGGCGTCGCCGGCTGCGGCAGCTCTGACGGCGGCCAGGCATCGGGCGGCTCGGGAATCAAGGAGGTGACCTTCTGGGGTGGCTGGGTCGGCGACCAGGCCGCACAGATCACCAAGCAGGTGGCTGCCTTCAACGCAGCGCAGACGGACTACACCGTCAAGTACGTCCAGCAGAAGGAGACCGAGCAGAAGCTGCTCACCGGACTGGCGAGTGGGCAGGTGCCCGACGTCGTGCTCTGGGACCGGTTCCAGACCTCGCTGTATGTCCCCAAGGGCGCCCTGGCCGCGGTCGACGACAAGATCGCCGCCGACAAGGTCGACACCGCGCAGCTCTACGAGCAGGCACTGACTGAGATGACCGTCGACGGCAAGGTCTACGGTCTTCCGCTGATCGTCGACAACCGCTCGTTGTACTACAACGTGGAGCTGCTGGAGAAGGCCGGCGTCGAGCCACCCACCACCTGGGACAGCCTGCTCGATGTCGCGCAGAAGACGACGCAGCGCAAGAACGGCAAGCTCGCCGTCTCCGGGTTCGCGCTGGACGACCCGGGACTGTTCAGCATGTGGCTGCGCCAGGCCGGCGGGTCGATGCTGAGCTCCGACAGCCAGACGGTGGCCTTCAACTCCACCGAAGGGCTCCGGGTGCTGCAGTTCTGGAAGCAGCTGATGGACGCCGGCGTCTACGAGCCCGGCTTCGGTGCGGGCGGGGTGCCCTTCGCCGAGGGCAAGATGGCGTTGCAATACAACGGTCCGTGGGTGCTGGCCGATCTCGGCAAGGTGCCGGACCTGAAGTACGGCATCACCGAGCCGCCGGCCGGTCCCAACGGCGACAAGGCGGCCGGAATGGGCGGCTTCGGTCTGGCCATCCCGCGCGGGGCGAAGAACAGCGAGGGGGCATGGGCCTTCATGAAGTGGTGGTGCACGACGCCGGCGAACGCACTGGGCTTCGGCAAGATCTCCGGCCAGCTGCCGGCACTGAAGCCGGCGTCCCAGGACGAGTTCTTCACCGGCGACCCGAAGTACAAGGCCTTCGTCGCCACCATGGAGTACGCCGAGGTTCGGCCGGCGACACCGGGCTACTCCGACGTGGAGGGCAAGGCCCTGATTCCGGCGCTGCAGAAGTTCCTGGCCAACGAGATGGCTGCCGAGCAGGCGCTGGCCGAGGCTGAGAAGCAGGGCAACCAGATCCTCGCGAGCAACCGGAAGTGACAGCGCCGATGACGGACCGCCGCTCGGCGCTGTGGAACGACCGCGCCGACCGTAGCCACGCCAGTCTCGAGCACTTCTTCGGCAGCGCGTCGCCGCAGCTGTTCAACAACACCCACCCGGACGTCGACAACAAGGTGTTCAACTACTGGTGGCTGGCGCACGTGATGGACTGCCGCCTGGATGCGTGGGAGCGTACCCAGGATCCGGCCTGGCTGGTGGCCACCGAGGCGGTGAGCACGAACCTGCTGGAACGCAACGGGGGCAGTCCGTTCAACGACTACTTCGACGACATGCTGTGGTATGCACTCGCCCTGCTCCGGCTTCACCAGGCCGGCGGGGACGCCAAGCACCGGCAGCTGGCCGTCGACCTGTGGGACCACGTGGTCGAGCACGGATGGAATGACACGCTGGGCTGGAGCCTGGCCTGGCGCAAACAGCAGCTGGGCTACAAGAACACCCCGGCCAACGGCCCGCTGGTGATCTTGTCGGTGCGGTTGCACCGGCTGACCGGTGAGCAGCGCTATCTCGACGTCGCCACCACCGCCTTCGACTGGCTCAGCACCAACCTGGTCAACGAGTCAGGGTTCGTCGAGGACGGGGTGAACCGCCTCGAGGACGGCAAGGTGGACACCCAGTGGCGCTTCACCTACAACCAGGGTCTGTACGTCGGAGCTGCCGTCGAGCTGGCGGAGGCGCTCGCTGAGCCCGATCTGCTGGAGCGGGCCGCCCGGACCGCGATCACCGCGGTGGACGAGCTGGGACAGGACGGCATCTTCTTGCCGGAGGGCTCCGGTGGCGACGAAGGACTGTTCAAGGGCGTCTGCTATCGCTACCTCGGTCTGCTGCTGCCGCGGCTCGGCCACGAGTCCGCCGCCCGGGTCCGGATCGAGCGGTTTCTCCGGTCCAGCACCGATGTGCTGTGGCAGGAGGCGGAGGCTGAGGGGTGGCTGCTACCGGGCAACGACTGGCTGGCGCCGGTCGAGCTGCCGGTGTCCTACTCCACCATGCTCAGCGCCATCATGGCGACCGAGCTGCGGGCTCGGCTGGAGTCGGATTCGGCGTCTCGCTAGGCCCGGGCCCCGCTCGGGCGGGACCGCTTGGTCCGCGCCGTCGCGCCGGCGGCGCGGACCGGGGCGCTCAGTCGCCGTACCGACTGCCCCTCGACCAGGGTCATGGGGAGGGTGTGCTTGCCGATCTGTGCCGTCTCGTCCAGCTGCGCCAGCGTCTGGCGCAGGGCCAACCCACCCAGCTCGCCCTGCTGTTGTCGGACGTGGGTGAAGCGGAAGTGCGCCAGGTCGAAGCTCAGGTCGGGATGGTCGAAGCAGACCACTGACCGGTCAGCCGGCACCGACAGCCCCTCCAGCCGGCACGCCTCCGCCAACATCAAGGCGATGTTGTATTCGCAGGCAACGAAGGCGGTCAGCTCCGGGTGGGCGGCGACGTAGTCGCGCAGCCGGGCCACGTCGGTCTCGATACTGGTCTTGCTGGACGGGCGGGTGGATTCCACCCCCCGAAAGACGCTGCCTTCGTCGTGCGGGACCGAAGCGGTGGCATGGGCGAGGATGAAGCCGCGGTGCCGGTCCTCGAGGCTGGAGACGTGACCGGTCGGTCGCACCAGGCCGAGCCGGGTGTGCCCGGCGTCGAAGAGGTGCTGGGTCGCCAGCCGCGCCCCGTCGACGTTGTCGGAGCTGACCGTCGACACCGGGACACCGTCAAGCGCCCGGTCGACGATGGTGACCGGGAACTGCCGGGTGATCATCTCCAGCACGGCGGGGGAGACGTACTGCGATGACGTCGGTTCCAAGATGATTCCCTGCACGCCGCGCTCGGTCAGCCCTCGCAGGATCTCGTCCTCCACCTCGGTACGTCCGTGGCTGCGGTGCACCGAAACGTCGGCCGTCTGATGGGCCGCGTCCAGCATCCCCGTGAGCAGACTGGTGCCGAACGTGTCGTCGAAGTTCGTGAACACCACGCCGATCACCGGACGCAGCGGTCGGGCGGGCAGCGTGGGAGCAGTGGCGACCCGGTCGGCGACGACCACGGTTCCCAGTCGAGGGCGGCGGATCACCAACCCGTCGTCCCGCAGCATGCCGAGTGCCTTCTTGATCGTGATGGCGCTGACCCGATGCTGCTCGGCGAGCTCTGCCTCGATCGGCAGCCGATCGCCGACGGCCACGACGTGATTCTCGATGTCGGCGCGGAGACGGGCGTACACCTGGCGGTACAAAGCGGTCATCGCGTCTCCGTTTTCCGACTTAAAAGTATATTGAATGCTAACAGCCGCTGACGAGACGAGTGAAGAAACGCGACTTCGCGTCCTCGTAGTCTTCGGCGCCGGCGGCGAGCTTGACCGCGTTGTACTCGGCGACCAGCGCCGGGTCGGCCGCCAAGCGCTGCCAAGCCAGGGTGAACCGCTGATCGTGCTCGGAGTGCAGCGGCGTGACAGCGATCCCGGTCGGAGCCTCCTCCGCCACCTCGAACGTGGCCAGGGTGGACTGCCAGATCTGGGGGTGCACCACGGCATGCAGAGTGCGCAGCACTCGCACCACGCCGGCGAAGTCGCCCGGCTCCACCCGCAGGTGAAGATCGACATCTCCGCGGGTCAGGGCACCGGCCACGCTGGCGCCACCGATCAGCACCAGCTCACCGGGCACGTGGTGTGTCTCGAGCAGCTGTCGCTGTCGCCGGAGGACCCGCGCTGCGACGGCCTGGAAGTCCTCGGCGGGGCGTAGCTCGGGCACAGCAGCCACAGTACGACCGGTGCGCTCCCTGGCGGTCCTAGACTGCGCAGATGAGCGATCAGTACGACCTCCAGCGGTTCGTCGAGGCGCAGGATCGCGGTGGCACCTATCGGGCTGCGCTGGCCGAGCTGCGGCGTGGCCGCAAGACCAGCCACTGGATGTGGTTCGTCTTCCCGCAGATCGCCGGGCTCGGCCGGAGCGCCACCGCCAGGGCGTACGCACTGACCTCGTTGGACGAGGCGCGGGCCTACCTGGATCACCCGGTCCTCGGGCCGCGGCTGGGCGAGTGCTGCCAGGCCCTGCTCGAACTCACCCCGGTCACGGTCGAGGAGGTCCTGGGTGCTGTCGACGCGGTCAAGCTGCGCTCGTCGATGACCCTGTTCGAGCTGGCCGCCGAGGGCCGGCCGATGATCCGGTCGCGCTGCGCCGCGGTCCTGGAGCGGTTCTTCGACGGCCGCCGGGACGCGGCGACTCTGGCGCTGCTCTGAGGCGCCCTGCCTGTTCAGACCGCGTCGGTCTCCAGTCGCAGATCGCGGTCCCGCGTCTCCGGGGCCCAGAGCCAGGTGGTGAAGAAGGTGATCGCCATCATGAACGTCATGTAGACGGCGACCGGCCACCAGTGACCGGCGGCCCAGGTCACCAGGGCGGAGCAGACCAGCGGTGAGATGCCACCGCCGACCACGCTGGAGAACTCCCGGCCCAGGGCGACTCCGGCGTAGCGGTAACGGCTGCCGAACAGCTCGGCGAAGAAGACGCCCTGGACGCCGACCGTGCCCTGGGCGGCGAAGATGAAGCCGAGGACGATCACCACCGCAATGAGCAGCAGGTTGCGGGTGTCCAGCAACAAGAACGCCGGCACCGGGAAGATCAACAAGAAGCCGGTGACGAACAGGGCCACCGGTTTGCGTCCCAGCCGATCACTGAGCGTGCCGGCGGTGAAGGCGGAGACGCAGGCGAACAGGGCACCGACGAGCAGCACCTTCGGGATGAAGTCGGAGTCCACATCGAGGTAGGTGATCAGATAGCTGCCGAGGAACACCTGGAAGATGTAGGAGTGGGCGTTGGCGCCGACGTTCATCAAGAACACCCGGAAGAGGTTGCGGCGCCCGTTGCGCCACACATCGGTGATCGGTGCCTCGCGCTCGGCGATGCCCTCTTTCTGCAGTTCGGCGAACACCGGCGACTCGTTCATCCGCCGCCGGATGACATAGGCGGCAACAGTGACGAGGGCGGAGGAGAAGAACACCAGCCGCCAGCCATAGCTGAGGACATCCTCGTCCGGCAGCAGCTGGACCAGGATCCAGGCAACCGCACCGATCGCGGTGCCCGCGGCAGCCCCCACGAACACCAGCGAGGCGTATCGGCCGCGGGTGCCGGTGGCCGCGGTCTCGGTCAGCAGCACCACACCGCCGGCCTGTTCCGCTCCGGCGCCGAAGCCCTGGAAGAACCGGCAGACCACCAGGAGCAGCGGGGCCACGACGCCGACCTGTCCGTAGGTGGGCAGCAACCCGACGGCGAAGGTGGAGATGCCCATCAGGAACAAGGTGGCGACCATCACCCATTTGCGACCGAGTCGGTCACCGAAGCGCGAGAAGAACAGTCCACCCAGCGGTCGGGCGCCGAACCCGATGGCGTACGTCGCGAAGGCGGAGATGATGCCGACCGCCGGATCCTGGTTGGTGAAGAAGATCTGGTTGAAGACCAGCGCCGCCGCGGTCCCGTAGATGACGAAGTCATACTGCTCGAGTGCGGTCCCGATCAGTCCGGCCCACGCTGCGCGTCGGACATCGGACTGGCTGGCCGTGCTGCCGGCCGCTCCGGGTTGATCGGCTGCGAGTTCGCTCATGATCTTCTCCGTCCGGGGATACGGCACGTCACCCACATGCTGGCCGAGAGAATGATCGGCTGCAAGCATTCCGACGCCGACACGACGACATGCTTGGTACGATCAAGCCATGCAACCGTCCGAATCGGACCGTACGCTTCGGCCGGTCTCCTACATCGTGCTCGGGCTGCTGGCCACTGCCGGTCCGCAGACCTCCTATGAGCTCGGACGCAACGTCGAGGTGTCCGTCTCCTTCTTCTGGCAGGTCCCCAGATCGCAGTTGTATGCCGAGCCGCAGCGTCTGGCGGACATCGGTCTCGTCTCGGCGGCGCAGGAGGAGACGGGCCGCAGACGCCGCACCTTCACGATCACCGATGGAGGCCGCGCCGCGCTCGTCGAGTGGCTAGGAGCGGCTCCCGAACCGCCGCAGTACCGCGACCCGGCGATGCTGCGGTTGTTCTTCGCAGACGCCGCACCGTCGGTGATCGAGCCGCTGGCGACACAGCGGGTGGGCGAGCTCACGGCAACGCTGCAGTTCCTTGATCAACCCGGCCTGGGCGGCGTCCAGGCCAGCCACCGTCGGGTCCTTTCCTGGGGCCGGATGACCGCGCGTGCCGACCTCGCTTTCTGGCAGTCAGTCCTCGATGACCTCGGAGAACCACAATGATCACAGTCATCCAACGCCACCCGCTGACGGCGTTCTTCGTCCTCGCCTACCTCGGCTCCTGGGTGGCCTGGAGTCCGTGGTGGCTGTCCCAGAGCGGACTCGGTCTGCTGTCGTTCCAGCTGCCGTTCTCCGCGGTCGCCGGCATCAACCAGCTCGGGCTGTTCGCGGGTCCGTTCTGCGCCGCTCTGCTGGTGACTCGCCTCACCGAGGGCCGTGCGGGACTTCGACAGTTGCTGCGCCGCATCGTCGCGTGGCGGGTCCATCCGATCTGGTATCTGCTCGCCCTGGTCGCCATCCCTGCGGCCACCGGCATCGCCTACCTGCTCGCGCCGGGGAGCGTCGTGCCCGGCGGGGGCGGCGCGGTGGTGGGACTGCTCAGCGTCACCTACCTCACCTACCTGCTGGGCGGTCCGATCCAGGAGGAACCCGGCTGGCGCGGCTTCGCGCTGCCCCGACTCCAAGAACGGCTCCACCCGATGGCTGCGGCGCTCGCGCTCGGCGTGGTCCACTGCTGCTGGCACGCACCCCTGTTCCTCACCGACGAGTGGGACACCGCCCGACAGGACCCGAGCCAGTTCCTGGCGTACTTGCTGCTGGTGGTCAGCATGTCGTACGTGATGTCCTGGCTGGCCAATGGCTCAGGCGGCTCGGTGCTGCTGGTGATCCTCGGCCACAACGGCATCAACTGGGCGCTCTTCGCCGTTGGCACCCTGGCCGGCCATGCGGTGGCCGACAACTGGCCCGCAGCCCTCGGCATGGCCGTGCTGGCGATGATCACCATTGTCCTCACGCGCGGACGGCTCGGACTTCCAGACCAGCGCCGCAGCGACGCGACTCCAGCTCCCACGGCGGTCGGGGCGCACGCTCGATGATCACTGCCACCATGGAGGTCCGGGCAGACACGACGGAGGTGGCAGATGGTGGATCCGACCGGCTCTGACCGCGTTGACGCCGCGTTGCGCGTGAACGACGCACTGACCATCGCTGCTGACGAGCTGAGCTGGCGGTTCTCCCGCGCCTCCGGCCCCGGCGGTCAGGGCGTCAACACCGCCGACAGCCGGGTCACCCTGCGCTGGAACCCCACTGCCTCCCGCAGCCTCGCCGCTCTCGGAGACCCCTTGCGCGAACGGGTGCTGCACCGGCTCGAACCACGGCTGGTCAATGCGGAACTGGTCATCACCGCGTCGGAGTATCGGGCTCAGCTGCGCAACCGTGAGGCCGCCCGTCGTCGCCTGGCCCAGCTGCTGCGCGAGGCCCTCGCACCGCCACCCCGCCGCCGCCGCGCCACCCGTCCCACCCGTGGCTCGGTGGAGCGGCGGCTGGAGAGCAAGTCGGCGCGGTCACGGCTCAAGCAGGAACGGTCGCGTCCCGACCACGGCAGCTGAGTCCGGTGATCGATCGCGGACGCGTCACAATCGAGCCATGGTGACGCGGAGGTACGGACGGGGCCCGGTTGAGTCCATCGTGAGTCGTCGTACGGTGCTGCTGGGTTCTGCGGCGGTGTTCGGCGCGCTGGTGGGCTGCAGCACCGGTCCAGGTCCGGTGGCGCCCTCGGGATCGACGAGGGCGTCCCCGACAGCACTGCCTGCCTCAACTCGGCCTTCCGCCGCGTCCGCGTCGCCGAGCAGGCGGTCGTCACCCAGCCGTTCGGCGGCACCGACGCCCACCACCGCGCCGAGCCCTCGGGTCAGCGAAACCATCGCCGAAGGACTGGACGTTCCGTGGGGGATCGCCTTCCTCTCCTCCGGAGCCGCTCTCGTCTCCGAGCGCGGCACCGGACGGGTCCGGCGGATCGAGCGATCCGGCAAGGTGACCACCCTGGGCCAGGTGCGCGGCGTGGTGGCACCGACCGGGCTGGGGGAGGGTGGGCTGCTGGGCATCGCCCTCGCTCCCGGCGACGACGAGACGCTGTTCGCCTTCCTCACCAGCGGGTCAGACAACCGCGTGGTCCGGATGAGTATCGCCGGCGGTCGGCTCGGCCGGCCGCGGGTGGTGCTGGCCGGAATCCCCACCAGCACCCATCACCACGGCGGCCGGCTGCTGTTCGGCTCCGACCGGACGCTGTTCGTCTCCACCGGCGATGCCGAAGACTCCTCGGCCGCGCAGGACCGGAGGTCGCTGGCCGGCAAGGTCTTGCGGATACGTCCCGACGGCCGGCCGGCGCCGGGCAACCCGTTCGGCAACCGGGCATGGACCTACGGCCACCGCAACATCGAGGGTCTCGCCTTCGACGCCGCCGGCCGACTGTGGGCGACCGAGTTCGGCGACAAGGAGGCCGACGAGCTGAATCTGCTGCAGCGCGGGGGCAACTACGGCTGGCCGCGGGTGGAGGGACGCGTCGAGGGCGACCGGTACGCCTCACCGCGGGCGGTGTGGTCGCCGACCAGCAGCTGCTCGCCGGCCGGCCTGGCCATCACCCGCTCGACCGCCTTCGTCGGCGCACTGCAGGGGAAGTGCCTGTTCTCGGTCCCGCTCACGGGTGAGCGGGCGGGGGAGCCGCGCGCTCACTTCGGCGGCGACCACGGCCGGATCCGCTCCGTGGTGGTCAGCCCGGACGGGGCGTTGTGGATGACGACCAGCAACACCGACGGACGCGTTGCCCCCGGCCGCGACGACGACTTGATCCTGCGGGTGTCGCTATAGCATCACCCTCGGCCGGCACGGTGTTGACGTGCATCCCAGCCTTAGACCGCTCGGCGGGCCAACCGGGTCAGCATCGAGCGCGCGGCGTGCGCGGTCAGGTCACGGTCGAAGGTGAGGACATAGTCGAACTCGCGATCGGCCTCGGTCCCGTGCCCGATGTCGTGGTCGGCTGCGGCGAGCAGCACGGCGACGGTCGGACCCAGCACCACGACCACCCACTCCCGCGTCAGCGGGTCCGACGCGTCGAGGTCGGCCACCGAGACACCCGGCAGATCCACGGCAGGGAGGTTCCGTGCCGCCATCATGATCATGGTCGAGTTGTCGACCAGCGGAACGTAGCGCTCCAGTGTGGCGGGTGTGATCTGGTCGGCGTGCTGGAAGCTGGAGAAGATCAACGTGGACCGGCCGGCGTGCTGCGCCAGCTGCTCGATATGCGCACTCAGCGCCAGCAGCATCGCCTTGGTGCCCCGTCGCGCCGGATATCGCTTGACCGCCAGCTCGTAGGAGCTGTGATGCGGCGTCGGCAAGGGTGGGGTGAACATGTCGAACCGCAGGTCCGCCGAGTCGTCGGACCAGACGTGCTGGGGATCGGCGACCGCGAGGCCCGAGCCGGCGACCACCGACAGGCTGCGGGCGGTCGCCACCAGGGACGAGTCGTCCAGGTGCTCGGCGGTGACGATCGCCCCGGAGCTCTGGGTGAAGGCGGTGACGGTCTGCAGGGTCTCCATCGCGAGGTCGGATCCCGGGTCGGCCAACACGAGCGGGTCGAGCACGATCGCGGCCGGCTCCACGATCGAGACGGCGGCGATCGAGTCGAAGCTGCGGCCGACGCCGCGCAGTCCGATCTCCCAGCCCTGCAGCCGTGCGGTGCTGATCAGTCGCAGCATCTGGGCCGGACGCTCCAGCAGACCTTCGCTGGGAATCACCAGCACGAAGCGGCGGTCGTGAAAGGGCTCGGCCGAGCCCAGATCGACGAACGAGGAGAGCTCGGCGTCCATCAACAGCGCATGGTCGCGGCCGTCGACCAGTTCTTGGGCGAGCTGCAGCCCGACAGAGCGCGCGGCGATGTCCATCGCGAGCGCATGTTCGGAGCCCTCGATCAGTGAGCGGAACAGGTCCGGGTCGGCGTACGGCCCGCTTGCGGGACCGTGCGGGACGATCTTGACCGCGACCACGGTGCCCGTCGCGAGGTCGACGACCGGGATCTCGGAGGCCTCGAGCTGACCGTACCGGAAGAGGTCACCGAACTGTGACGCCGGTGCCAGCTCGCCCAGCTCAGCCCCCAGTGTCTCGTCGCCGTCCCGAGGGCGTGCAGGGGGGCGCGGACGCCCGGTCTGGTGCGGCAACGGTGGCGGACCTTTCGGGATGCGACGGGGAATCGTCGAGGTTTACCCACTGAATTGGTTAGTACATCAAACAGAGCTTGCACCCGAGGTCGAATGTGCCAGATCGTGTCCGGGCCGAGACTCATCGCCAGTGACCGGGCCTGGTCAGCGTCGTGGGCAGTTTCGTCGTGGCATCCCCCCGCGCGGCGTTGACCTGGGTCTGGGTGACGAAGAGCGCGCGCGACAGATCGGCGCCGGTGAGATCGGCGTCCCGCAGGTCGGCGCCGATCAGGTCGGTCTGGCTCAGGTCGACGCCGCGGAGGTCGGCCGCGATCAGGTACGCCCCGCGCAGGTCCATCCCCCGCAGATCGCGCCGGGTCAGGTCGGCCCCGATCAGGTCCGCACCCGCCAGCTCGCGGCGGCTGCCCGAGCGGCCACCTCGTCCGCGGCCTCGGGACGGGGTCGCGGATGCGCGGGCGGTCGAGCTGACCCGGCGGAGCAGGGAGATGACTGAGTCCTTGTGACCGCCGAGCTCGATCGCGCCGATGTCGGCAGGCTCAGCGCCGGCCAGTGCGTCGGTGCGGACGTACGCCTGGTGCACCTCATCGTGCAGCTCGCTCGGCAGCGGCAGCCGGAGTGCCTCAGCCAGATACCAGAGCAGCTCGTGCAGCTGGCGGACGAGCGGGAACACCGCGAACATCTGCTGCCGCACCGCCGGGTCGTCGCGCCAGCTGCGGTTGGCGAAGGTGACTGCCGAGACCCGCTGCCCGGCCCCGAAGCAGTCGAACACCGTGCACCCCTTGAACCCGGCCGGACGCAGGTCGGCATGGATGCGGCAGCGATCGTGCACATCGAGGTTCACACAGGGCTCGCCGGCCTCCTTGTCGACGGCGAAGTCGGTCGACCGGGTGAAGGCCAGCGCCACGCAGCAGAGCCCGAAGCAGCTATTGCAGTCGGCCGTCAGCCGGGTAGGACATTCCTGCAAGCGGGTCCACCTGCCTTCTTCCGAGGATGACCACGCCGGGTCAGCGCGTCTGACGCCGGGATCGGACCAAATCTAGACCTCGTGACCTCCCGCCCGGACCACGTCGAGCTCTCGTAAGGTGGCAGCTGTGCTGAATCGAGTGCGGGTCGAGAGCAGCAGCATTCGCTCGATCGGCTACGACGACACGACCTCGGTGCTGGAGATCGAGTTCGCCTCTGATGAGACCTACCAGTACTTCGCGGTGCCGGCGTCGGTGCATGCGGAGCTGATGGCGGCCCCGAGCGTCGGACGTTACTTCCTGGCTCAGGTGCGCCAGCGGTACCCGACACGTCGGCTCTGACGTCGCAGGGCAGGATGAGGGCACGCCAGTGGACGCGAGAGAGGACAACCAGGTGAGTGATCAGCTTCGGGTCGTGGTCGGCACCCCCATCGACGACGCCATCGCGGCGCTCCTGACCGAGCGCGAGCCGCGGATCGAGCTCGTCTGGGACCCCGAGCTGTTGGCACCGATGCGGTCCGAGATCGACTTCGGCGGTGATCCGGACTTTCGACGCTCCGACGCGCAGCAGCAGCGGTTCGAAGAGCTGCTGGACTCCGCGGACGCCATCTTCGGCGTACCGGATTCCAGCCCCGAACAGCTTGCCCGCACGATCGCGGCCAACCCGGGGCTGCGCTGGGTGCACACCATGGCCGCCGGCGGCGGGGCGCAGGTCAAGGCCGCCCAGCTCGACTCCGACGACCTGCAACGGGTGCAGTTCACCACCTCGGCCGGAGTGCACGGGGGACCGTTGGCGGAGTTCGCCATCTTCGGACTGATGTGCGGCGCCAAGAACCTGCCCCGGCTGCACCGGGACCAGGCCGCGCACCGCTGGCCCGGACGGTGGCTGATGGGCCAGCTGCGCGACCAGACAGTCCTGGTCGTGGGGCTCGGTGGCATCGGGGCCGAGGTCGCTCGGTTGCTGGCCGCCTGGGGCGTCACCGTCGTCGGCACCAGCCGACGCGGTACGGCTGCGCCCGGGGTGGCCGACGTCATCCACCCCGACGACATGGTCACGACGGCCCAGCGCTACGACGCGGTGGTGGTCACTCTGCCGGGCACCGAGCTGACCGAGAAGCTCATCGGAGCTGACTTCTTCGACGCGGTCCGACCGGGCCTGACGGTGGTCAACGTCGGGCGCGGCAGCGTTATCGACGAGGCGGCGCTGGTCCACGCGCTGACGCAGGGCCAGGTGGGCTTCGCCGCTTTGGATGTCTTCGCCACCGAGCCGCTGCCGGCCGACAGTCCGCTGTGGTCGATGGACTCGGTGCTCGTCAGCCCGCACACGGCCGCCATGGACGCGGCCGAGCAGCGGCGGATCGCGGAGCTGTTCGCGGCCAACGCCACTCGGCTGCTCGACGGTCAGGAGCTGGCCAACGTGGTCGACACGGTGGAGTTCTACTGATGTCGCAGACACTGGGCGTGGTCATCCACGGGATCAACGACCTGCGGGTCGAGCCAGTCACCATGCCCGAACCCCGTGACGACCAGGCCGTGGTGCAGATCGGCTATGGCGGCATCTGCGGGTCCGACCTGCACTACTGGACCGCCGGCGCGGCCGGCCAGTCGATCTTGCGCGAACCGCTGCTCCTCGGTCACGAGGTGGCGGGGATCGTCGCGGTGGCCGCGGCCGACGGGTCCGGACCCGCAGCAGGCACACCGGTCACCGTCCATCCGGCCCGACCGGATGCCGGGAACGGCAGTGTCCGTTACCCGGCTGACCGACCGAACCTGTCACCGGCCGGGACTTACCTGGGCAGTGCCGCGCACCTGCCGCACACCCAGGGAGCCTTCGTCCGACGGACACCCCTGGAGACTTCGATGCTCCGGCCGCTGCCGTCCGGAGTGCCGCTGCGCACCGCCGTCCTGGTGGAGCCTGCAGCCGTGGCCTGGCACGCCGTAGCCCGGGCCGGCGACGTCACCGGCCGCCGGGTGCTGGTGATCGGATCGGGGCCGATCGGGGCACTGACCGTCGCAGTGCTGAAGCGGGCCGGGGCGGCGGAGATCATCGCCACCGACCTGCACCTGCATCCCCGGCTGATCGCCGAGCAGCTCGGCGCCACGTCGACGATCGCCGCCGACGACCCGGCCGTGGACCTGGTGGACGCCGATGTGGTGGTCGAGTCCTCCGGCACCGCGGCCGGGCTCGCCGCCGCCATCCGTGCCGCGACCCGCGGCGGTCGCGTCGTGATGGTGGGGATGCTGCCGCCCGGCGATGCCCCGGTGCCGATGGCGCTGGCCACTGCCCGTGAGCTGGAGCTGGTCGGATCATTCCGCTTCAACGAGGAGATCGACGAGGTCGTCGCCGCGCTGGCCGACGGGTCGCTGGTCGTCGATCCGGTCATCACCCACGAGTTCGAGGTGTCCGAGGCGGTGGCTGCCTTCGAGACCGCGCGGAACGCGCAGCGCTCCGGCAAGGTGCTGCTCCGCTTCACCGACTCGTAGCACGCCGCTGGCGAGAATGATCTGACCATGTCGGCGTGGCCCGGTCGCCCGGTGTGGCCCGACCACGAGAGGATGCAGGACATGACCGCAGACACGTTGCTGGCCGAGGCGCACCCCGAGGTCGCCCGGCCGACGTACGATCGCTCCACCCTCACCGCCGGCATCGTGCACTTCGGCGTCGGCGGCTTCCACCGCTCGCATCAGGCGCTGGTGCTGGACCGGCTGCTGAACGCCGGCCGGGCGCGTGACTGGGCCATCTGCGGCGTCGGCGTGCTGCCGGGTGACCAGCGGATGGCGGAGGTGCTGACGGCGCAGGACGGGCTGTACACGCTGGTGGAGAAGCATCCGGACGGTCATCGGGAAGCCCGCGTGGTCGGCTCGATCATCGAATATCTGTTCGCACCCGCCGACGTGGAGGCCGTGCTCGAGAAGCTGGCCGACCCGGCCATCCGCATCGTCTCGCTCACCATGACCGAGGGCGGCTACAACATCTCCCCGCTGACCGGGGAGTTCGACCTGACCAACCCGACAGTCACCGCGGACCTGGCGCCCGGTGCCGTGCCGGCCACGGCGTTCGGGCTGATCACCGAGGGTCTGCGCCGCCGCCGCGACCGCGGCGTCGTGCCGTTCACCGTGATGTCGTGCGACAACATCTCCGGCAACGGCCACGTGGCCAGGCGGGTGCTGACCGCGTTCGCCGCGGCCAAGGACCCCGAGCTCGCCGCCTGGATCGAGGCGGAGGTGCGGTTCCCCAGCTCCATGGTGGACCGGATCACGCCGGGAACCACCGATGTCGACCGCGCGCAGGTGGCCGAGCAGTTCGGCGTCGACGACGCCTGGCCGGTGGTGGCCGAGCCGTTCTTCCAGTGGGTGCTGGAGGACGACTTCGGTGCCGGCCGGCCGCCGTTCGAGGAGGCCGGCGTCCAGGTGGTGGCAGACGTGGAGCCGTACGAGATGATGAAGCTGCGGCTGCTCAACGCCGGTCATCAGGCGATCGCGTACTTCGGCCATCTCAGTGGCTACCGCTATGTGCACGAGGCAGCCACCGACCCCGTCTTCCGGCGCTTCCTGAGGCGATACTGGGACACCGAGGCGATCCCCACCCTGCAGCCGGTACCCGGGATCGACCTGGCCGACTACACCAGCAGCCTGATCAGCCGGTTCTCCAACCCCGAGGTGCTCGACACGGTGGCCCGGTTGGCCACCGACGGCTCCGACCGGATCCCGAAGTGGCTGATGCCGGTGATCTTCGACAACCTGGCGAACGGGCGGCCGGTGACGGCCTCGGCCGCCATCGTCGCCAGCTGGGCGCGCTACGCCGAGGGGGTGGACGAGCAGGGCAAGCTGATCGAGATCGCCGACTATCTCGCCGACGCCCTCACCGTGACCGCATTGCAGCAGCGCACCGATCGGCTGGCCTTCGTTCGTAACGCCGCCCTCTTCGGCGACGTGGCTGACGACGCGCGGTTCGCCGAGGCCTACACGGCCGCCCTCGACTCGCTCTACGTCCACGGCGCCCACGCCACCATGAGCGAGCTCGCCGGGGACTGACGCCGCTTCGGTGTCAGTGGCGGCGACTACGATCGCGCACATGGTCGACACCTGGCGAGCGCTGCTCGACAACGACGCCATCATCGCGATGGTGGGACATGAGGCGTTCGCGCGCGGCCTGGTGTACGCCCGCGGCGGCCACGTGTCAGGAGTCGTCTTCGACGCCGAGACCCGGGTGGTCGGAGGACACGTCCGCGGCAGCTATCGGGAGGCGTACGACACCACCATCCGACTGGCCTCGGACGAGGCCGGTGCTCCCGCCGCACACCGCGGGCACTGCAGCTGCCCGGTGGCGCTGGACTGCAAGCACGCGGCGGCGGTGCTGGTGGTGGCTCGCACCCTGCCCGAGGTGCAGGAGCAGCTGGACCGACCGGCGTGGGAGAAGAGCCTGGCCCGGCTGCTGGCGGCTCCCGATCCGGTCGCGGTGACCGCGCAGGTGCCGCTGGGGCTGGAGTTCGAGGTTGAGCAGACGCCCGGCTTCCGTGGCTTTCCCGGTCATCTCGGCGTCCGGGCCCGCCCGGTGCAACGGGGGCGGAGCGGGAAGTGGGTGCGCAGCGGCATCTCCTGGGACGAGCTCGACCTGCCGGCCCACCCGCACCCCAGCGGACAGCGCGACGTGCTGTTGCAGATCCGTGCGGCTGCGGGACCAGGGGCGCGCTTCGTCTATCCCCGCAGCCCGTGGTTGACCCTCGCCACCGTGGGCAGCAGTCTGTGGTCCCTGCTCGAGGCCGCGCAGGAGGCCGGCGTGGCCCTGATCACCGGCGGGGCGCAGCAGCCGCCGGTCGCGGTGACCAGCGAGCGGGCTAGGGTGGGACTCGACCTGGTGCGCTCGGAGCAGGACGGACTGCGGCTGCTGCCGGTCGTGCGGATCGGTGACCGCGCGGTGGCACTGAACCAGATCGGGCTGCTGGGGGAGCCCGCCCACGGCCTGTTCCACGCACCCGACGGCGCCCCCGGCGGCAGTGGTCTCGAGCTGGTGGCGCTGGCCGAGCCGCTGAGCCGTGAGCTGCGCCAGCTGGTGCTGGACGCGCACCCGGTCCGCATTCCGGCCCGTGACGCCGCCCGCTTCTGGCGAGACTTCTATCCCCGGCTGCGGCACAAGGCCGAGATCGGTTCCTCCGACGCCTCCGTGGCGCTTCCCGTCTACACCCCACCGCGGCTGGGCCTGCGGGCCGGCTTCCGTCCCGGTCATCAGCTGCGACTGGACTGGGCATACCTCTACGGTGCCGACGACGACGTGCGCCGGTTCGACCTCGATGAGCCGGTGGACGCCGGCACCCCGCGCGACGAGGTGGCGGAGCGGCGACTGCTGACCGGTCTGGACCTGCCGTATGCACGACTGCGTCAACTCGAGCGGTCGCCCGGTTCCGGACTGCCTGCCCCGCACGTGCTGCTCGCCGACCTGGACGCCGCCTATGTCACCGAGCAGATCCTGCCGCGCCTGCGCGACGCCGGGGTGGAGGTGGAGACGGTCGGCACCGTCCCGGACTATCGGCTGACCCACGAGGTGCCGTTGGTCGAGCTGGCGACCGTGGACGACGAAGCCCGGGCCGACTGGTTCGACCTGCACATCCACGTGTCGGTGGAGGGGGAGGAGGTTCCCTTCGACGAGCTGTTCGTGGCCCTCACCCGCGGTGACGAATACCTGATCTTGGACAGCGGTGTCTACTGCGAGCTGGACCGGCCGGAGTTCACCTCGCTCCGCGACCTGATCACCGAGGCTCGGACGCTGACCGACCATGACAGCGACGGGCTCTCGATCAACAAGTATCAGGCCAGCCTGTGGCAGGAGCTGCTGCAGCTCGGCGTGGTGATCGAGCAGTCCGACCGCTGGTCCAAGACCGTCCGCAGCCTCACCGCCGATGAGCCGGGCACGGGCACAGCGCTGCCCGACGGGTTGCGGGCCGAGCTGCGGCCCTATCAGCTGGACGGCTTCCGCTGGCTCAGCTCGCTGTGGTCGCACGGGCTCGGCGGCGTCCTGGCCGACGACATGGGCCTCGGCAAGACCCTGCAGATGCTGGCCCTGATCTGCCGGGCGCGCCAGGTGGAACCGGAGGCGGCCCCCTTCCTGGTGACCGCGCCGACCAGCGTGGTGGGCAACTGGGCCAAGGAGGCGGCCCGGTTCGCCCCCGACCTGAAGGTGGTGACCGTCGACAGGTCGCAGGCGAAGTCCCGGCGTTCGGTCGCCGAGCAGGTCGCGGGCGCCGACCTGGTGATCACCTCGTACACCCTGCTGCGGCTGGACGTCGACGCCTACGCCGCGCAGCCGTGGTCGGCCCTGATCCTGGACGAGGCGCAGTTCGTGAAGAACCACCGCGCCAAGACCTACCAGTGCGCCCGTCGGATCGGGGCGGAGGTGAAGTTCGCGATCACCGGCACCCCGCTGGAGAACAGCCTGATGGATCTGTGGTCGCTGCTGTCCATCGTCGCTCCCGGCCTGTTCCCGCATCCCGACCGGTTCTCCGAGTACTACCGTCGCCCGATCGAGCGCGGCGACGCCCCGGAGCTGCTGGCTCAGCTGCGCCGCCGGATCCGTCCGCTGATGCTGCGGCGCACCAAGGAGATGGTGGCCTCCGACCTGCCGCCCAAGCAGGAGCAGGTGCTCGACGTCGAGCTGCAGCCCAGACACCAGCGGATCTATCAGACGCACCTGCAGCGGGAGCGGCAGAAGGTGCTGGGACTGATCGACGATCTGGACTCCAACCGCTTCACCATCTTGGCCTCGATCACCCTGCTCCGACAGCTCAGCCTGGACGCCAGCCTGGTGAGCCCGGAGTACGCCGGGGTGCCGTCGGCCAAGATCGACATGCTGTGCGAGCAGGTCGCCGAGCTGGCTGCGGAGGGACACCGGGCCCTGGTGTTCAGCCAGTTCACCGGATTCCTCACCCGGATCCGAGAGCGGCTCACTGCGGAGGGTATCGACCATGTCTATCTCGACGGCCGGACCCGTGACCGGACCGCTGCGGTGGAGGCGTTCACCGGCGGCACCGCACCGGTGTTCCTGATCAGCCTCAAGGCAGGCGGGTTCGGGCTCAACCTGACCGAGGCCGACTACTGCTTCGTCCTCGACCCCTGGTGGAACCCCGCTGCCGAGGCGCAGGCCGTCGACCGCACGCACCGGATCGGGCAGGACAAGACGGTGATGGTGTATCGCCTGGTCGCCCGCGGCACGATCGAAGAGAAGGTGATGGAGCTCAAGGCACGCAAGGAGAAGCTGTTCAGCTCGGTGATGGGCGACGACCCGATGACTGGGGCCGCGCTGACCGCCGACGAGATCAAGGACCTCCTGGCCGGCTGAGTCTGGCTAGACTCCGACGTCGTGGAACTTCGCCAGCTCGAACATTTCGTCGCCGTCGCCGAGGAGCAGCACTTCACCCGCGCGGCTGAGTTGCTGCACATTTCCCAGTCCGGGCTGTCCGCCTCGATCCGTGCCCTGGAGTCCGAGCTCGGCACCGACCTGTTCGTGCGCAGCACCCGGCGGGTGGAGCTGACCCAGGCCGGGCGGGCTTTCCTGGTCGAGGCGGAGCGTACGCTCTCCAGCGCCGCCGCTGCCCGGAACGCGGTGGAGGCCGTCCGTGGGATGCTCCGCGGGTCGCTGCGGGTGGGCACCGAACAGTGTCTCGGTGTGGTCGACCTGCCCGGCGAGCTCGGACGTTTTCGGGGCCGGCACCCCGGAGTGGAGGTGCGACTCACGTTCGAGGGTTCGTCCACCCTGGTCGACCGGTTGTCCGCCGGCCAGCTCGACCTGGCGCTGGTCGCTCGATGCGAGACCGACACCCGTGGCCTGCAACTGCTGCCGCTGTGGTCGGAGGGCTTCGTGCTGCTCTGCCACCCCGGTCACCGGCTGGCGACCGAAACTGAGCTGGCCCTGGACCAGCTGGCCGGCGAGACTCAGGTCGGCTTCCTCCCCGGCTGGGGTGCACGGGTGCTGGCCGAGCAGGCCTTCGCCGCGGCCGGGCTGCGGCACCGGGTGGCGATGGAGGTCAACGACGTCCACACCCTGCTCGACCTGGTCGACCAGGACCTGGGGGTGGCGATCGTGCCGGGTCACTTCGCCCTGAAGCGGCCGGCGACGCTGCGGGCCGTGCCGATCGCGCACCCGATGCTGCGCTGGCAGGTGGCCGCTGCGCTGCCGACCAAAGCGTCGACGGCGGCGAATGCGCTGCTCAGCCAGTTCTCCGACCTGGTGGTCCCGACCGCTGCGGCCTGACCGCCGACGGTCGGCGTCCGCGACGCAGGTCAGACGATGACCGGCGGCAGCCGAGTACGGCCGTTCACCGGGGTGATGGAGTCGGCGATCTTGCTCAGTGCCCGGTGCAGCGGTGCCAGCTCCTCGGAATCGAGCACGTCGAAGATCAACCGGCGGACGTACTGGACGTGCACGGGCGCCAAATCGACCAGCTGGGCCAGACCGGCGTCGGTGAGATACCCCAGGGTCGTGCGGCCGTCGGTGGGGGAGGGACGACGCTCCAGCCAGCCGCGCTTCTCCAGCCGGGTGGCGATGTGTGACATCCGCGACGCCGATGAGTTGATCCGCGCGGCCAGCTCGCTCAGCGTCAGTGTCCGGTCGGGGTTCTCCGACAGCATCGCCAGCACCAGATACTCCGCCAGCGTGACCCCGCCGTCGCGGCGCAGCTCGGTGTCAAGGTTGCCTTCCAATCGCATCGCGACGTTGACCAGCGCGATCCAGGTCTCCTGTTCGGCTCGAGTCAGCCATGCGGTCTCGCCCATGACCATGACCTTAGCGAACCTCTTGACATTCGCTACGCCGGTTCCCTAACTTCCCTTGAAGGATCAAGCTCAGCACGAGTCATCGTGGCTTGACCCGCGATAGCGGCCCCGTCCTCCGGTGTCGGGGGGCGCCAGCCCGCGGGGGCAGGAGGACGGGGCCGTGATCGTGCTTTCTGATGCCTCAGACGATCACCAGGCGTAATCCTCCGGAGCAGTCTTGTGGCCCGGGAAGATCTCGTCGAGTCGCTCCAGCGTCGCCGCGTCGAGCTTGACGTCGACCGCGCGGATCGCTCCGTCGAGCTGCTCTTGGATGCGCGGCCCGACGATCGGTGCGGTCACCGCCGGCTGGTGCAGCAGCCACGCCAGGGCGACGTCGCCCGGCTCGTGACCGAGCTCCTCGGCGAAGTTCTCGTACGCCTCAAGCTGGTCACGGTGCTCCGCCACGGACTCGGCCGCCCGGCCCTCCAGACGGCGCTTGCCCTGATTGGCCTTCTTGATCACACCGCCGAGCAGCCCACCCTGCAGCGGGGACCAGGGGATGACCCCGAGGCCGTAGTGCTGGGCCGCCGGCAGTACCTCGAGCTCGACGTCGCGCACCAGCAGGTTGTAGATCGACTGCTCCGACACCAGACCGGTGAAGTTGCGCTTCGCGGCATGAGCCTGTGCGTCGGCGATGTGCCAGCCGGCGAAGTTGCTGCTGCCGGCGTAGAGGATCTTCCCCTGCTGCACGGCGACCTCCATGGCCTGCCAGATCTCGTCCCAGCCGGTGGCGCGGTCGATGTGGTGGAACTGGTAGAGATCGATGTAGTCGGTCTGCAGCCGCTTCAGGCTCGCGTCCAGGGCGCGCCGGATGTTGAGCGCCGACAGCTTGCTCTCATTGGGCCAGCTGCCCATGTCGCCGTACAGCTTGGTGGCCAGCACGGTCTTCTCCCGGCGCCCGCCGCCCTGGGCGAACCAGCGGCCGACGATCTCCTCGGTCCAACCGCGGTGCTCGACCCCGCCGTAGACGTTGGCGGTGTCGAAGAAGTTGATCCCCGACGCATGCGCCGAGTCCATGATCGCGTGCGAGTCGCTCTCTTCGGTCTGCGGACCGAAGTTCATCGTGCCGAGGCAGAGTCGGGATACCTTGAGGCCGGTACGGCCGAGTTGTGTGTACTCCATGACCACCACCATGGGTGATGGCCCGAACTAATGCCAACAATAAATCTTCATGGGATTCAGCACTCCACGTTCTCAATCGCGCAGCGGATGCCGGCTCAGGCTGCGCCGGTGCTCGGCCGACAGGTCGAGATAGATGCTCGCGTTGGTGATCACGTGTGCCACCTCCTCGTCGCGAAGTGGGCGTCGGACCTTGCCCGGTACACCGGCCACCAGAGAGCGCGGCGGCACCACGGTGCCCTCCAGCACCACTGTCCCCGCGGCGACCAGCGAACCCTGCCCGATCACCGCGCCGTTGAGCACGGTGGCGCTCATCCCGATCAGGCAGTCGTCTTCGACCGTGCAGCCATGCACCACCGCCGCGTGCCCGACGCTGACCCGGGCGCCGATCCGGGTGGGAAATCCTGTGTCGGTATGCACCACCACGTTGTCCTGCAGGTTGCTGCCCTCCCCGAGCGTGATCGGTGCCATGTCGCCGCGGAGCACCGCGCCGTAGAAGACGCTCGCGGTCGCCGCCACGCTCACCTGCCCGACCAGGTACGCGCCGGGCGCGATCCAGGCGGACGGGTCCACCTCGGGGATGTGACCGGCGTACGGCAGCAGCGAACCGGACCAGGACATGCGTACTCCTTCGGGGAACCGGAGGCGACTGGTTCGCCTCGGCAGCAGCGTCTCACCCCGGTGCGGACGTCATCGGCTCGGGCTCCTCGGCCGAGGGCTCGTCGTCCGAGCCGGCCCGCGCCTGGTAGCGCTTCGACAACCGGCGATAGTAGGGACTCTGCAGCGCGGCCACGGTGAGCACCAGTCCGAGGATGCCGGTGAGGACGAAGACCAAGGCCATGCCGCGGGCAGGACCGGTGCCGAACCACCAGCCGATCAGCTGGGCACCCCGTCCGTCGGTCATGAACGGGATGAAGACGAACTGGGTGATCGGGCCGATCAGGAAGGCGGTCAGCGGAGAGGCGGCCTGCTCGACGCTCTGGGCGAAGCCGAACACCCGGCCCTGTCGCTCGTAGGGCACCACCTTCTGCAGGATCGTCTGTTCCGCGGCCTCGGCATAGGGGACCAGCAGCATGTAGACGTACATCCCCACCGACAAGGCCACCACCGAGCTGTGCAACGGGAACAGGCACGTCACCGACCACAGCACCACGTTGACCAGCAGCAGCAGACGGACCGGGTTGCTGCTGAGCCCGGTCCGGGCGATGACCAGGCCGCCGACGATGAAGCCGGTGCTGAGCACGCCCCATAACAGCCCCCAGGCCTGGACCGACATCAGCGACAGCCCGTACGCGTCCATCAGCGCCATGAAGGCGCCGCCCAGGAAGTTGTTGAACGTGCTGAACAGGATCAGCGCCGACAGCCCGGGCACGGAGCCGATCACCCGCAGGGTGCCGCGCACGTCCACCGTCTTCGGCCCTGCGTCGCCGGCGCCGGCCGGGACCTCGCGTTCCGGCACCGACAGTCGGCCCAGGTGGATCACGGCGGCAGCCAGCACCGCCAGCGCCAGGACCAGCACAGCCAGCATCCCGGACGCGCCGACCAGGAGTCCGCTGATCACGGAGGTGACCAGGAAGGACACCCCCGAGGTGGTCCCGACCAGACCGTTCGCCCGGTCCCGGCGGTTCTCGGGGATGAGGGCGGTCACCAGGGTCGGCAGCGCGATCGAGCGCAGGTTGCCGGCGATCACCCCGAGCATCAAGGAGACGACGAACACCCACAGCAGCGGGTCGCCCGGGTCGGCGAACCGCCGGTGCGGGACGAGCAGGTAGAGGGCCAGACACGCGGCGTAGACGGTGAAGGACACGACCGCCGACAGCTGCATCACCGCCTTCTTGCGGTGATGGTCAACGACGCTGCCGAACCAGATCCCGGTCAGCGTGGTGGCGACCAGGAAGATCCCGGCGACCATGCCGGTGGCGAAGACCGACCGGGTCTGCAGATAGACGTAGAACGTGATTGCGAACCAGACGGTGAAGTTGATCACCGAGACCAGCAGCGTGTTGACCAGCAGATGGCCGAAGGTCCGCGCCAGGTGGGCGGGTACCGGGGCAGGGTCCGGGCTCGAGCTCGACATCAGGACCTCCGAGTGGGCGGGCGATGCGATATGGACATCGTCTCGCCGGCGAACTCATCGGTCCAGCGCCGTCGAACCCGGCCGGACCCTCCCCGGTGCCGTCAGGCCGGTGCGGGCAGGCTGCCCGCCACTGGGGCAATGGTGCCGGAGCGGGCGCCCTCATAGGCGGCCAGGATCATGGTGAGGGCCTCGATACCCTCCTTCTCGGTATGCAGCGGGCGGGTGCCACTCAGCAGGGCATCGGCGAAGTGACCGATCTCGGCGACGAACGTGTCGACGGGCTCGAACTCGAAGGTCTCCGACTCCCCGGAGCGCAGGTTGTAGCTGAGTGAGGTGGCTGTGCCGTACAGCGAGCCGAGCTCGCCCACGACGGAGAACCGCTCGGTGCAGCCGGCGGCGGCGTACGCCCAGCTGGTGACGAGCTGGCCGACCACGCCGTTGGCGAATCGGACCAGCACCTGGGCGGAGTCCTCTCCCTCCATGAAGGTCAGCCGATGGGTGGACAGCATCGCGGTGGCCTCGACCGGCTCCGACCCCGCCAGATGCAGCATCAGATAGGTCGGGTGATAGCCGGTGTCGATCAGCTCGCCGCCACCACTGGTCCGGGCACTCGCGCGCCAGCCCATGGTGGAGGGGTCGAAGTCGTTGTAGAAGCTGTCAGTGGTGCGGACCTCGTACACCGTGCCCAGCGTGCCGGCCTCCAGCAGGGTCTTGGCCTGGGCCACGGCGGGCAGGAAGAGCTGGTTGTGGGCGCTCATCAGGGTGACGCCGTTGGCGGCGACCGCGGCGGCGACCTCCTGCGCCTCGGTGGCGGTCAGGCACAGCGGCTTCTCGCACAGGATGTGCAGCCCGCGCTCCGCGGCGGCGACGATGGCGTCACGGTGCAGATGGTGCGGCAGGCAGATGTCCACCGCGTCGAGGTCGGCCTCATCGGCGATGAGCTCTTGGAAGCGGGCATACGGCCGGGCGCCCAGCTCGACCGCCCGCGACCGAGCGGTCTCTTCGTCGGCGTCGGCGACCGCCGTGACGCCGATCTTCTCCGCGTGGGCGGCGTAGCCCCGCAGATGGGCGGTGGCGATACCGCCACCGCCGAGCAGGCCGACCCGGATGGGGGACGTCTGGGACATGACAAGACTCCTCGTTCGTCGTCGAGCGGGTAGAGAGGTTCTCTCGGTGGGATGGTCGTGACTCAGCGCGGGTACGCCACAGCCCGACCGGTAGCTGCGGACTCGTTCGCCGCCTCCACCAGGCGGGTCAGCTCGACGGCGCGAGCCAGGTTGTCGTCGGCGCGGGTGCCGGCTGCGATGTGATCGACCCACTGGTCGAACGCCATCGGCTGGTGCTCGGGCACCTCCAGCGCGTGCCAGGTCTTGCCGCCGCCCCACGCCTCACCCGAGACCCGCAGTGAGTTGTCGGCGTCGGAATAGCTCAGGGTGCCGGCCGTGCCGCCGAGATCGATGGTGAACGGGTTGGGACTGACGAATCCGGCCTCGATCACCCCGATGGCCTGGTCGGGATAGCCGATCGTCACCACGGCGTGGTCCTCCACGGCCCGGTCGGTGACGCTGCGGTAGGTCGCGCTGACCGTGTCCGGGGTGGCCCCGAGGAACAACTGGGTCAGGTAGACCGGGTGGCAGCCCAGGTCGGTGAGCGCGCCGCCGATGGCGGGCGCCGGGTCATAGAACCTGTCGGGCAGCCAGTTGGCGACCGCGCCGTCGTGGGAGAGCCGAACCCGGGCGTACGTCAATCGGCCGAGGGCGCCGCTGTTGATCACCTCGGTGATCGCGCGGGTGTAGCCGTGGTAGAGCCTGGGCAGCGACACCATCAGCGCCCGGCCGTGCTCGTCCGCGGCCTTGATGATCGACTCCGCCTCCTCGACGGTGGGAGCGAGCAGCTTCTCGGTGAACACGTGCTTGCCGGCCTCGAGCGCGGCGAGCATCACATCGCGGTGCACGCTGGTCTCGGTGGTGATCGTGACGGCGTCGATGTCGTCTCGGGCCAGCAGAGCCGCGAGGTCGTCGGTGTAGTCGACGCCGAGCTGGTCAGCAGCGGCGCGACCGCGGTCGACGTCGTCGTCCCACACCGCCACCAGCTCGGTGTGCGGATGCTCTCGTACCTGGCGGGCGTAGTCGAAGGTGTGAACATGCCACGTGCCCACAACGGCTACGCGGAGTTCTCGGGTTACGTCGGTGGAACCGGAAGGGTTCACAGCAGCGTTCATCTCCATCGGGTTATTTTTTGTTACACCTAAGGGTGTTTGCTGGCGTGAATTCACCGTATCGGAACCGATGTCCTCCTGGATACCCCCGGGTCATCGTCCCGGCGAGCCGGTCGCTGATCTTGGTATCCCAGGGCCCAGCAGTGGAACGACAGCCGTGATCGGCCGGAAATTCCTTGTGCTACGCGGATCTGCGCACCCCGACCATCCTGGTCGACCTGATCACCGGCGGCGGTCGTGGGCTCCACCGACACCAGCTCGGACAGCTCAACGCGCCCAGGTTAGACAGAGCTGTCCTTGATCAGACATCGTTAGCAGCGTTGCTGCTACTGGAGGTGTGATGCCCGCTCCGACCCCCTTGCCCGCCCCCGCGCCGATGACGACGCCGGATGGTCGCCCGGCCCTGACCGGCTGGGCGCTCGACCCGGCGGTGCGCCATCTCAATCATGGCTCCTTCGGTGCCGTCCCACGCGCGGCGCTGGAGCTGCAGGACGAATACCGGGCACAGTCGGAGGCGGCGCCGATCGCGTGGTTCCCGGGGCTGCCAGAGCGGATCGAGGGCGCCCGTGGGCGACTGGCCGGTTGGCTGGATGTCCCGGTGGAGCGACTCGCCCTGGTGCCCAACGCCAGCGGCGGCGCGTCCGTGGTCTTCGGCAGCCTGGCGCTGCCGCCGGGGGCTGAGGTGCTGGTCACCGATCACGGCTACGGCGCGGTGACCGGCGGAGCCGCGCGCGCCGCTCGACGGGCCGGCGGCTCGGTCCGGACCGCGGCGGTGCCGTTGACCGCAGCGGAGGACGAGGCCTTCGACGCGATCTTCGCCGCCGTGACCGAACGCACCGCCTTGATCGTGGTGGACCACATCACCTCGCCCACCGCCCGACGGCTGCCGGTGCGGGAGATCTGCGCGGAGGCACGGCGCCGGGGCATTCGCACCCTCGTCGACGGCGCCCACGTGCCGATGATGATCCCGGGGGCGATCGCCGACGCCGACGCCGACTTCTGGGTCGGCAACCTGCACAAGTACGCCTGTGCGCCGCGCGGGACCGCGGTGCTGGTGGCCAGGCCCGAGGTGGCGGACCTGGCGTACCCGCTGATCGACTCCTGGGGCGGTGACCTGGCCTACCCGCAGCGGTTCGACCACCAGGGCACCCTCGACCTGACCAGCTGGCTGGCCGCGCCGACGGCCCTGGACTACGTCGAGGAGACGTTCGGGTGGGACCAGGTCCGCCGCTACTCCACCGACCTCGCCGACTGGGCCCAGCAGAGGGTCGCCGCCGCGATCGACGACGCCTTCGACGTCGGCGCCGCGGAGTCCGCGAACCCGGTGCAGGTCGGGATGGCGGCCCCACCCATCCGGTTGGTGGCGTTGCCGCACCCGCTGGCGACAGCGCATCTGAGCGGCAACGCGCTGCGCGACCGCATGATGGCCGAGGCCGGCATCGAGACAGCGTTCACCAGCTTCGCCGGGCAGGGCTATCTCCGGCTGTCGGCCCACGTCTACAACACCGCCGACGACTACCTGGACTTCATCGACCGCGCCGTGCCGCTCCTGGTCCGCTGGGCCGCCGAGGCGAACCCCGCGCCGCCCACCACCAGCCCCGCTGAACGCAGGGAACAGTGAAGGGCTGATCGCACGCCCGAGGGGGTGGTCAGCGGGGCGCCCCCGGCGACCAGGTGCCGCCGAAGCAGACGAACGGGGCCGGCCGGTCCGCGCCGTCACAGGCGACGGCCAGCGCCGTGGCCGAGTCGGTCCCGGCGGCCAGCAGCCGGTGATAGCGCACCATCACCGACGCAGCCACCTCGTCGTTGACCCGGGCGACGCCGGAGACAACGCTTCGGCTGCCGAGATGCAGCAGCACACTGGTCAGTCCCAGGGCCTCGCCGCCGGCGCGCAGTGTGGTCTTGCCGAGGTCACAGGCGGACAGCACGACATGCTCGGCCGCACGTGCCTGCTGGTCCAGCTCGTAGGCGAACACCGGTCCGCCGGCGAGCCGGAGCCAGGAGAACATCGGGCTCTCCCCTTGATGCTCGCCGTGCGCGGCCACGTGGACGACCTTCGACGTGGACAGGGCGGTTCGGAGCCGCTCCGGCTGGGCCTGCTCCCCGGTCAGGACGGTAGCGTCGGCCCAGACCCGGCCGATCTCGCGGGCCTCGTCCTCGGCCCGCGCCAGCCCCGGCCCGGCGAGTACGGTCACCGCTTGCGGCGTGGGGGAATGCTCCGCACCCGGATGCGACCCGATGGTCTGCAGCCAGGCGGTGGCCGACGGAGCCACCACCACCGGTGTGGCCCGCAGCCGCGGCAGCAGACCCCAGGCCACCGTCAGCAGCGGCCCGGCCGGCAGCAGCACCAGCGGCGCGTCGGGCAGCTGCAGCGGCGCCAGCAGCCGGTCCTCGAGAGCTGCCAGCGATCGGGTGAGTGAGCTGCGGACGGCCTTCACCAGCGGCTCGGGCAGCAGCGGGTTGGCCAGGGCGTCCAGGTCGGCACGGACCCGCGCCACCAGCTCGTAGCACCCGGCGGCATCGCCGAGGTCGTGCAGCGCCGGGCGCCGGTGCCCGACCGTGACGGCATACAGCCGGCCGCGAGCCTCCAGGTGGACCACCGCCGACGAGCCGCTGGTCCGTAGGCCGTCGCGGAGCTCGGCCAGACTGGCGGTCCGGCGCCAGTCGCCGGTGCCGCCGGTCTGCCATGACCGCTCCCGGAGCTCGCGCTGCAGCTCGGCGGCCTGACGCCGGACCGGCGCCAGCTCGGCGGCCGGCGCTGTCTGCCGGGTCCGCAGGTCGTCAACGCTCTGCCGGAGCCGGGTCAGCAGGGCCGCGACGTCAGGGTCGGGTGGCGGTGTCACCGGGCGGAGCCGGCGCGAAGCGGCGCGGCCGCGCTCGACCGCTCCGAGTACGGCGGCGGGCGTACCGGCACGGAGGGCGACGTCGAGGTCGAGCTCGGCCAGTCGGGTCCCGTGCACCGCACTGGCGGTCTGCAGGTCGATCCCGCCGAACCCCGCCTGGTAGCCGGCGAGCTCGGACATCCCGGCGCTGAGCGAACGTCGGGCGCCGATCCGGTCACCGTCGGCCAGTGCCAGCCGGGCTCGGACGTAGCGCGTGTGCAACCTGACCGGGATGGGGTCGTGGCGCTGCGGTTCACCCGCCTCGGCGGCGCGGGCCCGGGCTGCGGTCACGTCGCCGAGCCGTTCGGAGATCTCGGCGGCCAGCAGCAGTGCGGTCCGTCGCTGCAGGGCGAACCCGTCTTCGGCATATTCCCCGGCGAGGCGGAGGGCGTTGCCGAGCAACCGGCGGATCGGACGGCCGGCGCGGAGGTCGGCCTGCAGCAGCACCAGCTCGGCGTTGCGCCGCCAGCGGTCGTTGCCGTGCCGGCGGAACCGGTCCCGGGCTCGACCGGCCAGCCGCCGTGCGGTGTCGTGGTCGCCGGCCAGCAGCGCCGACTCGGCCCGGGTCAGCTCGACCTCGCCGACGTCTTGCGAGCTGCGGTCACGGCTGAGCTGGGTGGCCGCCGCCGCGAGGGTCTCGTCGGCCTCCTGCTGCAGGCCGGCGGCCAGCAGCACCCGGGCACGGTCGAGGTGCGCGATGCCGGGCTGGGTGCTGCTGTCCAGCGCGATCCCGGCGTCCATCGTCCGCAGGGCCAGCGGCAGGTCACCGGCCAGGAACTCCAGGCAGCCGAGGTTGTGCAGCGCTATCCGTTCGGCCAGCTGCAGCTGGAAGCGTCGGGCGAGCGCGATGCACGCGGTCAGGTCCGCCCGAGCGGCCGCGATGTCGCCCATCTCGACGAATAGCGCGCCGCGGTTGAGCAGGACCCGGCACTTGTCCAGACCGGCGTCATCGGGGATCCGCTCCGCCGCAGCATCGAGGTCGGCGCGGGCCTCGGCGAAGCGACCGCCGCGGAAATAGATGAGGCCGCGCTGGCTGGCCAGAAAAGCGAGCAGCTCCTCGTCCTCGGGCGCCGCCCAGTCCAGGGCCCGCGTCATCGACGCCAGTCCTTGGTCGAGGCTGTTCATCTCGACCTCCGACTTGGCCAGCGTGGCCAGCAGCCGGGGCACCAGCCGACGGTGGGCAGGGTCCGCCGCCGATTCTGGATCGGTGTCCGCGGCGATGCCCAGCGCGGCGAGCCCGCGGCCGATCAGCGCCGCCCCGCGCCGGTGTCGTCCGGCAGCGTTCTCGGCCACGGCCTGCGTGTGCAGGGCAGTGGCCTCGGCGGCCGCATCGTCGGCCAGAGCAGTCGGCGCCGGAGCGGTCATCGCCCGGACAGCAGCTCGCCGCGAGCGCGCGCCAGGCTTCCGAGAACCTCAGGCTTGGCCCGTGTCGGGCGGCTGCGAAGCAACCCTTCGGCCAGCTTGGCCGCGGCGATCGGAGCGGCGAAGGAGGTGCCGGACCAGGTGGCGAAGCCGCCGCTGAAGTCGTCGGGGTCGATCGACTCGCGCACCGCGGCGCCCGGCTCGCGAACCCGGGCGCTGGGCTGCAGTGACGCGTTGAAGGTCGTCGGCTGGGTGCTGAGGACCGCGGCGCCGATCTCGTGATGGGTGACCCAGTCGCCGGAGTTGCTGAACAACGCCACCGTGCCGTTGGGGTTGGTCGCCCCGACGCTGACCAGGTCGATCGACCGGGAGAATGCGGCCGGGAACATCGGCCGGTCGGTGGCGTCGTTGCCGGCCGAGGCGACCAGCCCGATGTCCCGGCTGGCCAGCAGGGTCAGCGGTCCGAGCAGGGAGGCGTCGGTACGCAGGTCCTCGGGGGCCTCGTGGTAATAGCCGAAGGACATGGAAACGACGTCGATCCGGAGCTTGGCGTCGAGGACGTCCAGCCACAGCGCGTGCAGGGCGTTGACCATCGTGGTCTCCTCGACGAACCCGTCAGCACCCATCACCCGGACGGCATGGATGTCGGCGTCGGGGAAGGTCTGGCGGATCAGACCGGCGATGAACGTACCGTGACCTGAGTAGTCGTCCAGGCCCCCTTCGAGGCGGTCGTGGCAGATGCCCGTGCTCTCCGGCTCCGCGTCGGCCGGGGCGGGCACGACCACCACCCCCTCGGCCAGCCATGGATGCTTGCCGACGCCGGTGTCGAGCACGGCGATGACCGGGCGTCGATGCTTGAGCTTGCGGGCCCGTACCGGGGCCGGCCCGGTGAAGGCGACCGGGGTGCGACCACCGAGGCCGGGCACGGCGTACTGCACCTTGACGCCGCCGCCGAGGGTCATGGTGCCACCCAGGGTCATGGTGCCGCCGAGGGTCATGGTGCCGCCGAGCGTCATGGTGCCACCGAGGGTCATCGTGTTACCGCTCGCGTTCGCGAACATCAGGTGGTCCAGACCGACCACTGCGCGGCGCTCGTCGGTCAGGTCCGGCTGCGCGCGCCACTCCTGGAGCAGCGTCCAGGCGTCCACGGCCACCGCCATTCCGGGCAGCGGGGTGAGCTTGACCGGGGTGACCCAGCTGGCGTCCAGCTGCTCATCCAGCTGACGGCCACGGGCCCGCTCATACAGCCGCGCGTTGGTGGGATCAACGGTGACCTCGATGCCACGTTCGCGGGCGAACTCGACGAACCCGACGGACTCATCGGACGCCGGAGTGGTGGACAGCAGCACGCTATCGGCCACGTAGATCGTGGTGTCGAACCCTTCGTCAGCGAGTCGCACCGCCCTGGCAGGGTCGAGGTATCGCGCGCGGTGGGCGACGATCGGGTTGTACATGCCCTGGTATTCGGTCATCCGTGCTCCAGCCCTCGCGTCCGATACGCCCACGACGGTGCGCCCCGTCGCCTCTTGCACACTAGAGGCAACCGGACCCGGCCGTTCGGCGAACTCGTGATCTCGTGGTCGGGTCGGGCACACTCGAGCGACCATGCCCCTCACCGCGACCACCCGGCTGCCTTTCACCCGTCCGTACGAGGTGGCAGCGGCGCTGACGACACTGGCGGCCCACGCAGTCCCAGGGGCCGAGGTCGTTGACCTGGTCGAGCGCCGTTATCGGCGGGTGATCGTGATCGGCGCGACGCCGGTGCTGACCGAGCTCCGGTTCGCTGACACGGAGGTGGAGCTCAGCTGCGACGACCCGGCGCGACTGCCGGACCTGGTGACACTGGTACGTCGCTGGCTGGATCTCGATCGGGATCCCGCCTCGGTGGTGGCCGTCCTCGGCGGGGACCCTGTCCTGGGCCCGTTGGTACGCGCCGCACCTGGGCTGCGGGTGATCGGCTACCCGGCGCCGTTCGACGCGGCCGTGCTCACCGTGGTGGGTCAGCAGGTGTCGCTCGCGGCCGGTCGTACGTTCGCCGGCCGGCTGGTGGCCGCCTTCGGTGCGCCCGGGCCCGGTGGCCTGCTGATCTTCCCGTCGGCGGAGCGGCTGGCGATCTCGTCACCGGGGGAGATCCAGTCGGCGGTCGGGCTGACCGGCGCCCGGTCACGGACGGTGCACGCCCTGGCTGTGGCCTGCGCCGACGGGTTGCAGCTGGATGCGCCGGATCTGGCGCAGACGCGTCGCCGGCTGCTGGCGCTGCCGGGCATCGGTGCCTGGACCGTGGACTATCTGGGCGTGCGGGTGCTGGGGGACCGCGATGCGTTCCCGGCCGGAGATCTGGTGCTGCGCCGGGCGCTGGGTGGCATCTCGACCGGCGAGGCGGAAGCCCGGTCGCAGCCCTGGTCGCCACTGCGCGCCTATGCGCTGGTCCACCTGTGGCGTCAGGGGACGGCGCTGCGCTGAGTCAGCTGCGCAGGTCGGCGGCGGGGAACGGTGCTCGCTTGTCGATCTTGGTGGAGAGCCGGCCCGCCAGCCGCCAGGCGCGGGCCACCACATCACGGTCCTCGTCGGTGATCAGGTTGCCCATCACCCGCAGCGCCACCGTCATCAAGGTCCGCGACCGCATCCCGATCGGGCCGAGGGTCGGAAGGATGTGCGGCACGGTGATCAGGCCGGCCAGCCGCCGGGCGATGGAGAACGGTTCGCCGTAATGGCGGCGCAGCACCGCCGGCCAGGCCAACGTCAGGTCGGCGTCGGTGGCCATCAGCTCGACCACGAACCGGCCGGTCTCCAGGCCGTAGTCGATGCCTTCGCCGTTGAGCGGGTTGACGCAGGCCGCGGCATCGCCGATCAGGGCCCAGTTGGCGCCGGCGATGGAGGAGACGGCGCCGCCCATCGGCAGCAGCGCGGAGGTCGGAGCGCGCAGGGTGCTCCCCAGCTCCCACTCGTCTCGCCGCTGGCCGGCATAGAACTCCATCAGCGGGCGCAGTTGGACGCGGGCCGGGCGCTTGGCGGTGGCGAGGGTGCCGACGCCCAGGTTCACCTCGCCGTCGCCGAGCGGGAAGATCCAGCCGTAGCCGGAGAGGATCTCACCCGACTCGCCCCGCAGCTCGAGATGGGAGGAGATCCACGGGTCGTCGCTGCGCTCGGAGGTGACGTAGGACCGGCCGGCAACCCCGTATGCGGTGTCGCGGTGCCACTGCCGGCCGAGCACCCGGCCGAGCGGGGAGCGTACGCCGTCGGCGACGACGAGGCGGTCACAGGCGACGGTGTGCGTGCTCCGGTCGGCGCGGGTGAACACGACGCCGGTGACCCGGCTGCCGGAGCGCACCACGTCGGTGGCCCGGGCCGCATCCAGCGCGACGGCACCCGCGTCCAGGGCCACCGCCCGAATGCGGGCGTCGAGCTCGGTCCGGGGGACCGCCGAACCATGATCGGGCAGTGATCCGCCCGGCCACGGCAGCTCCAGCACCTGTCCGAACCCGTGGGCACGCAGGCCCCGGTTGGTGACGTGCGCTCGGGTCCATGCGCCGAGACCGAGGTCGTCGAGCTGCGCCATCGCCCGCGGGGTGAGCCCGTCGCCGCAGGTCTTGTCCCGCGGGAAGGTGGCGGCATCGGCCAGGACGGTGTCCCATCCCTGGTTCGCTGCCCAGTAGGCCGCCGAGGACCCGGCCGGTCCCGCCCCAACGACCAGGACGTCGGTGCGGGTGGGCGGGTCGGTGGTCACAAGGAGCGATTGTTGCACCCCGCCCCTAGTCCAGACGGGGTGCTACGGCTCGCCGACCGGTCATCACTCGTGGATCGGGCGCGGGATGCTGCGGTTCGCGATCCGGTTCTCGGAGTCGATCATCCAGGCGAACTGCTCCAGCTTCTCCAAGATGCTGTGCAGGATGTCGGCCGACGTGGGGTCCTCCTCGTCGACCGCGTCGTGGATGGTGCGCGCGGTGCCGGCGACGGCGTACAGCGCGGCGGTGATCAGGTCGACGGTCTCGGCGGTGTCCACCTCGTCGGCCGGGAACTGCGGCAGGCTGGTGTGTGCGGCGACCGTGGCCGCGCGGCCGTCCGGGGTGATGTAGATGGCGCGCATCCGCTCGGCGACCTGGTCGGAGAACGCGCGAGCCGCGTCGATGACCTCGTCGAGCTGGAGGTGCAGGTCGCGGAAGTTCTTGCCGACGACGTTCCAATGGGCCTGCTTGCCCTGCAGGTGCAGGTCGATCAGGTCGACGTGCAGCTGCTGCAGATGGTCGGCGAGCTGCTGGGAGGCCTTGAACGGCGGGCGGGCCACGTGCTCAGGGGTGGGGTTGTCACGACGTTCGATGGTGTCGGTCATGGGTGTCATCCTTCCGTCGGTCGATCAGGCAGTGGGTGCCGGCGCGTCTCCGCGCGGCATGGGTTCATCACACCACGCATTCTGGAACGGTTCCAGGAAAGTTAGCCTTGCCTCTCTCCACGGGACCGTCGCACGCATCCGGGGCCGGTGGACCCTAGGCTGGCGCCATGGAAACCAGGGTGTTGGGCAGAACAGAGCGTCCGGTGGCGGTCATCGGACTTGGCACGTGGCAGATCGGCGGCAGCTGGGGCGTGGTGTCGGAGTCGGACGCCCTGGCGGTGCTGGAGGCGTCGGCGGAGGCGGGCGTCACGTTCTTCGACACGGCTGACGTCTACGGGGACGGCCGCAGCGAGCGGCTCATCGGCCAGTTCCTCGCCGACCACCCCGGTCACGGCATCACGGTGGCCACAAAGATGGGACGTCGCGGCCCGTTGGACCCGGCCAACTTCACCCTGGCGAACTTTCGCAGCTGGGTCCACTCGTCCCGAAGCAATCTCGGCGTCGATCGGCTGGACCTGGTCCAGCTGCACTGCCCGCCGACCGAGGTCTACTCCCATGATCAGGTCTATGACGCCCTGGACACCCTGGTCGAGGAGCAGCTGATCGCGAGCTATGGGGTGAGCGTGGAGACCACCGACGAGGCGCTCACCGCGATCTCGCGGCGGGGGACCGCGACCGTGCAGATCATTCTCAACGCCTTCCGGCTGAAGCCGCTGGAGTTCGTGCTGCCGGCGGCCCAGGAGGCGGGGGTGGGCATCATTGCGCGGGTGCCACTGGCCAGCGGCCTGCTCAGTGGTCGCTACACCACCGAGACCGAGTTCGACGAGAACGACCACCGCAACTTCAACCGCGACGGCTCCTCCTTCGACGTCGGTGAGACCTTCTCCGGCGTGCCGTACGAGACCGGCGTCCGAGCGGCCGCGGAGTTTTCCTCGCTGGTTGCCGACCTGGGCCTGGACATCACCCCGGCGCAGGCCGCGCTGGCCTGGGTCGTGCAGCAGCCCGGCGTCAGCACCGTCATCCCCGGGGCGCGCTCGATGGAGCAGGCGCGGGCCAATGCGGCTGCGGGTGAGGTTCCGCCGCTGGGCGAGGAGTTCATGGCCAAGGTGGCCGACCTCTATGAGCGCGAGATTAAGGCGTCGGTGCACGACCGCTGGTGATCGTGGGTCTAAGCCGGCCCCGCGGCGATGGAGTGGCTGCGTCAGCACGGCGACGAGAGCGTGTTGCGCTTTCACCCCGCCTGGGCAGGTGCCGCCGTACGTCGACAGCGCCGGCGAGGACGGACTGCTGCGATACAAGATCCGCGGCGACGATCCCTTCCACCCAGAGAACGTCGCCTTGCGCAACGCGATGAAGGCCAAGCTGCCGCTCATCTGGTTCGTCGGCGTGGCCTCGGGCGCCTATCTGCCGCGCTATCCAGTCTTTCTGGTGGGTGAGGAGCGACCCGACGGACAGTGCGTGGTCGCGCTCGACCACGCTCAACGCCATCTGGTGGCGCTCGATGGGAGGGCCAGTCGGCTGATGACCGACGCTATGCCGAGGTGATCACCCGCCAACGACTTCACCAACCCTTGTTCCGAGTTCGGGTCCTGGAGGCGTACGAGAGGCGCGGTGCGATGTGTCGGCTGCGGCAGATGTCACTGCTGGATGCGAGCCACATCCTCGGCGACAAGCACGAGCTCGGTCAGCCGGTTGTTCCCGACGGGTCTTGCTCTGTGCAAGATCCACCACGCTGCCTTCGACCAGCACCTCCTTGGCGTGACACCGGACCTCACGATCGCCGTCCGCCGCGACCTGCTCGAGGAGATCGACGGCCCGATGCTGCGCCACGGCATCCAGGAGATGGCAGGTCAGTCCCTGTCGGTTCCCACGGGCCGCCCGTCACGTCCCAGCCGCGGGCGATTGGAGCTGCGTTATCAGGAGTTCCTCGCCGCGGGTTGACCCCGGCCACGCACCCTGAGGTCAGGTCCGGCTGCTGATCATCGCCCGAGCCAGGCTGCGACCAGCTGGCGTCGGGCGTACCCGACCTGCGGACATATCGACCAGGCCCAGGTCCGCGAACAGGGCCAGGTCAGCCTGCACCATGCCCGCCACGTCGGCCGGGCTGACTGAGGCCCGCGAATCCGCGTCCACCCACCCGAGCGCGTCCAGCCCGTAGGCCAGGGACGCGAACAGACTGTCCTCACTGTGATCCGCGGGTCGGGAGAGCTCGACGGCCAGCAGGATCGCCGCATCGCGGTCCATCCCCGCACGCTTGGTCGGGAGCCAGCGTCGTGCCAGATGAGTCCAGAGCGCCGCCGCGTCCGACTGCAGCGAAGCCCCGACCGAGGTGCGAACCAGAAGGTTCTTCTGCTTGCGGAGCAGGCCGAGCCGGATGGCGCTCTGACGGAGGTGCATCATCGGGACCGCCCCGTCCTCGCGGCCCTCGACGCCGGCCCAACGCGATCGCCACCCCAGCTCGTCAGCTCCGGCCGCAACCGACTCCGACATCAGCCAGCCGCTGGAGGTCAGTGGTACGCCGTTGTCGCCGACGTGGCGCAACAGCCAGCGGTATGCGGTGGTGGTGGCCTCCACGTCGACCGGCTCCGGTGCGGAATCGAGCTCGGCCGCGGCAAGGAAGGCGACCAGCTCCGGCCGGAGACCGGGATCGACCCGCTCCACCAGATCGACCAGCTCGGCGCTCCAAGACTGGCGTGACGTCGGCGAGAACCGGTCAGCCAGCGCATGGGCCACGGCGTCTTGGTCGAAGACCTCCGGTGCATACGGCGCCCGCCATGGCCCTGCGGTCTCCACCGCCCACGCCTGGGCCGAGGCATGACGCTCATCGTCGGGATCGGTCCACGCGGCGACGAAGTCGGCGTATCCGTCCACACCGCCGGTGTCGGTCAACGGCCCGGAACGAGCGCCGTCCACTAGCGCAGGCGTGGCGCGGCCGTCGGTGGTCGGGACTGCGCGCACGAACTCGACCAGGTGCTCCCAGTTGTCACGCGGATCGTAGGCGTAGAGCAGCGGCCCGACCTCGGCACTCAGCACGTCGCGGAGCTCGACCTCGCCGTCGGGGTGACCGCCGTCGGTGTCGGTGAACACATAGGGATGGAGGTGGCGCCACCCGAAGGCGATTTGGATGACGTCATGCAGCTCAGCGAGCGTCAGCCGATCAGGTACGTCGAACGTACGCCAGATCTCCGGTTCACTCCCGACCAGCGACACCCGGAGGCGGTAGACGGCGGTCGGGGCTGGTTCGGCGGGGGACACCAGTCCATTCTGGGGCCTGGAGATCAGTCAGCGACCGCGGCCGCGCTCGACACCCTGTGGTTGATGGCCTCGAGCAGGGCATTGTTGAAGGCCGGGATGTCTCCGGGGTTGCGCGAGGTGATCAGGTTGCCGTCCACCACGACCGGCTCGTCGACCCATTCGCCGCCGGCATTGGTGATGTCGGTCCGCAGACTCGGCCAGGAGGTGAGGCGCTTGCCCCGCAGCACGCCGGCCTCGACCAGGGTCCATGGCGCGTGACAGATGGCCGCCACCGGCTTGCCGGAGTTGAGGAACTCACCGATGAAGTGCACGGCATTCGCGTCCATCCGCAGGGCGTCCGGATTGGCCACACCACCGGGCAGCACCAACGCGTCGTAGTCGTCGATGCTGGCGGACGAGACGGTCACGTCGACGGGCCGGGTGTCAGCCTTGTCCAGATGTTCGAAGAGTTGCACCGTGCCGTTCTCGGGACTCAACAGCACCGGGTCGTGTCCGCCGTCTTCGACTGCGGCCCAGGGCTCGACCAGCTCGGCCTTCTCGATGCCTTCAGCTGCGACCAGAAAAGCGATCTTCTTGTTGGTTGCCATCAACCCAACTTAGCGTTTACGTCGTAAAGCGACGAGGCCAGGGCGGAATCTTCAGCGAGCACGGTGTGATCCGCCTGATGCCGAGCTCTCGGCTAGCCTGCCGAGCATGACCTCCCCCACAGACCGGGACTTCGACCTCGTGCTCGTCGGTGCCACCGGCTTCGTCGGCCGGTTGACTGCGCATCACCTGGCCGACCATGCGCCGGAGGGCCTGCGGGTGGCATTGGCGGGTCGATCACTCGAACGGCTGCAGGCGCTCCGGGGCGCCCTGACCGAGCGCGCTCGCGACTGGCCGCTACTCACGGTGGACGTCCTGGACGAGGAGGCTGTCGCCGGCCTCGCCGGGCGTACCAGGGTGGTGGTCAGCACGGTGGGTCCGTATCTGCGCTACGGGCTGCCGTTGGTGCGTGCCTGTGCTGCGGCGGGGACCGACTACTGCGATCTCACCGGGGAGACACTGTTCGTCCGGCGCAGTATCGATCACTGTCACGACCTCGCAGTCGCCAGCGGAGCGCGGATCGTCCACTCCTGTGGCTTCGACTCCATTCCGTCCGACCTCGGGGTCGGCCTGGCGGCGAACCGCGCCGCGGCCGACGGCGCAGGGCCCATTCGGTCGGCGACGCTGCATGTCCGATCCATGCGCGGCGGGATCAGCGGCGGCACCATCGACTCACTGCGGCAGCAGGTGATCGAGTCGGTGGGAGACCCGGCGCTGCGCGCAGTCGTCTCCAGCCCGTACGCCTTCGTCGAGGAGCCGCCGGTCCATCGGGTGCACCAGCGCGGACTTCGCCCGCCCGCACGGCGGGACCCGCGCACAGGTCGGTGGTCGGCGCCGTTTGTGATGGGTGGTTACAACCGGCAGATCGTGCACCGCAGCAACGCCCTGTCCGGGTGGGCCTATGGAGCTGACTTCCGCTACCGGGAGGTGATCGACGCCGGCTCGGGCCCGGCTGGCGCGATTGCGGCAACGGCGATCACCGCGGGCGTGGCCGCCTTGACTGCGGGAATGGCCTTCGCCCCGGCGCGGCGGCTGCTCGACCGCTTGCTCCCCGAACCCGGGGACGGTCCGAGTGCCAAGACCCGCGACGCGGGGCGCTTCCTGGTCGAGGTCGAAGCGGAGACGGCGAGTGGGGCACGGTATCGAAGCACCATCGGTGCCGATCTTGATCCCGGGTACGGAGGAACTGCCGTCATGCTGGGTCAGTCGGCACTGACGCTCGCCGTCGACGGGTCGCCTCGGGCGGGGGGAGTCCTCACACCGATGACGGCCATCGGCGAACGGCTCGCCGAGAGGCTTCGTGATCAAGGATTCGTGGTCGGCGCGAGCAGGATCGACTGATTCGGCCACGTGACCGGAAGACACCAAGGACCCCTCAACATCATGAAGGCGATCAGCAGGAGTTGATCCCCGAAGCTGACCCGATCTTGATCTTCATCAGCGCTAAGCGCGCGGTGCGCGAGATCAACATCGAGGTCGGACCCGCATCTGCGAGCTGATCATGGACCTCACGCCGCCGGCGTGACCTCACTGCGGGTCGGGCTCCGTTGCATGGCGGTCGCGACCTTCCAGATGCGGTCGGTGAAGGCGTTGTTGCCCAATGCTTGGGTGCCTTGGTTGGTGACCAGATACACCCAGCCGTGCGGTGATCGCCACAGATATTCACCGGGGACGGGTTGTCGGAGTCGCCAACGGCCGTGGGTCTTGAGTCGGTGATGTCGTCGGTCCAGCGGGCCGAGGTTGGCCAGGCTGGTCTGCTCCGGTGGGCCTGGGTCGGCGTACGGGATGGTGTGGTCGAGGTCCATGGTGCGGCTGAGGCTGGTGCCGTAGGGGAAGACGTCGGCCGGATTGCGGAGTCGCAGGGCTTCGCGGTGGCGGTGCGGGATCTCGTAGGCGTCCACCGGTGCCGGGTTCGGGTCGAGCACTGGGCGGACGGTGATGGTGTTCGGGGTGTCGCGGAGGAACCGGCGGATTTGGTCGATGGTGACGGGTCCGTCGCCTTCGATCCGGCCCACCAGGCCAGTGGGGTCGGGCAGGGCTTCGTGGCTGAGGTGGATGTAGAGCGTGGTCTGCGGCCGCGCCTTCACCGGATCCACCACCGGCCCGTCGAACCGCACCGACTGATGCGTGTCGGTGTCGCCGGGGTCGTCGGTACTGGGTTCGACCTGATCGCATGGGTCGCCCTGGTGTGCCTGCAGCATCGCCAGCGCCGTCGCCGGCTGACCGAGAATCCCGATCGCCCTGGACCGACGCACCCCGACGGGACCGGTATCGCCTTCCAGCTGAAGGATCTCGGCGATGCGGTTGACCATGGCGACGAACCAGACCACATCACCGGCATTGGCCCGGGCGACCAGCACTTTCAGTCCACCCACTTCGGTGCGGCCGGCGCGGACGAACCGTTCCGCCTCCCACAACCTCGCCCGCGCTTCCGCACCGACGGGGTCGGCGCTCATCACGGCTGCCTGGAGCAGGTTCTCAAAGCGTGCCCAGGAGATCGCCCCGATCGGACCGGCGACCATCGCGTCCACGATCGCCGCTGCGTCGGCTGACAGGTGGCGGGTGTGCTGGGCGACCTTACGGGCCTTCCACCCGCGGACCTCCCCGGCCAGCACTCGTGCCCAGAGCCGCGGGAAGCGGTGCCGCAGATCCAACGCATCGGCCATCTGCGCCGACGCAGCACCGGTGGTGGTCTCCTGCAACGCCCCGAGTTCGCCGGCGGCGTACTCCGACACCAACGGTGTCCCGTCCCCACCCAACTGACGAAACTGCTCCCGCACCGGTTCAGGTTCGGACACCAGTTCCGGGTCCGGGCCGTGCAGGTCAGCCCAATGCGCGGCAACCACCAACAACCGCGTCTCCGCCATCACCACCATCCGGTGCAGCTCCGCGACGCATGTCGCAGTCGCCGACGTGTCAGCCGGCAACTCCATCCCCGAATCGAACATACGTACAATTTACGACCCGCCACTGACACTTTCGCCGCTCATCCACAGCAGGCAGGTTCCAGATAGGGCGACAGGTCAGCCCAGAACGCGATCCAGCACCGCAGCAGCCACCAGGTCGGGCACCGCCTCGGGCAGCCAATGACCGCTCGGTACTTCGCGGAAGACGTACGGACCATCGACGCAGGACTCGGTCAGCTCAGCGGCCGTGCGGCCCAACGCGAAGTCGTGGTCGCCCCAGACGTAGGTGGTCGGCACAGCGATACGTCCGATCACGCGGCGCGAGAACGGGAGCCCGCGATACCAGCCGAGCGCTCCGCTCAGCGCACCGGGCCGCGCCATCTCACGGGCGTACTCCTCGACGTGCTCGGCTGGGAGCCCACTGTCGGTGAGGGTCTTGCGCAGGCCGCGACGGGCCAGGATCTCCGGGGCCACCGGCAGCTGGAACAGCCCCATGTAGGACGACTGCAGCGCCTGGCCGCTCCGCGTCAGCGACTTGATCATGGCGCGCGGATGTGGCGTGGACAACACCGTCACCGACTTCACCCGCTCGGGATACCAGGCGGCCATGCCCCAGGCCTGGAAGCCGCCCCAGTCGTGACCGACCAGATGGGCGGACTCGAGCCCCGCTGCATCCAGCAGCGCGACCACGTCGCTCACCGTGTGGGTCGTCGAGTAGTCACTGCGGCGGCGCGGACGCGCAGTCGCGGTGTAGCCACGTTGCGACGGCACCAGGGTGCGCAGCCCTTCGGCATGCAGCGACGGCACGACGGCGTCGAACGCCGACGGCTGCTGTGGGAAGCCGTGCAGCAGGACGACGGGGGGATCGGCCGGGTCACCGTTGTCGATCACGTCGAACAACAGTCCGTCGTTGCTGAAGTGGTCCATGACCGGCCAGTCTAGGAGGGCTCACGCCGTACCACCATGGGTGACGATGAGCGCCGCCGAGGGGTAGCGTCTGAGCAAGCACCGCAGGGCAGTGGACGACAGAGGAGCATCGGATGCCCAAGACCACCAAGTCCGGCAAGGCCAAGGCCGACGAGCTGCCCAGCACACTGCAGCGGTCCGAACGCCACGCCCAGCAGACCTTCGCCAAGGCACACGACTCCGCGGCCGAGCAGTACGACGATGAACGACGCGCTCATCAGGTGGCCTTCGCCGCGGTGAAGCACTCGTACGAGAAGGTCGGGGACCACTGGGAGCCCAAGGACGAGAAGGGACCCTCCGACGCTCAGGCGGAGGGCGGCCGCGGCACTGACCGGGATACGGCCGGCGGCGTTGACGCCAACGCGTCCAAGCAGCACCTGTATGACCTGGCCAAGAAGGCGGACATCCCCGGGCGGTCCACCATGACCAAGGACGAGCTGGTCGAGGCGCTGCAGAAGTCCAACGACCGGGCCACCCGCAAGGCACGGTGACTCTCGACGACCGTGCAAGGATGACGTCATGATTCGACACACCGTGGTGTTCTCGTTGCGTCATCCGGCCGGCTCAGAGGAGGAGCGTTCTTTCCTTGTGGCGGCACAGGATCTGGCCGATATCCCTGGTGTCGAGCGGTTCGAGCAGTTGCGTCAGGTCAGCCCGGAGAGCGACTTCACCTTCTCGTTCTCGATGGAGTTCGCCGACCAGCCTGCCTACACCGGTTACAACGAGCACCCGGTGCACGTCGCCTTCGTGCACAACCGGTGGGGGGCGGAGGTGCTGGACTTCCAGGAGCTGGACTTCGCCCCGCTCTGACCCCGCTCCGGACCTGCGTACCGCCCCGACCATCCGAGAGCGAGGACTGTGGCCATGTGCCCCGAGCCCATCCCAGCCGATCCCTTCATCATGCAGCAGCTCGGTCGCGAGACCGAGGCCCGCGCGGCGACCTCGACCGTTGAGAGCAGCAGTTATTCCGGTGCCGCTGCCGATCTGATCACTGAGCTGGACCGGCAGGTCGCCGCACTGCGGGACGAGCTGGTGGCCGCCTCCCACGACCTCGCCGAGCACCCGGAGGTGGCCTTCGAAGAGCACCGCTCCAGTGCCGCGTTGGCCGATCTCGTCGAAGCGCACGGCATCGGTGTCACCCGCGGCGCTCATGGGCTGGACACAGCCCTGCGTGCGGAGATCGGCGCCGGCGGACCCACGATCGCGATCTTGTCGGAATATGACGCCTTGCCCGGCATCGGCCACGGGTGCGGGCACAACGTGATCGCCACCGCCGGTCTGGGGGCGTTCCTCGCCCTTGCCGGGCTCCAAGATCGACTGCCCGGGCGGGTGGTCTGGCTGGGTACGCCCGCGGAGGAGGGCGGCTCCGGCAAGGAATACATGGCCCTCGACGGTGCGTTCGACGACGTCGACGCGGCGATCATGGTGCACCCCTTCACCTACGACCTGGCGGACTCGGTCTTCCTCGGCCGCCGCCAGCTCCGCGCCACCTTCACCGGCATCACCTCCCACGCCTCGGCACAGCCGTTCATGGGCCGCAACGCGCTCGACGCGGTGAACCTGACCTATACAGGGGTCGGGCTGCATCGTCAGCAGATGCCGCCGACAGACCGGGTGCACTGCGTGATCACCGACGGCGGTCAGCGGCCCAACGTCATCCCCGAGCGTGCTGAGCTGTTGTTCTACCTCCGCAGCGAATATCCGGAGAGCCTGAAGGTGCTCAGCGGGCGGCTCGCGGACATCGCCCGCGGCGCAGCCCTGATGACCGGCTGCGCGGTCGAGCTCAGCTGGGACGAGGCACCCGCCTATCTGCCGCTGCGGACCAACCAGCCGCTGGCCCGGGCCTGGAACAGCCGGTACGGCGGTCGCGGTCACGCGATGCTGGCCGCGGGCGTGGTGCCCGCCACCTTTGCCGGCTCCACCGACTTCGGCAACGTGTCCTACCGGGTGCCCGGTCTGCACGCCATGGTCAAGATCGCGGACAGTCAGCTGTCGCTGCACACCCGGGAGTTCGCCGCCGCCGCAGTGACCGAGACCGCCGACCAGGTGGTCGTCGACAGCGCGTTCGGCCTGGCCGCGACAGCGCTGGACTATCTCAGCGACGCTGACCTCCGCTCGGCGGTGGCAGCGAACTTCACCGCCGCCGGTGGTGCGTTGGACGTCCCGTCCTACTTCGCCTGACCGCCCACCGGCTGCCGCCGGGTCAGCGCACGTCGACGCAGTCGCCCTTGGCCGTGGACCGGTTGGTGGTGCGGGTCCCGGCGAACACGAAGCGGAAGCAGCCGTCCTTCCGCGCCTTCACCGTGGTCCGCAGGTCACCGCGTCGGTCGGTGGTCACGGTCTTCACCGTGGTGTAGCTGCCCTTGGGTGTCCGGAACTGCAGGTCCACCTTCTGGTTGGCATGGCCGGCGTAACGGCCGGTCTGCCAGTTCGCGCGCTCCAGGTGACCACGCACGGTGAGGGTGCCGCCGCGGCGTACGGGTTCGGGCGTCGCGTTGATGGTGAGCCGGGACGCCCGAACGATCCGAAAGCCCGGACCCGGCTTGCGTACCTGCTGGCTGCCGGAGGCGAACACCTCGGTGCTCCAGCGTCCGGCGTCGGAATTCAGCAGGTCCTTCGGTCGGACCTGCAGCTGGACGTCCCAGGTCGAGGTATCACCGGAGGTACGGACCCGGTCGAGGCCGACCAGGTCGCCGTCGCCATAGTTGCCGTAGACGCCGGCCTGCACGTCGTCCACCCCGCACAGGTCACGGACCTTGACCGTGATGACCAGACGCTTGGTCTTCTTGGTGCCGACCGACAGCACCGACGGCGACGTCTTGGCGCTGGTCACCGTGGTCCGGACCGTGGCCGGACGCTCCGAACAGACGTCGGGGGTACGTGCCTCGGCCGGTGCGGCGGCTCCGGCCAGGGAGATGACCAATGACAGAACCGTGACCAGGGCCAGGGAACGAGGTAGCGCCCTCAGGCGCGCGGCGGTGCTGCGGACGAGCATGCGGGGGAGGCTCCGATCGGTCGGGCGGGGAAGTGACCGGAGCAAACGCTAGCCAACGATGTGCCGCCGAGGACGGCCCGAAACGCGCCCCGGGGAGGAAACTTTTGTTCTGACCAAGACTCTGCCGGCGATCAGCCGGTCGCTGCCAGCCCGCGGGCCACGTCCAGCTGGCCGTGATCGATCAGCCAGCCGACCGCCGCGCGCACGGCAGCCTCGGGCTGGTGGCCGGGCGCGTAGTCGAGCAGCGAGCGGGCCTTGTCGATTGCGGCGTAATGACTGCGCCACAGGTGGTCCCAGCTCTGCTGGGCGTAGTCGGGCGTGGTCTGGGACCGGAACTCCTCCCAGCTGACGAAGCGCAGCTGCGCCTCCTGGCCGAACCAGCCGGCCGCGATCTCGCAGAAGCCACGCACGGTCAGAGCTGACGGCGCCACCACGTTGAACGACTCACCGGCCGCCGCGTCCCGGTGCTCCAGCGCCGCGACGAAGGCCAGCGCCACATCGTCGGCGTGTACGTGGTGCATCAGCTCTGCACCCACCCCGGGGACGAGCAGCTCCTCACCGGCAGACAGCGCACGCCACACCGAGGGGTCGAGGTTGCCGAGCGGCCCGATCGGTGCCCATCCCGGGCCGCTGATGTGGCCCGGGTGCAGGGAGGTCGTCACCAGCCCGCCGAAACGCGTCTCCTCGGTCAGCATGGCAGCGATCGCTGCCTTCGCCACTCCGTACTGACCGACCGGGGGAGTGTGATCATCTTCGGTGACCGGCAACTTCGCGCTCGGGCCGTATTTCCAGATCGAGCCGCAATGCACCAGGTGACCCACCCGGCCGCGCAGCCCGTCGAGGAGGTGCTGGGCCGATTCAGGGGTGAAACAGGTCAGGTCCACTACCGCCTCGGCCCCGAGGTCGGCGACCGCCGCGGCGAAGGTGCCGGCAGCCTCCGCCGCCTCCCGATCCATCGTCACCTGCTCGACCTGGTCCCAGCTCGGGTCCGGCGTGTACGGCCGGCGCTGCCCGCGGCTGATGCTGATAACCCGGTGTCCGGCGCGGACCAGCCGCGGCGTCAGATAGGTGCCGATGTGCCCGGTGCCGCCGATGATCGCGATGTCCATGGCTCGACTCTAGCCAGGCGGTCCGAGGCCGTACGGCGGGCGTGTCAGCAGCCGCTACGATGCGTCCGCCCGCGACGACCACTCGGAAAGAAGGACCCCCGTGCCGCTACTGTCCTGGACCCTGCACGGAGACGGCCGCGCCGTCGACGCCAACGCGGTCGTCGCTCCCGGCGAACGGCTCAGCTGGCCCCGTACGATCGGCATCGGCGCCCAGCACGTCGTGGCCATGTTCGGTGCCACCTTCTTGGTGCCGATCCTGACCGACTTCCCCCCGAGCACCACCTTGTTGTTCTCGGGCCTCGGCACCCTGCTGTTCTTGGTGATCACCCGCAATCGGCTCCCCAGCTATCTCGGTTCCTCCTTCGCGTTCATCGCCCCGATCACCGCCGCGACGGCGAGCCAGGGGATGGGTAGCGCCCTCTTCGGGATCCTGTCCGTCGGAGTCCTGCTGGCCGCGGTCGGCGTCGTGGTCCAGGTGGTCGGCACCCGCTGGATCGACGTGCTGATGCCCCCCGTGGTGTCCGGCGCGATCGTGGCGCTGATCGGGTTCAACCTGGCGCCGGCGGCCAAGTCGAACTTCGAGCTTGGTCCGCTGACGGCGGTGATCACCCTGGCCGCGGTGCTGTTGACCACTGTGCTCTTTCGCGGCATCGTCGGTCGGTTGTCGATCTTCGTCGGCGTCGTGGTCGGCTATCTGGCCGCGGTCCTCCTCGGCGAGGTCGACTTCTCCACGGTGGCCGCCGCTCCCTGGGTCGGCCTGCCGGACTTCTCCGCCCCGGCGAACCCGTTCACCAACTCCGCGGTGTGGTCGGTGCTGCCGGCGTTCCTGCCGGTGGTGCTGGTGCTGATCGCCGAGAACGTCGGACATATCAAGGGCGTGGCGCAGATGACCGACCCGGCGGTGACCAGGCTGACTGGGCGGGCCCTCATGGCCGACGGTGCCGCCACGGTCCTGGCCGGTCTCGGTGGTGGGTCCGGTACGACGACCTACGGAGAGAACATCGGCGTGATGGCAGCGACCCGGATCTACTCGACGGCCGCCTACTGGGTGGCCGGTGTGGTCGCGATCGCGCTCGGGCTCTCGCCCAAGGTCGGCGCAGTCATCAACACCATCCCGCCGGGCGTCCTGGGCGGCGTGACCACCGCGCTGTACGGCCTGATCGGCATCATCGGCGTGAAGATCTGGCTGGACAACGCCGTCGACTTCTCTCGTCCCACCAACCAGTTCACCGCGGCTACCGCGCTGATCATCGGCATCGCGGACTTCACCTTCGCTGCTGGCAGCCTGAGCTTCAACGGCATCGCGCTCGGTACGGTGGCCGCCATCGTGGTCTATCACCTGATGGCCTTCGTGGGTCGGGTCCGCGGCACCGCCTGAGCGGTCGATCTGACCCGCGGTGGGCCGGCTGCGCGGTTTCCTGAGCAAATACTGATCCGGCCCTGACCCTGCTCGGCGGATGTCTTCAGCATGACGGCGCAGGGTGGCGTCCACGGGCCGTCCGGCGGTCCGTCAAGAGGCCGGTGGGGGCGATGACGACGGGCGCCCCCACCGGCTCCTCGTCGTGGTGGGCTCAGCAAGATCGCCGGGCACCTTGAGCAATCTTTGGAAAAACCTGAGCGGACGCTAGCCCAACCGCAATTGGCTCCTAAGGCCCGCCCGTCAGAGTTCAGATGTCGGGATCGGGGGGTCTCGTACACGGGGAGCAGTCGTCCGTGTCGTCAAACAAGGAGTCACCGTGAGCACCAGCCGCGTGGGGGGTCGCCGCAAGACGGCGAGCGCGGCTGGTGCGGTGCGGGAATGCCGGACGGGAGTCTGGCATGACGCTTCGGTCGCTGCCTACTGACATGGCGGACTCATCGGGGGACTGGACCGACGACGGCGAGGTATCCCGGCTCTCGAGCGGATCCTGGCCCCAGGACGGGCCGGCCGACCGCGATGCAGAACCGGTCAGTCCCGAGCTCAGCGACCTGTGCGTGGAGCTCGGTGACGCCGCTCTGGTTCGCCGGTTCGTCGACGACTACCTACAGCTGCTCGACCGCCGACTGGACACCATCCGGCGCGACCTGGCACGTGGGGACCGGGAGGCGTGCTATGTCTCGTTGCTGAGCCTCGAGTCGACCAGCAGCATGATCGGCGGACCGGCAGCGGCCACGGCCGGCGCTGCGCGCACCCTGCGGCTGGTCGTCACCGGCCGGGCTGAGGGCGATAGCGACACACTCTGGCGCACGCTGGCGCATCAGGCCGGTCGGACCCGCCACCACCTGCAGCAAATGGGCTACGGCGGCGGATGATCATGGCTGCGGCACGGCCAGGCGATAGCCAACACCACGGACGGTCTCGACATAGCGCGGTGAGGTCACCGGGTCCTTGATCTTGCGGCGCAGGTTGGCCAGATGCACCTCGACCGCGCGGCGGTCGGAGTCGCTGACGTAGCCGCCGGTGACGTCGTCGCCGCGGAGCTCGAGCGCCAAGGTGTTCTTCGAGATGACCCGCCGCTGACCCTGCATGATCACCATCAGCAGCTCGAACTCACTGCGGGTCAGGTCGACCGGTGCGCCATCGATCTCGCAGAGCCGCATATCAGGGTGGATCCGCAGCCCGTTGTGGCTGATCCAGCCGTCGTCGGCGTCGTAGCCGACACCAGCCACGTCCACGGCGTCCTGCCGGGTCGCACTGATCGGTGAGGTCGCGTTCTCCTGGTCGGTCCGGTAGCGACGCAGCATCGCCTCCACCCGGGCACGCAGCTCTCGCGGCCGGAACGGCTTGGTCAGATAGTCGTCGGCACCGGCGTCGAGACCCATCAAGGTGTCGATCTCCTCCATCCGGGCCGACAACATGATGATGTAGGTCGAGCTGAAAGCGCGGATCCGGCGGGCCACCTCGAAGCCGTCGATCCCGGGCAGGCTGATGTCGAGGGTCGTCAGGATCGGCAGATGTTCGCGGACCGCCTCAACGCCGTCGCTCCCGGTCGCTGCGCTGTAACAGGTGAACCCAGCCTGGCCGAGGATGGCCTCCAACAGATTGCGGATGTCGGCATCATCTTCGATGACGACAGCAACGCGACGGGCAGGTTCGATCATGGGGTCACGGTACCAATCGGTTCTCAGGCGAAGGTCGCACTGTAGTAGACCTGCGTGTCGATGCGCTCGACGGTGACATCGGACAGCCGGTGCATCATCTGTTCGAGATGATCGGCGAAGGACATGGTGGCGTTGTTGTAGGCGCAGACGTCATAACCGCACACCGCGCGGGCGGCGGCAAGATCATCGATCACCCGCGTGAGCATCGCGGCGATGAGGTGGGGCTGTCTCCGGTCAGGGTGGGTCAGCGTGAAGCCCAGATAGAACACGGCGTTGCGCGCCGCGGCCTCCGGGTATTTCGCCTGGAAGTATTCCGGGCTGATCCACGGCACCGAGGTGAGGTCGCGGGTGAGCGTGGTCAGGCCCAGCGGCTCGCCGTCAGCTCCCCACACGACGTACTTGGCCACCCGGGGGTCGGCCATCTCCGCCATGAACTCGTCGCGGTGCAGGACCTGGCGGGCGACCGCCCGGGTGCGCAGCGGACCGAACGCAGCCAGATACAAGTCCCAGAACGCTCCCGCGTGGACCGCCGTGATCGCTTGCTCGACGGTGATGCTCGCCGCGCTGGAGCCGAGTCGGCGGCGACGCCGGTCCGCGAACGGGTCGGGCGGTCTCGGCTCAGCGGTCATTGCGACGCCCAGGAGGACGCGTAGTAGGTCGCGACGACCACCGCGGCGACGGGGTGGTCGATGCACTCGGCGGAGGTGATCAGCATGCCGGCCGGGTGATACATGCCACCTCGACCCTCAGACAGGTCTTCCAGGCTCGCCGACAGGTCACGCTCGACGGTGTGCCGCGACGAGCCGTGGTGCTCGACGAAGAGCCCTGAGTTCGATCCGTCGTCCCGCAGCGACCAGGCCACCCCCGCCCACGCCTCTTCGCCCGGGTTGCTCGCGTAGGCGTCGGCGTAGACGCAGTACAGCGCGTCACCGTGATGGCCCTGCAGCTGGGCGGCGCGATCGACCTCGATCACGTCGCTGCCCGGGGGGATCACCGAACTAAGCCGGATCAGGTTGAAGTCAGCCACGCCGGCGGCGCGCAACGCGGCGTCGAAGGCCGACAGCCGGGTGCGGCCGACGCCGGTCCCGGCGCTGACTCGGATGGTGAGGGCGTTCCTCGACTCGGCCGGCATTCTGGTCAACGACTTCCCCACACTTTTGAGCACGCTGGTGGACGTCCTTTCCTTATGGTCTGTCGGTGCCGCCGACTGACCACTGCTGTGGTCGGCGCGACCGCTGGAGTTGGCTGCAGACACTCAGTGTTCCGACCCGGCATGGACTGGGGCAGTGCCCCGTCGGCTGCCCTGCGGGATGAGATCGAGGAGCCGCAGTACCCGCTCGGTCACCTGCTGCGGCGTCACCCGACCCTTGGTGAGGAAGAGAGTCTTGCCCAGCGTGAGGTCAGATCTCGCGCTGGCGTCCACGTCGACCGCACTGTAAACCACGACGGCGGACTGAGCCAGTCGCGGGTCGCCGCGCAGGGAGCCGATCAGCTCGCTGCCGTCGCCGTCCGGGAGGTCCGGGTCAACGATGATGGCCTGCGGGTGAACGTGCTCGCAGTGGTCGAGCGCTTCGGCCGAGGTGCGCGCGTAGTGGACGGTGAGTCTGTGCTGTTCCAGCAGGGTGCGGATCGCGTCGGCCAGGTCGGCGTCCTTCTCCACCAGCAGCACGGTGCCCGAGGTGGGCTGCGCGGCGATCGCTGCGGCCAACGTCTGCAGCAGCCGATCCTCGTTCACCGGCTTCGCCAGCCAGGCGGCGGCCTGCCTGGCGAGACCCGGGCTGGCGTCCGGACCCATGCCCGAGATCACGATGATCGGGATGTGCATGGTTTCCGATCGCTTCTTCATCGCGTTGACCACGTCGCCGCCCGAGATATCCGGCATCCGCAGGCCGACCACCACCGCGTCGGGTTGTTCGGCGATCACCAGGTCAATGGCCCCACGACCGCTGGTCACGCCCAGCGGGCGGTAGCCGCGGCGACGAAGTGCCTCCACCAGCACCTCCACCACGTACTGGTCGTCGTCGCAGACCACGACCAGGGGACCGTCGCCCGAGAAGTCGGCGGCCGGGTCGAGCGCACGGGGCAGGGTGAACCGGAAGGTGGTTCCGGTCCCGGTCGAGTTGGCCTCGGCCCAGATCCGACCGCCGAGCCGCTCGATCAGGCTCCGGCTGATGGCCAGTCCGAGTCCGGTGCCACCCTTCTCCCGAGCATCGGAGGAGTCCACCTGCTCGAACCGGCGGAACACGCTGTCGAGCTTGTCGGCCGGGATGCCACGGCCCTGGTCGGAGACACTGAACTGGACGAAGGAGCCTCGTCCGACGGCTCCGATCGTGACGGTCGACCCGCGTGGGGAGAACTTGATCGCGTTGCCCAGCAGGTTCAGCAGCGCCTGCAGCACCCGGTCCGCGTCGGCATGCACCCGGCCGCTGACTGAGCTCACCACCACCTTGATGCCGGCTTCGTCCGCCAGCACCCCGATCTGTTCCATGGCGGCGTCGACGAGCGCGGCGCTGTCGAGCTCTACCGGCGACATCGGCAGCGAGCCCGACTCGATCCGCTCGATGTCCAAGATGTCATTGATCAATCGGGTCAGGCGTTCGCTGCTGTCCAGCGCGATGCCGATCATCCGAGTCGCCGGGGCCGGCAGAGCGCCCATGGCACCGCCGGACAACAGGCCGAGCGATCCACGGATCGAGGTCAGCGGCGTCCGCAGCTCGTGGCTGACGATGGAGACGAACTCCGTCTTCAGGCGGTCCACCTCACGCCGTTGCGTCACGTCGCGGAACACCACGACCGCGCCCTGGACGACGCCGTCGTTGACCAGCGGACTCGCCGTGACCTCGACCGGGATCTGGCGCCCGTCGGCGCGGTCGTAGATGTCGTCCTCGGAGTTGGTCACCATCGCTTGGCGGATCGCCTCAGTGATGTAGCAGTCGGAGATCGGGTACGGCTCGCCGTCCTCGCGGTTGGCATGGAATGCGTGGTGGGCGACCGAGCCGACCAGGTCCTTCTGGCGATAGCCCAACGTGGCCGCCGCCGTCGGGTTGATGAAAGTGATCCGGCCGTCGGTGTCGACGCCGTAGATGCCGTCACCGACCGAGGTCAGCAGCAGTTCGCTCTGCCGGGTCAGACGGCGCAGCTCGGCTGTCCGTTCGTCGACGCGTCGTTCCAGACCGCGGCGCAGCGCGTCGTTGTCCACGATCAGCAGGATCTGTCGAGCAGCCACCGCCAGCAGGACGACCAGCCAGGTAACGGCCGACGCGGCGCTCAGGGCGGAGGACTGCAGGCTGACCAGGCTGACGATCGCGGCGGCCAGGAACACGGTGAATACGACGGCGGTGCCCGCGACCGGGGATGTCTCACGCTTGTCGTTGACGTGGTTCTCGATCGCCGCCGCCGGATGCTGAGCGGCGAGCGCCATCAGCAGGTATCCGGCGATCCAGCCGACGTCGACCGGCGTCCCGAAAGCGAACGGACCCTGCGCGGTCAAGACTGCGAAGGCGATATCGGACACTGCGTACAAGACGAACCCGGCACTCGCCAGTGCCAGGGCTGGGCGGTCCTCCCGGTTGCTCCGCAAGATCAACAGCGCGGCCAGGGTGGCGAAAGCCACGTCGGCAATCGGCAGCAGGAGCGAGGTGACCCGGTCGGCCAGCGGGAAATCGTCGCTGGCCAATAGCTGGGGGAAGACGGTCACGCTGGACATGAACAGGGCTGAGCCACCGATGACCAGGCCGTCGAGCACCATCCGCAGCAGTTCGGTGCCTCGGCGCGGATGGGAGGGGAAGACGATCAGGGCGCCCATTCCGCAGAGCAGCGCCGCGATGAACCCGAAGTCGCCGATCCGCGCCAGCTCATCGGGGGCGTCGGCGAGGTTGACCAGCAGGACCCAGCTGTTGCCGATGGCTCCGAGGATGCCGCCCAGGGTCAGGAACCCCCACGCGCGCCGACGACCACCTGTCGACAGCCGGTAGCGGCTGCCACAGCTGATCGCCGCGGCGACTCCACCACCGAGCAGGCCGATGTCGCTGATCAGCTTGCGGGTAGCGGCATCGAGGTCGCTGCCGAGGAGCGCGACGAAGACGCCGGCTATAATGAGAGCCGCTAGCCCCATCAACCGGAATCGCCAGGTCCCCCGAACTTGGGGACGGGACAGCCCCTCCATGGGGCATGACGGTATCACCGGGCGACGGCGACGATGATCTTGGACTCCCTGCGCCGAGCCAGTTCGGACGGCGGCATCGGATGGCTGCTCTGAGTAGGATGACAACGCTGGTCTCGGGGACCGATCAGTGATCGGTCACCCGGGCCACCAGCCGGTTGGCCGCGCACCCCACGACGAGGCGAGGCAGACAAGCGATGGCAGTGTCACACGAGAGCGAAGGGATGTGCCGATGACGGCGCATCGCGTGCTGGTCGTGGACGATGACGACGGCATCCGCGAGGTGGCCAAGATGGCGCTGGAGATCGTCGGCGGCTGGGAGATCAGCACAGCCAGCTCGGGCAACGACGCCATCCTGCGGGCCGCGGAGCTGCTCCCGGACGCCATCTTGTTGGACGTGATGATGCCGGGGATGGACGGGCCGTCCACCTTCGCCGAACTCCGGAAGGACCCGGCCACCCGAGCCATTCCGATCATCTTCTTGACCGCCAAGGTGCAGGCGGGGGATCGTCGGGCCTGGGCGGACCTCGATCTCGCCGGGGTGATCGCCAAGCCGTTCGACCCGATGACGCTGGCCCGCGATGTCGGCAACCTGCTGGGGTGGGCACCGTGACCGAGCTGCCGGGCGCCTTTCGTCAGATCGCGGAGCGGGCGCATGCATCGAACCTTGCGCGGGTCGACGAGCTGGCTGCCGTACTCACGTCGGCCGCCGCCGGCCGGCTCGGCGAGCAGGCGCAGTTCGACGCCAGAGACGTGGCCCACCAGCTGGCCGGCTCCGCCGGCACCTTCGGCTACGACCACACCACTGCGCTGGCACGTCGACTCGAGGACCTGCTCGGCGGACGGCCGCTGACCGCGGGCCGTGATCTCGACGCAGCGAACGAGCTGGTCGCCGCCATCCGGGTCGACCTCGGGCGCGACCTGGACGAGGAATGACGGCTCAGCTGCGGCCACCGGTCCGCTGTGCCAACGCAGTGAGCAGCCACCACGCCAGGCCGACCAGCATCAGCACTGTCAGCACCGGAACCACGGCGAGGACGACCCCGGTGGAGGCGATCCAGGCCGAGCCCCAGGCCAACAGCTGAGCGCCGGCCTGCAGCACCAGATGCCGGGGGGCGCTACGGGCGAACGCCCGCAGCTCCACCGCGCTGGACCAGGCCAGGTCGCCGATGATCGAGCCGAGCGCCACCAGCACATGGACCGCGACCAGCAGCAGCGATCCGGCGAGGGCGAACGGTCCCGGGTCCGTGACGAGAAGCGTCAGCCCCAGCACCCCCGCGAGAACAGCGGGTGCCGGACCGCCGGGGCGTAGCACCGTCACCGCGACCGCGAGACCCACCACGATCCACAGCGGCACCGGCGGGTGCAGCAGCCATCCGCTTCCCACCCCGACCGCCGCGATCAGCAGTCGCACGACCCAGGCCGGGACCGCCGCGGCAGTGCCGATCTGAACCCGGGGCAGTACCCGCTCGGTGGGCGAGCGGCGCAGCCGAAGGGTCGCGACCAGGCGCTGCCAGCGACCGGTCCAGGTCTCGAGCACACCCGCGATCCTCATCGGACCGCTCGAGCCCGGGCCAGGCCGGCGAGCACCACGTCCGGGGCGAGCGCCGGGTCGCCGACGGGCTGAGGGCCTTCCCAGGCCAGCACCTCCACGCCGCCGCGGGTCAGCGCATCGATCCGGTCCCGGCGTTCCATGGCGACGAGACGGTAGGCCGTGCGTACCCGGGCGGACAGGTCGGCGGTGTGCAGCCGGGGGAGCACGTCCACCGCGAGCACCCGGTGGCCCGACGACCGCCAGATCTGGGCCAACCGGGCGGTGTCGTCGTCCAGGAAGGTGGAGAAGACGACGATCAGCGCCCCGGCGGGCAGCCGCGGTACCCGCTCGCGTCGCTTCGGCTCGCCCTCCGGCCGGGACAGCGCCAGCCGCTGCGCCACTCGGCGAAGGTGCTTGCGGCCGCCACCCGGCGGGAGCGGGCGTCGGAGCCGACCGAGATCCTCCAGGCCGACCCGGTCCCCGGCCTCCAGATAGCCGCGGGCCAGCGACGCCGCCGCGGTCCTGGCAATGTCCAACGAGGTGGGCTCGTCCTCCCGCAGCTGGGTGGCGTCACCCCAGGTGGCGACGTCCGGGCCGACCTCGTCTCGGGAGTCCACCACCAGCATCACGGTGGCGTCCGCGGTGGCGAAGGTGCGGCGGACGTACAGCTCGGAGATCCGGGCCTGACCGGCCCGGTCCGCGGGCGGCGGTCCGACATGGCGGGCGGTCACCCGCCAGTCGATCCGGCGCAGCCGGTCTCCCGGGGTGAACAGGTTCACGTCGTGCAGGTCGCCGCCGTCGCCAGTACGTCGCCAGCTGTGCGGGCCGGTGAGCCCCTGCAGCCGGAAGGGGAGCGGCAGCTCGCGCGACGGTGAGCTGCCAGGCAACACGGTCACGGTGATCGGCCCGAGGCTGACCGGCACCGTCCGCAGCAGCTGGTCGGCCGTACCGGCCCGGTGGTCGATGGTGAAGAGCGCCCGGGCACCGGTGCGGACGGTCCGCATCGAGACGTTGATCTCGCGCTGACCGGCGGCGACCAGCGCCGTCCTCATCCGGTGACCAGGTGCCGACACCCGCAGTGCGACCGTCTCGACGCCGTCCGGCGCGTCGATCTCCACCGTGGCCGGCACCTCGCCCGGCTGGTCGAGCTGGCTGGCGTTGCGGAGCCGGACCGACACCGCGCCTGGAGCGGGCCGCAGCCACGCCAGGCAGACCAGGGCCACCAGCGGGACACCGAGCACGGCGACATCGGTTCGCTGCACCACCACGCCGACCACCAACAGGATCAGTCCGCTGACCGCGACCGGAACGGCCGCCGGGCCACGGCACCACGGTCCGGCGACACTGTTGATCTGCGGCACGGGTCAGCGCACCGCTGCCATGGCTGCCGGGCCCGGTACGCGTCCGAGCAGGGAGGAGACGACATCGGCCGGCTGCATGCCGCTGGCCCAGGTCTGCGGGGTCAACGTCAGCCGGTGCGCGAGGGCAGCGACGGCGATCTGCTTCACGTCCTCGGGGGTGACGAAGTCACGACCCGAGAGGACAGCCATCCCGCGCGCCACCAGCAGCAGGGCCAGCGAGCCGCGTGGTGAGGCGCCGACCTCGACCGAGGGATGGCTGCGGGTGCTGGCGGCCAGGGCGACGCAGTAGTCGACGATGTCGGGGTCGACGTCAACGGTCTCCACCCCGGCCTGCATCGCCAACAGCACCGACGGGTCGACCACTGCGGCCACCTGGGTGGCCTCCTCGCGGCGGGACAGCCGACGGCGCAGCACGTCGCTCTCCGCGCCGGCCTCGGGATAGCCGACGCCCAGCCGCACCATGAACCGGTCCAGCTGTGCCTCCGGCAGCGGGTACGTCCCCTCGTACTCCACCGGGTTGGAGGTGGCCATCACGTGGAACGGTGCGGGCAGGGGGAAGCTGTGGCCCTCCACCGTCACCTGTCGCTCGGCCATCGCCTCGAGCAGGGCGGACTGGGTCTTCGGCGCCGTCCGGTTGATCTCGTCGGCCAGGAACAGACCGGTGAACACCGGTCCGGGGCGGAAGTCGAAGGTGGCCTCGGCCGGGTCGTAGACGTAGGAGCCGGTGATGTCGGCCGGCAGCAGGTCGGGGGTGCACTGGAGCCGGCGGAAGTCGAGTCCCAGTGCCTGGGCCAGGCTGCGCGCGGCCAGCGTCTTGCCCAGGCCCGGCACATCCTCGAACAGCACATGGCCGCCGGCGAGGATCGCGGCCAACGCAGTCCGCAGGGCGGACTGCATGCCCACCACGACGGTGCCGACCTCGGCCAGCACCAGCTCTGCGAGGCGGGCCACCTCGGCCACCGGCAGCGGCGTGCTCGGCTCCCGGTCGGCAGGGACAGGGCTGGACGATGGGGTCACGACGGAAAGGTCCTCTCGGGGGTGGGTACGTGCAGGGCAGCAGTCGGGTCGGGGGGTCCGAGCCGTTCCACGGCGGTCAGGGCGTGGACGAAGTCGTCGTAGTAGGGCGGCGGGTTGACGTCCGTGGTCAGCGCGGCGTACGCCCGATCGCCCAGCAGCGAGCGGCACCGGTCGGCGTCGGTGGGCTCGGCCAGGACCAGACCATGGGCCTGCAGCCGTCGGGCGGCGACCGACTCCAGCCGCCGGACCGAGCGTGGCTCCACCCGCGCCTCGAATCCGCGCAGCTGCCACGACAGGCGGGCCACCTCACGTCGGGCACCGTCGTCGCGGCTGGAGTCCTCGGTCGTCTCGGGCCAGTCGGTGTCGTCGGTCGAGGACGGCACCAGTCGCAGGCAGCAGAGCAGGGCGCCGGCGGCGGCCAGGAGGCCAGCCTGAGCCACGGCCAGGCCGCCGAACCAGCCCACGACACCCACGACGACGCCGACGATCGCCGCGGTGAGCGCCGCGCGGCGCGGCTGGAGGTCAGCCACGGGGATCCGTCGTGGCGAGCGGGGCCCAACTGGCGGCGAGTCGGCTCAGCACGTCTCGGACCTGTTCCCGGTCCGCCTCGGTGGAGCCGGTGGCGGCGAACCGGGCCCGGAGGTAGAGGTCGAGTAGCTCGCGCACGGCGCTCGGGTCTGCCGCGGTGCGCGACAGCACAGCGACGGTGAACTCGGTCGGCGTCTGCGCTGCGTCGCGGGCCACTCCGGAGCTGGCCGCGGCTGACTCCATCGCCAGCCAGGCGGCGAGGATGGCGTCGCGGGGATCGGCATGGCCGCTGACCACGGCCAGCGCCGAGGCGACCCCGCGGCGCAGCGCCGGCAGGTCCGGCTCCGGCTCGCCGAGGTCGGCCAGCTCCGCGCCCCGCGGCGGGTTTGCCGGTGCGACGCGGGTGGCCCGATAGCGACGGACCAGCCACCAGATCGCCGCGATCACGGCCAGGGCGCCGAGCCCGGCGAGCACCGGAGGGAGCCAGCTGAAGTCCAGTGGCTCCCGGCTCGAGCGTGGCGGTACCGAAGGCGCGCCGGTCGGCGGCGTCAGGCCGCGTGGCGGCTCCAGCTGCAGCGAGCGCTCGCCGCCCGGCTGCAGCGGGAAGCGGTTCACCAGTGTCCAGCTGCCCCCGACACCGGCCGAGGCGACGACCAGCGTCAGCACCACCGCGACCCCGGCCACCGCTGCGCCGGGAACGGCGGACCGGCGCGGGCCCTCGGTGCCCGAGCGGGCTGCGCGACGCACGAAACGAACTCCATCTCCAGGGTCTGGTCCGCCAGCATACGAGCCGGACCGTGCTCGTGGGCAGCCGGTTCGCCGGCGTGGGTCAGTGGAGCGCGCGCCGACGGACGGCCGGCCGCCGCCGGTGCAGCAGCCACGCCGCGAGCACGCCGCCGCCGGCGCCGCCGAGGTGGGCCTGCCAAGAGATCCCGGCCTCGGTCGGCAGGACACCCCAGATCATGCCGCCGTAGACGACCAGGACGGCGACGGCGAGCAGCACCTGCAGCGGCTGGCGCGACCACAGGCTGCGAGCCAGGAGATAGGTCAGCCAACCAAGGATCAGGCCACTGGCCCCCAGCACGATCGTGCCGGCGGGGGTGAGCAGCCAGGCCGCGAGCCCTGAGGTGAGGATGCTGATCACCGAGGACCAGATCCAGCGCGCCAGCCCCCCGAGCAGCACCAGGAACCCGAGCACGAAGAACGGCAGCGAGTTGGAGATGAGATGGTCCCAGCCGGCGTGCAGGAACCAGGCCGTAGCGATCTCGGGCAGTCCGTCGAGCTCGCGGGCGTGAATGCCATACAGGTCGAGCCGGTGACCGGCGAGCGTGTCCACCAGCTCGGTCAGCCACAAAGCGATCAACAGCAGTCCCATCACGCCCGCGGCTCGGGCGGGCCGGTCGACGCGGCTGCGTGCCGCGGTGATGGAGGACATCTGGTTCGCCACCCTTTCGTGCTCTAGGCCACCCAGCGTGCCCGCTGGTGCCAAATGTCAAGCTGCTCACGCCAGAGGCCCGGTCGGCATCAGCGCCGCCGGGACCCCTAGCATGTCTGCATCGCGGCGTGATCATGTAACGCAGCATCGACGTCCAGCGGCAGACCGCAGCTGATCAAGGACGTACCGAGCGAGACATGTCATTGCCGCACAGCCATGACGGACGAAGGGACGATCTTCACGTGTCTACAAGGAACGACAGCTATACCGTCGGCATGGTCGGTGCAGGCGGGATTGCCAACTCCCACCTGCCTGCCTGGACCGCGCTCGGGGTGGAGGTGGTGGTGTTCTCCCTGGAGGGGGCGCCGGAGCTGGTCAGCCGCCACGGCAGCGGCCGCGTGGTCGAGTCGTTGGACGAACTCCTCGCCGCCTGCGACGCCGTCGACATCTGCACCCCGACCCCCAGCCACGCCGAGATCGCGCTGTCGGCTGCCGCCGCGGGGCGTGACATCTTCTGCGAGAAGCCGCTCGCCCGCACCGCCGAGCAGGCCCGCGGGGTTGTCGACGCCTGCGCTGCTGCCGGTGTGCAGCTGTATCCCGGCCACGTGGTGCGCTACTTCCCGGAGTACGCCACCATGCACGCCGCCGTGGCCGGCGGCAAGATCGGCGAGGTCGCTGTGCAGCGTTTCGCCCGTACCGGCTCACGACCGGAGGCCCCCTGGTTCTCCGACGACGAGATGTCCGGTGGGCTGGTGATGGACCAGAGCATCCACGACATCGACTTCGCCCGGTGGAACGCCGGCGAGGTGGCTACCGTGTTCGCCCGCGAGGTCAGCGGCTCGGGGGTGCGCAGCTGCCAGGTCGTCCTGACCCACACCTCCGGCGCGATCAGCTACGTCACGGGAACCTGGGCGCGGCCCGGGACCACCTTCCGGACCCGGTTCGAGATCGCCGGCAGCGGCGGCGTCTTGCAGCACGACTCGCGTGAGCACCCGCCGCTGTTCGTGGACGGCGGCGCCGTCGACGAGTCCGGTACCGGGTTGCTGCCGGCCATGGGCTTCGGCGAGAGCCCGTTCCTGACCGAGCTGCGTGAGGTCCTGGCCGCCTTCCGTGGTGGGCCACCCCCGCGCGTCAGCGCCGAGGACGGCGTGGTCGCCGTCCAGCTGGCGGAGGCCGCGATCGAGTCGCTCGCCACCGGCCGGGCCGTCCAGCCCGCCGCCCCTCTCCACGCCGCCCAGAGCACCGCCGACATCGCAGGAGCCGTCCGATGAAGATCGCCATCTTGTCCTTCGCCCACCTCCACGCGGTGTCCTATGTACGTTCGCTCCAGGCCATGGACGGGATCGAGCTGCTGACCGCAGATCCCGATCACGTCAACCGCCCTGCGGGCGAGGCCGGTGGTCCGTCGCTGGCTGCCGATCTCGGCGTGGCCTACGTCGACAGCTACGAGGAGGCGCTCGCCTGGGGACCCGACGGTGTCGTGGTGTGCTCGGAGAACGCCAAGCACCGTGAGGTGGTCGAGCTGGCCGCGGCCGCCGGAGCGCACGTGCTCTGTGAGAAGCCGATCGCCACCTCGCTGGAGGACGCGCGCGCCATGATCGACGCCTGCGCGGCAGCCGGGGTGCAGCTCATGATCGCCTACCCGGTTCGGTTCTCGCCGGCCTTCGCCGGACTGAAGTCGGCGTACGACTCCGGTGCGCTGGGTGAGGCGCTGGCCATCACCGGCACCAACAACGGTCGCATTCCCCTGAACGTGCGCCAGTGGTTCGTGGACGCTGAGCTCGCCGGTGGCGGGTCGCTGACCGACCACACGGTGCACGTCGCCGACCTGCTCGACTGCCTGTTCGGCGGCACGCCGGCGCGCAGCGTCTACGCCACCACCAACCGGGTGCTGCACCACGACGACGTCGAGGTGGAGACCGGTGGACTGATCAGCATCGAGTACGCCAACGGCGTGGTGGCGACGATCGACTGCAGTTGGTCCAAGCCGGACTCCTACCCCACCTGGGGTGGGTTGACCCTGCAGCTGGTCGGTACGGCCGGAATCGCCGACATGGACGCGTTCGGGTCCCGGGTGCATGGTCACGCGGAGTCCAGCCGGTCTGCGTTGTGGCTCGACTATGGCGCTGACTCCGACCAGCTGATGATCAAGGAGTTTCTCTCGGCCGTGGCCGAAGGGCGACCCGCGCAGCCGGACGGTGAGGCGGGCTATCGGACGCTGCAGGTGGTGTCCGCCGGCTATGAGTCGGTGCGCACTGGCCAGCCGGTGACTCTCGGCTAGTGCTCGATAGGGTCCGCCAGAGGCGTCCACGGCCCTCGGCCCTGCCTGTCAGGCAGCGTCGAGGGCGGTGGCGGCCAGCAGCGCGAAGCTGACCAGCCAGTGGGTGGACATGAAGTGCCCACCCACGACGACCGGCAGCGTCTCGTCGTACTGACGGCGTGCTGAGGCGAGCAGCACCGGTCGCCGACGGTCGTCTGGTGGCAGAGCGGTGGCGATCTCGGCCAACGCCCAGGCCCGGGACAGCGCCAGCCCGTGCAGGTGGGCCAGCTGACCGTCGGTGGCGTCTGTCACCGTCGGCGGCGTCAGCAGATGATCATGGCGACTGCCGCCGGGGTGTCCGAGCCCCGGCAGGAATGCGTCGAACCAGGGGCCGAACGCGGTGGCCGGCAGCACCCGGCGCATCAGCACCGCCTGACACAGCACGGGGGACAAGAAGTCGGTGCCCGAGGGCTCATGGCGGGTGTCGGCGTCAGAGTCGTGCGCATACCAGTCCTCGGCGCGTTCCATGATCAGCTGCTGCAGGTCGTCGAACCCGAGCTCGCGGAGTCCCGGCAGGCACAGCGCGAGGGAGAAGGCGGTGTTCGGGTGCGTTCCAGAGCGGACCGGATAGGTCAGCTTCGGCAGGAACGCCGCCAGCTGGTCGGTGATGACCGCTGTCAGCTCACTCGTGGCGCTCGCCCACTGCTCGGCTTGTGGCAGCTGAGCGGTGCGGGCGGCGCCGGCCAGGGCGATGGCCCAGGCCCAACCGTACGGGCGCTCGTACCCCGGATGGGATCGCAGGTAGGCCACCTCGGTCGTGATCGCCGCTGGCTGCAGCCGATCGTCCAGCAGCGCGCAGACCTGCTCGGTCAGACCGGCTGCCGCCAGCGCCTCGGGAGCCAGCGTGAGCAGCCGGACCAGGGACCACTGCATGTGCACGCTGGAGTGCCAGTCGAGCGCGCCCCAGAACGCAGGGTGCAGCACCTCGGGGGTGACGTCATTGTCACGGGCGTGGCCTGACTGGTGGGCGGCGCCGTAGGGGTACGGCGTCTGCAGCACCTGGACAGCCGTACGGGCCCAGGCCGCCGCGTGCGGCAGCGTGATCATCGCCGGGTCGGCGACAGCAGCCGCAGGGTGACGTGGCTGCTGCGGGTCTCGCCGGGCTGGATGCGCCTCGTCGTCTCGCTCACCCGCCGGGAGTCGTGCAGACCGTGGGCCGGCCAGCTGCTCGACGGGGTGAGGGCCAAGAAGTAGCCGGCCTTGAACCAGGGGAAGCCGCCGCGACGGCCGGCCTCCAGCGCGTACCAGGCGAACGGCCAGACGTCGGAATCCCATTCCAGCTCGACGCCGAGGTCGAGCTGTGGATTGCGGACCGTCATCCGGGGCGAGGAGAACTCGGCCAGGTAGGCCATCCGCGACTGCTGGGCCTCCGGCGGCGGCAGCGTCCGGAGATTGATCATGGAACCGTCACCGCCCCGCGTCCGCGGCCAGGGCGAGATGTCGTGATAGCCGCTGCCGGAGGTGACCCCTGGGTCCGGGTGCACCAGCGCGGCCGCGGCGTCGACGATGGTGTGCTCGCTGACCAGTGGGGCACCGAAGATCAGCTGCGACCCCCACATCGTCTCGATCTCCTCCCCGCCGACGTTGAGCACGGTCTCCTCCACGGTGACCCGGTCGCCGTCCAGGGTGATGATCTTGGTGACCTCGAAGGGGGAGCGGACCAGTCGGGTGGTCATCACCAGGGCATCGCCCAGCAGCTCCCAGGCGAAGGGGGCGATGCGCAGCTCGCCGTTGTAGCCCCACTCGACCCCGTGCGCGTTGGCGGTGTCCCCGGCGTTGGGGAAGAGGCTCTGCCAGCCACCGGCGAAGTGGTCGACCATGACGGCCTCGCTGCTGCCGGGCAGCGTGGCGGCCCCGCGGGAGCGCAGCCCCCAGGGGGAGGACCAGAGCAGCTCCACGTCGTCGGACCGACGTCGCAGCGACACGATGGTGCCGCCGAGTCCGGGCACGACCTCGAGGCTCAGGCTGTCGGTGCTGAGGTGGAGGACCTCCCAGCCGTTACGGGTTCGGGGCTCGACATCTGGCATGGCAGGCAGCCTACGGTGCGCCGTCGTCGCTCCCGGTCAGGTGGCCGGGTGGCGGACCGGAGTCAGTCGTCGATCTTGATGGCCGTGACCGAGGTCGAGCTCTGGTTGGTCAGCAGCAGCGTGACGTCGCCGCGGGGGATGTCGAATCCGATGATGCCTCGGACGATCTCGCCCGGACGCAGTGTTCCGGTCCCGAGGTCGGTGCCCGCGCCCTGCCTCGGGGCCGTGTCATAGAGGTCACCGCGAGCGTCGAAGGCCTGGAACAGGTACGGGTCGTAGTCCACCTCGCCGGAGGCGCAGCGTAGCTCGACCTGGAGCCGCAGGTGGGTCTGGCTCGAGTTGGGCCCGCTGCCGGGTCGCCAGCTGTGGTCGAGGATCACGAGCCGTCCGGCGCCCTCGTCGGAGGAGAAGTCGATCGCGTCCTCCGCCGGGACCGGGGCTGGGACGGCACTGCTGGAGGACGCGCCGCCGGTGGCCACCGGTGCGGTCTCCGGCCGGTTCGCCACCACGGTCGCCACGGCGACGACCAGTGCCACGACGAGGATCGCGGCGGCGCTCAGCAGGCCGGGCCAGCGGCTGCGCGGCGGCGTGTACGTGCTCGGGTCCGGGGCGACGCTGGGGACCCGTAGGGGTGCCCCGGCAGCGGGGCCGTACTGGGCGGGCCATCCAGGTCCGGTGGACGAGACGGGCGCGAACTCGGGGCCGCGTGGACTGCCGCCCATGCCGTGTGTCTGTTGGCCGGGCGTGACCGCTCCACCGGTCGGCGGCGCGGTGGGGCCGGGGTCCGGGCGGGTGGGGTCGTGGGACTCGCTCATCGAAACCCAACCTACTCGCTGGCCCATCCGTCGCCCGGCGGCAACGAGCCGGCGGGCGGTCCGCCCGTCCACAGGGGCGGGGCCGGGACGTGGTCATCCACAGCACGGCAGGCGGTCGGACCCATCGGGCCCACCGTGGGCAGGGATGGGGCATGAGAAGTCCAGAGAACTCCGCCGGTGCGCGGGCCGCTCGGCCGCGGGTCCGGCTCCGCACGAGGAGTCCGGCCGACCTGCTCGAGCTGGTGCCGTACCTGCTCGGGTTCCATCCGGAGGAGTCGGTGGTGCTGATCGTGATCCGCGGCCACCAGGTGGCACTCGCTGCCCGGGTCGATCTGCCGGCGCCGGGACTGGAGGGGTTGCTGACCGACAGACTGGCCGGCCTGGCCAACCAGCACCGCGCCAGCGGTGTGGTGCTGCTCGCGTTCACCGCCGACGCCGACCGAGCGCGGGCGGTGCTCGGCACCGTCGCCTCAGGCCTGGAGCAGGTCGACCTGGTCGACGTGCTGCATGCGGACGGCCGGCGCTGGTGGTCGTTGGTGTGTGGCGGCGCGTGCTGTCCCGAGGAGGGCACCCCGTACGACCCGGTGGGCGGCCGGCTGGCGGCGGAGGCGGTCTATGCCGGGCTGAGCGCCCGGGCCAGCCGAGACGACGTGGCCGCCCGGGTCCGCGGTCCGGCCGCCGACACCGTGGCCGGCCTGCTGGCGCTGCGAACGCATGCCAGGGACAAGCTGGCGGGCCGGTCGAGCGCGGCCCGCAAGCGCCTGATGGCCGAGGCGGTGAGCCGGCTGCTGCAGGCGGAGCCGGTGGCCACCGAGGCGGAGTGCGCCTGGCTCGCGCTGCTGGCGGCCGACGTGGACGTCCGCGACGTGGCCTGGGCGCTGATCACGCAGGCCACGGCCGAGGACCACGTCCGGCTCTGGCAGCGGGTGGTCAGCCGCACGCCGCCCCCGCTGGAGACCGCACCGCTGTGTCTGCTCGGGATGGCGGCGTGGATCAGCGGGGACGGCGCGCTGATGGTGTGCTGCATCGAGCGGGCGCTCGAGGGTGACCCGGACTGCACCATGGCGCGGCTGCTGGAGGACCTGAATCTGCGCGCGGTGTCGCCGGACGTGTGGGACGAGATGGCGGCATCGCTACGGGAGATCGTCGGGCTGGCGGGCGGATGAGGAGGTGGCTGCGGCGGGCTAAGGTTTGGCCCCATGACGCGATTCGTGGTGTGCGGGGAGACCTTGATCGATCTCGTGCGGTCCGACGCGTCGCCTCGGAGCAGCTTCAGCAGCTCCTGGCAGGCGCTGTCGGCCGGTGGACCGATGAACTCTGCCGTCGCGCTCGGCCGGCTCGGTGCCGACGCCCACTTTCTCGGCCGGATCTCCACCGACGCCTTCGGTGGCCAGCTCCGCGACCACCTGAACGATGCCGGGGTCCAGCTGGACCTGTCCACCGAGTCGTCCCAGGCGACGTCGATCGCAGTGGTGAGCCTCGACGAGCAGGGTGTGGCCAGCTACACCTTCCACTTCGCGGACACGGCCAACTTCGGCTGGCAGCCCGAGGACCTCCCGAACCTGGGACCCTCCGACTGGTTGCACGTCGCGTCACTGGCCTGCGTGGTCAGTCCGGGCGCGGACGTACTGCTCGACTGGGTCAAGGGGACCACGGCGCGCGCTTCCTATGACATCAACGTCCGGCCCACCGTGATCCCCGAGCCCGAGCAGTATTGGGCCCGGGTGAAGCCATGGCTGCGGGCCATCGGCCATCGCGGCGGCATCGTCAAGGCCAGCGACCAGGACCTGGCCTTCCTGGCTGCGGCCGGCGCTCGCAGCGACGACCCGGTCGAGATCGCGACTGACTGGGTGGCGCACTACGGGCTCGCCATGGCGGTCGTCACGCTGGGTGCCGACGGTGCGGTGGCCGTGCAGCCCGACGGCGTCGTCACTCGGGTGCCGGGCTATCAGACGGAGGTGGTCGACACGGTGGGTGCTGGAGACACCTTCATGGCCGGGTTCCTCGACGCGTGGGTGGAGCAGGGGACCGACGTTGACACGGCCCTGCGTCGGGGTGCCGCAGCCGCCTCGATCGTCTGCGGTCGACAAGGAGCTCAGCCGCCCACAGCAGCCGAGGTCGACCAGCTGGTCGGGATGCCACGGCGGCCGATGACCGGCGTGCCTGACGCGCCCGCGTAACGGGCTTGTGGCTCGTCCTGGGACGCTCCGGCTCACGACGAGGAGGACGTGCCGCTCTCCAGGATGGAGACGATCGAGTAGAGCGTGAAGCAGATGGCGCCCAGCCCCACCAGCACGTGCGCGGCGATGAAGACGTTGGGGTCGGTGTATGCGGCCTGGAACACGAACGCTGCCAGGAACAGACAGCTGAGGGCGGTCACGATCGGGATCAGGGGGACCCGGTTGGCAAGGCTGAAGGTGCGGCGCCACACCAGCGCCAGCAGGCCGACCTTGCTGAGGATGCTGAAGCAGACCAGACCCAGGCCGATCATCACGAAGCCGGGGGTGCGGTAGTACGGCTCGCTGTCGAGGATCAGCAGCACGATGCCCCACAGCATGGCGGCAGTGCCCATGACGATCACCAGCCAGGACCATCCGACGCGGTCCCGGGGGCCGTAGACGTCCTGGACCTGGCGCAGGATGCTCCACACCAGCCCGATCAGGCTGGTACAGATCATCGCCAGGCCGCTGACGACGTGGCCCACCGTGAACCTGCTCGGCGAGCTGGTCGACAGCAGGTTGACGATCGCGAAGGCCCAGGCGACGGCCGCCAGCAGCACCGGCAGCGCCGCCAGCACGATGACGGCGCCTGCGGCGAACGACCCCGGTGGCGGTACCGCCTCCTTCGCAGCGGGCTTCGCGGAGTTGGCGGGGATGAGCGAGAACTTGGTGGACGCCGTGGCAACGGTGGCCACGCAGCCGCTGATCAGGCCGAGGCCGAACACGACGTGTCCGGCGACGTACTCCGGGTTCTGGCCGCCGCCGGAGGCTCCGGCGAAGACGCTGATGCCGTACGCCGAGGTGCAGATCGCCGCCAGGTAGCCGAGCGCTGGGTAGGCGATCCGGTCGAGAGCGTTGAACCGTCCGATCAGCTGCCGGATGATCGTGGCGGCCGTGCAGAACAGGCACAGGCAGATCGCGCCGAGGAAGGTGACCACCCGCCCGGCCACGAAGTTGCCGGGGGCATCGCCGGCCTGCCAGACATAGCTGCCGAACCCGACGCAGACGCCCATCATGGCCAGCGGGATGGCCCGGAAGATGACGCTGACCCAATAGTTCACGAAACCACGACCTCGCTGCGTTGACGGTCGGTCCGGGGAACACGGACGGACGGCCAGCAACCAGCAGACGCACCGACGAGCGTCTCAACACCTGCTGACTGCTCCGATCATCGACGCTAATCGCCGCTGCTGGGCCGTGGCATCACCCACAACGAGTGAAGCCCTCGATGTCGTCCTCGAGCTGGTCGAGCAGAGCCCGACCGATCTCAGCTCGGTTCCGCAGCCCGCCCGACCAGCCGGCCGGAGTCCACCGTGCCCGGTCCGCCGGCCGCCTCGGCGAGCACAGCGACGGCGCGGCGCACTCGGTCCGGGGTCAGGGATGACCCGTCCACCTCGGTCAGATAGAAGGTGTCGATCGCCTGGTTGGCGAGGGTGGAGATGTGTGCCGAGCGGATCGAGATCCGTTCCGCCTTCAGCGCCCGGCCGAGGCCGAACAGCAGACCCGAACGGTCACCGGTACGGACCTCCAGCACAGCTGCCGTCTCGCTGGCGTCGGGGACCACGGCGACGAACGGTGCCGCGCCTTCCGCCGCCGCACCGTCTTGGGCCCGGTCCTCTCGGCGCCGGATGGCGGCGAGCATGGTCGTGTCGCCCCGCTCCAGCCGTTGCAGCTCCTTGACCAAGAAGGCCAGGTCGGGCAGGTCGGCGCTGACCTGGGCGTCCACCCGCCACGTGTTCACCGCGATGCCCTCGACAGTGGTCAGCACCGCCGAGCGGACGGACACCGAGTGGGCCGCCAGCAGACCGGCGGTCTCGCTGAACAGTCCGAGCCGGTCGCGGGCGGCGATCATCAGCTGGATCCCGCCGGGACGCTGATCCAGCTTGATCCGTGGCAGGCCGTCCACGCGGACCGAGCGTGCCAGTCCGAGGTCGCTCAGCTCCGCGAACGCCTCGCGTCGCTCTTCGCCGACCAACCGTCCTTCGGCCCGTTCGGCCAGGGCATGGATCAGCTGCGCCCGCCACGGCGACCAGGCGGCAGGTCCGGCCGCACGGGCGTCCGCCTCGGTCAGCCGGCGGAGCAGCTGCAGGGTCTGCAGCCGGCCGTCCACCGCCTCGACCAGCGCGTCCACGGTCGCCGGGTCGTCGTGGTCGCGTCGGGTGGCCAGCTCGGCCAGGGTCAGGTGGTGACGGACCAGCCGCTCGACCAGGGCGGCATCGGCCTCGTCCAGGCCCAGGTCCTCGACCGCGCGCCGGGCGATCGGCGCGCCGACGGTCGCGTGGTCGACGCCGGCGCCGGGCACCTTGCCGATGTCATGGAAGAGGCAGGCGAGCAGCAGCAGGTCGGGCCGCTCCACCTGGGTCAGATGCCGGTGCGCCTCGGCGGCGGTCTGCACCGAGTGCCGGTCCACGGTGTGCTGGTGCACCGGGTTGTGCTGTGGCTGGGCGCGGATCAGGTTCCAGCAGGGGATCCACCGGGGGATACATCCGGCCAGGTCCAGCGCCTCCCATACCGGCACCAGGTGGGGTCCGGCAGCCAGCAGCTCCAAGAGGGCGTCTCGCGCCTCGGCCGGCCACGGGGTCTCGATGGCCGGGGCGTGCCGGCCCAGATTCTCGGCCGTGACGGGGGAGAGCACCAGGCCGCGCTGGGCGGCGAGCGCACCGGCCCGGAGCCCGAGCAGCGGCCCGTCCGCCGGCGTGGTCCGGTCCAGCCCCACCTCGCCGGAGTGGACGATCAGCCCGTGCGGGGCGGAGTCGAATACGGGCCGGCGCTCCCGGCGGGTGAAGGAGAGCGCCCGGCGCTGCGGCAGGGCCTGCCGGGCGGCGCGGACCGTGAGATCCACCGCGTGCCCGATCCGGCGGGCCGCCAGGCTCACCTCGCGGTGCAGGGCGTCGGTGTCGGCGTGACCGAGCAGGGTCGCCACGTCGCCCGCCTCGGCCGCGAGCAGCCGGTCGAGGGTACGCCCCGACGTGATGTGCAGCGCGTCCCGGACGTCGAGGAGCCGCTCATACGGCTCGCGGACCCCCTCGTGCGGCCGGTCGGTCAGCCAGGTCGCGGCCAGCGCCCGGAGCATGATCATGTCGCGGAAGCCGCCGCGGGCCTCCTTGAGATCCGGCTCGAGCAGGTAGGCCGCGTCGCCGTGCTGGGCGTGCCGCTCCTCGACCGCGGCCAGCAGCTCAGCCAGTCGCTTGCGGGCGTTCCCCCGCCACGCGGTGAGCAGCGACGTCCGCGCCGACGCCACCAGTTCCGCGTCGCCGCTGACCAGCCGCAGGTCGAGCAGCCCGACGCCGGCGCTGAGCTCCTGCCCAGCCACCTGCGCGCATTCCGCCGGCGTGCGGACCGCGTGGTCGAGCCGCGCCCCGCCGTCCCACAGGGGATACCAGAGCCGGTCCGCCAACGCGGTGATCGCGCCACGGTCGTGGCCGTCGTGCAGCAGCACCAGGTCGATGTCACTGCGGGGGCCCAGCTCACCGCGGGCCAGGCTGCCGACCGCCGCCAGGGCCGTACCCTTCGCCGGTCCGGCCACGTCGGCGTAGAGCCCGACCAGAGCGGACTCGACCGAGTCCGTCACCGAACGCCGACGATCCGGCCCTGCCGTGGAAGACCACGCGGACCGGATCGCGACGTTGAGACGCTCGCTGGTTACATCACGCTTCAGAGCGCGTCCAGCCCGCGCTCGCCCGTTCGTACGCGGACGACGTCATCCACGGGAACGGACCAGACCTTGCCGTCACCGATACGGCCGGTCCGAGCGCTCTTCACCAAGACGTCGACGATGTCTTTCGCATCGGCGTCGTCCACGAGCACCTCAAGTCTCACTTTCGGGACCAGGTCGACGGTGTACTCGGCACCGCGGTAGACCTCGGTATGGCCCCGCTGACGGCCGAACCCACTGGCTTCGCTGACCGTCATGCCCTCGACCCCGAACGACTCCAGGGCTGTCTTCACTTCGTCCAGCATGTGCGGCTTGATGATCGCAGTCACGAGCTTCATGCCGTCACCTCCTCATCGGTGTTCGTGGTGGTGGTGGGGTCGGTGTCGGGACGGCGCGCCGGCGAACCGCCGCCCAGCCCACGCAGACCTGCCCCGAGGGTGCCGAGGTCGTACGCCGACTCCGCGTGCTCAGACCCGTCGACACCGGAGAGCTCGTCGTCCTCGCTGACGCGGAAGCCGATCGTCTTCTCCAACAGTAGGCCGATGAGCAGGGTCAGGACGAAGCTGGTGACCAGCACAGCGAGAGCGCCCACCGCCTGCTTCCAGAGCTGGGTGACACCACCGCCGTAGAACAGACCGTCGACCGCGGCCGGGGCGTCAGCCGTGGCGAGCAGACCGATGGCGAGGGTGCCCCACAGACCACCGACCAGGTGGACGCCGACCACGTCGAGCGAGTCGTCGTAGCCGAGCTTGTACTTCAGGCCGACCGCCAGCGCGCAGAGCACACCGGCGAGGACGCCGATGATGATGGCACCGATCGGGCTGACCGAGGAGCAGGACGGGGTGATGGCGACTAGACCCGCGACCACACCGGAGGCGGCGCCCAGCGAGGTCGGGTGTCCGTCCCGCAGCCGTTCGGTGACCAGCCAGCCGAGCGAGGCGGCCGCCGTGGCGACCAGGGTGTTGACCCAGACCACCGATGCGGTGTTGCCGGCCGACAGGGCGGAGCCGGCGTTGAAGCCGAACCAGCCGAACCACAGCAGGCCGGCACCGATCATGACCAGGGTCAGGTTGTGCGGCCGCATCGGCTCCCGCCGAAAGCCGATCCGCTGACCGAGGACCAGGGCCAGGGCCAGGCCGGCAGCACCGGCATTGATGTGGACCGCGGTGCCTCCGGCGAAGTCGATCGCGCCCAGGTTGTTGGCGATCCACCCACCGGTGTGGGTGATCACGTCGGCGTCGTCGGTCACGGTGAAGTCGAACACCCAGTGGGCGATCGGGAAGTAGACGATGCTGACCCAGATGCCGACGAAGATCATCCAGGTGCTGAACTTGGCGCGGTCGGCGATGGCGCCGGAGATGAGCGCGACGGTGATGATCGCGAAGACGGCCTGGAAGGCCACGAAGGCCATCACCGGGTAGCTCGCCTCCGGATCCTCGGCCATCAGACCCTTCAGGCCCAAGAACTCGCCCGGGTCGCCGAGCAGGCCACCGCCGATGTCGTTGCCGAAGGCGAACGAATAGCCGTAGAGCACCCAGAGCACGGACACCAGCGCCAGCGCTCCGAAGCTCATCATCATCATGTTGAGGACACTCTTGGCGCGGACCATGCCGCCGTAGAACAACGCCAGGCCCGGTGTCATCAAGAGCACCAGCGCAGCCGAGGTGAGAATCCAGGCGGTGTCGCCCGAATCGAGTTCGAGTGGGGTCATGTTGCTTCTTTCGGTGAAGGAAACTGGACGTATGCACTGACCTGACACGGCTGGATCCTGGACGTAGCAGGCTAGGAAGAACTCTGTCCTGTGCGTGTTGCACCGAAGGCTTCGTGCGTTACGGCTCGGTGACACTTGCGAGGTGCGTGTGACGAACACGTTTCGCGCCGCGCACCACGGTGGAGCGACGCTGCTCCGGGAGTGGGTACGGTGACCCGGTGCCTACCGTCTTGTTCCCCGGCCGACACCATGTTCTGACCCGGTTCCAGGCCGAGCACCTGGCCCGGCTGGTCACCACCGACTCTGGTGAGCCGGCGACGGTGGTCTGGGCGGTGACCTCGGCCAACCACCACACGACCCGCCGCAACCCGGTGCCGTACCACCGCCGCGAAGCGGCCATCGAGCAGCTGTCGGTCCGCGAAGGGCTGCGGTCATTGGTGGTTGGCGTGCACGACGTGCCGCCCAACGACGACTTCGCCGCGACGACGATCAAGGTCTGCGAGGAGCAGCTCGGCGTCGACCTCAGCCCGGCTGCGGCGGTGGTGGCATGCTCGACGCCGTCGGTGGCGGCGATGTATGCGTCCCTGGGCTATTCGGTGGTCGGCGTGGAGGACACCGTCGACCCCTCGCCCGCCCGGCCGTGGGACGTGCTCTTGCAGGTGGCCACCGGGGATGCGCAGTGGCGCGAGCTCGCCCACCCCGCCACCGTGGACGTCTTCGACCGCTACAACCTGGCGACTCACATCGCCCGGGTGGTGAACGACCCGGTGATCGGTGACGACGGCGGACTGACCACCACCCGCGACTACCACACCTACGCGGAGGCCTTCGAGACCGCGTCGGCGCGCAAGTGGAACCAGATCGCCGAACACGTCCGCCCGGGCCGCATCCTCGACATCGGCTGCGCGACCGGTGGCCTGTTGGAGTGCATCGACCGCGACCCCCGGTTCCACGAGTCGGACCTGCTGGGCGTCGAGGTGGCGCGGCACCTGATGGCCGAGTGCGAGCACAAACTCGCCCAGGGCGTGTTCACCAACCCCAACGTCTTCTTCTATCAGCGCAACATGCTCGGTGATGCGATCTTCGCGCCGGGCTCGATCGACACCTCGATCAGCATCGCGCTGACCCATGAGATCTGGTCGTACACGCGGCCCACCGATCCGCAGGCGCGCCGCCGCGCGGTCCAGCGCTTCGCCGACAACATCGCCGCCCACACAGCGCCGGGCGGGGTGTGGATCAACTCCGACGTCTGCGGACCCGACGACGGTGACCGTCAGGTGCTGCTGGGACTGGACGACTCCGACGGCGCCAACCCCGCCCGTACCGTCGACCTGACGGGCTGGGAGCGGGAGCGCGTCGCCGACCACATCCGGACCCTGTCGACCCGGGCCCGGCTGGACCAGTTCGTGCGGGACTTCGCCGCCCAGGCCGGGGTGGCGATCGACGTCGTCGCGGTCGGCGACGAGGTGCAGCTGCGGCTCGGCGACGCGATGGACTTCCTGACTCGCAAGGACTACGCCGACAACTGGCTGTCGGAGGCCCACGAGCAGTTCTGCGGTCTGTCCTGGGCGGACTGGACCATGATCATCCAGAATGCGGGTCTCACCCTGGCGCCGGGGTCGCACGCGTGGCGCAACGACTGGGTGATCGAGAACCGGATCGCCCCGGTGGCGTCCTTGCGCGACCTCAGCGGCGCGGGGATGGAGTGGCCGGTGACCCACCTGCTGGCGGTCGCCAGCCGACCCGACCACACCGTCGGCTGAGTCGGGTCAGCGCGACGGGGGAGTGGCGGGCTCGCCGTGCACGGGCGCCCAGGCCTGCCAGGCGGAGTCGGTCATCTCGGCCAGGTCCCTGGTGGCCCGCCAGCCCAACACGGACTCGATCCGGGTCACGTCGGCGACCAGGGCGGCGGGGTCACCCGCACGCCGAGGACCGATCGCCGGATCCAGGGCGTAGCCCGACGACGCGGCCAGGTGCTCCAGCACCTCGATCACCGACGACCCAGTGCCGGTGCCGACGTTGAAGATGTCGTGCGGCCGGTCGTCGCTGCCCAGGTAGTCCAAGGCCGACAGGTGCGCCTCGGCCAGGTCCAGCACATGGATGTAGTCGCGGATGCAGGTGCCGTCCGGAGTGGGGTAGTCCCGCCCGTAGATGGTGGGCTGCTCGCCGTTGGTCCAGGCCCGCAGGGCGATCGGAATCAGGTTCATCACCGCCGGGTCGCCGAGCTCGGGCCAGCCAGCGCCGGCCACGTTGAAGTAGCGCAGCCCCACCCCGCGCAGCCCCCACGCCTTGCCGGCGGCCCGCATCATCCACTCGCAGACCAGCTTGGTCTCGCCGTACGGGCTGATCGGGTTCGGCGGGGTGTCCTCGGTCAGCAGCTGGCCCGGCGGCAGGTTCGGCAGCCCATAGGTCGCGGCGGAGGAGGAGAACATCATCTTGTCGACGTGTGCGTTCTGCATGGCCTGCAGCAGGTGGGCGAATCCGCCGACGTTCTGCGCGTAGTACCAGGCCGGCCGCTCGGCGGACTCGCCCACCTGCTTCTTCGCCGCGATATGGATGACGGCGTCGACGCTGTATTCGGTCAGGATCGCCTCGAGCTTGTCCACCGCCTCCTGGGTCGAGAGGTCGAGGTGCACCAACGCGGCGTCGCCGACGTGCTCGGCGATCCCGCTGCTGAGGTCGTCGACGACCACGACGGTGTCGCCACGTTGCTGGAGCAGTCGAATCACGTGCGCGCCGATATAGCCCGCGCCGCCAGTCACCAGGACAGTCATGCCTGCACTGTAGTGGGCTGCGTCGCTGCCGCGGCGGGCGGTGGCAGGCACAGAGAATGGGCCTTGACTTATGCAACTATCCGCTCAGGGTGAGTCCCATGATCGGCGGACGAAGCAGCACCATTTCCGAGCTTCTTGATCATCTCCAGGCAGTGCACCGGGAGGAACACATCGTCGAGCGTGCCGGCCGACCGGCCAGGGCCGTCGTGGCGCGACGCAGCTACGGCGCCGAGCTTGCGGACCTGTGTGACCCCTGCAGCAGCCGTACGTCGGTGACGCCGACGCCGAGGCCCAGCTCGACGGCCCGGACGGCCTCGGTCAGCTCGATTCCGCGCAGCGAGCCCGCCCCGGGCAGCGGCGTCACCTCGAGGTCGAACCGCCGGCCGCGGGTCACGCTGCGCCAGGTGGCCACCAGCCGGTCACCGGCCAGCAGCACCGGGGCGAACTGCCCGTTGGCCTTGGCCCACACCTGGGCGAGCTGGTCGGCGTCAAGGAACCGGAGCCGGTGGCGGCCGGCGTAACCCACCAGCAGCGCGTCGAATTCCGGCAGCAGGCGGACGCCGGGGTCCGGGTCGCCGCGCGGCGGCTCGACCAGGTCGAGACACGGGCGACCCTCCAGCAGGCCGACGGGCTCCACCTCGTCGCCAAGCGCAGCTACGGCCCGGTCCACCTGCCCGAGCCCGACGCCGAAGAAGTACGCCAGGTCGTCGCGGGTCAGCGGTCCGCAGGCGCCCAGCTGGGTCCGGACGAGGTCCCGCAACGCCGGCTCCGGCTCGACGGGCACCAGGTCGGGCAGCACCGAGGCGGCGGTGCGGTGGAACGCGTCAGTCCGGGTGTCCCAGCCGCCCGAGCCCGGTTCGACATCGGGGCCCGGCGCCCGCGGCCGGCGGAGCAGGCCACTGTGGCTCCACACCAGACCCTCGGCGGAGCTGCCGGTCAGCGCAGCCGCGCTGCTCGCCGACTCGTGCTCGGCCACCCAGTCGCGAAGGTGCTCGACGAGGTCGGCCCGCGGGCGCCAGTTGTCGGCGCAGAAGCGCCGGACCTCGGCGTACACCTCCTCCGGGTGTAGCCGGAGGAGTCCCAGCTCGCGGCGCAGCGCAGCGGCACGGGGGCCCCGGGCGACGGCGTCGGTGGCGGCGAAGTGGTTGCGAGTGGTGGTGTGCACTGTGCCCCGCAGACTGGAGGTCTTCACCAACCTGGCCGTGACGAAGAGGTCGCGCACGATCTCGTACGTCACCCCGGGCAGCCGGGACGCCGCGGTGAGGAACGGCGAGCGGGGGACCTGGGACTGGATCGGACCGAGCCGGTCGAACAGTGCCAGCACCGCCGTCGCGTTCGTGTCGGCCGGTAGCGGGAACTGACGACTCAGCGAGCGGGCGCGGAGCTCGGCCCCGGTCAGCTCACGCATCGTGGTGGCCGTCGCCGTGGACCCGTCCGGTGCTCACTGTCGGTCATGACAATCACGGTAGGCCGCAGGGCTGACAGTCCGGCCAGGTGCGATAAGATGGTGCCATGCATCGTGTCGCACTCCTTACCTAGCCGCGTAGGTCTTCCTACGCGGCCGCCCCTCGTGCCTATCGGCACCTCGCGAGGGGTTTTTTTCTGCCCGCAGGGCGTCCGAAACGTACGAGTGCATGACTAAGGAGAGATCGATGACCCAGCACGTGGACCAGGCCGAGCGCACCGACGACCGTCCGGAGCGCGCTCGCTATGACGCCGCCGCGGCTCAAGAGCGCTGGCAGGCGTTCTGGGAGTCCGACGGCACCTTCACCCCGGCCGATGATGACCGCCGCGAGCGCCGCTACGTGCTGGACATGTTCCCCTATCCCTCCGGCGACCTGCACATGGGCCACGCCGAGGCCTTCGTGATGGGTGACGTGGTGTCGCGATTCCTGCGGCTGAAGGGCTACGACGTCCTGCACCCGATCGGCTGGGACTCCTTCGGCCTGCCGGCCGAGAACGCGGCCATCCAGCGCAACGCGCACCCGGCGGAGTGGACGTACGCCAACATCGAGACCCAGGCCAACTCGTTCAAGCGCTACGGGCTGAGCCTGGACTGGTCTCGCCGGCTGCATACCTCCGACCCCGAGTACTACCGCTGGACCCAGTGGCTGTTCCTGCGGTTCCGCGAGCGTGGCCTGGCCTATCGCAAGGACTCGTTCGTCAACTGGTGCCCCAAGGACCAGACGGTGCTGGCCAACGAGCAGGTGGTGGCCGGCATGTGCGAGCGCTGTGGCTCGGTGGTCACCAAGCGTCAGCTGAACCAGTGGTACTTCCGGGTGACCGAGTACGCCCAGCGGCTGCTGGACGACATGGCCCAGCTGGAGGGCGGCTGGCCCGACCGGGTGCTGGCCATGCAGCGCAACTGGATCGGGCGCTCCGAGGGGGCGTACGTCGACTTCGAGATCGAGGGCCACAAGGACCCGGTGACGGTGTTCACCACCCGCCCGGACACCCTGTTCGGCGCCACCTTCTTCGTGGTGGCCCCCGAGGCTCCGCTGGCCGCCGAGATCGTCCGCGACGAGCAGCGGGCGGAGTTCGAGGCCTACCTGGAGAAGACCAAGCAGGCCACGGAGATCGAGCGCCAAGCCACCGACCGGCCCAAGACCGGGGTGTTCCTGGGCGTCTACGCGACCAACCCGGCCAACGGAGAGCGGATCCCGGTCTGGGCCGCCGACTACGTGCTGGCCGACTACGGCACCGGCGCGGTGATGGCCGTACCGGCCCACGACCAGCGCGACCTGGACTTCGCCCGCAACCACGACCTGCCGGTCCGGATGGTCGTCGACACCGGCGCGCCGGACCCGGCCAAGAGCTTCGAGGCGACTGCCGGCGACGGGACGTACGTCAACTCCGGACCGCTGGACGGCCTGACCGACAAGGTCGCCGGCGTCTCCCGGATCATCGACCAGCTGGAGGCCGACGGGGTGGGCAAGAGCGCCATCACCTTCCGGCTGCGCGACTGGCTGCTGAGCCGGCAACGGTACTGGGGCTGCCCGATCCCGATCGTGCACTGCCCGACCTGCGGTGAGGTCGCCGTACCCGACGACCAGCTGCCGGTCGAGCTGCCCGATCTGCGCGGCGCCGACCTGGCCCCGAAGGGCACCTCGCCGCTGGCCGCGGCGACCGAGTGGGTCAACGTCGACTGCCCCGCGTGCGGCGGCCCGGCCAAGCGGGACACCGACACGATGGACACCTTCGTCGACTCGTCGTGGTATTTCTTCCGCTACTGCTCGCCCGGCTACACCGAGGGCCCGTTCAACCCCGACGACGTGCAGCGCTGGATGCCGGTGGCCCAGTACGTCGGTGGCGTCGAGCACGCCATCTTGCACCTGCTGTACATGCGGTTCTTCACCAAGGTGCTGCACGACATGGGTCTGGTCGACTTCGACGAGCCGATGCGGCGCCTGCTGAACCAGGGCCAGGTGATCAACGAGGGCAAGTCGATGAGCAAGTCGTTGGGCAACGGCGTCGATCTGGGCGCCCAGATCGACCAGTTCGGTGTCGACGCCATCCGGCTGACCGTGGTCTTCGCCGGCCCACCGGAGGAGGACATCGACTGGGCCGACGTCTCCCCGGCCGGGTCGCTGAAGTTCCTGCAGCGGGCCTACCGGCTGGCCGACGAGGTGGCCAGCCCGGTGGGCGCCGACCCCGCCACCGGCGATCTGACGCTGCGTCGACAGACCCACAAGCATGTGGCCGAGATCGGTGAGCTGGTCGAGGGCCAGCGGTTCAACGTGGCCGTCGCCCGGATCATGGAGCTGGTCAACGCGACCCGCAAGGCGATCGACGGCTCGACCGGCGCAGCCGACCCGGCCGTCCGGGAGGCGGTCGAGGCCGTCACCGTGATGCTGGGCGTGGTCGCGCCGTATGTCGCGGAGGAGATGTGGGAGCGGCTGGGTCATGCCCCCTCGGTGGCGAATGCGAGCTGGCCGGCGGTCGACCCGTCGCTGCTGGTTGAGGAGACCGTCACCTGCGTGGTGCAGGTCCAGGGCAAGGTCCGCGCCAAGCTGGAGGTGTCGCCGGACGCGTCCGAGGATGAGCTGCGTGAGCGGGCCCTGGCCGAGGAGGCCGTCGTCCGTGCCCTGGCCGGGCGCGGCGTGCGTACTGTCATCGTCCGGGCGCCGAAGCTGGTCAGCATCGTCCCGGAATGACCCTCAGCCGGTCCCGGCGGGCGAGTCTGCTCTCAGCCGGTCCCGGCCAGGGTAGCCATCAGGCCGAGGTGGTCGGTACCGGCGACGGTGAAGGTCGAGATCGCGGTGGCGGTGAGCCGGTCGTTGACCATCACGCGGTCGATGGCGATCAACGGCGGGACGACCGAGTGGGACGGGTAGGTCGGCAGCAGGCCGGCGCCGAGCAGGTCGGTGGCGCTGGTCAGCCCTGCGGCGCGGAGCTCACGCACCGGCTTGTGGTCGTCCACCGCGTTGTAGTCACCGACCACCACCAGCGGCTGGTCCCGGTTGGCGCGGACCGCGTCCAGCACCACCTGGTGCTCGTCCACCCACTTCGATCCGCCGCAGAACGGGTTGCAGGGGTGCGTGGCGATCAGGCGCACCGGGCCGATCCCCGGAACCTCGGCGGTGGTCATCCACTGCATGAATGAGGTGGAGCCCAGCACGGTGGACCCGGTCAGCGGGAACCGGGAGAAGACTGCGGATCCGCCGGGTCCGCGCCCGGGGTCGCCGACGGCGTAGGGGAACCGCTGGTCCCAACCGAAGCGCTTGAGCGCGACCAGCGCGTCGGGGTTGGTCTCCAACAACACGACCACGTCCGCAGCCTGGGCCTGTGCGGCGACCTGGGCGCTGTCGGCACCGCCCGCCAGCATGTTGAGACTCATCACCGTGAACGGCTCGGTGGCCGCGGGCCGGTGGTCCGCGACGTAGAACGGCGCCAGCCAGCTGAGGTGACAGGCCAACAGCAAAGCGCTGAACGCGAGCAGCACCGCATGCGGGGCACGCCGCCGGGACCTGAGCAAGCTGATCAGGAAACAGAGTGTCGCCACGGCGTATGCAGCGGTGCCGTACGGGATGAAGGAGGCGATGAGGGCGGGCACGTTCTCGGTCGGTGGGAAGACCCGAAGCCCGGTGGCCACCAGCCCGAAGGGCAGCGCGAGCACTCCGGCACCGACCCAGAGGGCCTGGAAGCGGCGCGGCGGCAGGTCAGGGCTGGAGTCCCAGCTCCGCCGCCGGCTCATCGCGGACCCCGTCTCGGTTGCCATCGGACAAGGGTGCCCCAGCGGCGCAAGCCGCGCACCTCTGCGTCGCCGTGGGTACGCCTCAGGTTCGGCTCCGGCGGGCGGCGCGGGGGTTCGGGCGGCGCAGGCGAACCTCCTCGGGGTGTGGCGGGAACTCGCAGTCGCGCCGGTCCTCGGTGTCCAGCCAGCCGTGGCCGGCGTAGAAGGTGCGCGCTCCATGGTTCTTCCACAGCACCCACAACCCGATCTCGCGTGCGCCGGCGGCGTACATCTCCTCGGTGGCGTAGTCGAGCAGGCGGGACCCGTGGCCGCGGCGGGTCCGCTCCGGCAACACCGCGAGATGACGGATCCTCTCGGCGTCGAAGGCGATGAACCCCGCCGGGTCTCCGTCCGTCTCCAGCACGTGCACCCGTACCTGCCTGTCGTGCAGCAACCGGCGCCAGCGAGCCTTCACCTCGGCGACGGGGTAGGGGAACTCCTCGGGCGGGAAGATGTGCGCCAGCTCTGACTCATTCGCCAGTCGCTCGATCCAGGTCAGCAGCCGGCTCTCGTCGGGTCGGGCCCGCCGGATCCGTACGTTCGCTTCGGCGTCGGTCACCGGCGGGTCGTGCTCGTCCAGCATGTCCAACAGCGCGTGGGTCACCTGGTCGGCCCGCGTCCGCCGCCCCCGCTTGGCCGCATAGTTCGACTTCTGCACACACCATGCCTCGACCTGGAAGTCCTCGGTGCCCAGCTCCAGCCCGTCCTGACCCGGGGCGATCAGTGTCACGTCATCCCAGTCGATCCGGGTAGTGCGGAACGGGTTGCGGACCACGATCCCGTCGGGCCCGGCCACCAGCTTCGGGTGCAGGCCGAACCGCCAGACATAGAGCAGGGCGGCGAGGCTGAGCGCGCCCAGCACTGTCGGCACCAGCCGACTGTGGTCCCGCTCGTGGATCAGATAGGCCAGCAGTGGGATCGCTCCGCCCGCCAGCACAGCGAAGGCGACCAGGACCGTCATCGTCGCCGGTGCTGCCCGCCACACGCGCGTGGAGGTGATCGCCATGCTGTGCTCCTTGCGCGTTCGCTACCCGTCCGCAGCGGGGGCTTGCGGACCACGGGCGACCGCCGGGTCATCGCAGCAGGGTGCCCTACTCTTGCGCCATGACCGGCGTCGCAGTGGTGACCGACTCTACGTCGTCGTTGCCGGCCGATCTGGCTGTCCGCGCCGGGGTGACGGTGATTCCGTTGCAAGTTGTGATCAAGGACGTCAGCCGATCTGAGGACCCCGGCGGGGCCGGCACGTCACTCGTGGCCCAGGCCCTCCGCGACGGCGTCCAGGTGACCACCTCCCGGCCGACCACCGAGGCGTTCCAGGCGGTGTACGCCAACCTGGCCGAAGCCGGATTCGACGCCGTCGTGTCGGCGCACCTGAGCCGGCGGATGTCCGGCACCTACGACGCCGCTGCGCTCGCTGCCGAATCGGCCGCGGTGCCGGTCACGGTCGTCGACACCGCCACCGTGGCGATGGCTGCCGGATACGCCGTACTGGCCGGGGCGGCGGCGGCGGGCGACGGCGCTTCGGCTGCGGTGGTGGCCGATCGCATCCGCGCCCGCGCTGCAGCCGCCAGGACGTACTTCTACGTCGACAACCTGGACCACCTGCGGCGCGGCGGACGGATCGGCGCCGCGGCCGCACTGCTGGGCTCGGCGCTGGCGATGAAGCCGCTGCTGACGGTGACCGGCGGCCAGGTCCAGCCGTTCGAGCGGGTACGGACCCGCTCCCGGGCACTCGCTCGGCTGGACGAGCTGGCCCTGCAGGCCGTGACCGACACCGGCGGATCGGTGGACGTGGCCGTGCACCACCTGGACGACCTGCCGGCTGCGAAGGCCCTGGCCGAGCGGCTGCGGGAACGGATCGCCCCGGCGACCACCATCGCCGTCTGCGAGGTGAGCGCCGTGCTGGGCGTGCACGTGGGACCGGGAACCCTGGGCGTGGTGGTGTCATCCCGCTCCACCTCCGGCTGATTGTCCCCAGCCCGGAGGACGCCGCCGGCGTCCTCCACAGCTCGAAGCCGCCGGCGCCGACGGCGCGGCGTGGCGTGAATCGTGTCGGCATGGGAGCGCGGCGCAAGGAGCTCGAGGCTGAGCTGGCGGAGCAGGTGCGGGTCCGACTGGCCCACCTGCTGGCAGAGAACGCCCCGACCGGTCGGCGGGTGATGTCGGCCCGGCCCGGCGGCGCGACGGTGGCGGACGACGCCCCGCCGACCGAGCTCGACCCGGTGCTCCGAACTGACCCTGCGCCCGGAGCTGACCGGCGGCCGCCACCGAGGTTCACCAGGCTGCACCTCGGTGTGGTGGCGGTGCTGCTCGTCCTCGGGCTGCTCGGCGCGGGATGGGCGCTGCTGCGCGCGCGCCCGGTGGCGCTGGCCAGCCCGGTGGTGGAGCACAGCGGCAGTCCGGTCGTCTCTCGCTCCGGCGCGGTCGACCTGCCTGGCTCCGCCAGCACGGGTTCGAGCGCCGTGTCGACCCCCACCCGGCCGGCAACGATGCTGGTCCACGTCCTCGGGGAGGTACGTCGGCCGGGTCTGGTCACGGTGCCGGCCGGAGCGCGGGTGGCGGATGCGATCGATGCAGCGGGCGGTCTCACCGGCGAGGCAGACCCGGCCACCCTCAACCTGGCCCAGCCGCTCGCCGACGGTCAGCAGGTGATCATCGGCAGCAAGGACCAACCGTCGGGGGAGGTCCGCAGTGGTTCGGTCCCGGGCACCGGCGACACCGATGGGCGTTCGTCGAACGGCGTCGGCACGGCCGGGCCCCCGGTGGACCGCGAGCCGGTGGACCTCAACGCCGCAACGGCCGGGCAGCTGGAAGCGCTGCCGGGGATCGGTCCGGTGACGGCCGAGAAGATCCTCGCCTGGCGCGACGAGCACGGCCGGTTCGCCCGGGTGGAGGAGCTGCAGGAGGTGCCGGGCATCGGGCCGAAGACCTTCGCCGAGCTGGCCCCACACGTACGCGTGTGAGGCCAGCTGCGACGGGTCTGACGCTCAGCCTTTGACCGCTCCGCTGGTCAGGCCCTGCACGATGTAGCGGCTCGCGAAGGCGAACAGGAACATGGTCGGGATGACCGCCAGAACGGAGGCGGCGGCCATCGGGCCCCATTCGATGTTGAAGCTCGAGATGAACCCGTTGAGCGCGGTCGGGATCGTCTTGTTGATGTCGGAGTTCATCAGCAGCACCGACAAGAACAGCTCGTTCCAGCAGTTGACGAAGTTGAAGATGAACGCCGCCAGGATGCCGGGAGTCATCACCGGGATGATCACCCGGATCAGGGCGGAGAGCCGCGAGCAGCCGTCCACCATCGCCGCCTCCTCGAGTGCGTCGGGGACGTTCTCGAAGAACCCGCGCAGCATGATGGTGCAGAACGGGATGCAGCCGGCGATGTAGAGGATGATCAGGCCGCCCTTGCGGTCGACCAGCCCGAGGTTGACCATCATCACGTAGAGCGGACCGAGCGCGATGAAGCCGGGGATCATCTGGGTGGCGAAGAACGCGAGCATGACCGCGCCCTTGCCCTGGAACTCGAACCGAGCCAGGACGTAGGCCGAGAGCAGGGCGATCGCCGTGCCGATCAGAGAAGCGACCAGACCGACGAACAGGCTGTTCGCGACGTAGACCCCGAACTGGGAGTTGGTGAAGAGCGAGACATAGTTCTCGGTGGTCCAGGTCTTCGGCAGGTATTGCAGCGGGAACGCGGCGATCGCCCCCGGTGGCTTGAACGAGGTGATCAGGATCCAATAGAGCGGGAACAGCGTGATCACGAGCCAGACGCCCAGGATCAGGGTCTTGATGACGATGGTGAGGGTGGACTGTCTGCTGAACATCAGCGGTCACCTCGCTTCAGCGCCATCAGATAGAAGGCCGTGAAGAGAGCCAGGATCGCCATCAGGATGAGGCCGAGCGCCGAGCCGAGGCCGTAGCTGCCGTTCTGGACGAACTGGATCATCCAGGTGGTGGCGATCTGGGTCTGGTTGGCCGGCCCGCCACCGGTCATGCCGAAGATCAGGTCGGGGAAGTTGAAGATCCAGATCACCCGCAGCATGATCGTCAGGGCGATCGTGTAGCGGATGAACGGGATCATGATGTGCCACAACGTCTTGATCTTGCCCGCACCGTCGATCGCCGCCGACTCGATCAGCTCGTCGGGCACCGACTGCAGTGCGGCCAGGATCATGATCGCGAAGAAGGTCACCCCGTACCACACGTTGGCAACGATCACCGCCGTCATGGCCAGGGTCGGGTCGGCCAACCACGGCAGGTTGGCGTCGATCAGACCGGCCCGGCGGAGCAGGTCGTTGATCACGCCGAACTCGCTGTTGAACATCCAGCGGAAGAGGATGCCGATCAGGAAGCCGGAGACGGCCCAGGGATAGAAGACCAGCGCCTGATAGACCCCACGGAAGCGGAATCGGCGCCGGAGCAACAAAGCGAGCGCGAAGCCGATGATGAACTGCGGGACGATGGAGCCGACCACCCAGACGAGGGAGTTGCGGAAGACGACGTAGAAGGTCGGATCGGCCAACAGGGTGCGGAAGTTGTTCAGCCCGACGAACGGGGTGTTGCGCAGGTCGTAGAGGTTCCAGTCGCGGAAGGCCATCTGGCCGCCCCGGAACAGCGGATAGTAGGTGAAGATCGCCACGAGGACGATCGCAGGCGACAGGAACGCCAACAGGCTCAGGCCGTGGCGGACCTTGAAGGTCCGCCGCGGCCTGCGCGTGGGGGGTGCCGGCCGTTCCACGGTCAGCGAGGTGGTCACGTCAGCTGTTCGCCCACTTCTCGGTCCAGTACGCGTCCCAGCCGGCGATCATCTTGGCCGGGTCCAGCTTGCCGATCAGGACCTGCTGCAATTCGGCATCGGCCTTGTTGCCCCACTCGGTGTTCCACGGCACGTTGCGTGGCTGCACCACCGGGAGCCAGGTGTTCGGGTCCTTGGTCATGGTGACGTACGAGGCCCACGGGCCGGTCTTGAAGAACTCGTCATCGGCTGCTTCCTTGCGGATCGGCACCAGGCTGTTCTCCTTGGCGAACGTGGTCGACGCGCCCTCGGACAGGAACGTGACGAGCTTGACAGCGGCTTCCTTGTTCTTGGACTTCTCCGCCACGCCCCAGCCGGCCGCCGCGATGGGCTGGACGGTCTTGCCGCCCGGACCCAGCAACATCGGTGTGGTGCTCCACTGCTCCTTGGTGATGGCCTTGGATGCGTTGATGGTGGCGATGACCTCGGGATCTTGCAGGAGGAACGCGGTTGACCCGTTGTTGAAGCCCTCCACCATCTCGGGGTAGCCCCAGGCCACCGACGACGGCGGCGACGCCTGCTTGAACAGCTTGAAGTAGGTCTCCTGGGCCGCGGTGGCCTCCTGGGCGGCGAAGATCGTCTTTCCGTCGGTGGTCTTGAAGGCGTTGGCCTTGTCGATCCGCGGTGCGCAATAGCTGCTGATGGCGGCGATCAGGTTGCCGGAGCCGCCCTTGCCGCCCCGGAACGCGTAGCCGAAACGGTTCTTGCTCGGGTCCTGGATCTTGCTCGCCTGCATCAGCAGCTCGTCCCAGGTCTTCGGCGGCGCGTCGAAGCCGGCTTCCTTGATCAAATCAGTGCGATAGAACGTCGTCAGGCCATAGAAGCCGTACGGAATGAAGTAGGTCTTGCCGGAGGCGTCCTTGGAGTACTGCTGCGCCTGGTCCGTCAGCTCGGCGAAGCCGGCCCACTTCTCCATGTCGGGCGTCATGTCGTAGATCCACCCGTTGTTGGAGAACGGACCCACGGTGGTGTCGCGGACTTCGAGTACGTCGACTCCGCTGCCGGCCTGCAGCATCTGCTGGATCTTGTTGTCCGCCTGGTCGGTCGGCGGTGAGATGAGCTGGACCTTGATCGTGGGGTTGGCCTTCTCGAAGTCAGCCAACATCTTCTTGATCACTTCGGTTCGGGCCGGGTTGGTCAGGCTCTCCACCATCTGGAGGGTGACCGTGCCGCCTTCCGCGCCGGTGTTTGTTTCGCCGGTGCTGCAGCTGACTCCGGCGAGGGCGGTGGCGGAGGTGACGCCGGCCGCGGCGAGGAACTGTCTACGGTTCATTGAACCTTCTTCTCTCTTGGGCAACGAATGCACTGCGCATCCTGTCTGCATTGGGGGTTCTTGTCCAGCATTTGCGAGCCAGCATTGTGCGTCTGGTTTGACGGTGCGTCCCCAGGCACGACCGCCGGTGGAGCGTCATCCACAGCGGCGCGTGTTGCTGAATGCGGCTGAGCCGCGCGGGGGAGGGTCGGGCTCATGACGAGACGTCGACGACCATCGATGAGCGCGGTGGCGCAGTTCCTGCGGCGGCGCCGCGGCGCCGGCCGGTCCGGGTGTCTTGATCATGAACTCCCATGACGGCGGCGCACGACTCAGCGGGTGCTGCTGCACGGCGTGATCTCCGGGTCGTCTGGCTGGCCGCCGCTGCGTGGGCGTCGACCTGGGCGGGAACAGCGGGCAAAGCGTGGCCGGTCGGGCTGCTTCTCCTCGTCGTCGTGATGGCCGTCGGGTTCGCCGGGCTGCGCCGGTCGATGGCTGTCGGCGTGCTGGCCCTCGTGCTGGCGTGCGGCCTCGGCGTCGCACTGCTTCATGCCCATCGGGTGAGCACCGGCCCGGTCGCCGATCTCGCCGACCGAGAGGCGATCGTCACTATCGAGCTGACCACCCGCACCGACCCGCAGGTCACGCCGGCCGACGGTCTGCGCCCGGCGTATGCCCTGTTGAGGGCCCGGGCGGGGACGGTGGATGGACGCGGTGCCGGCTGGCGGGTCCGGTCGCCGGTGCTGGTCACGGTCAGCGGGTCCCAGCTCGACCTGTGGCATCGCGTCCCGGTCGGGACCACGCTGCGGACGACGGCGCGGTTGGCGGTCCCGGACGCCGGGTCAGATGTGTCCGCCGTGGTTCGGGTCCGCGGTCCCACCGAGGTCGTCGCTGTACCGGGAGCGGCCCTGCGGGCTGTGGAGCAGGTCCGAGCGGGTCTGCGCGCCGCGGTCGCCGGACGTCCAGCCGAACAACGTGCCTTGGTTCCGGCGCTGGTCCTGGGTGACACCGCGGCGATGACCGATTCGATCACTGCGGACTTCCAGTCCACCGGGCTGACCCATCTGACTGCGGTGTCCGGGGCGAATCTGACGCTGCTGCTGGCGTTCATGCTGGCCGCGTCGCGATGGGTGGGAATCCGCGGCCGCTGGCTCCGGTTGGTCGGTCTTCTGGGCGTTGCGATCTTCGTGCTGCTGTGTCGCACCGAGCCAAGCGTCCTGCGGGCCGCTGCGATGGGCCTCGTGGCCCTCGCCGCGCTCGGCGCGGGTGGTCGGCGCAAGGGGCTGCAGAACCTCAGCGTCGCGATGCTCGCCTTGCTGCTGGCGGATCCATACCTCAGCCGTTCCCTGGGCTTCACGCTGTCCGTCCTGGCCAGCGCGGGCATCGTCTGGTGGTCTCGAGAGTGGACCGACCGGCTGCACCGCTGGCTGCCGCGGCTGGTCGCGGAGTCGATAGCGGTTCCGCTCGCCGCACACCTGGCCACGCTCGCCGTGGTCGCCGGCATCTCCGGGAGGGTGAGCGTGGTCGGCGTCGTCACGAACGCAGTGGCTGGTCCGTTCGTGGGTCCAGCGACGGTGCTCGGGTTCGCCGCGGCCGGACTCTCGGTCGTCAGCCCCACCCTGGCCGCGGTGGCGGGGTTCGGAGCCGCCTGGTCGGCGCAGGTCATCTTGTGGGTGGCCCATCTGGGCGCCCTGTTGCCGGGTGCGTCCTGGCCCTGGCCGACGACGCCGGCGGCGCTCGTGCTGCTGCAGGTGGCCGCGATCGCACTGGGGCTGCTGATGCGACACGTCCTCAGCCGGCGACTGCCGGCCATCGCTCTCGCGGCGGTGATGGTCGCCGGCTTCCTGCGTGCCCCGACCCAGCCGGGATGGCCGCCGCCGGACTGGGTCCTGGTGGCGTGTGACGTCGGCCAGGGCGACGGGTTGGTGGTCCGGGCGGGGGAGCGCCAGGCGGTCGTTGTTGACGTCGGACCAGATCCGGGTGCCATCCGGCGTTGTCTGGACCAGCTCCGCGTCACCGCCGTGCCGGTGATCGTGCTCACGCACTTCCACGCCGACCACGTCGACGGGCTGCGTGGGGTGCTCGACGAGCACCTCAGCGAGGTGTGGGTCAGCCCGCTGGCGTCACCGCAGGACGAGATGGCCGACGTCGAAGCGGCGGCTCGAGACCGTCAGCTGCCGATACGCACGCCGGCGATCGGGGAACGCGGCACGGTCGGGGACGTCTTCTTCGAGGTGCTGGGTCCGCAGGGTCGCGTCGGCCCGGCCGAGCCGGCGGATGCGGGGGTGGAGTCATCGGTTGAGAACGATGCCAGTCTGGTGCTGCGGGTCACCGTCCACGGCGTCCGGATCCTGCTGACCGGCGACGTGGAGCCCGACGGGCAGGCGTCCATCCGCGCGTCGGGGGTAGACCTGCGCGCGGAGGTGCTGAAGCTCCCGCACCACGGCTCGGCCCGACAGGACCCCGCCTTCTTCGCCGCGACCCAGGCATCCCTCGCGATCGCCAGCGCTGGTCTGGACAACAGCTACGGTCATCCGGCTCCGCGGACGCTCCGGCTCGTCGCCTCGCTGGGCATGACAGTGCTCCGCACCGATCTTCAGGGGTCGGTGGCCGTCACCGTCAACGACGGCCGGCTGGCCGCGGTGGCTCAGCGATGACGGTTCGCGATAGCGCGACCCAGTCGTAGTGCCACGCCGACGCGGGCCGGGTCGGCGAGGACGGGGTCGAACGCGACCTCGGCGGCCCCGACGGTCAGCAGGGCGGAGCCGAGCCGGGCGCGGGCGATCGACACGTCGCGGCTGACCGCGGCGAAGCCGCTGCGGCTCACCGCGTCCGTCAGCCGGTCGGCGGCGGCGCTGTACAGCGATCCCAGGAAGCCGCCGAGGACGATGGCCTCCGGGTCGAAGGCGTGCACGAAGTTGCTCAGCGCGACCCCGAGCCAGTCCACCTGCCGGTGCACCTCCGCCGCCACGTCAGGATCGGTCGACCCGGCCAACAACCGGTCGAAGTCGTCGGCGGAGCCTCCGTCCGCACCGAGGAGAGACAGCAGGGGTTGGCGGGCGACCTCGGTCTCCAGGCACCCGGTCCGGCCGCAGTCGCACAGCGAGCCGCCCGAGTTGACGACGGTGTGTCCGAGCTCGCCGCCGTACCCGTGGGCTCCGCGCAGCGGTCGTCCGCCGACGAGTACGCCGCCGCCGATGCCGCTGGCACTGCCGTTGAGATAGACCAGGTCGGCCAGGCCGCGACCGCTGCCGTATCGGCTCTCGGCGACCGTACCGGCGAAGGCGTCGTTGACCACGACCACGTCTGCTCCGAACGCCGCTGCGAAGGGACCGGCGACGGGCGCGTCGCGCCAGCCCAGGTGCGGGGCGAAGCTGACGGTGCCGTCCACGGTCCTGACCAGACCCGGCACAGCCACGCCGACGCCGACGAGGCGGACGCCGAGGTCATCGCCGCGGACCCAGTCGTCGACGATGCTTCGGACCAGGTCGACCGTCGCCGCAACCGTCGGGACGGTGGTGGTCGGGTGTCGCTCGGAACGGTGGACCGTGCCGCCCAGCCCGACCAGGCCCACAGTGACGGCATCGACGTCGGGGTTGACGGTGAGCGCCGCCACGCGGGTCTGCGGATGGACGGTGGGGCTCGGGCGACCCACCGTGCCGCTGCTCGCGGCCGGTTCGGTCTCGTACGCCGCGCCCAGCGCTGTCAGCTCACCGACCAGGGCGGCGATGGTCGACCGGTTGAGTCCGGTGCGTCGGGTCAGCTCGGCGCGGCTCAGCGGCCCCTCGCGGTGCAACAGGGTCAGCGTCCGGGCGAGGTTGCGTCCACGAACGCCGTCGGGTGCAGCGGTTGACTCGCCCATGTCGCGGAACCTCCTCTCCCTCGGGGTGACGAACGCCTCGTCCGGCCACCGAGGCGATCCTAGGCGAGGGTGCCATTGACGGACGGTACGGCCATCGAATAAGTTGTGGTCACCAACATTTCCCGACAATGACGACGGAGCGTGCAGCATGACAGTCACCCCCACTCGCGAGGACAAGTTCTCTTTCGGTCTATGGACCATTGGCTGGGTCGGGCAGGACCAGTTCGGCGCACCGAGCCGCGCCGACCTTGACGTGGTGGAAGCCGTCGAGAAGCTGTCCGAGCTCGGCGCGTACGGCCTGACCTTCCACGACAACGACCTGTTCCCGATCGAAGCCACCGAGGCTGAGCGCACGGCGCAGATCGAACGGCTGCAGAAGGTGCTGGCCGACACCGGCATCGTCGTCCCGATGATCACCACCAACCTGTTCAGCCACCCGGTGTTCAAAGACGGCGGCTTCACCTCCAATGACCGCGCCGTCCGCCGGTATTCGATCCGCAAGGTCCTGCGCAACGTCGATCTGGCCGCGGAGCTCGGCGCGAAGACGTTTGTCATGTGGGGTGGTCGCGAAGGCAGCGAATACGACGCCGCCAAGGACGTCCGGTCCGCGCTCGAGCGTTATCGCGAGGCAGTCAACCTGCTCGCCGACTATGTGGTGGACAAGGGCTATGACCTGCGGTTCGCCATCGAGCCGAAGCCCAACGAGCCGCGTGGCGACATTCTGCTGCCGACGCTGGGTCATGCGATGTCGTTCATCGAGACCCTGGAGCGTCCCGAGATGTTCGGCATCAACCCCGAGGTAGGCCATGAGCAGATGGCTGGGTTGAACTTCACCCATGGGATCGCCCAGGCCCTCTACGCCGGCAAGCTGTTCCACATCGACCTGAACGGTCAGCGCAGCATCAAGTTCGACCAGGACCTGGTCTTCGGTCACGGCGACCTGCAGAACGCGTTCTCCCTGGTTGATCTGCTCGAGAACGGCGGCCCCGACGGCGGACCGGCGTACGACGGCCCGCGTCACTTCGACTACAAGCCCAGCCGCACCGAGGACTACGAGGGCGTGTGGGAGTCGGCTAAGGCCAACATGCGGATGTACCTGCTCCTCAAGGAGCGGGCTGCTGCCTTCCGGGCCGACCCGGAGGTGCAGGACGCACTCGCCGCAGCGCGCGTCGCCGAGCTGTCTGTGCCGACGCTCAACCCGGGGGAGGGCTACGAAGCACTGCTGGCTGACACGTCGGCGTATGAGGACTTCGACATCGACGCGTACTTCAACGGCTTGGGCTTCGGCTTCGTCCGGCTGCAGCAGCTGGCTCTCGAGCACCTGATGGGCGCCCGCTGAGTTTAGGGACGCGGGAGGCCGCGTCTGACCCTTCATGCTGGGCTCGAGCCATTTCGGCTCGAGCCCAGTTTGCTGAGGTAGAGATGGAGAGTCTCTCTAGGATTTGCGGCAGAAAAAGTATTATCGGGAATAAGTCTGGTCAGGGTCTGGCGCTTCTGGCAGAGTGACCGTGCAAGCGGTTCCTCGCGTCAGCGGAACCCGTCCCCCCAGGAGTCGAGATGTCCCGATCTGCGTTCCGAACTGCCCGTGGCCTGATTACGCTCCTGGTGGCCGTCTTATTGACGATGCTGGCCCTGCCTGCGGTGGCCGTGCCGACCGTGCCGCCTAACGCCCCCACGAGGACCGGTAGCAATACCGACCTGACCATGGCTGGAACGGGTGCCGGACAGCCTGTCAGCGGCGGGATCGCCCCGGCCGGCAGCGGTTTCGATCCCCTCGACGGCTATCCCGGTTCGGTCCCGTCCGGCTTCGAGCCGCTCAATGAGTCATTCGCGGGCATCATCAGAGGTGAGTCGGTTGAGACCGGAAACCTGCTGAACATGTATTGCATCGACATCCGGACATTGACTTACGACGGGCTGGGATACGAGAACGGGACGTGGGACGAGTCGAACGTTCCGAATGTGGGCTATATCGCCCGAATCCTGTCCGAGTACTACCCGAACACCGGTGAGCCCGCTGGCGCAACAGACGTCAACCTTCGGGCTGCCGCCGTTCAGGCGGCCATCTGGTTCTTCAGCGACAGCTATGTGTTGCAGCCGACGGATCCCGCCTACCCGTTCACCTCGACGATCGTCACCGACGTCCTGGCGGAAGGGCCACTGCCGGAGCCAAGCCCGCCGAATTTGACCATCGAGCCTGAAAGCGACACGGGACCAGCTGGCAGCGTCCTCGGCCCGTACACGGTCACCTCGGACGCCGAAGGTCAGGATGTCGAGATCACCGTCAGCGCCACCGGCGGCACCATGTACGAAGATGCCGAGGGGGAGATCCCGATCGCGGACGGCCAGACCGTCGGCAGCGGGGCCCGCATCTGGCTGCGTCCGGACGACCGGGAAGCCGGTGGCACAGTCACCCTGACCGCCCGGGGCGTTGCGACGGTGCCGAGCGGCAACGTCTATCTCTATGATGGCCGCACTCCCGACGTCAACGACGCGCAGCGCCTGATCCTGGCTCAAGACGCCGAGATCTCCGCGCAGGTGAGCGCGACGGGGGAATTCTTCCAGGCCTCGTCGTTGGTGGTGACGAAGACGATTGCTGGTTCGGCGGCTGGTGATCAGGGGGCTGTGGTTATTCGGGTGGAGTGTGACAACGGGTTGGAGCAGGACATCGAGATTGCGGCGGGTGCGCCGGCGGGTGATTCGGCGACCACGATTGAGGATCTGCCGGTGGGGACGGAGTGCACGGTGACGGAGCCGACTGATGGTGGGTCTGCTTCGGTGACGGTGACGACGTCGATTGAGGGCAGTCCGGTCACGATCGCGGCCGATGAGATTGCTCAGGTCACGGTGACGAACACCTATGAGACTGCGGTGTCGTCGTTGCGGGTGACGAAGACGATTGCTGGTCCTGCTGCTGGTGATCAGGGTGCGGTGACGGTCCGGGTCAGCTGTGACAACGGGCTGGAGCAGGACATCGAGATCGAGGCGGGTGCGCCGGCGGGTGATTCGGCGACGACGATTGAGGATCTGCCGGTGGGGACGGAGTGCACGGTGACGGAGCCGACTGATGGTGGGTCTGCTTCGGTGACGGTGACGACGTCGATTGAGGGTAGTCCGGTGACGATCGGAGCTGATGAGGCTGCGGAGGTCGGGGTCACCAATACGTATGAGACGGCGGTGTCGTCGTTGGTGGTGACGAAGACGATTGCTGGTTCGGCGGCTGGTGATCAGGGGGCTGTGGTTATTCGGGTGGAGTGTGACAACGGGTTGGAGCAGGACATCGAGATTGCGGCGGGTGCGCCGGCGGGTGATTCGGCGACGACGATTGAGGATCTGCCGGTGGGGACGGAGTGCACGGTGACGGAGCCGACTGATGGTGGGTCTGCTTCGGTGACGGTGACGACGTCGATTGAGGGTAGTCCGGTGACGATCGGAGCTGATGAGGCTGCGGAGGTCGGGGTCACCAATACCTACGAGAAGGTTCCGGCACCCGACGACGGTGGCGAGGATGACGGTGGCAAGGACGACGGCGGCAAGGACCAGCCGTCGTGGCGCGGCGACGGCAACGACCAGCAGGCATCGGGCTCGCTGGCCAACACGGGGGCCTCGGACGCACTGACCTTCCTGCCGATCGTCGGTGGACTGCTGGTCATCGCCGGCGCCGCCGCGCTGCTGGTCCACCGTCGGACTCGGCAGAGCCGGTAGCCCAGCTTCCGGGTCGTCGCCGGTGACCCACGGGTCGCCGGCGACGACACGCCGGACCGCTCGCCGGGTCGGCCGCAGTCAGGGCCGCCTGGCATGCTTGCGTCGTGGCTGCGAAGAACAACCCCTTCGGACAGGTGACCCTGGTCAGTGGACCGGAGACCCTGCTGGCTGATCGTGCCGTGACCACGCTGCTCGGCCGAGTCCGCGCGGTCGACGCCGGCGTTGAAGTCTCCGAGGTGGACGCAGCCCGGCTGGACGCGGGCAAGCTGGCCGAGATCACCAACGCCTCACTGTTCTCCACCCTGCGGGCCGCGGTGCTGCGTGACCTCGCCAACCTCCCAGCGGAGCTGGTCGACGATGTCGTCGCGCTGGCCGCCGAGCCGCAGCCCGACCTGGCCGTCGTGCTGGTGCACGGTGGCGGTGTCAAGGGCAAGGCGCTGCTGGACAAGCTCAAGAAGCTCAAGGTCACCGTGGTCGACTGCCCGACCACGAAGACCTGGGAGCTGCCGCAGTTCGTCTCGGCCGAAGCGCGACGGCTCAAGGGCACCATCGACACCGAGGCTGCACAGTTCCTGGTCGATGCGGTCGGTCACGACCTGCGTTCCCTGGCGTCAGCGGTCAGCCAGCTGCTCGCCGACAGCGAGGACCACCAGATCTCTGTCGATCTCGTCCGCCGATATTTCGGCGGCCGGTCGGAGGTGACCAGCTTCGCCGTCGCCGACGCCGCACTCGCCGGCCGGACCGGGGTGGCGATGGAGCAGCTTCGCTGGGCCACCTCCACCGGGGTGGCGCCGGTGCTGATCACCAGCGCCCTGGCGTCCGGGCTGCGCGGGCTGGGCAAGCTGATCACCGCCGGCGGAGGTCTGCGGGAGGCCGACCTGGCGCGCGAGGTGGGCGTACCGCCGTGGAAGCTGAAGTCCATGCGCAGCCAGGCCCGCGGCTGGGACGCGGCCGGGATCGCGCACGCGCTCAAGGCCGTCGCCGTCGCCGACGCCGAGGTCAAGGGTGCCGCCGACGACGCGGAGTTCGCCTTGGAGCGTGCCGTACTGGCAGTGGCGACGGCCCGTACGGCCTAGCTCGGCTGCCGGGCCGGCGGCGAAGGCTGCGCCGGGAGCCGCACCGTGGCCTGGACCGGCAGGTGATCCGACCCGTACTGGCCGTCGACGGTGGCCGTGTTCACCCGGCAGTCGTCGACGGTGATGTCAGGGCTGACCAGGATCCAGTCGATCCGAGGACCCCTCGGCGGCGGCGGTTGGTAGTTGTTGAAGGTGGGCTGTTCCGGGCCGGGCGCGGCGGCCACGGCGAAGACGTCGGCCAGGGTGGCGGTGAGCCGGCGGTGGACGGCTGACTGGTACGCCCCGGTGTTGAAGTCGCCGGTCAGAACGACCGGCCGGCCGTCGGCGTGCCGAGTGAGATAGTCCAGCAGCAGGTCGGCGGAGTGCCGCCGGGCCTGCAGGCTCCAGTAGTCCAGGTGGGTGTTGACCAGCAGCATCTCGGTGCCGTCTCGCCGGTCGGTCAGCGAGACCGCGGTGAGGATCCGCGGATGCCGGCCCCAGCTGATCGAACCCGGCTGGGAGGGGGTGGTCGAAAGCCACTCCTGGTCCACGTCCGTCACCTCGAGCCGGTCGGTGTCCACGAAGACGGCACAGTGCTCGTCGTCCCCGGACGCACCACGACCAGTCCCGACCCAGCTGTACGAGTCAGGTAGCCCCGCCAGCAGGTCGTCCAGCTGGCCTCGGAGGCCCTCCTGGGTGCCCAGCAGAGCGGGGGACGCGTCCGCCACGGTTTCGATCAGCACCGGTCGCCGCTGCGACCAGGGGTGCTCGTCGTGCTCATTGGCGAAGCGGAGGTTGTAGGTCATGATCGACAGCGGCGGGCCGGAAGTCATGACCCCACCCTCGCACGGGTCCCGGTCGGTCCTTCGACCACTTCCACAACGCAGAACGTCCCGATCACCACGGTGATCGGGACGAAATGCGGACCCGCGGCGGGTTACGCCGGCTCGGTCGAGGCTGCAGGCCGAGCGGTCAGCTCAGTTTTGCAGCCTGGGCAGCGATCGCGGATTTGCGGTTCGCTGCCTGGTTCTTGTGGATGACGCCCTTCGACGCGGCCTTGTCCAGCGCGCGCGTGGCGACATGGGCCAGCGTCTGCGCCTTGGTGGCGTCGCCGGACTCGGCGGCCTCGCGGAATCGACGGATGGTCGTCCGCAGGGCCGACTTGTCAGCCTTGTTGCGCTGACGAGCCTTCTCGTTGGTCTTGATCCGCTTGATCTGGGACTTGATATTCGCCACTGGGCAAGCCTCTGAAACTCTCGGTCTGTGTCATTGGAAGGTGCGCCGTCGGACGAGGAATCCTCGCTCGCAGACGCGACCGTTAACTTTAGCAGTGCACGAGGATGGGCCCAAATCGGTGCTCACGATCGCTCAGCCCGTGGGCTCCTGTCGCTTGCACCAGGCCAGCAGCCGTTCGGCCGTCAGAGCCTGCCAGCCGCGGATGGTGGGCAGGCCGGGCGGGTCAGGCGCGCGGGAATATGCGTGCAGCGCGGCGGCCAGCGTCAGCACCAGCCGCCACACAGTATCCAGTCCCGCGCCGCCGAAGGCCGGGTGGCTCACCAGTGCGGCCACGTCGAGCGAGCCGCCGTCGGCCACGTCGGCACCGGAGGCCACCACGTCAGCCAGCAGGATGGCCGGATCCAGCCAGCGGGCGGCCTCGTACAGATGCACCCAGTCCACGAACCAGACAGAGTCGGCGTCGAGCAGCACGTTGTCCGCCCGCAGATCGCTGTGGCAGAGGGTGTCCCCGACCAGCTCGGCACGCAGCCGCGCCTCGGCGGCACGGAGGGCATCAGCTCGGGGCCGAACCCAGCTGTCCTGCGACCACGGGTCGTCGGGGTCGAGCAGGACCGCGTCCCAGTTGGTGAAGAAATCGAGCAGCGGTTGCAGGTCGATCCGTTCCGGCCACGGCGACGGGGTCAGCGCGGCGCCCAACGGCGTCAGCGCGTCCAGCACCCGGGTCAGGTCGGCCGCGGTCCACGGGTGGGCCGGGGTGGCTCCGGGCAGCGCGGGAAACACGGTGACCGCCCAGGTCACGCCGCCGACGACCAGCTCGGTCGCCGCCAGCGGGCGGACCACGCCCGGGAGCGACGGCAGCTGACCGGCCACCACCCGTTCCTTCTGATAGAGCTCCAGCGCGACCGTGTTCACCGCCCCGTCCACTGCCTTGACGAAGAGGCGACGTCCGTCGGCGGCCGACACCGTGGCGGCGGTACCGGGGGAGAATCCGCCGACGGCGTCGATCACCTCGACCACCGGGGCGCCCAACCGAGCGGTGACCCAGTCCTGCACGGCGGGCGGCAGCTCCGCCCAGGGACGGCGCACCCCCCGGGCATAGCTCGCGGGCTGGGTCGTCGTCATGGCTGTCATCCTCGCGTTCGCCGGGAGAACCGGCCACTGGTTTTGGCTTCGAAGGGCGCTGGGGAATTGGGGTGGCGACGTAACGTCGTGGGATGATGGTCTGCCGGTCGGTTGCGGCCGGACCCCGGCTGCTGCCGACCTAGATCCCGGTCTGCCGCCGGGACCGACTCGATCCCGACCGAAGTGGAAGTTGACGTGAGCTCACCGAACGTCCCCCGACCTGGCCGCACCGACCCTGCGATCATCCGGAACTTCTCCATCATCGCCCACATCGACCACGGCAAGTCCACTCTGGCCGACCGGATGTTGCAGCTGACCGGCGTTGTCGACGGCCGCGCCATGCGGGCGCAGTATCTCGACCGGATGGACATCGAGCGCGAGCGCGGCATCACGATCAAGTCCCAGGCCGTTCGGATGCCGTGGCAGGCCACCGACGCCGCCGGCACCACCGTCGACTACGTCCTCAACATGATCGACACCCCTGGCCACGTCGACTTCACCTACGAGGTGTCCCGCTCGCTGGCCGCCTGTGAGGGCGCCATCCTGCTCGTTGACGCGGCCCAGGGGATCGAGGCGCAGACCCTGGCCAACCTCTACCTGGCCATCGACGCCGACCTGCACATCATCCCGGTGCTGAACAAGATCGACCTGCCCGGCGCCCAGCCCGAGAAGTACGCCGAGGAGCTGGCCAACATCATCGGCTGCGACCCCTCCGACGTGCTGAGGGTGTCGGCCAAGACCGGTGAGGGCGTACGCGACCTGCTGGACCAGATCGTCACCCAGATCCCGGCCCCGGTGGGGAACCCGGACGCCCCGGCCCGCGCCCTGATCTTCGACTCCGTCTACGACACCTACCGCGGCGTCGTGACGTATGTGCGGGTCATCGACGGGGAGCTGTCGTATCGCGAACGGGTGCTGATGATGTCGACCAAAGCAGTGCACGAGACCCTCGAGGTCGGCGTCATCTCGCCCGATCCGATGAAGTCGAACTCGCTGCGGGTGGGCGAGGTGGGCTACATCATCACCGGGGTGAAGGAGGTCCGTCAGTCCCGCGTCGGTGACACCGTGACCTCGGCGGCCAAGCCCGCCACCGAGTCCCTCGGCGGCTATCGTCACCCCAACCCGATGGTCTACGCCGGGCTGTTCCCCATCGACGGCGCCGACTACCCGGAGCTGCGCGAGGCGCTGGACAAGCTGCAGCTCAACGATGCCGCTCTGGTGTATGAGCCGGAGACCTCCGGTGCCCTCGGCTTCGGTTTCCGGATCGGATTCCTCGGGCTGCTGCACATGGAGATCGTCCGCGAGCGGCTCGAGCGCGAGTTCAACATCGACCTGATCTCCACCGCCCCCAGCGTGGTCTACCGAGTGGAGATGGAGGACGGCACCGAGCGGATCGTCACCAACCCGTCGGAATACCCCAGCGACGGCAAGATCGCCGCCGTCTACGAGCCGGTGGTCAAGGCCACGCTGCTGGCGCCGGCCGAATACATCGGCACCATCCTCGAGCTGTGCCAGGCGCGCCGGGGCGTACAGCTGGGGATGGACTACCTGTCCGAGGACCGGGTCGAGATCCGCTACACCCTGCCGCTGGCCGAGATCGTCTTCGACTTCTTCGATGCGCTGAAGTCGCGGACCAAGGGCTACGCCAGCCTCGACTACGAGCCGTCGGGTGAGGAACGCAGCGACCTGGTCAAGGTCGACATCTTGCTGCATGGCGAGCCGGTGGACGCGTTCTCCTCGATCGTGCACAAGGACAAGGCCTACTCGTACGGGCTGATGATGGCGGGCAAGCTGAAGGATCTGATCCCGCGGCAGCAGTTCGAGGTGCCGATCCAGGCAGCAATCGGCGCCCGCGTGATCGCCCGGGAGACGATCCGGGCGATCCGCAAGGACGTGCTGGCCAAGTGCTACGGCGGTGACATCACCCGCAAGCGCAAGCTGCTGGAGAAGCAGAAAGAGGGCAAGAAGCGGATGAAGATGGTCGGCCGCGTGGAGGTGCCGCAGGAAGCCTTCGTCGCCGCACTGTCCACCACCGAGCCGGTGAAGGCGGACAAGAAGTAGCTGCTGTCGGCGACGGAAGAAGCGGATCGCCTCAGTCGATGCCGGAGCGCTCCACGCCCTGCACCAGGTAGCGCTGCAAGAAGATGAAGACCAGCAGCACCGGCACGATCGCCACCGCGGCCCCGATGAAGAGCTGAGGCATGTCGACCCGCTGGGACGACATGAACTGGCTCAGCGCCACCTGGACGGTGCGGAAGTCGCGGTCCTGACCGATCAGCAGCGGCCACAGGAACGCGTTCCAGGCGCCGATGAAGGTGATGGTGCCGACGGCGGCGCAGATCCCGTAGGTGTTGGGCATCACGATCCGCCAGAACGTACGCCAGTATCCGGCCCCGTCGATGTAGGCCGCCTCCTCCAGTTCGCGGGGGAAGCCGAGGAAGAACTGCCGGAACAAGAAGGTGGCGAAGGCGGAGAACAGCACCGGGACGATCAGTCCACGCAGGGTGGAGATCCAGCCCAGGCTGGACACCATCACGAAGCTGGGGATGAAGGTGACAGCCGCCGGCACCATCAAGGTGAGCACGGTCATCCCCAGGATGATCTTGTTGAATCGGTTGTCGATCCGGGCCAGACCGTAGCCGGCCAGCGCGGAGATCACCACAGTGGCGACCGTCTGCACCACCGCCACCACCGCCGAGTTCGCCATGCTCCGGGCGATCCGGACGTTGTCGTTGGCGAACAGCTCGCGCAGGCTCTGTGTGGTGACGTTGTCGGGGATCCATCGCCACTGGGCCGCCGCCATCAGCTGGGAGGTGGAGAAGGCGTTGCGGAGCAGCACGTAGAAGGGCAGCAGGAACAGTGCTGCGAGCACCACCAGCAACAGATAGCGGAAGGCCACCACGCCGGTTCGCGATCTCATGCCCGGTCCTCCTTGCCGCCGAGTGAGGTGATCTTCAGCTGCACCAGACCGACCGCGGCGATCACCAGCGTCAGCAGGATCGTGCCGGCGCTGCCCAGTCCGAGGTCCTGGGTGCCACCGCCCAAGGAGATCAGATACAGATAGACCAGCGGCGGCCGGGCGAACGGCGGGTAGCCGCCGACCGAGATCAACGTGTTGTAGAACTCGTCGAAGGCCTGGAAGGCAGAGATCAGCAGCAACAGCACCACAGCCACGCTGGTGGCCCGCAGCTGCGGCAGGGTGATGTGACGGAACACCCGCCACCCCTGGGCCCCGTCGATGGCCGCCGCTTCATAGGTGTCGGTCGGGATCCGCTGCAGCCCGGCGATGAACAAGATCATGTAGAATCCGACCTGCAACCACAGCCGCAGTGACACCAGCACCACCCAGTAGAGGTAGTTGCCGCCGCCCAGCCAGTTGATGTTGTCGCCACCCAAGGCACGGATGATGGTGTTGGCCAGCCCGAACCGGGCGCCGTTGAAGAACGACAGCCGCCAGATCATCGCCGCGATCACGTACGAGCAGGCCGTCGGCAGGAAGAAGGCGGAACGGAAGAACGCCTTGGCCACGGTCGCCTTGTTGACCAGCAGCGCCAGTCCGAGCGAGCCGGCGAAGGTGACCGGCACGATGAAGGCCGCGAACACCGTGAACGTACCCATGCTGGTCAGGAACGCCTGGTCGCGCAGCAGATAGGCGTAGTTGGCCAGTCCGACGAACTTGGTCGGGGTGACGGTGTTGCGGGCGTCGAAGAACGACAGGTAGACGCTCCACAGGATGGGGATGTAGACGAAGATCAGCAACCCCAGGAAGAACGGTCCCACGAACACCCAGAACCACAGGTTGCGGTCCGAACGGCCACGAAGCTGCGCGGCCAGGTTGGTCACCTCACGACCCCGGGATCGGCGCGGGTCACGGGTGGGCTGCTAACCATTGACCCGCTTGATGTCGGCGGTGGCCGTGCGGGCGACCTTGGCCAGCTCCGCTTTGGGGTCGGCGTTCTTCTTGACGATGTTGCTCAGCGCACCGGTGTAGGCCTGCTGGATGGCGGGCGTCCAGAGCAGATCGGGTCCGTGGCCCAGCTCCGCGACGAACTTCGCCGCCTCTGCGCCGGCGCCGGTGGCGAGCTTGTCCGCCCGGGGCGCCAGCGCGGTCTTGGCCGGGATATGGGTGCCGTAGGAGTTGGAGAAGTCGACCTGGTAGTCCTCGGAGTCGACCCACAGCCACTTCACGAAAGCCTTGGCGGCCTCGGGGTCCTTGCCCTTGGCGGAGACCACCGCGCTGAACGCACCGGTCGGCACCGCCTGGCGACCGGCGGCCCCGATGCTGGGGAACGGCACCACGCCGAAGTCGTCGCCGAACGCCTTCTCGACGTCCGGCAGCGCCCACAGTCCGGTCCACTGCATGGCGGTCTCGCCGTTGATCAACGGCGCGGCGTCGAACCAGTCGGTGGAGGCACTCTCCAGCAGTCCGTTGTCGGGGTTGAAGTCGCGGAACTGGGTGAGCGCGGCATACATCGCGGGGTCGTCGAAACCGATTCCGGTCTTGTCCTCGTTCAGATACTCGAACCCGCTCGCCCAGATCAGCAGCGAGCCGAGGACGCCCAGACCGCCGTCGTTGCCGGCGAAGAAGCCGCCCATGTCCTTGGTCTGCACGGCCTTGGCCGCGTTGATCAGCTCCTCCAGCGTCGTCGGCGGTTGCACGCCCGCCTTCTCCAGCGCCGACTTGCGGTAGTAGAGCATCTGCATGTCGACGGTCTGCGGGATGGCCCACACCTTGTCCTGCCAGATCATCGGGGAGATCACGCCGGACGCGAACTGGCTCCGGGCGTCGCCGACGACGTCGGTGAGGTCGAGCACCTGACCGGCCTTGATCATGTCGAGGGTCGGGCCGTTGCCATACTCGAACACGTCGGGGACCTGGTCGGTGAGCAGCGCGGCGGCGACCAGCTTCTCGTACTCCCCGGAGTTCCACTTCACACTCACGCTGGCCGGCTCGTACGCCGCGGCGTAGCGCTTGACCGCGTCCTCGACGCCGTCCTCGCCGTACTCGTGGTACCACTGCGTCAGCGTGGGCTTGGCCCCACCGGAGGCGCCCGAGGAGCTGCCCGGATCGGGCCGCCCGGTGTTGCTGCCGCAGGCTGACAGCCCGACGGCGGTGGCGGCGAGACCGCCAGCGAGGGAGAGGAAATGTCGACGGGGGAGAGCCATAGCCGCACTCTAATTGACCCGGCGTCGACCACTGCAGACAGGCCACCATGCGAGCGCCGACCGCGGCGTGCGCACCTGGTGGGGAGCCACGGGCGAGGTCTAGGCTGCGGCAGGTGACCGATGCCAGCCAGCCCGACTCTCCCGGCGACGCCGCCCGACTCCGGTCGGTGCTGCGGTGAGGCTGGGACGCCTCCGGGGACCGGCCACCGCGCTGGTGCGATCCCTGCTGCGCCCGCGCGCCGGCGGTGCTCCAGCGGCCCCGGCCGCCGCGGATACGTACGCCCCACGCGCCGACGGGCGAGCGGACCCGGGGGAGGTCGTCTGGGCCTGGGTGCCGTACGAGGACGATCCCACCCGCGGCAAGGACCGGCCGGTGCTGGTGGTGGGGCGCCAGCGCGACGTCCTGCTGGGTCTGTATCTGACCAGCAAGGACCACGACCGCGACGCAGCGTCGGAGGAGCGGGCCGGTCGCTCCTGGATGGATCTGGGCGTCGGCGACTGGGATCGACGTCGTCGGCCCAGCGAGGTCCGGCTGGACCGGTTGCTCCGGCTCGCCGACGCCGACGTACGCCGGGAGGGAGCGGCCCTGCAGCGCACGCTGTACGACCGCGTCCTCACCCAGGCGCGGGCCCATCACCGGATCTGACCCTGCGCACCGGAGGTCGGCCCTGATCGCACCGCTACCACCCGGCGACTAGCCTCGAGCCATGCCGTCCACCCTCCCCGAGGGCGAGCCCGTCCCCACTGACGGCGCCCTGCCCCCCAGCGCCCGCGATGCGGTGGGCCGCCGACCGTTGAGCGTGTACGTGCACGTGCCCTTCTGCACCACCCGGTGTGGCTACTGCGACTTCAACACCTACACCGCGGCCGAGCTGGGTCCGGCGCCCGGGGCGAGCCGCGCCAGCTACGTCGACGCGGCACTAGACGAGCTGGACCTGGCGGCCCGGGCCCTGGGGCCGGACGCGCCGACCGTCTCGACCGTCTTCGTCGGCGGTGGGACGCCCACCCTGCTGCCGCCGGCCGACCTGGGTCGGCTGGTCAGCGGGATCCGCGACCGGTTCGGACTGAGCGACGACGCCGAGGTGACCACCGAGTCCAACCCCGACTCGATCGACGCGGCCGGACTGTCCGCGCTGGTCGAAGCCGGCTTCAACCGGATCTCGTTCGGGATGCAGTCGGCGGTGCCGCACGTCCTGGCCACCTTGGACCGGGTGCACTCGCCCGGTCGACCGCAGCAGGCGGTGCGCGAGGCCAAGGCCGCCGGCTTCCGCAGCACCAGCCTGGACCTGATCTACGGCACACCGGGGGAGTCGGGCCCTGACTGGCAGCGGAGCCTGGACGAGGCGCTCGACGCGGGGCCCGACCACGTCAGCGCCTACGCCCTGATCGTGGAGGACGGCACCCGGCTGGCGGCGACGATCCGCCGCGGCAAGCTGCCAATGACCGACGACGACGATCTGGCCGACAAGTATCTGATGGCCGAGCAGACGCTGACCGCCGCCGGCTACGCCGCGTACGAGGTCAGCAACTGGGCCACCGCGGACGAGCACCGCTGCCGGCACAATCTCGCCTACTGGCGCGGGGACGACTGGTGGGGCATCGGACCCGGGGCACACAGCCACGTCGGCGGCACCCGGTGGTGGAACGTCAAGCACCCGGCCGCGTACGCCGGCCGGCTCGCGGCCCACCTGTCGCCGGCCCACTCCCGCGAGGTGCTGACCGACGCCGACCGGCGGATCGAGAAGGTGCTGCTGGAGCTGCGGCTGGCCGACGGTCTCGCGGCCGGGACCCTCACCGCATCGGAGTCACGCCGGGTGCCGGAGCTGGTCGAGCGGGGTCTGGTCGACGCCGTGAACGATCGGTTGGTGCTGACCCTGCCGGGTCGGCTGCTGGCCGACGGCGTGGTCCGCGACCTGCTCGACTGAGCTCAGGGCCGCAGGCCGGCGCCGACGACGTGCGGCCTCAGGAGTCGCGCGCCACGTGGTCGACGGTGACGAAGTCGATCAGCTCCTCGACGGTGGTGAGCAGGCTGGTCTCCAGATCGGTCCAGGTGCTCACGCGGGCCAGGATCCGCTGCCAGGCGCGGGCGATGTCGGCCTGGTCGGCGTGCGGCCAGCCCAGCGCCGCGCAGATCCCGTGCTTCCAGTCGGTGCCGCGGGGGATGACGGGCCAGGCGTCCAGGCCCAGCCGGTCGGGCTTCACCGCCTGCCAGATGTCGATGTAGGGGTGGCCGGCCACCATCACGTAGTTGCCGCCTTCCCCGGCCGCGACCTCGTCGGCGATCCGGGACTCCTTGCTGCCCGGGACCAGGTGGTCGACCAGCACGCCGAGGCGGCGACCCTGCTCGGGGGCGAAGTCGGCCACGATCCCGGGCAGGTCGTCGACGCCGCCGAGGAACTCCACCACCACGCCGCTGTGGCGCAGGTCGTCGCCCCAGACCTTCTCGACCAGCTCGGCGTCGTGTCGTCCCTCGACATAGATGCGGCTGGGCAGAGCCACCTTCGCTCGTTCGAACGGGGTGGCGACCGAACCGGAGGCCGTGCGGGTCGTGGTCTTCGCGGCCTTGCGGACGGGTGCCTTCAAGGTCACCGGCTTCCCCTCGTACCAGAAGCCGGCGCCGAGCGGGAAGCTGCGCTTGACGCCGCGGCGGTCCTCCAGGACCACGATGCCGTTCTCCCACCGCGTCACCGCGCCGCAGAAGCCCGTACTGACATCCTCGACCACCAAGCCCGATGAGATCACCAGGTCGGCGCTGACGACCTTGTGCTTGGCCTGCCAGCCAGGGCGGAGGACGTCACCGGAGTAGCGGTCGTGAGGGGTGGACACCCCCGGGAGCCTAGATCACCCGTCGGACCTGCCTCGGCAGGTGGGCGGGGTGTCGGGCCCGCTTCGGTGCAGTCGCTTCGTGATCGAGGAAAGCGCCACCCGGCAGGAGATGCTGTGGTCTATTGGTTGGTATGGCGACAATGGCGATGTTTCCCCTCGGGAGTGTGCTGCTCCCGCACATGCCACTTCAGCTCAGGATTTTCGAGGAACGCTATCTGGTCATGCTCTCGCGGCTGGCGGCCACCACGCGGTTCGAGTTCGGTGTGGTGCTGATCGAGCGCGGGCAGGAGTTCGGGGGCGGCGAGCAGCGGTTCGATGTGGGCACCGTGGCACGGGTGGTCGAGCTGAGCTCGATGGTGAACGGGATGGTGGGACTGGTCGCTCAGGGGGAACGGCGGATCGTGGTCCGCGACTGGCTGGAGGAGAACCCGCATCCGCGGGCGACGGTGACCGAGCTGCCCGACCTGGTCTGGGACCCGGAGCTGCAACCGCTGCTCGAGCACGCCGAACGGACCGTGCGCCGCGCGCTCAGTCTGGCCACCGAGTTCGAAGAGCCGGCGTGGTCGGCCGGCGTGGTGCTGGCCGCGGACCGGCTGCAGCTCTGCTGGCAGCTGGCTGGGATCGCTCCGGTGGGACCGCTCGACCAGCTGGCGCTGCTGAAGTCCGCCACCGTCGAGGACCTGCTGCACCAGGTGATCGAGCTGACCGAGGACGTGGCCGAAGGATGGTCAGTGCCGTGGGGCCCGGGCCCCGACGACCCGACGCTGGATGAGGACGCGGAGTGAGGCGCTTGGACGCGCGCCCTGGCTGAGTCCCGGGGCGGTTCTCAGGTGCTGCTGCGCCGGATCAGCTCGACCGGCAGCAGCACCCGCTGCTCGGCCGCGTCGGGGTCCAGCAACAAGGTGCCGACCCGGCGCCCCTTCTCGGTGATCGGTTGCCGCACGGTGGTGAGACCCGCCGCCGCTGCGGCCGGGATGTCGTCGAACCCGCAGACGGCCACGTCGGCTCCGGCCGCCAGCCCTCGGTTCGCCAGCACGTCGAGCACCCCCAGCGCCAGCACATCGCTCAGCGCCACCACCGCGGTGGGGCTGAAACCGGAGTCGAGGGCGCAGTCGGCGGCGGCGCGGCCGGAGATCACGGCGTTGTGGCCGCCCGTCACCACCTGCAGCTGAGCCTGGGGCAGCGAGCGCCGTAGACCTCGCAGTCGTGCTGCATAGTCGATGCACACCACATCGGCATCGCTGACCACACCGGCCAGACGGTTCGTCGGCCGGTTGGCCTCGACCACCACGGTGATCCGCCGGTGACCGAGCTCGGCCAGGTGCCTGCCGACCAGCTCGCCGGCGGCCTCGTCGTCGATGGCGACCCAGGACGACCCCGGCTCGTCGTCGATCACGGTGGACACCACCCGGATGCCGCGGATCCGGGCGACTGCCGCAGCGGGATGGTCCTCGGCCAGGCAGAGGGTGGTCAGGGCGTCGATGCTGGCCCGGCGCAGCGGTCCCACATCGGGTCCGTCAGCGGTGGTGGAGAGTGGCAGCAGCATGATGGCGGTGCCGCGCTGCTCCAGCACCTCGCTCAGCCCGGCCAGGAACTCGATCGCGAACGGGTCGGAGAAGGCGTACGACAGCCGCTCGGTCAGCAGCACGCCGATCGCGTTCGCCCGGCCGCTGCGCAACGTCCGCCCGGCCGGGTCGGGCCCGGCATAGCCCAGCTCGGCGGCCGTGGCCAGGATGCGTTGCCGCAGCTCCGCCGACAGCTGGTCGGGGTGGTTGTAGGCGTTGGAGACGGTGGAGGCAGAGACTCCCACCGCCTGCGCCAGGGTCTTGACGGTCACGCGAGGCACGCCGGCTCCCGTCTGCTGCGGTCGACTAGAACGTTGCAGATCGTATCTGCTTCGGGCGCTGCCGCCCGGGTCGTACTGCTTCGGGCGCTGCCGCCGGGGTCACGCCAGGGGCAGCGTTGGGCGGGTGCCCTTCAATCCGTGGCCGCTGAGCTGGGCGTACCCGACGTGGACGCCGGCTTCGACGTGCGCTGCCGGATACGGCCACTGCCCGGCGGCCAGGGCGTCGGCTTCGGCCACTCCGGACTCGACCAGCCGGCGGATCTCGCCCGACACGGCGGCGATCTCGCCGCGGGCGTTGAAGACGAACTCGCGCTCCACCGGCTCACCGTGGCCGGGCACGGCCCGGGTGGTCGGGGTCATCAGGCCGATCACGCCGTCCAGGGTGGCCGCCCACTCGTGCGGGAAGGAGTCGTCGGAGAACCACGGGGGACCCGCGGACTCGAGCAGGTCACCGACGAACAGGACGTCGGCGTCCGGCACCACCACCACCAGGTCGCCGTCGGTGTGTCCCTGGCCCAGGTGGGCGATCTCCACCCGGCGGTCGCCGAGGTCCACCGCGGCCGCGACCACGATCTGCCGGTTGGGTCCGCGCAGTTCGGCCACATCGAAGCCGAGCTCGACACTCATGCGAGCCAGCTCAGGCGTCGGCGCCAGGCGAGTGGCCAAGGTCTCGTGCCCGATGGTCTCCAGATCGTCGAAGGCGGCCAGACCGAACGCATGGTCGTAGTGCCAGTGGGTGGCGACCACCACCCGCAGCGGCACGTCGACGTGGGCGGCGACCGCGGCCCGGACGGCAGCTCCTTGGGCCGGGCTCGAACCGGTGTCGACCAGCAGCGCCGACTCGCTGCCGACCACCAGGCCCAGGGTGACGGCTGCGGGTTCGGCGACGGCCAGATAGACGCCGGGGGCGATCTCCCGCCACGGGGTGAGGCTGCTCACGGCTTCCCTTCCGACGTTGGGTGGTGCGACCAGGCTAGACTGGCACTCGGGCCATAGGAGTGCCAACTGCCCGGCTGAGCCGGCCCCGGAACAGACGCGAGACGAGGAGGGAGACGCGATGGACGATCGGAAACTGCAGGTACTGCGAGCCATCGTCACCGACTACGTCTCCAGCCAGGAACCGGTCGGCTCCAAGACACTGGTGGACCGCCACGACCTCGGGGTGTCGCCGGCCACCGTCCGTAACGACATGGCCGCGCTGGAGGAGGAGGGCTACATCACCCAGCCCCACACCAGCGCGGGCCGCATCCCGACTGACAAGGGCTATCGACTGTTCGTCGACCGACTGGGCTCGGTCAAGCCGCTCTCGCCGGCCGAGAAGCGGGCGATCCAGAGCTTCCTGTCCGGAGCGCTCGACCTCGACGACGTGCTGCACCGCACCGTGCGGCTGCTGGCCCAGGTCACCCAGCAGGTGGCGATCGTGCAGTACCCGACCCTGAGCCGGTCCACCGTGCGCCATGTCGAGGTGGTGTCGCTGTCGACCTCCCGGATCATGTTGATCCTGATCACCTCCACCGGCCGGGTCGAGCAGCGGGCGGTCGAAGTCAGCGAGCACGACGACGAGACGCTGGGCGTGCTGCGGTCCCGGCTCAACGCCGCCGTGGTGGGCCGCTCGACCTCAGCCGCCGCCGCGTCGCTGAGCACGGTCAGCACCGAGTGGCCGACCGAGAGCCACGCGCTGGGCCAGGCCTGCATCGCCACCTTGCTGGAGATGCTCAACAGCGAGGCCAGCAGCCGGATGGTCGTCGGCGGCGTGCCGAACCTGACCCGGTTCTCCGACGACTTCGAGACCACGGTGAAGCCGGTGCTGGAGGCGCTGGAGGAGCAGGTCGTGCTGCTCCGCCTGCTCGGCGAGGCGACGAGCGCCGACGTCCTGACCGTGCGGATCGGCCAGGAGAACCCGTACAAGGAGCTACAGACCACCTCCGTGATCGCCACCGGCTACGGAAACCAGGAGGACACCTGGGCGACCCTCGGCATCGTCGGTCCGACCCGGATGGATTACCCCTCGACCATGGCATCGGTCCGAGCCGTAGCGCGCTACGTCGGCCGGTTCCTCTCTGAAGGATGACAAATCGCACATGAGCTCTGACTATTACGACATCCTCGGGGTGTCCCGCGACGCCAGCCCCGAGCAGATCAAGAAGGCCTATCGCCAGCTGGCGATGAAGCTTCACCCTGACGTGGCACAGGAGCCGGAGGCGGCCGAGCGCTTCAAGAAGGTGGCGGAGGCGTACGAGGTGCTGGCCGACCCGGCCAAGCGCGACCTCTACGACCGCGGCGGGGATCCGATCGGCGGCGGGATGGGCGGCTTCAACGGCGGCGGTGGCTTCGGCCAGGCCGGCGGGTTCGACTTCACCAACCTGGTCGACGCGATGTTCGGCCAGCAGGCCTCCCGTGGACCGCGCTCGCGAGTACGCCGCGGCCAGGATGCGCTGGTCCGCCTCGACCTCGAGCTGGCCGAAGCGGCCTTCGGCACGACCAAGCCGCTTCGGGTCGACACCGCGGTGCTCTGCCCCCGCTGTGGCGGATCGGGCGCCAACGAGGGCTCTCAGCCGGTCAAGTGCGCCACCTGCCACGGGCAGGGTGACGTGACCCACGTGCAGCGCTCCTTCATCGGCGACATCCGCACCACCCAGCCGTGCCCGACCTGCCGCGGCTACGGCACCGTCATCCCGAACCCGTGTTCGGAGTGCTCCGGCGACGGCCGGATCCGCTCCACCCGCACCATCAATGTGAAGATCCCGGCCGGTGTCAGCACCGGCAACCGCATCCACCTGGCCTCCCACGGCGAGGTCGGCCCCGGCGGCGGACCGGCCGGCGACCTCTACGTCGAGCTGCAGGTCGAGCCACACGAGGTGTTCAAGCGCGACGGCGATGACCTCGAGGTCGTCGTCCGGATCCCGATGACCGCTGCGGCGCTGGGCACCGAGGTGACCGTGGCCACCTTGGAAGCCGATCTCGCCGACGCCGACCCGGTGGACACCTCGGTCCAGGTGGCGGTGCCGGCCGGCACCCAGTCGGGCACCCGGATCGCCATCGACGGCAAGGGCGTACCGCGCCTTCGTGCCAACGGTCGTGGCCAGCTCGGGGTCACCCTGCTGGTCCAGACGCCGACCCGGATCGACAGTGAGCAGCGTGAGCTGCTGCGCCAGCTGGCCGAGCTGCGCGAGGAGACCGTGGCCGAGGTGACCGTACAGAAGCACAGCAAGGGCGTCTTCGGCCGGTTGCGTGACGCATTCGCCGGCTGACCGGCCGTGACCGACCCGCTCTTCCTGCTCGACCTGACCGACCCGCTGCCGGCGGTCGGGGCCTCGGTCCGCCTCGGCGGTGAGGAGGGCCGCCACGCCGCCGTCGTCCGTCGGATCCGCCCGGGCGAGCGGGTCCTGCTGTCCGACGGCTCCGGCCGCGGCCTGCGCGGCGAGGTCGCCACAGCCGACAAGACCGGCCTGGAGGTGACGGTGACCGAGCAGCTGCAGGCGCCGGCTGCCGCGGTGCGGTTCGTGGTCGCCCAGGCGCTGGCCAAGGGGGACCGCTCCGAGCTGGCGCTGGAGATGCTGACCGAGATGGGCGTGGACGAGATCATCCCCTGGCAGTCGTCGCGCTCGATCGTGCGCTGGTCGGCCGAGCGGGGGGACAAGGCGCTGGCGCGCTGGCGCTCCACCGTCCGAGAAGCCACCAAGCAGTCCCGGCGGCTGCGGCAGCCACGTGTCGCCGAGCCGGTGACCACCAAGCAGCTGCTGGACCGGGCCCGGGCCGCGGACCTGGCCCTCACCCTGCACGAGGACGCGACCAGCTGGCTGGCCGACGTGACCCTGCCGACCGCCGGTGAGGTGCTGATGGTGGTCGGACCCGAGGGCGGCATCAGCCCCGAGGAGCTGACCGCCCTGACCGACGCCGGCGCCCGGGCCGTCCTGGTCAGCGACGGCGTGCTCCGTACGTCCACCGCCGGCGTGGTGGCGCTGGCCGGGCTGAAGCTGCGATGAGCGCTTTCCCGTCTGAGTTCGGGTTCACCCCCGAAGTACGGCTGGACTCCGGGCTGGGCCGGACCGGGGTGATCCACACCCCCCACGGGAATATCCGGACCCCCGCGTTCGTCGCCGTGGGCACCAAGGCGACGGTGAAGGCGGTGCTGCCGGAGACGATGGCCGAGCTGGGCGCGCAGGCCGTGCTGGCCAACGCCTACCACCTCTTCCTCCAGCCGGGGCCCGACATCGTCGACGAGGCCGGCGGGCTGGGGGCGTTCATGAACTGGCCGGGCCCGACCTTCACCGACAGCGGCGGGTTCCAGGTGCTGTCGCTGGGTGCCGGGTTCAAGAAGGTGCTGGCGATGGATACGACCGGGCTGGCCGACGACGACGTGATCGCGGCGGGGCGTACCCGGTTGGCGCAGGTGGACGACGAGGGCGTCACGTTCACCTCACACCTCGACGGTCGGCGGCACCGGTTCACCCCGGAGGTCTCGATGCAGATCCAGCATCAGCTGGGTGCCGACATCATCTTCGCCTTCGACGAGTGCACCACCTTGATGAACACGCGGGCCTACCAGGAGCGCTCGGTGGCCCGCACCCAGGCGTGGGCGCGACGGTGTCTGGCCGAGCACGGCCGGCAGACCCGGCTCCGCGCCGACAAGCCGTACCAGGCCCTGTTCGGTGTGGTGCAGGGCGCGCAGTACGAGGACCTGCGCCGTCAGGCGGTCCACGACCTGCTGAGCCTGGAGGTCGAGGGGTTCTCCTTCGACGGCTACGGCATCGGCGGGGCGCTGGAGAAGCACAACCTCGGCACCATCGTCGGCTGGGTGAGCGAGGAGCTGCCGGAAGACCGGGCACGGCACCTGCTGGGGATCTCGGAGCCGGACGACATCTTCACCGCGATCGAGAACGGCGCCGACACCTTCGACTGCGTGTCCCCGTCCCGGGTGGCGCGCAACGCCGCGGTCTACACCCGCGACGGCCGGTTCAACGTCAACACCGCCGCCCAGCGGCGTACGTTCGCCCCGATCGACGACGACTGCGACTGCTACACCTGCGCCCACTACACCCGGGCCTATCTGCACCACCTCTTCAAGGCCAAGGAGATGCTGGCCTCCACCTTGTGCACGATCCACAACGAGCGGTTCGTGGTGCGTCTGGTCGACGACATCCGGGCCAGCATCGAGACCGGGGACTTCGCCGCCTTCCGGACCGAGTTCCTGGGCCGCTACTACGCCGGCCGCTGAGCCGGCTCGCGACGCCGGATCGCCCGGATCACGGCGTAGGTGAGGGGCAGGCAGACCACCTCGACGGCCACCTTGTAGACGTAGCCGGTGACGGTGTAGTCGAACAGGTTCGCACTCGACAAGATGCCGCCGAAGGCGATGACGCAGAAGATCACCGTATCGGCCAGCTCGCCGACCAGGGTCGAGCCGAGCAGGCGTGCCCACAGGCTCCGTTCCCGGGTCCGCTTCTTGATCGCCACCAGCACATACGCGTTCAGCAGCTGCCCGGCCAGATAGCCGCAGAGGCTGGCCGCCACGATCCGTGGCACGAAGCCCAGCACGGCCGACCACGCCTCCTGGTTGGGCCAGTCCGGGGCCGGTGGCGAGGACGCCACCGCCAAGAAGGTGACCGAGGCCAGTGCGGCGAGGACGAAGCCGGTGACGATGGCGCGGCGGGCCCGCCGCAGCCCGTACACCTCAGCCAGGACGTCGCCGAGCACGTAGGTCAGGGGGAACAAGAACGCGCCGCCGTCGGTGATCAGCAAGGTGCCCACCACCGGCAGCGCGAACGGGAGCTCGAAGGCGATCGCCTTCGTCGCGGCCACGTTGGAGATCAGTAGCAGGCCGCAGAAGGCGGCCAGCACCACGTCATAGCTGCCCAGCACCTCCCGTGAGGTCTCGGCAGTGCTCGCGCGCCCGGTCACAGCCGAGCATCCTAGTGAGACCGGCCAGGTCGTGGCACCCTGGCACCGTGACCCTCTACCCACCGATCGAGCCGTACGCCAGCGGGATGCTCGAGGTCGACGACCAGAACTCGATCTACTGGGAGGAGTGCGGCAACCCCGACGGCAAGCCGGCGGTGTTCCTGCACGGCGGGCCCGGTGGCGGGTCGACGCCTGCGGTACGCCGGCTATTCGACCCGGAGCGCTATCGGGTGGTGCTGCTGGACCAGCGTGGCTGTGGCCGCAGCCGGCCGCACGCCAGCGACCCCGCCGCCGACCTGAGCAGCAACACGACCTGGCACCTGGTCGCCGACCTCGAGCGGCTGCGCCGCGACCGGGGGATCGAGCGCTGGCTGGTGTTCGGCGGGTCCTGGGGGAGCACGCTGGCACTGGCGTACGCCGAGGAGCACCCCGACCGGGTGAGCGAGCTGGTGCTCCGCGGCATCTTCACCCTGCGCCGCAGCGAGCTCGATTGGTACTACAACGGCGGCGCTGGCCAGCTCTTCCCGGAGTGGCGCGAGCGGTTCCTCGCCCCGCTGGGCGGGCCGGGCTTCGAGGGCGACGCGATCGCGGCGTACGCCGAGTTGCTGTTCGACCCCGACCCGGCGGTGCACGGTCCGGCCGGCGTGGCCTGGACCAGCTGGGAAGCCGCGACCATGACCCTCGAGGAGGATCCGGCCCTGGTGGCCGCCTTCAGCGACCCTCGGTACGCCGTCGCCTTCGCCCGAATCGAGAACCACTACTTCAGCCACGGCGGCTGGTTCACCGAGGGCCAGCTGATCGCCCACGCCGACCGGCTGGCCGGCATCCCGGGGGTGATCATCCAGGGCCGCTACGACATGGCGACGCCGGCGGTGACCGCCTGGGACCTGCACCGGGCCTGGCCGGCGGCAGAGCTGACGATGGTGCCGGCGGCCGGGCATGCCTTCTCTGAACCGGGTATCACCGCCGCCCTGGTGGCGGCCACCGACCGGTTCGCGGGGCCGGCGTCGCAGCCGGAGGTCTAAAGCTCTTTGGGCGGCTGGGGCGAAGTCACTAGGATGGACGACGACATCGCCCACTTTCTGCGAGGAACTCCTGAACGCCTCAGACAACACCGCCGCTGCCTCCGGTCGCACCGCCGCCACCTCGTCTCCGGACGGACCCGCGGTGCTGGCTGGGAGTCGGCGGATCACCGTGCCGGCCTCGATCGACATGGTGAACATCCTCGGCCCCCGCGACGAGTTCCTCCGCATCCTGGAGCGACAGCTCGACGCCGACATCCACGTCCGCGGCAACGAGATCACGCTGACCGGCCCATCTGCGGCGCTGAGCCTCGGCGTCGACGTGGTCAACGAGATCGTCACCGTGCTCCGTACCGGGCAGGGTCTCACCGCTGACGCGGTGGAGCGCATCTGCACCATGCTCAGCAGCCGGGAGGACGCCCGTCCCGCCGACGTGCTGACCCAGAACATCTTGTCCAGCCGCGGCAAGACGATCCGGCCCAAGACGCTGAACCAGAAACGCTACGTCGACGCGATCGACAAGCACACCGTGGTCTTCGGGATCGGCCCGGCCGGTACCGGCAAGACCTATCTGGCCATGGCCAAGGCTGTCCAGGCGCTGCAGAACAAGCAGGTCAACCGGATCATCCTCACCCGCCCTGCGGTGGAGGCCGGTGAGCACCTCGGCTTCCTGCCGGGCACGCTGAACGACAAGATCGACCCGTATCTGCGCCCGCTCTACGACGCGCTGCACGACATGGTCGACCCGGACTCGATCCCGCGGCTGTTGACCGCCGGCACCATCGAGGTCGCGCCGCTGGCCTACATGCGCGGTCGGACCCTGAACGACGCCTTCATCATCTTGGACGAGGCCCAGAACACCTCGATGGAGCAGATGAAGATGTTCCTCACCCGGCTCGGCTTCGGCGCCAAGATGGTCGTCACCGGTGACATCACCCAGGTGGACCTGCCCGGCGGCACCCGCAGCGGCCTGCGAGTGGTGCAGGGCATCCTCGACGACGTCGAGGACATCGCCTTCTGCAACCTGACCAACCACGACGTGGTACGCCACAAGCTGGTCGGGCGGATCGTCGCGGCATACGACAAGTTCGAGTCCGACCAGCCGGCACCGCACACCCGTGGGTCGCGCCAGTGAGCATCGATCTCAACAACGAGTCGGGCGTCGAGGCGGACACCGCCGGCCTGGTCCGACTCGCGACCTTCGCGCTGGACCAGCTCCGGATCCACCCGCAGGCCGAGCTGTCGATCCTGCTCGTCGACGAGGACACCATGAGCTCGTACCACGAGAAATACATGGGCGAGCCCGGTCCGACCGACGTGCTGTCCTTCCCGATGGACGAGCTGCGGCCCCCGAGCGACGGCGACGAGCCGCCGGAAGGGCTGCTCGGCGACATCGTGCTCTGCCCGGCCGTCACCGATCGGCAGGCCCGCGAGCACGGCCGCAGCCCGCAGCAGGAGGCGGAGTATCTGCTGGTGCACGGCCTGCTGCACCTGCTCGGCTTCGATCACGCCACGCCGGAGGAGAAGGCCGAGATGTTCGGACTCAAGGACAAGATCATCGACGCCTGGGTCGCTCAGCGCCCGGACCGGAACTGAGCCGGTGAACCAGGCCGACTGGATCCAGCTCGGCATCGCGCTGCTGTTGGTGATCGCCGCCGGGGTGCTGGCCGCTGCCGAGTCCGCCCTCTACTCCTTCTCCCGGGCCCGCGCTGACCGGCTGGTCGAAGACGGGCTGCCGGGCGCGGCGAAGGTCCGCAAGATCGTGGACGACCCGCCGCGCTTCCTCAACACCGCCCTGTTCCTGCGGACGGTGTGCGAGATCAGCGCCATCGTGCTGGTGGCCCTGGTGGTGTTCGGCCTGTTCGCCCACACCTGGGAGCGGGTGCTGATCACCGCCGGGTCGATGATCGTCATCTCCTACATCTTCTGGGGAGTGGCTCCGCGTACCCTCGGCCGTCAGCACGCGGACCGGGTGGCCTGCGGGGTGGCCGGGATCTTGGTGGCCCTGACCACCGTGCTCGGACCGTTCCCGCGGCTGCTGATCATGATCGGGAACGCGCTCACCCCCGGCAAGGGGTTCAGCGACGGCCCGTTCTCGACCGAGGCCGAGCTGCGGGAGCTGGTCGACCTGGCCGAGGCCAGTGAGCTGATCGAATCTGGCGAGCGGCGGATGATCCACTCCGTGTTCGACCTGGGCGACACCATCGTCAAGGAGGTGATGGTCCCGCGCACCGACATGGTCTTCATCGAGGAGCACAAGACGCTGCGGCAGGCCGTCTCGCTGGCGCTGCGCTCGGGCTTCAGCCGCATCCCGGTGATCCGCGACGGTCTCGACGACGTGGTCGGTGTGCTCTACCTCAAGGACGTCATCAAGCGCGTCTACGACAGTCCCAAGTCCGAGACGATCGAGCGGGTCAGCTCGATGATGCGCAAGCCGGAGTGGTGCCCCGACTCCAAGCCCGTCGACGAGCTGCTGCGCGAGATGCAGCTCAAGCGGATCCACCTGGTCATCGTGGTGGACGAGTTCGGTGGGACGGCCGGCATGGCCACGATCGAGGACATCCTCGAGGAGATCGTCGGCGAGATCACCGACGAGTACGACGAGGAGAACAACGACATCACCGAGCTGGGGGAGGGGCGGTTCCGGGTCTCGGCCCGACTGCCGGTCGACGAGCTCGGTGAGCTGTTCGGGCTCAAGCTGGACGACGAGGACGTCGACACCGTCGGCGGGCTGATGGCCAAGAGCTTGAACAAGGTGCCGATCGCCGGGTCCGTGGTGACCTACGACGGGCTGGAGCTGGTGGCGGAGCGATCGAGCGGCCGTCGCAACCAGATTGGTACGGTGATCGCGACGCGGATCGACGCCGACTCCGAGGAGGGGTCCGACGAGGACCGACGCGCGGAGGCAGCCACCCGGCTGGCCGCCGAATCTGCAGCAAGGGCGACGTAGTGACGAATCCAGGACAACCGAGCAACCCCGAGGATCTGAAGATCCTCACCCTGGCCCGCTCGGCCAGGGCGCGGTTGAACGCCCGCGAAGGTGCGGCCGTTCGCGACACCGACGGACGGACCTATGCCGCGGCCAGCGTCTCACTGCCGCACCTGGACCTGTCAGCGGTGGCGGTGGCGGTGGCGATGGCCGTGTCCTCGGGGGCCCAGGGTCTGGAGGCTGCGGCGCTGAGCTCGGAGCATCCGCCGCGAGACTTCGACCTGGAGATCCTGCGCGACCTGCCAGGTGTCGATGTCGTGGTCTGGTACGCCGACCCGAGCGGTGCCGTGCAGGGATCGGTGGTCGTCGATGAGCAGCTCTGACACCCAGGCCGGTGGACAGCCACCGGCAGTGTTCCGATCCGGCTTCGCCTGCTTCGTCGGCCGTCCGAACGCCGGCAAGTCGACGCTGACCAACGCCATCGTCGGCTCCAAGATCGCCATCGCGTCGTCCAAGCCACAGACCACCCGGCACGCGATCCGCGGGATCGTGCACCGCCCGGACGGGCAGCTGGTGCTGATCGACACCCCGGGCCTGCACCGGCCCCGGACCCTGCTGGGCGAGCGGCTCAACGACGTGGTCCGTTCCACCTGGTCGGAGGTCGACGTGGTGGGCGTCTGCCTGCCGTCCGACCAACGGATCGGGCCCGGTGACACCTATCTGGTCTCGGAGATCGCGCTGCTGCCACGCCGGCCGATCCTGGTGGCGGTGGCCACCAAGTCCGACCTGGTGTCGCCGACCCGGATGGCGGAGCACCTGATGGCCATCAGCGCGCTGGAGGAGAAGCTCGGCGTCAGCTGGGCCCACATCATCCCGGTGTCGGCCACCGCCAACGACCAGGTCGACCTGCTGGCCGACACCTTGTTGTCGTTGCTGCCGGAGGGCCCCCAGCTCTACCCGGACGGCGACATCACCGACGAGCCGGAGGAGACCCTGATCGCGGAGCTCATCCGCGAGGCAGCGCTGGAAGGGGTCCGCGACGAGCTGCCGCACTCCATCACGGTCACTGTGGAGGAGATGCGACTGCGACCCGACCGGCCCGAGGACAAGCCGCTGCTGGAGATCTTCGCGTCCATGGTGGTCGAGCGGGACTCCCAGAAGGGCATCATCATCGGCCACAAGGGCAGCCGGCTGCGCGACATCGGAGCAGCCGCCCGCGGCCAGATCGAGACGCTGCTGGGTACGCCGGTCTACCTCGACCTGCGAGTCAAGGTACTCAAGGAGTGGCAGCGCGACGCCCGGTATCTCAATCGGCTGGGTTTCTGAGCCACCCCGGGCGCTGAGTCCTAGCACCGCTCGGGCCGGCTCAGCTGCGGACCGGTGACCGCTGTGGCCCACCTCTAGTCCCCCCGGTCGCCAGGCGTACCTCCAGAGCATGGTCACCGGTCCGCAGACTCAGCTGTGGTTCGGTGCCGTGCCGTGGACCGGATTGGTCGGCGGTGAAGATTCTTTTTCGCCGGCGGTCCGCTGGGGGGAACGCCGGCGTCAGCTGCCCGACGCGACCAGGTGCTCCGTTCGCGCGGCCGCGGTGGCCGGCAGGACCAGCTGATACTCCGCGAAGACCCGGGAAAGCCGATAGCCGATCGCCTCGTTGACCTTGATCATGTATGAGTTGTCGGCGTGGTTCCAGGTCTCCACCACCTCCAGCTGTGGCTCGGCCTCGGCCAGCCAGCGCATCATCTCCACCTTGACCGCCAATCCGAGGCGATGGCCACGGTGCTCCCGGCTGACCGCGGTGTCACCCTGCCCGGCGAAGTGCGGCCGGAGCGGATGGGTGATCACCAGCGTGTGGCCGCCGATCTCACCGGTCCCGCGGTGCCGCGCCCAGACGCGATAGAGGCGGTTGCCGGACTTGGCGTTGGCAGTCTCCATATCCCGTAGCCGCTGCAGGTCGAACTTCTCCTCCTCGAACTTCAGCTCACCCATGGGCGCGTCGTTGATGGCCGCGGTCACGGCGACGAGTTCGGCGAGCACGTCGTTCGGGGTGGGTGCCAGCTGGCGCACGATCTCGTAGTCAGCAGCGGCCGTGGCGGCGTCGCCGGCCAACCGGTCGACCGAGGTCCAGTCGACGTCGGCCAGCACCTGGCGGCGGCGCGCGACGTGGCTGGCGTAGACGAAGCCGAACCGCTCCAGAAATGCCCGGGCTCCATCGTCATCCTCGGCGGCGCCGAGCCAGATGGTGTCGCGCTGGCAGGCGGTGGTCAGGCGCAGCACCTCAGCCACCATGGCGGTGCCATGGCCGCGGCGACGATGGTCGGGATGCACCACCACGCCGGCCCACACCAGGTGGCGGTTGTCGCGCTGGGGCTTGTCGACGTCGAGGACGCCGACCGGTTCGTCGGACCCCTCGGGGACATACAAGAACTTCTCTCCGGGCTCGAGATCCCAGCCGTAGCGCAGGTCGTTGGCGGTCAGCTCGGGAATGGCCTCGACCGCGTCCGGGTCGTCGACCCGGTTCGCGACGTTGGTGATCTCGACGGCTCGGGCGATCAGCTCGGCGTCGTCGGGACGGACAGGCAGAAAAGGCATATCGCTAGCCTGGACCTCCGGGCGGGTCGCTGGCCAGCGAATATCGGCCCCGCCAATCCCGCCGGTGCGGGCCGCTTCCCTCCGACGAAGTTGGTGGGCTAGGGTGACGACATGGCTGGAACCGGACGCTGGAGCGCGCTGCTCCTTCTTCGTTGCCGCAGCGAGGCCCGCTAAGGGCTGGCACCCTCGCTGCGGAGTTGTGGCGTCCCGGCCCGGAACCCGTTCACACCAGCGAGGAAATATCGATGTCGATCGACAGCACCAGCACGTCCCATCCCAGCAACCGGTTCGGCACTCGGGCGCAGTCCGTCCCCGTACAGCAGCCGAGCCCGATGCCGTTCTCCCGTTATCGCGCATTCCCGCCGATCAATCTGCCGGATCGCACCTGGCCGACCAAATCGGTGACCGAGGCGCCGCGATGGCTCTCCACCGACCTGCGGGACGGCAACCAGGCCCTGATCGACCCGATGACGGTGGCCCGCAAGCACAAGATGTTCGAGCTCTTGGTCTCGATGGGCTACAAGGAGATCGAGATCGGGTTTCCGTCGGCCAGCCAGACCGACTTCGACTTCGTCCGCCAGCTGATCGAGGGCGGGCACATCCCCGACGACGTCACCGTCTCCGTGCTGACCCAGGCGCGTGAGGACCTGATCGAGCGGACGGCCGCGTCCCTGGTCGGGGCGAAGTCGGCGACCATCCACCTCTACAACGCGACCGCCGAGCTGTTCCGGCGGGTCGTGTTCAACGTCGACAAGTCGGAGTGCATTGCGCTGGCGACCCGTGGCACCGAGCTGGTGATGAAGTATGCGGAGGAGCATCTGGGCGACGTGGCCTTCGGCTACGAGTACAGCCCGGAGATCTTCACCGGCACCGAGCTGGACTTCGCGGTGGACGTCTGCAACGCCGTGATGGACGTCTGGCAGCCCGAGTCCGGCCGCGAGATCATCCTCAACCTGCCCGCCACGGTGGAGATGTCCACTCCCAACGTCTACGCCGACCAGATCGAGTGGTTCGGCCGGCACGTCCGTAACCGTGATCACGTCGCCATCTCGCTGCACCCCCACAACGACCGCGGGACAGCGGTCGCCGCGACCGAGCTGGCCCTGATGGCCGGCGCGGACCGGGTCGAGGGCTGCCTGTTCGGCCACGGCGAGCGCACCGGCAACGTGGACCTGGTCACCTTGGGAATGAACCTGATGTCCCAGGGCATCGACCCCAAGATCGACTTCTCCGCGATCGACGAGATCCGCCGCACCGTGGAGTACTGCACCAACCTGCCGGTCCACCCGCGCCACCCCTACGCCGGTGACCTGGTCTACACCGCCTTCTCGGGCAGCCATCAGGACGCGATCAAGAAGGGCCTGGAGGCGCTGGAGAAGAAGGCGGCGGCCGAGGGTATCGGCGTCTCCGAGATCGCCTGGGAGGCGCCGTACCTGCCGATCGACCCGCACGACGTCGGCCGGTCCTACGAGGCTGTCATCCGGGTCAACTCGCAGTCCGGCAAGGGCGGCGTGGCGTACATCATGAAGAGCGAGCACCGACTGGACCTGCCTCGGCGGCTGCAGATCGAGTTCTCCCGGGTGGTGCAGTCGCACACCGACACCGGCGGCGGTGAGATGTCACCCGGTGCCCTTTGGGAGATCTTCCAGAACGAGTATCTGAACGCTTCCAGCGGACTCGGCCTGGTCACGGTGAACAGCGTCTCCGGCACCGGCCAGACCGACCAGGTGGCGGCCACCGTGACCCAGAACGGGGTCCAACGGCAGATCACCGGCGAGGGCAACGGGCCGCTGTCGGCCTTCGTCGACGCGCTGCAGCCGCTCGGGCACCAGGTCCGGGTGCTGGACTACCAAGAGCACGCGCTCTCGGCCGGCGGCGACGCCCTGGCCGCGGCCTACGTCGAGTGCGAGGTCGGAGTGGGCGAGGACTCCCAGGTGGTCTGGGGCGTGGGGATGGATGCCAACATCGTCGCCGCCTCGCTCAAGGCTGTCATCTCCGCGGTCAACCGCGGCTGAGCAGACTCTGCCTGGTCGGGCAGCGGGAGGCTTACCGCGTCAGTAGGTGAGTCGCTCCGCTGCCTTGACCAGAGAGCGCTCCATCGGCGACGGCGGGTCGTTCGACGACCTGCTGTCCGGATAGCTCCAGTCCTGCTCGTCGCCTTGGACCACCATCGACAAGAACAGCACCCGACTGCCGGCGAGGACCAGGCCGACACTCTCGAAGGTCGCGTCGTCGGCGTCTTGCTGCTGGTAGCGCACGGTGAGGAACTTCGCCGTGATGCCCTCGGGGATCTCGACGTCATACAACGGCGACGGCTTGTCCGCGGTGAAGCCCGCCGCGCGCAGGGTGGCGCGGCAGCCGGTGGCATCCGCGGTCAGCACCGAGAACACCTTCAGCGCCGCGGCCGGGTCGGCGTAGTCCATGCTCAGCGCGGTGGCGTAGCCGGCCTCGGGCAGCGTGTAGTTGCGCCGGTACACCGCTTTCAGTCCGGCGAAGGTGGTGGGGTCCTGTCCGACGCACAGCGATGCGGCGTCGTCGCCGGCCCCTTCGTAGGTGCTCTCGACCTTCCAGTCCCCGGCCCGGTCCCACTCCAGGTCGCGGTCGGTGGGCAGCGCCTTGGCGCTCAGGGGCGGCAGCGCGTCGTCCGGCGAGGCGTTGCTGGACGGAGGGCTCGAGGGAGCGGATTCCTCCGCCTCCGACGACTTCTCGGTCGGTTCGAGCGGTGGCTCCGCGGAGTCCGTCTCGGCCGGCTCGGCGTCGTCGGACGGCTCGGCCTGCGGCGTGGCGCTGGCCGGGACCGCGAGGGTCGGGTTGGCCGCGGGTATGGCCGAGTCGGAGTCGTTGCCGGTGAGCACCACCACCGCACCGACCAGGACCGAGAGGATCATCGCCACACCGGCGGCACCGAGCAGTCGTCCCTTCCACTCAGAGGTGGGCGCCCGGCGGCCGGGCACCGGGGTGGGCCGCAGATCTGACAAGGCAACACCTTTCGCGGAGGGGCCTTTCGCGGAGGGGGCCCTTTCGCGCAGGGGGCCTTTCGCGCAGGGACGCGAGAAGGATAGCGGAGTCGGTCAGCCCGCCAACCCGTTCGCCTTCGTTCGCTCCGGCTGGGAGCCGGCGAAGATCCACGCCGAGAAGAACGGCACCAGGTCCACCGTGGTGCTCGCCTGCGCTTTGATCATCCATTCCTCAAGGCTGCGGCTGCCGGGCGTCTGGCTCCACTCCCGCGCCAACGAGAGGAACGCCTCGTCGCCGATCACCGTGCGCAATGCCTGCAGCGTCATCGGGCCCCGCAGATAGACGGTGCTGAACAGCTGGTCCTTGCCCGGGTCGATCATGGTGATCCGCCAGAAGTCCGCTCGGCCGTTCGCCCGGTCGTAGAGGCGCCGCAGCTCCTCGGTGGCCGGCCGGCCACCGGTCCGCTCGGCGTAGCCCCACTCGGCCCAGGACGCGTACGCCTCGTTGATGAAGATGTCGTTCCACTGCCGCAGCGTCACGTTGTCGCCGAACCACATGTGGGCCAGCTCGTGCACCACCAAGGTGGTGGCGTACTTCGGGTCCGAGATGGCGGACCGCTCGTACACCGGCCGGGTCTGCGTCTCCAGGCCGGAGAACCACATTCGGTGCGCCGGCACCACGCCGCCCAGCTCGCTGAACGGGTACGGTCCGAACATCGTCTCCAGGGTCCGGACGATCTCGGCTGAACGCCGCAGGGCGACGAAGGAGCGCTCCCGCTCTGCGGCCGACAGCTGTTCGGAGACCGCATAGACGTACGGCCGCCCGTCGGCCTGGCCCTCCTCGAGCACGAACTGCCCGATCGAGACGAACACCAGATAGCTGGCCATCGGCTGGCGGGCCACCCAATGCCAGGTGTCGAAGTCCGCCTCGGCGGCGGTGTCGCGCGACTCGAGCCGACCGACGCTGACCGCTTCCATCCCGGCGGGCACCCGGACCGACACGTCGACCAGCGCGGGGTCGGAGGGATGGTCGTTGGCGGGGAACCACCAGGCCGAGCTCTCCGGCTCCCCGGCCGCGGTCCACTCCGACCCGGTGGTCCACCACGGGGTCACGTCGCCGCGCTTCAGCCCACCGGGTTCGCCGGCGTAGCGGGTCACCACGGTGAACTCCGCCCCGGCAGCCACGTTCGCCGACGGGTCGACCCGCAGGTCCTGGAATCCCTGCAGCTCGAAGTCCGCGGCCCGGCCGTCGACGGTCACCGACTCCGCCGTCAGGGCGAGGTCGAGATAGAAGGCAGCCAGGGTGCTGGTCGCGCGGGCGGTCATCGTGGTGGTTCCGGTCAACCGCTGGCTGGCCGGGTCCCAGCTCACGTCGATCACGTAGCGCAGGGCGTCGTAGCCACTGCTGCCGAAGTCGGGGAAGTACGGGTCGCCGACCCCGGGCTGGCCTTCGTCTGGGTTGCCCGATCCGGGAGTGCCGTTCGCCACCGGCGTCTGTCGCTCGACCCAGCGGGTCAGCCCCAGTCCGGCGGCAGCGGGCAGAGCCAGGGCCAGCAGGGCCACCAACGGCGCCACCACCGCGACCACGTACGCCGCGCGATAGGGCCGATGACGGGCCGGCTGCGGGCGGGCAGCCGGCTGCTCCACCGGCGGTGGCCAGCGGGGATCAACGCTCGACATGGGCCATCGAGCGCAGGGTCCGATCCAGGTGCCAGGTGACGAAAGCGGAGGTCAGCCCGCTGGCCTCTCGCGCGCTGTGGTCATCGACCACGCGGGTGGCTTCCCAGCGTCCCTCCAACAGCGCGCTGAGCAGCTCCAGGGTCTCCCGGGCGGGGCGGGCCGAACCGGGCGGTCGGCACTGCTCGCACACCACGCCGCCGCTGGAGGGGGAGAAGGCCTGGTGCGGGCCGACCAGGCCGCAGCGGGCACAGTCGGAGAACGACGGCGCATACCCGGCGATGGCGAGCGAGCGCAGCAGATAGGAGTCGAGGATCAACGTCGCCGCTCGGGGACCGTCGCTGGTTCCACGGTTGAGCACCCGCAGGGCACCGACCAGCAGCAGATATTGCTGCAGCGCCGGCTCGCGTTCCTCCACCACCAACCGGTCGGCCGTCTCCAGCATCACCTGACCGGCGGTGTAGCGGGGATAGTCGGTGACCAGCGACTCCCCGAACGCGTCCAGGGACTCGACCTGCGTGACGATGTCGAGGGACCGGCCCACCGCGAACTGCAGGTCGATGTGGGAGAACGGCTCCAGTCGGGCGCCGAACTTCGAGGAGGTCCGGCGTACCCCCTTGGCCACCGCCCGGAGCTTGCCGTGGGTACGGCTCAAGACGGTGATGATGCGGTCCGCCTCGCCCAGCTTGTGCGTGCGGAGCACCACGGCTTCGTCACGGTAGGTGGGCACCTCGCTATTGTCCCTTACGTGCCCAAGATGCAGCGGAACCGCGCCCGTGAACCGCGCCCGGCCCCGAGGCCGCCGGTGCCGCACCCCAGCGGTGCCCGGCCGCCGGCCATCGACACCGACCGGCTGCCGCGCCACGTCGCCATCGTGATGGACGGCAACGGCCGCTGGGCCAAGGCGCGCAACCTGCCCCGGACCGAGGGCCATGCCCGTGGCGAGGACGCGTTGTTCGACGTGATCGAGGGCGCGGTGGAGATCGGCGTCAAGTACGTCTCCGCATACGCCTTCTCCACCGAGAACTGGCGCCGGTCACCGGACGAGGTGCGCTGGCTGATGGGATTCAACCGGGACGTGATCCGCCGCCGTCGCGACCAGCTCGACGCGATGGGGGTGCGGGTCCGCTGGGCCGGGCGGCGGCCCCGGCTGTGGCGCAGTGTCATCGCCGAGCTGGAGGACGCCGAGGCGCGGACCGCCGACAACGACGTCCTCACCTTGCAGTTCTGTGTCAACTACGGCGGTCGGGCCGAGATCGTCGACGCCGCGCGACAGATCGCCGAGCTGGCCGCAGCCGGCAGGCTGGACCCGGCCAAGCTGACCGAGGACCGGTTCCGCCGGTTCCTCGACGAGCCGGACATCCCCGACGTCGACCTGTTCGTTCGCTCGTCCGGCGAGCAGCGCACCTCCAACTTCTTGGTCTGGCAGTCGGCGTACGCGGAGATGGTCTTCCTGGACCGGCTCTGGCCCGACTTCGACCGCCGCGACCTGTGGCGGGCGATCGAGATCTACGCCGACCGCGACCGGCGCTACGGCGGCGCGGTGCCGAACCCGGTCGAGCCCGGCTGAGGACGATCGGCGGCCAGGGCGCAGGTATCTCGGCCCCCGCTCGGCACTCCTGACAGTCACGGCCCGGTTGCCGGGCCGCCGACCTGAGACCTCACCGTTGAGACCTCGGAGGTCGGTCCGACGACTTGGAGGGGGCCCGCCATGCCGGGTTGGTACGTGCACATGGAGGCGGCCGCGCAGACCGCCAGCCGGCTGCGGGCGGGCTCGGTCCCGGCCGGATTCCCGATCACCGCGGCCGAGGCCGTCGAGCTCGGCGAGATCTGTCATACCTGGCGCAACTACCTGGCGGTAGGTGCGTTGGGGCCTGACCTGTTCTATCTGCTGCCCGACTTCGCCGACACCAAGGGCTGCGTGATCCGGCAGGTGGTCACCTGGACCATCGATGTCTGGAAGGAGATCGACGAGGCCTTCGTCAGCAAGTGGGAGAAGTGGATCTCCCCGATCGGCACGAACACCTCCGAGCTCGCCTCGCAGCTGACCGGCGGACTGTCCAACCAGCTGGGACAGATCCTGGACGAGCTGACCTCGGCAGTGATGGCCGCGTTCAAGGGTCTGCTCGCGCAGATGGGGGACTGGTTCGGCGTGCTGACCTCCGGTGTGCCCCAGGGCTACGGCGACGACAGCTTCTACTGGTCCGACGTCTTCCACTACCGGCGGACGTATCAGTTCCCGTTCGTGCTCTTCTCCCAGGCCCGTCGGGCGCTGGATGAGGCGACCACCGACGACCAGCGCCATGACGCCGAGGCACGGATGGCCTTCGCGCTCGGATGGATGAGCCACTGCGCCACCGACGTCACCGGTCACCCGTTCACCAACGCGAAGTCCGGCGGGCCGTACCGCGACCACTGGCAGCGCCATCACCTGGTCGAGAACCACATCGACGGCCGCAACTACGACCGCCTTCACGGTGGGTCGGCCTGCTACGGCGAGTACGGCACCAGCGCGCTGCACTTCTGGGTGGCCTTCCGCCGCCGCAGCGACGGCCCGTACGCCGGCCGCGACGACGCTCCCGCCTACGACTACTGGACCGGTTTCCCGGCGTACGACACCGCGGACGGTCCCACCCCGGCCGCGAACCGCGCCGCGCACTTCGACCTGGACTCCGGACCGATGCCGGCCCATCTGCTCGACGCCCTGCTGAGCGCAATGGCCGAGGTGCACCCGCAGGGGCCGAAGATCCTGACCCAGGACCCGGCGTTCTCGGCCACCGACGCCGCCGGCGACCCGGACGGACGGCCGAACGCGGACGCGATGGCCCAGATGTGGCAGATCGTCTACGCGTACCTCAAGATGACCGGGTCGGACGGGCTGTCGCCGACCAGACCCTCACCGCCCGAGGTGTTCACCGACCACTCGTTCCCGACCCCGCCCGGAGGCGGTGGCGGCGGCGTGGACGACGACCCGTCGCGCGGTGCCGATGTGGACGACGACGACTCCTTCAACCTGTTGGACCTGCTGCTCGCGCTGTTCGCCTGGGCCGTCTACCTCGCCCAGGTCGCTGTCTGGCTGGCCACCGTGCTGCCCGGATTGATCGTCGACGTCCTCACCTTCCCAGCCCGGGAGGTCCTCTACTGGACCGTGGTGATCCCGGCCTGGAACCTCTTCCTGCTGGCCCGGCGGGCGCTGGTCATGTCCGGCTTCTTGATGCCCAAGCCGGACGAGGTCGACGCGGGCCTGATCACGTTGGGGACAACCGGCGCCTTCTCGATCGCCTCGCTGCTCGACGATCCGCTGGCCGTGGGGTCCACGGCGATGGTGATCGACGAGCCGTCGGGTCGCTTCCACGCACACGCAGCATTCGGGATGGACCCGGCGTACCCGCGCAACATCGTCCGGGACCACCCCGACGACGTGGGCGACTTCGACCTGGTCTCGGCGCTGGGACTGACCGGACCGTTGCAGTACGCCGGCGACGCAGGGCAGGAACACAAACCGAGTGAGTGGGTGGCGCCGTGGCGGTATCCGCTGCACAACCAGGCCGGGGACTGGGTGCCGCAGGAGGGAGCCCGGGTCCATGTCGGGCCGTACGTCGCGGGCGACGACGCCACCGTGCTGCTGCCGGGAACGGTGGGCGACGACACGGCGCGACACCTGCTCGAGCAGGCCGACAGCCCGGAGGCGACCGCACAGGCGCTGGACGCCCTGCTGCCGCAGGACCGCCATCTCGGCGGCCCGGTCGACTACTCGACCTACCTGGTCGGTCGGATGGTGGCCGAGCGGGGGGAGCGTGACTTCGGCGTCGCCGACTTCAACCTCGACAGTGACCGGGGCTATGCCTGGCACTGCTGGGACTGGGACCGGCACAACCTCGGACGCGACCCCGGCCAGCCCGACGCCCGCGGTCGCTGGGAGTGCGTGCCAGACCACCTGAGTACGCCCGCGACCGACTTCAGCTATCCGCAGCCCTGCACCCCACCGCAGTTCTTCCACGCCGACCACGACAACCCTCGGCGCACCGACGGCACCGGCACCCCACTGGACAGCCAGTGGTATGACCCACGCGTGGACCTGAAGGCGCATTACCTGACCCGGGAGACCCCGGCGTCGCCCGACCCGTTCGGAGCCGACCCGTGCCGGGAGAAGCGACAGCGGCCGCACGAACCGGTGTTCGGCGCCGACTGGCGGCGACTGCTCCGCGCCCGACGCGGTCAGTTCCCGCTCCGGGTCGTTCCCGACCACAGCCGTGACCACGACGAGCGAGGAGAGAACCGATGAGCAACGACCTGTTTCCACCGCACCGGCCCGAGCATCCGAAGATCTCGGCCGAGGAGGATGCCCGGCTCCGGGGCGAGGACCCGGCCACTGTGGTCGGCACCGAACCCGAGCGGGAGCCGGACCGGGATCCGGATCCTGGCTGGACGCCGGATCCCGGCCACGCCGACGAGTGGCGGCACCAGCTGGGCGAGATCGGCCGGGAGCGCCGGCCACGGCGGGAGGATGTCTATCCCTACCTGCTGATCCGCGCGATGGCCGCCGGTGACCGCGGGAGCCGACCCACCTGGCCGCCGGTGCCCTGCTGGGAGTCGCCCGACATCGTCTTGATGGACGCCGGCGATACCTCGGAGTTCGACCCGTCCCGGTTGGTGGTCACCCCGGTGGCCGGACGGTCCTATCGCGTGTTCGTCCGGATCTGGAACCTGGGGCTGCTGCCGGCGGCCGGCGTGCTGGTCAAGGGCTGGGCGGTCAACCCCGGCTTCATCGGCAGCGGCAACCAGAGTGACCCCTACTACGCGCAGAACTACATCGGCGGCCGCTGGGTCGACCTCACCGACCGGACCCGCCCCGGCTGCACCGCGGTGGTCGAGCTGGATCGCCCCTGGGAGGTCGACTCCACCGACGTCGGACACTCCTGCCTGCTGGCCGAGGTCGGCTGCCCGCTGGACCCGGCCGGCGGGTTCCTGCTGTCCAACGTCGACCGGCATGTCGGCCAGCGCAACCTGACGGTGCTGACCGGGTCGGCCGAGGTGAAGACGCTGATCGCAACGCTCGGCGGGCTGGTGCCCGACGGCTTCACCCTCGAGCTGACCCATGCGGGGCCGGTGGCCCGCGGTGTCCTGCTCGCCCTGACCGGCGGAACGCTCCACGGCCCCGACGGGGAATCGACCGAGATCGTGCTGCCGGAGCTGGAGGAGGTCCGGGTCGGGGTGTCCACCGGGACGGGCGTGCACCTGTTGACCGCCATGCGCGTCGAGGGCCGCACGGTGGTGGCCCGCAGCGATCGGCTGGCCGAGCTGAGCCAGATCGACCCGGGCCGCGCCGGTCAGCAGCGGATGCATCCCTTCGACCGGCCCGGTGGCGCCCGGCGGCTGCTCGACCGGTTGGGACCCGACAGCTGGGAGCGGCTCGGTGAGGTGAGCGACCGGCCCTTGGCCGAGGCGCTGGTGGAGGGGGTGGCGCGGCTGCTGGACGCTGACGAGTTGGTGGCGGGTCGGCTGGCCGAGGGCCTGGGTGGATCGGCCGGTGCGCTGCACCCGCTGCGGTTCACGCTGACCGATCCGGCCGGAGAGCTGGTCGGCGGCTACACCGTGGTGGTGGGCTGAGCCTCAGCAGTCGCTGCAGGTGCCGAAGATCTCCAGGTCATGGCTGACCTCACGGAAGCCGTGCTCCTCGGCCGTCGCTGTCGCCCACCTCTCGACGGCCGGTCCCGACACCTCGACCGTACGCCCGCAGCGACGACAGACCAGGTGGTGGTGGTGGCCACCGGAGCAGCGCCGGTAGGCCGTCTCCCCGTCGCTGGTCCGGATGGCGTCCAGCTCGCCGGCGTCGGCCATCAGCTGCAGGGTGCGGTAGACGGTGGTCAGCCCGATGCTGTCGCCTTGGTGTCGGAGCTCGTCGTGGATCTGCTGGGCGGTGCGGAACTCGGCCAGGCCACGCAGGATGTCGTCGACCGCGGCGCGCTGGCGGGTCTTGCGTTGCGGAGTTGCGGGGACGGGTGTGTCAGTCATGTCGATCTGCTCAGTGCTCGTCGTAGTGGTCGGCGTGGGCCGCATGCCGGTGGCCCTCGTGGATGAAGTCGGTGTGGTCACCATGGCGCACCGGGCGGTGCCCACAGCCATCATCGTGGCGGTGCGGATGGTCCTCGGCCACTAGGTGCGCGGCGGCCGCGGGCACCGCGGCGTCGACCACGTCCGGCAGCACCGGCGTCGCGGTACGTCGCCGGTTGGCCAGCACCGAGACCGGCCAGCTGAGGGCGAACACGGCGATCGCCAGCACCACGATCAGGGCGCCGGGTGCGGTGTCGGCGTAGAACGAGCCCACCGCGCCGCCGACGGACACGACCACGCCGACCGCCATCGCGCACAGCAGCGTGGCGTAGAAGCCGCGGACCAGGTTCTGCGCCGCGGCGACCGGCACCACCATCAGGGCACTGACCAGCAGCAGGCCGACGGTACGCATGGCCAAGGTGACGGTGATGGCGGCCAGCACCACGATCGCGACGTTGTAGAGACGTACTTTCAGGCCCTGCACCCGGGCGAACTCCTCGTCGGTGCAGACCGCGAAGAGCTGGGGCGCCAGGCCGAGGGTCGGCACCAGCACCACCACGGCCAGCACGGCGATCAGGCGCAGGTCGGCGCCGGTCACCGTGGTGAGGGAGCCGAACAGATACTGCGACAGTGCGCCCGTGCCGGCGCCCGCGATGCCGGACATCAGCACACCGGCGGCCAGCCCGCCGTAGAACAGGATCGCCAGCCCCACGTCACCGGAGGCTTTGCCGGTCTGCCGCAGGATCTCCACCACCACGGCGCCGGCGATGCAGACCACGACGGCGATCGGGATGGGTGCCTGTCCGGTCAGCAGGGCCAGGCCGACGCCGGCGATGGCCACGTGCCCGAGGCCGTCGCCGAGCAGGCTGAGCCGGCGCTGGACGACGTACGTCCCGATCGCCGGCGCGATCAACCCGGTCAGCAAGGCGGCGATCAGTGCCCGTTGCATGAAGGGATAGCCGAGGAGGTCGATCACCGCTCCACCGTCCCGTCCAGCAGGGGGCGGTCGGTCGACGGCGTCTCATGCTCGTGCCCGTGGTGCGGGTGGCCGGGGAGTGGGGTGAGCGGGCCGTCGGCGACCACCCGGCCCTCACTCAGCGTCACGGCGCGGTCGATCAGCGGGGTCAGCGGACCGACGTCGTGCAACACGACCAGCACCGCGGTACCGGACTGCAGCAGCTCGCCGAGCACGTCGGCCAGCACCTGCTGGTGCTCCCGGTCAACCCCCGCTGTCGGTTCGTCGAGGACAAGCAGATCGGGCCGGGTGGCCAGGGCGCGGGCGATCAGGACCCGCTGCTGCTGCCCGCCGGAGAGATGGCCCATCTCGTCGGAGCCGCGGTCCAGCAGGCCGACGGCGTCGAGGGCGTCGCTGACCGCTGTGCGGTCGTCGCGGCCGGCGGGGCGGAACACCCGGCGCCGGGCCAGTCGTCCGGAGGCGACCACCTCGCGCACTTTGGCCGTACCCAGGCTGCCGGTGGAGCGCTGGGGCACGTAGCCGATCCGGTGCCACGAGCGGAAGTCGGCCAGCGGCTCGTCGAACAGCCGCACCGTCCCGCGCTGGAGCGGCAGCAGACCGAGCAGCGACCTGACCAGGGTGGACTTGCCTGAGCCGTTGCCGCCCAGCAGCGCGACGGCCTCGCCGCGGCGGACCGAGACCGTGATGCCGCGCAGCACCGGCAGCCCGCCCAGCTCCACACAGAGCTGGTCGGCCGCCAGGGCCATCTCATCCGGCGTCATCTCGGTCAGCGGCATTCGTTGGCTGCTTCGAGTGCCGTCAGGTTCGCCCGCATGACGCCAAGGTAGTCCTGGCCCTTGGACTCGGCCGTGATCCCCTCCACCGGGTCCAGCACGTCGGTCTTCAGGCCGAGGTCACCGGCGATGGATCTGGCCACGTCGGGGGAGACCAGGGTCTCGTAGAAGATCGTGGTGACGCCGTGTCTTGTGGCCTCGGTCTGGACCTCGGCGATCCTGGCCGGAGACGGCTCCGAGTCAGGGCTCAACCCGTTGATGCCGATCTGGGTCAGGCCGAACCGGTTGGCCAGATAGCCGAAGGCAGCATGAGTGGTGATGAACTCCGAGCGCTGGCAGCTGGCCAGCCCTTTCTCGAAGTCGGTCCCCAAGGTGGTGAGCTCGGTCTGCAGGGCGGCGGCGTTGGCGGCGTAGTCGGTGGCGTGGTCGGGATCGAGCTGGGCGAGCCGCTCGGCCACCGCGCGGGTGATGGTGACCATGTTGGCCGGGTCCAGCCAGACGTGCGGATCCATCCGGTGCTCGTCGGCGTGCTCCGCATCATCGGCGGCGCTCGCCGGCTGCAGCGGGACCACGGTGGTGATGTCCAGCACCTGCTGGTTCCCGCTCTGCTCCACCGCTTCGTCCACGGCGGCCTGGAAGGACTTCTCGTACACCACGAAGTCGGCCTCGACGATGCTCGCCGTCTGCTTCGGGGTCAGCTCCACGTCGTGCGGCTCAACGCCGGGGGAGGTGAGACTGGACACGGCGCCGTGCTGGCCCGCGACCCGCTCGGCGACGAACTGGAACGGATAGAACGCCGTCACGATGTTCAGCTGGCCGGACCGCTCGGCATCGGCACCGCCAGCGCTGGATCCGCACGCCGCGGTCAGCAGCATCGCGCAGGCGCAGGCGAGCGCACCGAGGGCACGCGGGATGTTCAGCATGACAATCATTTTCATTTAGGCCGGGCGGCAAGTCAAACCGGTCGGTATCGCAACACCCCGCCAAGCCGACTCATCGGCGCGAGCTCGGGGCTCAACTCCTCGACTCCCTGCGCGCCGCACCGCTTGCGCCGTGACCCCCGCGACGAGACAGTAAGCACAGACCTGGGGAAGGGCGATCCCTCGGAACTTCGCGAATTGGCGGTGGCGAAGGCTGGGCCGAAGGCCTCCAATACTCCTGAGGAGGGAGCCGTGACCGACTACCAAGCGACGATTCGTACCCTTGCGGACGACGAGACGACGACCGATCTCGTGGTTGACCACCATCTGGTGGAGCGAGTGGCCATCAGGGTCGAGGTGCTTTCCGGCGGGCATCTGCTGCATCTGGCCGTTGCCGGCTGCGTGTTCAACGACATCCTGCGGGAGGCTCCGGGTCGAGGCATCGACATCGCCCATCTCTGCGTCTCCGCCTCGGGAGACTTCGACGAACACGGCTCTCGCGGGGTTCGCTATGCGGTGGAGATCCGCTCGTCGAACGACCCGAGCGAGGTAGAACGGCTGGTCGACGATCTGACGCTGACCGCGACGATCCCGAAGGCGCTGCGGGCCGGACTAGCCGTGGAGAGCGCCGGCACGAGCGTCGCCACCGGGTAGGGCGACCGGCGTCCTGATTGCCTGCTAGATGTACTCGGTCATGACGTTGGTGACAGTCGGCTGGTCGGCGGCAGGCCGTCGAGTGCGGTGTGTCGGCGTTGAGTGTTGTAGAACTCGAGCCAGGGTGCAAGGGCTGTGGTGCGGTCGGTGTTGGTGAGGAACACCTGCCGGTAGGCCCATTCGACCTGCAGGGTGCGGTTGAACCGTTCCGCCTTGCCGTTCTGCCACGGGCAGTGGGGTTTGATGAACAGGTGGCGGGCGCCGAGCTGGGCGACGACTTCTCGAAGTGACCAGCGGTAGGCCCACGCGTTGTCGGTCATCAGCCGTTCAATGGTGGGGATGCCGTGGTCGGCGAAGTAGGCGGCGGCGCGGAGCAGGAACGCGGCGCAGGTGGGGCCTTTCTCGTCGGTCAGGATCTCGGAGTAGGCGAGCCGGGAGTGGTCGTCGATCAGGGAGTGGACGTAGTCGTAGCCGATCCGCGCCCGCTTCTGCGCTGAGGTCTGGCCGTGCTGGCGGCCGTGGGCTTTCCAGCCGCCACCGTGGGGGATCTTGCCGATCTTCTTGACGTCCATGTGGACCAGCTCCCCGGGCCGGTCGCGTTCGTAGCGGACTGCGGTCGCCTTGGAGGTACGGATCACCTGACCGGTGAGCGGGTCGCACTCGACCAGCCGCGGCACCTGGTGGCGGCGCAGGATCCGCGCCACCGTCCGCGCTGGCACCCCGGTCTCGGGCCCCAGCCAGTCCTGCCCCCGGCGTTCGTCGTGACGCAGCTGCAGCACCCGCTTCTCCACCACAGCCGGAGTCCGGGTCGGGCTGTGAAGCGGCCGCGACGACCGGTCAGCCAAACCAGCCTCACCGAAGGAGCGGTAGCGCGCTACCCAGCGGTGCGCGCACTGACGAGAGATGCCCATCGCCTTCGCGGCATGGGCGACCGGCCACTGCTGGTGACAGACCCGCTGCACCAACAACAGCCGGCCGTGAACAGTCAGACGGGCATTACGGTGGGACATGAGGACCTCCGGACGGTAGAAGACTTCGACATCTCCACCGCACCCGGAGGTCCTCGCTACGTCAACCACCCGACCGAAGTGTCACCAACCTCTTGGCCGAGTACA